>NZ_JBIUAF010000013.1:0-4221 GCF_044547285.1 Nocardia sp. NPDC052566 | reverse complement strand
GAGCCGACATCGAGGTGCCAAACCATCCCGTCGATATGGACTCTTGGGGAAGATCAGCCTGTTATCCCCGGGGTACCTTTTATCCGTTGAGCGACGGCGCTTCCACAAGCCACCGCCGGATCACTAGTCCCGACTTTCGTCCCTGCTCGACCCGTCGGTCTCACAGTCAAGCTCCCTTGTGCACTTACACTCAACACCTGATTGCCAACCAGGCTGAGGGAACCTTTGGGCGCCTCCGTTACCCTTTAGGAGGCAACCGCCCCAGTTAAACTACCCATCAGACACTGTCCCTGATCCGGATCACGGACCCAGGTTAGACATCCAGCACGACCAGACTGGTATTTCAACGACGACTCCACAACCACTGGCGTGGCCGCTTCAAAGTCTCCCAGCTATCCTACACAAGCCGAACCGAACACCAATATCAAACTGTAGTAAAGGTCCCGGGGTCTTTCCGTCCTGCTGCGCGAAACGAGCATCTTTACTCGTAGTGCAATTTCACCGGGCCTATGGTTGAGACAGTCGAGAAGTCGTTACGCCATTCGTGCAGGTCGGAACTTACCCGACAAGGAATTTCGCTACCTTAGGATGGTTATAGTTACCACCGCCGTTTACTGGCGCTTAAGTTCTCAGCTTCGCCCCACCGAAATGGAGCTAACCGGTCCCCTTAACGTTCCAGCACCGGGCAGGCGTCAGTCCGTATACATCGCCTTACGGCTTCGCACGGACCTGTGTTTTTAGTAAACAGTCGCTTCTCGCTGGTCTCTGCGGCCACCCCCAGCTCAGACCGTAAAGATCATCACCAGGTGTGGCCCCCCTTCTCCCGAAGTTACGGGGGCATTTTGCCGAGTTCCTTAACCATAGTTCACCCGAACGCCTCGGTATTCTCTACCTGACCACCTGAGTCGGTTTAGGGTACGGGCCGCCATGAAACTCGCTAGAGGCTTTTCTCGACAGCATAGGATCATCCACTTCACCACAATCGGCTCGGCATCAGGTCTCAGCCTTATGTGCGACGGATTTACCTACCGCACGGCCTACACCCTTACCCCGGGACAACCACCGCCCGGGATGGACTACCTTCCTGCGTCACCCCATCACTCACCTACTAACCGCTTGGGCCGGCGGCTCCACCACTTTCCATTCCCCGAAGGGTCCGGAACGGCTTCACGGCCTTAGCATCACGATGCTCGATGTTTGACGCTCCACAGCGGGTACCGGAATATCAACCGGTTATCCATCGACTACGCCTGTCGGCCTCGCCTTAGGTCCCGACTTACCCTGGGCAGATCAGCTTGACCCAGGAACCCTTAGTCAATCGGCGCACACGTTTCCCACGTGTGTATCGCTACTCATGCCTGCATTCTCACTCGTCAACCGTCCACAACTCGCTTACACGGCTGCTTCACCCGGCAGACGACGCTCCCCTACCCATCACAGCAGGCGTTGGCCCTATAGCTGCAATGACACGACTTCGGCGGTACGCTTGAGCCCCGCTACATTGTCGGCGCGGAATCACTAGACCAGTGAGCTATTACGCACTCTTTCAAGGGTGGCTGCTTCTAAGCCAACCTCCTGGTTGTCTCTGCGACTCCACATCCTTTCCCACTTAGCGTACGCTTAGGGGCCTTAGTCGATGCTCTGGGCTGTTTCCCTCTCGACCATGGAGCTTATCCCCCACAGTCTCACTGCCGCGCTCTCACTTACCGGCATTCGGAGTTTGGCTAAGGTCAGTAACCCGGTAGGGCCCATCGCCTATCCAGTGCTCTACCTCCGGCAAGAAACACACGACGCTGCACCTAAATGCATTTCGGGGAGAACCAGCTATCACGGAGTTTGATTGGCCTTTCACCCCTAACCACAGGTCATCCCCCAGGTTTTCAACCCTGGTGGGTTCGGTCCTCCACGAAGTCTTACCTCCGCTTCAACCTGCCCATGGCTAGATCACTCCGCTTCGGGTCTTGAGCGTGCTACTGAATCGCCCTGTTCGGACTCGCTTTCGCTACGGCTACCCCACCCGGGTTAACCTCGCAACACACCGCAAACTCGCAGGCTCATTCTTCAAAAGGCACGCAGTCACGAGACAAACACAAGTGCTTGTCCGACGCTCCCACGGCTTGTAGGCACACGGTTTCAGGTACTATTTCACTCCGCTCCCGCGGTACTTTTCACCATTCCCTCACGGTACTATCCGCTATCGGTCACCAGGGAATATTTAGGCTTAGCGGGTGGTCCCGCCAGATTCACACGGGATTTCTCGGGCCCCGTGCTACTTGGGTGTCTCTCAAACGAGCCGCTGACGTTTCGACTACGGGGGTCTTACCCTCTACGCCGGACCTTTCGCATGTCCTTCGCCTACATCAACGGTTTCTCACTCGTCCCACGGCCGGCAGACCGTGAAAGAGAGATCCCACAACCCCGCATACGCAACCCCTGCCGGGTCTCACACGCATACGGTTTGGCCTCATCCGGTTTCGCTCGCCACTACTCCCGGAATCACGGTTGTTTTCTCTTCCTGCGGGTACTGAGATGTTTCACTTCCCCGCGTTCCCTCCACACTGCCTATGTGTTCAGCAGCGGGTGACAGCCCATGACGACTGCCGGGTTTCCCCATTCGGACACCCCCGGATCAAAGCCTGGTTGACGACTCCCCGGGGCCTATCGTGGCCTCCCACGTCCTTCATCGGTTCCTGGTGCCAAGGCATCCACCGTGCGCCCTTAAAAACTTGGCCACAGATGCTCGCGTCCACTGTGCAGTTCTCAAACAACGACCAGCCACCCATCACCCCGGGACAACATCCCGAGTGCACTGGGGCCGGCACCTGAAGGAAACTCATTCCCTCAGACACCCAACAGCGTGCCCGACACCCTCAACCTCTCCTCGTCCCGTTCCACGCCGAAGCAGTACTAGAAACCAGAAGCCGTCAAGTGCGCCGAGTAGTCAACGTTCCACCCATGAGCAACCAGCATCAGACGTTCGCTGATGTACTGGCCTCTGACCAGCCCGAAGACCGGTAAGAAGTGCTCCTTAGAAAGGAGGTGATCCAGCCGCACCTTCCGGTACGGCTACCTTGTTACGACTTCGTCCCAATCGCCAGTCCCACCTTCGACAGCTCCCTCCCACAAGGGGTTGGGCCACCGGCTTCGGGTGTTACCGACTTTCGTGACGTGACGGGCGGTGTGTACAAGGCCCGGGAACGTATTCACCGCAGCAATGCTGATCTGCGATTACTAGCGACTCCGACTTCATGGGGTCGAGTTGCAGACCCCAATCCGAACTGAGACCGGCTTTTTGAGATTCGCTCCACCTCACGGTATCGCAGCTCATTGTACCGGCCATTGTAGCACGTGTGCAGCCCAAGACATAAGGGGCATGATGACTTGACGTCGTCCCCACCTTCCTCCGAGTTGACCCCGGCGGTCTCCCGTGAGTCCCCAACGCCCCGAAGGGCTTGCTGGCAACACGGGACAAGGGTTGCGCTCGTTGCGGGACTTAACCCAACATCTCACGACACGAGCTGACGACAGCCATGCACCACCTGTACACCGACCACAAGGGGGACCCTGTCTCCAGGGTTTTCCGGTGTATGTCAAGCCTTGGTAAGGTTCTTCGCGTTGCGTCGAATTAAGCCACATGCTCCGCCGCTTGTGCGGGCCCCCGTCAATTCCTTTGAGTTTTAGCCTTGCGGCCGTACTCCCCAGGCGGGGCACTTAATGCGTTAGCTGCGGCACGGACAACGTGGAATGTTGCCCACACCTAGTGCCCACCGTTTACGGCGTGGACTACCAGGGTATCTAATCCTGTTCGCTCCCCACGCTTTCGCTCCTCAGCGTCAGTATCGGCCCAGAGATCCGCCTTCGCCACCGGTGTTCCTCCTGATATCTGCGCATTTCACCGCTACACCAGGAATTCCGATCTCCCCTACCGAACTCTAGCCTGCCCGTATCGACTGCAGACCCGGGGTTAAGCCCCGGGCTTTCACAACCGACGCGACAAGCCGCCTACGAGCTCTTTACGCCCAATAATTCCGGACAACGCTTGCGCCCTACGTATTACCGCGGCTGCTGGCACGTAGTTAGCCGGCGCTTCTTCTGCAGGTACCGTCACTCTCGCTTCTTCCCTGCTGAAAGAGGTTTACAACCCGAAGGCCGTCATCCCTCACGCGGCGTCGCTGCATCAGGCTTTCGCCCATTGTGCAATATTCCCCACTGCTGCCTCCC
>NZ_JBIUAF010000012.1:0-4257 GCF_044547285.1 Nocardia sp. NPDC052566 | reverse complement strand
GGGAGGCAGCAGTGGGGAATATTGCACAATGGGCGAAAGCCTGATGCAGCGACGCCGCGTGAGGGATGACGGCCTTCGGGTTGTAAACCTCTTTCGACAGGGACGAAGCGCAAGTGACGGTACCTGTAGAAGAAGCACCGGCCAACTACGTGCCAGCAGCCGCGGTAATACGTAGGGTGCGAGCGTTGTCCGGAATTACTGGGCGTAAAGAGCTTGTAGGCGGTCTGTCACGTCTTCTGTGAAAACTCACAGCTCAACTGTGAGCTTGCAGGGGATACGGGCAGACTAGAGTACTGCAGGGGAGACTGGAATTCCTGGTGTAGCGGTGAAATGCGCAGATATCAGGAGGAACACCGGTGGCGAAGGCGGGTCTCTGGGCAGTAACTGACGCTGAGAAGCGAAAGCGTGGGTAGCGAACAGGATTAGATACCCTGGTAGTCCACGCCGTAAACGGTGGGCGCTAGGTGTGGGTTTCCTTCCACGGGATCCGTGCCGTAGCTAACGCATTAAGCGCCCCGCCTGGGGAGTACGGCCGCAAGGCTAAAACTCAAAGGAATTGACGGGGGCCCGCACAAGCGGCGGAGCATGTGGATTAATTCGATGCAACGCGAAGAACCTTACCTGGGTTTGACATACACCGGAAACCTGCAGAGATGTAGGCCCCCTTGTGGTCGGTGTACAGGTGGTGCATGGCTGTCGTCAGCTCGTGTCGTGAGATGTTGGGTTAAGTCCCGCAACGAGCGCAACCCTTATCTTATGTTGCCAGCGCGTAATGGCGGGGACTCGTGAGAGACTGCCGGGGTCAACTCGGAGGAAGGTGGGGACGACGTCAAGTCATCATGCCCCTTATGTCCAGGGCTTCACACATGCTACAATGGCCGGTACAGAGGGCTGCGATACCGTGAGGTGGAGCGAATCCCTTAAAGCCGGTCTCAGTTCGGATCGGGGTCTGCAACTCGACCCCGTGAAGTTGGAGTCGCTAGTAATCGCAGATCAGCAACGCTGCGGTGAATACGTTCCCGGGCCTTGTACACACCGCCCGTCACGTCATGAAAGTCGGTAACACCCGAAGCCGGTGGCCTAACCCTTGTGGAGGGAGCCGTCGAAGGTGGGATTGGCGATTGGGACGAAGTCGTAACAAGGTAGCCGTACCGGAAGGTGCGGCTGGATCACCTCCTTTCTAAGGAGCACTTCTCCACGACGCATCACACAGGTGAATGTGGTTGTGGCAGAGACCGTTTGAGTCCTCAATCGTGGGACCGCGGACGCTCATGGGTGGAACGCTGACAAGCTTCATCGCACTACGACTCGGAGCCATGTCTTCGGTCGCGGTGGATATATCGACACACTGTTGGGTCCTGAAAGAACAGACGTTCTTTCCAGGCAAGATAACGATCCGCTCAGATCTTTCTGAGATACCGGCCTTCATAAACGAGGGTGCTGGTCCTGATGTTCTGGTTTGGGTGGGTGTGTTGTTTGAGAACTGCACAGTGGACGCGAGCATCTTTGTTAGTAAGTGTTTAAGAGCGTACGGTGGATGCCTTGGCACCAGGAGCCGATGAAGGACGTAGGAGGCTGCGATAAGCCTCGGGGAGCTGTCAACCGAGCTGAGATCCGAGGATTTCCGAATGGGGAAACCCAGCACGAGTGATGTCGTGTTACCCGCATCTGAATATATAGGGTGTGTGGAGGGAACGTGGGGAAGTGAAACATCTCAGTACCCACAGGAAGAGAAAACAATAGTGATTCCGTGAGTAGTGGCGAGCGAAAGCGGATGAGGCTAAACCGTGTGGATGTGATAGCCGGCAGGCGTTGTCCATGCGGGGTAGTGGGGTCTTTCTTCTCGATTCTGCCGAGTCGAGCAAGAGTCAGAAACCGTTGTGTTAGCTGAAGTGGTCTGGGACGGCCTGCCATAGACGGTGAGAGTCCGGTAAGCGAAAACATGACGGCTCTTGTGGAAGATACCCGAGTAGCAGCGGGCCCGTGAAATCTGCTGTGAATCTGCCGGGACCACCCGGTAAGCCTGAATACTCCCTGGTGACCGATAGCGGACTAGTACCGTGAGGGAAAGGTGAAAAGTACCCCGGGAGGGGAGTGAAATAGTACCTGAAACCGTGCGCTTACAATCCGTCAGGGCCTGCGAATACTTCGGTATTGTGGGTGATGGCGTGCCTTTTGAAGAATGAGCCTGCGAGTTAGTGGCATGTGGCGAGGTTAACCCGTGTGGGGTAGCCGTAGCGAAAGCGAGTCCGAATAGGGCGTTTTTAGTCGCATGTTCTAGACCCGAAGCGGAGTGATCTACCCATGGCCAGGGTGAAGCGACGGTAAGACGTCGTGGAGGCCCGAACCCACTTAGGTTGAAAACTGAGGGGATGAGCTGTGGGTAGGGGTGAAAGGCCAATCAAACTCCGTGATAGCTGGTTCTCCCCGAAATGCATTTAGGTGCAGCGTCGCGTGTTTCACACCGGAGGTAGAGCTACTGGATGGTCTAGGGGGCCCACAAGCTTACCGAAATCAGCCAAACTCCGAATGCCGGTGTGTGAGAGCGCGGCAGTGAGACTGCGGGGGATAAGCTTCGTAGTCGAGAGGGAAACAGCCCAGATCGCCGGCTAAGGCCCCTAAGCGTGTACTAAGTGGAAAAGGATGTGGGGTCGCGAAGACAACCAGGAGGTTGGCTTAGAAGCAGCCACCCTTGAAAGAGTGCGTAATAGCTCACTGGTCAAGTGATCCTGCGCCGACAATGTAGCGGGGCTCAAGTACACCGCCGAAGCCGCGGCATTCACACAATACATCCGCCATCTCTTACGGGGGGTGGTGCAGTGGTGTGGATGGGTAGGGGAGCGTCCTGTAGCCAGGGAAGCGGCGGAGTGATCCAGTCGTGGAGGCTACGGGAGTGAGAATGCAGGCATGAGTAGCGAAAGACGAGTGAGAAACTCGTCCGCCGAATGACCAAGGGTTCCTGGGCCAGGTTAATCCGCCCAGGGTGAGTCGGGACCTAAGGCGAGGCCGACAGGCGTAGTCGATGGACAACGGGTTGATATTCCCGTACCCGTGTATCCGCGCCAAATATCGAATCAGTTGTGCTAAGTATCCAAAAGCGGATGGACCTCCTTCGGGAGGCCGGATGTGGCTGCATACGACCCTGGCTGTAGTAGGTAAGCGATGGGGTGACGCAGGAAGGTAGCTGGGCCAGTCAGTGGTTGTACTGGTGTAAGCCTGTAGGGCGAGACGTAGGCAAATCCGCGTTTCATACAGCCTGAGAGGTGATGCGTAGCCGATTGAGGCGAATTCAGTGATCCTATGCTGCCGAGAAAAGCCTCTAGTGAGTTGGTACACGGCCCGTACCCCAAACCGACACAGGTGGTCAGGTAGAGAATACTAAGGCGATCGAGAGAACTGTGGTTAAGGAACTCGGCAAAATGCCCCCGTAACTTCGGGAGAAGGGGGACCTGCTCTGGTGATGGAACTTGCTTCCTGAGCTGGGGGAGGTCGCAGAGACCAGAGAGAAGCGACTGTTTACTAAAAACACAGGTCCGTGCGAAGTCGTAAGACGATGTATACGGACTGACGCCTGCCCGGTGCCGGAAGGTTAAGAGGACCGGTTAGCGCCCTTGTGGTGCGAAGCTGAGAATTTAAGCCCCGGTAAACGGCGGTGGTAACTATAACCATCCTAAGGTAGCGAAATTCCTTGTCGGGTAAGTTCCGACCTGCACGAATGGCGTAACGACTTCTCTGCTGTCTCAACCACAGACTCGGCGAAATTGCATTACGAGTAAAGATGCTCGTTACGCGCGGCAGGACGAAAAGACCCCGGGACCTTCACTATAGCTTGGTATTGGTGTTCGGTACGGTTTGTGTAGGATAGGTGGGAGACTGTGAGACATGCACGCCAGTGTGTGTGGAGTCGTCGTTGAAATACCACTCTGATCGTATTGGACCTCTAACCTCGGACCATGATCTGGTTCAGGGACAGTGCCTGGTGGGTAGTTTAACTGGGGCGGTTGCCTCCCAAAATGTAACGGAGGCGCCCAAAGGTTCCCTCAGCCTGGTTGGCAATCAGGTGTCGAGTGCAAGTGCACAAGGGAGCTTGACTGTGAGACAGACATGTCGAGCAGGGACGAAAGTCGGGACTAGTGATCCGGCACCGGCAAGTGGAAGCGGTGTCGCTCAACGGATAAAAGGTACCCCGGGGATAACAGGCTGATCTTCCCCAAGAGTCCATATCGACGGGATGGTTTGGCACCTCGATGTCGGCTC
>NZ_JBIUAF010000011.1:0-89229 GCF_044547285.1 Nocardia sp. NPDC052566 | reverse complement strand
CCCTGTGTCTCGCATCCGAGCGGCCGAGACTCGCGCCTGCGGCGCATGCGCTTCGGCCACTCGGATGCGAGACGGGCCGCCAACGGTCGCTCGTAAGACTCGCTCCGAACGGGGCGCGCGATGTTTCGAGAGTTGCGGCGGCGTCGGAACCTGTTGTTGGGGTTAGTGGTTGAGTGCGGCGGTCAGTTGCCGTGAGACGGCGTTGCGGGGACGGGGGCAGCTGGAGTCTGTGTGGCGGGCGTTGTCTGGCCGTTGCGCAGTTCCTGCTGGTAGGTGTCGTTGTAGGTCTTCCAGATCGTGGTGACGATGCCGGTGACCTGGTTGAGGATCAGGGAGCCGTGCTGGAAGTCCGACCGCAGTCCGTTCGGCACGGGATAGGCGTTGCTCAGCGGCAGGCCGAGCACGCCCGCGTCGGCGCCGAGCTGCAGGAAACGGTCGAGGATCACCCCGACCACCTCGAATAGCTGACCGCCCGGCGTGGTGTAGACGTACCCGTTGACGAACTTGGCGTACTGCTGCCCCTGTGCGGCGGGCAGTGGCTCGGACTGCGCCTGGCCGAGCGGACCCGTCGGGCCACCCTTCTGCGCCCAGTACTTGGCGATCAGGTTCTGGTCGACCATGCCGAGCAGCTTGTTCGTCAGCGCGGTCAACGCGGCCAGATCGGGTGAGGTGGCGCGCGGCGCCTGCTGCGTGCCCGCGCCCTCGGGATCGGGGCCCGCCGGTGTCGCCGTACTCGGCGCGGCGGGCCTGCTGCCCGCGCTGCTCACCGGAATTCCGGCGGCGATATCGCGGATCCGGTCCATCAGCGCGTAGGCGGCGTCACCGGGGCAGCTGGTGTTGCCGACATCGCGGTGCGCGAACACGATCGGCAGCCGCACCGCCTGACCCTGTGCGTAGGAGGTGAATTCGGTGCCCTCGGAGAACATCGTGGTGTAGCCCTTGGGATCGAGCCCGGCGGCCTTGGTGCGCCAGCCGACGAACTGGCCGACCGCGTTCAGCGCCTGCTCGGTCGGCGGCTCGGACTCGTGGTTGCCCATCAGCGCGACACCGGAGGTGTTCTCGTTGAAACCACCCGCGTGCGCGCCCTGCACCGGGCGGTCGAGACCGCCGGAGCGGCCCTCGAAGATCTGCCCGTACTTGTCGACCAGTGCGTTGTAGCCGATGTCGCACCAGCCGAGCGTTTTCGCGTGATAGGTGTAGATGGCGCGGACGATGCCCGCGGATTCGGACTTGCTGTAGTCGTTGCGGCCCGCGGTGTGATGCACGGTGACGCCGCCGAGTTCGCTGTCGTAGGTCGGATCCTCGCAGCGGATGGATTCGTCGGCGCCCCACTGCGCGCGGGTGATCACCTGCGGTCCGCCGCCGGGCAGCGCCGCCGCGACATCGGCGAGCGCTCCGTCGATGGCGCCGCGGCCCGGATCGATGAGCACGGCCTTGAGCGCGGCGGCGGTGAGCTGCGCGGGATCGTCGGGGTGCGGCGTGACGGTCTCGGCCGGCTGGAGCGGGGCGGGTTCACCCTCCGGCTGCTCGACCGGGGCCTGCGGCGCCGGTGCGGCGGCCTTGCGGGTCACCAGGACCTGGACGGCATTGGTGTTGCCGACGTAGAGCGGTTCGGTGCCGGTGGTGCCGCCGGCGGGGGCGTTGTCGGCGCGGCGGGTGTCCACCGGCTGGGTGTCGTACCAGGGACCCCAGGTGCCGTTGGGTTGGCGGGCGCGGATCATCGCCTTGGTGTCGGCCAGCGTTGGTGCGGTCAGTGCGACGACGCTGAACGGTGTGTCGCGGCTGAGCTCCTTGACCTGCGCGCCGACCTGATTCATCAGCTCGGGCGCGATGGCGCCCGGCGCGAGTGCCGGTGTGTCGGGGCCGGTGCCCGGTTGTAGTCGGTCCGGCTCGGCGATGTACTGCGCGGCCGGCATCCGGCCCGGCGGGGTGGCCTGCGGAATCGGTGCGGGGGCTGGGGAATTCGGCGCTGCCTGTGGATTGGCGGCTTGTGGATTACCAGCCTGTGGATTGGCGGCCGCTTGTGGACTGGCGGCCTGGGGGCTGGGTGCTGCCTGTGGAGCGGGCGCCGCCTGTGGGGTCGCCGCCTGTGGATTAGGTGCGGCGGCTTGTGGATTCGCTGCCTGGGGATGCGGCGCCGCGTTGGCGCCCTGGCCGGTGTTGGCACTCTGACCCGGCGCCTGCCCGGGAACCGCCTGTCCGGGAACGGCACTCGCGCCGGGCTTACTCGGGGCGGGCGTGCTCTGCCCCGGCACCGGTTGATTGAGCCGCGGCAGCGGAATCTCCTTGGGCAGTTGCACTCCCGGCGGCAGCGGCAGGCCCTGCGGCACCGGAATCGAGGCGGGCAGCGGCAGCATCCGTAGATCGGAGAGGTGCAGGTCCGGCAGATCGAGGCCGGTGAGTTCGCGCAGCGGCAGCACGATATCGGGCGCCTGGCTGAGTACCACCTCGGCCAGCTGGGCCGGGACTGCCGCGAGTTCGCTGTCGGTGGTGGTGCGGTAGTCGGTCGAATCGCTCATCGTGAGCACTCCGAGCGGAGCCGCTACCGCAAGTGTGGTGACAACCGGGAGCACGTAGGAACGTTTCGGTTTGCGGTACGGCACGAGCGTCTCCATTCAGGTGAACCAACGAGCGAGAGCGAAAAAAGTCGGTACTGCTTCCTGATGCGTCAAATGTCACATTCGTCACAACTTTCACATATCCTAAACCTCTGGTTGAGGATTATGTGTTGCTCGAATGTAGCTCTCATAAAGCGACTGGACGGAACGACATGCCGACAGGTATCGAACCCGGCCGGTCCCGGAAAACCGTGGGAGTAAACGAATGCCAGGCAGGCGGCAGCGGAACGGGAGAGCGCGGGTGGATCGAAAACTACGAAGGAATGGCGCAGGCCGAAAAGGGCGCCGCGGAATTCCGTCGCGCGGTCCCGGATCCGTCGCACCGCTGACGCCCGCGCTGTGCACCGGTGGCACCGTGCTGCTCGTCGGCACCGTCCTGGTGCTCTGGACCTGGCCCGATGCCGTGCCGTATCGGACCGTCGCCGCAGGTCCCGGCCATGGCCGAGGGATGAGTCAGCTCGGCGCGTTCGCCAACGCGCAGGCGGGCTGGGCGGCCGAGAGCATCCTCGATCACTACTATCCCGGCGCCGAACTGGGCACCATTCCGCGCACCCTGGTGCGGGTGCGGCTCACCGCGCAGGACGGCGCGAGCCTGGACACCTACGCCGACGCGGGGCTGCGCGTCGCGGGTCGCATCGTCGCACCCGGCGAGGTCGCACACCTGACCCCGCTGCCCGACGGCCGGGCGAACGTGGTGGTCACCCTCGGTTGCGACGGTGAAGTGCGCTGGCAGGAAAGCACCGACGACCCGTTCGCCTATCCGCTCGATCCAGGACCGGACCGGCCCGCCGCCGAACACCTGACGCTCTGCGGCGGGGGCGCGTACCGCGGCGCGCTCGGCGTCGCGCTGGAGGACGGCGAGGCGCGCACCGTCGACCTGGTCGACGTGGACGACTACCTGCGCGGCGTTGTCCCGGCCGAGATGCAGGCCAACTGGGCCGACGACGGTGGCGCCGCGGCGCTGCGCGCCCAGGCCATTGCCGCACGTTCGTACGCGCTCGCCGAGCATCGCTACCCCTACGCGCAGACCTGCGACACCACCGACTGTCAGTTCTATCCCGGCACCGAGAAAGAGGATCCGCGCGCGACGGCCGCGGTCGCCGAGACCTCGGGCACCGTGCTGCTGCGCGACGGCCGCATCCTGCGCGCCGAATACTCCGCCGCACCCGGTGGCGGCCACCCCGCCGACATCGATACCTTCGCCGTCGGCCCCGCGCCGAGCGAACTCGTGCCCGCTCCCGCGCCGCACGAACCCGCCACCGACCCGATGGATCCCAGGCGCCGCACCGCCGTCGCCGAATCGCCCATCGACATCGAATACCGCAGGATCGGCGGCCCCAACAGCGCCGTCGGCCAACCCATCGGCCCGGAAATGCAACTCCCCGAACACGCGGGCACCTACCGCATGTTCACCAACGGCGTCATCATCGCCACTCCCACCCTCGGCGCCCAGGTGGTCGACTTCACCACCCTCCTGCAACTGGTCCCCGACCCGAACACCGGCACACCTGCCCCGGAAACCCCTGCGCCACAGGACAGCTCCGCTCCACCCGCAGACTCGTTCGCCTCGAATCCGGCCCACGGCGCTCCCGCCGACGCCTCGGTGCCACCGGGAAACACAGTCCCTCACAACCGCGCGGTCCCGCCTGCGAACTCCGCCGTTCCCGGCGGCGGGCCAGGTAGTGCTGTTCCCCGAGACGGTTCGGTTCCGCCCGCGAACTCCGCTGCCCCGAACAGCCTGCCGGACAACGGCATTCCCCAGAATCGTGCGGTTCCGCCTGCCAACTCCGTCGCACCCGACGGTGCGCCAGGTAGTGGCGTTCGCCAAGACCGTTCGGCCCCACCGGATACCGCACCAGGCAGTGTGGTTCCCCGAGACCACGCGGTTCCGCCGGTGAATTCGCCCGTCCCGAATGGCCTGCCGGACGGCGGCATTCCCCAGAACCGTGCCATCACGCCTGCCGAGCGGGGTGCCCCCGGCAGCGGCATCCCGCAGAACCGTTCGGTGCCACCCGCCGACTCTGCTGCTCCCAACGGTCTACCGGGCAGCGGACTTTCGCAGAACCGTTCGGTCCCGCCCGCGAACTCCGCCGCTCCGGACGGTGCGTCGGGAGGGCCCGCCGCACGCGACGGCTCGCTTCCTCCGTCCGACGCGACGCCTGCCGACCCGGCGCTCAACCCGGAAACCGAGCTACCGCACGATGGTTCGGCGCCGTCGGCGAGCCATGGCGTCCCGGATGTCGGCCCTGGCATTGATGCCGAGGCGCCTTCACCGGACGCGGCGCCGGGCGGCTACAACGAGTCGGCGTCGGACACACCGTCGGAGGATGTGATCGCGCCGGAGTCCGAGCCGATGGCGGCGGGCAGCGTCGAACCGGTGGGACTGTATGTGCCACTGTGTGATTCCGGCGGGCTGGTCGCCACCGTGGCGCCGAGTCTCGCGCCCGGAACCAGTGAGGCCGCGCCGCCCGCAAGCGTCGCACCCCAGCAGAGTGTCGTCCCCGCGCCCGCAACCATCCCGCCGAGCACCGCATCGACGCCGACCCCGCCGCCGACCAACGCGCCTGTGATCCCCTCGGGCCGAACGGCCACCTCGTAAGTCCCGCTCGAGCGTTCAGTGCCCGGCGAGCGTTCCGATAACCGGCGCGTTCGCCTGCCATCTCGTCGGAGCGGGCGACCGTGCGTGAAAGAGCTTCAGCCGCACACCTTCTGACTTCTCACGTACCGAATCGCAGGTGAAAGGTGCGCGGGAGATCAGCAGGTGTGCGGGTGGGGGCTACCGCGGCGGTGGGGTGTCGCCGAGTGATTCGGTGAGGGTGCGCAGGGTTTCCGCGAGCTGGGTGCGGGTGGCGGGGTCGAGGGCGGCCAGGAGGCGCTGCTCGTTTTCCATGTGTTTGGGCAGGACGTCGTCTATCAGGGCCCGGCCTTTGGGGGTGAGGCGGACGCGGATCGCCCTGCGGTCCTCCGGGCACGGTGCGCGTTCGACCAGGTCCTTGGCGACCAGGCGGTCGATCCGGTTGGTGATCGCGCCCGAGGTGACCATGGCGATCTGGATCAGCGCGCCCGCGGTCAGCCCGTCCTCGACGCCGGAACGGCGCAGCGTGGCGAGCACGTCGAACTCCCAGAACTCCATGCCGAACCCGGCGAAGAACTGCTTCAGGTCCTGATCGATCAGCCGGGACAGCCGTTGGATGCGGCCGATGGTCGCCATCGGCGAGACGTCGACGTCGGGGCGCTCTCGATTCCACTGCTCGGTGAACAGATCTACCGCGTCTGACATGGCACTCCTCTCAATCGCGAATATCTCAATCTTAATCTACTTGACGGTGAGACACCTTGTGGAGTAGATATTTCAACGTTGAGATTATCAATGAGGAGCCACTGACATGACCACAACCACCACCCAGCGCGCCGGAGCCTCCGTCGCCGGCACCCTCGCACTCACGGCGCTGACCCCGATCGTCTGGGGCTCCACCTACGCGGTCACCACCGAATTCCTGCCGCCGGACCGCCCGCTGTTCACCGCGCTGGTGCGTGCGCTGCCGGCCGGACTCGCACTGCTCGCCATCACCAGGATGCTGCCGCGCGGCCGCTGGATCGGCCGGGCCGCCGTACTCGGCCTGCTCAACATCGGCGCCTTCTTCCCGCTGCTGTTCCTGGCCGCGTACCGGCTGCCCGGCGGCATCGCCGGCGTGCTCGGCGCCGTCGGCCCGATGTTCGCGCTGGCCTTCGCGACCGTGGTGCTGTCCGAAAAGCCAACCGGCCGTAAGGTTCTCGCCGGTCTGATCGGCGTACTCGGTGTCTCGCTGGTGGTGCTGAAGGGCAACGCCCAACTCGACGCGGTCGGCGTCATCGCCGGGCTGGCCGGCGCCGGGTCCATGTCGCTCGGCACCGTGCTCACCAAGCGCTGGGGACGCCCGGAGGGTGTCGGCCCCCTCGCGATGACCGGTTGGCAGCTCACCGCGGGCGGTCTGTTCATCGCCCCGCTCGCGCTGATCATCGAGGGCGCACCGCCCGCGATGGACGGCCGCGCCGTCGGCGGCTACCTCTACCTGGCCGTCATCGGTACCGCGGTGGCGTACTGGATCTGGTTCCGCGGCATCTCGAAGGTCTCCGCCACCTCGGTCGCCTTCCTCGGCCTGCTCAGCCCGGTCTCGGCCGCGGTGATCGGCTGGGTCGCGCTCGGTCAGGCGCTGACTCCGCTGCAGGTGTCCGGCATGGTCGTCGCGCTCGGCGGCACCCTGCTCGGCCAGTTCACCGGCTCGCTGCGGACGGGCAAGCCCGCACCCGCCGCCGAGAACGTGCTGGTGGAGACCGCTTCGAGCAGGTAGCGGATAAGCCTTGACTCTTACGTAACGTCAACTTGCAGACTGAGAGCACCGACGAGAAACGAAAGGAGAACCTGGTCATGACCGCGAACACCGGGACCGGCGAATGGTCCATCCAGGAGCTGGGCAAGGCGGCGGGCACAACCAGCCGGACACTGCGCCACTACGGGGAGCTGGGGCTGCTGCCGCCGAGCCGGATCGGCGCCAACGGGTACCGCTACTACGACCAGACCTCCCTCGTGCGGCTGCAACGCATCCTGTTGCTGCGGGAACTCGGCCTGAGCCTGCCGGTCATCGCCGAAGTCCTTGCGGGAGAACGGGACACCGCCGCCGCGCTGCGCACGCATCTGGATCTGCTTCGGCAGGAACAGGACCGGATCCGACGCCAGATCGAGTCGGTGCACACCACGCTGCTCAAGACGGAACGAGGTGAAAAACTCATGGCAGCAGAAGTTTTCGACGGGTTCGACCACACTCAGTACAAGGATGAGGTGATCGAACGCTGGGGCAAGGACGCCTACGAACGCGGCGATCGCTGGTGGCGCTCGATGAGTGATGCCCAGAAGAAGGCACACATGCAGACCCACCTGGATATCGCCGCCGACTACGGCCGCGCGCACGCGGCGGGGCTGGCGCCGGACAACGCCGAGGTCCAGGCCATCGTGGCCAGGCATCACGCCTGGCTCGGCGACGGCTGGCAGGGCCGGGACGTGTACGCCGACGCCTTCATCGGCCTCGGCGAAATGTACGTAGCCGACCCGCGTTTCCGGGCGAACTACGACGTGCACGGCGACGGCACGGCCGAACTCGTCCGTGACGCGATCAAGGTCTACGCGGAGGCGAACCTCCGGTAGTCCGCCGTCCACCGATCGAGCGCCCGCGCAGCAACGAGCCGCGCGGGCGCTTTGCGGTGGGCGGAAGGTCCTGGGATGACTGTCGGCGTATCGATAGCAACCTGACGATTCTCGCCCCGGCGGCCCGGCAGGGCGGTAAATTGCCGCGTGCCGTCGGCGGCGACGGGGTCGTACGATCGGACGGCCGACACCTACGGGGAGGAAAGTCGAACTATGACCTACGCCAATGGAAACCCGGGCGTGGCACTGCGCGTGAACTCCATCGGAGTGGTGCCCGCGACCGCGGGTGCGCTGGCGATCGTCTCGGCGCTGTTCAACCTGTGGGGTGAGCAGGCGGTGCTGACCGCGTGGTTCGACGGATCGCCGCATATCGATAGATCGCTCGCGGTCTTCTCGGCGTTCGGCGGGGTGCTGCTAGCGGTCACGTTGATCATGGGGGCGGTACAGATCTTCCGCAGGGACGAGACCGGACGGTTCATGGTGATCCTGGCCTCGGGCCTGCTGGTCGCGATCGGCGTCGTCGCGCTGATCGGCGCGCTCACCAGCTATCAGCCCGACTATGGAATCGATTGGATGCCAAGGGAAGGCGGCGTCGCCGACGCGCTCACCGGCGCCTTCGGCGGCCTGGTCGGCACCCTCACCGCGCTGGTCCATCGCGACTGGCTCGGCAGCGTCACGGGCATGATCTTCCCGGCGCTCACCCTGGTTCTCGCGCTGGCGCCGTCCACCGCGCGCTGGGTCGCGCCGCGTCCCTCGGAGACCCTCTACCTCTGACGCGCGTGCGTCGCGACGGTACTCTGACGCGGCACACCGTTCGATGGGGGAGTTTCCAAATGAGTTACCCGTACGGCCAACCCGGCTACCCTGCGCCCTATGGCCAGCCGTATCAACCGTATGGCGCTCCGCCTCCGCCGCAGCCGAGCGGCGGTACCGCGATCACCGCGGGGGTACTCGCGATCGGCGTCGGACTGCTGACGCTCGTCGGTTCCATCGGGTTGTTCGCCTATGCCGCCGAAGGCCCCACATTCAAGTCCGGTCGGCATTACACCGGGATTTTCACCGGGCTCGCCACCGTGTTGCTCGTGCTCACCGTGGTGTACATCCTCGGCGCGATCTTGCTGCTGTGCCGCAAGACGGCGGGACGGGTGCTCCTGATCCTCATCTCGTCGCTGGGTGCGATCTTCGGCGTGGTCGGCATCGCCATCGCCGCGGGGAACGGCGGCTTCGTCCCGAGTAGCGGCATCGGATTCGTGATCCAGTTGACGATCCTCATCCTCGCGTCGGTGAGCTCCACCGGCCGCTGGATCGCCGCCGGTCGGCAACCGGCGCCCTACCCGTATCCGGCGCCACCGCCCTACGGTCAGCCGCCCTACCCGCCGCAGCCCTACGGCCAGCCGCCGAACTACCCCCAGTACTGACCCGAATTCCTCACCCGCGCAACGCGTCGAGCAACTGATCCTCGGTGATCGGCGGCACCGGCAGCGGGTGGGCGGCACTGGCACGCAGCCCGTCGAGGACAAGCGCCAAGTGCCGTCGCCATGCCTCGGGCGCGATCTGCGCCGTCGCCTCGACGATCCTGGTGTGTGACCAGGTGATGAAGGCGATGTCCTCCAGTACCCAATCGGCCCGCAGCGCGCCGGATCGTTGTGCGCGGGTGATGATTTCGCGCATCAGCCGGTGCCCGTCCTCCTGTGCGCGCGCGACCGCGTGGTTGGGGGCGGCGCGTACCGCCAGCTCGCCGAGCAGCCGGTCGGCGGCCTGGAGTTCACAGACCTTCTCGACCAGGTAGACGAACGAGTCCCACGGATCGGCAATGGCCAGCGCCTGTTCGGCGATGCGCCCGCCCGCTTCGATGCGGTCCTCGACGGCCGCGGCGATGAGTTCGTCGCGGGTGGGAAAGCGGTTGTAGAGGGTGCCGATGGCGACGCCGGCGCGTGCGGCGATCTCCTTCAGCGGTGCGTCGAGGCCGCGTTCCTCGAAGACCTCGCGCGCCGCGGTCACCAGCGCGTCGCGGTTGCGGCGTGCGTCGCTGCGCAACGGCTTGTCCTCGGGCATGCGCCGATCCTACAAATCGAACTTATCTTGAGCATGGGTTCAACTTACTGCTACGGTCGATCAGTAACTTGAACCATGGCTCAACTTGATGAGGCGACATGACCAAGACACTCGCGATATTCGGATTCGGCCCCGGGCTCGGCATGGGGACCGCGCGACGATTCGGCAAGGAGGGTTTCCGGGTGGCCGTGATCGGCCGCGATCCGGACAAGGCGCGGCGGCACACCGACCAGCTGGTCGCCGAAGGGATCGATGCGGCGGCGTTCCCCGCCGATGTCACCGATGAGGCACAGGTGCGCGACGCCGTCGACCGGATCACCGGCGCTTTCGGGCCGATCGATGTGGCGGTGCACGGCGCGGCGGGCGAGATGGCCGATCGCGTCCCGAGCACGCTCGCGGTCGACGTGGCCTCGCTCGCCACCCCGCTCGCGCTGAAGCTGCACTCGCCGATCCTGATGACCCGCGCGCTCGCGCCCGCAATGATCGAGCGCGGCGACGGTGCGCTGCTGTTCACCTCGGGCAACTCCGAGCGGCACCCGCTGCCGTATCTGTCCAACTTCGGCGTCGCGCTGGCCGCGCAGCGCGGCTATCTCCGTCAGCTCGAGGTCGAACTGCGTGGCACCGGCGTCTACGTCGGGCTGCTCAACATCGGTGTGCTGATCGGTGACAGCAGGGCGGAGCGGATCGTCGACGAACATCCCGAGCTGGTTCCGCCCGGCGTCGAGATCCCCAGGATGACCAATGCCGAACTGGGCGATATCTACTGGCGGCTGTACTCGGAACGGGACCGGGTCGAGCTGGATGTCGGGTTTGCCGACTGAGTCCGTGTCACCCGCGCGGCCTGCCGATCTCCGGTGGCGCTGCCACCGGATCGGCATGTACCGCACTCCGCCGGGACTCGGCGGAGACTTCCGATACGCTGGGCTCCCGTGACCGTCGCATCGTCCCCGGGTAACTCCTCCACCTCACCGTTCGACCTGATCATCGTCGGCTCCGGTTTCTTCGGGCTGACCATCGCCGAACGCGCAGCCACCCTGCTGGGCAAGCGGGTGCTAGTGCTCGATCGCCGCTATCACCTCGGCGGCAACGCCTACTCGGAGCCGGAGCCGGAAACCGGGATCGAGGTGCACAAATATGGTGCGCACCTGTTCCACACCTCGAACAAGCGGGTCTGGGACTACGTCACCCAGTTCACCGAGTTCACCGGTTACCAGCATCGCGTGTTCGCGAAGCACAAGGGTCAGGCCTACCAGTTCCCGATGGGCCTCGGCCTGATCTCGCAGTTCTTCGGCCGCTACTTCACCCCGGACGAGGCGCGCAAGCTGATCGCCGAGCAGGCCTCGGAGATCGAGACCAAGGACGCGCAGAACCTCGAGGAGAAGGCGATCTCGCTGATCGGCCGTCCCCTGTACGAGGCGTTCATCCGCGACTACACCGCCAAGCAGTGGCAGACCGATCCGAAGGAACTGCCCGCGGGCAACATCACCCGCCTGCCGGTGCGCTACACCTTCGACAACCGCTACTTCAACGACACCTACGAGGGCCTGCCCAAAGAGGGCTACACGAAGTGGCTGGAGAATATGGCCGCCTCGGAGCTGATCGAGGTCAGGCTGAACACCGACTGGTTCGACGTGCGCGATGAGCTGCGCGCGGAGAGCCCGGACGCACCGGTCGTCTACACCGGCCCGCTGGACCGCTACTTCGATTACAGCGAGGGCGAACTGGGCTGGCGCACCATCGATTTCGAGACCGAAGTCGTGGAAACCGGTGACTACCAGGGCACCTCGGTGATGAACTACAACGACTCGGACGTGCCCTACACCCGCATCATCGAGCCGCGCCACTTCCACCCGGAGCGCGACTACCCGCAGGACAAGACGGTGATCATGCGTGAGTTCTCCCGCTTCGCGCAGACCGGCGACGAGCCGTACTACCCGATCAACACCCCGGAGGACCGCGCGAAGCTGCTCGCCTACCGCGACCGGGCCAAGCAGGAAACCGCAACGGCGAAGGTGCTTTTCGGTGGCCGCCTCGGCACCTACCAGTACCTGGACATGCATATGGCGATCGGCAGCGCGCTGAGCATGTTCGACAACGTGCTGCGCCCGCACCTGGAGACCGGCGCGCCGCTCGTGGACGAGGAGGCCTGAGTGTCCTCCCAATCGATGCTGGAAGACATGGCCACCGAAACCAGAGCGAAATCGCTGCTGCAGCGGATCATCCTGCCCCGCCCGGGTGAACCGCTCGACGTGCGCACCCTCTACCTGGAGGAATCGGCGACCAACGCGCGGCGCGCGCACGCCGCCACCCGCACCTCGCTGTCGGTGGGCGCGGAATCCGAGGTCTCGTTCTGCACCTACTTCAACGCGCTGCCCGCAAGCTACTGGCGGCGCTGGAGCATCCTGAAGTCCGTGGTGCTCCGCCTCGAGCTGGCTGGGCACGGCCGCGTCGACATGTACCGCTCCAAGGCGGACGGTTCGCGAATCCACGTGCAGGGCAAGGAATTCGCGGTCGCTCTCGCGGCGCGAGCTCAGGACCCGGAGGAGGCAGCGGAGCGTAACCACGGAGGGGCCGGGGAGCGCCGCCAATCAGACACAGGCACCGAGTCGGTGACGGTCGAGTTCGAGGCCGACCTCGGCCCGTTCGAAGACGGCGGCTGGCTCTGGTTCGACATCACCACCGACACCGCGGTCACGCTGCTGTCCGGCGGCTGGTACGCGCCGATCGAGGCGCCGGGCGACAGCACCATCGCGTGTGGCATGCCCACCTTCAACCGGCCGACCGACATGGTGAAAACCCTTGCCGCGCTTGGTTCGGACCCGCTGGTGCTGGAGAAGATCGCCGCGGTGATCGTCGCCGACCAGGGCAACCGCAAGGTGGTCGACGAGCCGGGGTTCGCCGAGGCCGCCGCGGTGCTCGGCGATCGGCTCGCCATCCGCGATCAGCCCAACCTCGGCGGCTCCGGCGGCTACAGCCGGGTGATGTACGAGGCGCTGAAAACCACTGACGCGCAATACATCGTCTACATGGACGACGATATCGAGATCGAACCCGACTCGATACTGCGCGCGCTCGCCTTCGCCCGGTTCGCCAAATCGCCGATGCTGGTGGGCGGTCAGATGCTCAACCTGCAGGAGCGCTCGCACCTGCACAGCATGGGCGAGGTCGTCGACCGCGGCGTCTTCATGTGGACCTCGGCGCCGAATGTCGAGTACGACCACGACTTCTCGAAGTATCCGCTCAAGGACCGGGACAACTCCAAGCTGCTGCACCGGCGCATCGACGTCGACTTCAACGGCTGGTGGACCTGTGTGATCCCGCGCCAGGTTGCCGAGGAGATCGGCCAGCCGCTGCCGCTGTTCCTCAAGTGGGACGACGTCGAATACGGCCTGCGCGCACGCGATCACGGCTATCCGACCGTCACGCTGCCCGGCGCGGCCGTCTGGCATATGGCCTGGAGCGACAAGGACGACGCCATCGACTGGCAGGCGTACTTCCACCTGCGCAACCGCCTGGTGGTCGCCTCGCTGCACCTGCCGAACAACGGCCGCGCGATGGTGGTGAACACCGTCAAGGCGACGCTGAAACACCTGCTCTGCCTGGAGTATTCGACGGTCGCCATCCAGAACCTGGCCATCCGTGACTATCTCGCCGGCCCGGAGCGGCTGTTCCAGCTGCTGCCCTCGGCGCTCGGCGCGGTGCACGAACTGCGCAAGCAGTACCCGGACGCGGTCATCCTGCCCTCGTCCACCGAACTGCCGCTGGCCAGCCACATCGGCGTCGGCGCGGTCGGCGAACCGGCCAATCCGCTGGCCAAGATCGTCCGGCTGGCCAAGGGGCTCGTGCACAACGTGCGGCCCGCGCACACCGAACACCATGAGCGCCCGCAGCTGAACGTGCCGACGCTCGACGCGCGCTGGTTCCTGCTCTCGCAGGTCGACGGCGTCACCGTGACCACCGCCGACGGCCGTGGCGTTGTGTACCGCAAGCGCGATCCGCGCCAGGCGCTCGGCCTGTTCAAGGAGGCCATGCGGCTGCGCAAGGAGCTGGCCGCGCGCTTCCCGGAGATGCGGGAGCGCTATCGTGCCGCTCATCCGCAGCTGACCAGCACCGCGGCCTGGGAGCAGGCTTTCGGCGTGAGCGACGGGCCCGGAGGCGGCAGCTTGCGTAGCCACGAAGGGCCCCGGGAACGCCGGAATGAGACCAGCATCGAAACGAAGGGTGAGGGCAAGTGAGCCTCGGGGCCACCAACACCGCCGATGACAGCGGCGCCGTCCCGCGGGTGAACGACGCAGCGGCACCGGCGAAGCCGGGCCCGCCCGAGGTGGCGATCATCAATGCCGTGCAGGCCGCCATCGGCACCAATCCCTCGGTGATCAAGGCCGCGCGCGGTATGTCGCACTTCGGCGAGCACGCGCTCGGCTGGGTCGGCATCGCGGCGGTCGGCTGGCTGGCCGACAAGCCGAGGCGCAGGCAGTGGGCCGGTGTCGCGGTCGGCGCGGTCGGCGCGCACGCGGCATCGATCGTGATCAAGCGGGTCGTCCGCCGCCCCCGCCCGAACGACCCTTCGGTGCAGGTCAACGTGTCGACGCCGAGCAAGCTGAGCTTCCCGTCCTCACACGCCACCTCGACAACGGCCGCGGCCGTGTTGCTCGGCAGGCTCACCGGGCTACCCTTGCCTGCGGTGCTCGTGCCGCCGATGCTGCTGTCCCGTGTGGTTCTTGGCGTGCACTATCCCTCCGACGTGCTCGCCGGTTCCGCGCTCGGCGCCGCGTCCGCCGCTGTAGTGCTTGCCGCCGAAAAGAGACGCGATAGTGACCGCACAGGAAAGAGTCGGGGTCGACATGTCTGAAGAGCCGACAGGCGCTGACCTAGCTGACGCCGTCGTCAAGGGTCCGCCGAAGTCGTTGGCCGCCGGGCTCGTCAAGGCCGTGCGTCCACGCCAGTGGGTGAAGAACGTCCTTGTCCTCGCCGCGCCGCTGGCGGCGGGCGAGCGGGTGCTCACCGACGGGACGGTGCTCGGGCACGTCGCGATCGCGTTCGTGGTGTTCTGCATCGCGGCTTCGGGCATCTACCTGGTCAACGACGCACTGGATGTGGAGGCCGACCGCGCGCATCCGACCAAGCGCTACCGGCCGATCGCCGCGGGCGTCGTCCCGGTGAACCTGGCCTACGCGCTGTCGGTGGTGCTGTTCGCGCTGGCCATCGGCGGCTCGTTCCTGGCGAACTGGCGTCTTGCCGTGGTGATGGCGGTTTACATCGCCGTGCAGCTCGCCTACTGCTTCGGGCTCAAGCACCAGGCCGTGCTCGACATCTGCATCGTGTCCTCCGGGTTCCTGCTGCGCGCCGTAGCAGGCGGCGCGGCCGCGAATATCCCGCTGTCGCAGTGGTTCCTGCTGATCATGGCGTTCGGTTCGCTGTTCATGGCCGCGGGCAAGCGCTACGCCGAACTGCAGATCGCGCTCGGCACCGGCGCCAAGATCCGCAAGTCGTTGGAGTACTACACGCCCACCTACCTGCGGTTCATCTGGACCCTCGCGGCCACGGCCGTCGTGGTGTTCTACGGTTTGTGGGCGTTCCAGCAGGGTGACTTGAAAGACACCGACTGGTTCGCGATTTCGATGATTCCGTTTACCATCGCAATCCTGCGTTACGCGGTCGACGTCGATGGCGGCGAGGCCGGTGAACCCGAAGAGATCGCGCTGGGGGATCGCGTCCTCCAGCTTCTCGCAATCGCCTGGATCGGAGCGGTAGGTGTCGCTGTCTATCTCACCTGACGAGATGTTGGTAGCGGGAGAGCCAACGGAATACGCGTCCGACGAGCCGGCCGAGCAGCCGGCTCGTGCTTCGCGGTTCGCGCTGCTATCCCGGACCACGTTCGTCGGTGGGGTGGCACTGACCGTCGTCCTGTTCTGGATCGGCGCCTGGCAACGGCGCTGGATCGCCGACGACGGCCTGATCGTGCTGCGCACGGTCCGAAACCTGATGGCGGGCAACGGTCCCGTCTTCAACGAGGGCGAGCGCGTCGAGACCAACACCAGCACCGCGTGGACCTATCTGGTCTGGTTCTTCAGCTGGCTGACCCAGGCGCGGCTCGAGTACGTGGTGCTCGGCGTCGCGCTGACGGTGTCGATGGCCGCGATCGTCTTCGCGATGCTCGGTTCCGCGCGGTTGTGGGGCGGCACCAAGTCCGCGCTGCTGCTGCCCGCGGGCGTGCTCGTCTACATCGCCGTTCCGCCCGCGCGTGATTACGCGTCCTCCGGTCTGGAGAGCGGTCTGGTCATCTGCTGGATCGCGGTGCTCTGGTACCTGCTGATGCGCTGGAGCCAGGCCGATCGGGTCCGGCTGCCCGGACTGTTCGGGCTGGTGTTCTTCGCCGGGCTCGCGCCGCTCATCCGGCCCGAGATGATCGTGGTCGGCGGGCTCGCCCTGCTCATGGTCTTCCTCGCGCCGATGCCGCAGACCAGGCTGCACCCGATCCTGCTGCGCGCCTTGATCGTCGCGGTGGCGGGCGGCGTGCCGGTGCTCTATCAGATCTGGCGGATGGGCTACTACGGCCTGCCCTATCCGAACACCGCGGTCGCCAAGGACGCGGGCGGCGCCAAGTGGAGCCAGGGCTTCACCTACCTCTGGGATCTGGTCGGGCCGTACTACCTGTGGGTGCCGCTGCTCGTGCTGCTCGCCGCGGGCGTCGTCGCCGGCCGGGCCAGCCTGGATGCCAAGGCGGCCAAGGCAACCGCGAACGGTGAGGCCGAAAAGCCGCGCTGGTCGGTGCGCCGGGTGCTGGATTGGCTGCGGTCACCGAGCGCGGTGGTCACGCTGATGCTCGGCAGCGGTTTCCTGCTCACCGTCTACGCGCTGCGCGTCGGCGGCGACTTCATGCACGGCCGGATGCTGCTGCCGCAGCTGTTCCTGCTGCTGCTTCCGGTCGCGGTGGTGCCGGTCCGGGTGCCGGGATTCCTGCTGCGCGGTCAGCTGCGCGCCGGAACCGCGGCGGACTGGTCCTTCGCGATCATCCTGTTCGCACTGCTCGGCACCATCGGCTGGGCGCTGTTCGCGGCGAACACCACGGCCATCAAGAGCGGCACCAAGATCACCTCGACCGGCATCGTCGACGAGCGGGTCTACTACGTGCTCAACACCGGCCACGATCATCCGATCCTGGCCGAGGACTACCTGGACTACCCGCGCATCCGCGCGATGGTCAACGACATCGCCGAGACGCCCAACGGCGGCCTGCTGCTCAACTCGCCGTCGTACATGTTCTGGTACGTCGCGCCGCCGCCGCTGCCCATCCAGGCCGGCGGCTCCGGGCACACGGTCTTCTTCCTGAACCTGGGCATGACGAGCATGAACGTGCCGCTGAACGTGCGGGTCATCGACCAGATGGGCCTGGCCTATCCGCTGGCCGCGCACACCGAGCGGCTCACCGACGGCCGGATCGGGCACGACAAGAACCTCTACCCGGACTGGGTCATCGTCGACACCGGCATGGTGGACAAGAAGCCGTGGATGCCGTTCTACCTGGACGAGAAGTGGGTCGCCCAGGCGCGC
Organism: Nocardia sp. NPDC052566; assembly: GCF_044547285.1. Taxonomy (NCBI): domain Bacteria; kingdom Bacillati; phylum Actinomycetota; class Actinomycetes; order Mycobacteriales; family Nocardiaceae; genus Nocardia; species Nocardia sp. NPDC052566. The sequence goes on along the minus strand of NZ_JBIUAF010000011.1, from coordinate 71,820 downwards.
ACCGCGATGGGATGCCCGGGCACCCAGGCGCTGATGATCTCCTACCGCGATCCGCTCACCTTCGAGCGCTTCCGGCACAACTTCAAGAACGCGCTGACCTTCGCCAAGTACCGCATCGATCGGGTGCCGAAGTACGAGATCCAGCGCTGCGATCTGGTCGACCCGTATCCGCAGGCGCCGCCGCCGGTGCTGCCACCGCGCTGAGTCACACCGGCCACGGAGAACCCGCTGAGCCCCAGCCGTCTCGCTGATGACGCTGGGGCTCAGTCGTCTCCTGGATCGCTCCCTGTCCCAGCGGTTGCGCACAACTAAAGCGCAAGAGTGTCGTACACCGCATTGTCTCGGTTTGATAACGCATGGGCATCGATGGCAGGTTAGGGTGCTGAGGTACGCCCGCCGGGGCGCCATTTTGTGCTGGATGCCGTCGGCGGTCCGTTAGACGCGGCCGGGTATGCCGCACGAGGAAAGGCTTAAACCTGATGAGGAGCGTGTTCGCGCGTCCGAAGTCGCTAAGAGCCGGCTGGCTCAAGCGGTCCATGCTGCTTTCGCTGGCGATCGTGCTCCCGCTCGGGGCGTCGGTAGCAGGTCCCGCGGCAACCGCTTCGGCGGCGTTCAACCCGTCGGCGTTCGACTTCTGGGTCGATTCCAGCATGGGCCCGATCAAGTCGCGGATCTTCCGCGCGGCGGACGGCAACACCAACCGCGTCGTCTACGCGCTCGACGGCATGCGCGCCCGCGGCGACCTCAACGGCTGGGAAATCGAGACCGACGTCGCCAACGCGCTCACCGCGGCGAACATCAACGTCGTAATGCCGGTCGGCGGCCCGTCCAGCTTCTACGCGGACTGGAACGCGCCGAGCACCTTCCTGGGCATTCCCACCGGCTCCGGCCCCTCGGGTTCCTCGTCGGGTTCGGCGATGACCGGATCGTCGGGCTGGAACGAGACGGTCGGCAAGGTCAGCACCTACAAGTGGGAAACCTTCATCACCCAGAACCTGCGCAACGCGCTGCGCGACCGGCTGGGCTTCAGCCCGAGCCGCAACGGCGTATTCGGCCTGTCCATGGGCGGCAGCGCGGCGATCACCTTGGCGGCCTATCACCCGGATCAGTTCAGCTACGCCGGTTCCTACTCGGGCTACCTGAACATCTCCGCGCCCGGCATGCGTGAGGCGCTGCGCGTCGCCATGCTGAGCGCGGGCGGCTACAACATCGACGCGATGGCGCCGCCGTGGGGCCCGGCCTGGCTGCGGATGGATCCGTTCGTGTTCGCGCCGCGACTGAAGGCGAACAACACCCGCCTGTGGATCGCCGCGGGTAGCGCGCTGCCCGCCGCACAGGACGCGGTGGCGCCGATGGACATCATCCAGGGTGTGCCGCTGGAGGCGCTCGCGCTGGCCAACACCCGCGCCTTCCAGGTCAGGATGCTGACCCTCGGCGCGAACAACGTCACCTACGACTTCCCGCCCGTCGGCATCCACAACTGGAACAACTGGGCGGGCGAGGTCTACCGGATGATCCCGGATCTCTCGGCCAACATCGGCTGATCTTTCCGAACCGAAGAACCGCCCGGTGCGTACGCGCACCGGGCGGTTTTTTCATGTTCACCTGCGGCTCGTCCGAGTGCGGTTCGACAACGAATGTGTGGCGAGACCCGTGCGGTAGTTGTGGCATGGGTCACTTTCCAGCAACATATAAGCATTCGTTTCCGATTGATACACGAACAGCATGCACACAGGTCGATTCGTCCGTACTTGGCGGATGTCGAGTCTTGGTGCCCGATGAGGGGGCCGGTGAAGATCGCTAGAAATTTGCCGACCCGGTCGCCCGAACGAAAGGTCGAGTTGATGCGAATTGCGCGCGGGAAACGTAGGCCAGGCAGATCAGCGGCCTCGGGATCATGGGTGAAGCGATCGGCATTGGGGATCGCGCTGGCCATGTTGCTACCGCTCGGGATCACTGTGCTCGGCGACGGACCGGTCGCATCGGCAGCGTTCGATCCGGCGATCGAGGACAATTTCGTCCAGTCCGGTATGGGGCCGATCAAGGTTCGGGTGCTGCGCGCCAGGGACGGCAACACCAATCGTGTCGCCTACGTGCTCGATGGCATGCGCGCGCCGGAGAATCTGAACGGCTGGGAGATCGAGACCAACGTCCCCCAGGTGCTCGCGGACTGGAACATCAATGTCGTGATGCCGGTCGGCGGCATGTCCAGCTTCTACGCCGACTGGAACGCGCCGAGTGAGTTCTTCGGCATCCCGGCGGGTACCGGTTCATCGTCCGGATCGGGCGGGCTGAACGTCCTGTCCTCCGGTCCCGGCAAGAGCTACCGGTACCAGTGGGAGAGCTTCCTGACCGGTAATCTGCCCGACTACCTGCGTGGCAAGTACGGCTTCAGCTCGAACCGCAACGGCGTCTTCGGCCTGTCCATGGGCGGCAGCGCGGCACTGACCCTGGCGGCCTACCACCCGGAGCAGTTCAGCTTCGCCGGGTCCTACTCGGGCTATCTGAACATCTCCGCGCCCGGCATGCGTGAGGCCATCCGCGGGGCGATGATCGACGCGGGCGGCTACAACGTGGACTCGATGGCGCCGCCGTGGGGCCCCCAGTGGCTGCGGATGGACCCGTTCGTCTTCGCGCCGCGGCTGATCGCGAACGGCACCAGGCTGTGGGTCGCCGCGGGCAGCGGCTTGCCGCGCGGCGACGACCTCAGCATTCCACCGCTGGACGCCGCCGACCGACTGGTCAAGGGCGGTCCGCTGGAGGCGTTGGCGCTGGCGAATACCCGCGCATTCCAACTTCGGATGCTGTCGTTGGGTGCGCAGAATGTGGTCTATTCGTTCCCGCAGTTCGGCCTGCACGCGTGGACGAACTGGCAGGACGAGGCCTACCGGATGATTCCCGACATGTCGGCGAACATCGGTTAGCGATTCGAGTGACGGACCGCCCGGTACCCATGGGGTACTGGGCGGTCCGTTTTTGTCAGTACCGCTTACGCATTTACCTGGCAAATCTCTGGTTTCTATCACGATCCGGTCTCGCAGTGCGTTTCTCGTGGTTCGACTTCGAATATCTACCGATAGAAAGCGTTAGCGCCGTGTCATAGCAAGGCTGAGGCAAACGGCGTTCCGGTCAACGGTGATCGAACGGGTGAAAGGTCGGGTCGATGCGGACTGGCGGAATGCGCACGGACGGATGTGGACGCCGCTGGCTGCGGCGATCGGTCGCCGGACTGGCGTTTGCCCTCGCGCTACCGCTCGGCGTCGCGACGGTCGGCCTGACCGCGCCCGCGTCGGCCGGATTCAATCCGGCGGGCCACGACTTCTGGGTCGACTCCAGCATGGGCCCGATCAAGACCCGCATCTTCCGCGCCATCGACGGCAACACCCGCCGCGTCGTCTACGCGCTCGACGGCCTGCGCGCCCGCAACGATCTCAGCGGCTGGGAGATCGACACCGAGATCTCCCGTGTGCTGCCGCAGTGGAACATCAACGTGGTCATGCCGATCGGCGGTCAGTCCAGCTTCTACTCGGACTGGATCGCGCCGAGCAACACCAACGGCCAGAAGACGCCGTACGCGTGGGAAACCTTCCTCACCGAGAACCTGCGCTGGGCCATGCGCGACCGGCTCGGCTTCAACCCGTACGGCAACGGCGTGTTCGGGTTGTCCATGGGTGGCAGCGCGGCGCTGGCGCTGGCGGCCTATCATCCCGACCAATTCCGTTATGCCGGTTCGTATTCGGGCTACCTCAACATCTCCGCGCCGGGGATGCGCGAGGGTCTGCGGCTGGCGCTGCTCGACGCGGGCGGGTTCAACATCGACGCCATGTGGGGCCCGCCGTGGGATCCGAAGTGGCTGCGCAACGACCCGTTCATGTTCGCGCCGCTGTTGCGCGAGAACGGAACTCGGCTGTGGATCTCGACCGGCAACGGGGTCAACGGGCCACGTGATGTGATCAACGCGCCGATCGACGTCTATCACCTGGGCAACGCGATGGCGCTGGAGACGATCGCGCTCGCCAATACCCGCGCCTTCCAAGCCAGAATGGAGGCGATGGGCCCCTGCAACGCGGTGTTCGACTACACCGAGGTCGGCGTGCACAGCTGGCATTACTGGCAGGACCAGGTATTCAAGATGCTCCCCGACCTGAGTGCGCACCTGGGCTGACTCGTACCCGGTCTTACCCGCCGATTGACCCGGATAGCCGAAATCCCGTCTCGCGGAGTGAAAATCCGTCATCCGGGGCGACATCACCGAGTGAACGCGCTAAGGTCACCGCAGAATCACATCTTGCCCACGGGCGGATTTCGGCCACCGGGTTGCCTCGGCCTTGCTAAGGCTTCCCCGGTCGAATATCGTCCAGCGAGCGCAAGTGTGACCAGATCGTTGTAGCGCCGTCGTATGTGCCGGAAGGTCGGGATCCGGTGCGGTATGCCGTGCGTCTCGTTGGCAACACGGGTGTTGCCCTGCCCTCGCGGGGCGGGGAAGCACCACAACAGCAGAAAGAGAGCAGGATTCATGCGTTTCGGCAGGGCCGCCGCGCCGAGTAGAAACAGGTCGGGCCGGCAAGGCGCACCTCGCGGTTGGCGTAAACGAATTCTGGCTGTCGGTGCCGCTGTCCTAGCGCTACCGATCGCCGCCGGAGTGGCGGCGCCGACCTTTGCCGCCGCCGACCCCGGCGTGTTCGAAGACATCATGGTCAACTCGAGCATGGGCCCGATCAAGGTCCAGGTGCAGTGGGCCGCGCGCGGCGGCAACGCGGCGCTCTACCTGCTCGACGGCCTGCGTGCGCGCGACGACCGCAACGCGTGGTCGTTCGAGACCAACGCGCTCGAGCAGTTCCGCAACGACAACATCAGCCTGATCATGCCGGTCGGCGGGCAGTCGAGCTTCTACGCCGACTGGTACGCCCCGAGCAACACCAACGGTCAGAAGACCACCTACAAGTGGGAAACCTTCCTGACCAAGGAGCTCCCGGCCTACCTGGAGACCAGGGGCGTCTCGCGCACCAACAACGCGGTCGCCGGTCTGTCGATGGGTGGCAGTGGCGCGCTGGCGCTGGCCGCCTACCACCGCGACCAGTTCAAGTTCGCCGCGTCGTACTCCGGCTACCTGAACATCTCCGCGCCGGGCATGCGTGAGGCCATCCGCCTCGCGATGCTGGACGCGGGCCGCTTCAACGTCGACTCCATGGCCGCGCCGTGGAGCCCGCAGTGGCTGCGGATGGACCCGTTCGTGTTCGCGCCGCAGCTGCGCGGCCTGCCGATGTACATCTCGGCGGCCAACGGCCTGCCCGGCGAATTCGATCGCCCGAACTCGGCGGTCGGTGTGTTCAACACCGGCACCGCGATGGGTCTGGAAGCGCTGTCGCTGGTGAACACCCGTGCCTTCCAGGTGCGCCTGAACTCGCTGGGCATCCCGGCCGTGTTCGACTTCCCGGCCGCGGGCACCCACTCGTGGAAGTACTGGGAGCAGGAGCTTTTCAAGTCCCGCAAGCAGATCCTGGACGCCACCGGCGGCTGGTGATCATCTAGCTCGTAGAACTCAGGCCGCACCAACTCTGGTGCGGCCTGAGTCGCGTTTGGGCTCGTCCGCCTCCCCGCGAATTCAGCGCACTGGTAAGAGCCGCGAGACTTTCGTTGCGGGCCGGCGGTCAGTGCCCTGGTTGAGTTCGGGGCGTGCCCGATGAGTTACCCATGTCCTCGCGAAATCAGTTGTCGCGGTGTGTTGGACATGCTCGGGGGCAACCAGGTGGTCTGTTACCGTGCGTGTCCTCCCAGGAACTGGGTGGGTTCGGGAGTAGAAAACTCATGTGGCAGGGAAAGCGTGCGGTAGATGGGGGAGAACCGGGCGACGGGCCGGATCGGCGCGCGCCCGGATACTCGTGCTGGCCACGGCGCTGGCATTACCGCTGGCCGGGGGCCTATCCCCGCTGACAGCGCACGCCGAGAACGAACCCGTCGCCGCGTCCGCGGCCACCGTGCAAAAGGTGGTGTGGCTCGGCGATCGCCGGGTCGCGCTCTGGGTGAACTCGCCGTCCATGGGCGCGCCGGTCCAGGTGCAGCTGCTGCTGGCCAGGGACTGGAATACCCGCCCGGACAGTCGTTTCCCGGTGCTGTTCCTGCTCGACGGCCTACGCGCGACCGATGACGAGAGCGGCTGGACCAAGGACGCGGGCGCGGTCGATTTCTTCGCCGACAAGAACGTCACCGTCGTCCTGCCGATCGGCGGCCAGTCCAGCTTCTACTCCGACTGGCTACAACCGAACAACGGCAAGAACTACAAGTGGGAAACCTTCCTCACCAAGGAGCTGCCGCCGCTGCTGGAGAGCCAGTGGCGCGCCACGGATGTGCGTGGCATGGAGGGACTTTCGATGGGCGGCACGGCCGCCATGTTCCTGGCCGCGCGCAACCCCAACTTCGTCAAATACGCCGCCTCCTACTCCGGCTTCCTGACCACCACCACGCTCGGCATGCCGCAGGCGATCCAGTTCGCCATGCGTGACGCGGGCGGTTTCGATTCCTCGGCCATGTGGGGCGCCCCCGGCAGCCAGGAGTGGGCCGATCACGATCCGTACGCGCTGGCCGAAAAGCTCAAGGGCATCACCCTTTACGTTTCCAGCGGCAGCGGCGCGAACGGGCCGTTCGATCAGGCCTCCGGGATTCCCGGTGTCAGCACCAACTACGCGGGTATGGGCCTGGAGATCCTGTCGCGGCTGACCTCGCAGAACTTCGTCACCAAATTGGGCAAGCTGTCCATCCCGGCGCAGGTGAATTACCGCCCCTCCGGCACACATTCGTGGCCCTACTGGGATTTCGAGATGCGCCAGTCCTGGGCGCAGGCCGCGGGCGCGCTCGGCGTCGACCCGGGGCAGGCCTGCGGTGTCACCGGCGCGATCGGCGCGCTCGTCGCGGGCAACGGCTGGCTCGGCCAGTGCCTGACCGGTGAGTACCAGGTGAACGGCGGTGTGGCACAGGACTTCAAGGGCGGCCGGGTGTTCTACTCGGGGCCGACCGGCGCGCATCCGGTGGCGGGCATGATCGGCGGTGGCTACCAGGCCGCCGCGGGCCCCGCCGGTGTGCTCGGGCTGCCGACCAGCGAGGAGCGCGGGCTGCCGGACGGCCGCGGCCGCTTCCAGGCCTTCCAGAACGGCCTGCTCTATTGGACGCCGCAGACCGGCGCGCAGGTGGTGCGCGGCGCGATCCGCGACGAATGGGCACGGCAGGGCTTCGAACGCGGTCCGGCCGGCTATCCCACCGGCCCGGAAACCAAGACGCCCAATCGCGACGGTGTGGTGCAGGGCTTCGAGAACGGCCCGATCTACTACAGCCAGAAGACCGGCGCGCATCGGATGGAGGGGCTGATCCTCGGCAAGTTCGCGCAGATGGGCTTCGAGAACAGCTGGCTCGGTTTCCCGGCGTCGGAAGAGCTCGCGGTGAAGGATCTCGGCCGGTTCATGCGCTTCGAGGGCGGCAGCATCTACTGGAGCCCGCTGTCGGGCGCGTGGGCGGTGCGCTCCGGCGTGATCATGGATACCTGGAAGGACACCGGTTTCGAGAACGGCAGGCTGGGATATCCGATCAGCGACGAATTCCCCATCGCCGGTGGAGTGCAGCAGAATTTCCAGGCCGGATTCATCATCGTGCGCGACGGGAAGGCAGAGGTGCACTGACCAGAAAGATTCACACCGGTCTGTTTGCTCGCTGCCACCGCTCGCTTAACGTTTGCCGCTAGCCTGGGTGGCGACTTTGCCCCTGGAACAAGATCTGAGGACATATTTTCATGCATCGGACCCGTGGAAAGGTACTCGGCGTAGCCGTGGCGATCGCCGCCACCGGACTGCTCGCCGCGTGCGGTGGCAATGATTCGACCGCATCGAGCAAGCCGACGCTGACCAACACCACGACAGCGACGCAAGCGCCGACCTCGTCGTCGACATCGGGTGACGCAGGCGCCCCCGCACCCGCGCCCGAGGCGGCGCCGCCGAGCACGGTGGCGCCGGAGCGCCCGCAGCCGGTGCCGACCAACGCCGCTCCGCCGTCGGACAGCTCGAAGCTGACCGACAAGGACAAGAAGTTCCTCGACGCGCTGAAGGCACAGGGCATCACCGTCAACAGCCCGGATATCGCGCTGAGCGTGGCAACCTACGTCTGCCAGAGCCAGGCCGCGGGCGCGAAGGACGAGGAGATCACCCCGTTCGTCAACGCGATGGCGGGTTCGGATCCGTCCTTCGATCCGGCCAAGATGCCGGTGGAGAAGGCGGGCAAGATCTACATCGACGCCGCTAAGTCGACGTACTGCCAGTGATGGTCCGCCGCGGTTCGAGACCCCGCCGGTCACGTCCGGCGGGGTGCCTGATCTTCCTGGCGATCGTCGCGCTGATCGTCGTCATCGTGATCCTGCTGTGGTACCTGCTCGCGGGCAGGCTGCGGCCGCCGAAGCCGCCCGTGCCGCCCGAGGTGCCCACCTCGCAGCCCGCGTGGTGCCCGGACGTGGAGATGATCTCGGTGCCGGGCACCTGGGAATCGAACAGCGGCGATGACCCGCGCAATCCGGCCGCGAATCCGGCGTCGCTGATGCTCAACGTCTCCAACCCGATCCGCGAGCGCTTCTCGGACCAGCGGCTCGACGTCTTCACCGTGCCGTATGTCGCGCAGTTCTCCAATCCGATCGCGATACCGCCGGACGGCCAGCAGTCCTACAACAACAGCCGCACCGAGGGCGCGCGGCGCATGGTCGACGAAATGGCCAGGCGCACCAAGGAATGTCCGCTCACCTCCTACGTGATCGCCGGTTTCTCCCAGGGCGCGGTGATCGCCGGTGACGTGGCCGCGGATATCGGTGCGAACAAGGGTCCGGTGCGCCCGGATCTGGTGCTCGGCGTGATGCTCATTTCGGATGGGCGCCGTACCGGTGATACCGGACCGGGCCAGGCGCAGCAGGTCGGACCGCCGCCGCCCGGTGTCGGTGCGGAGGTGGCACTGAAGGGGCTGAACGTGCCGGGCATCACCATGACGGGTCCGCGCCCCGGCGGCTTCGGCGTGCTGGCCAACCGCACGTACACCATTTGCGCGCCAGGCGATTTGATCTGTGACGCACCGCGTGAGGCGATGAACCCGTTCAACATCATGGGTTCGCTGATGTCGCTGGTGCGTGCGGCGGGCAATCCGGTGCACGCGCTGTACAACGGCTACGTCGTCGATCCCGACGGCACCACGTCGACGCAGTGGACCGCGAACTGGGCCAACGGCCTGATCGATGGAGCGCCGCACCCCAAGCACTCGTAAACCTGAACAGTTTTGGTGACTTTCTCCGTGTTTACCCTGCGTAGCACTCGTCACCGGCCCTCCGAAGGTGCACAAGCACCCCGTACCGGACGTGCCCGAGCCCAGAGTGCTGCGACAACCTCACTCGTTTTCTCCCACACGCTGTAAAGTGCGCTGATGATCGCGACCGCGCTCACCCGACGGGCGAGGTGTCGCAGAGGCAACTTCCTTACATCCAGGAGCATGAGTTCATGACAGAAGCCGCCGCACCGGCCCCCACGGCGAGCCGTGAAGCGGATGCTGCGTTGACCGCACTCGGGACTCCGTTGCGCCCGTTCCGATTCGCCGCATCGGGGGAGGGGAACAAGCAGGAGGGCGGTGCCCGCAAGTTCATCCAGACCGCGCAGACCGCGGAGGAGTACGGCTACGACACCTTCGTCGTGCCCGATCACCTCGGCGATCAGATCGGCCCGATCGCCGCGCTCGGCGCGCTGACCCAGGCCACCGAGCGGATCCGGCTCGGAACCTCGGTGCTGGCCAACCCTTTCCGGCATCCCGTGGTGCTCGCCAAGGATCTGGCCACCATCGACGTGCTGTCCAAGGGGCGGCTCGAGGTCGGCCTCGGCGCCGGTTGGAAGCAGGACGAATTCGAAGGTGCGGGCATTGCCTATGATTCGCCCGGCGTCCGGCTGGAGAAGCTCGACGAGGCGCTGACGATCCTGGATGTGCTGCTGCGCGGCCAGGAGTGCAACTTCGACGGCAAGCACTACCAGGTGCACGGCATCAAGGGCACGCCGCGGCCGCGGCAGGGTCCGCGCCCGCCGATCTGCACCGGTGGCGGCGGCCCGAAGATGCTGCGCCTTGCGGCCAAACACGCCGACATCATCTCGGTCGTTCCGGTCACCACCAAGGAGGGCAAGGGCAAGCTGTCCGGCATCACCTTGGAGAAGGCGATCGAAAAGGTCGAGCTGATCAAGGAGGCCGCGGGTGACCGCTTCGCCGAGATCGAGCTGAACTGGGCGATCACCGCCGTCGTCATCACCGACGACCGGGAGAAGACCGCCGAGATGGCGCTGTCCGCGTTGGATAGGGGGCTTTCACCGCTGCTCGAGGTCGACGTGAAGCTCTCGGTCGAGGACATCCTCGATTCGCCCTACGTCGCCATCGGATCATTCGAGGAGATCGCCGACCACATCCGTCGTGTGCGGCAACTCACGTCGATGTCCTATGTCGGGGTGTTCCCCACGCAGATGGACGCTTTTGCGGGCGTTATTCCACTGCTGAGGGATGCGTGAGCGAGCGCAGCGAGTGAACCGAAAACACAGCGCCAGCGGGCACGGCGGAGCCGAGCGCCAGCGAGGTGGAGCCGGGGCCACGCTCCTCTGTAACATGACTCTGGTTTGAGAACATCTAGCCGATAGCGGTCACCGCGCAGACCGCATTAATCTGCAGGCCTGCTCTTGCATGGCAGGGCACACCCGCGGGCGATAGCGAGTCGGGGCCTCACAGGTAACAGCGGCGATGTCGCCGTCTTGCTGCGTGTGCCTCGGAGGAGAAGAAGGAATGGAAGAGACTTTCGACGACTACCTGGACGAAACCGGGAACATCCATATTCCCGAGGGTCGCACCCTGGTCGATCACGTCGAGAAGCACACCCGGAACGACGCGAACACCCTGGCGTACCGCTACATCGACTACTCGCGGGAGCGCGACGGCGAGGCGCAGGAGCTGACGTGGCGTGAGTTCGGTACCCGGCTGCGCGCGGTGGCCGCTCGTCTGCAGCAGGTGACCAACCCGGGCGACCGGGTCGCGATCCTCGCGCCGCAGGGCCTGGACTACGTGATCTCCTTCTTCGCCGCGATCTACGCGGGCACCATCTCGGTGCCGCTGTTCGATCCGGACGAGCCCGGCCACACCGATCGCCTGCACGCCGTGCTCGGCGACTGCGAGCCGTCGGCCATCCTCACCGCGAGCTCCTCCGCGGCGGGTGTGCGCCAGTTCTTCCGCTCGCAGCCCGCCGCGCAGCGTCCGCGCATCATCGCGGTGGACGCGATCCCGGACAGCGTCGGCGACACCTGGGTCCGCCCCGACATCGTGGTCGACGACATCGCCTACCTGCAGTACACCTCGGGCTCGACCCGAGTGCCCGCCGGCGTCGAGATCACCCACCGCGCCGTCGGCACCAACCTGCTGCAGATGGTCGAGGCGATCAACCTGGACTGGAACTCGCGCGGCGTCACCTGGCTGCCGCTGTTCCACGACATGGGCCTGCTGACGGTGATCCTGCCTGCGGTCGGCGGCAAATACATCACCATCATGTCGCCGAGCGCGTTCGTGCGCCGCCCGTACCGCTGGATCAAGGAACTGGCCGCGGTCTCCGACGGCGCCGGAACCTTCGCCGCCGCACCGAACTTCGCGTTCGAGCACGCCGCGGCGCGTGGCCTGCCGAAGGCGGGCGAATCGCTCGACCTGTCGAACGTCATCGGCCTGATCAACGGCAGCGAGCCGGTGACCACCTCGTCGATGAAGAAGTTCAACGAGGCGTTCGCGCCGTACGGCCTGCCCAAGACCGCGATCAAGCCCTGCTATGGCATGGCGGAGGCGACGCTGTTCGTCTCGGCGACCAAGCACGAGGACGAGGCCAAGGTCGTCTACGTCGACCGGCACGAGCTCAACGCGGGCCGCATGGTCAGGGTCGAGCAGCACTCCGACAGCGCCATCGCCCAGGTGTCCTGCGGGTATGTCGCGATGTCGCAGTGGGCCGCGATCGTCGATCCCGACTCGATCGAGCAGGGCGGTCGCGAACAGGAAGACGGCCGGGTCGGCGAGATCTGGCTGCACGGCAACAACATGGGCATCGGCTACTGGGGCCGCCCCGACGAGACCACCAAGACCTTCCAGAACCGCATCGAGCACCGCATCGCCGCGGGCAGCCATGCGGAAGGCACTGCGCCCGATGCCAATTGGATGCGTACCGGCGACTACGGCGTGTACTTCGAAGGCGAGCTCTACATCACCGGCCGCGTCAAGGACCTGGTGATCGTCGACGGTCGCAACCACTACCCGCAGGACCTGGAGTTCTCGGCGCAGGAAGCGAGCAAGGCGCTCAGACCCGGATTCGTCGCCGCGTTCTCGGTGCCCGCGAACCAGCTGCCCGCCGAGGTCTTCGAACAGGGCAGCCACTCCGGCCTGAAGTTCGACGCCGACGACGCCTCCGAACAGCTCGTCATCGTCGGCGAGCGCGGCCCCGGCGCGGGCAAGGCGGATCCGCTGCCCATCGCCGACGCGGTGCGCGCGGCGGTGTCCTCGCGCCACGGTGTCACGGTGCGCGACGTGCTGCTTGTCCCCGCGGGCTCGATCCCGCGGACCTCCAGCGGCAAGATCGCTCGCCGCGCCTGCAAGACTGCTTATCTAGAGGGGACGCTGCGGGGCGGTTACACCCAGCAGGCATTCCCTGACGCACCCGACGAGTAACCACCAAGGTGGCACGGCGGCCCGATCGACGACGCTCGGCGCCGACACCCCCACCGCCGAGCGTCAGTTCCGCGGCGCGCCCGGTACGCAGACAGGTAGCTTGAGGATTGATGGCTGACAACGAGGGCACGCCCCAGACCACCGAGATCGTTCCCGCCGCCGCGGATGCCGCTGTGAGTGCGCAGCCGTCCGACGCCGGCGCGCTCGCCGAGTTCATGGTCGGCAACGACGCGCTGAAAACCGGTGCGACCACTGATATATCGGTGGCCGAACTGCGAGAGTGGCTGCGCAACTGGGTCGCCGACGCGACAGGTCAGTCGGTCGACAAGATCACCGTCGACCGGCCGATGGAGGAATTCGGCCTGGCCTCGCGCGATCTGCTCGCGCTCGGCGGCGATATCGAGGACGTCACCGGTGTCGTGCTGACGGCGACCGTCGCCTACCAGCACCCGACCATCGCGGCGCTGGCCGAGCGGATCATCAACGGTGAGCCCGAGGTGCCGGAGGAGTCCGCGGACGACGCCTTCTACGCGGGCTACGTCCCGGGCGAGGCGCACGATATCGCGATCGTCGGCATGTCGACCAGGCTGCCCGGTGCGGGCGATACCCCCGAATCCACCTGGGAATTCCTGATCAACCGCGGTGACGGTATCCGCGAGCGGCCGGAGGGCCGGTGGGCGGAGTTCCTCGGCGAGCCCGAGGTGGCGAAGGCCGTTGCCGAGGGCAACACCCTCGGCGGCTATCTGGACCAGGACGTGGTCAAGGGCTTCGACGCGGAGTTCTTCGCGATGTCGCCGATCGAGGTCGAGCGGGTCGATCCGCAGCAGCGCCTGATGATGGAGCTGACCTGGGAAGCGTTGGAGCACGCCAGGATTCCGGCGAGCGAGCTCAAGGGGCAGGCCGTCGGCATGTTCGTCGGCTCGTCCACCAGCGACTTCATGCTGGTCTCCGCGCTCGGACTCGGCGAGGGTCCCGACCCGAATGTTCCGGCCTCGGCCAGGGCCTACGGGATCATGGGTAGTTCGAACGGCATCATCGCCAACCGTATCTCCTACTTCTTCGACTTCCGCGGCCCGTCGGTCACCGTCGACACCGCGTGCTCGTCCACGATGGTCGCGGTGCATCAGGCCGTGCGCGCGCTGCGCGAGGGCGATGCCGATCTGGCGCTGGCCGGCGGCGTGAACATGATGCTCGCCCCGATGGTCACCCTCGGTTTCGATCAGGGTGGCGGCGTCGCCAAGAACGGCAGGATCAAGGCGTTCTCCGCGGACGCCGACGGCATGGTGCGCTCCGAGGGCGCCGGTCTCGTCGTGCTCAAGCGCCTCGCCGACGCCGAGCGCGACGGTGACCGAATCCTGGCCGTGGTCAAGGGTTCCGCGGTCAACAACGACGGCAGGTCCAACGGCCTGCTCGCGCCGAATCCGGACGCGCAGGCCGATGTGCTGCGCCGCGCCTACCGTGACGCGGGCATCAAGCCATCGAGCGTCGACTACATCGAGGCGCACGGCACCGGTACCCCGATCGGCGATCCGATCGAGGCCGACGCGCTGGCCAGGGTCGTCGGCCGCGGCCGCGACGAGGACAAGCCCGCGCTGCTCGGTTCGGCGAAGACCAACTTCGGCCACCTGGAATCCGGTGCGGGCGCGGCCAGCCTGGCCAAGGTGGTGATGGCGTTCCAGCACGGCGTCATCCCGCCGAATATCAACTTCACCCTGCCGAGCCCGTACATCCCGTTCGAGCAGGCGCATCTGAAGGTCGTCGAGCAGGCGACCGAGTTCCCGCGCTACAGCGGCACCGCGACCGTCGGCATCTCCGGCTTCGGCTTCGGCGGTACCAACGCGCACGTGGTGCTGCAGGAGTACGTGCCGACCCCGGTCGAGGCCGTTGCGCCCGCGCCGGCCGATGCCGACGCCGATGCCGATGACGTCGAGACGACCGATGTCGTGGCGGAGGCGGAAGCCGTTGTCGCCGAGGCGGATACCGCCGAGCAGGCCGAGTGGACCGCCGAGCGGGCCGAGCCGCTGCCGGTGATCATCGCGGTCTCGGGCTACCTGCCCTCGCGCCGCCGCAGGGCCGCCACCGAACTGGCCGACTGGCTGGAGTCCGAGGCGGGCCGCGACGTACCGCTCGCCGATGTGGCGCGGTCGCTGGCCAAGCGCAGCCACTGGCGCTCGCGCGGTGTGGTCGTCGCCAAGACGCACGAGGAAGCGGTCGCCGGTCTGCGCGCGATCGCCGCGGGTAAGCCGGGCACCGGTGTCTTCACCGCGGACGCTCCGGCCGCGGTGGGCCCGGTCTGGGTGCTCTCCGGTTTCGGTGCGCAACACCGCAAGATGGGCAAGCAGCTCTACCTGGAGAACTCGATCTTCGCGAAGGTCGTCGATCAGGTCGACGAGCTGGTGCAGGACGAGGCGGGCTACTCGATCAGGGACATGTTCCTCGACGACGCCCAGGACTACGACGTCGGCACCTCCCAGGTCGGCAACTTCACCATCCAGATCGGCCTGGCCGCGCTGCTGCGCGCGCACGGTGCCGAACCGGACGCGGTGGTCGGGCATTCGGTCGGCGAGGTCGCCGGTGCCTACATCGCGGGCGCGCTGCCGCTCGAGGACGCGGTCCGGGTGATCTGCGCACGCTCGCGCCTGATGGGCGAGGGCGAGGCCATGATCACCGACGACGATGTGCGCAATATGGCGCTCGTCGAACTCGGCGCCGAGGATGTCGCGGCAATGCTCGTCGACTACCCCGACGTGGAGTGCGCCGTGTACGCCGCGCCGACCAATACGGTCATCGGCGGCCCGCAGGAGCAGGTCGCGGCGATCGTGGCGAAGGTCGAGGCGGCGGGCAAATTCGCCCGCGTGCTGCCGACCCGCGGCGCGGGCCACACCTCGCAGATGGATCCGCTGCTCGGCGAGCTCGCCGCGGAACTGGCCGGCCTCGAACCGACCAAGCTGAAGGTCGGCCTGTACTCGACGGTGAACAAGGAAGAGTTCTACCGCCCCGGCGACGGCCCGATCCACACCGAGGACTACTGGGTCAAGAACATGCGCCACGCCGTGTACTTCACCAATGCGGTGAAGCAGGCGGTGAACGCCGGACACACCACCTTCCTGGAACTTTCGGCGAATTCCGTCGCGCTGATGCAGGTGCTCGGCACCACCTTCGCGGCCGGACTGCACGACGCGCAGCTGATTCCGACGCTCAAGCGCAAGGAAGACGAGGCGGGCGGCGTCATCGGTGCGCTGGCCCAGCTGTACGTGCACGGGCACAAGGTCGACCTGCCCTCGCTGTCCGGTCCGGGCGAGTACGCCGATATTCCGCGAACCACGTTCCTGCGCAAGGAGTTCTGGCCGAAGGTCAGCCTGTCCGCCGGTACCGGCAGCGGCCGGGTGCCCGGCGCGCACGTCGCGCTGCCGGACGGGCGGCACGTGTGGGAGGTGCAGGCCTCGGCCGTCACCGATCTGACCGCGCTGGTGAATTCCGCTGCGGCACAGGTGCTCAGTGACGTTTCGGTGGGCGCGTCGATTCCGCACGCCGGTATTCCGGCCGTCGGCACGCTGACCACCACGCTGACCCAGCATCCCGGTGGCGCCTCGGTGCAGGTGCACGCCAAGGAGGGCGATGCCTTCCGGCTGATCTTCGACGCCGTCGTCGTCTCCGGTGCGCCGCTGCCGACACCCGTCGCTGCCGAGGCGGTCCCGGCCGCCGCGGCGGAGGGCACCGCGACCGCCGAGGTCGCGGTCGTCGAATCCTTCGGTGACCGTTGGGATCCGAACGGCACGCAGAC
The DNA here is from genome assembly GCF_044547285.1 of Nocardia sp. NPDC052566. Lineage (NCBI taxonomy): Bacteria > Bacillati > Actinomycetota > Actinomycetes > Mycobacteriales > Nocardiaceae > Nocardia > Nocardia sp. NPDC052566. Next base: position 55,298 of record NZ_JBIUAF010000011.1, on the reverse strand, counting down.
GCTCGAGGATCGGCTCGGGCTGATCGTCGCCGAGTCCATGGGCTACGCGGTAGAGGATCTGCCGATGGAGATCCCGCTGATGGAGCTCGGCCTCGACTCGCTGATGGCCATGCGGATCAAGAACCGGGTCGAGTACGAATTCGATATCCCGCAGCTGCAGATCCAGGCGGTGCGCGACGCGAACCTGAACGAGGTCGCCAAGGTACTGCACTACGCCGTCGAGCATCGCGAGGAGATGCAGGCGATGGCGGACAAGCAGGCCTCGGGCGAGGCGGGCGAGCTCGGCGCCGATGGGGACTTCGTCACCGCCGCGCGTGCGGCGCTCGCGGCCGGGCAGGATCCGGCTGCCGCGGTGCAGGAAGCCGCGGGGGGCTCGACGGAAACCGTTGCGGCCGAAGCTGATCCGGTTGCGGAGGGGCAAGCTGCGGCCGTGCCGGTTACCGCTGCGCCGAAGTCTGTTGCCGCCGAGGTTGTTCCGCGGGCCAAGCCAGCGGCTGCACCCGCTACGCCCGCCTTCGGCGGCCAGTCGTCGGACAGCGAAGAAAATGTGCCGCCGCGCGACGCCGCCGAGCGACTGACCTTCGCCAGCTGGGCGGTCGTCACCGGAAAGTCGGCGGGCGGCATCTTCGACAACCTGCCGATCCTCGAGGAGGAGGTCGCCGAGAAGCTGGCGGCGCGCCTCACCGAGCGCGTCGGCGCGGAAATCACCGTCGAGGATGTCCTCGATTCGGAGACCATCGAAGAGCTCGCCGAGATCGTGCGCAATCAGCAGGACAGCAGCGCCGAGATCGACGGTTTCGTCCGGCCGCTGCGTGTTCGCCCCGAAGGCTCTACCGCCACACCCGTTTTCGTCTTCCATCCGGCAGGCGGCAACACCCTGGTGTACGAGCCGCTGCTGAAGCGGTTGCCCGCCGATACCCCGATGTACGGCATCGAGCGCGTCGAGGGCTCCATCGAGGAGCGTGCTCGCCAGTACCTGCCCGAGCTGCGCAAGATCCAGGGTGACGGCCCGTACGTGCTGTACGGCTGGTCGCTGGGCGCGGTGCTCGCGCTGCAGGTCGGGCAGCTGTTGCGGGCCGAGGGTGCCGACGTCCGGATGGTCGGGCTGATCGACCTGGCCAGAACGGTCGAGGACGAGGACAACAGCCCCGAGGAGCGCATCCGGCGCATCGAGCGCTACCAGGCCTTCGCCAAGAAGACCTACGGTGTCCAGGGTGAGTTGGATCGTGAGCAGTTGGAGACGTTGGCCGCGGCCGACGACGCGGAGCAGTTCAAGATGATCGGTGATCTGATCAAGATGAGCGGCGCGAAGATTCCGGGCGGTGTGCTCGAGCATCAGCGCACCTCGTGGATCGAGAACCGGGCGCTGCAGCAGGTCAAGCCGAGCCGCTACGAGGGTGGCGTCGTGCTCTATCTCGCCGACCGCTACCACGACGGCGCGATCGAACTGGAACCGCGCTTCGCCGACCGGCGGCCCGACGGCGGCTGGGACGAGTTCATTCCGAACTTGGAGATCGTCCACATCCCGGGTGACCATTTGCAGATCATCGACGAGCCGCGCATCGGCAAGATCGGCGCAGACCTGACCGCCAAGTTGGCGGAGATCGAGGCGAAAGGGGCCTAGTGAGGGAGCGCAGCGAGCGACCCATCCGCACAGCACCCTTGGGTGCAGTGGTGCCTAGCGCAAGCGAGGTATCGCTGTGACTACGACCGCCGACAAACTCGCCGACCTGCGCCAGCGACTACAGCTGGCACAGGAACCGGCGGGGGAGGCGGGGGTGGCCAAGCGGGCCAAGAAGGGTATTCCCAGCGCTCGCGACCGGATCAACATGCTGTTGGATCCGGGCTCCTTCGTCGAAATCGGCGCCCTGGTGCGCAAACCCGGTGACGCGGCCGCGCTCTACGGCGACGGTGTCGTCACCGGGCATGGCCTCGTGGAGGGCAGGCCGGTGGCCGTGTTCTCGCACGATCAGACCGTGTACGGCGGGTCGGTCGGTGAGATGTTCGGCCGCAAGGTCGCCTACATCATGGAGTACGCGGCGCGCGTCGGCTGCCCGGTGGTCGGCATCAACGATTCCGGCGGCGCCCGCGTGCAGGAGGCGGTGACCTCGCTCGCCTGGTACGCCGAACTCGGCCGTCGCCAGGAGCCGCTATCCGGTCTGGTGCCGCAGATTTCGATGATCCTCGGCAAGTGCGCCGGTGGCGCGGTGTACGCCCCGATCAACACCGATGTGGTGGTGGCGACCGAAGAGGCGTACATGTTCGTGACGGGCCCCAAGGTGATTCGCGAGGTCACCGGCGAGGACGTCAGCCTCGAGGAGCTCGGCGGCGCGCAGAGCCAGGCGGAGTACGGCAACATCCACCACGTCGCCAAGGACGAGCAGGCCGCCTTCGAATGGGTCCGCGCCTACCTCGGCTTCCTGCCGACCAGCTGCCAGGAGTTACCGCCGATCGTGAATCCCGGCCTGGAGCCGGGCATCACCGAATCCGATCTGGAACTGAATTCGCTTGTCCCCGATGCGGACAACGCGGGCTACGACATGCACGACATCCTGTTGCGCATCTTCGACGACGGCGATTTCCACGAGGTGGGTGCGTCGGCGGGGCGCAATATCATCACCGGGTTCGCCAGGGTGGACGGCCGCAGCGTCGGCGTGGTCGCCAATCAGCCGATGGTCTACGCGGGCGCGCTCGACGCCAGGGCATCGGACAAGGCGGCGCATTTCGTGCGGCTCTGCGACGCGTTCGAGGTCCCGCTGGTGTTCGTGGTCGACACACCGGGCTTCCTACCCGGGGTGGAACAGGAGAAGATCGGCGTCATCAAGCGCGGTGGCCGGTTCCTGTTCTCGTTCGTCGAGGCCACCGTGCCGAAAGTGACCGTGGTGATCCGCAAGTCGTACGGCGGCGGCTACGCGGTGATGGGTTCCAAACAGCTCGGGGCCGACGTGAACCTGGCCTGGCCCACCGCGCGGATCGCGGTGATGGGCGCCGAGAGCGCGGTCAGCCTGATCGGCGGCAAGCAGCTCGAGGCGGCGCCGGAGGAACAGCGAGCCGCCATGCGCCAGCAGATGATCGACTTCTACAACGCCACCATGGCGACGCCGTGGGTGGCGGCCGAGCGCGGCTATATCGACGCGGTCATCGAGCCGTCGACCACCCGCCTCGAATTGCGCCGAGCCCTACAGCTGTTGCGCGACAAGAAACTCGCCCGCAATCCGCGCAAACACCACCTGCTCCCGCTGTAGACCCCCGATGCTCGATCGGGCCGCACCCCAAGGGGCGCGGCCCGATTCGTGTATTTGCGCGAAGATTCAAGCGACTCGTGCCTCGCACGGAGCGAGTCTTACGAGCGACGTTCGCGGCCGTCTCGCGTCCGAGTGGCCGAAGCGCATGCGCCGAAGGCGCGAGTCTCGGCCGCTCGGATGCGAGACACCAGGCGCCGCTAGTCAGACAGAGCGGCGGATTCGATGATCACCGCGTCGTTCGGCACGTCGCCGTGGCCGTTCTTGTTGCCGGTGGAGACGCCCTCGATCTTGTCGACCACTTCCTGGCCCTCGACGACCTTGCCGAAGACCGCGTAGCCCCAGCCCTGCGGGCTGGGCGCGGAGTGGTTGAGGAAGCCGTTGTCGCTGACGTTGATGAAGAACTGCGCGGTGGCCGAGTGCGGATCGTTGGTGCGCGCCATCGCGACGGTGTACTTGTCGTTCTTCAGGCCGTTGTTGGCCTCGTTCTGGATCGGCGCCTGGGTGGACTTCTGCTTCATGTCCGAGCTGAAACCGCCGCCCTGGATCATGAAGCCCGGGATGACGCGGTGGAAGATGGTGCCGCTGTAGTGGCCCGCGTTCACGTAATCCACGAAGTTCTGCACGGTGTTCGGTGCCTTCGCGTCGTCCAGTTCCAGAACGATCTTTCCGAAGTTGGTCTCGAGATTCACCTTGGTCATACCCCTACCTTTCCATTGCCCCGGTTACCGGTCAGCAGTTCGGGTCGAGTTGGTGTCTCGTGACGAAATCCGCGCGCGGTACCGCGCAATGCGCCGTGACACCGTCCGCAGCGTGGCCGATACCGCCGTGTCCGCTGGTCATGCCGTATTTCGGGGTCGCCGAGAGGCCGGGCTGATCTTGCTTTTTCGGCGACGCGAGAGCGAACACGCCGCGCCGCAGGCGCGGCAAATCCATCACAGCTAGCATTGCCAATCGTGCCCGACGCCGCTACTGCTGTTCTGACGAAGCCGGCCGCCGCCCCCGCGGCCGCTCCTCGCGATTTCCGGACCGCGCGACTCATCGCGTTGATCACCGGAATCCTGGGGGCGCTGTTCGCGCTGGCGACACCGTTCCTGCCGGTGACGCAGACGACGGCCGCGCTGAACTGGCCGCAGGGCGGCACGCTCGGCAATGTGCAGGCGCCGCTGGTGTCGCAGGTGCCGATCGATCTGACGGCGACCATTCCGTGCTCGGCGGTGGACCGGCTGCCCGCCTACGGCGGATTCCTGCTGGCGACCGCGCCCGCGCAGGGCGATCGCGCCGGTCTCGAGGCGATGTTCGTTCTGGTGACCGATACCTCGGTGGAGGTGCGCGACCGCAATGCGGTGGTGGTGTCTGCCGATCGCGCGGACATGGGGCAGTGTTCGTCGATCAAGATCACCTCCGATAGCAACGAGACCTACGCGACGTTCGAGGGGCTGACCAAGACGGTCGAGCGGCCGGTGGCGGGCGGCGCGCCGGGGCAGACCGAGACGGCGGTCGTGCCGGTCGACGGCCGGCTGATCGGTGATCTGCGCCCGCAGGTGGTCGGCGTGTTCTCCGATCTGCAGGGCGCGGTGCCCGCCGGGCTGTCGTTCCACATGAACGTCGACACCCGCTTCTCCTCCAGCCCGACCTGGATCAAGCTGACCGCCATGATCGCGGCCGTACTGCTCACGCTGGTCGCGCTCGGCGCGCTGGCCAAGCTCGACAGCGGCGACGGCCGCGGGCATCGGCGCGTGCTGCCCGCGAACTGGCTGAAGCCGACCTGGACCGACGGCGCGGTGGTCGGCACGCTGCTGCTGTGGCATTTCGTGGGCGCCAACACCTCCGACGACGGCTACATCATGACCATGGTGCGCGTCGCACCGCACGCGGGTTACATGGCCAACTACTTCCGCTGGTACGGCGTGCCCGAGGCGCCGTTCGGCTGGTACTACTACGTCATCCAGACCTTCGCGGAGATCTCCACCGCGAGCCCGTGGGTGCGCCTGCCCGCGCTGTTCTGCGCCATCCTCTGCTGGATGGTGATCAGCCGCGAGGTGGTGCCCCGCCTCGGGCGCGGCGTGCGCAACAGCAAGGTGGCGCTGTGGACCGGCGGCCTGGTGTTCCTCGCCTTCTGGCTGCCCTATGACAACGGCCTGCGCTCGGAACCGATCGTCGCGCTCGGCGCGCTGCTGACCTGGGTCTCGATCGAGCGGGCCATCGCCACCGGGCGGCTGCTGCCCGCCGGTGTCGCGGTGCTGGTCGCGGCGTTCACGCTGGCGGCGGCCCCGACCGGCCTGATGTGTGTGGCCGCGCTGCTCGCCGGTATCCGGCCGATGGTGCAGATCGTGGTGCGCAGGCGCAGGCAGTTCGCCGCGCAGGGCATCGGCAAGTGGGGGGCGACCGCGCCGCTGCTCGCGCCGATCGCGGCGGCGGGCGTGCTGGTGCTGACGGTCGTCTACAGCGATCAGACCTTCGCGGGTATTCAGGAGGCCAACCGGGTGCGTCAGGTCACCGGGCCGAATCTCGCCTGGTACGAGGACTATCTGCGCTACTACTACCTGTTCGTCGAGACCGTCGACGGATCGCTGTCGCGCCGGTTCGCGTTCCTGACCATGCTGCTGTGCCTGTTCACCACCATGCTCGTGCTGTTGCGGCGCAGGCAGGTGCCCGGCATCGCGAGCGGTCCGACCTGGCGGCTGATGGGCGTCGTCTTCGGCACCATCTTCTTCATGATGTTCAACCCGACGAAGTGGACCCACCACTTCGGCGCGTACGCGGGCATCGCGGGCTCGCTGGCGGCGGTCACCGCGGTGGCGGTCTCGGCATCGGCGTTGCGCGCCAGGAAGAATCGCGCGATCTTCCTGGCCGGGCTGTTGTTCGTGCTCGCGGTCGCGTTCTCCGGGATCAACGGGTACTGGTACGTATCGAGCTTCGGGGTGCCGTGGTTCGACAAGCGGATCTCGCTGCACGGCTACCAGTCGAATACATTGATGCTCGTGCTGTTCGGCGCGGCGCTGGCGCTGGTCGCCTGGCATGCACTGCGCGAGGGGTACGTCAAGCAGCCGATGGGCGCGAATACTCAGCGCGAGAAGCTGATTCGGCAGATTACCGCCGGTGTGTTCGTCTTGCTGATGGCCGGTGCGGCCGCGTTCGGCGCGCGGATGCTGATGCGGCGCGACGCCTACGCCGTGCTGGTCGTCTTCCTCGTCGTCGTGCTCGCGGCGACCGTGCTCGTCGTCTGGTATCTGCTGCACGACGGTCCATCGATGGCCGAGCGGCGCAAGCGGATTCGGCAGTTCGCCGCGATTCCGCTGACCGTCGTCGCCGCGCTGATGGTGGCGATCGAGGTGTTCTCGCTCGTCAAGGGCGCGGTCGCGCAGTACCCGGCCTACTCGCTGGCGCGCTCGAACTTCGATGCGCTGCGCGGTAATTCGTGCGGGCTCGCCAACGACGTGCTGGTGGAACCGGATGTGAGCAAGGGCAACGGCATGCTCACGCCGATCATCGATCCGGCGAACCCGCCGAAGAACGGCGATCCGCTCGCCGGGGCGAACCCGGTCGGCTTCAGAGCCAACGGTGTTCCCGAGAAGTTGAGCGCGGATTCCATCGAGGTGAAGCCGGGCACCGGCAACACCTCGACCCAATCCGTCGGACCGGTGGGCGCGGACGGGCAGAGCTCGGGCACCGAGGGCGGTTACGGCGCGGTCGGCATCAACGGCAGCAAGGCGGTGCTGCCGTTCGGGCTCGACCCCGCGACCACGCCGGTGATGGGCAGCTACCAGGACGGCGTGCAGCAGCCCGCGAACCTGACCTCCAGCTGGTACCAGCTGGCGCCGCGCGCCGACGACCGTCCGCTGGTGGTCATCACCGCCGCGGGCCGCATCCTGTCGGTGGACGACACCGGTTCGACCAAGTACGGCCAGTCGCTCACCGTCGACTACGGCAAGCGCATGCCCGACGGCAGCGTGCAGAAGCTCGGTACCTACCTGCCGCGCGATATCGGCCCGTTCCCGTCCTGGCGTAACCTGCGCATCCCGCTGAAGGAGATCGACGCCGACGCCGACGCGGTGCGCATCGTCGCCAACGACCCGATCCTGATCGGCGACCAGTGGCTGGCGTTCACCCCGCCGCGGATGCCGAAGCTGGAGTCGCTCAACACCTTCATCGGTTCCGAGCAGCCGGTGCTGCTGGACTGGGCGGTTGGCCTGCAGTTCCCGTGCCAGCACCCGTTCGACCACAAGAACGGCGTCGCCCAGGTGCCGGGCTACCGCATCCTGCCCGATCGTCCCCTGGCCATCAGCTCCACCGACACCTGGCAGGCCGAGGAATTCGGCGGCCCCAACGGCTGGGCCAAGATGCTGGCGAAGTCGGTGACGGTCCCGACCTACCTGAATAACGACTGGGCCCGCGACTGGGGTTCGCTCGAGCGCTTCGACCAGTACTACGCCAACGCCACCCCCGCCAAGCTGGACACCGGCACGGCGGCGCGCTGGGGCTGGTGGAACCCGGGCCGCCTGCGCGTCTTCTAACCTCATCCGCCGAGCGCAGTCGAATGGCCCTGCGACACACCGCAATCAAAGGCCATTCGACTGCGCTCGGCGGGTCTCGACGGCGGGTGCGTTGAGTTGGTTATCAGCGGTAGAGGCCGTGCTCGTAGGGATGCCGGGCTGTCGTGTGGGCGCGCACTCGGTACGGCGGCGCGGGAGCCTTGTTTCGTGATGGGATGGCGCACTGTCGTGTCGGCGCGCACTCGAGATAGCGGCGCGAGTTCGCGTTGCAGCAGGGCTGGATCTCGGCGCGAGGTTGGCCGCACTGCGTTTCGGGGCGGCGGAGGCGCAGTGGACTCGGGAAGCGTATGAGCACGCCGCGTGTGCCGTGTCGGCGCACACTCTGTCGACGTGCGCCGGTACGAGTCGGGCTGGGGAGTGTGCGCACCCTGTGTCCGTCTGGGGGAGACACTGGTTCGCGGGTACCCGGGGTGCGCGGCGGGTACCGGATCGGTGGATCAGACTCCGGTCAGGCGCTGGTGGAGTTCGCGCCGCAACAGTTCCGGTGCCGATTGCCGGTCGAGTACACGCAATACCAGGGGGCGCAGTTCCCGTTGCTCCTCGGCGGTGAGCAGACCGACGAGGTCGCGCAGTTCCATTTCTTCCAATGCCGTCGTCATACTGCATAGATTACGGCCAGAACGCCCATTCGGCAGGAATTCCGATCACGGCTCGCCGAGCCCGGATTGCCTTGTCGCACAACTGTTTCCGCCCGATGTCGAACGTATGTCGAAGTCCGCACAATGGCGCGCTGCCCGCAGCTCCACACAATGCCGACAAAACCGGCGACAGACCGATCGCATTCTCGGCAATACCGCCAGTTTCCCCCGGCTACCGCAAGTTTGCGAGTTCTAACGCGCGTCGTAATGCTCCCGTGCGAGCAGCACATCGTCCATCCGTGCCTCGGCCCATGACTTGATCGCGCACATGACCGGTTGGAGACTGCGGCCTAGGTCGGTGAGTTCGTAGTCGACGCGGACCGGGACTTCGGCGGTGATTGTGCGTTCGATCAGGCCGTCGCGTTCGAGGGTGCGGAGGGTTTGGGTGAGCATTTTCGGGCTGACGCCTGCGATGGTGCGGCTGATTTCGGCGTAGCGGCGCGGGCCGTCGGACAGTGTGGCGATGATCAGGCTGACCCATTTGTCGCTGATCCGGTCCAGTAGTTGGCGTGTCGGGCATTCCGCCACATAGGCGTCGTATCGCTGTTTTTCCTGGTCTCGACGTTGTGCCGCCGTTGTGGTCGCCAATCCGCTCACCTCATCGCTACCAACGCACTCCTGGGTAACTACTACCCAACAGATAGTAGCGCTGCCTAGGTTGGTCGACGTCGAACAGAAAGGAAATCTCATGCGTGCAGTTGTCGTTCGTGAGCCGGGCCCCGACGCCGTGGCGGAGCTCATCGATGTCGAGATTCCGTCGCCGGGCCGAGGTGCGGTCCGCATCAAAGTGGTTGCGGCGACCGTGAATCCGGTCGACCTGATGGTTCGCGGAGGAGTAGGCGGCACACCTTTCGCCGCCGAGCGTGACCAGTGGGGCCTCGGCTGGGATGTCGCGGGCACCATCGACGCGGTAGGCCCCGACGTCACCGACTTCACCATCGGCCAGCCGGTGATCGGCATCAGCGACCGCCTCGACGTCTCGCTTGCCGCCCAGGCCGAATACGTCGTCCTCGAAACCGGAAACGTCGCTCCCGCACCCACTTCCGTCGATCTCGTCGCAGCGGCCACCATCCCACTCAACGGCCTCACCGCACTACAGGCCCTCGCCGCACTCGACCTGAAACCGGGCGAAACACTGCTGATCACCGGCGCCGCCGGTGCCGTCGGCGGTTTCGCGGTGGAACTCGCGGCCGCCCAGGGTATTCGAGTGATCGCCAACGCCGCACCGGCCGACGAGGCCGCGGTTCGTGCCCTGGGTGCCGCCGACTTCATCCCTCGCACCACCGGCTCCTGCGATGCGGTAGGGGAACTGGTTCCCGGAGGGGGCGACGCTGTCTACCCGGCCGACGAGCCTCTGCGCTCCTCGGGGGCCACCGCCCGCACCCTCGACCTCGCCGATGCCGTGCGCGCGTTGATCCCCGGCGGCGTGGATGCGGCTCTCGACGCCGCCGCCCTCGGCCCGCAACCACTCGCCGCCGTCCGCAGCTCCGGCCGGTTCGTGTCGATCAGTGTTCCCAACACTCCAGTTCCGTTGCGCGGCACCACCGTCACCACCGTCCTCGTGCACGCCGACCGTCCCCAACTCGACCACCTCGTGTCTTTGGTCGACGCGGGCAAACTCACCCTCCGTGTCGCGGACACCTACCCGCTGCCCGACTTCGCGACCGCCCACGAGCGCCTCGCCTCCGGCGGCCTCCGCGGCCGTCTAGTCCTGGTGCCCTGACCGGCTCGTGCCCAGGCTTCCGTCATTGCCCAGCCCGTGGTCCACTCAGGACCAGGAGGCCAGTCGTGCGGCTTACGACGTGGCGCCGATCTTGGCGGGAGACGGCTGAGGCGTATGGTGTTGCGTTCCACGAGCCGCGGTCGAGAAGCGCTCGGCATCCGGTGGTTTCCGCGGCTGCCTGGCCCTGAGGCTCAAACCCTTTGCTTTCCCGCATACCGAATCGCATGCGAAACGGTGTGCACATGGGCTCACACCCCTTATCGCAGCTGCACACCCTCTGTACTGGGTGTGCAGCTGCGACAAAGGGTGTGGACCCGTTGGATTCCTCGACGCACCGCCGTGTCCGGGCGCATGCCGAGTGGCGGATCGGCGTGCGCCGGAACCGCGGGAAATCAGGACGTGTCGGTCAGCGGGCGAGGATCTGGGGTTGCTTGGACCAACCGTTGCGGGTGGTGACGGTGACGTCGATCGTGGCGGGGTCGGCGGATGGGGCGTAGGGGGTGAAGCGTTCGAGGGAGCCCCAGTCGCGGTCCCAGTTGTGGTCGAGGTAGGTGGGGATGGTTGCGGACTTCAGGAGCAGGCCGGTCCAGCCGAGCGGGCCGCCGCCGATGTCGTCCTGCCAGGCATTGGAGGCATCGGAGCCGACGCGGTCGGGCAGGATGCGCCACTTCGGCACCTCGGCGACGCCGTCGCGGTGGTCGAACGGGCGCTGGCAGGGGAAGGCGAGGCCGACGTGCCAGTCGAGCAGCACCGGATCCACCTTGCCGACAACGGATTCCAGCGTGGCCAGTTTCGGCAGCCGCGGCGGGGTGAGGGCGAGCCACTGCTTGGGTGTGATGTCCCTGTCGTCGGCGACCAGGCGCACCGCGTTGGTGTTCGGCGGCAGATCGGACAGCGGCACACGGAGATTGCGCCACGACGGCGCCGGACCGATGTCGAGCGGGCGCACCGAGCCGATGCCGGTCACCTCGCCGTCCGCGCCGCGCACACCGTATTCGAGTTTCAGGTCGGCGCCGTACTTTTCGACACCGTCGGCGTCGACCGACTTGATCCGGCCCGCCGCGGTGATGGCGAGCACCCGGTACGCGGGGTCGTCGCGCTTGTCGCTCAGATCGAGCCGGTACCACTGCGACGTGAGCTTGGCTTCCTTCTGCTCGTTCTCCGTATAGCTGCCGAGCACCGGCGTGCGCGCCGGATCGAGACCGAACGGCAGCGCGACGGTGCTGCCGTTGATGCCAGGCTTCGTGCTGCTGCCGCCGCCGGTGCCGGCGCCGGTTGTGTTGGTGGTCTTGTTCTTCGCGCCCGCGTTGACCGAGTTGGCCCCGCCGGTGACCGTCTCGTCGGCGTCGGCGGTGAGGTCCGAGGCGACCCCGTTCGGGGTGAATCCGGTGACCTGCGCGGCCAATCCGTCGGCAGGGGAGCCGGTGTAGGGCAGCAGCAGCGAGTCCGGGGTGTCGGATTCCACCAGCACCTCGTTGGCCAGCGCACACGTATTGCCCGACAGCGACTCGATATTCGACTTGGCGATCGAGTACGCGGGGTACTGGGTGACCGCCGCCTTGGCCAGCGATGCCACCTCGAATACCACGAGCAATGCCGCGGCGATGGTCAGCGGCGCGGAGGCGAATCGATCGAAACGTGTTGTGCTGGTGCGTGTCCGATACGGCTCCCGGTAGTGCTCCCACACCGCCCACAGCAGCGCGAGACCGCTGAGTCCGAGGAACAGCGTCGAGATCCCCTTGCCCGCGACCAGCGGCGCCTTGTCCCACCACGGCACGCCGAAGCTGGACACGTACCACCAGCCGTTGGGTCCGGTGAAGGTCACCGCGAGCAGGAAAAGCACCGCCGCCGCGAACAGCGCCCGGTTGCGCGGCGAGCGAATCACCGCGCTGCCCACCGCGACAGCGGCCAGCGCGGCCAGCGATCCGGCCAGGCCCGCGTAGACGCCGAAGTGGTGGGTCCATTTGGTCGGCGTGAACATCATCAGGAACAGCGAGGCGAACACGATGCCGAGGATGCGCACCGACGGCCCGCGCGAGGTACCCGGAATCCGGCCCTTGCGCAGCACCTGCAGTACGCAGACGAGCAGGCACAGCAGCATCACGAGCACACCGAACCGCCGAGCCAGCGAACCGTCCGGCGAGAGCATCAGCAGCGAATCCCAGCGCGTGCGTTCATCGAACCAGGCCACGTTCGGGCCGACGAGGGTGCGCACCCGCGTCGCCTCCATGACGGTGGCCAGCGTCTGATCGGCGAAAACGACGATGAGCACCAGGGTTCCGGCCGCGAGTCCCGGCGCGAGCAGTGCGGCGTAGTGGAAGAACGCGGCGGCGAACGAGCGCCGTGCCGGTGCGGTTGTGGTGGGCGCCTGTGCTTGCGAAGAGTCCGGGCCACCGGCGGATGTGTCATCGCGGGTAGCCGCTGAACCTCCGGCCCGTGCGGCATCGCGGGCGGCGATCGCATCGGATTCGCTATCGGTTCCGCCGTGTGTGGAGCCCGATGCGTCTCGTGCCCGCTTGACGATGATCTGCAGCACCGGCCGGGAACCGGCGATGAGCGCTGCGACACAGATCAATCCGGTCGGACCTGCCGCCAGGGAGAATCCCGCGATGAGCACGCCGATGGCGGCGGGCAGCAGTCGCCCGGTCGCGATGGCGCGTTCGATCGAGCACCAGGTGAGCAGCGCGCCCGCGGCGATCAGCGGCTCGGGGCGAAGGCCGTTGTCGTAGGGCAGCCAGAAGGCGAGGAACACCAGGCCGGCCGTCCACAGCGCGACCTTGTTGCGCCGTACCCGGGCGCCCAAGCGCGGCAACACCTCCCGGCTGATCACCAGCCAGCACGTCACGCCGGCGGCCAGTGCGGGCAGCCGCATCCACGGGCTGGCGTCGGAGATCTTCGTCATCCACGCCAGCACCTCGTAGGACCAGCCGAACGGCGCCTCGGGGACCGCGAACCAGCGGTAGTAGTTCGCCATATATCCCGAATGTTCCGACGCCCTGGCCATATTCAGGATGTAGCCGTCGTCGGAGGTGTTCGCGCCGATGAAATGCCACAGCACGAGCACGCCGAGCACCGCGCCGTCGGCGATGGTGAACCGCCACCAGTGCGCGGGCAGGAACCGGCGGGCCCGGCGGCCGTCCGCGTTGTCGAGCAGATGCAGTGCGATCAGCGCGATGATGGTGCACACCGCGGCCGCGATCATGGCGGTCAGCTTGAGCGCGCTCGGTGTCGAGGAGAAGCGCGAATCGATCTCGGCGTGCAACCGGGCGCCGGACAGCTGGTTCGCGGGCAGGTCGGTGAACACCCCGACCACCTGTGGCCGGATATCCCGGGTCACGGTGTTGCGGAACGGTGTGCCGTCCTTGCGAACCGCGCCGGCGAATTCGACCGTCGTCGCGGCCGGGGTCGCGTCGATGGTGATCGACCGGCAGCCGTTCTCCGCGAGTTCGGCGACCGGCGCGGACAGCAGCGGCACATCGCGCTGCAGCACCGAGAGCGTCCCGTCGGCGACCGAGACGACCAGCCCCTTGGTGGTCGCCTTGCCTGACGCCACCGGGATCGTCGACAGCACCGTTCCGGTGGTCGTCTGCGCCAGGGCGCATGGCAGCGTCGCGGTCAGCGACAGCGGCACATACGACACCAGTGGCGCCTCGACGCTCGGGCTGCCCGCCTGGGGCCAGTCCAGCGTCGCCTGATCCTGCTTCACCGGCAGCAGCGGGCTCAGCAGCGCCAGCACGAATCCGAGGAGCCCGGAGACGAGGGCGATCAGGCGGTTACGGGTGAACGCTCGAGTTGATCGGTCCGGTCGCACGGGGGTTGATGCTATCTACCCGACGGCCACAACCTGTGATCCACGCGACCGGGAGCGGCGCTGCGCCGGATATCGCCTCTTCCGCGCGTACTTTCGAGAAGGTCATGTTGATCTTTCTCCTGGCGCTGGCCGGCTTCGCGTTCCTCGACTCGCTCGATGTTCTGCTCGTCGGCGTGACCACCGCGGTGGTCTACGACAGCCGCCTGCGCCGCCGATCCCCGGTGCCGGGCGGCCTGAGCTTCCTCGCGGGCGTCTTCGCGGTGACGACCACCTTCGGCCTGTGCACGGTCCTCGGCCTGAGCTTCCTGACGGACCTGATCGATATCGAACTCACCCCCGCACTCCGCTACCGCGGCGAACTGGCCGTCGGGCTGGTGCTGCTGATCCTCAGCACGATCCGATCGTCGGGACGAGCGACGATGCCCGCCTGGGTGCTGAAGATGCGCGAGCGTCCCTGGCTACTCGGTGCGGCCGGTTTCGCGATCGGCCTCGGCCAGGCGCCGACAGCCGTCCCCTACCTCGCCGCACTGACCATGCTCTCGACCCGGGACCCACTACCGCCCCTCTGGCCGCTGATCGTCATCGCCTACTGCCTGATCGCCCTGCTCCCACCCACCCTGATCCTCATCATGTCCACCCGCCGCACCACCAGAGCCCGCCGTGCCTACCGCACCCTGGTCCGCGTCCTCGCCCGCTACGGCCCGAAGTCGGTCCGAATCCTCTTGGCATTGCTCGGCCTGGCACTCGCCATAGACGCCCTACGCCACTTCTCCCACCTGCTATGACCGGGCTCGCCCATCCCGTCGACGGCGCCGAGGCAAAGCTGAGGATCCGAGAAGAGATCGCGCGCACGGGTTCCATCGCCGCGCTCGAATTGCCGTGCGATTCGCTGCGCGGCGGACGAGGCGCTGCACCGCCGTCGGCCGCAAGGCTTGCCCGGTGTTGGGCCGGAAGCCGTGTCCGGTCGCTCGGTCGTGGCGGTGTGCACGGATTCCATCGCCGCGTGATTCGCTGCGCGGCAGATGAATCGGTGCGCGGCGAGTGAGCTGGTGCGTTTACGAGAGGGTGCGGACGTCCCACAGCCAGACGTCGGCGATGCGGGTCGGGGTGAAGCCGAGGAGTCGGGTCATGGTGGCGCGCAGAGTGTCGCCGTTCTTGGTGGCGGGGAGGACCACGACGTCGGCGTCCCAGAACCGGAGATCGGCGCGTGCCTGTTCGCGGGTTGCGGCGTCGATGGGCGGGGTGATGCCGGTGTCCTGTGCCCGCACCAGGAGGGCGGTGGTTGGGCGGGTTTCGGGGCCGTAGCTGCCCTTCTTGTCGGTGCCGGTGGGGCCGACGAAATAGCCACCGGCGAGGGGGAATTCGAAGTCGGCGTCGGCCTGCCAGCGCAGGGCGCGTGCGTCGGCGGGGCGGGGTGGCGGCACCATGACCACCGATCCGCCGCTGAGGTAGTCGCGTACCGTTCCGTCGGCGAAGAACTCGGGCGTCGGTGCGCGGTGAGTGACCGGGAGGATGGTCGGGGTCAGCGGTAGCAAGGCCAGGGCGAGAGCGGCGAACCAGGCCAGCGGTTTCCAGTCGACGGCCGATCGCCGCCATGCGGCGATCGCGCGGTCGGTGGCCAGTGCGAGCACTGCGGCGATGGCCGGGATCGCGGCCATGGTGAGCCGGGTTTCCAGCACGGTGTTCAGCAGCGGCACGTGTTCGGCCCAGCGCCAAGGCAATTCGATGCCTGTGTCGTGCTTACCGAACATGGCCACCGCGCCCAGCGAGAGCACGCCGAACACCGCGATCACCGCGGCGGCGGCGCGCACCACCCGCTCGCGCCGCAGGAAGCCGACCGTGACGGCCACCAAAAGCAGGAGCGGCCAACCGAAGTAGGCGTTCTGCTCGGTCTCGTTGATCGCCACGTTCTGTCCCGGCGACACCATTCCGCCCAGTGATTCGGACGGGAACTGCACCATGGCTTTGAGGTCGTTGCCCATCGGACCGTGATCGATGATGCGGTAGCTCTGGGCGGCGAAGAACTGCCACCACAGCGGAATCCCGGTGAGCAGCACCGTGATCGCCGCCGCGAGCGCGACCGTCGGCAGAATCCGGCGCAGCGCCTGCCATCCGAGTCGCGGCGAGTGCAGGTGGTAGACGACGGCGAACAGCCCGAAGGCGAGCGCGAAGATCAGCAGCGGTTCCTCGCCGAGCGCGATCTGCATGGTCACCAGCAGGCCGAGGACGACCGCATCCCTGATCCTGCGCGCCCGCGACGGACTCGTGCGCCGCGCCATCCGGATCGCCTGCCCGGTGATAACCGGAAGCAGCGCCAGCACAACGAAATTCGGATGCGCGTTGGCATGGGAGATCATCGCGGGCGCGAAACCGCAGAACAGCCCGCCGATCGCCGCGGCGACCCGTGATCGGACGAGCTCACGCGAGAACAGCCAGTACCAGGCGTACGCGGTGCTCGCCAGCCCGAGGGTGAGTACCAGCACGAACGTGACGGTTGGCCCGAACAGCAAGGTGATCGGCGTGAACGGCACCCCCACCCCGAACATGGCCGTATTGGCCATCATGTTCACCCCGGCCGGAAAATTCTGCAGATTCGTCCCCAGCGGATTCTCCAGGTGCGCCACCGAATGCGCCGTGACCGCGAAGAACCACTCCCACATCGTCTGATCCTGACCACTCTTGATCAGGTATCCACTTCCGGTGTTGCGCCACTGCCCCGACAACACCACAACGGCCAGCGCCAGATAGCCGAACCCGGCAACCAGATCCGCCCGCGACATCCGCCCCCGAATCGAGAACCGCCGCCGCGTGCGCTCCCGCGTCGCCGCAGCCCGATCGAGCGTGCGCACCCCAGTCGCCGCCCCGCCGCCCATCCGCTCCCCGCCGAGCGCTTCCCCGCTCATGCCGCACGCCAGCCGCAGCGCCAAGAGCCGAACTCCCGACCCGCCGAGCAGTCGAACCCCCGAGCCCCCGAAACTCCGTTTCTACCTGGCCATACCTGTCCCACCTGCGAACTTCTCCCGAATAGACAGCCGATCAGCCGCCCACCGTACCCACCAACCCTGTGCCGAACCTGGCAACCCGCTCAGCCCCTGGTCCCCATCAATCTCATGCCGCCGCGATCGCTAGCCGTCAGCCGATCTCGCCACGAGCGCGATGTGGTACCACGGCGGTACTATTGAGGCATGGCTATGAACCTTCGACTGACCGACGAGAACGAAGCGAACGTTCGCGCTCAGGCCGAGCGTGAGGGACGCAGCATGAACACCGTCATCAACGACGCAATCGCCGAGTACGTGGCGCGCTCGCAGCACCGCGACATGGTGCGCACAGAGATCGCCTTCGCGATCGGCGAACATCGCGACCTGCTGGACAAGCTCAAGTGAGGTTTCTCGAGGTCGACGATGTCCTCGAGATCGCCTACAGGGTCACCGACGGTGCAGCCGTCGTGCGCGACCCGGGTCTGCTTCAAGCGGCAGTCTTCCGTTATCGCACAACGGTATTCGGTGAGGATGCCTACCCGACTGTGTTCGACAAGGCTGCCGCGCTGCTCGAGTCGCTCGCGCGCAATAATGCACTGGTCGACGGCAACAAGCGCACCGCATGGACTGCAGCGGTGGTGTTCCTCGGCATCAACGGCTACCGGGTCACGTTGGACAATGCCCCGACGCTCGAGACCTACCCGTTTGTGATCGCTGTCGCCACCGGTGAACTCGACGGCATCGAGGAGATCGCCGCGCGCCTGGCGAAGTTCGCTGGACAGGCAAACACGGAGGAGGGGCCGCAGCCAGGTCCTGCTCGGCCATAGCTTGCCGGGCGGCAGCGTCTACCGGCGGACCGTCACAAGGGTGAAGGGGCCGATTTCGGTGGTGGTGAAGTGGGGGTCGGTGAAGAGGGATTTGGGGAAGGCGACGGTGTAGCGCTTGACGTTGGGGTCGTTGGGGTAGACGTCCTTGGCGAGGCGCAGGGTGTAGTCGTCGCCGTTGCGGCGGAAGAGGAAGGCGTCGGGGGCGCGCCAGGGGGATTTGGCGAGGGCGTCGAGCATCGCGGTGGAGGAGCCGAGCTTGGACCAGCCTTCGATGGTGGCGGCGCGGCCCGCGAAGTCCGCCAACGGGTTCGCGTAGTGCGAGGTGAGCGCCTGGAAGCCGTAGTACGGGTAGAAGGAGAGGAAGCTGGTGTCGGCGGTGAGCACGACACTGTCCGACCGTGGTCGCCCGGTCTGCGCGAGCAGTGCCTCGTCCACCTGGCGGTAGTAGGAGACCGCCGAGGGGGCGCGCTTGTCGGCGCGTTCGCCGTTGCCGTCCGTGTCGGTGTAGGCGGTGGTGATTTCCGGTGCCAGCACGCGGGGGATGTCCTGCGTGAACGCGAGCGCCCCGACGGTGGCGAGCACGATCGCCGCCAACCGGAACCGCCCTGGCTCGTTGAAGGCCTGATAGGCCGCGCGTGCCGCCTCGACGAAGCCGAACGCGCCTGCCGCCGCGAGCAGCACCTGGAGCACCGGTGCCAGCCGGAAGGAGAGCAGGGTGGTCCCGGCCGCGGTCGCCAGCATCGACAGCAGGCACCACAGATAGATCGCCACCACGCCGATGCCGAGCGCCTGCGCCCGCCGCGACGATCCGGCGCGCACCACGAGCCAGACGGTGCCGAGCAGGAACAGCGCACCCTGCAGCGAGAACTCCACCATCGGCAGCGGCAGCTCCGAACCACCCTCCGGCAGATAGTGGAACGCCGACCCGGAGCTGAACGACGCCTTCCCACTGAGGATCTTCACCAGCACCGGCAGCCACACGATCAGCGCGACCGCTCCGGCGATCGCTCCGATCGCGATGAGCCGAACCAGCGGCGGCACCTCCGCCCGCCACGCTGAGCCTGCCGCATCCCCGGTGCGAGACATGCCGACACCGTGCCGCGGACGGTTCGCCGCCCGCCGCGCCCGCACCGCGAGCCCGGCGGCCACCAGCCCCATCAGGCCGATCGCGAGTACCGCGACCCCGAAATACAGCGTGTAGAACGACGCTGCCATCCCCAGGAACAACCCGGCCCCCACCACGGCACCCCAGCCACCCGCGGTACCGGTCGCCTGGGATCCGGCACTCGACTCGGATGCTGTGCCGATCGCTGCTGACGCCCCGTGGTCGAGCGGGCGGTGCAGCGCACCCCAGGCGAGGACCAGGGCGGGCGGCAGCAGGATGACGATGACGGCGCTGTATGCCTCGGGGGAGGCGTGGGCGACGGCGACCGCGGTGGTGGCGGCGGTGACGCCGATGGCCCAGTCGGTGCGAATCAGCTTGGACCACAGGACGAGTGCGATGACCGCGGCGACGGCGAGCGACCCGATGGCGTAGGGCTTGAACGCCTCCCAGCCCGGCATGCCGAGCACGTTCGCGACGCGGCCGCCGATCCAGAACCAGCCCGCCGGGTAGAACGGTGGCAGGTCGATGTAGGTCATATCGTGCAGCGCCGCGCTGTCGGTGAGCCTGGTCAGGTATTCGGTGCGGAACTCCTGATCCACCGAGACACCGAACAGGTACAGCTTCGTCGCGGCGAGCGGCATACCGAGCGTGACCGTGACGAACGTCGAAATCCCGCCCCAGGACAGCAGTTTCGCGATCCACGGCCACTTGCGCAGCCGGACGAGCGCGATCGCCACCGCCACCATGACGGCCGCGCCGACCTGCCCGACGGTGGTCAGCGACCGAGTCACGTTGGAGGAGTTGAACGCGGGCCACTGCACCATCGAAAAGGCCACCAGCCCAACGGCGGCCACGATCACCGCGACCAGCGCCGCGAGTACGGCCTCACCCAGCCCCGAGCCGACCTGCCGGACGAACGGCGACACCCGCCCGGGTGCGGCACTGCCACGCTCGGTATCGGTGCTGCTCATAACCCCTCCGGATTCCTCGATCGGCTCGAAGTCGTCGCGTCAGCCTAGTGGGACCCGATCACCACCCGCGCCCCGGCAGCGCCCCACTCCGCGACCGGTCAGCCGCCGAGCGCAGTCAAATGGCCCCTGCCTACGGCGTGTCGGGGGGCCATTTGATTGCGCTCGGCGGAACGGGGGGCTAGATGGGCAGTCTGCGGAAGATGGGGCGGGGGATGTGGCGCAGGATCATCATCACGAAGCGGAAGGGGGCGGGGGCCCAGATGAGCTCCTTGCCCTTCTGGGAGGCCGAAACCGCAAGCACCGCAATGTCTTCCTTGTCGACGGTGAGCGGAGCCTCTTTGACATGCGCGGAGAACTTGGTCCGCACCATGCCCGGACGGATGACGAGCACGCGCGGCCCGTACGGCCGCAGCGCCTCGCCGAGCCCCAGGTAGAACCCGTCCAGCCCGGCCTTGGTCGACCCGTAGACGAAGTTCGAGCGGCGCACCCGCTCGCCGGCGACCGAGGACATAGCGATGATCCGCCCGAAGCCCTGCGTCTTCATCTTTTCGCCGACCAGCACGCCGACGGAAACCGATGCGGTGTAGTTGATCTGGGCGACCTGCACGGCCTTGCGCTGGTTCTGCCACAGCTCTTCCGGATCACCGTCGAGCGCGAACGCGACGATGGCGACGTCGATATCGCCGCCGGCCCACGCCGCGTCGATGACCTTCGGGTGGCTCTCGGTGTCGAGCGCGTCGAAGTCGATGACCTCGACCTGGCTCGCGCCCGCCGCCTTCATCTGCGCGACGGCGTCCTCGCGCAGCGGATCGCCGGGCAGTGCGGCCAGGATGACGCGCGCCGACCCCTTGCGCAGGTATTCGACACAGATCGCAAGGCCGATCTCGGAAGTACCGCCAAGCAGCAGGATGGCTTGGGGGTTACCAACGGCATTGATCACTTGCCAGTCCTTACAGTCACTGAAGCTCCAGCCTTCTCGCCATATCGGACATGAAAACGCCTGTGGGGTCGACACTTCGGCGGACCTTGATCCACTCGTCGATCCGCGGGTACATCTTGTGGAAGGTCTCCGCGGTGGTCCGCGAATCCTTCGCGGTGTAGAGCCGCCCGCCGAATTCGAGTACCCGCCGGTCCAGCTCGGTCACGAACTCGTTGAGTCCGGGCAGGATCGGGAAGTCCACGCAGATGTTCCAGCCCGGCATCGGGAAGCTCAGCGGCGCTTGGTTACCCGCGCCGAACAGCTTGAACACGTTGAGGAACGAGTAGAACCCGGACCGCTGGATATCGACGATGATCCGCTTGAATTCGTCCACCGATTCCGGCGGCACCACGAACTGGTACTGCAGGAAGCCGTTCGAGCCGTAGCCGCGGTTCCACTCACCCATCATGTCGAGCGGGTGATAGAACTGCGTCAGGTTCTGCACCTTGCCGCGATAGGTACCCGACTTGCGGTACCAGAGCTCACCGATCGGGGTGAAGGTGTACTTGTTGGCCAGCCCGTTCGGGAAGATATCGGGCAGCGTGAAGAACGTCTTGCCGTTGAACCGCAGCGGATCCTTCTGCAGTTTCGCGGGCAGCTGGTCCAGCTTGGCCAGGTTGCCGCGGGAGATGGCGGCGCGGCCGAGCTTGGGTTCCGGGCTGATCGCGTCGAACCAGGCGGAGCTGTATTCGTAGTGGTCCTCGGAGCCGTCGCTGTGGAAGGCGATGGTTTCGTCCAGGGTCGCGGTGACGTCGCCGTCCGCGATGAAGTACGCGGTCTCGGTCGGCGTCATCTCGATGGTGGCACGCAGGATGATGCCGGTGAGCCCCGAGCCGCCGACGGTGGCCCAGAACAGTTTGGCGTTCTTGCGCGGTGTGATGTGCTGCACGGTGCCGTCGGCGGTGAGCAGATCGATCGAGCGCACGTGGTTGCCGAAGCTGCCCGCGCTGTGATGGTTCTTACCGTGGATATCGGAGCCGATGGCGCCGCCGATGGTGACCTGACGGGTGCCCGGTAGCACCGGCACCCACAGTCCGAACGGCAGCGCGGCCTTCATCAACTGATCCAGGTTCACGCCGCCGTCGACGTCGACGAGTCGAGTGTCGCGGTCGATGCGATGGATCTTGTTGAGGGCCGTCATGTCGACGACTAGGCCGCCGGCGTTCTGCGCGTTGTCGCCGTAGGAGCGGCCGAGGCCGCGGGCGATCACGCCGCGGCGCAGATGGGCCGGCTTGGATTCGTTGTCCTCGGCGACCATGGCGACGGCCTTGGCGATCAATTCCGGATCGCTGGTCGAGAGCACTTCAGCGGAGGTCGGTGCGGTGCGACCCCACCCGGTCAGCGACCGGGTGTGGGTGGGCAATGCGAACGCGCCGCCGGTACTGGCACCGTTGTCGTTACCGGTCGTTGTGGCGGTCGAAGCTTTCGTGGACATCGGGATAGAGGCTACAGGTATGACGCCCTGGCGGGCCGGAGTCGCCGTACTCGCCAGTACTTGGTCCTCGTCACACCCCGCCTTCCCCTTATGCTCGTCGCGTGCCTGCCGAACCCCATCTGCCGCTGCCGGTAGAACTGCCGCTGGTCGACGAGCCCGGTGGCACCGATGTCGATCTGAAGACGCAGATCATCCGGTTCACCGTGACCGGCGGGTTGTCGGCGATCGTCGATTTCGGGATCTACGTCTTTCTGCTGAACGTCGTCGGCCTTCCGGTCTATGTCGCGAAGTCGATCAGCTTCATCGCGGGCACCACCACCGCCTACCTGATCAATCGCCGGTGGACCTTCCAGGCGGCGCCGAGCCGCGCCCGCTTCCTCGCGGTGATCGCGCTCTACGCGGTGACCTTCGCCGTCCAGGTCGGCATCAACCAGGTGCTCTACCTCTGGATCGGTGAGCAGTGGTGGCGCGTGCCTTTTGCGTTCGTTGTCGCGCAGGGCACCGCGACGGTCATCAACTTCGTCGTGCAGCGTCTGGTGATCTTCAAGATCCACTGACGAGCTCGAGCGACCCTGGTGGCTCGTGTTCTCCTGGTCCCCGCGGCGTCGTCGCAAGCACGTCGGCCGTCGAACACGAGCCGGGCCCCCAATGAAGGGTCAATGACCGGCCAGCGCCCCGGCTTTCGCGCCGAAGTAATCGCCGCCCTTGGCGCGCACGTTGTCGGTGCCCCATTCGCGCGCCTCGCGCACCGCGGGCGCCAGGTGCGGGATGTGCTTGCGGCAGTGGATATAGGCCTCTTCCACCTGGACCACCACCCAGCGCTCGACGATGCGGCCGCGCAGACTGTGCGGGCTCGGCAGATCGGGTAGGTGGCGCCGCAGGGCATCGTCTTCGATGATGCGAGCCGACCCGTTGATATGCAGACCGATCAGATCGCGGACGAAATCGATGAGCAGCACGCCGATATGCGGATTCTCCAGAATATTGCCGAGGCTGGCCAGCACGCCGTTGCCGCGATATTCGGGGTAAGCAATCGTGCGTTCATCGATGACGTGCAGGAAGCCGGGCAGGCCGGCCCGGAAGCTTGCGTCGCATTCGCCGTGTTTATCGGAGGTGGCGATGAAGGCCATATCCATCCTGGCGATGAACTCGATCATTGCCGGGTTGAGATGGTCGAGCACCTGGTCCTGATAGAAGCGATCGGCGCGATCCTGCGTACCGTACCTGTCCTGCAGCTCGTGTTCGCCGTCGCTGCCACAGTGTGTGCCGGGCATCTGCGCCCCCTTTGGTGGCCGGAGTCCGGATGCCTCGGGGTTCGCCACTGAACCTGCCGGGAAGCCGAAATCGTATACATTTTAATAGAGTTCGACGAGCAAATCTACAAAATCCATGTTGAGAATGCATGGAATGGCTAGTTAGCGCAAGGGATTCCGTGGTGACACAAAAAGCCGACCGGCCGGATTGATAACCCGGGCCGATCGGCCGAAAATACAGGGCGTTCGGTATCAGGCCGGTATCAGGGTCACCGGTACACCATTGAACACCGCATTGCCCGACGGCACATCCACCACCGAATCATCGGTCAGCACATTGGCATTGACGCCCGCGTGCGCGCCAGCCACCGCCTGTGCGCTGCCCGTGTGCCCCCATCCGTGCGGCAGGCTCACCACGCCGGGCATGATCGCCTCGGTCGGTTCCAACGGCACCGTCAGCGTCCCGGCGGCCGATTTCACCACCGCATGATCGCCGAGTCCGAGCCGCGCCACGTCGGCCGGATTGATATGCAGCGTGCAGGTATTCGACCCGCTGACCAGCGTGGCGATATTGTGCATCCAGCTGTTGTTCGACCGCAGCTGGCGGCGGCCGATGAGCACCACGTCGGGCGCCGCGTCGGCCAGCCTGGCCCGCATCCTGGCGACATCGTCGAGCAGCGGCCGCGGCGCCAGCTCCACCGTCTCGGATTCGGTGCGCAGTGCGCCGGGCAGCCGGGGCCGCAGTGGACCGAGATCGAGCCCGTGCGGATTGTCCAGCAGCACTTGCAGATTCAGCGTGCCACCGTTCCATTCGCCATACGAGCCCAGTCGCAACATCATGTCGATGCGCTGCTCGGTGCTGTTCGCGCCGTGCAGTTCCGGTCGCCGCTGCGCCATTCCGGCCTTCTGCAGGGTGCCCATGATGAGCATCTCGTCGAGCGCGGTCAGCGGGTCCGGGCCATCGGTGGGCGAGTGCGGCTGTCCGGTGAGCGCCGCCGCCAGCCTGGCCAGGACCTCCGGTTCCGACGGCCTGCCGTCCAGCGGAACCAGCGGGCGCGAGTAGCGGGCGTAATTGCGCACCGCGAACTGCAGCAGAGCGAAGTCGTAGTGCGCCGATTGCAACGTGCGCGGCGGCGGCAGGATCACATCGGCGTGCTTGGTCGTCTCGTTGCGATACCGGTCGACGCTCACCATGAAATCGAGTGTGGCGAAGGCGCCGTCGAGCCTGCCGCCGCTCGGCGCGGAGAGCACCGGATTACCCGCGACGGTGATCAGTGCGCGGATCTGTCCCTCGCCCGCCGTCTCGATCTCGTCGGCCAGCGTCGCCACCGGCAATTCGCCCATGGTCTCGGGCAATTCGCGCACCCTGCTGGTCCAGCGCCCGATCCGGAACGGCTTGCTGCGGCGGATGCCGCCGATCGCCGCGTCGGCGAACATGGCGCCGCCCGGGGAGTCCAGGTTGCCGGTGAGCACGTTGATCACGTCGACGAGCCACTGCGTCAGCGTGCCGAATTCGGCTGTGCACGTTCCCATTCGGGCGTACACGGCGGCGCTCGGCGCGGCGGCGAGCTCACGGGCCAGCCTGATCACCGTCTCGGCGGGTACGCCGGTGCGCGTCGCGACGGCCTCCGGGGTGAATTCCGCTGCCGCGCTACGCACGTCGTCCAGCCCGCTGACCGGGACGCGCACGTCGGTGAGCCCCTCGGCGAACAGCGTGTGCACGATGCCGAAGAGCAGGTAGGCGTCGCTGCCCGGCCGGATGAACAGGTGCTCGTCGGCGAGTTTCGCCGTCCTGGTCACCCGTGGGTCGACGACGACGAACCGGCCACCGCGCTTGCGCAAGGCCTTGAGCCTGCCCGGGAAATCCGGTGCGGTGCACAGCGATCCGTTCGATTCCAGCGGGTTCGCGCCGAGCATCAGCAGATAGTCGGTGCGATCGAGGTCGGGCACCGGCACGGTGAGCGGATCGCCGAACATCAGCCCGCTGGCCACCTGCTTGGGCATCTGGTCGGCGGTGCTCGCGGAGTAGATGTGGCGGGTGCCGAGCGCGCGGGCGAGTACGGGCACATACAGCGCGCCAGCCACGGTGTGCGCGTTGGGATTGCCCAGATACAGTGCCGCGGACTGACTTCCGTATTCGGCGACGATCGCGGCGAAACGCTCGGCGATGTAGTCGAGCGCCTCGGCCCACGAGGCGGTGCGCCATGCGCCGCTCGCCCGGTCCCGGATCATCGGCGCGGTCACCCGGTCCGGATCCTCGTCGAGGTGTCCGAGGCTCGCGCCCTTGGGGCAGATGAACCCGTTGCTGAACGGATCCGCCTTGTCCCCGCGCACGGCGGTCACGTGGTCGTCGGAGTCGAGGGTGATTTCGAGGCCGCACACGGCCTCACAGAGCGGGCAGGTACGCAGCAGCGTCCGGTCGGTCACAGAGGCCATAACCCATCATCGCGCGCACCGGACGGTTCTGAAACGAGAACGTCTAAAAAAGACGGCCGAACGTTCGTGCATTTCCGTTGCCCCGGACACAAAGAAGACCGGTACCCGCGGTGCGGGTACCGGTCCAGCAGGACTCTGGTGGGGGTTGGCTCAGCAGGCGACGGTCAGCGCGGTGCGCTTGCGCGCACGCGCGGCGCGCACGGCGGCGCCGATCGCGACGACCGGCGGCACCCAGCGGGCCTCGCCCGGAGCGACACCCCAGCAGGCGGAGCCCGCCATGAGCTGAGTCGGCGGCAGCGGGATGCCCGCGCCGTCGGTGTAAACGGTGACGCCCGCGTCCTTCAGCGCGGCCAGCGCCATCTCGGCCTTGCGCAGGCCGGTCACCAGGTGGATCTCGCGGCGCTCGGCGCCGGGGAGCTCGATCACCGGGCCGGTGAGGTTGTTCGCGCGCAGGAAGCGGCGAACCTCGGCGGCCAGTTCGCCGCTGATCTCGATACCGGCCAGTTCCTCATCGGTGATGAGGCACAGCCCGTTGGCCGTTTCGGCGACCGTCCAGCCACGCTCGCTGTAGTCCTGCGCGGCGGCGGTCATTTCAGCCGCCGAGACGGAAGTCGGAAACGTCGTACGCACTGTCTTTCTCCATTCCCCGGTAGATCTGGGTCCTGCTACATGGGTGCTATCGGCACCCGACGACCCCAGCGTTACGGGGTCTTCCAGAATTTCTTCATAAGTGTTGTATTCGTCTCATTCCATGGGGTTTTGGTAGCGATCGGCTATTGCTGAACGGTTGCCGAGTGCGGTGTACTGCGGGGAAGATTCCGGCATGACCGATGAGCCCACCGGCGCCGGGACCGCCGGGACGCCGGACCGGGGTGAGTACGAGGTCGAATCCCGTTGGCTGGCATGGCGAGAATCGGCGACCCGCCGCTTCTCTCGTACGCCGCCGACGGAAGACGAACCAGCCGAACCGTTCCGGAGCCCCCGTGCCTTCCGTGAGTGGAGCATCGACACCGCCCGCGCCCTGCTCGACGTGCAGTTCCACCGCTCGGCGACCCGCACGCTGCTCCCGCTCGCCTATATTCTCGGCCTTGCCTTCGCCTTCGGCACCCCGATCGCGTTGACGGTGCTGATCTGGCCGTACTCGGCGCTGCTCGGTGTGCTTTTCGCGCTGATCGCGCTGCCGCTCGGGCTGACCATCGCGGCCGCGGTGCGCCTGATGCTCGAATTCCTGGTGAACGCCTCGCGTTTGGCGACGCGGGTCGAGCACATCAGCGAGCTCGCCGACGACCTGTTCCAGGCGCTGTCGGATGTCGCGGAACCGGTGAATCAACTCTCCGAAGACGTTCGGGCGGTGCAGTTCTGGCGCTTCGGCAAACGAGGCTCCCGAAAATAAACACTCATTGTCGCGGGAGGGTCATCGGCGTATCTGCGACGCCCACAGTGACCTGTGTCAGTTTCACTGTGAAACAATGCTGTTCGGAGAAATGCCGTCGGGCGGACACGGGAGGTCCGCGGGGGCGGTTCGCGCACGGCATATAAGGGGGAAGCATGGCTTTACCACAGGGCACCACGGGATCGACCATGCCGCGTCGGCAGCTGGGCAGGCACCTGCGTGACCTGCGCAACCGGGCCAGGATGACCACCAGGATGGCCGCTCAGCAGCTCGAATGGTCCGAGGCCAAGATCTGGCGCATCGAAACCGGGCAGACCTCGCTGCGCAGCCTCGATGTCGAGGCGATGTGCAAGATCTACGGCGCGCCAACCGATCTCGTCGAACCGCTGACCGCGCTGGCCAGGGAGACCAAGGCCAGGGGCTGGTGGACCGCGTACAGCGACGTGATCGGTGAGGGCTTCGATGTCTACATCGGGCTGGAGGAGGCCGCGACCAGGCTGTCCACCTACGAGAACGAGCTGATTCCCGGACTGCTGCAAACCGAGTCCTATGCCCGCGCGCTGTTCACCGCGGCCCGTCCCGGCATCGCCGAGGACGAACTCGAGCGCAGGGTCGCGCTGCGGATCGCGCGCCAAACCCTGGTCACCCGTGGTGATTCCCCGGTGCAGCTCGATGTGGTGATCAGCGAACCGGTGCTGTGGCACCGCATCGGCGGCACCGCGGTGGCCGCCGATCAGCTCGACCGGCTGCGTGAGCTGTCCGAGCTGCCGAATGTGCGAATCCAGTTGGTGCCCGCCGAATCCGGCTACCACGAGGGCATGGATTCGGGCCGGTTCGTCATGCTCGAATTCACCGAGGCGGGCACCGCGGAGCCGCTGGAGCCGCCGGTGGTCTACCTCGAGTCCTACACCGGGCCGGTGTACCTGGACAAAGACCACGACATCGACAAGTACCGCAACGCGTTCACGAGTATCAAGAGCGTGGCGGTCGACGCGCGGGCGGGCATCGAAGAGGCCCGCACCGGCATCTGAGCTACCGGATCACAGGCAGCGGTCGAGCACTTCGCGGTGCGTCGGCAGCACCGTTTCGTAGACCTCGCGCCCCTTGTCGGTGAGGCAGACGAAGACGGCGCGGCGGTCGTCGGCGCACATGTTGCGCGAGACCAGCCCGTCGCGTTCCAGCCTGGCCACCGCGCGGGACAGCGCGCTCTGGCTCAGGTAGATATCGCCGGACAGGTCGCTCATCCGGTAGTTGCCGCACTGCGCATCGACCAGCCGCTCGAGCGTCTCGAACTCGCTGAGGCCGATTCCGTGCACTGCCAGCGCCTTTTCCAATGCGCAGCTCACCACGGCATGGCGCTCGAGCAGATCACGCCACTCGCCGAGCACCCCGGTGGGCGCTGCTTTGCGCTGGGGTTCGTCAATCGTCGATGGCTTCGACATGGGCCCATCCTAGTCACTCGCACCAATCCATGCAACCGCATTAGATGTGTTGGCATTTAATGCGTGTGCATGTAATGTACCCCGCATGACTTCACCAGCAACCCTCTCGGCCGCCACGGCGACCGATCCGACCAGATGGTCAACCCGGCTCTGGGGCATGCTGATCACGCTGTGCATCGTGCTGTTCCTCGATGGTCTCGACGTGTCGATGATCGGTGTGGCGCTGCCGTCCATCGGCGCCGAACTCGATCTGAACACCTCCACACTGCAGTGGCTGGTGAGTGGTTATGTGCTCGGCTACGGCGGTCTGCTGCTGCTCGGCGGCCGCACCGCCGACCTGCTCGGGCGCCGCAAGGTCTTCCTGATCGCGCTGGCCGTCTTCGCCGTCGCCTCCCTCGCGGGCGGCCTGGTGACCTCGGGTCCGCTGCTGATCCTCACCCGTTTCATCAAGGGCCTGGCCGCCGCGTTCACCGCGCCGACCGGTCTGTCGATCATCACCACCAACTTCGCGGAGGGACCGGCCCGTAACAAGGCGCTGTCCATCTACACCGTGTTCGGTGCCGGTGGTTACTCCATGGGTCTGCTGTTCGGCGGTCTGATGACCGGCGTCGGCTGGCGCTGGACCTTCCTGCTCCCTGTCCCGATCGCGCTGGCCGCACTGGTCGCCGCCCTCGTGCTGGTGCCGAAGGACAAGCCCGCCGAAGAGGGCGGCCACGATCTGTTCGGCGCGCTGTTCTCCACCGCGGGCATGCTGCTGCTGGTCTACACCGTGGTGACCGCCCCCGAGGTCGGCTGGACCTCGGTGCGCACCCTCGCCTCGTTCGCCGCGGTCATCGCACTGTTCGCCGCGTTCGTCGCGGTCGAGAACAAGGTCAAGCACCCGCTGGTCCGGCTCGGCATCCTGAAGAAGGTGTCGCTGGTCCGCGCCAGCCTGGCCATCATCGCGGTCGGCGGTTCCTACTTCAGCTGGCAGTTCATCACCACGCTGTACATGCAGGACGCGCTCGGCTGGTCGCCGCTGAAGCTGGCGATGGCGCTGCTGCCGGTCGGTCTGCTCGTCGTCGCGTCGGCGTTCGTCTCCGACAAGCTCGTCGACAAGTTCGGCACCGGCCCGATCATCGCGATCACCCTGGTCGTCATGGCCATCGGCTACCTGCTGTTCCTGCGGCTGGACACCGCGCCGTCCTACCTGACGGTGCTGCTGCCCGCGGTGCTGCTGATCGGCATCGGCTGGGTCGGCTTCCCCGCCATCAACATTCAGGCCACCAGCGGTATCGATGACGACGAGCAGGGCCTGGCGGCCGGTGTGCTGCAGACCTCGATGCAGGTCGGCGCGGCCATCGTGCTCGCGGTGACCACCGCCATCATCTCCTCGGGCGGGCACGTCGCCAAGGATCCGGCCGCGATGCTCGACGCCTACCGGCCGGGCCTGGAGTTCGCCGCCGGAGTCGCCATCGTCGGCGCCCTGGTCGCCCTGACCGTCTACCTGCCCAAGCGCGCCAAGCGGGCGCAGCCGGTAGCGGAGCGGGAGATGGAACTCGTCGGCTGAACCCCCTCCAGCCGATAGTCGACGCCACGCAGGTACTCGTTACCTGGCGTGGCGTTCGGCTGTGGGCGCAGTTTTCACGAACCGGTCAACTGATCTCGTGAGTACACGGGTAACTCATCGGGGACCAGCAAAGTCCGTCGTCACCTGACCGCCGGCGTCAACTCTTGGGGCACCTAGGTCCGGCCTAAATCTGCGGGGAGGCGGGACAGAACAGCGGAGCGACAGTGTCTTTTGGGGACCTTGTGTAGATGAGTGGCTTGCCGTCGCGGCCGACGGTCGGCCAGTCGATGGCCAGCGTCGGATCGAAAGCGTCGATATCCCTGTCGAATTCGGGCGTGTACTCCAGCGAACACAGGTAGGTGACGGTGGATTCGTCCTCCAGCGAGAGGATCGCGTGCCCGAGCCCCTCGGCCAGGAACATCGAGCGCCGGTCGACATCGTCGAGCACCACGCTGTCCCAGCGGCCGTAGGTCGGCGAGCCCGGCCGCAGATCGACCACCACGTCGAGGAACGCGCCGCGCATGCAGGTCACGTATTTCGCCTGGCCCGGTGGATCTTCGGTGTAGTGGATGCCGCGCAGCACACCCGCCGCCGACACCGAGACGTTCACCTGGCACAGGTCGAACCCGCGCCCGGTGGCCTTCTCGAATTCGGTGGCCTTGAACGATTCGGTGAACACCCCACGCTCATCGCGGAGCTGGCGCGGGGTGATCACCCAGGCGCCGGGTACGGCGAGCTCGCGAAACTCCATGGCTACCAGTCCCTCCCGCGATCGAGCAGGTCGAGCAGGTAACGGCCGTAGCCGGAGCGGACAAGCGGCTCGGCCACCGCGCGCAGGTTCTCGTCGTCGATGAAGCCCATCCGCCACGCGACCTCTTCCGGCACGGCGATTTTCAGGCCCTGCCGCTCTTCGATGGTGCGCACGTAGTTGGCCGCGTCGAGCAGCGAATCGAAGGTGCCGGTGTCCAGCCACGCGGTGCCCCGGGCCAGTACGTCGACGCGCAGCTTGTCCTGGGCCAGGTAGGCGCGGTTGATATCGGTGATCTCGTATTCGCCGCGCGCCGAAGGGCGCAGCGTGCGGGCGATCTCCACGACATCGTTGTCATAGAAGTAGAGGCCGGGGATGGCGTAGTTGGAGCGCGGCGCCTTCGGCTTCTCCTCGATGGACACCGCACGGCCGTCGGTGAATTCGACGACGCCGTACGCGGTCGGATCCGATACCCAGTAGGCGAACACCGCGCCGCCGTCGATATCGGCGAAGCGATTGAGGCTGGTGCCGAGGCCGGGGCCGTGGAAGATGTTGTCGCCGAGCACCAGGGCGGCGCTGTCGGTGCCGATGTGATCGGCGCCGAGCACGAAGGCGCGGGCCAGGCCGTCCGGTTCCGGCTGCACCACGTAGCTGATCGAGATGCCGAACTGGGCGCCGTCGCCGAGTAGCCGGGTGAACGCCTCGGCGTCCTCGGGGGTGGTGATCACGAGGATGTCCCTGATGCCCGCGAGCATCAGGGTGGACAGCGGGTAGTAGACCATCGGCTTGTCGTAGACCGGCACCAGCTGCTTGCTTACCCCGCGCGTGATCGGGTGCAACCGGGATCCGGTGCCGCCCGCCAGGATGATTCCGCGCATGGCATGGAGTCTGCCAGCTCAGTGGCGGGTGGACGCGGGGAGGTTCCGACTCGTCGGCGAATTGATCACGAACGTTTCGCGATCGGGCGCGTCGGATGATTTCTGTTGCGTAGGTCACTATTCCATGGTCTTCTGAATTGACACCGTGTGACACCAGTTGAACGCGGGGTGCGATGTCAGCGTCGACATCCGCCGGGAAGACCCTCGGCCGGGCAACGACGCCTGTTGGTGAGGTAGGTGCGCGATGTCCGCGACCAGTGATTCCCCCGTCGTCATGAATCCGAACGGACCCAGCGCCCAGGCGCGAGTGCTGCTGGCAACCTGCCAGAGCGTGGTGCGTCCCGTACTGCGGACCCTGCCGATCACCCGCGCGACCATCCCGATCGGCGCCGTCGCGATCGACGGCCTCGCCAGGCTGCGACCCCAGCCGCGCGGTATTGATCGGGAACAGGTGACGCTCAACGGTTTCCAGGTCGAGATCCTGCGCCCCGCCGGCGCGAGCCGCGCGCTGCGGCACGGCGCGGTGATGTACATGCACGGCGGCGGTTTCGCCGTCTGCGGCCTGCGCACCCACCGCCCGATCGCCGCAAGCCTGGCCAGGCGCACCGGCCTGCCCGTGCTCAACGTCGACTATCGCCAATTGCCCGGCCGCAGCATCGAGCAATCCATCGAGGACTGCCTCACCACCTACCGCTGGTTGCTGCGCCACGGCGCCGATCCGGCACGCATCGTCTTCGCGGGCGATTCGGCGGGCGGCTACCTCACCTTCGCGACCGCGTTGCGCGCGATCGAATCCGGCCTGCCCGCTCCGGCGGGCCTGGTCGGCCTCAGCCCCCTGCTCGATCTGGATTACGCGGCCAAGCGCGCTCACGTCAACGCCCGCCGCGACCCCTACATCCCCCTCTCCGCCCTAGCGGCGGTGGTCCGGATCGGCGCGGAAGTCGACGGCCACCTGGACCCGACCCTGTCCCCGGTGAACGCCGCCCTCGCCGCCCTCCCACCCGCGCTGCTCATCGCCGCCGAAGACGAAGTCCTGCGCTACGACTGCGAACTCATGTCCGAACGCCTCACCGCCGCGGGCGTCCCCAACTCCGTAGAACTCTGGCGCGGCCAAGTCCACGCCTTCATGAGCATCTTCCCCAACCTCCCCGAAGCCCGAGCCGTCCTAGGCCGAGTAGCCCGCTTCGTCCGCACCTGCACCGAGGAAGCCCAGGCAGTGCGCACCGCCTGAGTCCGAAGAACCCCGCCCGGGCCGAGTGGCCGGGCGGGGTTCTTTGTGTGTGTGGCCCTACTTGGCTGCGGGGACGAAGGGGGCGTTGATGGTGGTGAAGTACTGGACTGCGGCGACGATGGCTACCGGGGCGGTGATGAAGATCTGGCCGGCCAGGACGCCGATGGCGCCGATGGCGGCGATGCCGCCGAGGCAGCCGAGGACGGCGGCGGGGACGAAGGGGCCGAAGAGGCCGACGATCGATGCCGCCGCGGCGCCCGCGCCGACGATGCCGCCGAGCACGCAGCCGATGGCGCCGCCGCCGATGCCGCCGACCAGGGTGCCGACGGTGGCACCCATGCTGATGGTCGCGGTCATGCGGCTCCAGGCGGCCTGCTCACGCTCGTATTCGGTCTTCCACGGCGCCTTGTTCTCGAACGGCAGCGCGACGGGCTTGTAGGCGGCGTGCGCCATGTCGACCTGCGGGGTGAGCGTCGCGGTGCGGTCGGAAATCTGTGCGGCGATGGGGAATTCGAACTCGTCGATACGCATCTTCAGCGGCATGCCCGCGACAACGGTCCCGTTCGCGGCCTTGATCTTGAAGGTGTCGTCCTCGACGACGAGCGAGCCCGCGTCGGTGGTGATGATCGACGAGGTGTCGGTCGCACGGGCGGTGTAGTTGATGACCGGGTTGTCGACGGCGGGCGCGGCGTTGACGGTGCCCGCGGTGACGCCGATCGCGGCGGTGAGCAGAGCGGCTGTAGTGGCAAACTTCTTGATACTCATTGGATTTGGTCCTCATCAGGTGCGTTGTGCAAGTGGTGGCGACCGAGAACTGACGACGCAAACTTTCAGTAATTCGGCCTGGCCGAGAAAAGCCCCATCCGGGTGGGCCGGATGGGGCTTCCTGGCTCGCTGTTTCAGTTGTGCGAATTCAGTTGTGCGAGTTCGTGCTTACTTGGGAGCGACGAACGGCTGGTTGATGGTGGTGACGTACTGGATCACCGCGGCGATGGCGACCGGTGCGGTGATGAAGATCTGACCGGCCAGCGCGCCGATGGCGCCGATGGCGGCGATACCGCCGAGGCAGCCGAGGATGGCGGCCGGGACGAACGGACCGAACAGGCCGACGATGGCCGCGGCGGCCGCGCCTGCGCCGACGATGCCGCCGAGCACGCAGCCGATGGCGCCGCCGCCGATGCCGCCGACCAGGGTGCCGACGGTGGCGCCCATCGCGATGGTGTCCTTCATGCGGTTGAAGGCGGCCTGCTCACGGTCGTACTCGGACTTCCACGGCGCCTTGTCCTCGAACGGCAGCGCGACCGGCTTGTACGCGGCGTGCTGCATGTCGAGCTGCGGGGTCAGGGTGGCGGTGCGGTCGGTGATCTGGGCGGCGATCGGGAATTCGAATTCGTCGACCCGGAACTTCAGCGGGGTGCCCGCGACCACGGTGCCGTTGGCGGCCTTGATCTTCAGTACGTCGTCTTCGACGACGATCGAGCCGGCGTCGGTGGTGATGATCGACTGGGTGTCGGTGGCCTTGGCGGTGAAGTTGATGACACCGTTGTCGGCCTGGTCGGTGGGTGTCGCGTTGACGGTTCCCGCGGTCACGCCGATCGCGGCGATCAGCAGCGCCGACGTAGCGGCGAATTTCCTCATCAGCATTTGTTCGGTTCCTCGAGGGTGGAGCGTTCGGAGGGGACTAACCGATCGAAATCTAGGACAGCTAACGCGTGGTGAACCGATTGTGACCTTTTATTCAAATTTTGTTCACCGAGGAGACCTGAGGCTTGGTGGGTAATTGGAAACCCGCATTCTGGGCGGGCTTTTGCCCGAAAATACGGACTTGACGTACCACTCACTGTGCAGTCATTGAGACGAAGCTCACAGAATGAAACCCTCGCAAAGCGCCCTGGCCAGGCTCGACGGGCGCGCGAGCGGGCTCGACGTAGAGTCGTGGGGTGCGATTGCTCGTAACCGGCGGCGCCGGATTCATCGGCTCGAATTTTGTTCAGCAGACCGTGACCGATCGGCCAGGCACGACCGTAACGGTCCTTGACGCGCTGACCTACGCGGGAAACAAGGCCTCGCTCGATCCCGTCGCCGACCGCATCGATTTCGTGCACGGCGATATCGCCGACCTGGACCTGGTCGACGAGCTGGTCAGCGGCGTCGACGCGGTGGTGCACTTCGCCGCCGAGTCACACAACGACAACTCGCTCGCCGAGCCGTGGCCGTTCGTGCAGACCAATATCGTCGGCACCTATGCCCTGCTCCAGGCCGTGCGCCGGCACGACGTGCGGTATCACCACGTCTCCACCGACGAGGTGTACGGCGATCTCGCCCCGGCGGATCCGGCGTTCACCGAGACCACCGCCTACAACCCGTCCAGCCCGTACTCTGCCACCAAGGCGAGCAGCGACCTGCTGGTTCGCGCGTGGACCCGCTCGTTCGGCGTACGCGCGACAATCTCCAACTGCAGCAACAACTATGGCCCCTACCAGCACGTGGAGAAGTTCATCCCGCGTCAGATCACCAATCTGATCGATGGGATCAGGCCGCGGTTGTACGGCGCGGGCCACCAGGTGCGCGACTGGATCCACGTGCACGATCACAACCGCGCGGTGTGGGACATCCTGGAGCGTGGCCGGATCGGGCAGACCTATCTGATCGGCGCCGACGGCGAACTGGACAACAAGGCCGTGGTGCGGATGCTGCTCGCCGCCTTCGATCGCGATCCGGACGACTTCGACCATGTCACCGATCGGCGCGGTCACGATCAGCGCTACGCCATCGATGCGAGCCTGCTGCGCACCGAGCTCGGCTGGACGCCGCGGTACGGCGACTTCGCCGCCGGGCTGGCCGCGACCATCCAGTGGTACCGGGACAACGAGTCGTGGTGGCGCCCGGGCAAAGCGGTTACCGAGCGCGCCTATGCCGAGGCCGGGGAGAAAACTCTCAGCGGCGCAAGCGAATAGGGCAGACGTCCAGTTAACTCGGCAACCGGTCAATGTGCCCGAATTGTCGGAGTTATTGCACGCGTGGAGAATTCGGAAACATCAACGGAACCAATTCGGAAACATCGGTGAAACAAGGGGAATTCGCCGGGGGCTGAGCGGAATGCTCAGCCCCAGACGATGGCGTGGTACTTGCCGATCGTCGCGAGCAGGGCGATGCTGCTGGCCGCAACGATGGTGACCGCGGGCCCCCACGTCGGCGTCCGGCCCTGAGCATCGGTGAGCCGCAGCGGCATCCAGCGCAGCAGCACCGCGAACGCGAGCAGCGCGAGCGGCACGAAGTAGCGGCCCTGCACGCCGTCGATGAGGTAGTAGCCGACCGGCGTGAACGACATGTACAGCGTCACGTAGATCATCGCGACGCTGGCCGCCACGGTGAGCGCCACCAGCAGGGTGCGCCGGAAGGTGGCCGTCTCCTTGTTCATCCGATCCGCGATGCCGACGCTCACCGCGAGGGCGAGCAGGCAGGTCACGATGGTCAGGGCGGGCACGTCGATGTAGGCGAAGCCGAGTTCGCCGAAGAACTGGGTGAACCACCGGTTGTCGCGCAGCCAGATGCTCTCGGCGAACACGTTGGCGAAATGACCCGGACTGGACAGGATCTCGTGCAGCTGATCGCCTGGCCGCACCGAATGCCACTGCGGCTGCGGCCGCATCAGGCCCATGCCCTCGCCGGTCGGCGCGGCGATCTTCATCCAGACCGCGAAGGCGAGCGCGCCGAGGCCCGCGAAAACCCAAGGCAGCCAGCGCAGCACGCCGGAGAGGCC
The DNA here is from genome assembly GCF_044547285.1 of Nocardia sp. NPDC052566. Classification (NCBI taxonomy): domain Bacteria; kingdom Bacillati; phylum Actinomycetota; class Actinomycetes; order Mycobacteriales; family Nocardiaceae; genus Nocardia; species Nocardia sp. NPDC052566. The sequence continues at coordinate 18,337 of NZ_JBIUAF010000011.1, read as the reverse complement.
GAGCCGCTGCCCGGGGACGAGGACGACGAGCATGGCGAGTAGGACGTAGGTCGGCTTGCTCACGGGTAGTAGGACCGTCGCGGTCAGCAGCGCCGCGGTCTCCACCGGATGCAGCCGATCACCGAGGAACAGCGCCTTGATCAGCAACGCGGACACCAGGATCGCCAGCGCGTTGGTCATCGTGTCCGCGGTGACGGTGCCCGCCTGGAACACCGCGATCGGCAGCACCGCGACCGTGAACGCCAGCCACTGCACCCGATGCCCGCGCAGCGCGTGCAGCGCGAATCCGACGATCAGCAGGTAGGCGAACAGCCCGCACAGCCGGGTGAGCAGCATCATCCCGCCGACGTTCAGGTCGAACAGTTCGGCGAGCCGAATACCCACCGCGGCAGGTGCATACGGCACCGGCGAATAGGCCGAGGTGTTGGTGAACCAGACCTGCGTGGTGGCCGAGGAGACCTTCGCGTCGCCGAGCCGGTCGTAGGCGCCGGGATCGGCGACCATCGGATCCGGTTCTTCCGGGTTGTGGTTGTAGTCCTGGAAGGCGTAGCTCATCAGGTGATCGACGGAGGCGGGCACGTCGCCGCCGTAGGCGACGCCGCGGTCGTCGGTGATCCGCTGCGGCATGATCCCGCCGTGCGCGACCTGATAGGCCCTGCCGAACTGGGTGATCTCGTCATGACCCCAGAACGGCGGTGTGAGACAGGCGAATACGACGCCGAAGATGCCGGCGACGACGGTGAACGCGAGGGTCGCCGCACCGAACCGGGCGACCAGCGGGCCGGTCAGGCGGCGCACAGTCGCGCGCGCACCCGCCGAATCGGTTCGGGCCGTGACCGTCTCGGCGGACGTGGCCTTGCCGTTGGTTTCGGTCGTGGTGCTCGCCGGTGCGCTCAGCGCCTGCTCCTCACTCGATGCGGAACCGGTCGTCCCGGCCCGGTCGGCGGAGGTGGTCAACGGCCTGCCCCGTCACCGCCGGCTGTTTCGTCGGTGCCGACCGCCGAATACCGCAGGTAGACAAGGCGAGCCGCCTCGTGCCGCGAGCGCCGGATGCCGTCGAGGATCAGGCCTGCGGTCCACGCCAGGCTGCCGAGCAGCAGCAGCGTGAAGGCGAGGAACAGCGTGGGGAAGCGCGGCACCTCATGGGTGTTGTAGAACTCGATGACGATCGGGACGCTCAGGATGATCGAGACCAGCCAGCTCAGCGTGCCGAAGACGCCGTAGAACGCGACCGGCCGCTCGTGCCTGGCCAGCCCGGCGATCAGCGCGAGGATCTTGAATCCGTCGTGGTAGGTGCGCAGCTTCGATTCGCTGCCCGCCGGGCGATCGCGGAAGCCGACCGGCACCGCCGTGCGTGGTACCCGCAGGTGTAGGGAGTGCACCGTCAGTTCGGTCTCGATCTCGAACTCGCGCGACACCGCGGGGAAGCTCTTCACGAACCGGCGCGAGAAGACGCGGAATCCGCTGAGCATGTCCTCGACGTTCTCGCCGAACACCTTGCCGACCACGCCGTTGAGCACCTTGTTGCCGGTCTCGTGGCCCGCGCGGTAGGCCGAGGAGCCCTCATGCTCCTGCTTGCGCACGCCCAGCACGTGGTCGTAGGGGCCGTCGAGCAGCGTCTTGATCATCAGCGGTGCGGCCGAGGCCTCGTAGGTGTCGTCGCCGTCGATCATCAGGTAGACGTCGGCCTCGATATCGGCGAAGGCGCGGCGCACCACGTTTCCCTTGCCCTTGGTGTGCTCGTGGCGCACGATCGCCCCGGCCTCGCGGGCGCGTTCGGCGGTCTTGTCGGTGCTCAGATTGTCGTAGACATAGACGACGATCCCCGGCACGGCGGCCTGCAGGTCGGCAACGACCTTGGCGACCGCGGCCTCTTCATTGTGGCAAGGGACCACAGCGGCAATTCGAAGCTCGGTGGAGTCCACCCGGGTCAATCCTCGAGGTCGGCGGTGAATTGGGGAACACCGGGAGGGTACAGGGCCGGTACCGCTGATGCTCACTCGGTTGGGCTGTGTTCAATGCCGACGCTCCCTGGCCCTACGTGGTTACGCTGCGCTGCCTCCTTCGGGCCTGAGCTCGCGTCGGGTCGAGTTGGGGTACCTTCGCTAAGTGTCTTACCCCGAACACCCCGAATCTCACCCCGTAGACACGGTGGATCCAGTGGACACACGAGAATCCGGGTTGTTCGCGAAGGTGCTCACCGCGCTGCGGCAGATCGGCATCCCCTTCCTGATAGTCGGCGCGATCGGATTCCTCGTCGACGCGGGCACCTACAACCTGCTGGTCTTCTGGACCGGCGCGCTGAGCGCCGCGCCGCTGCCCGCCAAGATCATCGCGATCGCCACCGCGACCGTGGTCACCTACTTCGGCAACAAGTGGTGGACCTACTCGCACAAGCAGACCGACAATCCCGGCCGTGAGTACCTGCTCTACGCGCTGTTCAACGTCCTCGCGATCGCACTGCAACTGGGCTGCCTCGGGTTCTCCCGCTATGTCCTCGACCTGTCGTCACAGCTGGCGGACAACGTCTCCGGCACGCTCATCGGCCAGATCGTCGCGGTGGTGTTCCGCTACTGGGCGTACGGAAAATTCGTCTTCACCGGCGGAGCGGCGAACACAGAGCAACAAAAGTAGTCACCGTAGGCTGGTTGCTGGGCGGGCGCACCGCGAAGTGGATTGATATCCTCGCCCCGCCGCGAACGGCATCCAGGGGCGTGTCTGTCCCGTCGGCACAATAAAGATTTCGAGGACTTCATGGAGCAGTCGGCTACCCATGCCGTTACCGAAGCCAACCACCGCGCGGCCGAGGCACCCGCCTCGCTGCGCGCCGATCACCGGGCGCCCGACCGGCTGGTGCTGCAGCGCGGCATCTTCACCGGTCCGTCGGCGAAGGTGAGCGACGAGCTCTACGCCGTCGTGAAGGGCAGGGCAGAGCGGGAACGGCAGGCGCTGCGACTGGACAAGGGCGCCGCCGCGCACACCAACACCTACTTCGGCCGGTTCGCCGCCAGCTACTGGCAGCGCTGGACCACCGTCACCGAGGTGCGCGCCTCGATGGTGCTCGATGTCGCCAAGCAGGCGCGGGTGCGGATCGTCGCCTCCGATATCGCGGGCCACCGCCGGATCATCCAGACCGCCGACGTCGATGCCAGCGGCCCGCTTTCGTTGTCCGCGCCGCTCGACCAGTACGTCGACGGTGGCGCGCTGTGGCTGGAATTCGATGCCGTCGGTGGCGAACTCGGCATCTCCGAGCTCACCTGGACCTCGGTCGCGCCCGATCACGTGCGCCCGGTCGCCATCGCGATCTGCACCTTCAACCGGGCCGAGGACTGCGCGAACACGGTGGCCGCCTTGGCATCCGACGCGACCGTGCTCGCCGCCATCGACGCGGTCTACGTCGTCGATCAGGGCACCGACCTGGTGGAGAACCGCCCGCACTTCCAAGAGGTGCGCCCGATCTTCGGTGACAAGCTGCGCTACATCCGCCAGCCCAATCTCGGTGGCGCGGGCGGTTTCACGCGCGGGCTCTACGAGGTGTCCGCGGTGAACGAGCACGCCGACGTCATCCTGATGGACGACGACATCCTGTGCGAACCGGAAACGGTGGTGCGGCTCAATGCCTTCGCCAATATGACGGTGGAGCCGACCCTGGTCGGCGCGCAGATGCTGTTCCTGCTCAACCCCGACTACCTCAACGTCGGCGCCGAAGAGGTGCACCTGAACGAGCTCAAGCACGGGCAGAAGGTGCCGAAGGCGTTGCGCAACACCAGCATGCTCAAGCGCAACCAGGAACGCCGCGTCGACGCGGGCTACAACGCCTGGTGGACCTGCCTGATCCCGGCCGAGGTGGTCGCGCGGATCGGGCTGCCGGTGCCGATCTTCTTCCAGTGGGACGACGTCGAATACGGTGTCCGCGCCCGCGAGGCCGGCTTCGTGACGGTGACGCTGCCCAACGCGGCGGTGTGGCACGCCGACTTCTACTGGAAGGACTACGACGACTGGGCGCGCTACTTCAGCACGCGCAACTCGCTCATCGTCGGCTCGCTGCACACCGATCTCGACGGAAAAGCCATCACCCGCAAGCTGTTCCGCGAGCTCGCCGAACACCTGGTCGCGATGCAGTACGGCTTGGTGCACACCACGCTGCAGGGCATCGAGGATTTCTTGAAGGGGCCGAAGGTGCTGCGCGACGGCGGTATCGCCGCGCTGTCCGCCGCCCGCTCGACCCGAGGCGACTATCCGGAGACCGTCAAGCACGCCGCCGCGACGCCGCCGGTGCGTTCGGGCGACATCCAATTGCGCCGGGCAAGTGGTGAACCGAGCCGCGCCAACCTGGTGCTGGTCAAGCGGGCCATCACCCAGTGGACCGGGCGCACCCAGCGCGGGCTGATCGGCGTCACCCGCGAGGACGCCTACTGGTGGCACGTCTCGCTGTTCGATCACGTCGTCGTCACCGACGCCTCGCAGTCCGGTGTGCGAATCCGCAGGCGGGACAAGGCGCGTGCGCGTGCCCTGCTGCTGCGCACCTGGCGTGTGCTGCGCCGCCTGCGCCGCGAACTGCCCGCGCTGCAACGGGAATACCGCGCGGCGATGCCGGAGCTCACCAGCCGCGCCAACTGGGAACGCCTCTACGGCATCGACGCCGAATAGCGCCGGACACCTTTGACTTCCCGCATACCGGTTCGGTGTGTGGCTGCCTCCGACTCCGCATCGCGTCGCTCCGGCCCGGCGCGAAGCGGCCTCCGGCCGCTGCGGGAAATCAGGGCGTGCGCGGTTAGAGGAACAGGTCGGTGCTGAGTTCGCCGTCGCCGGGGACCACGCGGTACTTGTCGAGGTCGGTAATGCCGTGCGTGGCAAGGACTTCGTCGTCGAGGAAGAAGTTGCCGGAGGTTTCCTTGGCCGGGGAGGTCAGCACCAGGTAGGCGGCGTCGGCGTAGATGTCGGGGGTGCGCGAGGTGGCGATCATCTCGTCACCGCCGAGCAGGTTCTTCACCGCGGCGGTCGCGATGGTGGTGCGCGGCCACAGGGAGTTGACGCCGATGCCGTCGCCCTTCAGCTCCTCCGCCAAACCCAGTGTGGTGAGCGACATTCCATACTTGGCGATGGTGTAGCCGAGCGCCATGCCCGCCCACTTGGGGTCGAGGTTCAGCGGCGGTGAGAGGGTGAGGATGTGCGGATTGCGGCCCGCCGCGGCCGATTCGCGCAGCGCGGGAATGCTCAGCTTGGACAGCAGGAAGCTGCCGCGGCAGTTGATGTCCTGCATCAGGTCGTACTTCTTCATGGGCAGCACATCGGTCGGCGACAGATCGATGGCGGAGGCGTTGTTCACCACGATGTCGATGCCGCCGAACCGCTCGACGGTCTGGCGCACGGCCTCGGCGACCGACTCGTCGATGCGCACATCGCCGACGAACGGCAGCACCTGACCGCCGGCCTCCTCGAGCTCCGCCGCCGCCGTGTGAATGGTGCCAGGCAGTTTGGGATGCGGCTGGTCGGTCTTGGCGATCAGGGTGATGTTGGCGCCGTCGGCGGCGGCCCGCTTGGCGATCTCCAGGCCGATACCGCGGCTGCCGCCGGACATGATCATCGTCTTGCCCGCGAGCGGCTTCGAAACCGGTTCCGTCATTGACCTGCTCCTGTCGTCTCTGCCGCAGGGGTTGGCCCGCGGCTTTGTCTGACAGTAAGCGTAAACCCGAGTCCTATGCAACCAGTTGCATAGGGTGGTCGAAGAAGGGGCGCCGGAGGTGAACTCCGACGCCCCTTACCGCTTCGGCGACCCCGGGAAGCCCCCCGGACCCGGCGCCTCGATCAGGCGAACGCGATGGTCAGGCGACCGCGATCAGCAGGATGTTCAGCAGGAACATCAGGCCGATGAACCCGAGCAGGATGTACATGAACAGGATGCCCGGCGTCTTCTGCGGGGTCAGGCCGATGCCGCCCTTCAGGAAGAACACCGCGGGCGTGCGGTAGTAGACCCTGGTGCCAGGCCCCTGCCCGATCTGCGTCGGCAGCTGGTTCGCGCCCATGTCGAAGATCCACGGCGTGGCCACCCACACGTCGTACTGACCCGGTCCGACCGGGATGTGGTTGGCGCCCCACTTGGTATTCGGCACCGGCTGCCCGTTGATCCGGATCTTCGGCTTGGTCAGCAGACCGAGCAGGAAGGCGAACGGGTGGTACGAGGCGTCGACCGTGATCCCGGGGGGATCGGCGGGCGCGCCCGGTGCCGGGCCCGGCTGGCCCTGCTGGCCGAACTGACCCTGCTGACCGAACTGGCCCGGCTGGCCCTGCTGCTGCCCGAACTGGCCTGGCTGCTGGCCGAATTGACCGGGCTGCTGCCCGAACTGCTGCTGGCCGTGCTGCTGCTGGCCGTGCTGCTGCGGCTGCTGGCCGAACTGCGGTGGCTGGGCGTGCTGCGGCTGACCGTACTGCGGCGGCTGCTGACCGTACTGCGGTGCGCCGGGCGGCGGCGCGAACTGCGGACCGGTACCCGGCTGGCCGGGTTGCGTTGCGCCGTAAGGATTTCCGGCCTGCTGACCGTACTGCGGCGGGTACTGTCCGCCGTGCTGCGGTGGCTGACCATAGCCCTGCGGACCTGTGCCCGGATGCTGCTGGCCATGAGGCGGGAATCCGCCAGGTTGATTCATCTATCCCTCCCAGATAGCGATGGTGCGTGCCGAATCTACCTTGGCGCCAACGAATCGGCGCTACGAGCCTCGATTAGGCGAGCGGCGGCGCCCTGCGGTGGAGCAGGAGGAGCGGCGCTCACCGCAACTTTGGTCAACCGACCTCGGAGTTTCCTGTGCTCGCGCAGCGTGATTCGCCTCCGAGAGGAGGAGGTTCGCGAGTCCTAGATCCTGATGTCGTTGTGACGGTGAGATGATCCCCGCCGTCCGCCTGCCCGGGCGGTACGGCGCTACCGCGCGCAGCATGGCCGCCGACCTGGCCTGCGGAGCCAGTGTCACGTTGTCGAGCGCAGTCAGATGGTCGTTCCCGTAGGCGTGTCGGACCGCCATTTGACTGCGTCCGGTGGGGCGGGCGGCCCGCCTCGTGCCGTTCACCGTTGGCACGAGGCGGGTGGAGCGATCAGCGCCGGGAGCCGCGCTGGCGGTAGATCTGCCGCTGCTGCTTGGTGATATCGCGCCAGACGCGTTCTCGCTCGGCCTGCAACCGCTTGTCCGTCCGGGCGGACATCCAAGCGTTCTCCCTGGCGAGCTTGCGGTAGCTGTCGATGCGGCGCTGGGTCAGCTCGCCGCTGTCGATGGCTTTCTGTACGGCACAGCCGGGTTCGCCGTTGTGCGCGCAGTCGCTGAATCGGCAGTCCCGCGCGATCGATTCGACGTCGCTGAACGTCTTTTCGATACCGTCGGCCGCATCCCACAGCCCGATGCCGCGCAGTCCGGGCGTATCGATCAGCGTGCCGCCGCCGGGCAGCGGTTGCAGCTCCCGATGCACCGTGGTGTGCCTGCCCTTCTTGTCCGCCGCGCGAACCGCGTTGGTGGCGAACACCTCTCGGCCGAGCAGTGCATTGGCCAGCGTGGATTTGCCCGCGCCCGACGGCCCGATCAGCGCGACGGTGCCGTCGAGCATCGCGGTGAGCACATCGAGTCCGGCGCCGCTGTTCGCGCTGACCGTCACCGTGGCGGCGCCGGGCGCGACCGCGCGCACCTCGTCGATCGGAATATCCACCGCCGCATCCGCTTTGGTGAGCACAACGATCGGCTGCGCGTTGCTTTCCCAGGCCAGCGCGAGCATCCGTTCGATCCGCCCGAGATCCACATCGCCATCGGCGGCCGAACAGATCAGCACCGTATCGACATTGGCGGCGAGCACCTGCCCCTCCGACCGCCGGTCGACCACCGACCGCATGATCGCCCCGCGCCGCGGCAGCAGCCGCCGGACGTTCATTTCCGCGTCGACGGCCACCCAGTCACCGGTGCACAGCCCGCTGACCTCGGAGTCCGCCCGAGGGCACCGGGCACGCCCGAGCCCCGTCGGCGTCGCGACATCACATTCACTGCGATCCATCCGGATCACCCGGGCCGGTGCCCACCCATCCTCGATGAGTGGTGCGTAGTCATCGGCTACCGCTTCGGTCCAGCCGTAAGAAACAAGAAGGTCGTGATCGACCATGATGGAAGAAGTCCTTCGTCGAGCGCCGAGCCCGACCAGGACTCAGCGAAGTGAGATGGAGGTAGAAGTCCGTCCGGCGGCGTGGAACCCCACAGCTCGCCCAGGCACAACAACCCGAACGTTCCTGGTCACGGTCCACACCTCCTCACTCATCTCGAAGTTCTCCCAACCCTGACAGACCCCTCGATCCGTCGCAACCTATTTTCCGATCGCGGGTGCCATAGGTGCCCGCAGGTACTGCCGCGTGACAAAAGCGGCGGCCGGAGTGGAAAGTGGCACAATGCGCGGGCAGCCGCAGCCGAGGCGGTGCGGCGGGTTTCCGTGATCGGATAGTGAGGCTCGCTGATGCAGGATTGGAAGTTCTGCCCCAGATGTGGTGGTGCGTTGGCTGTTACGGGTGTCGGACATGATCTTCATGCCGCCTGCGCGGCGTGTGGTTTCGTGAAGTACGACAACCCGTTGCCGACGGCCATTGGGGTGATCACCGTGGCGGAGCGCGTGCTCCTGCTGCGCCGGGCGATCGAGCCTGCGTGCGGGCAGTGGGATACCGTCGGCGGATTTCTGTCCGGTGACGAGACGGCCGAGGAGTGCTTGCGGCGAGAGGCGCGCGAGGAAATCGGGATCGATGTCCACGCGCTGTCCTTCTTGGGCACGTTCGCGTCGGTCTATGGCGATACGGGTCTGCAGACGCTGGGTATCGCTTTCCGTTGCGAGGTCGACGGCAGCCCGATCGAGTTGTCCGACGAGAACTCCGAATACGCCTGGTTCGGATTCGATGAGGTGCCCGAGGTGGCCTTCGCGGATGTCAGGAAGGCCGTGGCCGCGGTGATCGTGAGTTCGCGCGCTTAGTTGTCGGGCTTGCCGAATTGCTCGTGGCGGCCGAGGGAGCGCAGGTGGAACCATTCGCGCAGGCCCGCGGGGTCGCGGCGGGTGACGAGGAAGAACCAGGAGAAGCGGATCCATTCCTGGGGGAGAAGTTTGCGCATGCCGGGCTGGGACATCAGGTAGCCGCGGTTGCGGTAGGTGAAGTAGCGCTTCACCGGATCGTCCGGGTACTGGGTGTGCATGCGGCCGCCGAGGATCGGCTTGAATTCGGCGGCGCCGTTGGGATGTAGGTAGGCCGTCTGCAGGCAGGTGCCGAAGGGCAGGCCGGAGCGGACCAGGCGCCGATGCACCTCGACCTCGTCGCCGCGCACGAACAGGCGCAGGTCGGGCACGCCGATGAGATCGACGGCCTGCGCGGAGATCAGCGCGCCGTTGAACAGCGAGGCGATACCGGGCAGGAAATCCTCGTCGCCGAGTTCGGAGCGCAGCCGCCGCCACACCACGCCGCGGCGCAGCGGGAAGGCGAGCCGGTCGGGCTCATCGATATCGCAGACGACCGGGGATACTTCCGAAAGCCCGTGCCTGTCGGCACAATCCAGCAGGATCGAGAGCACCTCTGGCCCTTCGGGCCTGCCGTCGTCGTCGGCGAGCCACACCCAGTCGGCGCCCTGCGTCAGCGCGTGCAGGATGCCGAGCGCGAATCCGCCCGCGCCACCGAGATTGTGCGCCGACCCGAGATAGGTCGATTCGATCGGCTGCTCGCGCACCAGATCGGCGACCTCGGCCTCGTTCCCGTTGTCGACCACGATCAGGTGATCCACCGGTCGTGACTGGGAGACAACGATTTTCAGCGATTCCGCGAGTAGCTCGCGGCGCTTGTGCGTGACGACGACGGCGACGATCTTCGCGTTCGGCCCGGTATCGGTCGGCGTGAAGGTCTCGCGATCGAACACCGCAGGTTCGTCTGCGGCGCCCGTAGGCGCGGAGTCGACCGGGGTCGCCGCCCCGGTCTCGATCGGGGCGGCGTCCTGCCCGGTCGGCTCACTCATGCTGTGTCCATCGGGCATGTGTGAGGGCCCTGCGTGGTTACGCTGCGCTGCCTCCTCCGGGCCTGACTCACTCATGCCGTGTCCATCGGGCATGTGTGAGGGCCCTGCGTGGTTACGCTGCGCTGCCTCCTCCGGGCCTGACTCACTCATGCCTGATTGCTCTCCAATTCTCGTTCATTATCCGCCGCCCGCTCGGCTTCCATTTCCCGCAGCACGGTGGCGACGTGATTCCCCGCGTCCGGACCCTCGTAGGCCCGCACCACTTCTTCGATACCGCCGCGCAACCGGATTTGACCATGGTCGATCCACAGCGCGGAATCGCAGAGCTGGGCGAGGAATTCGTTGGAATGGCTGGCGAACACCAGTATGCCGGACCTGGCCACCAGCGACTGCAACCGAAGTCGCGCCTTCTTCATGAATTCGGCGTCCACCGCGCCGATGCCCTCGTCGAGCAACAGGATCTCGGGATCGATCGAGGTGACCACACCCATCGCCAGCCGCACCCGCATACCGGTGGAGTAGGTGCGCAGCGGCATCGACAGATATTCGCCGAGTTCGGTGAAATCGGCGATCTCATCGATCTTGGCCAGCATCTGCTTACGCGTCTGCCCGAGGAACAGCCCGCGAATGATGATGTTCTCGTAGCCGGAGATCTCCGGATCCATGCCGACGCCGAGGTCGAATACCGGCGCCACCCGCCCGCGGATGCGCGCGCTGCCGCGCGAGGGTTCGTAGATACCGGAGAGCAGCCGCAGCAGCGTCGATTTGCCCGCGCCGTTGTGCCCGACCAGGCCGACCCGGTCGCCTTCCTTCAGTGACAGCGTGATGTCGCGCAGCGCCTCGACCACCACCACGTCGGACTGGTTGCGCCCGATCGCGCCGCCCGCCTTGCCGAGCACGGCCTTCTTCAACGACCGGGATTTGGCATCGAAGATGGGGAACTCGACCCAGGCCTGGCGGGTTTCGATACTCACGTGATCGGTCATCAGGACGCCAGTCTCCTATACCCAGTACGGCACGCGCGAACGGTACTGCTTCATGGCGAGGATCGCCACGATCCAGCCGACCAGCGTGATCACCCCGACGATCACCCAGTGCCGCAGCGCCTGCGGTTCGCCGAGCAGGGGGGCGCGGACGATTTCGAGGTAGTGGAAGGTCGGTACCAGCTCGACCAGCCTGGCCCGATCGCCGTTGCCGCCGATCTGCGAATTCAGCACCTTGGTGTTCCACATGACCGGGGTCAGCACGAAAAGCATCAGCGTGGTGCTGCTGAGGATGGGCGCGATATCGCGGTAGCGGGTGCTGAAAATGCCGAACACGATCGACACCCACATCGAATTGAGGAACAGCAGCAGTATCGCCGGAATCGCAAGCAGGCTGGACCATCCCACGTTCTGCCAGACGCCGAGCGCGACGAGCAGCACCAGATAGATGACCATGTTGTGCGCGAAGAACAGCAATTGCCGCCACACCAGCCGGTAGACGTGCACGCTCAACGCCGACGGAAGTTGTTTGATCAAGCCCTCATTGGCGATGAACACCTCGGAGCCCTCGAGAATGCTCGCGTTGATCACATTCCAGACGACGAGTCCGACGGTGACGTACGGCAGGTACGTCTTCAGCGACTGATCGAGCAGCGCCGCGTACAGCACGCCCATCGCCGCGGCCTGCAGGCCGGTGGCGATGGTGATCCAGAACGGTCCGAGCACCGAGCGCCGGTAGCGCTGCTTGATGTCCTGCCAGCCGAGGGAGAGCCACAGTTCGCGCTGGGAGAAGCCGTCGCGCAGATCCTTGAACGCGCGGTGGAAGGTCTGCGAATCCGACACCAGCGGCTGGTCGCCCGCGACCTCCGCTACGGCCGTATCTTCCGCGGCGCTCACCTGTTCCCGATCCGTTTCATCCACTCGGCTTTCTTCAGGACGCCCCGTACCCATGGCGGGAACCGAGTCGGGGCGAGCGGCAGCGGCGGGCACGGTGCACGACACTACCCTTGGAAATTCCTACCGACCCGCGTGGCACACGCGGGTCCTTCTCTCACAGATATTGTCCCGAACCGCCGGTCACCTGGCTGGACTGACCCGCGCGCGGATCGGCCGCGTGGATGCCGGGCGGCAGTGCGCCCTGGCGCATCTGCTCGAGTTGCGCGCGCGCCGCCATCTGCTGTGCGAACAGCGCGGTCTGGATGCCGTGGAACAACCCTTCCAACCAGCCGACCAGCTGTGCCTGCGCGATGCGCAGTTCCGCGTCGGAGGGGATGGCGTCGTCGGTGAACGGCAGCGTGAGCCGCTCGAGCTCGTCGCGTAGTTCGGGGGCGAGCCCCTGTTCCAGTTCGCGGACCGAGGATTTGTGGATATCGCGCAGCCGGGTCCGGCTCGCGTCGTCGAGCGGCGCCGCGCGGACCTCTTCGAGCAGCTGTTTGATCATGGTGCCGATGCGCATGACCTTCGCGGGCTGCTCGACCATGTCCGCGAGCGATTCGCCGGAATCGTCACGGTCATCCCGATCGTCGGAATCCTTATCGCTGTCGGAAACCACCTGCGCGGTCAGGGGCGCGTCCGAGTTCGCGTCCGCTGGAATGACCAACGGCCGGCCGTCGGGTCCGATCACGACAATGGAGTCCGGTGCCTCTTCCGATTGCGTCATGGTCCCCATCATGTCGCGTCCCGGCGCAACGCGCTAAGAAGGGTGGCCCGGCGCGGTCAAGCCCCGGAGGCGGTAGCGACAGCGTCACCACGCAGGGCCCTCACCCATGCCCGACGGACACGGCCCGGCGAGGGGCGCGCACCGCTATTCTGTTCGGGTCGTGTGGTTCGGATTTGCTGAAAGTCGGTTGCCATGCTGAGTCCCAGGTCGTCGCTGCCCCGGTGCTCCGTGCCGATGTCCCGGTCACTTCCCCGGTCGCTTCGCGCATGCCCGCCACCGCCCGTGTCCGATTCGCTTCGCCGCCCGCCGGTCTGGGGGAACGCGGTTACACAGGCTCGGCCGCTGCCCTTAGAGTGGCCAACATGACTTACGACGTCGCGCGGGTTCGGGGCCTCATACCCTCCCTGGGCGACGGCTGGATTCATCTGGATCCGCAGGCCGGGATGTTGGTGCCGGATTCGGTATCCCGTGCCGTCTCAACAGGTTTCCGGACTTCGTCGTTTTCACATATCGGCAGGCATGGCGCCGCCGTGCGCAGCGCCGGAATACTCGAGGCGGCGCGCGAGGCGGTCGCCGATCTGGTCGGCGGTGATCCGGCGGGCGTCGTGCTCGGACCGGACCGTGCGGTCCTGCTCGCCTGGCTCGCCGAATCGCTGAGCTCGCGGCTCGGGCTCGGCACCGGCATCGTGCTGTCCCGCCTGGATGACGAGGCGAATGTCGCGCCCTGGTTGCGGATCGCCAATCGCTATGGCGCGCATGTGCGTTGGGCCGAGGTGGAGATCGAAACCTGCGAGATGCCGTCCTGGCAGTTCGAGGAGCTGATCGGGCCGACGGCCCGGCTGGTCGCGCTCACCGCGGCCTCGCCGATCGTCGGCTCCGCGCCCGCGGTGCGGGTCGCCGCAGACCGGGTGCACGAAGTCGGCGGGCTGCTCGTCGCCGACGCGTTCGGTGCCGCGCCCTATGCGCTGATCGATATCGATGAGCTCAATGCCGATGTGGTGGCGCTGAGTGCGCCCGCATGGGGCGGTCCGCAGATCGGCGCGCTGGTGTTCCGCGATCCGGCGTTCCTGGACCGGATTCCGTCGATGTCGTTGAACCCCTACGCCAAAGGCGCCGAGCGGCTCGAGGTCGGCGGACATCAGTACGCGCTGCTCGCCGGACTGACCACCTCCATCGATTTCCTCGCCGGCCTGGACGAACGAGCCAGGGGCACCCGGCGCGAGCGGCTGGAAATCTCCATCACCTCGCTGCAGGACTACCACGACCAGCTGTTCGAGCATCTGATGGATGTGCTGGACAAACTGCCGAATCTCACCGTGATCGGCCGCGCCTCCACCCGCATCCCGACGGTCAGTTTCACCATGGCGGGCATGCAGGCCGAGAAGGTCGCCGCGAAGCTCGCCGACAATCGCATCGGCACCCTCAGCGGTGTGCACGGGGGCAGCCGCCTGCTCGACGCGCTCGGCGTCAACGACGAGGGCGGTGCCGTGACGATCGGACTAGCCCCCTACACAACGAAATTCGAGATAGACCAGCTAGGCCGCGCGCTCGCCGCGCTGGAGTAGTGCCCTCCCCGCCTCTCCGCGTATTCAGGCCGGACCGAGTGCCGCGGGACCTACGTCGGCGGCCGACGGTTGGGTATTCGGCTGAGTTTTGGGCGTGCCCGACGAGTTACCCATGTTCTCTCGAAATCAGTTGTCGCTTCTGATGGACAGGATCACCTTCCCGACGTTGGCCGAGGAGTCCAGGATGCGATGGGCTTCGGCGGCGTCGGTGATGGGGAGTTCGGCGTCGATGATCGGAGCGATGGTGCCGTCGGCGATCAGTGGCCAGAGGTGGCGGGTCAGCTCGGTGATGATCTCCGCTTTACTGCCGGGCCCGGTGACCGGCCGGTTGCGCACGTTCGTCGCGTGAATGCTGCCCCATTTGCCAAGCAGCGCGGCGAGATTCAGCTCCGCGGTGGCGCCGCCCTGCATGCCGATCACCACCAGGTGACCGCGCGGTGCGAGCGCGTCGACATTGCGCGCGAGGTAGGCGGCGCCGATCACGTCGAGGATGACGTCCGCGCCACGGCCGTCCGATTCCGCGCGCACCGCGGCGACGAAATCGTCCTCCCGATAGTTGATCAGCACGCTCGCGCCCAATTCCTTACAGCGCGCCAGCTTCTCCTGCGAGCCCGCGGTCACCGCGACCCGTGCGCCGAGATGCGTCGCCACTTGAATGGCGTGCGTGCCGATTCCGCTGCCGCCGCCGTGGATCAGCAGTAGCTGACCGGCGCGCAGTCCGGCGGTCATCACCAGGTTCGACCACACGGTCGCCGCCACTTCGGGCAGCCCGGCGGCCGCGGCCAGATCGAGTCCCTCCGGTACCGGAAGCACCTGCGTGGCGGGCACGACGACCCGCTCGGCATAGCCACCGCCGGACAGCAGCGCGCACACCCGATCGCCGGCCTGCCATTCGCGCACACCGTCACCCACCGCGGCGATGACACCGGAGCACTCCAGCCCCATGATCGTGCTCGCGCCCGCGGGCGGCGGATAAAACCCTTGCCGCTGAAGCAGATCCGCGCGGTTCACCCCGGCCGCGACCACCTCGATGAGCACCTCGCCGTGCCCCGGGTGCGGATCGGGCGCCTCGGCCCACTCCATCACCTCGGGTCCGCCGAAACCGTTCAGGTTGATAGCGCGCATGAACTCATAGTGCGCCTCCCTCCTGTCCGTTCTGTCCTGTGGGTGATCCGATCCGGGAAATCGCTGGGTAGCGAGCAATTCGGTGAGCTTGCTGCGCGGAGGGTGCGGACGCACTACCGTTCGGTGGCGTGAGCAGCTTCGTCGACTTCCAGAACGAGATCTACCTGGCCGGGCTCGGCGGCGCGGTGCCCGAATTGCCGATGACGGCCGAGGGTTTGGCGAAGCGTGCCGAAGAGTTGCTCGATCCCAAGGCCTTCGCGTATGTGGCGGGCAGCGCCTCTGCGGAACGCACCGCCGACGCCAATCGCGCCGCGTTCGAGCGGCATCGGATCCTGCCGCGCATGCTGCGCGGCGCGACCGGTCCCGGTGCGCGCGATCTCTCCGCGGAGGTGCTCGGCACCCGGCTCGCCGCGCCGGTACTGACCGCGCCGATCGGTGTGCTCGAGCTGTTGCACGACAAGGGTGAGGTGCTCGTCGCCAAGGCGACCAAGGAACTGGGCATCGGCTGCGTCCTGTCCACCGCGGCGTCCTCGACGATCGAAGAGGTCGGCGCGGCGGCGGGCGAGTGGTGGTATCAGCTGTACTGGCCGAACGATCACGAACTCGCGCGCTCGTTCGTCCGCCGCGCGGAGCAGGCGGGCGCCAAGGCCATCGTTGTCACCGTCGATACACCGGCCATGGGCTGGCGGCCCCGCGATCTGGAGCTGGCGCACCTGCCGTTCCTCCAGGGCAAAGGCATCGCGAACTACCTGTCCGATCCGGTGTTCCGCGCCAAGCTGGCCACCCGGCCGGAGGAGAGCGAGGACGCCATGCGCGCCGCGATCCTCACCTGGATCGGCCTGTTCGGCAATCACTCGCTGCGCCCGGCCGACCTCGCCCGCCTGCGGGAATGGACGAATCTGCCGATCGCGGTGAAGGGCATCGTGCATCCGGACGACGCGCGCCAGGTGGTGGACGCGGGCGCCGACGCGGTGGTGGTCAGCAACCACGGCGGCCGCCAGGTGGACGGCGCGATCGCCGCGCTCGACGCGCTGACCACCGTGGTCGCGACCGTCGGCGACCGGGCGGACGTGCTGTTCGACTCCGGTATCCGCTCCGGCTCGGACGTGGTCATCGCGCTGGCGCTCGGCGCGAAGGCCGTCCTCTACGGCAGGCCGTGGGCCTACGGTCTCGGCATCGCCGGACAGGCGGGTGTGCGTCACGCGCTACGGCTGCTGCTTGCCGATTTCGATGCCACCGTTGGCCTTTCCGGTTGCGTGAGCGCCGCCGAACTGAACCGCTCGTTGATCGCCTCGGTTCGCTGAACCGACGGCGCCCCGCAAGTCTTGCCTGGTCGGGGGCATAGAATGAGAATCGTGCATCCCGAACGGAACAGTCGCACGCTCGTCGAGCCGAATTGGCTGACCTCGACGGAACAGCGTGCCTGGCGGGCCTACATGGACGGCCATCAGCGTCTGATGACCGCGCTGAACCGTCAGCTTCAGCGCGATTCCGATCTCAGCCTGGCCGAGTACCGGATCCTGGTCCTACTCTCCGAAGCTCCCGACCGTTCGCTACGTATGAGCGAACTGGCCGACGGCGTGCTTTCCTCGCGCAGCAGGCTGACCCATCAGATCCGCAGGCTGGAGGCGCAGCGGATGGTGCGCCGCAATACCTGCCTGGAGGACGGGCGCGGCGTGCTCGCCGAACTCACCGACGAAGGCATGCGCAGGCTGGCCGCCGCGGCGCCCGGCCATGTCGACGAGGTCCGCCGTGACTTCATCGACCTGCTCACCAACACGCAAATGGACGTGATCGCCGAGGTTTTCGGCCGCGTCGACGAGGAGATCGTTCAGCGCGAGGGCTGACTCGCCGGTCCGCACGCTAGGATCGGTGGCCTGGAGACGTGGCAGAGCGGCCGAATGCACTCGCCTTGAAAGCGAGCGTCGCGAGAGCGACCGGGGGTTCAAATCCCTCCGTCTCCGCTCATTGAGTGGAACCATCTGCGTTGTGCCTGAACAGGAGCCGACGCAAGCCCAGCCCGAGCCCCTCTACGTGGACGGCTGGACGTACTACCCGCAACCGCAAGCGCTACCCGAGCCGCCGCCCGCGCCGGTGCGACCGCAGAGGCGGCCGATCGGGATGTTCGTCGCCCTCGGATGCGCCGTCGTCGTGCTGATCGGCGCCGGCGTGACCTCGGTGATCATGACCCGTGGTGACGACGAGCAGAGCAAGCCGGACACGACCGCGGCGGACACCGCGCAGATCGAGTCGGCGATGCGCCGCTTCCTGCAGATCACCTCCGCCGATGATCCGGCCTATCCAGAAGTCGCCTGTGCCGCATTCCGGGAGAAGTACCGCAGCAGGCGCAAGACCGATGTCGCCGTCTATCGGCCCGAGGTGAAAAGCGTCGATCGGATCCGGATCACCGGTGATTCCGCGACCGCGCACGTGCGCGCCGTCATTCGCGGCAAGGAGGAAGACAAGGTTTTCGACCTGAAAAGGGAGGACGGCAAGTGGAAGGCGTGCACGCTCGAACCGCGGTAGCGGTGCGACCTGCGCCGATGGTGTCCGTGGGCGGTTCAAACAACCAGATCTCGGTGAGCTGGGTCACATTTGTCCGGTTGGTGCCGGTAAACCGGCCGATCCCGTCCGCTCCTACCTGCGGAAACACTCCGTTGTCCAGGGCATTTGACGTAGCGTTTCCCGACACGTAACTTATTCCAGGTCAGAGCGACACGGACACCGACCCGGAGCCGAGAAGCCCAGCGGAAACGCTGAGCGGATGGCCTGGGAAACGAGGTAGGACGAGGAGCGCCTGATGATCACACTGGTTCGACAGCGACCCCGATTTTGATCTGGGCTGCTGCCTGAGCTAAGCTAGAAAAGTTGCCTCACCGATCAATCCGAGTAAAACCGGGGCGATGGTGTGTGCGTGTGTTCTTTGAGAACTCAATAGTGTGTCGATGAATGTCAGTGCCAATTATTTATTGGTTCTAGCCTCTCATACCCCCGTGT
>NZ_JBIUAF010000010.1:0-330504 GCF_044547285.1 Nocardia sp. NPDC052566 | reverse complement strand
GCCCACAATTACCCCCGCAACCCGCACGCGGCAACCGCCCCCGTGACACCCCCCGTTCGCGGCGTGACTAAGGGCCTCGTGACACGCCGCAATCGAGGGCCATTCGACTGCGCTCGACGGGGCACGAGCACTTCAACGCGCACGGGCTCGCCTGTGCCCGGTTCGAATGCAGCGAACAGCCGACCGTGGCATCCGATCGCGCACACGTCGACCGGAACGTCGGCGCGTTCGATGTTCGCCGTGCCAATGCCCGCTCGACGGACGACGGTGCCGAGCGGCCTGGATCCCGGAGCGGGGGTGTCAGCGGGGCGGGTAGCGAGGGCCAGCTGACGATCAACGGAGCAGGGCTGAGCAAATCTCGGGTAGCCGTGCTCGGATGCACCGGTTGAGCAGGACGGCGACCAAGACGCGCGGGATAGTCAAATGGACACGCCGGATGGCAGCTGTCCGTTTCACGTGAATCAGCGAATTTGCCGCTATCGACCATGGTCGCGATCCGCCGGATCGGGCGGCGGGGCACGGGTGGTGATCATGGCGGCGGGTGGTCGGGGTTGCCGGGGTGGCGGCGTGCCCGTTGTCACGGCGGGCCGCGTGCCGGAGCAGCCCTGCCGACATGGGAAGATGGACGACGTGTTGCGCTGGATAACTGCCGGAGAATCCCATGGTCCCGCTCTTGTCGCCATCCTCGAGGGGATGGTGGCCGGTGTCGAGGTGACGTCCGACGAGATTTCCGCGCAGCTGGCGCGCCGCAGGCTCGGGTACGGCCGCGGCGCCAGGATGAAGTTCGAGGCCGACAAGGTGACCATGGTCGGCGGCGTCCGGCACGGGCGCACCATGGGCGGCCCGGTCGCCATCGAGGTCGCCAACTCCGAGTGGCCCAAGTGGACCACCGTCATGGCGCCCGACCCGGTGGATGCGGCCGAACTCGCCGAACTCGCCCGCAACGCGCCGCTCACCCGGCCACGCCCCGGCCACGCCGACTACTCCGGCATGCTCAAGTACAACTTCGACGACGCGCGCAACGTGCTCGAGCGCGCCAGCGCACGCGAAACCGCGGCCAGGGTCGCCGCGGGCACCGTGGCGCGCGCGTTCCTGCGCCAGGCGTTCGGCGTCGAGGTGATCTCGCACGTGGTGTCCATCGGCGCCGCCGCGAACACCACCGGTATCGCGCCCACCGCCGCCGATCTGGCCGCGATCGATGAGAGCCCGGTGCGCGCGTTCGACAAGGATGCCGAGGCCGCGATGATCGCCGAGATCGAAGCCGCCAAGAAGGACGGTGACACCCTCGGCGGCGTCGTCGAGGTGATCGTGGAGGGCCTGCCCGTCGGGCTCGGCTCGTTCGTCAGCGGCGCGGACCGTCTCGATTCGCGACTTGCCGCCGCGCTCATGGGAATTCAGGCGATCAAGGGTGTCGAGGTCGGCGACGGCTTCGAGACCGCGCGCCGCCGCGGCAGCCAGGCGCACGACGAGATGAAGCCCGGCCCCGACGGCGTGCTCCGCTCCACCAACCGCGCGGGCGGCCTCGAGGGCGGCATGACCAACGGCGAGGCGCTGCGGGTGCGCGCCGCGATGAAGCCGATCTCTACGGTGCCGCGCGCGCTGTCCACCGTCGACATGACCACCGGCGAAGAGGCCGTCGCCATCCACCAGCGCTCCGATGTGTGCGCCGTGCCCGCCGCGGGTGTGGTGGCCGAGGCGATGGTCGCGCTGGTCGTCGCGCAGGCCGCGCTGGAGAAGTTCGGCGGCGATTCGATCGCCGAGACCGTCGACAACATCACCAGCTACGTCAAGCGGGTCAACAGCCGCCCGCACGTCCCGGCGCCGCAATGATCGTGCAGACCGACCCGCGCGCACCGCGCGTGGTGCTGGTCGGACCGCCCGGTGCCGGGAAATCCACGATCGGCCGCAAGCTCGCCAGGGAACTCGGTGTCGAGCTGTACGACACCGATGCCGGGATCGAGCGCGATACCGGGCGCACCATTCCCGAGATCTTCGCCGAGGACGGCGAACCCGAGTTCCGCAAGATCGAGGAGCGGGTGGTGCGCCGCGCCGTGCTCGCCGAACGCGGCGTCGTCTCGCTCGGCGGCGGCGCCGTGCTGTCCAAGGACACCAGGGCGCTGCTGCGCAACCGCACCGTGGTGTACCTGGAAATCAGTGTGGCCGAAGGACTTCGGCGCACCGGCGCGAGCAACACCAGACCGCTGCTCAACGGCGCCGACCCGGCCGCCAAATATCGCGAGCTGATGCGCAAGCGCCGCCCGCTCTACCGCGAGGTGGCCTCGGTCCGCGTGCGCACCGACGGCCGCAGCCCCGGCCGCGTGGTCCGCATGATCATGGCCAAACTCGGCCTCGAACCCGCGGAGCCCGCCGTTACCGCCCCTTCCACCGAGGCGCCCAACGCGATCCCCCAGGGCAGCAGCCGATCCCGCGCCCGCCGCCGCGCCAGGGCCCGCGCCGCCGCCCGCCGCGCCGACGCGACCACCCCCGACCTACCGGGCGCCGACATCGCCGACACCGCGCCGCAGCCCACCCGAACCAGGCGAACCCGCCGCCTCCTTCCTCCGTCAACCGACCCCACACCCCCCGAAACCTCAACCAGCGCCGCGGAACCCAGCACCCCCGCGACCCGGCGCCCACGCCGCGCCCGCCGCCCCTCCGGGGCGCCAGGCACTCCCGCGGATCCCGAATCCACCACCCACGCCGCGAACTTCGCAGCGACGACCGCAGGCAGCGACATCCTGACATCGGGCGCGCCCACTCGACCAACGGCCGACGCGACGACGTCCAGCAGCACCCCCAGCCGCACCGCGAGTTCCAGCGACGCACCGGTAGGCAGCCGTGCCACCGATGCGACGAAAACCGTCGGCACGCACCGGGCCGACGCTTCCGGCACCGTAGGTGTCCGCGGCGGCACCCGTGGATCCGGTGGGGGCGACGAATCCGGCCCGGACCGCGCGCAGGGCGAAGTCGGCGCCACCGCCGCAGGTAGGCGCAGCACCGGCGAAACAAACCGGGGTGCCACCGAATCCAGTGCGGGCAGCCGGACACGTCGTGACGCTACGACCGCGGGCGGCCGGCCGGATCGCACACGGGGCGGAGTTGGTGACTCGGCAGCCGAGGCAGGCGCCGGAGCAAATCAGGATGCCACCGGATCCAGCGCGAAGCTGGGGAGCGACGAGTCTCGGCAGGCCGGGGATGATCCGGCGCCGGGTGAAGCCGGTGACGGCAGTAGTTCCAGTGGGCGGGCGCGGCGCGCTCGGGCACGGCGGGCTCGGGCGCGAGCACGCAAAGAGATGGCATCGACAGAATCGGAGCAGAGCACGTGACGATAGAGCCGACTCGCATTGAGGTCAGGACGGCCGAACCGTATCCGGTGATCATCGGGCGTGGCCTGCTCGGCGAGCTCGTCGAATCGGTGAACGGCAGCGGCGGGGTGCGCACGGTCGCGATCTTCCATCAGCCGCCGCTCGCCGAGACCGCGGAAGCGGTACGGAAAGCGCTGGCGGACACCGGAATCGACGCGCACCGGGTGGAGATCCCGGACGCCGAATCCGGTAAGGATCTCGCGGTCGCCGGATTCTGCTGGGAGGTGCTGGGCCGAATCGGCCTGACCCGCAACGACGTCGTGGTGAGCCTCGGCGGCGGCGCGGCCACCGACCTGGCCGGCTTCGTCGCCGCCACCTGGATGCGCGGCGTGCGCATCGTGCATGTGCCGACCACCCTGCTCGCCATGGTCGACGCGGCCGTCGGCGGCAAGACCGGTATCAACACCGAAGCGGGCAAGAACCTGGTCGGCTGCTTCCACGAACCGACCGCGGTGCTCGTCGATCTGGCGACGCTGGAGACCGTGCCGCGCAACGAGATCGTCGCGGGCATGGCCGAGATCCTCAAGGCCGGTTTCATCGCCGACCCGGTGATCCTCGATCTGGTGGAGCGCGATCCCGAGGCCGCGCTCGACCCGACCGGTGACGTGCTGCCCGAGCTGATCCGCCGCGCCATCCAGGTGAAGGCCGATGTGGTCGCCGCCGACCTCAAAGAGGCCAGCCTGCGCGAAATCCTCAACTACGGCCACACTTTGGGCCACGCCATCGAGCGCCGCGAGCGCTACCGCTGGCGCCACGGCGCCGCCGTCTCGGTCGGCCTGGTGTTCGCCGCGGAACTCGGCCGTCTCGCGGGCCGTCTCGACGACGCGACCGCCGACCGCCACCGCACCATCCTCGAAAGCGTCGGCCTGCCCACCACCTATGACGCCGACGCACTCCCCCAACTCCTCGACTCGATGCAAACGGACAAGAAGACCCGTTCAGGCGTCCTGCGCTTCGTCGTCCTCGACGGCCTGGCCAAACCCGGCCGCCTCGAAGGCCCCGACCCCTCCCTCCTGGCCGCCGCCTACTCCGCCATCGCCCGCGAACACCCCTCGAGCAGCGGCGCCATCCTCCTGTAGCCATCGACCGCAGCCGAATGGCCGCCTCACCTCGCGTGTCATCCGGCCATTCGACCGCGCTCGACCAGCAATAGCCCGCACTCAATGAATGCAGCTCGCCACTCGGCCAGGCGTCACCGCGCTCGACGAGCAGGAACCACACCAGGCAAGAGCAGCTACGCCGAGCGCAGTCAGCTGGCTGCCCTACTCGGCGTGTCGTACAGCCATTTGACTGCGCTCGACGAACCAGGACCGCGCTGGGTGATCAGCCCCGATCGGGTGCGGCGAATGCGCGGCGAGCGGGGCCGGGGCCGAGATGCGAAGCGGCGCACCTCATGTTGATGGGGTGCGCCGTGCGGGCTGCGGGCTGCGGGCTGCGGGCTGCGGGCTGCGGGCTGCGGGCTGCGGGCTGCGGGCTGCGGGCTGCGGGCTGCGGGCTGCGGGCTGCGGGGTCAGGCTACGGGGACGGCGGGGGTCTGGGCCGGGGTTTCCGCGGGGTGGTTGCCTGCGTTGCGGCCTGCCAGGTAGCGGCCGAGGGCTACGCCGACGAGGGCGGGGATGAAGATCAGCAGGACGATGAACGAGGCGCCGGCGGTGACTTCGAAGAGCAGGCCGTTGTCGCCCAGGTCGAAGCGGGGCACGAAGTCGAGCAGCCAGCTGACCAGGCCGCTGCCGAGGCCGCCGGCGACCGCGGTCGCGAGCCATCGAATGGTCAGGTCCGAGCCGTGCTCCGGGTCGGGGTGCGCGGCGCGATCCTTACGGCCGTCCAGCAGACCCCAGTAGCCGATCGCCGCGAGCAGCACGATCAGGCACAGGATCCGCATCCAGGCGCCGTGGGTCGGCCAGTACACCATCGCGAACCCCAGCACGGTGCGCAGGAATACGACCAGCGCGCCGAGCATCACGGCCCGCAACTGCCAAGCATTCATGACAGACACCATAGCCCCCACCCCCACACAACAAAACTAGAACCAGTATCAGAAATCCCCGCGATATGCGTGCGCCACCATGATCATCAGGAACTCAGGTAAGTAAATCGCGAGAGGCGACTCACCTCAGTTCCTGATGATCTTGACCTCGGCCGAGCACCAGCGCGTCGCTCCGGCGCGTCGCGGGCGAGCGTGCAGCCAGGGTAAGCCGCGGTTCAGGCGGAAAGGTCCAGGGCGGAGGCCATTTCGGCGCGCGGGGCCGGGCGGCCGGTGAACTGTTCGACCTGGCCGTATGCCTGGTTGAGGAGCATCTGCAGGCCGCTGACGACGGTGTGGCCGGCGCGGGCGACCGCCTCGGCCAGCGGAGTGGGCCACGGGTTGTAGATGGCGTCGAGCACGACCGGCGCGGTGGCGACAGCGGCGGCGAAGGGGGCAGCGGCGTCGGCGGGGATGGTGCTCACCACGGCGCCCGCGGTGGCACACGCCTCGGTGATCGCGAACGGGTCGAAGGCGATCACGGATGCGCTCATATCCAGTCGCTCCGCCAAATCCAGTGCGCTACTTGCCCTTCCGGCATCGCGCGCGACGACGGTGACGGACTTGGCCCCGAGCTCCGAGAGCGCGAGCAGCGCGGGCCGCGCAGTGCCACCCGCACCGAGCACCACCGCCTCGGACAGCTCGGCCACGCCCCCGCCACGCAGCGCCCCGAGCACCCCGTCCACATCGGTGCAGTCCGCCCGCCAACCACCATCGATCCGCACGAGCGTGTTGGCGGAGCCGACCAGCACAGCCCGCTCGGTCCGCTCCGCACCGTAAGCGAGCGCGGCCTCCTTACCCGGCATGGTCACCGAAAGCCCGACCCATTCCGGCCCGAGCCCATCGACCAGCCCCGGCAACTGCGCCGCGTCACACTCGATGCGCTCATAGGTCCAGTCCAACCCCAGCGCACGATAAGCAGCCAAATGCAGCTGCGGCGACCGCGAGTGCGCGATCGGTTTCCCGAGCACAGCCGCCTTCCGCACCGCGCAACCATCGCCGCTCACCACATCACTCCCTCTCGCACAGAACACCGCCACCGCGCTGCTCGCCATCCAGATTCCAGCACAACCCCACCGCATCGCCACGCGGCGGCCACCACTATGACGCACCCACCGCCGCGAAGTCACCGACCTCTCGATGTTCCTACCTCCCGAGCAGACCAGTCACTGTGCGAGCCCCCGCGCACGCGCCCCCGGAAGTCGCCCCGCATCAGCACGGCCGCCGGCCTGCCCGGCATCCACTACCGAGGTTTCCGCCCGGCTGTGCAGACCGGCCACTGCTCAGCGTCGCACGCACACCACGGCCTTCGGACACGCATCGCGCCGTACCCGGCCTGCGCCACATCGACACCGGCCGCCGACCAGTATCCGGACTCCAGCCCAACCGCACCATATCGATGCCGACGCACCGGGCGTTCCGCGCTCAGCGTTCGGCCGAGATCCCGCACCGCCGAGGCAGATCCGACCGCTGCTCGGGCCTGCGCACCGACCTCTCGACACGCCCGCTCCCCGGCATGCCGAGCATCACGAGGACTCGATCGCGTTCACCGTCCGCTGTCGAGAATTCCGCTCTGCCTTGCTTTTTCGATATTGCGGAGGTGTTCGGTGTAGCTCTCGGTGAAGAGGGTGGTGCCCTGTTTGTCGATCGTGACGAAGTAGAGCCAGGTGCCCTGTTCCGGATTCTCCATGGCCTGCAACGCTTTCAGCGAGGGGGCGGAGATCGGGGTGGCGGGCAGGCCCGGCATCGCGTAGGTGTTCCACGGGTTGCGCTTGGCGCGGTCGGCATCGGTGGTGGCGACCTCGGTGCGGTCCAGGGTGTAGTTGACCGTCGAGTCGAACTGGAGCGGCTGATTGACCCGCAACCGGTTCACGATGACCCGCGCCACCTTGGACATATCCTGCGGCAGCGCTTCACGTTCCACGAGCGAGGCGGCGATCAGCGTCTGGTACGGGCTCAGCTTGGTTTCGGCGCCGGAGCTCAGCAGCCCGGTCGACTCGTAACTGCGCGAGCTCTGGGTCAGCAGCTGCTTGAGGATCTGCTCGGGCGTGCCGCTCGGATCGAAATCCAAAGTGCCCGCGGCGATCAGGCCCTCGAGCTGCCTGCTGCGATCGGGGACGTTGCGCACCGAATCCACCGCCCAGGCGGGCACGCCGAGCGCGACGAGATCCGGACCGGCCCCGGCGGCCTCGAGCTGTTCGTAGGACACGCATTTGCGGTCGTTCGCGGTGCCGATGCAGCTGGCCTCGGAAATCTTGCGGTAGATGCCGTCCTTGCGCGAGCCGGTGTTCACGTCCTGCTGGTCGTGCAGCTGACGCCCCTCGGAGACGACCAGGTTGCCGACCCGCGATTCCTTGCCGACCAGCGCGGTCACCGCCTGCGCGGCGGGGCTGTGGCTCGGGATGGCGTAGTAGCCGGGCTGCAGCGAGTTCATATTCGAATTGCGCACGGCCGCTTCGTAGAACGCGGCACTGCTCGCGACGACGCCCTTGGCGTGCATGCTGTCGGCGATCTGGGTCGCGGTATCGCCGGGCTGCACCTGGACCACGACGAGCGGCCCGGCCGGTCCGGCGAAATCCTCGGCCTTCTCGAATCGCTTCGCCAGCTTCAGACCGGCGAATCCGGCGGCGGCGACGAACAGCAGCACGAAGACGCCGCCGATGATCCACAGGTTGCGGCGGCGGCGCTTGCGCTCGGCCGCCTTCCGCGATGCGACGCGAGAACGCTTGCCGCGCCCACTCGTTCGGCCCTCGGCGCGCTGCGGCGCCGACCGGCGGCCGACCCGCCGCGCGGGCGCCCTCGGCTCCTCGTGCGGGTCCTCGTAGGGCTCCTCGTACGGTTCGTCGTCGGAGTAGCGCGGGATGACGGTGGTGTCGTCCTCGTAGTCGTCCCAGTCGTCCTGCTCGCGCCCGACGACGCGGCTCTTGGCGCGTGCGTCTCTGGCGTCGCGGTTCCAGGCGCGGTCGTCGCGCCGGTAACGCCGATCAGCCTCGCGCTGTCGGTAGCGTTCCTCGGCCCGCGCCCATCGATCCGTCATGCATCATCACCCGATGATGTCGAACGCATCGCGTCTTCGACCGACTTCAACACCGCACTCCGTTCGTCCAACCATCCTTGCAGGATCGACACGGCGGCCGCCTGGTCGATCACCTGCCGCTGGCCACGCGCGCGAACTCCACTGTCCCGCAATGCACGTGCTGCAGACACCGTAGTCAAACGTTCGTCGGAAAGTCGGACGGTCACCGGGGCGATCGCATCCCGCAACCGCTCCGCGAATGCGACGGCAAGCCCGGCGGCGGTGCCCTTCTCCCCGCGCAATGTCCTCGGTAGCCCGACGATCACCTCGACGGCCTCGTATTCCCGCACAATTTCGGCAATTCTGGCGATATCGGGCGCTGTGTCCGATTGGCGGCGCTCCCTGTGCCCTGCGTGGTCACGCTTCGCTGCCGCCTCCGGGCCCTGAGCTCGCGCCGCGACGTTGCGCGCGTTGGCTTTCGCGCGCGGCACCGTCTCGACGGGCGTGGCGAGGATGCCATCCGGGTCGCTGGAGGCGACGCCGATCCGGACGCTGCCCACATCGACGCCGATCCGCCTGCCCCGGCCGGGGTCGGTGGCGGGGTCGGGGCGGTCGGCACCGCTTGGCGATGCCATCATTTCGCCAGTTCGGCCACCCGGGCGCGCACCGCGGCGAGGCCCGCCGCGATGCCGGACGGATCGGAGCCCGCACCCTGCGCCATCTCCGGCTTGCCGCCGCCGCGTCCGGCGATGCTCGGGCCGAAGGCGCCGACCAGGTCGCCCGCCCTGAAGCCCAGATCCTGGGCGCCCTTGTTGACGGTCACCACGAAAGGCACCTTGCCGTCGGCGTTGCCGAGCAGCACCACCACGGCGGGCTCGCTGCCGAAGCGGCCGCGGATATCGGTGGCCAGGGTGCGCAGGTCACCGGCGGCTACGCCCTCCGGCGCGGCGGCGGCGACCAGCAGCACGCCGCCGATCCGCTCGGCTTCCTCGACGAACTTGCCCGCCGAGGACAACACCGCAGCGATCTTGGTGCGCTCCAGTTCTTTTTCAGCAACCTTGAGCCGCTCCACCAACTGCTCGACGCGCGCGGGCACCTCCTCCGAGGGCACTTTCAGCGACGACGCGACACCGGCCAGCAGCGCACGCTCCTTGGCCAGGTACTTGTACGAGTCCAGGCCGACGAACGCCTCGACGCGGCGCACACCGGAACCGACCGACGATTCACCGAGCACGGTGATCGGGCCGATCTGCGAGGAATGCTGCACGTGCGTACCACCGCAGAGCTCCATCGAGAACGGGCCGCCGATCTCGACCACGCGGACCTCGTCGCCGTAGTTCTCCCCGAACAGCGCCATCGCACCCATGGCCTTGGCCTTCGGGTAGTCGGTGATGAAGGTGTTCACCGGGAAGTCGGCACCGACCGCGTCGTTGGACACGGCCTCGATATCGGCCTTCTGCTGCTCGGAGAGCTGCCCCTGCCAGTTGAAGTCGAAGCGCAGGTAGCCGGGCTTGTTCAGCGAACCGGCCTGCACCGCGTTCGGGCCGAGCACCTGACGCAGCGCGGCGTGCACCATATGCGTGCCGGAGTGGCCCTGGGTGGCGCCGCGACGCCAGGCCGGATCGGCCTGCGCCAGCACCACATCGCCCTCGGTGATCTGGCCGTGCTCGACGGTGGTCTTGTGCACCCACAGCGTCTTGGCGATCTTCTGCACGTCGTTGACGCGCACCTTCAGCCCCGACGACGCGGTGATGCTGCCGCGGTCGGCGATCTGGCCGCCCGATTCGGCGTACATCGGGCTGCGATCCAGGATCACCTCGACGTCCTGGCCCGCGCTCGCGGCCGGGATGCGGACACCGTCGGCGATCAGCGCGAGCACGTGCGCCTCGGAGGTCAGCTCGTCGAAGCCGGTGAATTCGGTGGCGCCGCGATCGACCAGTTCCTTGTAGATGGTGAGGTCGGCGTGCGCGTGCTTGCGGGCCTGGGCGTCTTCCTTGGCGCGCTGGCGCTGCTCGGCCATCAGCGCACGGAAGCCGTCCTCGTCGACCGCCAGACCGGCCTCGGCGGCCATCTCCAGCGTCAGGTCGATCGGGAAGCCGTAGGTGTCGTGCAGCGTGAACGCGTCCGAGCCGCCGATGGTCTTGCCGCCCTTGGCCTTCACCGCGGCGGCGGTGTTGTCGAACAGGGTGGAGCCGGTGTTCAGCGTCTTCAGGAACGCCGTCTCCTCGCCCACCGCGACGGTCTCGATGCGCCGGAAATCGGTGCCGAGCTCCGGGTAGGACGGCGACATGAGCTCGCTGACCACCTTCATGAACTGGCCGATCACCGGCTGCTCCGCACCGAGCAGGCGGGCCGAGCGCACGATACGGCGCAACAGACGGCGCAGGACATAGCCGCGGCCGTCGTTGCCCGGGTTGACACCGTCCGCGATGAGCATCGCGGCGGTGCGCGCGTGGTCGGCGATGACGCGGAAGCGTACATCGTCTTCGTGCTGCACACCGTAGGAACGGCCGGTCAATTCCTCGGCTTTATCGATGATCGGGCGGAGCAGATCGGTCTCGTAGACGTTGTCGACGCCCTGCAGCAGGAACGCGACGCGCTCCACGCCCATACCGGTGTCGATGTTCTGCTTCGGCAGCGGGCCGAGGATCTCGAAATTGTCCTTGCCGATGCCGGCGCCGCGCTCGTTCTGCATGAACACGAGGTTCCAGATTTCGAGGTAGCGGTCCTCATCCGCTTCCGGGCCGCCCTCCTTGCCGAATTCGGGGCCGCGATCGAAGTAGATCTCCGAGCACGGGCCGCACGGGCCGGGGATGCTCATCGACCAGTAGTTGTCGGCCATGCCGCGGCGCTGGATGCGCTCGCTCGGCACGCCCATCTCCAGCCACATCCGCTCGGCCTCGTCGTCGTCGAGATAGACGGTGACCCACAGCCGTTCGGGGTCGAAGCCGTAGCCGCCGTCCTCGACGCTGTTGGTGAGCAGCGACCAGGCCAGCGTGATGGCCTCACGCTTGAAGTAGTCGCCGAAGCTGAAGTTGCCCGCCATCTGGAAGAAGGTGTTGTGGCGGGTGGTGATGCCGACGTTCTCGATGTCGAGGGTGCGCACGCACTTCTGCACGCTGGTCGCCGTCGCGTACGGCGGGGTCTGCTGACCGAGGAAATACGGAACGAACTGCACCATGCCTGCGTTGACGAACAGCAGGTTCGGGTCGGCCAGGATCAGCGAGGCACTCGGCACCTCGGTGTGGCCGGCACGGACGAAATGGTCCAGGAAACGCCGTCGAATCTCGTGGGTCTGCACAGATATCCAGCCTACCGGTGCCGTCCACGCGGTTTTTCATCGACCGGCGTGGCGCCCGCCACCTCCGGCAGGTCCACCGGAAGACCCGGCGTGGCCACCAGGAAACCCATGTCGATCCCGCATATCGGGCGACCGGATCAGCACCCGATAGCTACCCCCGCCCGGCGCGCAGCCCGCGGACGATGCGGCGCAGGGTGCCGATGCGGGCGGCGATGGGGCGTTCGGCACCGTGGTCGGTGGGCCGGTAGTAGTCGACGCCGACGAGCTCGTCGGGGGGATATTGCTGAGCGAGGACGCCGTCCGGGTTGTCGTGCGGGTATTTGTAGCCCTGGGCGTTGCCCAGTTTGGCGGCGCCCGCGTAGTGGCCGTCGCGCAGGTGGGCGGGGACCGCACCGGCTTTGCCCGCGGAGATGTCGGCCATCGCGGCGCCGAGGCCCGAGGTCACCGCGCCCGATTTGGGGGCGGTGGCGATATGGATGGTGGCCTGGGCCAAGGCGAGCTGCGCCTCGGGCAGGCCGACCAGCTGGACCACCTGGGCGGCGGCGACCGCGGTCTGCAGGGCGGTGGGGTCGGCCATGCCGACGTCCTCGCTGGCCTGAATCATCAAGCGGCGGGCAATGAAGCGCGGATCCTCACCCGCGGTGAGCATGCGGGCGAGGTAGTGCAGCGCGGCATCCACATCGGAGCCGCGCAGGGATTTGATGAACGCGCTGATCACGTCGTAGTGCTGATCGCCTGCGCGGTCGTAGCGCACGGCGGCCTTGTCGACGCTGGCTTCGACCAGTGCCACGTCGACCTTGCCGTCGAGCGAGGATTCGGCCGAGGCCTCGAGCGCCGTCAGCGAACGCCGGGCGTCGCCGCCCGCGATGCGGACGATGTGATCGAGTGCCTCTTCGGTGACGGTGTACTCGCCCCTGAGCCCGCGCGGATCCTCGATCGCCCGGGTGAGCACCTGCCGGATATCCGTCTCGGTCAGCGAATGCAGTTGCAGCACAAGCGACCTCGACAGCAGCGGGGAGACCACGGAGAACGAGGGATTCTCCGTCGTCGCGCCGACAAGCAGCACGATCCGGTTCTCCACCGCCGCGAGCAGCGCATCCTGCTGGGTCTTGGAGAACCGGTGCACCTCGTCGATGAACAGCACCGTCTGCTCGCCGACGGTGAGCCTGCGCCGCGCGATATCGATGACCGCGCGCACGTCCTTCACCCCCGCCGACAGCGCGGACAGCGCCTCGAACCGCCGCCCGGTCGCCTGCGAGATCAGCGAAGCCAGCGTGGTCTTCCCGGTCCCCGGCGGACCGTAGAGCAGTACCGACGCCGCACCCGACCCCTCGATCAACCGCCGCAGCGGCGACCCGGGCCCGAGCAGATGCTGCTGCCCGACCACTTCGTCCAACGAAGCGGGCCGCATGCGCACCGCCAACGGCGCGGCGGCCCCCGCCCCGCGAAAATCGACAACGGCGCTACCTGACGATTCCACCTCGCCCCCTCCCCCCGGCACGTCGAACAGCCCATCACTCATAACTTTCGACCGTACCGCCCGGGTCCGACACATCGCGGCGCGCAGTATCCCGCCAACTCCACCCGACAGCCTGCGCTCGGCGAGGTGTCGATGTCGCGTGCGGGTGGCGGGCTGCCGACACGCGGGTGGGGCGCGCGGGTGCGAGCGGGTCGATTTGCTTGGTGTCCGCGGATCGACTGTGATCAATAGTCGTGGCTGAAAACGTGGGCGTTTCAGATTTTGGGTCCTTCGCGCGGCGCACGCTGTTCAAGGGTGGTGCGGCCGCGGCGGCGACCGCGACCGTGGCGCTCACGGCCGGGCCCGCGCGGGCGGCGGCGCCGGTGTTCCAGCACGGGGTCGCGTCCGGTGATCCGCTGCCGGGTGGTGTCATCCTGTGGACACGGGTCACCGTTTCCGAGGCGGCCACGCCGGGCTCCGGTGTCGGTGCGGATGCCGCGGTGCGCTGGGAGGTGGCGCACGACGAAGGGTTCGGCTCACCGGCCGCTTCCGGGACCGCAACGGCCACAGCGGATTCCGATCACACCGTGAAGGTCGACGTGTCCGGGCTCGCACCGGGGCGCGGCTACTACTACCGCTTCACCGCGTGCGGCGAGACCTCGCCGGTCGGACGCACCCGCACCGCGCCCGCGACCTCGGACTCGCCCGAGCGGCTGCGCTTCGGCGTGGTGTCCTGCGCGAACTGGGAGGCGGGCTACTTCGGCGCGTACCGGCACCTGGCCGACCGCGCCGACCTGGACGCGATCATCCACCTCGGCGACTACATCTACGAATACGGCCGCGGCAAGTACGGCGGCCGCAACGGCACGGTGCGCCCGCACGAACCCGCCAACGAGATCGTGACGCTCACCGACTACCGAATTCGCCACGCGCAGTACAAGACCGACCCCGACCTGCTCGCGCTGCACGCGCGCCAGCCGTTCATCTGCACCTGGGACGACCACGAATTCGCCGACAACACCTGGTCCGGCGGCGCCAACAACCACGATCCGGCCACCGAGGGCGACTGGCCGGCCCGCCGCGCGGCCTCGGCGCGGGCGTATCTGGAGTGGATGCCGGTGCGCACCAGTGGATCCGGCGCGGACGTGCAGATCTACCGCAGGCTGCGCTTCGGCGATCTCGCGGAGCTGTCGATGCTCGATCTGCGCAGCTATCGCGATCAGGAGGTCAAGCCGGGCGCGGGCTGGCGCGAGGTGGACAGCCCGGCGCGCACCATCACCGGCAAGGCCCAAATGGATTGGCTCACCGCCGGTCTGGCGTCGGCGCCGGTGCGCTGGAAACTCGTCGGCAACTCGGTGATGATCGCCCCGCTGGTGTTCCCGCCGCTGGAGCCCGCCACCACCGCGGCCATCACCAGCGCCATCGGCGTGCCGCAATCCGGTATCCCGGCCAACGCCGATCAATGGGACGGGTACACCGCGGATCGGCGAAAGTTGTTCGCCGCCATCACCGAACAGAATCTGGCGGATATCGTGTTCCTGACCGGCGACATCCATTCGTCCTGGGCCGCCGACCTGCCGCTCGATGCCGCGAACTACCCGGGCGGCCGGACCGCGGGCGCGGAGTTCGTCGTCCCGTCGGTCACCTCGACCAGCGTCGGCGACATGGTGAAGGCGAACTCGGCGCCGCTGGCCGAATCGCTGAAGGGCATCAACCAGCACCTGCGCTATGTCGAACTCGATTCGCACGGCTACGGCGTGCTGGAGGTCGTCCGCGACCAGACCCAGATGGACTGGTTCTACCTCGCCGACGTCACCGACCCGAATTCCGGTGTCCGCCACGCCGCCTCCTACGCGGTCCGCTCCGGCGGCCGAGTAGAACCCCGCACCGCCCCACTTGCCTGAGCCATCCCACGCACCGACCAGCCTCCCGCGCGGTGATTGATTCGCCGCGCACACATTCCCCCGCAAACCGCACGCGGCAACCGCCCCCGTGACAACCCCCCGTCGAGCGCAGTCGAATGGCCCAGTGACACGCCGCAATCGAGGACTATTCGACTGCGCTCGACGGGGCACGAGCACTTCAACGCGCACCGGCTCGCCTGTGCCCGGTTCGAATGCAGTGAACGGCCGACCGTGGCATCCGATCGCGCACACGTCGACCGGAACGTCGGCGCGTTCGGTCCGCACGAATAGCTGGCGCCGCGCACAGTTCTGGCCGCCGCGCACCCTCCCGAGCGCAACGCATCCATTCCGGCGCTGAAGCATGCGCGGCGTGACAATCGGAGCGCGCGGTACATCAGAAGCCGGATTCGCGTGCTCGAGCGGGCCTCTTCGGCGGTCCCGGCGAATGCGTAGCAATTCGAGCCGTTAGGCTGCCTTCCATTGCCAGAGGGAGTTCAAACCGGTCGGTATGCCTGCCGGTAGTGCGCGAGGGGGAACCAGATGCCGTTGCGGGTCAGTCCGGAGAGTCTGCGCTCGGCCGCGGGCACGCTGAGCCTGCTGCCGACCGAGATCGATCGGGCGCCGCATCTCGGCGCGGGGCCACCGGCGGCCAAGCTGATGAGCGGGTCGGCGGTCGGCACGGCACTCGGCACCACCGATCCGCTGAGCAAGCGGGCCAAGGACGTGCTGAAGGCGCGGTTCAACGAGTTCGCCGCGGTGCTCGCACTGTCGGCGGACACCTTCCAGGGCACCGATGCCGACGCGGCCCAGCGGCTCGCCGCGCTGAGCGATATCAACTCCGGCGACCCGCACGGGGGTAGATAGCGGTGGCCACCCCGAACGACGTGCTCGCCTGGGACGTCTCCGGACTGCAGGCGGTCGCCGACCACGCCACCCAGATCGCCGAGGCGATCATCAAGGCGTCCAACACCATGTTCACCACCATCAACGACGACCTGATCTGGGAGGGCCAGGCCAGGGAGGCCGCGAGCGACCGGGCGACCAGGGAGCAGCGGCAGATGCGCGCGATCGCGACGGCCTACGACGACCTGAGCACCGCCTGCGCCGGCGCGGGCCGTGACATGGCCTACCCGCTCGACGAGATCAAATCCATCTTCCGCAATTACGT
Organism: Nocardia sp. NPDC052566; assembly: GCF_044547285.1. Taxonomy (NCBI): domain Bacteria; kingdom Bacillati; phylum Actinomycetota; class Actinomycetes; order Mycobacteriales; family Nocardiaceae; genus Nocardia; species Nocardia sp. NPDC052566. The sequence continues at coordinate 314,268 of NZ_JBIUAF010000010.1, read as the reverse complement.
TGTCGCGCCGGTATCGGTCGCCGACGACTGGTCGGTCAGCGGCGTGGACGACTGGGAATCCGAAGCGGGCGTTCAGCTTTCGCGACTGTCCGGGCTGGCGACGGCCCTGCTCGACGCCGACGCGAAGTGGGGCGGGCAGATCGCGACGGCCAACGACGAACTGTCAACGATGGCACCGGAATCGGCGCTCACCGCGGCGAACAACGAGATCCAGCAGGACAGGTCGCGCGATCCGCGCGCCGATCCCGAGCGGCTGCGCACCTCGGCGGCCGCCTTCCAGCAGGTATTCGGCCGCCCGCCGAAGAGCGCCGCCGACTGGCAGACCGCCGAGGTCCTCAATCCGCACAGCTACGACCCCAAATACAAGGGGCAGGATCCCAGCATCGTGGTCGGGCGGATCAATCCCGTTCCCGGACAGGGGGTTGTCCGCGCGGGCTTCTACATTCCGGCCGCGCAGGTGACCAACGTGCCCGCCTACGACCTCGGCGACAACCGCAAGGAAGACCCGAACTTCGATCCGGAACACACCCGGGTCACCACGTATATCGACTACGAGAACGGCCTGATCGTCACGCGGCAGAACCCGTCGGTCACGGTGGACGGTGACGTGAAGGTCGATACGCCGAAGGTCGAGGCGCAGCAGTTGCCCAATGGATCGGTGCTGGTCAGATACGATGCCGTCAACCCGTTCGCGCCGCCGGGCGCCCACGTCACCGGGCATACCGTCAACGGCACCCTGGTCGTGGCGCCGACCAGCGGGAACCCGGGCACGCCGCGGGTCGTCGCGGGCGGTGAGATCGGCGACTATCCGTCGGTCGAGGTCTACCAGGACAACTCGGCAGGTAAGGCTCGACCCGTTCTGATCGACGCGGCGGATTCCGGTAGCCAGTGGGGCCCGCTGTTCAATCTCCCGTTCAGCCACGAAGTCGGAGGAGGAACCGCCATGTACGACCCGTTCCGGGCCGATTTCAACGACCCCGACTGGATGAAGAACAAACCGACCGAGCTGGGCGGCGTCGACAAACCGCCGTCGATCGTCGTGGTGCGCAAATGATTTCCGGCGAAGACGCCGCGGCGCGGCCGAAGTACGGTCCGCCGTTCTGGCGGGCCGCGACGCTGGCGGTGCCGATCGCGGCGGCCGTCTCGGTGCTGGTGTTCGCGCTGTTCGGTTCCGCGATAACCAATTCCGACGACGACGCCGATCCGGCGCCGCTGCTATTGCTCGGCATCGCCTTCCTCGTGCTGGTGGCGGCCGCCGCGCTGCTCGCGCGCAAGCCGATTCCGTGGCGGCGCGGCGCGGCCCTCGGAATCGCTACGGCCGCAGCACTTCTGGTCTACGTCTGGGCGGTACTCGGATGAGCGGCCCCGCCGTGAACAGATCGCCGGGCGCCTGGTTCGGCCCGGAGAGCTTCGCCGCCGTCGTGCTCGGCATGGTCTGCATCTCGCTGCCGTACGTCGGCTTGGCGCCGCGCGAAGCGGGGTGGCTGATCCTCGCCCCGCTCGGGCTCGGCGGCGCGGCACTCGCGGCAGGCATCGGCATGAACCAGACCGCGTTGCGTCGCATCGGTGCCGGCCTGCTCGCCGCGTTCGCCGGATTTCTGCTGATGCTGATCGGCTTCCTGATCGGCATCGGCATCGGGCACCTGTTCCAGTGATGCTCGCTCGCCAGCGCCGATCCCTCAACGCGCCGGCAATGCGGGACAAGCACTTCCGCTCGCGATCCGTGAAAGCTATTCGGACCAGCGCTCTTCCAGCATCGCCGACACCCGCTCGGCGAAATCGCCGATCGCGTCGTCGCCGGTGCAGCGCGCATCCTCGGCCAGGGCGGCCCAGCGATTGATGAGCGCCTCCGACCGCGGCACCGACAGCCCGTGTTCGCGGGCGGACGCGATGCGCGCGTGATCGGCGGGCAGGAACCAGAAGGTCGACAGCCACACCCAGATGAGGCGGGCCTCCAGGATCCGCTCGGCGAGCACGTCGTCATCGGCCAGGGCGGGCCACACCCCGACCACCTCGGAGCGCCACGCCTCCACCATCTGCCGCGCGCGTTCGCGGGACAGCTCGAAATCGCACAGGCAGCCGGGGAACGACACCAGCGCATAGGCGATATCGAGGGTGGCGTCGCGGAAACCGCCCCACTCGTAGTCGAGGAACCGCGCGCCCTCCTCGTTGAGGATGACATTGTCCGGGCACAGGTCAGACGGGCTGAACGCGCGCGACCGGCCCGCGGAGAACAGCCGGTTACCGCGCACGATGCGCTCGGCGATCTCACCGGGCACATCGATACCGAGCTCGCGCTCGAGCAGTCCGGGCACCTCGGCGATGGCCGACTCGGCCTGCTGCGCGATCCCGTCGACCCGGTGCACCACATCGACCCGGCGCAGCAGCGCGACGAAATCCGCCTCGCGGCCGACGGTGGCGGCGTGCATCCGGCCGAGCGCCTGCGCGAAGGCCATCAGCGCGTTGCGGGTGGCCGGTTCGGCGCCGGATTGCAGCACGGCGGTCATCTTGGTGTTCTCGCCGAGGTCGCTGAGGATCAGCAGACGGTCGGGCAGGCTGTGCGCGATGACGTACGCGCCGGGTCGCTGTTCGCGGCTCAGCGCGGTCGTGAACTGATACGACACCGCTTCGCGCAGGAATGCGGAATCGATGCTGGCGACGCCGGGCGCTAGCCCACCGGTGCGTCGGTCCGCCGCGGATCCGCGAACCTGTTTGATGATGAGGGTCCGTGGCAACGAGAAGGCGTTCTCGGCAACACGCACGCGTAGGACTGTCGTCCTACCACTGCCGCTGAGTTCGATCGGATCGCTCAGCTTTACCGGAGCACCCATTCGCTTTGTGAGCAACTGTTGCGCTGCGGACACGACTTCGGTGGCGCGTTCGGCCAATAGTGCGGTCATCGCCTCTCAAGGTACTCGTATCCGGTCACTTCTAGCGAGCGGTTGCACAACCTTTCCGCGTCGCTCGGCGTGTCTCGATGAAGGTTGCGGAACGGGCGCTGGTTTGCTTGACACCATCCTGCCCGTACGCTTTTCTCATCGTGAACTGCTGTGCGCCACACCGCAAACCAGCTGCGTCGAAAGGTCTACCCGATGGCCGACAAACCGACTCCCACACCGGACGAACCGGCCGGCGACGCACCCGGGCACGGGGGTGGGGAACGCGGTGCGGCGCAGCCGGGGCAACACCAGAGCCACGACCCGCACGCACCGGATGCCGGCCCCGGGCACGGGCGCCACGAGATGGCAGGTGCGGCCGGGTATCCGCAGTTCGAGGGGCCGGGCGCGCCGCAGTACGGCAACTTGCCGGTCGAACCGGCGCCGCCGATCGCCAACGCGCCCGGCGCGTCGCAGCAGCAGTCGCACAGTCCGGCGCCCGGCGGCGCGCCCTATTCCGGTGCCGTGCCGCCACACGGTGCGATGCCGCCGCCCGGCGCCACGCCACCGCAGGGCACCATGCCGCCACCGCCCGGCGCATACCCACCAGGCGGAACGACACAGCCGCCACCAGGCGCGATGGCGCCCCCACCAGGGGAAATGGCGCCGCCACCAGGCGCGATGCCACCGCCGGGCAGTCCGGCGGCACCGCCCTACGGCGGGCAGCAAACGTATGGCCAACCGATGGCATCGACCGGTCTCGACGTGGGCAACGCGCTGAGTTACGGCTTCGAGAAGTTCCGCGCCAACCCCGGCCCGTGGGTCGCGGTGACCGCACTCGGATTCGTCATCTATCTCGTCTATCTACTCGTCGTGCAGATCGTGAATCCGAACGACTCACTGTTCGCACTGCTGTTGATCTTCCTCGCCGTGCTGGTGGCCACCTGGCTGCTCCAGGGGGTGATGGTGCGCGGCGCGCTGTACGAAACCGATGGCAACAAACCAGCTTTCGGCTCGTTCTTCCGATTCGTCAACGCGGGCAACGTGTTGCTGACCGCACTGCTGGCGTTCATCCTCACCTCGCTCGGCTCCGCGCTCTGTCTCGTCGGCGCGCTCATCGTCGGCATGCTGCTGATGTTCGCGCTGCACTTCGTCGTCGATCAGGACGAGGGCCCGTTCATGGCGCTCAAATCCAGTGCGAGCCTGGTGATCGCGAACATCTGGCCGCTGCTGCTGCTCACCGCCGCCGTCATCGTGATCACCGTCGTCGGCACCCTGCTGTGCCTCGTCGGCCTGCTCGTCGCGGGCCCGGTCTCGGTCATCGCCGTCACCTACGCCTACCGCACCCTCACCGGCGGCGTGGTCGCGCCCATCTGATCCGCGCACGTATCGTCATGCCGCACAACGAACTTCACGCCGCACCGGTTCTCGTCGCCAAATACATGCGCGGCGTGACGTTCGGTGCGTGGCAGTCGTTTCCGTGCGCGGCAGTCCGATACCCGCGCGGCAGAATGCGGTGGCCCCGCGCACACCGGTTGTCACGCCGCGCACGTTTCGGGGACGAGAATGTGCGCGGCGTCGAGTTGGGTGCGCGGCGAGTGCATGAAGTGCGTGGGCTACTTGCCGACCGGTGAGCGTGTGGCGAGCCAGCGCTGGAAGCGGGCGATGGGGCCGAGGTCGCTGCCCGCGCCGGGGCGCAGTTCGAGGACGAGGACGCCCGCGACGACGATGCCGGCGAGGTTCACGGCGAGCTGACCCGCGGACATGAAGGCGACGTGCCATTCGCCGAGCGTCGCCGCGACGACCGCGAACCCCGCCGCGGGAACCGTTGTGACGGAGATGAATACGCCGATCAGCGCCGCCGACTTCGAGGTGACCACCGAGAGCATGCCCGCCGCTCCGGCGAGCAGCGCGACCACCAGGGAGAACGGCCCGACCTCATAGATGAAGTCGACGTTGCGGATGCTCTCGATACCCTCGATGGTGATCCAGCCGAACTGCTCCCACGCCAGCGTCGCCGCGAGGGTGATGAGCATCGCGACCGGAAACCCGACGGCCAGCGCGATGGCCGAGCGACGCGCGAGCCGAAAGTCCCTGCGCACCAAGCCGACCGCGAACGCGGCCAGCGGACCGAACTCCGGGCCGACCACCATCGCGCCGACGATGGTCACCGGGGAATCGGTGGCGACGCCGACCGCGGCGAGCAGGCACGCGATGGTGAGGAAGGCGAGAAAGGTCAGGTTGAGCGTCGACTCCTCGTGGGTCTGCGCGAGCAGTTCCTCCCACACCACCGCATCGGTCGGATCGCCGGGCGCCTCCTCGACGGCGCGCTCCCCCGCATCCGACAGCACGGTCTCCACCGGGTTGAGCGTGATCCCGCCGGTATGCGTGACGCCGAGCGCGGTGATATCGGCGAGCACATCGTTGGCCGCCTCCCGCGCCACATCCGCCTGAACGAGATCACCGGCCGGTTCGAGCGCCGCGCCGCGCACCAGCGTGACATGCGTGACGCCGGGATCGCCCGACAGCACCGCAAGCACCTTCTCGGTCGTCTCGGTCGGGCTGATCATGCGCAGATGCAGCACTGGATCCCCTTGTGGTCGGCGTCGATTGATCGACATCGGCAAAACTGACCAGAAAGTACCAACCCCCGCACCCGGCACCCGACCCCGACCGCGCGCGAACTACCGCCGCGAGCTCACAGGTCCGGTGAACAGGGTCGCCGGTGCGGTTCTTCGCGCACGGTGAGCTCGCGCCGCGCTGACCCACCTCACGGCAGGCAGATCGAAAGCGGCCCGCACCCGAACGATCGGATGCGGGCCGCTTCGATTCAGGCGCTGCCGGCTACTCGGCCGCCCCACCCTTGGGCTCGTCGCCCTTCTTCTTCTCCGGCTTGAAATCCAGGCCGGCTTCCTTGCGCTGCTGCGGGGTGATCGGCGCGGGCGCGTCGGTCAGCGGGTCGACGCCGCCGCCCGACTTCGGGAACGCGATGACCTCGCGGATGGAGTCGACACCGGCCAGCAGTGCGACGATGCGGTCCATGCCGAGCGCGAGCCCGCCCATCGGCGGTGCGCCGAAGGAGAACGCGTCGAGCAGGAAGCCGAACTTCTCCTGCGCCTCGTCGTGGTTGATGCCCATCACCTTGAACACCCGCTCCTGCACGTCACGGCGATGGATGCGGATGCTGCCGCCGCCGATCTCGTTGCCGTTGCAGACGATGTCGTAGGCGTAGGCCAGCGCGGAACCCGGGTCGGTGTCGAAGGTGTCCATCGAATCCGGCTTGGGCGAGGTGAAGGCGTGGTGCACCGCGGTCCAGGCCGAATGGCCAAGGGCCACATCGCCGCTCGCGGTGGCGTCGGCGGCTGGCTCGAACATGGGGGCGTCCACGATCCACACGAAAGCCCATTCGCTCTCGTCGATGAGGCCGCACTTGCGGGCGATCTCGCCGCGGGCCGCACCCAGAATCGCCCGGCCGGACTTCTCGTCACCTGCCGCGAAGAAGATGCAGTCGCCCGGTTCCGCGCCGACGAACTTGGCCAGGCCGTCGCGTTCGGCGTCGGTCAGGTTCTTGGCGACGGGACCGCCGAGCGTGCCGTCCTCCTGGACCAGGACGTAGGCCAGGCCCTTCGAACCGCGCTGCTTTGCCCACTCCTGCCACGCGTCGAGCTGACGCCGCGGCTGCGACGCACCACCGGGCATGACGACCGCGCCGACGTACGCCGACTGGAACACCCGGAACGGAGTGTCCTTGAAGTACTCGGCCATTTCGGTGATCTCGACCCCGAACCGCAGGTCCGGCTTGTCGGAGCCGAAGCGGCGCATGGCCTCGGTGTAGGTCATGTGCGGGATCGGCGTGGTGATGTCGTGGCCGATCAGCTTCCACAGGCCGACCAGGATGTCCTCGGTCAGGAGGATCACATCCTCCTGGGTCACGAAGCTCATCTCGAGGTCGAGCTGGGTGAACTCGGGCTGGCGGTCGGCGCGGAAGTCCTCGTCGCGGTAGCAGCGCGCGATCTGGTAGTAGCGCTCGATGCCGCCGACCATCAGCAGCTGCTTGAACAGCTGCGGCGACTGCGGCAGCGCGTAGAACGAGCCGGGCTGCAGGCGGGCAGGCACCAGGAAGTCGCGTGCGCCCTCCGGGGTTGCCCTGGTCATGGTCGGGGTCTCGACCTCGACGAAGGCGTGCTTACCGAGTACGTCGCGCACCGCGGCGTTGGCCTTGGACCGCAGCCGGATCGCGTGCGCGGGACCCTCGCGGCGCAGATCCAGGTAGCGGTACTTGAGCCGGACCTCTTCGCCGGGCTCGTCGTCGAGCTGGAACGGCAGCGGCGCGGATTCGTTGAGCACCTCGAGTTCGGTCACGTTGACCTCGATGGCGCCGGTCGGCAAGTTCGGGTTCTCGCTGCCCGCCGGGCGGTTCTCCACCACACCGGTGATCTTCACGCAGAATTCGTTGCGCAGCTTGTGTGCCTGCTCTGCCGGTTCTCCCTCACGGAAAACCGCCTGTGAGACACCCGAAGCATCGCGCAGATCGATGAAGATCACGCCACCGTGGTCACGACGTCGGGCCACCCAGCCGGTGAGGGTGACGGTCTGACCGGCATGCTCGCTTCGCAGCGAACCAGCCAAGTGGGTGCGCAGCACGGGATTCCTTTCGACGACTCCGGCACCTGCGGAGATGACCACGGTGCGTAGCCATCGTAGTTAGACACGTACACCGAGAGGAAACCGATATCCGCCCGCACATGCCAAGCTGTATTACGCCCGGTCACCACACCGTTGTTTCCGGGCACTGAAACCGGTCATAACCACCACGTACTCATCCACAGCGACCCTTCGAGCTCTATTCGCCGAGCCCCGCGGCTAGGCACCGACCATGCCCACCGGACCCGGCCCCGCACGGAGCGAGTCTTACGAGCGACGTTCGCGGCCCGTCTCGCGTCCGAGTGGCCGAAGCGCATGCGCCGAAGGCGCTGCCATCAATCACAGAAAGTACAGAATGACCTTCAACGAGGGCATGCAGATCGATCCCGATCGGGTTTCCTCCGGCGGCGGTCCGGGGATGGGCGGCAAGATCGCACTGGGTGGTGGCGCGGGCGGGCTTGTCCTATTGGTGTTGACGCTGCTGCTCGGCGGGGATCCGGGGTCGATTCTCGGGCAGTTCACCGGCGCGCAGAGCACCCAGCAGAGCCAGCCGGGTACGGCGGGCACGCCGTCGCATTGCAAGACGGGCGCGGATGCGAACAAGTACGTGGACTGCCGGGTGGTGCTGACGGCGCAGAGCCTCGACGCGGTGTGGTCGACGGAACTGCCGCAGCAGACCGGTAAGCGCTACGTGAAGCCGAAGGTGGTGCTGTTCTCCGGCGCGGTGTCGACCGCGTGCGGTCAGGCGTCGAGCGCGGTCGGCCCGTTCTACTGCCCGGCCGACCGGACCGCCTACTTCGATACGTCCTTCTTCCAGGAGCTGGTCGACCGCTTCGGTTCCAGCGGCGGCCCGCTCGCGCAGGAGTATGTGGTCGCGCACGAGATCGGCCATCACATCCAGAACCAGCTCGGCGATATCGGCCGGGCGCAACGGGATCCGCGCGGCCCGGAGTCGGGCGCGGTACGCACCGAACTGCAGGCCGACTGCTACGCCGGGCTGTGGGCGCACTACGCGGACAAGCTGCCCGCGCCGGGTGGCGGTCAGCCGTTCTTGAAGCCGTTGTCGGACAACGACATCAAGGACGCGCTGTCGGCGGCCTCGGCGGTCGGCGACGACCGGATCCAGAAGAAGTCGCAGGGCAGGGTGAACCCGGACGCGTGGACGCACGGTTCGTCGGATCAGCGGCAGAAGTGGTTCCTGGTGGGGTACCGGACGGGGCAGGTCGGTGCGTGCGATACGTATTCGGCGCCGAACTTGGACAACCCACCCGCGTTGCGCTGACGTCACCGATGATCGACACCACAGCGCGCCCAGCCACGAATCGTGCGGGCGCGCTGCGATGATCGACGACGGATAGCTTGTAGCACTGAGGAATACGGGGAATTGATGCGCAGTACAACCGCGACCTTGCTTGTTCTCGGAACGGTCCTCGCGGGCCCGTGGGGCACCGCGGCGGCGCAACCGCCGGCCGCTCCCCCACCGCCACCACCCGCCACGGCGCTGCTCACCCTCACCACCATGCCCAACGGCTGGCAGAGCCGCACCGATCTACGGGCACAGCTGGAGGTGTTCGCGGACGGCCGCGCCGTGAAGGTGCCCGATGCCACCGCGCCGACGCGCGACCCGAATACCCCGCCGCAGCGGATCGGCGGGCACATCCCCACCGACGTGCTCGCGGCCTCGGTGGCGGAGACGAAATCGCTTGCGGCGGTTGATCTCGGCACGCCTGGCGCTACCGACCAGGGCAGCCAGATCATCGATCTGCTCCCGCAGCAGCCGGATCAGGACGTGCACGTGGTGATGTACGCGCCCGATGCCACCGAGGGCCTCAGCGCCGAACAGCAGGCCGCCCGTAAGCGTTTCGCGGATCTGTTCCGCAAGCTCCTCGACTCGTTCGTCAAGGACTGAAATCGACAAGGACTGAAATCGACGACGGCCCTCCTGCCAGGAGGGGTTCGGCAGGAGGACCGTCTTCGATCTAGTTCTGTTGCGGCGGGCTAGAACTGGTCCTGTTCGTAGTCGGAGCCGACCACCTCGTCCGGATGCGTCGCGCCGATCACGTCCGGTGTGGACTCGCCGAGCGGCCCGGTGAGATCGGAGTTGCCCGATGGGCTCTGGTACGGCTGCACGTGGCGCGAGTGTTCCTCGTCGCCGCCGCGCTGCCCGGCCGCACCGGGGGCGCCCATGAATCCGCTGCCCGTTCCGGTAGCGCCGGTGCCGGGCACACCGCCGCGCAGCGCGGCGGCCTCCGGCACGCCGGGCCGCATCGGCACACCGGGGATGGTGGACCCGGGCAGCCCCGACGGCTTCGGCGAGCCAGGCGAGCCGGGGGCGCCGAGCCTGCCGGGCGTACCCGACCTGCTGCCGAGCAGGCTGGAGGACGGCGACCCCGGCGAGGTGCCCGGCGAATGCGGCGTGGTCACCGACGCGGGCGTGGTGGTGTTCGGTGTGGTGGTCTTGGTCTGATCGCCGAGTCCCGCTGCCTTGGTGGCGTTCTCGGTCGCGCTCTGCGCGGTTTCCTTGGCCTGGCTCAGAATCGGCTCGGCGATGTTCTGCGCCACCGCCTGCGCCACTTCCTGCGGCGCGGGCAGCCCGGAGCGCCCGACCAGCTGCTGCACCACGCCGTTCAATTCGGCGGTGTGCCCGGCCAATTCGCCGCGGGTGGCGTTCACGACGCCGACCGCCTGCCCGACGTGCTCCGTGGCGGTCGCGATCAGCGCTGTCTGCGCGGGCGGAGTCAGGATGACCGGCGCGAGCGCGGCGGCCTGGGTGGCGAACGACGTGGCGATGGTGGCCAGCTCCGCGTTGCCCTTCTGCACCACCGCGGCGGCCTTCGTGGTCAGCTCGGAGATATCGAAGCCACGCTGGCTGGTCTCCTGCCCCTCGGCGGTCGCCTTCTGCGCGGAAGCCTGCGCGGTGCGCGCGGCCTGGCCCTGCCACAGCTGGTCGACGGTCTTGATGCTGCCCTTGCCGACCTGCATGGCGAGTTCGATGATCTTCGACGACTGGGCGAGCAGCTTGGTCGGATCGAGCGCGCCGATCACGCCGGTGCCGAAGCTGCTCAGCATGTCGAGGATCGGCTTGAACAGCAGGTCGATGCCGGGCAGCGCGGGCAGCTGCAAACCCTGCAGCAGCGCGGCGACCGGATCGGCGGGCATCGCGGCGTTCGGCACGCCCGCGGTCGGCGCGGCGCCCGGTGCCGTCGCGGTGGGCACCGATGCGGCAGGCGCACCGCCGCGCAGACCGTTCAGTGCGCCCTGCGCGCCGGTGAGCACGTTCTGCGCGGCGTCGAACGCGGGCGCGGCGGCGTGGTGGATCGCGGTGTCGGCGCCGCTGAGCACGGAGCTCACATCGGACTGGAGGCCCGACAGGATGTGCGAGGCGTCGGGCGCCTGATTTCCGGCCAGGCCGGGCATACCCGCGGGGAAGGTGCCGAGCGCGGGTGCGTCCTCGGTGATCTTGCGCGACAGCACGAAAGCGGGCGGTTCGATCGGCGGCAGGTCGGCGGGCAGCTGCGGCAGGGGTAGGTCCAGAATCGCCTGGGCGGGCGAGTTCTGTAGCGCGTCGAGCACGGTCGCGGGCTGCACGTGGTTCATCGACCCCGCCTGCATCGACGCGGCGACCTCTTCGACGGGCGGTGCGATGACGCCGGTGGGATGACCCTGATCGATGTACCGCATCAGGCCCCCATTCCCTTGGCTGCCGCGGTGACCGCGGCAGCACTGCTCACGTCGGTGAGGTCGTAGAGGTTGGCCGAGCTGAACGCGGCCGCCGAGAGCTTGCCGAACTTCGCCGACAGATCGTTGATGTCCTTGGCCTGCAACACCTGCGCGGCCGCGAACATGGCCAGATAGTCCGCCCCGATCAAACCGAACACCGGCGTGAGCGCCGCGACGTTCTTCACCACGTCGAAGTTCGCCGCCCCCGAAATATCGCCCGCGATGCCCGCGTTCGTCGCCGCGAACGCCCGGACACCGTCGGTTTCCACCGAGAGATCACTCATCGTGTCGCCCCCCAATCGTCGTGAACATCAGTGCCGTCATCATCTCGAATGTCGCTGCCCGATGGGCCACTGCCGCTACGTTGGGTCAATATAGCCCACGCTCCGGACATCTTTCGAGCCCTGCGAAACCTATACGCCACCCCAGCGAAGGAAACTGAAACGTGTTGCAAATTAGAACAAGTTCTATATTCTCGTTGCCATGAAGGTCGCAGTGACCGGCGCAGCCGGCTACCTTGGCACGAATCTGCTCCGCCTGCTGGTCGAGCGCGGCCACGAGGTCACCGCCATCGATCGGGTGACGCCCGAGCGGACCGAGGATCCCGGCATCACCTGGGTGAGCGGCGATGTGCTCGACCCGGAATCGATGCGCACCGTGCTCGCGGGCGCCGAGGTGGTCTATCACCTGGTCGCGGTCATCACGCTGGCCGAGAAGAACGATCTGGCCTGGAAAGTGAACACCGAGGGCGTCCGGGTGGTCGCCGAGGCCGCACATGCCGCCGGGGTGCGCCGGATGGTGCACGCCAGTTCCATCCACGCCTTCAACCAGTACAGCTGTGGCGGCCGCATCGACGAGGCGGCGCCCCGCTCGACCGACCCGGACCTGCCCGTCTACGACCGCTCCAAGTGGGCGGGCGAGGTGGAACTGCGCAAGGTGATCGATCAGGGCCTGGACGCCGTGCTCTGCAACCCCACCGGCGTGTTCGGCCCCCTGGACTTCTGCAAGCCGCTCTCGCGGATCAACCGGACGCTCAGGGATGCCGCGCAGGGCCGGGTACCGGCGATGATCGGCGGCGGCTTCGATCTGGTCGACGTCCGCGATGTGGCCGAGGGCCTGATCCTGGCCGGCGAACGCGGCCGCACCGGCGAGAACTATCTGCTCGGCGGCGAGATGATCTCGATGCTCGACCTGTGCCGCATCGCGGCCGCGCACGGCGGCAAGAAGGGACCCAAGTTCACCATCTCCCCCAAGCTGGTCTCCGGCCTGATCCCGGTGCTCGAGCCGATCGGCAAGCTGCTCGGCACCGACATCCTGTCCAAAGCCGCTCTCGGCGCGCTGGTTTCGGCACCGGTGGTCGATCACGGCAAGGCCGAACGCGAACTCGGCTACGCGCCGCGCCCCACCGACGAGACGGTGCGTGATCTGGTCGCCTTCTTCGCCGATCCGGACTGCCTGACCCGGCCCGACACCCGCCGGATCGCTTGACACGTTCTAGAACACATGTTCGACTGGAGGGGTGCGCTGGCAAAACCAAACCTTGGACGCCGACGACGGCGCCCTACCCGGCCTCCACCGGGCCGGTTTCGTGCGCACCGTGCAGACTCCCGAATTCGAGGGCATCACCTTCCACGAGGTGCTGTGCAAGAGCGCCTTGAACAAGGTGCCCGCCGGCGCGGCCGTTCCGGCCCAGTGGACGATCAATCCGATGCGTGGCTGCTCGCACGCCTGCCGCTACTGCTTCGCCAGGCCCACCCACGAGTATCTCGATCTGGACGCGGGCCGCGATTTCGATTCGCAGATCGTGGTGAAGACCAATATCGCCGCGGTGCTGCGCAAAGAGCTGCATCGCAAGTCCTGGCACCGGGAACGGGTCGCGCTCGGCACCAACACCGATCCGTATCAGCGCGCCGAGGGCCGATACCGATTGATGCCCGGCATCATTCGCGAACTCACCGATTCCGGCACGCCGTTCTCCATTCTCACCAAGGGGACGCTGCTACGCCGCGACCTACCGCTGCTCACCCTCGCCGCGCGCGAGGTAAAAGTAGACCTGGCGGTTTCCATCGCCATTCTGGATATGGACCTGCATCGCGGCCTGGAATCCGGTACGCCCGCCCCAAAAGCCCGCTTGGAACTCGTCCGCGCGCTGACCGACGCGGGCTTCAGCGTGAATGTTCTGGTGGCGCCCGTCATTCCCTATCTCACCGACGGCAAGGCCCATCTCGACGAACTGTTCGGCGCGCTCGCCGCGGCCGGAACAAACTCTGTGGTCGCTTTTCCCATGCACCTGCGCGGCAGCACCCGCGGCTGGTTCCTGACCTGGCTGGCCGAACACCACCCCGCGCTGGTGCGCCGCTATCGACAGCTGTACGGGCGCGGCGCATATGTGACACCCGAATACGCGACCTGGCTACGCGAGCGCATCGAACCATTGCTAGAAAGACACGGGCTGCGACGCGACCACCCGGCCGAACCCGAGCCGCTACCGGAGCGTCCACCCGTCGACGATCCACAGCTTGCCCTGTTCGCCTGAAACAGTCCGACCTGATTCTCGCCCGACCGCCCGCTTCGGGAGCAATTTCCCGGCACCGGAGGGTAGTTTGGCCAATGGCACCTCACATCGACGAGGAAGTGAAGCAGGCACATGGTTTCGCACCAAAATGATGTCGGCACAGCGAAATTGGAAAAGGTTGTAATTCGGTTCGCCGGAGACTCCGGCGACGGAATGCAGCTGACCGGCGACCGCTTCACGCACGAGGCGGCCGCCTTCGGCAACGACCTCGCCACCCAACCGAATTTCCCCGCCGAGATCCGGGCGCCACAGGGCACGCTGCCCGGCGTCTCGTCGTTCCAGATCCAGATCGCGGACTACGACATCCTCACCGCGGGCGACCAGCCCGATGTGCTGGTGGCGATGAATCCGGCCGCGCTCAAGGCGAATCTGGAGGAGTTGCCGCGTGGCGCCACCGTCATCGTGAACACCGACGAGTTCAGCAAGCGCAACCTGTCGAAGGTCGGCTACGCCGCCGATCCGCTGGAAGACGACACGCTGTCCGACTTCGTGGTGCACCGGGTGCCGATGACCACGCTGACGCTCACCGCCACCGAATCGACCGGTGTCGGCAAGAAGGACGGCCAGCGCGCGAAGAACATGTTCGCCCTCGGCCTGCTGTCCTGGATGTACGGCCGCCCGATCGGCGGCACCGAGCAGTTCCTGCGGGAGAAGTTCGCCGCCAAACCCGACATCCTGCAGGCGAACATCCTGGCGTTCCGCGCGGGCTGGAACTACGGCGAGACCACCGAGAGTTTCGCGACCACCTACGAAATCGCGCCCGCCAAGCTGCCATCGGGCACCTATCGGCAGATCACCGGCAACACCGCGCTCGCCTACGGCCTGGTCGCCGCCGGGCAGCTGTCCGGGCTGCCGGTATTCCTCGGCACCTACCCGATCACGCCGGCCTCGGACATCCTGCACGAGCTCAGCAAGCACAAGAACTTCGGCGTCACCACCTTCCAGGCCGAGGACGAGATCGCGGGCATCGGCGCGGCACTCGGCGCGGCACTCGGCGGTTCGCTCGGCGTCACCAGCACCTCGGGCCCCGGGCTCGCGCTCAAGAGCGAGACCATCGGGCTCGCGGTGATGACGGAGCTGCCGCTGGTGATCGTCGACGTGCAGCGCGGCGGTCCGTCGACCGGCCTGCCGACCAAGACCGAACAGGCCGATCTGCTGCAGGCGCTCTACGGCCGCAACGGCGAATCGCCGGTGGCGGTGCTCGCGCCGCGCTCCCCCGCCGACTGCTTCGCCACCGCGGTGGAGGCGGCGCGCATCGCGCTCACCTACCGCACGCCGGTGCTGCTGCTCTCCGACGGCGCCATCGCGAACGGCTCGGAGCCGTGGTCGATTCCGCGCGTCTCGGAGCTGGCGCCGATCGATCCCGGCTTCGAACCCGACGCCGAGGAGGGCAGCGCGTTCCAGCCGTACGCGCGCGATCCCGAGACGCTGGCCAGGCCGCTCGCGGTGCCCGGCACCAAGGGCCGCGCGCATCGCATCGGCGGGCTGGAGAAGGCCGACGGCAGCGGCAACATCTCCTACGAGCCGGTCAACCACGAGCTGATGGTCCGGTTGCGCCAGGCCAAGATCGACGCGATCGCGGTGCCCGAGGTCGAGGTGGACGATCCGGACGGCAGGGCGGAACTGCTACTGGTCGGCTGGGGCAGTTCGTTCGGGCCGATCGGCGAGGCCTGCCGCCGGGCGCGCAGGCGCGGGGTACCGGTCGCGCAGGTGCACCTGCGGCATCTGAACCCGTTGCCGCCCAATCTCGGCGCCGTGCTGCGCCGCTATCGGACGGTGGTCGCCCCGGAGATGAACGGCGGCCAGCTCGCCATGCTGCTGCGCGCGAAGTACCTGGTGGATGTGCAGCCGTGGACCAAGATCGCGGGCCTTGCCTTCTCCGCACAGGAACTCGTCGGGGTGATCGACGCGGCACTCGACGGCTCCATCGAGGAGATGGAAAACGACAAGGCCTTCGCCGCCCGGGCACGGGCCACCTATCGCCAGTCAGGGGGCAACCGATGACCATTACCGAAACCTCGCTCATCGGCACCGATTTGGGGCTCACCGGCCTGTCCGGCGTGCCCGCCGCGGACGGGCCGCAGAAGGTCAAGGACTTCACCACCGATCAGGAGGTGCGGTGGTGCCCCGGCTGCGGCGACTACGTCATCCTGGCGACAGTACGCAGCTACCTCGCCGATCTCGGATTGCGCAGGGAAAACCTGATGTTCGTGTCCGGGATCGGCTGCTCCAGCCGCTTCCCGTACTACCTCGAGGCCTACGGCATCCACTCGATCCACGGCCGCGCGCCCGCCATCGCGACCGGGCTCGCGGTGAGCAGGCCCGATCTCTCGGTCTGGGTGGTGACCGGTGACGGCGACGCGCTCTCGATCGGCGGCAACCATCTCATCCACGCGCTGCGCCGCAATGTGAACATGACGATCCTGCTCTTCAACAACCGGATCTACGGCCTGACCAAGGGCCAGTACTCACCGACCTCCGAACAGGGCAAGATCACCAAGTCGACGCCGATGGGATCGGTGGACCATCCGTTCAACACGCTGTCGCTCGCGCTGGGCGCCGAGGCGAGTTTCGCCGCGCGCGCACTGGATTCGGACCGCCCCGGCCTCACCGAGGTGCTGCGGGCGGCCGCCGAACATCGCGGTACCTCCTTCGTGGAGATCCTGCAGGACTGCCCGATCTTCAACGACGGCTCCTTCGATGTGCTGCGCCGCGGCGATGCCGAATCCCGGTTGATCCCGCTGCACCACGGCGCACCGATCCGATTCGGCGCCGACGGTGAATTCGCGGTGGTGCGCAAGGGTTTCGGGCTCACCGTGGCCCGCACGGATGCGGTGGCCGAGGCCGATATCGTCGTCCACGACGCGTACTCCGACGATCCGGAGTACGCCTACGCGCTGTCCCGGCTGTCCGACCAGGACCTCGGCCATGTGGTGACCGGCATCTTCCGCAGCGTTTCCCGCCCCACCTACGACGACGCGGTGCGCGCCCAGGCCGAGACAGCGCGGGAACGTAAACCGGTCACCCCCGATTCCTTGCAGAACCTGCTCAACGGCCCGGAAACCTGGACCGTCAGTTGATCTTTCGCGGTGCGACCCGGCCCGGTCGCACCGCGAACCAACTACTACACATCGCCCCACATCATCATTCGCCTCCCTCCGAAAACCTCTCGCCCGCACCGTGACTCACGGTCACGCGGGGCACGGTCACGCCCAGCGGGTCAGTAGCCACCGCGACGGGGCGCCGCGATCGGCCGCTTCGGCGCGTTGACCCGTCCCGTCGGTTGCACGGTCCGCACCGGGCGACCCCGGCGTGCCGCACGGCTGGCCTGCTCGGTGCCGGTGATCGCGGCAGGAAGCTTGATCTGAAGCTGGTCTCGCATGCTGTTCTCCTCTGCGACTCACTGCATATCCTTCGAACCACTACGATCGAAGTGATTGAAATGTAGTACTCCACTCGTAGTGGTGTCAACCTCGCACGCGCTACCGCACGTCAGGCACGTGATTCAGATCTGCTCACCTACGCCGCGGGCACGTCGATGACGACTTCGGCGGGCGGCGGAGGTGGGCATACCGGATCCCACATTGGGCATCGGGCCGCCGTCCTCGGTGAAACTCAACCTGACCGCGGTCGCCACACGGATCGGATCCGCGTGCCGACCGCGCTAGACGACTCGGTTCGGCGACTGCGTCAGGCGTGCTTGGCGAAGCCGAGGCCGATGACGGCGTCGCGTTCCTGGGTGAGTTCGGTGACGCTGGTGTCGATTCGGGCGCGGGAGAACTCGTCGACCGGCAGATCGGGAACGATGCGGTAGACGCCGTCCGCGCAGGTGACCGGGAACGAGCTGATCAGGCCCTCGGGGACGCCGTAGGAACCGTCCGACGGGACGGCCATGGAGACCCAGTCGTTTTCGTGGGTGCCGAGGACCCAGTCGTGGATGTGGTCGATCGCGGCGCTGGCGGCGCTCGCGGCCGAGGAGGCGCCCCGGGCCTGGATGATCGCGGTGCCGCGCTGCTGCACGGTCGGGATGAAATCGTCGGTGAGCCAGGCGCGGTCGTCGATCAGGTCGAGGGCGGGGCGGCCGTCGATGGTGGCGTGGGTGATGTCCGGGTACTGGGTCGCGGAGTGATTGCCCCAGATCGCGACGCGCGCGATATCGGCGGCGGGCGCACCGGACTTCTTGGCCAGCTGCGCGATCGCGCGATTGTGGTCGAGGCGGGTCATCGCGGTGAAACGCTCGGCGGGCACGTCGGGAGCGTTGCTCATGGCGATGAAGGCGTTGGTGTTGGCCGGGTTACCGACCACGAGCACCTTCACATCGCCTGCGGCACTGGCGCTGATCGCGGCGCCCTGCTCGGTGAAGATCGTGCCGTTGGCCGAGAGCAGATCCGCCCGCTCCATGCCCGCCGTGCGCGGCCGCGCACCGACGAGCAGCGCGACGTTCGCCCCGTCGAAGCCGACCCACGGATCATCGCTGATATCAATGGATTCCAGCAGCGGGAAGGCGCCGTCCTCCAGTTCCATCGCGACACCCTCCAGCGAGGACACCGCGGCCGGGATCTCCAGCAGCCGCAATCGCACCGGAGTGTCGGGCCCGAGCATCGCACCGGACGCGATACGGAACAACAGCCCGTACGCGATCTGACCTGCGCCACCCGTCACCGCGACGGTCACGGGCGCGTTCCGAGCTCCGGTGCTCACAACCAACTCCTTGCGCTAGAAGATCTCTCCTTCCCCACCCTAACGACCCTCACCACCCCCACCTCCCCGTCGTGAGCTACCAGACATTCACACCCCGACCACATACACCCCAGACCCCTCCGCAACCCGCACAGCCACCCCCCAACGCACATACCCGAGCCCACCGCTGGCCCCGCAGCAGCGATCGCCGCACACGAAATGCCACCTGCGGGCACACCAACCTCGCAATGCCACGAACCCGCATCAGCACTCAGTCGAAAACCTGGCCGTCAACGGTCAAACCACGACAAAGCGCCGCTCATACCTCACAAAGAGCGCAAGCCGACTCGAAAGGCGCACCGACGCTCAGCCGGGAACCAACCGCGACAGCCGAACAACAGGCAGTGCACGGCGAGAAAGGGGTACTCAGCCGAGTTCGGCGACTTCGCGGTCGGAGAGGACTATCGGTGAGATGTAGTCCTTTGCTCGTACCAGCTGCACGGCTCGGTACAGGGGGCGCTCGGTCAGGGTGGCGTCTCGGGCCTCGGCTCGCAGTTGTTGGACCAGCAGGGCCGAAACCGATACTGCCGCAGCCAGTTCGCTGGCGGCGAGGGCGTCGGCGAGGCGGCGCAGGCCGAGCAGGTGGAGTTCGCGGCCGCTGCCCGCGTCGGTGTACATGGCCAGCGGGATGGTCTGGATCTCCGGTCCGGCGGTGAGGCGCAGGACGATTCGGCTGAGGCGGGCCGGGAAGACCAGCACCTCGACGCCGGTCGCGGCCGCCACCTCGATGCGCCGCTCCCTGAATACCGTTCGCGCGTGAATGGTATTGCCCACCAGCCACATTCGGCGTCGTCGCAGGGCGAGCGAGTAGGCGACCGTCGGCGCGCCGACGACCACTCCGACGGCCACCGCGATCGGCCAGGCGAACATCGCGGCCGACAGCAGGCCCGCGCCGATCCCGATACCTCCGGCCGCCAAGGCCAGCCGCCGCAACATCGGCGCGTAGACCTCGGGCGCGACCAGATCGAGCCCTATCGGCGGAACCCCTTGTCCGTCCCCGGAATTCGCCTCCACCATCCCCGCCTCTCCGCGACCACACACATCGCGTGCTGCGTCAGGTTACCCCGCACACTCCCCCACCTCCCCCCGTTCGCCCCGATTGCTCCCCACCCGCGACCCACACCTGAAGCTGCGCCCGCCCGAGCGGTCGAGCGCACTCGAATGGCCACTGCCCCGCGCTGAGTACACCGTCCCACCTGATCGACGAGCGTGCACTCAGGCAGGCGCCACTCGGCGGTTGCCGCCGTAGTCGCACCCTCGCGCCGGGGCACGGGAGGGGTAGGTGAGCATGCACTCAGGCAGGTGCCGTCAGGCGGTTGCCGCCGCGATTGCAGGCTCGGGCGACGGGTGGGAGTGCGCGAGCACCCGGGCTCCGCAGGGGCCCGGGTGCTCGCGGGATGGGTTGGGCTGGTTGGGGATCGGCGGTCAGGCGAGGGATTCCTGGACGGTGGTGATGACGTCGTCGAGGGAGATCTGGCGCTGGTCGCCGGTGGCCATGTCCTTGACACCGATGGTGTTCTCGGCCAGGTCGCGGTCGCCGAGGACGAGGGTGAGCTCGGCGCCGGAGCGGTCGGCGGCCTTCATGGCACCCTTGACGCCGCGGCCGCCGTAGGCCAGGTCGACGCGGATGCCCGCGGCGCGCAGCCGGGCGGCGAGTACCACCATGCGCTGCTTGGCGGCGTCGCCGAGCGGCACACCGAAGACCTCGCAGCGCGCCGGATCGCCCGCCGTCTTGCCTTCGGCCTGCAGCGCGAGCACGGTGCGGTCGACGCCGAGCCCGAAACCGATGCCGGACAACGGTTGTCCGCCGAGCTGAGCCATCAGCCCGTCGTAGCGCCCGCCGCCGCCGATGCCCGACTGGGCGCCGAGCCCGTCGTGCACGAACTCGAAGGTGGTCTTGGTGTAGTAGTCGAGCCCGCGCACCATCCTCGGGTTCACCACGTACGGCACACCCAGCGCGTCCAGGTGGCCGAGCACCTGCTCGAAGTGCGTCTTGGCCGATTCGGACAGGTGATCGATCATCAGCGGCGCGTTCGCGGTCATCTCGCGCACCTCGGGCCGCTTGTCGTCGAGCACCCGCAGCGGATTGAGCTGCGCGCGGCGCTTGGTCTCCTCGTCGAGCGGCAGCCCGAACAGGAACTCCTGCAACAGTTCCCGGTACTGCGGGCGGCAGGTCTCGTCGCCGAGGGAGGTGATCTCCAGCCGGAAACCGTCGAGCCCGAGCCCGCGGTACCCCGCGTCGGCGATCGCGATGACCTCGGCGTCCAGCGCCGGATCGTCCACACCGATGGCCTCCACGCCGACCTGCTGCAGCTGCCGGTACCGGCCGGCCTGCGGACGTTCGTAGCGGAAGAACGGACCGGCGTAGTACACCTTCAGCGGCAGCTGGCCGCGGTCGAGCCCGTGTTCGATCACCGCGCGCATGACGCCCGCGGTCCCCTCGGGGCGCAGCGTCACGCTGCGGTCGCCACGGTCGGGGAAGGTGTACATCTCCTTGGAGACCACGTCGGTGGATTCGCCGACGCCGCGCGCGAACAGCGCGGTGTCCTCGAAGATCGGCAGCTCGATATGCCCGTACCCGGCCAGTCGGGCGGCACGGATCAAGCCGTCGCGCACCGCGACGAACTCGGCCGAGCCGGGTGGCACATAGTCCGGTACCCCCTTCGGGGCGGAGAAGCTGCTGGTCTTGGTCACGATGGTCAAGTTTCCACCACCACCGCCCGCCAAGTCCAACCGGTTATCCGCGCCACTCTCAGGAAGTATCGAGGCTGTCTCAGGAATAGATGGCACACTCTTATGCCGAACGTAACGACACCGCGGCGTGAGCGACGGGCTCGGAGGCGGTAGCTTGCCACGCAGGGCCCCGGGGGGCGCCGCCCATCGAACACGGAGGAAATCGGTAGTGCCGAGCAACGAACAGCGACGAGCGGCCGCGCAGCGCAAGCTGGAACGCCAGCTGGCCAATCGCGCCGCACGCGCCCGCAAGCGCAAACAACTCACCATCGCCGGCTCGGTGCTCGGTGTGGTTGTCCTCGTCGCCGCCGGCGTCGGCGTCTACTTCCTGACCAAGGGCGACGACGACAAGAGCAAGGATGCCGCGCTGGCGGGCTCGGTGAACTGCACCTACAACGCCTCGCGCCAGCCCGCGGCCAAACCGGTGAACAAGCCGCGCACCGACGGCATCAAGACCACCGGCGGCGACGCGAAGCTGAGTGTCAGCATGGACACCAGCGCGGGCCCGATCGGCCTGACCCTGAACAACGCCAAAGCGCCGTGCACGGTGAACAGCTTCGCCAGCCTGGTCGGCCAGAAGTATTTCGACGGCACCACCTGCCACCGGATGACCGCGGGCGAGGGCCTGAAGGTGCTGCAGTGCGGCGACCCGACCGGTACCGGCACGGGCGGGCCCGGCTACACCTTCGACGACGAGTACCCGGCCAACCAGTTCCCGCCGGGTGATCCGTCGGCGCAGATGCCTATTCCTTATAAGCGCGGTGTGGTCGCGATGGCCAACGGTGGCCCGAGCACCAACGGCAGCCAGTTCTTCCTGGTGTACGGCGATTCGCAGCTACCGCCCGCGTACACGATCTTCGGCACGGTCGACGAGCCCGGCCTCGCCACGCTGGACAAGATCGCCGCGGCGGGCCAGGACAACTCCGGCGGCCAGGGCGACGGCAAGCCGAATGTTCCGGTCGAGATCAAGAACATCCAGATCGACTGACGCGTGTCGCCGGACCGATCCGCCACGCCGGGGTAGAGTCCGCTCAGCGAGGGTAGGCGACCCTAATCGTACGGTTAGGGTCGACTTACACCGGAGATCCTCCGTTACTTTTCACCCGCTGCCGGAATTGTGCGATATATGCTGATAAGCGGCACGGCCGTACGGTTGAGTCGGAGCATTCTCGGGTAATCTCGAACCAAGGAGTTCCCGTAGCGTAGTCAAACCCTGACAGAGGGCGACCCCCACCCAGGGAATGCCACGCGACGAGTCCTCTGGGTGTCCACGTTTGCAGGCGGGGCATCGTTGCGACGGACTACAGTCGCGTGGCGGTGTCCGTGACGAAGCACCACAACATCCATAGTGATCACTGCAGCATCGGGGAGCAGCCATGTCCGAGGAACTGGACGACATCGGCCGTGAAGCCGCGGCCATGATGAGGACTATGTTGCAGCTTGCGACATTGGTCGCACTGCGCACCCGCGAACGTGGTCAACGAGAAGCGGAAGCCCGAGTCAAGGTTACCGAGGCCCGTCTGAAAGAGGCCCGGGAAATGCAGATCCGTGAGGCCCGCGATATGAAGGCCAAGGATCCGCGCAACACCGAACTCGCGCGACTCATGGAGAAGCCCGTCCAGAACCAGGGCGTCTCTTTGGAGAAGGACCGCTTCTCCGCGCAGGCGGAGGCCAGCCGCATGGCCGCGACCGCCGCCGCGCACGCGAAACCGGTGCTGCGCTACGACTCCCCCGAACGCCGCATGGCAATCGCCGCCCACCTGGCCAAGATCGGCATCGCCCCGGAACTCGCCGCGGTACGCATGCTGATCGAGGTAGGTCAGGCACAACCGCCGGGTGAGGCGGTGCGTGCCCGTCCCGATGAGGCGCCGACGGTCACCAGGGCCAGGGAACAGGAAGCCCGCGGACTCGAACGCGCCAGGCAGTAAACAGCCACGCCCGCCGGATCGGCGGGCGTTTCGCTATCCACTGATCGTCACATGCGGAAATCACCGATGGTCGGATCGCCGAACATGCCGTGCTGCGGCGACTTCAGCGGCAGCGGACTGAGCATGTCCTTGTGGCCGTTGCGCACACTGCAGTACTTGAACGGGCCCTTGGGGTCGAACAGCTTGGCCATGTGCGGATCGGCGTGATCGAGGAACCACACGCTCAAACCCGTTCGCCCATCGAGCCGATAGTGCTCCCAGGCCCGCCATAGCGCATCGAGCCTGGCCACCGCCTCGGCGTGCTGCCACCACTCCGGGCACCACACGGTGTCGCTCAGATCGGTGACCTGACGCCGATACACCAGGCTCAGATAATTCTCCACGAACTCCACCACGCTCGCGTAGATCATCGGTTGCTGCTGTTGTTCGGTCACAGCCGCACCTCACTGGCACTCGGCTCCATGCTCACAGTGGCCGAACCTCCTCAGGCATCCCGTAATCATCCGGCGGCGGTTTCTTGGTCAATGAAGTCGACCCGAACAAGTCCGAAATCTCCGTCTTGCGTTGCGGATCATGATGCGTGATGGACTTCTTCACCTCGGGAGCGTACTCGCCCTCCCACCAGGGCACGGTGCGAACGAGCACCGGCGGCGCGCCGGAGGCGAAGACGATGACACGCCCGCGCGGCAGCTGCGCGAGCGCCTGCACGCTGAAGGTTTTCGACGAACCGAGCGAGCGCGAATAGCTCTTGCCGCCTTTGGATTCCGAGACCGACGCCGACACCACCTCGAAGTCGCCGATCGCCTCGGAACGCTCGCGCAGGAAGTTCGCGTCGTCCACGCCGCTGCCGAGCACCTTGATATTGGCGGCGGCCCACAGCGCGTTCATCCCGCCCTCGCCCCAGCAGCGGGCGCCCTGCGCCCAGGACTGCAGCACCGTCATCACCACGATGCCGCGCGAGCCGAAGTGGCTGTACTGCTTGGGCAGATCCTTCCAGCGCACCACGTTCGCGGCCTCGTCGAGCACCGCGAGCAGCGGGATGGCCAAGCGCCCGCCCGCCGACTGCGACGCCTTGCGCATGGCCACGTCGATGACCGCCTCGGTGAGCGCGCTGACCAGCGGCGCCGCCGAGCCGCGCCCCTCGAGCGAGAGGCTGTAGAGGGTGCCGTTGCGCTCGATGAACTCGAGCTCGTCGAACTCCCTGCGGTCGCCGCCGCGGGTGATCCACGGGTGCACGTTGGACAGCTTGAGGCAGCGGATCATCTTCTTGGCGGTGCCGAAAATGCCACTGCGCGTCCGCGGATCGGTGTTGTACTGCGAGGAGAGACCAGATGCCGTGTAGTGGTGGCGTGCCGCGCGCAGCAGCTCGATCGGCTCGGTGTCCTGCGGGTTGGTCACCCACTCCCACACCTGCACGATCGGCCGATCGCCGACGGCCGCGGCCAGGAACAGCCCGGCGAGCAGATCCTCGGCCTCGGGATCGAAGAAGGAGTCGGTCTGCGCGTCGGAACCGTCGTCGCCGTCGGCGAAGTGGCCCGCCAGCCGCGCGGCCCGCATCTCGCAGCCCTCGTGGCGGGCGTCCACCCAGGACAGCGGGTCCCAGAACCAGCTCGGCTCCTCGCTGGCCACGCCCTGCGGGTCGAAGACGAACGTCGGACTTCCCTTGGCCTCGCGGACATCTCGGGTCGCGTCGACGACATCGCGCTTGTTCGAGGTGGCAAGCACCGGGCCGATGGCGGTGAGAATGGCCGGGATCACCCGCGAGGTGGACTTGCCCTGGCGCGGGCCCCAGATGTCCAGGTGCAGATCCTCGTAGGAGCCGTACAGCATCACCCCGTCGGCGACGCCGATGCCGATCGGCACGCCGGGCGAATCGTCGTAGCCGAGGCGGACGCCGAGCTGTTCGGCCTTCTCCCGCACGCCCGTCTCGGTGAGCGCGGTGATGGCGCTGCCGTTGCCCATCACATCGGCCTTCTCGTCCACCGGGAGCTTGCCCTTGCTCTTGCGCGCCTTCATGTTCCGGCGCAGGAAGACGTAGGCGAGCAGCGCCGCGACGACGAGCAGCACGATCACGGTCGAGGTGCGCGGCCAGTGCAGGTTGCCGCGCGCCAGATCGGCGACGATGGCGATCGGATTGATCGGGATCTTCTGCGGTGTCACCGCCATCGCGTTGCCGATGTGCAGCGCAAGCCACAGCGTGCCGAGGACGGCGAAGCCCGCATAGACCGAGTACAGGCTCAGGTCCGGCCCTATCGCGGCCGGATCCTGCACCTTCTTCTTCGCCATGTCTGCCTCCTGGAATGGACCGGAAAATGCTTGGTGTTCAGCGGAACGCGTCGAGCCGCCAGCCGTCGGGCGTGCGCACCACGGTGGCGATGACCGTGGCGGGCGGCAGGGGTTCCTTGCGCCCGTTCGGGTAGACGACGGTCTGCTCGATCCCGATCTTGAATTGCTGGATGCTTGGGTCGGGGCCCGCCGGGGGCCGCTCGCCCGAGGCGAAGGTGAAGGCGTCGACGCGTGCCTTCGCCGCGGCCCAATCCGCCCACTGCAACGTCGCCTTCGGCGTCTCCAGCCCGGTCGGCGCGGCATCGACGACCCGGATCAGGCTGGGGCCCAACCACTTCCGCGCACGGCCCAGGGAGGATCCCTGGGTTTCGGTGGCGGGCAGCCAGGTGTAGATCTCCTTCAGCGCGGTCACCGCGACACCCTCCGGCGTCACCGGATCGGGTGCGGGCGCGCCCTCGAGCAACCGGGCGGTCGACGTGGCGGGCTGTGCCGCACCGGGACCCGTGTCACCGCGGTCGCCGCTGCCGCAGGCCGCGCCGAGCATCGCGACGCTCATCACCAGTATCACCACCAGTTTCGCGCATGCGTTTGGACTGTCTTTCCAGGCTAGTCGCAACCGCGGACTATTCGGGAGTATGGTCACCGCCCGCTGTCCGGCGTGTTCCCCGCAATCCGTCACAGCACCCTCCGCACCCGCGCGCCACCGGGAACCGCCACCTCGGTGACGCCGCCGCGCGACCGGGCGTCCACGGCGGGCGCCGACTGGATCATCGAACCGCCGCCGATATAGATGCCGACCTGCGCGGGCCCGCGCGGGCCGAACGAGCTGAACACCAGATCTCCCGGTTGTGCCTTGCGCAGCGGCACTTCCACACCTGCCTCCCACTGTTGTTCGGCGGTGCGCGGCAGCGTCACCGCGCCGGAGGACGCGGCGAATACCGCGGCCGCGGTCAGGCCGGGCCCGTCGAGCCCGCCACCGGTCGGTCCCTGCGGACCGCCGCCGCCCCAGACATACGGCGTGCCGAGCCACTGCCGCGCGGCCTCGACGATCTGCGCGCTGCCGCCACCCTCCTGCGGTGTGAACCGGCCCTGCGCGCCTTGCGCGCGATACTGCGGCTCCATCGCCAGGATGTTCGCCACGTACGGCCAGGTCTCGGCGAAGTGCGCCGCGACCTGATTCGGCATACCGCCGGAGGCGAGCACCGCGCCCTCGCCCGCGTTGTAGGCGGCCAGGGTGAGCGAGACGATATCGCCCTGCACCTTGCCCTCGCCGAGCCAGCGCTGAATCTGGTTGGCGATGGCGCACATATAGCGGCCCTGGCCGATGATGGCGTCGCCGTCGTCCCATACGCTGGCCACCCCGTTGCCGTCGGCGTCGAGCACATAGGGCCTGCCGTCGTCCGGATCGGTCGCGGCCGCGGTGGTCGGCAGGAACTGCGCAAGACCCTGTGCGCCCGCGGGCGAGGTGGCGCCGCGCCGGAAGCCGGATTCCTGCCTGCCCTGGGCCGCGAGCAGCGACGGGGTGATCGCCGGGCACAGTGATCCGGCACGGCGATACCAGATTTCGAGTTCGGGCGGCACCTTGCCCGCGGCCAGCGCACCGCCCGCGGTGCCGAAACCGCGCACGCAGCGCGGATCGGCGGAAAAGGCCTTGGCGCCACCGACATCCGGCGTCGGCGCACCGTCGAGCCATGGCAGCGGGTCGATCTGGCGGCCACCGGTGAACCGGCCGCCCGGCACGATTTCGAAATGCAGGTGCGGGCCGCTGGATTCGCCCGCCGAACCGACCTGGGCGATGGGCTGGCCCGCGGTCACGGTGTCGCCGACACGCACGCCGACACCGCTGTCCCACATATGGCCGTAGACGGCGGAATACGCGCGGCCGTTGCTCGGGTCGATCGAATCGATGACGATCCAGTTGCCGAAACCCGAAGCCGGACCGGCGGCGACGACCTTGCCGTCGGAGACCGAGTAGATGGTGGTGCCGTCGGGGGCCGCCAGGTCGACGCCGAGGTGCGCACCGCCGCGCGCGCCGAAGGTGTCCGACACCACGAACTTGCCGACCTCCATCGGCATGGTGCGCCGGATCGGGCCCGCGCCCGCGGCCAGCGAGGGGGTCGCGGTCAGCGTCGGATTGGCTTGCCGCGTTGTCGAATTCGCACCCGCGGCGCGCGGATCGCCAGGGGCGTAGCCGCCGAACGGCGGCAGCGTGGTCGCCGAGCCGAGCAGCGGGGTTCCCTCGCACGGGTTGTCGACCGAGGGCAGCACGATCACCACGACCAGCGTCATCAACGCCAGCACCGATCCGAGACCGATCCACAGGATGCTGCGCGCGTTCACGACCGCACCGGCCGATCGACGGGCGCCGGCTCGGATCGGGCCGACGGTATTTTCACGTCTGGCGCCGTGCTTCGTTGAGCGTATCGGCCAGTGTACGGTTCATCTCCGCCGCGGCGGCCAGTTGTTGTTGCAGCACAGCCACTTTGCGGCGTAGCGCGGTGGCGTCGAGGCGCTCCAGGCTCGGACCCTCCGCGGCGCGGACCCAGTTGCGCACCGAATTGGTGTGCACCCCTATCTGTTCGGCGACCACGCGGCAGGCCTCGGACTCGCTGCTCAACTTCCCGGCGAGCGCGATGACCTGCTGCACGGCCGCCTGTCTGACCTCGGGCGAGACTCTCCGATACGACCGGTGCGGCATCATGCGACCCACCTCCCGAACCCGGCGGAGCGAGTCTTACGAGCGATGTTCGCGGCTCGTCTCGTCATGCGGCGCTCCCTCCCGCCGAATCGGAGTCCCGCGCAGTGGATTCGGTGAATTCGCTGAAGCGCTGGTTGGTTTCGTGGATGCCGCTTTCCTTCTCCGACAGGGTGAATTCCATGTGGAAGGGGATGCCGGGGCGGCGGTCCTCACCGATTTTCAGCAGGAATTTACCGGTACCGGGCGGCGAAGGCCGCTGCTGTCCCGGTTTGAGCGCCTCGCCCGTGAGCGCTTGCGGCGCTGACCATCCGGTCACCATCTCCTCCTCGGCGGACGTGAACGGAACGGTGCTGTCGAGGCGCTTGACCTCCTCGGCGGGCAGTGCGCCGAATATCTTGGCGCGGGCGCGTTCGAGGAAGCCGATCGCCTTGGCGATCGCGGCATCGGATCCGAGTGCTTGCAGGTCCTTGATGGTGTGGCTGATCATGATCAGCGCGGTGGCGATGGTGCGCTGCAGGCGGGTCAGCTCGTCGACCCGGTCGACCATGAAGTCGCCGAGGCCGAGCACCTGCCACAGCTCGTCCATCACCACCTGGAAGTAGCGCTGCGGGCCCATCTTCGCGTCGGCGAGCACGTGCGCGGCCTCGACCGAGGCGAAGCCGTCGGCCCAGCAGGCAAGCATGACAGCGGCTTTGAGCTTCTTGTCGCCGGTCGGGATGTGCGAGACGTCGATGCACACCGCGACGGCGCCGGTATCGATCGGCACCGTGGTCTGCCCGTTGAAGATCGCGCCGAACGGGCCCTGGGTGAGCGCGCGCAGCGAGCGGCGCAGGCCCTTGATCGCCACCTGGTATTCGGCCGCGTCGTCGGCGCCGGCGTCGAGCTGCAATTCGTCACCGCCCGCGACGATCACCTCGAGGAGGTTCTCCATGATCGGCGGCTGTTCCGGGGTGAAACCGCTGCCCGGCTGGTACAGGATGCGCAGCGCGGTGGCGATCAGCGTCTCCTCGTAGTCGCGCACCCGCGCGCCGCGCACCAGCTCGACCAGGCCTGCGATCAGCGTCACCTGCCTGGCCCGCATGTCTTGCAGCACTTGCATTTGCAGCGCGGGCAGCTCGTTGAGCCGCGGCACCACCGAGCCGAGTACACCGGCGGCGAGCGGGTTGAGCTTGCCGTGCCCGTAGCCGAGGTCGATCACCTGGCCGCCGACCAGCTCGACCATCTTGCGGTAGTCGGGCTTGACATCGGCGAGGATCAGCGGCGTGATGCCCTGCGCGATGCCGCCGAGCACGATCCGGCGCACCAGCGAGGACTTGCCGAAACCGTTGAGGCCGAGGACGAAAAGGCTCGGCGCGGTGATGAAGCTGCCGCGCATGAACCAGTTCATCGGATCGAAGCAGACCGGCGCGCCGGTGTGCAGATGCGAGCCGAGCGGTGTCCCGATCAGCGGCGCGCCCGCGCCGACCGACCACGGCCACAGACCGGCGACCTGCGCGGTGGTCGCGCGATATTCGACGGGGCGGCCGACCACGTTCATCCGGCCGCCGCCCGGGCCCGCATAGCCGCGGTCGGTGAGTTGGGCTGTGCTGCGGTCGAATCCGTCCTCGAAGGTGGCCTCGGCACGCGCGGCGTAGTTGCGCCTGCGGATATCGTCGGTGCGGATGCGGAACGACGCCCATCCGGCGCGCAACCCCGTCTGCTCCCTGGCGATCGCCTCCAGCTTGGCCCTGGTGACGTCGTCGAGCAGCGGTGGGCCGGACTGTTTACGCTTGTCCGCCTTGGCCTTTGCGCGCCGCGCCGCCTTGTCCTGCTGCGGTGCGCCCATCGCGCGGTCGGCGGTGTAATCGGTTTTCGCGACCCGCTGACCGCGGCTCGACTTCTTGGTGGTGCGATCGGGCCGCGGCGCGCGTGGCTGCCCGCCGTCGCGCGGCCTGCCGTTGCGCGCCGACTCGGCACGTGCCCGATCGGCGGAACCTCGTTCGCCACGGGGCTTTTCGCCACCGCGTCCGGCATCGCCACCACGGGCAGCATCACCACTACGCCTGGCATCGCCGCCGCGCGCCCGCCGCTCGGCCCCCTCCCGCGCCGAGCGCCGTTCCCGTTCGGGTGTCTCTTCGACGCCCGAACGCTCGTCGCCGCTCACCCGAGGCGCAGCGGCCGAAGGTCGCTTCGCGCCGGGCCGAGCGTCGCGAAGCGGCGTCTCGGCACTCGCTGGTCGCCGTGGCCGGTCCGGCATGTCCTCGATACCGGAGCGCTCACCACCGCGCGGCCTGCGCTCGGCGGGGCGCTCGCCCCAGTCGTCGTCGCGGCGCTGCCCGCGCCGGGGCGGGGCGCCATCGCGCTCCCGTACCGGCGGCTCGTAATCACGTGCCATGAATCACTCACCCCGCCAATGCCTTCGGAATGGTCGCGTGTTCCGGCAGGATCACCCCGCAGCCGAGCGAGGCCGCGAAGGCCGCCGCCTGGTAGCGGTAGCACCGCCGGATCTTCAGGCGCGCCTGCGTGGACAGATCGCGCGTGATGGCTTCGATACGCGGCAGATCGCCGCGCAGGGGCTCGGTGATGGTCACCAGCGCCCCGAAGCGGGTCACACCGTGACCCCGGGCTTGTTCCTCACGGGCTTGCTGAGTGGCGCCGACCCGCAGTGTCGCGGCGGCGGAGACGACGCCCCGTTCGCTCTGCTGTGCCACCAGCGCGTTCTTGAAGTCGTCGTCGACGATTTCGGCGGCGTCGGCGGCCGAGTGCGGGCGGTACACGATAGCGATTCGTTTGCGCGGTACCTCGGGATTGGGAGCAAGCAGTCGCTGCAGCACGCGTTCGTCCACCGCGCCCTCGGGTGCGGCGTCCATCTCCCAGGTGACCGAGCGGCCGCCGTCGTGCACCAGATGGTCCCATTTCTCGTCGTGCGAGACCGGTCCGGCGTCGGCCCAATCCAGGCCGTGCCCCCCGGGATCCGCGGCGGCGACCTCGAGATCGGCCTGCGACGCCGGGTCGTAGCTGCGCCGGATGAACGAGATCACCTCGTCGGCCGACATCGGCTGCGCGCGCACGCCCGCCTCCGCCATCGCGGCGCAGATGCCGGGCAGCCGACGGCCGATCTCCACCGCCTCCTCGGCCGGGTTCTTACGGCGTTCGGCGGTGGTGGCCTTGAAGGTGATGGCCACGCGCGGCAGCAGCTGCACCCGCTCCTGCGGCAGCTCGGTCGCCAGCTCGTACATCACCTGCTGTGCCAGCTCCGGCGCGTCCGGGCGGGTGATCGTGGAAACCTCGGTGAGCAAACGGTTTCCGGTCTCCGGCACGGTATCGATGACCGGGACGACGGCGACGATGTCGCTGGTCTGGCCGACCGAGGCGAGGAAGGTGCCCCACGCCGAGACCCAGCGGTCGATCACCGGCTGATCCACCGCCTCGTGGCCCTGCGGCCACGCGCGCAGCACCACCGTGTATTGCGCGAACTGCGGTAGGTGGATCATGCCGAAGCTGTAACCGCCCGCGTCGATGCCCTCGTACAGCTTCGACGGGGCGAGCAACCCCGGTAGCCGGGTGACCCCACCGGGGATGCGGGAGAACCGCCCGCCCCGGTACACGTGCTCGCCACGCTTACGCGAGCGCATCCAGTTGAACATCATTATTCCGTTCTCGTATCCGGAGCGGCCCCCTGTCCGCCACACCAGTGGAACCATCACGACCAGGCCGACGCCGCCGACGATCGCGCCCCACTTGAATCCGCCGACCAGCGCGCACAGCAGCGCGGTGATCACGACGACGAAGCCGAGCACGGTCTCCTCCCAGCGCAGGCCGAAAAGGCCTGCGCTGCGGGGCTTCTGCCACAGTCCGTACGAGCGCCGCTCGTAGGTGTCCGTTGTCGTCATCGCGGAATGGTGCTCCTCCCGAGGTCGGGCGACCGGTTCGCCCAGCGGTCGCCCGCGACGTCACCCATGGCTTGATCGGCCCGGCTCAGACCGCTGGTCGCGGCGCGTGCCGCGCCGACCCGGCCCGCCACCCTGGCCGCACCGGACTGTACTGCGCCCGAGCCCGACGGCCCGGAGGCGCGCGGCGGAGTTCCGCCGCCACCACCGCCGCCTCCGCGTGGCGAGGGCGGCCTGCCGCCGGTGCCGCGCGTGCCGCCCGCCCCGCCCGGCGGGCGCGGTCCGGTGGAACTGCCGCTGACGTACCCCGCGGAACCCGGTGCGGCCGTACCGCGTACGCCGACCGCCTTGGTACCCATGGCGCCGAGCGCCGCGACGCCGACGAGGGTGCCGCCCGCCGCGGTGAGACCGGAACCGCCGCTACCGACGATCGCGACCGCCGGGGTGACCAGGCGCATCAGCGCGGGCAGCACGAACGCGACGCTGCACAGCAGCACGACCGCGACCAGCATGCGTTGCGCCTCTTCACCTTCCGGCAGGCCGCCGGTCGAGGTGAGGCTGTCGACGTGGCCCGCGGTGGTGAACGCGATCATGTAGACGATCGCCGCCACCGGCTTCCACAGCATGAACGCGATGACCCAGCCGATCAGCTTCTGATACGACGACTTACCGACGTTCATCCCGGACGCGGCCGCGGCCAGCGGCAGCGCGCCCGCCGCGACGAGCAGCAGCCCCTGCCTGACGATGGCCAGTACGATCTGCGCCAGCGCGCCGAGCAGGCCGACGATCGCGATGATCAGCACCAGGCCCGGCGAGAAGGCTTGCAGTTTACTGGTTTTCACCATCAGCTCGGCCAGGTCCTTGGCGTTGCCGTTGGTCGACTCGCTGATGATCCACTCGGAGAAGCGATCCGAGGCCTGGGTACCCGCGACGATCACCGCGCCGAGCATCCAGGAACTGAATACCACCCTGGCGAACATGCGGAACGATTCGGCGGCCTCGTTCATCACCGCGCCGCGGCGCGCCTCGGCCAGCCTGGCGCCGGAAAGTATCACCGAGGCGATGAGTAGCAATATCTGCGCTTGATAGGTGTAGTCGTTGATCTTCGTGAACAGCGAACCGGAATCACTGGCCGCCTCGTTGGGCACCTTCATCCAGAATGTCAGCGCGAGAATAATGGCCTCGCCGAGGCCGTTCATCAGCGAATCGACCACCTTGCCGAAGGTGGAGTCCCACGCCTTGTCCTTGACCGCGTTCGCCGCTTGACCGGGATGGGAGGCGGCATTGCCCGCCTTGCACGCGGCCGACGCGGCGTCACCGAGGGAGAATCCGGGCAGGCCGACATTGTCGAGCGTGTCGTGCAATTCGTTGCACTTCTCGTCGAATCCGTAGGTCTGACCATAGGCCACCGTCGGCGTCGCGATCATCACCGTGAATATGACCGCGAGGATCGTGAACAGCCGCCTCACCATTGTGTCCACCCATCGATCGAGTCGATCGTCTCGAGCGGTTGTGCCTCGCTCGCGGACGATTTGAGTTTCCAGCCACCATCGCGCCATGCCATATTCAGTCTCATGGCCACCCAACTTCGCCCGCCGTGCAGGAAATCACGGGTCTTGCGGGCAATACGTACCACAGCGAATTCGTCACTATAGCTTTCGATTCGGAATGCGTCGGATGCGAACAACAGCGGTTTTGCCGACTCGGGTAGCTGCTCGGGGATCTTGCCCTCGGCCAGTTTCTTGTCGCGGTCGGCCTGTTCCTGGGGTGTGAGGATCACCAACTGCTGCCACAGGGCCCGATCGGTCGATCGAGCCGCCGTGCGCCAATAGATCTGCTCGGCCGCGAGCGCGGCGCCCTGCGGTGTGTGGCCCAAGCCGATCGGCACCCCGTTCTCGATCCCGGTCGGACCGTCGGTGGTGGAGAACGGAATCACCGGGCCGTTGTATATCCGCTGCCAGCCGCCCTGCTCGGTGGTGCCGCCGGGTGCCGCGGTGAGCCAATCCGGATCGGTCGGCTTACGCTGCCCGCCGTTCTGCGTAAGCGGCTGTCCCGCAGGGTTTTTCGGCAGGTCGAAGCGGTGTCCGAAAGCGTCGGCGTCCATTTCGGCAAATCCGGTCGCCGCAGGCGCTTCCGGCGCGGGCGCGTTCACCGAGCTCACATTGGTCCGCGTCACCCGATCGCCCTGAGCGGCGTTGTCGCGCACCGCGACAACGGTCACCGTCGCGGTGACGGCCACGGCGATCAGCGCGCCCGCGCCGTACAGCGCGAGCGGCGAGCGGCGGCGCGCGCTCACCATTTCGTCCACCCCGCCAGCGATTCGACGAAGTCGCCCCTGGCATTGGCGGAGGCGGCGGGCTTGAGGCGCCAGTCCCCCGCGTCCCACACCATCACCAGGCGCACGGCGATCCAGGTCTGCTTGCCGTCCTGTACCTCGCCGCGGGCCGCCAGCCGCAGAATCGCCAGATCGTCGGCGTAGTCGTCGATTTTGAACGCGTCGGTGGCGACGAAATATTTGGTGATCTTCTCCGGCTGCTGCTGCGGCAACCGGTCCGCGGCGAGTGCCTTGTCGTAGGCGGCGATCTGCTGCGCGTTGACCCGCACCTGCCGCACGTACAGATCACGGTCGGCGGGCCTGGCGTTGAGCCGGTAGGTGATCTGCGCCGCCGCGAGTGCCGCGCCCTGCGGTGTATGCGAATAACCAACGGCCAGGCCGTCTTCGATCCGGCTCGGCCCGTCGGAGGTGGAGAACGGCACCGAGGCGCCGTACACCCGCTGCCAGCCGTGCGGGCCGGTGGTGCCCTCCGGCGCCGCGGTCAGCCAGTCCGGATCCGAGGACTTGCGCTGGCGCGTGGGATCCTGCGTCAGCGGCTGTCCCGCGGGGTTGTTCGGGATGTCGACGCGCCTGCCGAGCAGATCCACGTCCGGATCGGCGAAGCCGGTGGCGTCGGCATTGCCGCCCTTGGCCACCGAGCCGCTCGCGGACGAATCGTCGCGGCTCACATACATGATCACGCCGACGATCACGATGAGCGCGAGCACGGCCGCGGACGCGACCGCGCCGAAGGAGACGCGATCGCGCGCGTACGGCTCCCTCTCGCTGCTCATTTCGGCGCCTCCAATGTCACGATGTCGGTGGGTAATACGTCGATGGCTTCGACGTGTCTTGCGGTCGATTCCGGGTCGGGCAGGCGTAAGCGCCAGTCCTTGCCGAACCACTCGACGGTGGTGTGGTTCACCGCGCGTGATTTGTCCGAGTACTCGGTATAGACGTCTACCGCTGAGCGGTCATCGGTGTAAGCCGTGATCTTGTAGCCGAGCAGTCGCGGTGCGTATTCCGGCGCCACCGGGCCGGTGATGGACAGCTGCAGCCTGCTCACCGCCCACTCGTCCTTGGCCCGGTCCGGCACCACCTCCTGGGCCGCGACCTTGCCCCACTGGCCGTCGACCGCAACCGAGAGCCGCACCTGGTGGATGATCGCGGCGAGCGCGGCGCCGACCGGCGAGCGCTCGAAACCCGTTGCCGCGCCGTCGACCGTCTGCTTCGGCCCCTGATCGGCGTGCGGCAGCGACACACCCTGGTAGGCCTGCCAGCGCACGCCGGTCGGCGCGGCCGACAGATCGGACCGGTCGCGGTCATCGCCGCCACCGCAGCCGACGGCGGCCATCAGCAGGGCAACCCCGACCGCCGCCGAACCGCGCGCCCGGTAACGCCGGAGCGCGCCACTCGGGCAATCACGTCGCGTCACTGTGGAATTCATCGAGGATCCCGGATGCTTCACGCCGGCAGGAACGCGAGGGCGATCCCGGAGGCGGTACTGGCGACGATGGCACCGAGCAGGCTCATCAGCACGCCGTGCGAGGCGTCGTTCATCGCCAGATCGCTGCGGAACGCGAGCCACAGCCGACCGGCGGAGACGATCATCCACGCCAGGCACACCAACAGGACGAACCAAAGCAGCCAATTCAGCAGGTGCATCAGCGGTTCCAGCACCTCGGACGGCATTCGCTTGTACGCGAGCAACTCTGCCGCCGACATCCGCGTTTCAGTTGTCTCGGACATCTCAGGTGCCGATGACCGCGTTCATGATGGTGCCCGCGCTGGTCGCCACCACACCACCGATCATGGCGCCCGCCACCATCTTCGGCGATTCGAGTCCACCGCCGGTCCACTTCTCCCAGGCGAATTTGCCACCCGCGTAGGTGATGCCACAGATACCGGACAGCAGGACGAACCAGGTGAGGTACCGGACCAGCTGGAGGATCTTCTCCGAGCCGGGCGGCGCCTCGGGAACCGGATTGCCGACCTGCGCCAGGACCGTGCCGTACGTGTCCTGCACGGCGAGGAGCAACATACTCATCGGACACCCTCCTGGAAACGTGTACTAAGGTTTACGCTCACTCGTCCTCCCCGAAATCTGTACTCGCACTGAGATTCTCGCGCACGGCGGCGACGATGTCGTAACCGAGCTCTCTGATGTCGAGCGGGACTTCCTCCAGCGGGTCGATCTTGCGCTTCTTGTGCGGCAACGGATCTCCCGGCGCCCACACCGGCAGCTTCTCCGCCTCGACCAGCGTCCACTCCTCGTACCACGGCACCTGCCACAGCTGACCGGCCAGCGAGCCGACCACGTCGCGGTAGCGCCTGATCTCGGCGGGCAGCCTGCCGGGCCGGGCGGCGACGGTGATCAGCCCGAGCACGTCGACGCCACCGGCGAAACCCGAATGATGTTGGCGCAGAAGGTCATGCGCCCGGGTGAGACCCGAAATGGTCTCTCTGGCAACCAGAACGACGAAGGGCGATTCACGCTCGAAGACGCCGGGCCAGCGGCGGCTCGAATCCGCCGCGGGCGCAAGCACATGCGCGAGGGTACTGGCTCCGGCACCGCCATGCACACCCAGTAACCAGACCAGCGGCGCCCGGCCGACACCGGGGACGGGACGGTCCCAGATCGGCGCGCGACGCGATTCGGGAGGGGCGACAACACCGGCGGGGGCGGCTTCGGGGCGGCGAGGAAGATTCATGGCGGCGGTCATGATGCCACCCCGGCGAGCAGGCGCCCATAGGCCCGGCGCGTCTCGGCCGCCAGCGAGGCGTGCCGGACGAGTTCGCCGCGGGCCAGATGCGGATCGTACGGGATCTCCCTGATATCGCGGACCCAGCCGGACAGGTGTTCGCGCAAATGATCCGCAACGCGCGACTCGCCACCCGGATGCTGGTGTGAGACAACGATTGTCGTATCGCCGACGATGCCGGCACCCTGTCCCTCGGCCGAGTCACCGAACTGGTCGTCGAGCCATTCCAGGGTCACCCGAAGCCGGTTGGCCGCGTCGGCGCGTGCCGGAATGGCAAGTACCAGAGCAACATCCGCGTCGGCGAGCAGCGGACGCAGCTGACGCCCGGCAATCGGGCTGCCGCCGTCGTACACCGCGGTGTAGCCCGCGTCGTCGACCGCGCGCGCGACGGTCAAATACGTGGCGCGTCGCCGCAACGGCGCGGCGTCGCGCCAGAGCAGTCCGATCCCTGAGCTCGCGCGCGAGAGGCACTCCTTCAGCGGCGCGGGCTCGTCGTCGCCGCGCCCGTACAACCATGACTGCAGGCTGATCGGATGCAGGTGTTCGTCGGCGCCGCGTAGCGCCAGATCGCTGCCCGCCGCCGTCGCGTCCACCGCGATGGTCGGTATCCCGGCGACGCCGAGTTCGCCCGCGATGCCGAGTGCGGTGGTCGTCGTGCCCGCGCCGCCGCAGCCGCCGACCACCAGGATCGGGCGCTGGACCGGTTCGGCGTAGTCGTCGTCGGAGCCCTTGCCGCGTCGCAGGCGCACCACCGGAGCCGTACCGCGCGCGTCCCCACTCGACGGCCCGTCCTGCGCGGGTGCCTCGTCGAGCCAGCGGCTCCAGTCCTCTGCCATTTCCTCTTCTCCTCTATCCGGCCGCGATACCCGTGATCAGGGTGCGACCGCCGATCACCGCGGTGGTGACCGTCTGCTTGTACGTGGCGGGGACACCGCCGGGCCGATATTCGGTGACCTCCACCGAGTACTTGCCCTCGGCGAGCGTCGCGATGCGCACGCAGTGCGTAGTACCCACCGGAATGGAGTCGATGCCACGCTGGATCAGCGGTGCGGGCGCCACGTTCGCGTCGGGCGCGACCACCTGCCTGACCTGCTCACCGGAGCGCGCCACGTAGTAGGCGTGCTGGAAGGCGAGCACCGCGTCCGGTCCGCTGCCGGTGCCACCGGCCTCGGCGCTGCGCAGCGTGCCGCCGGTGCGTTCGGTCGGGCAGGCGCCGGGCAGGAGACCGGGCGCCGGGCTCGAATGGTTGCTGCCCGCGGTGAATTGCATGGTGGCCGGTGTGCCGGTGGCGGCGCCCTGACCGGCCCGCAGCAGATACATCACTCCGGCGGCGGCCGCGGCGAGCAGTACGACGGCGACGATCAGCACCGCGATCACCCGGCCGCGCCGGGAGCGCCGACGCTCACGCGCCGCCTTGCGTAGGTCCTTGGCAGACGCGGGTGCCGCACCCGGTGCGTAGTCGTCCTCGTCCGGCCACGGGAAGCGCACCAGGTCGCCGTCGCGCGGCTCGGCGTAATCGTCGTCCGGACCGGGGGCGCGGCCGTCCACCCAGTCCGACCAGCCGCCGGTGAATTCGGCGCGCCGCGACGGCAGATCGGGCGGCACCTCCGCCTTGACGCGCTCGGCCTCGGGATCTTCCTCGCGAATGTAGTGCGGGTACCTGGCGGGCCCGTCGTCGTCGAAGGGAGCGTGCGGTGTCACCGGGCGCGCGCCCGGTTCGGGCTCCAGCGCCTCGTACCACCGGGACAGGTCTTTGTACGACTTCAACATTCCCCCATTCCCGCGGAAGGCGCGTGTCGCATCGTCGGACCCTCTCGGCGTTCAGTTCGTGGAGAACGGGTAGGTGTTGGCGGTGCCCGGGCGTACCGTGGGCGGATTCGAAGTCGCGCCGCCGGATGAGGCGCCCTCGGCTCCTGTCCCGAACGGAAATTCTCCCGTACCGGAGGTATTCGGCGTAGCCGACGCGCCGGTACTCGGCCCGGCGATTCCGTTCTCGGCGGATGTTCGGCTACTCTGCGGGGCTGCCTTACCGCCGAACCTGTCGGCCACATCCTTGGCCACCGCGGCGAACCACTCGGCAACGAACCTGGTCGGCGCGTCGCCGTTCGCCGCGACCGTCGCATTGTTGTACGCCTGGTGCCGCTGGACGGTGTCCCAGTAGCGCACCCAGGTGGTGACATCGAGCAATTCGCGGTTGTCTGTGATGGTGGACACCACGGCATCGAACGCCTGAGTTACCAAGCGCGACACCGTGGTCGGCGGCACCAGCTGGGTGACCGCGTCGGCCAGCCCGGTGCCGAGCAGCCGCAGCCCGGCCGCCGGATCGGCCAGTCCCGCCGTGGCCAATTCGCTGAGGGCCGCCGGGTTGATGACGGACCTGACCAGGGTGGCCACCGCGTCGATCCCGATCATGCCGACCCGCAGCAGCGCCCGCAGCGCGGCGGGCACGTCCAGCGGCGTGCGCGGGTCGGCGGCGTCGGCGATGCGCTGCGAGATGGACCTGCCCGGCGCGAGCGACATGGCGGCGAGCGAGGCGCCTTTCACGTCCTCGTCGACGACCCGCGTCGCGGTCTTGATCGAGGTGTAGGCCAGCGCCTGCGCGATGGAGACCAGCGAGGCGACCGGATCACCGCCGGACAGCGTGGACTGGCCCGCGATGGTGGCCACCGCGCGCAGGATCGGCGCGCCCGCGGGCGCGTCGCACGAAAGATCGCCCGCCGCACAGAAACTGGCCACTCGGCCGGTCAGTGC
Organism: Nocardia sp. NPDC052566; assembly: GCF_044547285.1. Lineage (NCBI taxonomy): Bacteria > Bacillati > Actinomycetota > Actinomycetes > Mycobacteriales > Nocardiaceae > Nocardia > Nocardia sp. NPDC052566. The sequence goes on along the minus strand of NZ_JBIUAF010000010.1, from coordinate 274,372 downwards.
GCCGAAGTTCGCCGCCCTGTCCCGCTCCGGGCCGATGCCGCCGCCGGAGGCCGGTGACTGCGGTAGCGCCTCGATGCCCGCCAACCGGTCGCCCGAGGTGCCCGGTGCGGCGTCGGGGGTCATCTTGCCCGGCGAACCGGGGAACAGCGGCGCGCCCGGGTTGCGGGTCGGATCGCCGAACAGCGCGACCGCCGCGACCCGGTCCGCGGGCAACACGCCCGCGCCGTTGCCGATCTCCTGCGCGAACATCGAAGCGACATGTGCCCCTTGCGAATACCCGACCACGGCGAAGCGGGTCTTCGCGCACGCGTCGGCGACCGTCCGCGCCATCGACCGCAGCCGCGCGAGTCCACCCGCCACCGAATCCGCGTACGGGACGGTGGTCGTCGAGGTCGCTCCGCCGAAGCTGGATTCGTAAGGGACATAGGCGCGGTCGACCAGACCGGCGTCGGGGGCCTTGGCCAGCATGGGCCGGAAAACGGTGGACAGCATGCCGGTATCCGTCGTCGGCGCGGCATCCGGCGACGATTCCCCGGTGCCCTGAATTCCCAACGCGTACAGTGCCGGACAGACGGTGATCGACAGCTTCGTCGACGGCTCGGCTACCACGGGAGCGATGCCGGCGGTCGAGACAGCAACGGTGAACGCAACGAGCATTCCCGCAAGTCTTCCCGTGCCTCTGGCCATGACGAATCCGCTATCAGTTCGTATTGCTGCAGTTAACACAAGCCCGTCGAAACGCCATAGACCGTAACAGATTCCGGTTATTACCGCCGCAACAGCGAAAATCTTCCAGGAATAGCCCCGGAATTCACGACACTTGCCCATGGGGCGGGGGCCGCGCCCGGACAAGTTTCCGGTCGCGGCGCAGCGGGGGCAATCGCGGAGCGATTACCCGGCCATCGGAAACCGTTGGCGCGCTGGCTAACTCGAAGCTACCAACCGAACAGTCTGCTCGATGGCCGGGCTCAGGCCGCCGAGGTCACCCGGTAGACGTCGTACACGCCCTCGACATTCCGAACCACATTCAGCAAATGGCCGAGATGTTTCGGGTCGCCCATTTCGAAGGTGAATTTACTGATAGCCACGCGGTCGCCGTGGGTGGCCACCGAGGCGGACAGAATATTCACCTTCTCATCGGCGAGCACCTTGGTGACATCCGAGAGCAGCCTGGTGCGATCGAGCGCCTCGATCTGAATGGCGACCAGGAACACCGACGACGGCGAGGGCGCCCACGCCACCTCGATGATGCGCTCGGCCTGCTCGCGCAGCGAACCGGCATTGGTGCAGTCGGTGCGGTGCACGCTCACCGCGCCGCCGCGGGTCACGAAGCCCATGATCTCGTCGCCGGGCACCGGGGTGCAGCACTTCGCCAGCTTGGCCACCGTGCCTGGCGCGCCGGGAATCAGCACGCCCGCGTCACCGGTGACGCGCTGGCGGTTCGGCGTCGTCGACGGGGTGGAGCGCTCGGCGAGCTCGTTCTCCACGTCACCGATGCCGCCGAGCTGCGCCATGAGCCGCTGCACCACATGGTGCGCGGAGACCTGGTGCTCGCCGACCGCGGTGTAGAGGGTGGAGATATCGGTGTAGTGCAGTTCGTGCGCGACGGCGGTCATCGCGTCGACGCTCATCAACCGCTGCAGCGGCAGCCCGACGCGGCGAACCTCCTTGGAGATCTGCTCCTTACCGCTTTCCAGCGCCTCCTCGCGGCGTTCCTTGGCGAACCACTGCCGGATCTTGGCCTTGGCGCGCGGGGAAACCACGAAGTTCTGCCAGTCGCGGCTCGGTCCGGCGTTCTGCGCCTTCGAGGTGAACACCTCGACCACTTCGCCGTTCTCCAGCTGCCGTTCCAGCGCGACCAAGCGGCCGTTGACCCTGGCGCCGATGCAGCGGTGACCGACCTCGGTGTGCACCGCGTACGCGAAATCGACCGGGGTCGACTTCTGCGGCAGCGTGATCACATCGCCCTTCGGGGTGAACACAAAGATCTCCGGCGACTTCAGGTCGAAGCGCAGCGACTCCAGGAATTCGGCCGGGTCCGCGGCCTCACGCTGCCAGTCGAGCAGCTGGCGCATCCACGCCATATCGTCGACTTCGGTGCTGTCGTTGGAGTGTTTGCCGCGGGTCTCCTTGTAGCGCCAGTGCGCGGCGATGCCGAATTCGGCGGTGCGGTGCATATCCTGGGTGCGGATCTGCACCTCGAGCGGTTTGCCGTCCGGGCCGACCACCGTGGTGTGCAGCGACTGGTAGACGCCGTAGCGCGGCTGCGCGATGTAGTCCTTGAACCGGCCCGCCATCGGCTGCCACAGCGAGTGCACCACGCCGACCGCCGCGTAGCAGTCGCGCACCTCGTCGCACAGGATGCGGATGCCGACCAGGTCGTGGATGTCGTCGAAGTCCTTACCCTTGACGATCATCTTCTGGTAGATCGACCAGTAGTGCTTGGGGCGGCCCTCGACGATCGCGTTGATCCGGGACGCCGCAAGGGTATTCACGATTTCCGCGCGTACCTTCGCCAGGTAGGTGTCGCGCGAGGGCGCGCGGTCGGCGACCAGGCGCACGATCTCGTCGTACTTCTTGGGGTGCAGGATGGCGAAGGCCAGATCCTCGAGTTCCCACTTGACCGTGGCCATGCCTAGGCGATGGGCCAGCGGCGCGATCACCTCGAGTGTTTCCTTGGCCTTCTTCGCCTGCTTCTCCGGCGGAAGGAAACGCATGGTGCGCATGTTGTGCAGGCGGTCGGCCACCTTGATCACCAGCACGCGCGGGTCGCGGGCCATCGCGATGATCATCTTGCGGATCGTCTCGGCCTCGGCGGCCGCGCCGAGGTTCACCTTGTCCAGCTTGGTGACGCCGTCGACCAGGTGCGCCACCTCCGCGCCGAAATCGAGGGTCAGCTGCTCGAGCGAGTAGCCGGTGTCCTCCACGGTGTCGTGCAGCAGCGCCGCGACGAGCGTGGTGGTGTCCATGCCGAGCTCGGCCAGAATGTTGGCCACCGCGAGCGGATGGGTGATGTACGGATCGCCCGATTTGCGGAACTGATGTTTGTGCCGCTCGTCCGCGACGTCGAACGCGCGTTGCAGCAGCGTCAGATTCGCCTTCGGATACAGCTCACGATGCACCGAGGCGAGCGGCTCCAGCACCGGCTTGACCGCCGCGATGCCGCGCTGGCCGGTCATCCGGCGGGCCAGGCGCGCCCGCACCCGCCGCGAGGCCGAGGTCGGTACCGCCGCCGAAGCGCCGGGCTGCCTCGGCGGTTGCGCCTGCGGGGTCGGCGGCGGCGCCGAGGCGGGCTGGGCACCATTGACTCGCGGGTCGACTGCCGATTGCTCGACATTCGCCCCGCCAAGATGCTGAGTCATGCCACCACCTTCCAACGCCGCGATCGGACCACCCTATCCGAACGCCGCAACCGCCCAGACCACCAACTTTAGTCCCGCACTCGAGCATGCGTCCGATACGAGCCTGCCGATCGGACAACGAATGGATACCGCCTCGAGTGCCCGGATGGTTACATCCGCTCGATGGTGTCGCTTCGGTGGTGTCGCGGGATCAGCGGACGCTGGCGGCTTCGACGGCCGGGATGGCGCGCATCGAGACCCCGTCGGCGTCGCGGGCGGGCGGTGCGCCGTGCAGATCCAGGACGGTCGGGGTGATGTCGACCAGGGTGTAGCGGGAGGTGGTGGCTCCCGCGGGGAAGTCGGGGCCGCGGGCGATGACGAAATTGGTTGTCTCGTCCGAGGATTGGGCGCCGTGGCCGCCCTTCGGGGTGTGGCCGTGATCGGCGGTGACCAGGATCGTCCACTGTTCGGCGGGGTTGGCCTTCGCGCGGGCGTCGATCGCGGCGACGATGCGGCCGACCTGGGCATCGATGCGGAGCACGGCCGCCAGGTAGGCGTCGGACGCGCCGCCGTGGGCGTGGCCCGCGAAATCGACCTGATCGAGGCAGACGAACAGGAAATCGGGGGCGAAGCGGGTGATGGCGGTGACCGCGGCATCCGTGCTGGCGCCGTCGGTCTTGTCCTCATCGGGGTCGTTCGGCACCGGAGGTGTGGAGATGACGACATCGGCGTGCGGGGTGCCGCTGCCCGCCATGATCGCGATCATGTCCCAGGTGGCGATGGACTGCGTCTTCAGGCCGGGGCGGAAGCGCTCGAGCTGAGTGAACACCGTCGGATACTTCGCGAACGGTTTCGCGTCGAACCCGTTGTCCTTGATGCCGTGCTTACGGTCCCAGACACCGGTCAGCACCGTTGCCCACGACGGGCCGGAAATGGTGATGTGCGGGGCGATGGAGCTGCGGCTGAGCAGGCCTTCGGCGCTGAGCCGCAACAGATTCGGGGCCTTCACCTGCTGAACCTTGTGATACATCAGGCCGTCCAGGCCGAGGACGACGACCTTGGGCACGCTGACCTCCGCCCCGGCGGCCCGGGTGGCCGCGGCTACCGGAAGTAGCGTAACGGCCGCGACCGCAACAGCATTCGACAACAGCTGCCTTCGGTTCATGATCCGAACCATGCGGGGTAGCCATGGCCGTACGGAAGGCGCCGGAGCGACTGTTCATTGACGTTTCATCGGTAGCGCCATCGCTGGTCGCCTCGCTGAACACCGAGCCAACTCTCCATAGCCGATAGCTATTCCTACAGTTCACACGCCGTGTCTCAGTGATGAACGCCGGATTTACGGCAATCCGGCGCCGAACGCGGGCGCGAGCCCGATTGACACCGCATCGCCCATCTGGCTGGCTGGGGCCATGCAGTCCCGCGTCCGGATCGCCGCCGTCGCCGATCTCCACCTGCGCGCCGCCGTCGCAGGCAAATTCCGCCCCGCCTTCACCGGCCTCGGCGCACACGCCGACATGCTGCTGCTCGCCGGCGATCTCACCGAGGGCGGCACCCTCGGTGAGGCGGATATGCTGTGCGCCGAGATCGCCGACCTACCGGTACCCGTGGTCGCCGTACTCGGGAACCACGATCACGACCGGCGGCTCGGCTACCGCATCGCCACCATGCTCACCGGCATCGGCGTGCACATGCTCGAAGGCGACACCGTCACCCTGGAGGTGGCCGGTACACGCGTCGGCATCGCGGGCGTGATGGGCGGCAGCGGCGGCTTCCCCGGCCATCCCGGCACCCCCGACGAAGGCAGCCTCGAACACCAGGCCCGAATGCGCCGCGGGCCACTGGACGCACTGGTGCTGCGCCAGGCACTCGACTCCCTCGACACCGAAATCCGCATCGCCCTGATGCATTTCGCACCGGTGATCGACACCCTGGTCGGCGAGCCGACGAAGATCTACCCCGGATTGGGCTGCCACGAGCTCGCGGACGCCATCGACGGCGGCGGCGCATCGCTGGCCATCCACGGCCACGCCCACGCCGGCACCGAATGCGGCAAGACCGCGGGCGGGGTTCCGGTACGCAATGTTTCGTACCCGGTGCTGAAGCGGGCATACGCGGTATATGAACTGCAACTCTGCTGAGCGGACACTTTTCGCCCCGCGCGACGGAATCGGCGGATCCGTGAGCTGACAGTGCCGGTTGAGCAGAGGTCCGCCGAACATCGATAAGCCCGGCCGGTCGGTACCTTTCGTGTATGACCGTTGCCAAGTCGCTGCTGCTGTTCGCGTTGGCCGCGCTCGCCGAGATCGGCGGCGCCTGGCTGGTCTGGCAGGGCTGGCGTGAACAGCGCGGCATCCTGTGGATCGCGGCGGGTGTCGTCGCGCTCGGCGCCTACGGTTTCGTCGCCACCTTCCAGCCCGACCCCAACTTCGGCCGGATCCTTGCCGCATACGGCGGCGTCTTCGTCGCGGGCTCGCTCGCCTGGGGCATGCTCGTCGACAAATTCCACCCCGACCGCTGGGACTACCTCGGCGCCGCCATCTGCCTGATCGGCGTCGCCATCATCATGTACGCCCCGCGCGGTTGAGCACGCCGAGCGCAGGGGGTTCGATGGGCTAGCTGTCGGGGGTGAAGGCCCAGACGACGGCGGGGCGGCCGGTGGCTTTGACGCGGCGGCGTTCGGCGGTGCGCTCCAGGCCGGGGATGGCGGCGAGGGTGCGGTTGAGGTTGGCCGGGTCGGGGCGGGTGCCGAGGATCGCGGTGGTGAGCTCCACCGCTCGGGTGGCGGGGAATTCGTCGCCGGTGAGTGCGCGGGTGAAGGTGCGGTCCTTCCAGAGCAGGCGGGTGAGCAGGCCGCGCGCGGCGTCGACGATGCGGTTGTGATCGAAAGCGAGCGCGGGCACCTGATCGAACGAAACCCATTGCGCCGGACCCTCATGCGGGCCGACCACCGCCCACATCGCGATCGACAGCGTCGGCCCGCGCGGATCGCGGTTCGGCTCGTCGAAGGTCACCAACTGGCCGACCGCCCCGATCGCGGCCTCCGGCACGCCGAGCTTCGCGTGCACCGCCCGCCGCGCCGCGGCAACCAGCCGCTCCCCCCGCCCGAGCAGCACACCGGGCAACGCGAGTTCACCGGCGAACGGCGCCCACTCGCGCGGCGCGACACCGACGGTCACCCCGGCATCGTCGGGCCAGAACCGCAACGCCACCACATCCACCGAAACCACGGACTGCTCCACGCCGACCCATCCTGCCCCAGACCCCACCCACCCGATAACCACCCCACACAAACCCCGGCCGTACCGGTCGATCGGCGAGTGTGCACTCAGGCGGTGCTACTCGACTGCGGCGGTTGTCATGCCGCGGCTACGGCGGGGGCGGTGGGGGTGCGGTGGGTGCGGGTTGGGCCGTTGGCGGTGAGGACTACCGGAGTTCGGAGTTCGTGCTCGAGCCAGGAGACGAGGTCGGCCGGTAAGGGGGTGAGGGTTGGGGTGGCGGTGGTCAGGAGGTCGGTCAGGTGCTGTTGGTGGGTGAGGTCTTGCCAATTCCCGAGGGGTAGGTGGTCGACGGTGCCGGTGGGGGTGCGGTATTCGGTTGCGGCGTAACGGGTTCCTGGGGCGTCCAGGTGGGTGACGGCGAGGCCGTCGATGCCGCCTGCGGCCTCGATGGCGTAGCGGAGCAGAATCGGGTCGAAGTGGCCCAGGCGGAACGGGCCCTGGTAGCGGCCGATGGTGTTGTGCGGCTCCGGGATTGCGAGGGTGGTGTCCTCGGTGGGGAAAGGGCCCGCGCCGTGGCGGGTCAGGTAGGTGCGGGTGACGCCGAGTACGTAGCCCGTCGCGCCGATGGCGGCCAGCATGGCGCGGGCGTTGCGCGGTTCCACGGTGGACCAGGTGGTGTGCGGGTGGAGGCCGCGCCATTCGTCGAGCAGGATGCCCTGTGCGCCTTCGAAGATCAGGCGTCCCCGCCGGGCGAAACGGGCGAGTTGGCCTGAGCCGCTGATGGTTACGGCCGCGGCGAATTCGCGGTACATGTCGACGAGGTCGTCGATCGGCTCGTAGCGGTGCTCGCTCGGCGCGATCAACGGTGCGTAGTGCGCGGCGAGCGCCTGGAGCTTCTCGCGAAGCACCGTGGGACGCAGGCAATCCGACACCGTCGGCGCGTCGTGGTCCAGCGCGTGGCTCGCCGTCTCGCCGATGCCACGACCGCAGGAACCGTGCCGCGAGGAACCCCTCGCGTCTTCGCGGGCACGGTTCGCCGCGATGTGGATCGGTGTGGTCAGCAGCGCGCGTTCGTCGATGTGCAGCAGCCCCAAGGGATTCGGCACACCGAGCGCCGCCAACTGCCGCGCCTCCCCCGCCAGCGCGATCGGCTCGACCAGCATGTACCGCGAAAGCAGCGTCGGCACACCGGAAAACGTCCCGGACCCGAACTGCGCGAACGTGTGATGCCGCCCCTCGGCGACCACGTTGTGCGCCGCCTGCGCACCCCCGTTGAACCGCACCACCGCACCGACCCCGAGCCCCGCCTCCGCCGAGCACAGCCAATCGACCGTCGCCCCCTTCCCCGCATCCCCGAACCCCAGATCGACCACCACAATGTGCCGCCCGACCATGTCGAACTCCTCCCTGTCCACGCGCGGCGAACTGGTCAGTGGCCGCTGGGGAGGGCTCGGGGGCCGTGGGCGGCGAGTGCCTTTCCTACCGCGGTGGATTCGGTGGTGGAGCCGACGTCGCGGAGGTCGGCCAGGCCGGTGTCGAGGTCGACGGTGTTCTCTTCGAGGCCGATGGTGAGGGCGATGAGTTCGCAGACGGCGGCGGGGTCGTCGAGTTTCAGGAAGTTCTGGCCGAGCAGGGCCCGCCAGTGGTCGGCGATGTCGGGGTCGTCGAAGTAGCTGGACTCGTTGGGCAGGACGTAGTACACGTGCCACCGCTCGGCCAGTTCGCGGTAGATCGAATCGACCGCGATGTTGCGGCCCACGTTGTCGCCGATGACGTTGCGGATGTGACGGACCGGCAGGTGCGGCTTGTTCAGCTCGTCGCCGATGAGGAACAGGTAGCCGCGCTTGCCGCGCTTCTCCCACGCATCGGTCACCACGTGTGTGGCCATGAAATACGCTGCGAGCTCGTAGCTTTCGGACTTCTGACCACCGCCGCCGCCCTCCAGGAAGATCCGGCGCAGCTGCTCGTCCATCCGATTGTCGGATTCGAACTGTCCGATCTGCAGCGGCACCCGGTCGCTGTCGGCGTCGCCGATGGCGCCGAACAGGATCTGCGGATCCCGCGCATATCCCTTGCGCTGCAACAGCCCGTGCAGTTTGCCGAGCTTGTCCTGCATGATGCGCGGCACCCGCCCCATCGATCCGGTGACGTCGAACAGCACCGCGATGGGCAGCGAATGACCGTGCTCGGCCGAATCGCGGCATTCCCGGACGTCGACGCCGAGCGGGTCGAGCGCCGGATGCGGCCGCCATCGGCCGTACGGCTCGGACCGCATCTCGGCGGTGTATCCGAAGTCGTCGAGCCCCCTGCTGGCACGAAATGTCTTGGCCGCCCGATACGCGGTGTCGTCCCAATTTCCGTAACCCATGTGGATCACTTCCTCCCGTGTGATTGTTTTAGTGTAGAAGACTAAAACAGGGGGCGTCAATACTCGGAGGCGAATTACGTTGCGACATGACAAGATCGGTGACGTGCAGTTGGTACCACGCAATCCCACCGAAGGCGTCTACCCCGCGACCGAGGACTACATCCACGCGATGGAGGTCACCGGCGCGCAGAAGTTCCTCTTCATCTCCGGCACCATGGGTCTCGATCCCGACGGCAAGCCGGGCGCGACGCTCACCGAGCAACTCACCCTGATCTGGAACAACATCCGAGCCATCCTGGCGTCGGCCGAGATGACCGTCGACAACATCGTCCGGCAGACCAGCTACCTGCGCGACGCCGCCTACGCCGAGGAGAACGCGGCAGCGCGCCTGGAAGCGCTCGGCGGCCGCGCCATCCCGACCACGGCGATCGTCGTCCAGACCCTGGTCAGCGAATGGCTCGTCGAGCTGGAGATCGTCGCCGCGGGCTGAAAGAACCGGCTCCGGCCGGGGCGCGGGCAACCCTCGGGCCGGGCAACGGCTGACCCGCGGGGTCGGCATCGCGTTTAGACTGCGATCGTGGAGCCGCTGACGCGTGTGCGGGCGATATGCCTGGCGCTGCCGGAGAGCAGCGAGCGGCTCAGCCACGGCAGCCCGACGTTCTTCGTGCGCACCAAGACATCGTTCGTGAAGTTCATCGACGGTGGATACGACGAGCCGGGCCCCACGATGTGGTGCCCGGCCCCACCGGGTGTGCAGGCCGAACTGGTCGACGCCGAGCCCGAGCGGTTCTACATCCCGCCGTATGTCGGCCACAGCGGCTGGATCGGGGTGCGCCTCGACGTCGAACCCGATTGGGACGAGATCGCCGAGATCATCCGCGACGCCTACCGGAAGGTGGCGCCGAAGAAGCTCTCGGCGTCGGTCGACTAGCGGACCAGTGTCTCGGCCAACCCGTCCGCGGTCAGCTCGAGCCGCCGCGTCACCCCGATGTCGTCGAGGAAGCGGGGGTCGTGGCTCACCACGATCAGCGCGCCCTCGAAACCGGCCAGTGCCTGGGTGAGATGGTCCAGGCTCGGCAGGTCGAGGTTGTTCGTCGGCTCGTCCAGCAGCAGCAGTTTCGGCGCCGGATCGGCCAGCAGCAGCATGGCCAGCGCCGCGCGCAACCGTTCACCGCCCGACAGTGCCGCCGCCTCGACATCGGCGGCGGCGCCACGAAACAGGAAGCGCGCCAATTGAGCTCGGATCTGCTCCGCCGAGGCGTGCGGCGCCGTGGACGCCACGTTCTCGAATACCGAACGCCGCTCGTCGAAGATGTCGAGCCGCTGCGGCAGCATCCGCCACGGCACCTTCGGGTGTTCGGCCGCGATCCGGTGCAGCAGCGTGGTTTTGCCGACGCCGTTGCGCCCGGTGAGCGCGATCCGCTCCGGGCCGGTGACCCGCATGGTGACCTCGGGCCCGCACGCCAACCGCACCTGCTCCAGCTCGATGACGTCCTGGCCCGGATAGAGCCTGGTGTCGGGTAGCTTCACCCGGATCTCGCGGTCCTCGCGCAGCATCTCCTGCGCTTGCTGCAACTGATCCTTGGCCTTGTCCACCTTCTCGATATGGTTGTTGCGCAGCTTGCCCGCCGACACCTGTGCCTGCCGTTTGCGTTCGGCCATCACGATTTTCGGCTCGCGCTTGCTGTCCCACATCTTCTGGCCGTAGCGCAGCCTGCGGTCGAGCTTGATGTGCGCCTCGACGAGTTCCCTGGACTGCTTGCGCACATCGCTGCGCGCGTCGCGGACCGCCGCGCGTGCGGCTTCCTGCTCGGCCTCGATGATCCGCTCGTACGCGCTGAAATTGCCGCCGAACAACCGCATGTCGCCCTGCCGCAGTTCCGCGATGGTGTCCATCCGGTCGAGCAGTTCGCGGTCGTGGCTGACCGTGAGCACCGTACCGGAGAATTCGGCGACCACATCGTAGAGCCGTTCTCGCGCAACCCGATCCAGGTTGTTGGTCGGCTCGTCGAGCAGCAGCACATCCGGTTCGCGCAGCAGCTGCGCGACCAGCCCGAGCAGCACCGTCTCGCCGCCGGACAGCGTGTCCAGCCTGCGATCCAGCTGCTGCGCCGAATCCGCGAGGTAGTGCAGGCCGAGCCCGCCGAGCAGCGCGATGGCGCGTTCCTCGACGTCCCAGCGCGCGCCGACGAGTTCGAAATCGCGCTCGTCACCGGCCCCGGATTCGATGCGGTGCAAGGCTTTCCGGATATCGGCAATGCCGAGCACGGCATCGACCCGCTGCCCGGCGGCGAGACCGAGGTCCTGCCGCAGGTAGCCGAGCAGACCGGTCACGGTGATGATCCCGCGCGCCGGGGTCAACTCGCCGGCGACCAGCCGAAGCAACGTGGATTTACCGGCCCCGTTACTGCCGACCAGCCCGATATGCCCGGGCCTGAACACCGCGGCGAGTCCCTCGAAGACGGGCGTGCCGTCCGGCCAGGAAAAAGTGAGATCGGAAAAAGAAACATTGGTCATGCGAACTCCATGAGGATGCGACGGATACGCGGCGCGCGATGGCGGGCCGCCCGTGGGCACTACCTCACAGCTTCAACGGCATGACTCCGATCGACGGAAATAAGACTCGTATAGGTTAAACACAATTCGGCGCCGTGCGCCAGTGGTTTGCCTCACAGCCCAGGCGCCGCACCGATTTCCGTGGCGATCCGCGCGGGCAGCGGGTACGGCCGCTCCACCGGCACGGCCTGCGCCGCCGCCGCCAGCCGACCTGCCGCGACGAGCTCATGGATCCGATGCGCCGCATCGGTGACATCGCGGATTCCGGTGATCCACCGGTCGACGTATTCGTCCACCGCCGGACCGCCGAGCCCGATCTGCAGCGAGCGGTGCGCGAGCGGCCGATGATGAAGGTCCCGCTCAGGGTCCCACTGGATGCGCACCGGGCTCACGCGCAACCGGTCCGACCATGCCTGCCGATCCGAATACATCTCCGGCACATAGTGACTCATACAGGCCCTGGCCAATGCCCACTCGAACCCGGTGCGGGTGATCGTCACCGCGAGCACCCGCTCCTGCCCAGGCTCGGCCGCCCATCCGCAGCGATACATCATCCACAGGAACGACGGCTTGATCCACGTCATCCGCTCCCGCTTGAACGGCGCGACGAAAGTTCCTGCCCCCAAGGCGGCTTCGGCGATCTCCGCCGAATAGGCCTGGTACACAACGATCGTCGCCTCGTCATAGACCGCCCGCACCTGACGCAGCGGCACCGCACTACTCACCCCGCGATGCTGTCACCCCGACCACCGGCCGGCAAAGCCCTTTTCGCCGGGTGGGTCAGTCCGCCTCGGCGGCGTTTCGAGTCGGCGCCTCCTCGATCGGGAACTGGATGATGCTCATCAGGTACGGAATGCGTTCCGGCGCAGGCTCGTTGGCCACCCTCGGCCGCAATGTTTCCAGCATGGCCGCGACCAGCTCGCCGTGCTCCTCGGGCGTCAGCCAGAAGATGCCCTGGCGATAGCCGATCGCGTCGGCGACCGGGTCGGCGCCCGCGCGGTCGAGATAGGCGTTGAAGTCGGCGTGCAGCGCGGCCAGGGTCGCGGTGAAACCGTTGCGGTGGTCGTCGAGGGACATCGTCGCGGCGGACTCGGCGTCGATCGTCGCGCGATCGCGGCGCAACCGGTAGTGGCGCTCGACGGCGCCGTGTACGCGCTGTTCGTCGGCGACCTCGAGCACTCCCGCCTGAGCGAGCAGGCCGACATGGCGGTACAGGCTCGTTTTGGGGATGTCGGGGAAGTGTGCGCACAACTCCGACGTGGTACGGGTGCGTCCACCGGACATGGCGTGCACGATGCGCAGTCGCACCGGATGCAGGAGGAGGTCGAGTGGATCCATGGCTAGACGATCCCACATTTGGTACCGTTACCAAAATTGGAAATGCAGGAGGGTGGAAGATGACCACGAATACGCCGACGGTGACCGCACGGCTCAGCGACCAGGCGATTCACCCGCTGCGCACCCTCGATCCGGCCGAGCCGCTCGACGATCTCGCCTGGCTGGACGAGGCGATCGGCGACGCACGCGTGGTCGCCATCGGCGAGAGCGCGCACTACAACAGCGAGTACTACCGGCTCCGCCATCGCCTGCTCCGGTACTTGGTGCAGCGGCACGGGTTCGGCGCCTACGCGATGGAGTCGGGATTCACCGAGGGCTGGACGACCGATAGCTGGGTCCGCGGCACGGCGCCCGCGGCAGACCTGGATCAGGTCATGGCCGGGGGCGTGACATCGCTGATGGGCCTGTGGACCGAGATGCGCACCCACCTCGCGTGGATGCGCGACCACAACAGCACCGGCTCGCCCCAGGTCGGCTTCTACGGCATCGATCTGCCCGGCTCGAACGCATCGCTGCTCCCCGGTCTGGACGCCGTGCTCGGCTACCTCGCGCAGGCCGACCCCGGCTTCGAGGTGGACCCCGAAATCCGGGAAGCCGCGGCCATTTTCGCGGCTTCCTCGCCGTTCTCGGTCCCCGCAGCCATGTCCGCCTACGCGAATCTCACACCTGAACAACGGAATTCGCAGACCGCGAACCTGGCCGACCTCACCGCCCGCCTGACCGCGCGGCGCCTCGACTACGTCGCGCGGACCGGCGTCGAATCCTACGAGCGCACGCTGCGCACCATGCGCCTCACGGCCACTCTGGACATGATGATCCGGCAACTGCCCCAAGGCAATCAGCGGGATGTGATGCTCAACCGCGACGCCGCGATGGCGGATACCGTCGAGTGGATCCTGCAGCGCGCGGACCGTGTCCTGCTCGCCGCCCACAACGGTCACATCCAGCGCCATCCGACCACGCTGCCCGGCATGCCCCCGACGGCGACCCTCGGCATGCACCTCGCCGATCGACTCGGCGGGGACTACGTGGTCATCGGCACCACCGCGGGCACCGGCCGGACACTCAACACAGATCCGTCGGAGTTCTACGCGGGCAAGCTCTTCCAGGATCTTCCCGCCCCGGAACCGGGCAGCCTGGACGCCCTCATGGTCGCGACAAGCGACGGACCGTTCGCCGCGGACCTACGCCACCTGTCCCCTGCCGACTCCGCGGCCGTCGAGGCGTGTACCCGGCACCGCATCGGCGCTTACTACGCCGATCTCGACGCGCTGAACGCATTCGATGTCGTCGTCCACATCCCCCACGTCACCGCGGCCGAACCCGATCGAGCCGCGTTGACGCATACACCCCAGGATGTCCAGGAAACCTTCGCGGCCTACCGCGCGACGTCATCGGCCGACTGATCCGAACGCCCCTCGGCGCTGAGCAGACGGAATGCGGCCACACCGCTCAGCGAACGGGGCGGTCAGAGCTTGACGATCGAGGTGATCGGGTAGTCGCCTTGAATCGCACGGCCGTTGAGGAATTCGAGCTCCAGAACGACTGCGGCGGAGATGATTTCGGCGCCGGCCTCCTGGAACAGGGCAGCGGCGGCGGCCAGGGTGCCGCCGGTGGCGAGCACGTCGTCGAGGAGCAGGACGCGGCGGCCGGCCAATTCCACACCGTTGGCGGGGATTTCGAGGGCGGCGCTGCCGTATTCGAGGCTGTACTCACGAGAGATGACCGGCGGGGGAAGCTTGCCGCCCTTGCGGACCGCGACGACGCCGGTGCCGAGCATGGTGGCGACGCCCGCGCCTAGGAGAAAGCCGCGGGCATCGATGCCCGCTACCAGATCGGCGTCGGGAGCGGAGGCGGCGAGGCAGTCGATGACGGCGCGGAAGCCCTCGGGATCCGCGAAGACCGGGGTGAGATCGGCGAAACGCACTCCAGGAGTAGGGAAGTCGTCATGCCAGCGGGTGAGGCGTTCGACCTGTTCGGCGGCCAGGGCGGTCCGCTCGGCGACTCTGTCGTCGGATTCGATCGCCGCGTGCTTACTCATCGACACCTCTCCATGGTCACATTCACCCTCAACACCTGTCACCTTTTCAGCACCCAGCGATCCATATTCCAGCCGGTGCCCGCCTGGTTGGGCGCGGCGACACCGTTCTGCATCCCGTTGCCGAAAGCGATGGTGCGCGGGGTGACGAACAGGGGAATGCTCGGCATCTCCGCCCACAGCAGGTTCTCGGCCTCGGTGAGCAGATTCAGCGTGAGCGACGAGTTGTCGTCGCCCACAAGCTGATCGGTGATGGCATCGTAACGGCCGTTACCGAAGCGACCGAAATCGAGCCCGCTACCGGCGCGCAACGCGCTGGTCGCCGCGGTTCCGGTCAGCGAACCGGCCGGACCCGGCCGTGATGCGGTACTCGCCAGCACCGCGTCGACTTTGCCCTCGGTGAGCTGGGCCGGGCCGAAATCGGGCGCGCCTGCGTCAACCACGGTGATACCCGCGGGTTTACACGCCTCCGCGATCATCGTCACGGTCTGCGTGCGCCGCTCGTCCGGGCGCAGATAACCGACCCGCACAGTGATATCCGGCGTCCGCGCGGCGGCCAGCGCCGCCGTCGCGGCGGGCACGTCGGCGCCGCGGTACTTCTCGGCCGCGCCGGTGCTCGCCCCGTAGAAGATCGAATCCTGTTGCTGGATACGCGAGTTCAGCGGTGCGGTGCCGAGACCGGTCTTCGGCGCGTCCTTGGCCTTGCCGAGCTTGTCGAACAGCGCCTGGCGCGGCACGCACAGCGCGAAAGCCCGCCTGGCGTCCGCGGATCCGAATACACCGCCGGTGCCGAGCACCAGCTGCTCGGCGCCGCGCCCCGGCACGCTCTGCGCCGAAAAGCCGTCCAGATTCAGGTCTTTCACCGATCCGGCGCCGACGTCGACGACGCCCACCGCGTTGTCGGCGACCTTCGACTTGATGTCGGCGGTCTTCGGGAACACCACGATGCGCCCGGTCTGCGGCTTGTTGCCCCACCAGCGCTCATTGGCCACCAGCACCAAACCGTCCTTGGCACTGAACGATTCGATCCGGTACGGCCCGGACGCCGGGAACCGCGCGGCCTCCAGCGACCCCGAGCCGAGGCTCCAGCCGCTGTTCCAGAAGTCGGCGAGCCGCTGGATCGCACCCGGGTCACCGGATTGCAAGGCGGTCACCACATTCGGCACGTTGGCCACCCGCGCGGCCACGTGCGCGGGCATCAGCTCACCGGCGGCGAACAGGGTGCGCCACGGCAGATAGTGCCGCCCCGGCCGGAACACCACGGTGGCGTCCTTGGAACCGGGCTGGCATTCCACCCGCTCGATATCGGCGTAGCCCGCGGTGTCGGCCGCGTCGAACAACGGAACCTGGCCGCGGTCACCGGGTTTGGTGAACCGCCCGCTGCGCGCGGACCAGGCGAGCACCAGGTCGTCGCAGGAGGTCTTCACGCCGTCGGAATACACACCGTCCGGGTTGAGCCGGTACTGGATGGTCTGCGACTCCCCCGGCACCTCCTTGGCCGTGCCGACGTCGGTGTCGGCGACCGGCTGCCCGTCCGGACCGGTGTAGAAGAACCCGGTCAGCACCCGCGAGAACACGCTGGCCGAACCACTGCTCGCGCCGAGCGTGGTGCCACCGTTGTAGGTGGCGATCACCGCGTCGACGGCGTAGCCGATGGACGGCACCTGGTTCTGACTGGAGCAGCCCACCGCGAGCCCCGCGGCGAGCGCACCCGCGGCCAGCGCCCCGATCAGCCGGACCGATTTCCGTCGATACCGCATGAAACCCCTGCCCCTGGTGTCAGTGCCGCCTGTTCCGTTTCCCACTGGGCCGCGCGCCCGGCCGCGGCGCCTGGCCCGCCTCACGAGGCTGCCGTACGGGGACGTCACCGAAGCCACGGCCGCTCGCGGCGGCCGCACGCTGTTCGGCCAGCGCGGTCGCGCGGGCACTGGCCTGACCCGAGCGGCGGGCGAGCACCTTCTTGGTGTGCGCGGCCACCGGGCCGAAACGCTCCTTGATCGACACCAGCAGCGGCACCGCGAAGAAGATCGACGAGTAGGCGCCGACGATCATGCCGACCAGCTGCACCAGCGCCAGGTCCTTCAGCGTGCCGACGCCGAGCAGCCACACCGCGATCACCAGCATGCCGACGATCGGCAGGATGCCGATGACGGTGGTGTTGATCGAGCGCATCAGGGTCTGGTTGGCCGCGAGGTTCGCCTGCTCGGCGTAGGTGCGCCGGTTCAAATGCAGGATGCCCCTGGTGTTCTCCTCGACCTTGTCGAAGACGACCACGTTGTCGTAGAGCACGTAACCGAGGATGGTGAGCAGGCCGATCACCGCGGCGGGCGTCACCTCGAAACCGACGAGCGAGTAGACGCCCGCCGTGACGATCATATTGAAGAACAGCGAACCGATCGCCGCGATCGACATGTCGCGCTCGAATCGGATGGCGATGTAGACCATCGTCAGCGCGATGAACACGATGAGCGCGATGAGCGCCTTCTGGGTGATCTCGCCACCCCAGGTCTCGCTGATCTCCGCGACGCTGATCGCGTTGCGGCTCACCGTGCCGTTGGCGTCCTTCGGCTGGAAGGCGTCGAACAGCGCGTTCTGCAAGGTCTCGGACTGCGTGTCGTTCAGTGTGTCCGAACGGATCTGGATCGTCGACGCGGCGCCCGAGCCGACCTTCTGCACCGTCACCGGCGCGTGGCCGATGGCCCGGCTGTAGACCGCCTCGACCTGATCGTTGCTGACGTTCGAGGCCGCGGGCAACGCGATCCGCGAGCCACCGGCGAAGTCGATGCCGAGGGTGAATCCGCGAAGTCCGATGCTCAGCAACGAGATCAGCACGAAGGCGGCGGTCAGCGCGTAGTAGAAGCGGCGGCGGCCGACGATCTCGAACCCGCCGGTACCGGTGTAGAGCCGCTCGAAAACGCTGTGCTTGGGCCCGGCAGGCTGATCGTCGAGTTCCTCGTCGAACGCCGGTTCCAGGGTCGAGTTGTTCCTCATCGTCCGCCCTCCTTGACCAGGACGCCGCTGCTCGCTTTGCGTTCCCTGGCAATCTGCTGAATCGCGCCCAGGCCGTTGACCGACGGCTTCGCCCAGAACGCCGACCGCGACGCCAGCATCATCAGCGGTGCGGTGACCAGGTACAGCACGATCACGTCGAGCACGGTGGTGATACCGAGGGTGAACGCGAAGCCCTTGACCTGTCCGGCCGCGAGCACGTACAGCACCACGGAGGCGATCAAGCTGACCGTCTTACCGGACAGGTTGGTGCGCTGGGCGCGCGCCCAGCCGCGCGGCACCGCGGAACGGAAGCTGCGGCCCTCGCGCATCTCGTCCTTGATGCGTTCGAAGAACACCACGAACGAGTCGGCGGTCAGGCCGATACCGATGATCAGACCGGCGATACCGGCCAGGTCGAGGGTGAAGCCGATCCAGCGCCCGAGCAGGATGATGATGCCGTAGACGGCGACACCCGAGGCGAGCAGCGAGAATCCGGCGAGGAACCCGAGCATCCGGTAGTAGAGCAGGCAGTACAGGAGCACCACCGCGAGGCCGATCGCACCGGCGAGCAGACCGGCGCGCAGTGACGAGAGGCCGAGCGTCGCGGAGACCGTCTCGGCCTCCGAGGTCTGGAACGACAGCGGCAGCGAACCGTACTTCAGCGTGTTCGCCAACTCCTTGGAGGTCTTGGCGTTGAAGTTGCCGGAGATCTGCGTGCTGCCGCCGAACTGCCCGGCCGCGCGCACCACCGGCGCGCTGACGACGCGGCTGTCCAGGGTGAACGCGAGCTGCTTGTTCAGGTACTCGTTGGTGAGCTTGCCCCACTCGTCACCACCCGCGGACTTGAACTCCACGTTGACGACCCACTGTGCCTGGCTCAGCGCCGAATTCGCGTCCTTGATCTCCTGGCCGTCGAGCTTGCTCTTGTCGAGCAGGTAGACCTCGTTGCCATCGGTGGAGCAGGTGACCAGCGGCAGGTTCGGATCATCCGCACCGGCCAGCGGGTCGAGCTTGGTGCAGTCCATCGCGAGCATCGCGGCCTGCTGCGTGGCCGGATCGGTGCTCTGCCGCAGTGCCTTGGCGTCGGCGATCTCCTTCTGCGCCAACTGCTGCGGGGTCTGCGTGCCGGGAGCCGGCGAAGGCGTGGGGCTCGGCGTGGGCGCCTGGGCCGGGAACACGCGGTTCTGCGGCTCGGGAGCAGGCGCGGTCTCCGGGGCGGGCGCGGGCGGCACGCCGGTATCCGCCGGCGGCACCGCACCGGGCTGACCGGGCGGCGTCGCGCCGGGCGTTCCCGGCTGCGTCGCGCCGGGCGTACCCGGTTGCGCGGCGCCCTTCGCGGGTTGCGAGCCGAGCACCGGGCGCACGTAGAGCTTGGCGGTGGTGGCCAGCGAGCGGGCCTGCTGCCCGTCGTCGCCGGGCACCGTGATGACCAGGTTGTCGCCGTCGATGACGACCTCGGAGCCCGAGACACCGAGACCGTTGACCCGCTGCTCGATGGTCGACTGCGCACGGCGCAGCGCGTCCTGGCTCGGCTTGCTGCCGTCCGGGGTGCGGGCGGTCAGCGTGACCCGGGTGCCACCCTGCAGGTCGATGCCGAGCTTCGGCGTCGGGGACTTGTCACCGGCGAAGAACACCAGCGCATAGATCACGGCCAGCAGCACGGCGTACACGCCGAGCAGCCGGAACGGATGCGCCGTTCCCTGGGAAGGTGGCACGGTAGGTCATCTCCTAGACGGAAAGTCGAGAATGGAACAGGCGGGCATGCACCATCGCGCCGGATCTCCGGCCGGGTACCGCGACTCGGTCGAGCCGGGTCAGTCCTTGGTCAGCCGGGTCTCGGTCTGATCGACGGACTCCTCGACGGAAGCGGCATCGGCCTCGTCGGTCGCGGTCTCGTCGGTCGTCTCATCCACGGTGCGCACCTCGCGGATGGCCTGGCGCAGCCAGGTGGTGACGACATCCTCGGCGATCTCCAGGTCGACCGTGGTCTCGTCGATGTCGACGACCGTGCCGTAGAGACCCGACGTGGTGATCACCGCATCGCCGACCTTGAGCGTTTCCTGCATGTCCGTGACCTTCGCCGCCTCCTTCTTCTGGCGGCGGATACCGAGGTACATCGGCACGAGCAGGGCTACCAGCAGCAGCGGAAACAGAAGTTCCATCGTCGAAGTCAGTCCCTAGTGTTGTGGGGCGGATCGGGCATGTACGCACATAGTCTGCCAGTTCGTGTCGCCACCGCCACACCGGCACACCCAGTTGACCGTGAATCCGCGGCCGCCTATCGGTCGAGCGACCTGAATCCACGGCCACGCGCTGCCACCGCGGGCCGGAGACCGAATGGTATCCGGACGAAACCGCAGATTAGGTGAATCTTGTTGCGCTACCGTAAATCTCGCAGGAAATTCACCTTATCAGGACGTCCCGCCTGCGTCGCCGGGAGCCTGTCTTCGCACGAACTCATCGCGTATCGAGCCCGTGGATCGGGGCGTTCTGCGCATTTCAGAAATGGGGACGACGATGGCCGAGGAAGCCAGAATCGATGTAAAGACGCTTTTCCAGAAGGCGGCCGGTGATCTGTCCGCGCCGGAGTTGTACGAACTCGCGCGCATCGCGGAATCCGGGCCGTGGTTCGGGATGCCGGTGGCGCGCTCCACCGAGCAGGTCCGCAGGCCTAATTTCGAGTGGCCGCTGGTCTCCGAACATCCCTATCTGGGGAAGTACGGAAAGGGCACGGCGGCGGTCTACCTCGGCAACGGCCATGAGCGGCTGGTCCGCCCGATGATCTTCGCCGACGGCTTCAACTACGGTCCGAGCAATCTCGACGACCTGTGGCAGTGGTTCAACGCGCCGTATTCCGAAGCGGGCGAACAGCTCTTCGACCAGCTGCTGGCCGCGGGCATCGATATCGTGCTGCTCGGCTTCGACACCCGCCACGACTACGTGCAGGTCAACGCCGGTGTGGTGCGGGCGTGCCTCGCGAAGGTGATCGCCGAACGGCAGGGCAATGCCAAGCTGATCACCGGCGGCGTGAGCATGGGCGGCCTGATCACCCGCTACGCGCTCGCCGCGATGGAGGCCGACGGGGACAACCACGACACCGAGACCTATCTGTCCTGGGATTCGCCGCACAACGGCGCGTGGGTGCCGCTGATCCTGCAGCAGATGGCGCACTTCTTCGAGATCTTCGAGGCGGCGAACCCGTTGAAGGCGAGCAAGGCCGCGCTGCTGCGCAGCCCGGCCGCGCAACAGCTGCTGTACGCCTGGGTGGAGGATTCGCGGTATTCGGGTCCGGTCGCCACCGCGTCGCCGCTGCGCACCCAGTTCGTGGAGGAATTGACCGCGCTGGGCGGATTCCCTTCGCAGCCGGTCAAATTGGGTGTCGCCAACGGGCGCGGTGACGGCCGGGGCCTCGGCCACACACCCGGTGAGATCGTCTTCGAGAAGAAGTTCCTCGGCGGCCTCGCGGGCAGCGCGACCGCGCGCTTCCAGCCCGCCTTCGGCACACAGCGGCCGATCGGCGGGATGCACCTCGGGCTCACCGTGCGCACCTCGACGACCAGCGCGGTCGCGCCGTTCGACGGCGCACCCGGCGGCACGCTGGATTCGTTCGGCCAGGTGGCGGGCACGCTCGGCATCGAGCTCGAGGAAGCCAAGCGGTGGGGCTGCTTCGTGCCGACGATCAGCGCGGTCGGGTTGACGTTCGACCCGCTGACCTGGCCGGTCGAACTGGACAAGGATCTGCGCGGGCTGAAGCCGGAGGACACCGCGCTCAACGAGTTCTGTTGCGACACAGCGAACTCCGAGCATTCGGCGGTAACGCCGACGCTCGCCGAATGGGTGCTGCGCAAGATCGCGAAGTAGCGAGCGGCCCGCCGCCGCGGCGATCCGCGGCGGCGGGGCGGTCGATCAGGACGCCGCGCCGTAGGCGTAGTCGTCGAGCGGGAAGGTGACCGCCTCGCGGTGGGCGTTCAGCGTGCTGGTCGGGCGTAGCAGCGCGGCCTCGCCGTGCTGGTTGAAGTAGTAGCTGCGCGCGGTCGAGCAGTCGCCGCCGTAGAACACCGAGGAGCCGAGCTTGTCGGTGACCCGGTCCAGGAATTGGGCGTTGGCCTGTTCGGTGACCTCGAAGGTGTGCTCGCCGCGGCGGAACAGCTCACCGAACAGCCTGCCCATATGCTTCATCTGCGCTTCGATGGTGGTGAAGTACGACAGCCCGCTGTAGGAGTAGGGGCTGTTGAGCGAGAGGAAGTTCGGGAACTTCGGCACGGTGATGCCCTCGTAGGCCTGGAACCTGTTGTCGCGCCACCACTTCCCGAGGTTGAGCC
This sequence comes from Nocardia sp. NPDC052566, assembly GCF_044547285.1. NCBI lineage: Bacteria > Bacillati > Actinomycetota > Actinomycetes > Mycobacteriales > Nocardiaceae > Nocardia > Nocardia sp. NPDC052566. The sequence continues at coordinate 252,197 of NZ_JBIUAF010000010.1, read as the reverse complement.
CGTCGCGGCCGATGATCTCGATGGCCGGGAAGTTCACATCCCACAGGTTGAAGCCGGTGGCCAGGATCAGAGTGTCGATCTCGGTCTTGTGCCCGTCGGCGGTGACGATGCCGTCGGCTTCGACGTGATCGATGGAGTTGGTCTCCAGGTGGACGTTCGGCTGGTTGAACGTCTTGAAGTAGTGGTTGGAGAAGGTGGGGCGCTTGCAACCGAAGTCGTAGTGCGGGGTGAGCTGCCTGCGGGTTTCCTTGTCGCGCACCTGCGCCCGCAGATGCGCCTTGGCGAGTACGCCCGCACCCTTGTTCATCAGCTTGGCCTGCTTGAAGTGCAGCACGCCGACCACCATCAGCGCCTCGAGCAGGCTGGTGTTGACCAGCCGCGCGGCCTTCTGGGTGGCGGGCACCTTGGCGAACAGCTTCTGCACCGGGGCCGGGATGGCGGCATCGACCTTCGGCACCACCCAGATCGGGGTGCGCTGGAAAACGGTGAGCTCGCGCACCTTCTTGGCGGCCTCGGGGACCAGTTGCACCGCGGTGGCGCCGGTGCCGATGATGGCGGCCTTGCGATCGGTCAGATCGAAGTCGTCCTCCCACGCGGTGGTGTGGATGATCTTGCCCGCGAAGGTATCGATGCCGGGGAACGGCGGGGTGTAGGGCTGGGACAGGAAGCCGGTGGCGGTGAGCAGATAACGGCCCGTGAGGGTTTCACCGCCCGCGATGGACACCACCCAGTGCTGGTGCTCCTCGTCCCAGCGGGCGCCGTCCACCACGGTGCCGAAGCGCATCCGGCGGCGCAGGCCGTACTTGTCGGCGATGAAGGCCGCGTACTTCTTGAGCTCCTTGCCCGGCGCGAACAGCCGCGACCAGTACGGGTTGGGCTCGAAGGAATACGAGTAGGTGACCGAGGCGATGTCCACCGCCAGGCCCGGGTAGTGATTGACGTGCCAGGTGCCGCCGAGATCGTCTTCCCGCTCCAGGATGACGTAATTGCTCAGGCCTAGTCGGTCGAGCTCGATGCTCGCACCCATTCCGCCGAATCCCGCACCGACAACGATCGCGTCGAACTGAGGCGCCACGCCGAACCTCCAGGGTTTGTGAATCAGATATCACGGAATGACACCTCATTCCGTTTGTGACGACTGTATCATTGGCGAGGTGACGAAGCCATCCACGCGTGCGCCCCGGCGGGCTGGGAATGCCATTCAGCGACGTAAAGCCGAACTCAAGCAGGAGATCATCGACACGGCCTTCGTCTGCTTCGCCGAGAAGGGCTATCACGCCACCGGTATCGCCGATATCGCCGGTCAGCTCGGTATCGGGCACGGCACCTTCTACCGGTACTTCAGCAACAAGCGCGACATCATCGACCACGTCATCGACGACCTCGCGGCCCGCATCATCGACGCGCTCGGCACCGAGAACGCCCCCGACGCGGCAACCAGCCTCGAGGAGTACCGCGCGCAGACCGACCGGATCGGCACCGCGCTCACCAAGATCCTGCTGCAGGACCGCCGCGTCGCGCAGCTGCTGCTGTTCCACGCCACCGGTATCGATGACGAACTCACCGCCCGGTTGTATGGCCTGCTCGACACCGCGGACGCACTCACCGCGGGCTATCTCGAGCACGGCGTCGAGCAGGGTTATCTGCGCGCCGACCTGGACACCGTCAACACCGCCCGCGCGGTCACCGGGATGCTGCTGGCCGGGATCGTGCACGGCTTGCGCGATCCCGATGACGCGGCGATTGCCGGATTGACCCAGGCCATTCGCCGACTGCTGATCGACGGCGTCCGGAGAGGCTGAATTCCCGAGTTCGCTGACCGGATTCGTGTTGATCCGGCGAACATTTCGCGAACCACACGCGCCCGTGACGACTACTGTGGGTCTCGACCGTCGCGGGACGCAGGGGCGCACATGTTCGCAAGAGACCGGGCAGTACGACAATCACATTTTCCGGCGGAAGGGGGCGATATGCCTGACACAATGTCGCGAGTGACACCCGACGACGTCAGCCGAACACATTTCGCCATGCCGCCGATGGGCCACCGTGGCTACCACGCCGAAGAGGTGGACGCCTTCCTCGAACTCGTCGCCGCCACGCTGGCGGGGCGCGGCGTGCTCACCGCCGACGACATCCGGCACGTCAACTTCGACGCGCCCCGCTTCGGCGGCCGCGGCTATCAGGCCGAACAGGTCGACGAATTCCTGGACCGGGTGCGGGTCGAACTCGAATTCCGCCAGCGCGGCACCCGCCCCACCCCCGCGGGCCCGAGCCACAACGGCAACGGCGCGCTACTCACCCCGGACGACGTGCACCGCATGCGCTTCACCCAATCGGCGGTCGGCAGGCGCGGGTATCACGAGGAAGAGGTCGATGCCTTCCTCGACCTGGTCGCCGCCACCCTCGCGCACGGCGGACCGGGCAGCCTCACCGTCACCGACCTACGCTCCGTCCGCTTCACCGAGGCACGCCTCGGCACCCGCGGCTACCAGCGTGACGAAGTGGACGCCTTCCTCGACCTGGTCATCACCGCCCTCGACCACGCCGAACACCAGCACCACCACCGCTGGGTCCCGCACCGCGAACCGGTCGAATAGGCCACTCCCCCAACCCCTCCCGCCGAGCGCAGGCGGAAGGGCGCGGTGACAGCAGGCAGCCGAAGGTGGCGCGAGCGCCGTCGAATGGGTTGCCGGAAGCAGCATCTCGAGCAGCCGGGCCCTTCAGCACACCAACCACCGAGCCAGTCGAGCCCCGTTCACACAACCTCGTCGAGCGCAGTCAAATGTCCCCAAGGGGCGGCGTGTCGCAGGGCCATTTGACTGCGCTCGGCGAAAACCTGGCCCATGCAGTGGCCTCGGCCGCTGGCGTTGCGGGATCGGCACGCTCGGCTGGCTTCGGTGGAGCGCACCGCATTTCAGCTATCCCTGACCGAGGTTCAGCGGGCAGACACACGCGAGCACAGTCGAATGGCCCCTGGGAACGGCGTGTCGCGGGGCCATTCGACTGCGCTCGGCGATTGCCTGTCCCGCAACATCTCTCGGCTGGTGATGGGTGGGGTCAGTCGAAGAGGTCGAGGGTGGGGTGGGGTTCGCGGCCTCGGACTTCGATGGAGCCGAAGACGAGGTCGGGTGGGGGGACGAGGCCGAGGTGTTCCCAGGCGGCGGCGGTGGCTACGCGGCCGCGGGGGGTGCGGGCGACCATGCCCGCGCGGACCAGGAAGGGTTCGCAGACCTCTTCGACGGTGGCGGCCTCCTCGCCAACGGCGACGGCGAGGGTCGAAACACCGACGGGGCCGCCGCCGAAGCTGCGGACCAGCGCGGCGAGGACGGCGCGGTCGAGGCGGTCCAGGCCGAGCACGTCGACGTCGTACACCTCGAGTGCGGCCTGGGCGATGGGGCGGGTGATCAGGCCGTCGGCGCGGACTTCCGCGTAGTCGCGCACACGGCGCAGCAGGCGGTTCGCGATGCGCGGCGTGCCGCGGGAGCGGCCGGCGATCTCGGCGGCGGCATCCTTTTCGATCTGTACGCCGAGAATATGCGCCGAACGCAGCAGGATGCGCAGCAACTCGGCGGGGTCGTAGAAATCCATGTGGCCGGTGAAGCCGAACCGGTCGCGCAGCGGACCGGTCAGCGCGCCAGACCGGGTGGTGGCGCCGACCAGCGTGAACGGGGCGATATCGAGCGGAATCGACGTCGCGCCAGGGCCTTTACCGACCACCACGTCGACGCGGAAGTCCTCCATCGCCAGGTACAGCATTTCCTCGGCGGGGCGGGCGATGCGGTGGATCTCGTCGATGAACAGCACATCGCCCTCGACCAGGTTGCTCAGCATCGCGGCCAAATCCCCAGCGCGCTCCAGCGCCGGACCGGAGGTGATGCGCAGCGCGGTACCGAGTTCGGTGGCGATGATCATCGCCATACTGGTCTTACCGAGGCCGGGCGGACCGGAAAGCAGCACGTGATCGGGGGTGCCGCCGCGCTGTTTGGCGCCGCGCAGCACCAGCGCGAGCTGTTCGCGCACCCGCGGCTGGCCGATGAAATCGTCGAGGGATTTCGGGCGCAGGCTGGCCTCGATCTCTCCGTCGGACTTCAGATAGCTTGCGGTGACTTGGGATTCGGCGTCATCGGTGACGGGGTCTTCGTAGTCCATCGTCTACCGATTCTTGCCCAGCGCACTGAGCGCGGCGCGCAACGCCGTCGAGGTATCCGCGCCGGGCTGCTCGGCCAGCACCGAATCCACCACCGGCTCGGCCTGTTTGGCCGGGAAGCCCAGGCCGACGAGCGCCTCGACCACCTGATCGCGCACCGGTGTGAGCACCGGCGCGCTGCCGGGCGGGCCCGCGGGCACCGGAACGAGATTCACCTTGTCGCGCAGTTCGACCACCATGCGCTCGGCGCCGCGCTTACCGATGCCGGGCACCCTGGTCAACGCCGCGACATTGCTTTCGGCGAGCGCCTTGCGCAATGCCTCGGGTTCGAGCACCGCGAGCACCGCCATGGCCAGCCGCGGGCCGACGCCGCTGACGGTCTGCAGCAGGCCGAACAGGTCGCGCGCCTCGGTGTCGGCGAAGCCGAACAGCGTCATCGAGTCCTCGCGCACGATCATCGCGGTGTACAGCCGGGTTTCCGCGCCGCGGGTGAGGGTGGCCAGCGTGGACGGTGTGGCGTTGAGCCGATAGCCGACGCCCGCCGCCTCGACCACCACATGGTCGAGCGCGATCTCGAGCACCTCGCCACGTACCGACGCGATCACGGACGCACCACCTTCCTCTGCTCGGCAAGCCGCTCTGCCTGTTGAACGGCAAGCCGCTGCATGTATTTCCGCTGCGCTTCGGCGGCCTGTGCCTCGGCCTTGGCCATCCGATCCATCAGCGGCGCCCGCCAACAATGACAGATGGCCAGTGCGAGCGCATCAGCCGCGTCCGCCGGTTTGGGCGCGGTGGCCAAGCCGAGTATCCGGGTGACCATCGCCGTCACCTGCGCCTTGTCCGCGGTGCCGTTGCCGGTGACCGCGGCCTTCACCTCGCTGGGCGTGTGGAACGCGACGGGAATGCCACGGCGCGCCGCCGCCAGCGCGATGACGCCGCCCGCCTGCGCGGTGCCCATGGCGGTGCGCACATTGTGCTGGGCGAAGACCCGTTCGATCGCCACCGCCTCGGGTTGGTGTGTATCCATCCAGCATTCGGCGGCGTCGGCCACGCCGAGCAGCCGATGCGCGAGATCCATATCGGCGGGTGTACGCACCACATCCACGGCGATGGCGGTCACCTTCCGGCCGAGCCCGCCGTCGACGACGCTGAGGCCGCACCGGGTGAGCCCGGGATCGACACCCATCACCCGCACGAACGCCCCTCTCGCAGACACGAACAACTGTTCGAGAGTCTAACCGAGCCGACCGCATCGCCGCCCCAACGACACGGGTGGAGTCTTTGCACGGTCGGTGCGACATAGGTCGCATCGACATATGTCCCAGCCGACACTATGTTCGGGACAATGACCAGCGCACTGACTCTCGCCATCCTGGGATTCCTGCACGAGCAGCCGCTGCACGGCTACGACCTGCGGGTGCGCATCGCCCGGCTGTCCGGTCACGCCAGCACGGTCAGCCACGGCACGCTGTATCCGGCGATCAAACGCATGGAAGCGGCGGGGCTGCTCACCAGGCAGGCCGAACCCGGAGCGGCCGCCGCGCCACGGCATATGCTCGGCCTCACCGAGGCGGGTGAGATCGCGCTGCTCGAGCGGCTGCGTGCCCCCGCCGATGTGTTCATCACCGACGAGAACCGCTGGTTCATCCTGCTCTCCTTCCTGCGTCATCTCGGCGAGCCGCACGCGCAGGCCGCGGTACTGCGCAGGCGGCTGGACTTCCTCTCCGAGCCGAGCAGCTTCTTCTACGACGGCACCCGGCCCCTCACCGCCGAGGAGGTCGACGACCCGTTCCGTCGCGGCGTCCTGCGCATCGCCCGCGCCACCAGTACGGCCGAAATCGACTGGCTCACCGAAACTCTGCGCGAACTGACCGACCGATAGGAGCACCACCGTGTATCCCATGACCGACGCCGAATGGCGGACCTTCGTCCTCGCGGGCACCCGCACCGGCAAACTGGCCACCCTGCGCACGAACGGGCGCCCGCACGTCACCCCCGTCTGGTTCCTGCTCGACGAGAGCGACACCGGGCCGGCGCGCGTCGTCTTCACGACCTGGCACGAATCGCTGAAATATCGCTCGCTGCGCCGCGATCCGCACTTCTCGCTGTGCGTCGACGATCAGGAACCGCCATACGGCTACGCCATGCTGGAGTGCACCGCCGAATTCACCGACGACCCGGCGCAATTGCGCGAATGGGCGACTCGCATCGGCGGACGCTACATGGGCTCCGATGCCGCGCGGGCCTACGGCGAGCGCAATTCGGTCCCCGGTGAATACCTGGTCCGTGCCACCGTCGAACGGGTGATCGCCCTTCGTGATATCGCCGCATAGCCGTCCACAGGTGAGGTGGAGGGGATTCACAGCTGATCTCGAGGAAGCGGCTCGACAATGCCGTGGTGCCCGTTCTCCGTGCCATGTTCGCCGCGCCCGCGATTCCGGCCGCGCCGCAGTTGCCGCCCGCCGATTCGCATCCCGATTACGGGTTCCGCCATGGTCTTTCACTGACGCACGGGTGGCTGCCGGTGACGGTGCAGGTGCTGGCCGTCGTCGTGCTGGCCGTCGCGATCGGGTGGCGGACGCGGCGGTGGCGGCTGGTGTGGCTGCCGGTGTGTGCGCTGTTCGGTGCGGCGGGCGCGGTCGCGGCGTGGGCGTACATGAACGATCAGGGGCTGGCCTCCGATCCGGCGCCGGGCCCGCTGTGGGTGTGCGTCGGCGCGACCGTCGCCGCGCTCGCGGTGGTCGTGCTCGGCTGGCGCGGGGCGCGGTGGTGGCGGCGCGGTATCGCGCTGCTCGCGGTGCCGCTGGCGTTGCTGAGCACCGGAATCGTGCTGAACCAGTGGGTCGGCTACTACCCGACCGTGCAGGCGGCCTGGAACGCGCTGACCGCGGGCCCGCTGCCGCACCAGACCGAACTCGCCGCGCTGCCCGCGCTGCGCGGCACCAACGTCGGTGACGGCCGGATCGTGCCGGTCCGAATCCCGGACGCGGGCAGCGGCTTTCCGCATCGCACCGAATACGTGTATCTGCCGCCCGTCTGGTTCACCGGCGCGACACCGCCCGCGCTGCCGGTGGTGATGATGATCGCCGGCGAATTCAACACACCGGCCGACTGGCTCCGCAGCGGCCAGATCATGCCCGAGCTCGACCGGTTCACCGCCGCGAACGGCGGCCGCGCGCCCATCCTCGTCTTCGTCGACTCCAGTGGCAGTTTCAACAACGACACCGAATGCGTGAACGGTCCACGCGGCGACGCGGCCGACCATCTCACCAAGGATGTGCCCGGCTATGTGGAATCCCGGTTCGGCGCCACCGCGGATCCGGCCCGGTGGGCGGTGGTCGGCTGGTCGATGGGCGGCACCTGCGCGGTCGACCTGGCCGTCATGCATCCGGAACTACTGCACACCTTCATCGATATCGCGGGCGATATCGGCCCGTCCTCCGGCACCAAGGAGCAGACGATCCAGCGCCTCTTCGGCGGCGATGCCGAGCGGTGGGCCGCGTTCGATCCGCGCACCGTGATGGCCGCGCACGGCGGATACACCGGGATGGCCGGGCTTTTCGACGACCTCGCACCGCAGCGCACCGGCAGGCAGCGGCCCGCGTCGGGCGCCGCCACCGGACTCGGCGGGCGCGGCGGCTACGACACCGGCGAGACCGGCGCCGCCGAGAAGCTGTGCGACCAAGCGAAAACGGTCGGCATCGACTGCACCGTGCACACCTCCCAGGGCGGTCACACGTGGCAGTTCGCCGCGGCGGCGTTCACCTCATCGCTGCCGTGGCTCGTCGGGAGGGTCGGCATGCCCGTTCCCGATACGGCATGACGCCGCCGACGCGCGGGGCCGAAACCGCGAAACCCGAAACCCCGGCGTCGGCGCACCTACCATCGGAGACATGAGCAACGGCGCAAAAGCAGTCCTCGAGGGTGGACCCATAGACCTGCCGAGTCGTGTTGTGACGATCACCCCGCCCGGGACCGAGATCAAAGTGCATTTCAAGAACGGCTACGAACATTTCGAGGCGACGCCGCGGATAAAGGACACCGCCGAAGGACCGCTGCGCGTTTACCAATGGACGTACCGGACCGCGATCGCCGAATAAGAGCCGCGTTCCGGCAGGCGCCCGAATAACGGACGCCTGCCGGTCGGCACAGTGCCGATTCGACGCGTTTCACCGAACCGACGAGCCGCTGAGTTGTGCTGATCGCGTAGCGCTCAGCGGCACACCCTTCGCGATCACCTACGCCATCGGCCTCGTGCGCCACCGCCCGTGCGGCGCGTCCGTCATCGTGCGACGGCACTCGAGCGTTATCCGAGATGACGGTTATCTCCCTGGCGCGCAATATATCTCGCGCCACACCCAGCGGCACTACCATGACAGGTGGATGCGGTCGGCCACTCTCGGCCGCTGGGGGTAGGGAGAGTTCGATGCGCCTTCTGGCGACAACAGTTCTGGCGGCCATCGCCTTGGCCGCGGCAGGCTGCGGCAGCGAATCCGCGCCGACGACAGCACCGGTGAGCAAGCAACAGGTGGAAACCCAGATCACCGAGAAGCTCGCCGCCAAACTCGGCGCGTCACCGCAGGCGGTGCACTGTCCCGGCGACCTGGACGGAAAGGTCGGCGCGACGCTGCGCTGCGATCTGACCGATCACACCGGAATCGAATACGGCGTCACGGTCACCACGACCGCCGTCGACGGCAAGGACGTGAACTTCGAAATCAAGGTCGACGACCTGCCCAAGGCGGGCTCGCTGATCGTCGTGACCAAGGCCGATGTGCAGGAGCAGGTCGCGACCGAACTCGGTGGCCAGGTGGGGAAGCGGCCCAAGTCGGTGACCTGCCCGCAGGATCTGGCAGCGAAGGTCGGCACCACCATGCGGTGCACGTTGCGGGACGACACGGACGCCACCTACGGGCTGACGGTCACCGTGACCTCGGTCGAAGGATCGAATGTCAACTTCGACGTGAAGGTGGACAGCCAGCCGAGCTGACGTCACCTGATATGGATCGGGGCGGCCCATGCGAACATGGACCGCCCCGAATCTATGACCGGGTTCAGTCGTCCAGCTGCGCCAAGACCTCGTCGGAGATGTCTACGTTGGTGTACACGTTCTGCACGTCGTCGCTGTCCTCGAGCGCGTCGACGAGCTTGAACACCTTGCGCGCGCCGTCGGCGTCGACCGCGACCGACATCGACGGCTGGAAGCCGGATTCGGCGGAGTCGTAATCGATTCCGGCGGCCTGCAGCGCCTTGCGCACCTCGATCAGGTCGCTCGGGTCGCTGATGATCTCGAACGATTCGCCGAGGTCGTTGACCTCCTCGGCGCCCGCGTCGAGCACGGCCATCAGCACGTCGTCCTCGGACAGGCCGTTCTTGTCCAGGGTGATGACGCCCTTGCGGTGGAACAGGTACGACACCGAACCCGGGTCGGCCATGTTGCCGCCGTTGCGGGTCATCGCGACGCGCACCTCACCGGCGGCGCGGTTGCGGTTGTCGGTGAGACATTCGATCAGCACCGCGACACCATTGGGGCCGTAGCCCTCGTACATGATGGTCTGCCAGTCGGCGCCGCCGGCTTCTTCGCCGCCGCCGCGCTTGCGGGCGCGCTCGATATTGTCGTTCGGGACCGACGACTTCTTCGCCTTCTGGATGGCGTCGTAGAGCGTCGGGTTTCCGCCAGGGTCGCTGCCACCGGTTCGAGCGGCCACCTCGATGTTCTTGATCAACTTGGCGAAGAGCTTGCCGCGCTTCGCGTCGATCCCAGCCTTCTTGTGCTTGGTGGTGGCCCATTTGGAGTGGCCGCTCATGCCCTACTTCCTTCAGGTCGATGGGTACCCGCGCCGGGCGGACAACTCCCCCAGCCTACTCGGCCGGTCATCATGGTTCGCCGCGTGCACTCGCCCTAGCGCTATCGGGCGCAGCATGTGCGCGGATCCGCGCACGGCCGGAGCCACCTAGAGGTCGCGGACCATATCCACGAACATCCGGTGCACGCGCAGATCACCGGTGACCTCGGGGTGGAACGACGTCGCGAGCACCGTGCCCTGGCGCACCGCGACGATGCGACCGGCGAACGGGCCGTCGGGGACCGTCGCGAGCACCTCGACGCCGTCGCCCGCGCGCTCCACCCACGGGGCGCGAATGAAGACCGCGCGCACCGGGCCGTCGTCGAGGCCGGTGAACCGGAGGTCGGTTTCGAAGGAGTCCACCTGGCGGCCGAAGGCGTTGCGGCGCACCGTCATATCGATACCGAACAGGTGCTGCGCATCGGGCCGGGTATCGAGCACCTCGGAGGCGAGCAGGATCATGCCCGCGCAGGAACCGAAGGCGGGCATACCTTCTCGCAGCCGGGCGCGCAGCGGCTCCAGCAGTTCGAAAACCTCGAGCAGCTTGCTGATGGCGGTCGACTCGCCGCCGGGCAGCACCAGCGCGTCGACCGCGTCGAGCTCGGATGCCCTGCGCACGTTGACCGGTTCGGCACCGCAGTGCTCCAGCGCGGCGAAGTGCTCACGCACGTCACCCTGCAAACCGAGCACGCCGATCCGCGGCGGCGACGCGGCCGCGCGCGCCTGCGGAGTCTGCTCGGCGATCACCGAATCGCGGGCCATGCACCATCCCTTTCGTCCTGATGTCATCGACTTTACGGGCGTCGCGACTGTGGGCCTGATCACGGTCACCGTCAACGTTCCATCAACGCGGGCGGCGGCGGCGAAAAACAGGCAGAGACTCGAAGCGTGATTGCTGTGTTGCCGCGCCGGACGCCTGAGCCGCCCGGAGATACGACTGGTGCCTCGTCCCGCCGCGGTTTGACCGTTTCCACCGGATTGGCCGGATTGTCCCTCGATGCCATGGCATCGGTGTCCTACGGACCCGAAGCCATCGTGCTGGTACTTGCCACCGCGGGCGGCGTCGGGCTCGGCATGACGCTGCCGGTGACGCTGGCCATCGCCGCGCTGCTCGCGGTGCTCGTCGCGTCGTATCGGCAGGTGATCGCGGCGTTCCCGGACGGCGGCGGCGCATACGCGGTGGCGAAGAAACATCTCGGCCACCGCACCAGCCTGGTCGCGGCGGCCTCGCTGATCGTGGACTACGTGCTCAACGTGGCGGTGTCGATCGCGGCCGGTGTCGCGGCGCTGACCTCGGCATTCCCCGCACTGCACGGCTACACGGTGTGGATCTGCCTCGCGGTGCTCGTCGGCATCACCGCGCTCAATCTGCTCGGCATCACCGAGAGCGCACGCGCGTTCATGATCCCGACCGTCGTCTTCGTCGCCGGTATCTTCGCGGTCATCATCGGCGGGCTGGTGCGCTCGGAACCGGCCAGCGTGACCGAGGGTGTCGCGGCGGTCAGCGATATCCACACCGTCGGAGTGCTATTGCTGCTCAAGGCATTCTCCAGCGGATGCGCGGCGCTGACCGGCGTGGAGGCCATCGCGAACGCGGTACCCAGCTTCGAGGCGCCGAAGGTCAAGCGGGCGCAGCGGGCCGAGGTGGCGCTCGGCGCGCTGCTCGGCATCATGCTGATCGGGCTCGCCGTGCTGATCGAGAAGTTCTCGCTGCGGCCGATCGAGGGCACCACGGTGCTCTCGCAGCTCACCGAGGCGGCGCTCGGGCACGGAATCGGTTACTACGTGGTGCAATTCGCGACCGTCATCCTGCTGGCGCTGGCCGCCAACACCTCCTACGGCGGGCTGCCGACGCTGACCAGGATCCTGGCCGACGACAACTGCCTGCCGCACCGTTTCGCGGTCAGCTCGCCGCGCCAGGTGTACCGGTACGGCGTGCTGACGCTCGGGCTCAGCGCCGCGGTGCTGCTGATCGCGGCGGGCGGCAATATGAACGCGCTCGTTCCGCTGTTCGCCATCGGCGTGTTCGTCGGGTTCACCATCGCCCAGGTCGGCATGGTGCGGCACTGGTGGCTCACCCGCGCCGACGGCTGGCAGTGGCGGATCTCGCTGAACGGGTTCGGCGCGGTGCTCACCTTCGTCGCCGCGATCGTCACCACGGCGATGAAGTTCACCGAGGGCGCCTGGCTGATCGTGCTGGTACTGCCCGCGCTGGTGCTCGGCATGGAGCGGATTCGCAACGCCTACAACCGGATTCACGGCTGCCGCGGATCGGGTGCGGTACCCGCGCAACCACAGGCGACAGGGACGGCGATCATCGTCCCGGTGTCGGAGGTGTCCGAGCTGAGCCGGGAGGCACTGTCGGCCGCCATGTCGATCGGCAAAGACATTGTCGCCGTGCATGTCTGCCTGCCGGGTGAATCCGTCAGGGCCTTCACCAAGGCGTGGGAGGCATGGCATCCTGAGGTCAGGCTGGTCCTGCTCGAAGACAGCGATTCGACCGTCGGCGGCCCCGTAGCCCGGTACGTGCGCGACAACTTCGACGGCAGGCGCAAGGTCGTCGTGATCGCCGAAATCGACCCGCCCATGGGCTGGGACCGCGTCCTGCCGAGCCACCGCAGCGACGAACTCGAACGAGAGCTACGCCGCATGACCGACACCGTGGTCTGCCACCTGCGAGTCCAGGTGGGCTGAATACCTGACGAAGTTCAGGCGCCGCGCGGGGTGCGACGGCCACTCGCACCCCGCGCGCCGACAATCGCAAGCTCGCGCCCGTCCGGCGCGCACGTTACGACGCCGCGCATCGAATAACGCCGCAATCCGTGCGCGGCGGTCGAATCAGTGCGCGGCGCAATCAATCACCGACGTGCTGCCACATGGGCCTCGCACGTTTCGTGACGCCGTGCCGAATAGCGCGGAGGTCGGTGCGTGGCGGTTCAAACGGTGCGCGGCACGCGACCTCGTGCGCGGCGGATCATCAGTCGTCGCGGAGGGTACGGATCAACCCTTCTTGCACAACCGCGGCGACCAGTTCGCCGGACTTGTTGAAGATGCGGCCGCCGGTGAGGGCGCGGCCGAAACCCGCGGAGGGCGAGGACTGGTCGTAGAGGAGCCAGTCGTCGGCGCGGAAGGGGCGCAGGAACCACATGGCGTGGTCGAGCGAGGCGTTCTGGGTCGGCTCGTCCGGGTGCGGGACCTTCGACGAACCGAGCAGCGTCATATCGCTCATGTAGGCCAGGGTGCAGACGTGGAACAGCGGGTCGTCGGGCAGCGGGTGGCGGTAGCGGAACCACACCTGCTGCTGGGAGGCCAGACCGGAACGGCGCGCCACCTCGTCCTGCGGCACGGTCCTGATATCCCAGTGTTCCCATTCGCGCATGGCCCACAGGCGTTCCGGGCTCATGGTGGTCGACGCGTCCGGCAGCACCTCGGGGGCGGGCACATCCGGCATCGTGTCCTGATGCTCGGGCCCGGCGTCACCGACGTGGAACGACGCGGACATCGTGAAGATCGCGGCACCGTCCTGCACGCCGGTCACCCGGCGGGTACAGAACGAACGGCCGTCCCTGATCCGCTCCACCAGATACACGGTCGGCTGGTCGGGATTGCCGGGCCGCAGGAAATACCCGTGCAGCGAATGCACCTGGAACCGCGGCTCCACCGTGCGCACCGCCGACACCAGCGCCTGGCCGGCAACCTGTCCGCCGAACGTCCGCGGCAGCTGGGTCTTGGTGGACGCGCCGCGGAAGATGTCCCGCTCGAGCCGCTCTATCTCCAGCGCCTCTTCGATTGTCGCCATGCGCTGAGGTTATCGCGCCGTGGCGCCCGGCAACCTCTCAGGTTCGATCGTCCAATTCGTCCCGGATATCGTCGAAGGTCTCCTGGCGATCATCCAGCCGATGTCTGCCCACTCTGGCGTTCGGCTGCTCGGCCTCGACAGCCTGCGCTTCCACCGTGTCGAACTCGTCCGGCTGTGTCATCTCACTACCCCTGTTCAGAGATTCGATCCGACATAATAGGCGCTGTCGGGCGCAGCCCGCCCGCAGACCTGCGCATGGCCGGAGCGAATGCGGAGGTACGCCTAGCGGCGAGACGCTTGCCGCCCATCCAGGTTAGGTCGCACTATGAGAACCCGGTCCGGAAACCGGATTTCGGCACATCCGACGCGGCGGCGCGCCACACAGGAAAGCATGATGGCGGTATGCCGCACTTCGCCCCGATCACCCAGGACGCACTGGTCGACCGGATCGCCGACGACGTCCGCGCGCTCAGCGGCCACCGCGTCCTCGCCATCGACGGCGCCGACGCCGCGGCCCCACTCGACCTCGCACACCGCCTCGCCACGGCACTGCGCGACACCGGCCGCCCCACCGAGGTCATCTCGCTGCACGACTACATCCGGCCCGCGTCGCTGCGCATGGAGTTCGGCCGCACGGATGAAATGTCCTACCGCACAGCCTGGTTCGACTATGCGGCACTGCGCCGCGAGGTCATCGACGCCCTGCGGCACCACGGCCGCTACCTGCCTGCCCTCTGGGACGAAGCCACCGACCGCTCGGCCCGCGCCGATGTCCGCGCCGCCCTTCCGGACACGGTCCTGATCATCGCGGGCCCCATGCTCCTCGGCCGTGACATTCCCTTCGACCTGACAATCCGCCTCGACATGTCCGAACCCGCCCTGCGCCGCCGCACCCCCACCGAAACCCAGTGGACCATCCCCGCCCTACTCCACCACCACGACGACTCCCCCGAACCCCCGACCTTCGCCCTCCGCTGGGACCACCCCACCCGCCCCGCCCTGCACACCCCCTGACCTCCCTCCTCCGAATCGATGCGCGGCGGATGTCAGACCAGGCGGTGGCCGCCGTCTACGTGGAGGACGGTGCCGGTGATGAAGGCATTGGCCATCAGGGTGCGGATGGCGTGGGCGATTTCGTCGGGACGGCCGATGCGGCCGACCGGGAGGCGCGACGACATGGCTCGGTGGCGTTCGAATTTGGCGTCGGGTGCGATGGTGTCCCAGACCGGGGTATCGATCCAGCCGGGAGAGATCACGTTGACCCGCACCGGGCTGAGTTCGATGGCGAGCGCATAGGCGAGGGAGGCCAGCGCGCCGTTGGCCGCGGCGATGATGCTCGAGCCGGGGCCGGGCCGGTAGGCGGCGATGCCGGAGGTGAAGGTGAGCGAGCCGCCGGGCGCGATGTCGGCGTGCTTGGCGAGCAGGGCGGGGCCGATCAGCTTGGCGTCCAACGTCCTTCGCGCGACCGCTGGATCGAGCTCGGTGATCGGCTGGTAGACGCCGGTGGCGTCCACCGCGGTGGTCACCACGTGGTCCACCGGACCGACCTCGGTGAACAGCCGCGCGATGGAATCCTCCTCGGTGATATCGGCGATGATCGCCCGCACCTTGCCCGGCCCTCCGGACAGCGCGCGTTCCGCCGCGGCAAGCCGTTCGGCGGACCTGGCCGCGATGGTGACCTCCGCTCCCTCCGCCACGAGCGCCGTCGCCAGGGCCAACCCCATCCCGGAGCTCCCGCCGACAACGACGACCCGTTCAGTTGCGTTCACATGTGCTGTCATGTCCCCCACTCGACCATCGCGCCGAGCGAACGTCCATGTCGCACTATCGAATACCCGTTAGCCCCCGCCTAACACCCCAGGTACCCGCCCCGCGAGGCAACACCCCACCGCCCTCGACATCTCGTCGAGCGCAGTCGAATGGCCGTTGATTGCGGCGTGTCGCAGGGCCATTCGACTGCGCTCGGTGGTGGGTCAGGCGCAGGCCGGGGAGGTTTGGCCGAGGTTGGTGAGGCCGGCGCAGGCCCAGGTCTTCTGGACCTTCCACTTGCCGTCCTCGACGACGAAGGGCACGTCGGCGACGTTCTCCTGCCCGTTCAGGGTCAGCTTCGCCTTGGCGTTGAGCGTGTCGCCGAACTGGGTCACCTCGGTGACAACCGTGGTCGCGCCGGACTGCTTGTATGCCTCGGCGAGGCGGTTCGGCAGTTCCGGATCGGCCTGGATGCCCTGCACCAGATCCTGCTTCTGCGAGCTCGGCACCGAGGTGTCCAGCGCGCGCTGCAGCAGGGCGTTCAGTTCGGCGACGGTCGGCGTCGGCGGCAGATTCGGGTTGTTCGACGGCGCCTTGGCGCTGGTCGACACCTTGCTCGGTTTCGCTTCGCTGTCCTTCTTGTCGTCACCGCAGGCACTCATGCCCAAAGCGGCGACAACGGCCAGGCCGGCGATCGCGATGCGTCCGGTCTTCTGCAACTTCAACTGCTCGTCCTTTGCGTTCGAGTAGGCCCGCGTCGCCCCGACTGCGACACGGACGCCATGCCCGAGCGGGATCGCCCGGCATGGAATCGGACACTACGCAGCGTGATTGTGCGGACTCTAAGAGTCCGATTCAGCGTGCGTAAGAGTCCGGATCCCGTTGCCGCGCCGGGCAATCGGCTACAGCGCGACCTCGAAGTGGTGCGCGCTGATCGCCATGTGGTGGCGCATGTACAGCCGGTGCGCGGGCGCGCGATCGGCGGCTACACCCGAATCCAGGTGCACCGCTTCACATCCCAGTCCGCGCGCCTGCTCCTTCACCCACCGCAGCAGCAGATCCGCGTGCCCGCGACCACGGGCGTCGGGCAGCGTGGACAGGTCGTCGACATACAGATATCGCCCCCACGCCGACGACCACGCCGCACGGAACCCGACCACCGACACCGCCTCGTCGCGCCCCTCGTCGAACACCCCGGCCAACCGGTAGCCGACCGGTCGCAGCCTCGTATCGATCAACTCCACTACCGCCTGCACCGTCTCCCACCGCGGCCGCAACGCCAGCATCGCCGCGGCCCCCCACTGCGTCTGCCCCTCGAAGAGTTCCCGAATTTCGCTCACCGCTGCGACGGTAGCGACCCGACCGCCACCCGCCCAGTGCCAATCCGCCCTCACTTCCGGGATCCACTCGCCGAGACGGCGCCGACCTCGGACCGGCGGACGCTGGACCACCGCGGGAATCAGCGGTCGAACCGGGCGAAATATTACCCGTAGGCGAACCGCTGATCAGCTGCCACGCAGTGCCGAAGGTCGTGCGAATCAGCGGCCATTCAGGCCGAACGCGAGGGTGGGTGTGCACTGACGTTTGCGACGACGAGTGCGGCCTATGTGTTTGCACGCTCGTGCGGTGCTGGTGCGGATGAGGCGCTGGGGTGGAGGGGGTGGTGGGGTAGGGCGCGGATCAGGGTTTGGACGGCGGGGTTGGGGGTGGTGGGGTACCAGGCGGCGGCGTAGGTGATTTCGATGGGGCCGCCGCGGAAGGGGCGCCAGGCGAGGCCGGGGGTGGTGGCGACGCGGGCGGAGCTGAGGCCGAGGAGGTCGGGGCGCAGTGGGAGGACGGCGAGCATCTGGGCGTGGCCCATCGCGTTGTCGCTGAGGCGGATTCGGGCGCCGCGGGCGTGCAGGTCGCGGAGCAGGGCGTCATGCAGTTGCGGGGCGGAGTCGCGGGCGAAGAGGATGAGCTCGCGGCCGCTCAGTTCACCGGGGTCGATCTCGGTGGCGTTCGCGAGCGGGTGCGCGGCCGACATGACGACACCCATGGCTTCGCGGGCCAGTGGCCGCTGGGCGAAGCGGTCGGGCAGGGTGACCGGGGCGCGGACCACGGCGAGGTCGATCTCGTCGGCGTCGAGCAGGCGCACCTGGTCGGCGGTGGTGCCGCCGGTGAACACCATGCGGGTACCGGGCAACCGCGCCGCCAAGAGTTCACCGATCCGCTCGGGCAGCCACGGCGGCACACCGTTGAGCAGGCCGAAACGCAGGACGGGCGCACCGGAACTCGCCGTACGCCTGGTCTCGCGCACCGCCTCGTCCATGGACCGCAGCACCCCTTTGCCGGTGCGCGCCAGCACCTCCCCCGCCGCCGTCAACGCCACCCGAGGTTCGCGAACCAGCAACGGCCCGCCCATCTCCCGCTCGAGCACTTTGATCTGCTGGCTCAACGTCGGCGTCGATATGAACAGCCGCTCGGCAGCCCGGCGAAAATGCAACTCCTCCGCCAACACCACGAAATACCGCAACTGCCGCAACTCCATACGTCAGACGCTACCGACCCGGTCGACCGCGTCCGCTTCTGAACGGACACTTTCCCCCGCCACATGGCAGTTTCTGCCAGGCAAGCACGAAGAATGTCCGCCCAGACCCACCCAGACCACAGCGCCGCCACGGCCATCCACCACACCGGTGCTCGACAAATGGCAATTCCCACTCGCCGCGCCGAGGTGGTCACCACTACTGCTCGGCCGAGCGGGCACTTTTCGCGGTCACGCGATGAATTTGTGCGGGAGTGAAAGTGTCCGGCTGGCCGAGCGGTGGCGCCGTACCTAATGGGCGGGGACGGCGTGGGCAATGGTGGCGGAGCGGGATGTGGACGTCCAGACGGTGATGGCCAGCCAGAGCATGCCTGCGCCCGCGGCGATGTGGCCTGCGCGGACCAGTGGGGCGGGGAGCAGGAAGGTCAGGCAGAGCAGGGATAAGCCGACGGTGTACAGGGTGGCCGCGGGGCGGGGGACGACGCCGGTGCGGAGGAGGGCGGTACCGAACAAGATGGTGCCGGTGAGGGCGGTTATCGCGGTGAACAGGAAGGCGAGTTTCGCTGGGCTGGTGAGCAATTCGTTCACGACGGGCCGGTCCAGGTAGACGAGGACGAAGTTGCGGGCGAAGGCGACGCCGGCGAAGTAGCCGAAGCCGAGGAACTGCACCGTGAAGGCGATCATGCCGAACCGGCCGAGTCGACCGTGATGCGGCAGATATATCGCGACGAGCAGGCCGATCCCGAAGGGCACGGCGCCACCGTTGAGCAGCTGGGTGACCGGATTCTTGTGGTCGAGGACCAGTTCGGTGAGTCCGGCGAGCGCGATGGCCGTGCCGCAGAGGAGGCCTGCCGCCGAACCGAGGCGTAGCAGCGATCGTGTGTCCATGGTCGAATTCCTTTCTCGATGTCGCGGTCGACGCTAGGAATCCGGTGGTCACGCCGGTAAGTGCCGGACGGCCCATGACCTTCGGCCACACTTGCGCCGCCGCCTGGTGGCCGGACACGCCCCACCCCTAGGCTCGATCGCATGAATCGGCCACGGGCACTGACCTGGGTGGCATGCTTCCTCTACGCGTCGGTATTGCTCGGCGGCCTGGCGATGGCAGGAACGGGAGCATGCCCACTCGACGCGCGACTATTCGGGTTCGCCGCCGTGCTTGCCGTACTGTTCGCCCTGGAGATCGCCGAAAGTCGCAGGGCCACAACACAAGCGGTAGCTGTCGCCGGACTGGTCGCGCGCTCCGCGCTCTATGCGATCGCCGCCGCACTCGACTGCCAGGGCAACGCCAAGGCACTGTTCGCGCTGATCCCATTGATCGCGTACTTCACTCTCGGCCGCCGGACCGCGTTCGGGCTCGCCACCGCGGGACTGCTCACCGCGACGACGCTGGTATTCACCGGCACCGAGTCGCGCAACGATCCGGAACGCGTCTCGGATCTGCTGATGCTCGCTATCGGCGTGGTGTTCGCGCTGGCCATCGCGGTGATCGCCGAGCGCGAGGAGGCGGGCCGCCGCCGCGCCGAATCGCTGCTCACCGACCTGTCCGACGCACACGCACGGCTGCGCGAATACGCCGACCAGGCCGCCACATTGGCGACGCAGGCCGAACGCACCCGCATCGCCCGCGACATCCACGACACCGTCGGGCACCACCTGGTGGTCACCTCGATCCAACTGGAGAAGTCCGCCGCCTACCGCACCCTCGACGCCGCCACCGCCGACCAAGCCCTCACCGACGCAAGATATTCGGCGAAGCAGGCACTCGACGAGGTTCGCGGCGCACTCGGCGCACTGCGCACCGACGGCACCGAATTCACCCTGGGCGCCGCATTGACCGCCCTGGTCGATCGCCTCGACGACACCGGATTCGCGGTGACACTCGAGGTCGCGGGCGCCGAGGACACCGTGCGTGAACCCGCCCGCCTCGCACTGTATTTCGCCGCCCAGGAGGCACTCACCAACGCCCGCAGGCACGCCAATGCCACCGCCGTCTCCGTCCGCGCCGACCTCACCTCCCCCATCAGCACCCTCGAAATCGCCGACAACGGAACCGGTTTCGCACCAGACACCACGGAAGGCCAAGGCCTGACCGGCATGCGCCAACGCCTCGACCTGCTCGACGGCCACGTCGAAATCACCACCGACCCCACCGGCACCCGCCTCCGAGCCACCATCCCCGAGCCGGTCCGATGAACCGACGCCCCTGGATTACCGCGCTCGACGCCACCGAACACGGTGCGGACAACAGCGGGGCAGTCCTATGAACACGACGGCTCCCGTGCGGGTGGTGATCGCCGACGACGAGCGGCTGGTTCGGGAGGGAATTGCGGCGCTACTGGCGTTGCAGCCGGGGATCGAGGTGCTCGGGGCGGCCGAAAACGGTTCGGAGGCGGTCGAACTCGTGCGGCGGATGAATCCCGATGTGGTGCTGATGGATGTGCGGATGCCCGGTGTGGACGGGGTCGAGGCGGCCGGGATGCTGCGCGGGCAGGCGAAGGTGCTGATGTTGACGACCTTCGATGACGACGACTACATCGTGCGTGCGCTGCGCGCCGGCGCGTCCGGCTATCTGCTGAAAGACTTGCCTGCCGCCGAACTCGCTCAGGCGGTGCGACTCGTCCACGCGGGTGTCGACCAGTATTCGGCCGCGGTGTCCGGGCGGCTCGCGGCGATGGTGCGGGCGGCCGCGCCCAGCACGGCCGTCGTCGAGCTCACCCCGCGTGAGCTGGCGGTGCTACGGCTGCTGGCGGGCGGCGCCGCCAATCGGGAGATCGCGCGGTCGCTGTATCTGAGCGAGGGTACGGTGAAGAATCACGTGTCGAATATCTTGAGCCGCTTGGGAGTTCGCGATCGAACCCAGGCCGCCATCTACGCGCACGCGCACGGTTTGCTCTGAGCCCGAACGCACGCGAGCAGGGACCCCTCGGTATCCCTGCTCGCGTGGTCGAGTTGTCTTGCCGCCGTGGCGGTGTCAGCTCACCAGCCGCGTTCGGCCAGGCGGTGGGGCTGGGCGATCTCTTCGACATTGATGCCGACCATGGCCTCGCCGAGGCCGCGCGAGACCTTGGCCAGCACGTCCGGGTCGTCGTAGAAGGTGGTGGCCTTGACGATGGCGGCGGCGCGCTGGGCCGGGTTGCCGGACTTGAAGATGCCGGAGCCGACGAAGACGCCCTCGGCGCCGAGCTGCATCATCATCGCGGCGTCGGCCGGGGTGGCGATGCCGCCCGCGGTGAACAGCACGACGGGCAGCTTGCCGGTCTCGGCGATCTCACGGACCAGCTCGTAGGGCGCCTGCAGTTCCTTGGCGGCGACGAACAGCTCGTCCTCGGGCAGCGACGCGAGCTTGCGGATCTCCTGGCGGATCTGGCGCATGTGGGTGGTGGCGTTGGAGACGTCGCCGGTGCCCGCCTCGCCCTTGGAGCGAATCATGGCCGCGCCCTCGGTGATCCGGCGCAGCGCCTCACCCAGGTTGGTGGCGCCGCAGACGAAGGGAACGGTGAAGTTCCACTTGTCGATGTGGTTGGCGTAGTCGGCGGGGGTCAGCACCTCGGACTCGTCGATGTAGTCGACACCGAGGCTCTGCAGGATCTGCGCCTCGACGAAGTGGCCGATGCGGGCCTTGGCCATCACCGGGATGGAGACGGCGCCGATGATGCCCTCGATCATGTCCGGATCGCTCATCCGGGACACGCCGCCCTGCGCACGGATATCGGCGGGCACCCGCTCGAGCGCCATGACCGCGACGGCACCGGCGTCTTCGGCGATCTTGGCCTGCTCGGCGGTGACGACATCCATGATCACACCACCCTTGAGCATCTCGGCCATACCGCGCTTCACGCGGGCGGTGCCGATGGTCTGAGTGGTCTCGGGCGTAGTCACGGCAAACTCCTGGGTCATGTGCGCAATCGGGTCGCAAGGGATCGAATCAGCCCAATTCTAGGCGTGCCGATCAGGCCACTTGATAGCCAGTTGAACACGACTGGCCTTGTCACACCCGAGCCAGGAGGCGCCGTAGGTCAGACCGGGTTGATCACCAGCAACTCTGCCCAATACTGGGCGGCGGCGGTGCCGAGAATCGGCTCGAGGAAATCGAACAACAGGTACGACATGGACTACTCACTTCCGCACTGCACCGAACACGACGCCTGACGTCGCTGTCCAGCGCCACAACCGGTCGCGACCCTACCACGCGGTGACACCTGTCACAGGCTCTGTGAATCGCAGTGGACCGCGCGCATGGGCGCGGCGCGAACGCACCGGATTCCGCCGATCGGCGGGCCGAGCGCGTCAGCGGATGGAGCGGACCTCGAGGTCACCGTTCGCCGCGGCGGCCTCGGTGGCCTCGGCGAGCAGCTGATCCAGGTGGTACGGGTAGACGGTTTCGCCCGACTGGTCCAGCCCCGCGATATCGGCGGTGGTGCACCATTTGTGCCCGGAGATGGAGCGGCGTTCGATGAACGTCAGATTCGCGGGCTGCGGTTCGTAGGCGCGCACCCGCAGCACGAAGAACAGTTCCTCGGAGCGGATCAGCTCGCCGTTGAACGGGAACACCGCGACCCGGCGCCAGATCGGACCGCGCAACGCCTCGGGCTCGGCCCGATATCCGGTCTCCTCGTACAGCTCACGCACCGCGGCCGTGCGCAGGTTCTCCCCCGGCTCGACACCGCCGCCGATGGTGAACCAGAACGACACCTCGGGGGTTTGGGGATCGTTGCCGCGCAACAGCAGTACCCGGTCGTGCTCGTCGAGCAGCACCACGCGCGCGGTGGTGCGGATGGTGTCCACCGCGAGCCCGGTCGAGGCGGCGGGGGTGGCCCGTTCGGTGATCTCGAAGTAGGTGGGCAGCGGCGCGGTGCCGCCGAGATGCAGGATGCGCACCGGCCTGCGGGTGCGCAGCGCGAGGGTGTCGCGGACCGCGTCGTTGTGGAAGCGGCGCGCGATCAGCACCCGCGCCTCGGCGTCGGCGAGTTCGGCGACGAGCTGCGGGCGCAGCTGGCCGATGTCTACCGCCGAAAGTGCCGCGGAGAGTTGGTTTTCGACGGTTTCGCGCTCGCCGCGATCGGCCCGCTCGGCGCGATCGGCCAGTGCGGACAGCCGCCGAGCCTGGTCGGTGAGTGTCGCGTCGGAAACCGGCCCCGCGATGGCCATGGCCACCGACCTGGCGACCACCGCGCGCCGGTCCAGCGCCGCGTCGAGGGCGAGCCAGGCCTGGTCGGACCGCACGTGCAGCCGGTCGAGCCGGTTGGCCGTGGAGTACGCCCAGATGCCGATCGCGATGAGCACCGCGGCGATCAGCGCGAGGACGAGCACCGTGGTGGCGGAGAAGGTGATCATCCGGCGGCCCGCACCCGCACGTCGCCGACGGTCACCGTCTCGTACACCCGCAGGATCTGCTCGGCCACCACCGGCCAGTCGTACTCGCCGACCACCTGGGTTGCCGTGCGCACCAGCGCGTCCCGGCGCTCCCGATCGGTGAGCACGGTCTCGATGGCCCCGGCCAGCCTGGCCGAATCACCTACCGGCACAAGCATTCCCGCGGCGCCGTCGCGCAAAACTCTGCGGAAGGCGTCCAATTCGCTGGCCACCACCGGCGTGCCGGCGGCCATGGCCTCGATCAGGATGATGCCGAAACTCTCCCCGCCGAGATTGGGCGCGACGTAGACGTCCGCGCTGCGCATCGCCGAGGCCTTCTCCGCATCCGATACCTGACCGAGGAAGCGTAAATGCCCGGCGAGCGGCCCGGCCTCGCGGCGCAACCGGTCCTCGTCACCGCGGCCGACGATGAGTATCTCGATGCCGGGATGGCGGCGCGCCAGCTCGGGCAGTGCCGCCAACAGCACCTCCATCCCCTTGCGCGGCTCGTCGTAGCGGCCGAGGAACAGGACGGTGCCGCCCCGGCGCGGGTAGCCGGGCAGCATCGGCGCGCGCGCGAACGCGGGCACGTCGACCCCGTTGGGGATCTCCACCGCGTCGGAGCCGAGCGCCTCGACCTGCCAGCGCCGCGCCAGCTCCGAGACCGCGATCCGCCCGCTGATCTTCTCGTGATAGGGCCGCAGTACCCCTTGAAAGGTGCTGAGCACCAACGATTTCGTGGTCGAGGTGTGGAAGGTCGCGACGATCGGGCCCTCGGCGATCTTCAGCGCGAGCATGGAAAGGCTCGGCGCGTTGGGCTCGTGGATGTGCAGCACGTCGAAGTCGTTGCCGTCGATCCAGCGGCGAATCCTGGTGTAGGCCATGGGCCCGAAGGACAGCCGCGCCACCGACCCGTTGTACGGAATGGCGACCGCGCGGCCCGCGGACACCACGAAGTCGGGTAGCACGGTGTCCTCCGCGGCGGGCGCGAGCACGCTCACCTTGTGCCCGCGCTCGATGAACACCCGCGCCAGCTCGACGACGTGCGCCTGCACGCCACCGGGCACATCGAACGAATAGGGGCAGACCATACCGATTTTCACGCGGTGCCCTCCGCCGGATCCGGGCTGTCCCGCTGGGCGACGCCGCGCTGCGCCTCGGCGATGCGCGCGAGCCTGGCCTCGGACAGATCGCCGGCGAACATCGGCTGCAGCATGTGCCAATCCGCGGGATGCTCGGCGATATTCGCCGCGAACCGATCGGCGAGCAGCTGGGTGGCCGCCGCGACGCCGCCCGAAACATCCAGCGGTGCTTCGGTTTTCATGCCCCAGCCTTCCCTGCCGTCGGCGTCGTCGGTGAACCACAGGTGCACCGGGATCAGTGCCGCGCCGGTTTCGATGGCGAGCTTGGCGGCACCGGCGGGCAGCCAGGTGCGCTCGCCGAACATGGTCACCGGCACGCCTTTTCCGGTGAGATCGCGCTCCCCCATCAGGCAGACCACTCCGTTCTCCCGCAGCCTGGCCGCCATCGTCGCGAACGGCGGCTGCTCGCCACCGGTCAGCGGGAACACCTCGAAACCGAGGATCTCGCGGTAGGCGATGAAGCGCTCGAACAGCGATTCCGGCTTCAACCGCTCCATGACGGTGGTGAGCCGACCGTGGTTCTGCACCAGCCACACCCCGGCCATATCCCAGTTGCCCGAATGCGGCAGCACCAGCACCACGCCGCGACCGCGCGCCAGCGCCGCCTCGAGGTTCTCCACCCCGTCCACCCGCAGCGCGTTGCCGAGCGCCACATGGTCCATCGACGGCAGCCGGAACGCCTCGCGCCAATACCTGGCGTAGGAACGCATACTCGCCCGGATCAGGTCGTCGGGCACCTCGTCGGGAGTCCCGCCGAGGACACGGGACAGGTTGCGCCGCAATTGCATCGGGCCGCCGTCACGCGCCGCCCGATCGGCGCCCCAGTCGAAGAGCCTGCGCGCCGCCCGGTCCGGCAGCGCGCGGACCAGCCGCCAGCCCGCCGCGTAGCCGAGGTCGCTGAGGCGCTCGCCGATACTCACGATCTCTCCCCTGTTTGCCGCAACACCATTCGACCGGAGCGCACCCGCACCGCGCAAGACCGACCGGTCACACCCTGCGGCCGCATCCGGCCGAGGGGCACCTTCACCGCGCCTCCTGCGCCGCCGGACCCGGCTGACTCGGCGGGATGACGTCGCGGGCACCCGGCGAATTCCGCACCGCGAGCACCCGCTGGAACACCGTGACGATGCTCAGCACGGCCAGGACCCACATCGCGACATGCACCGCGTAGGTGAGCCAGTCGATGCCCCAGTAGCCGCCGATACCGGTGAATCCGGCGCCGACGAGCACGATGATCAGCCGGTCCGGCCGCTCGATGATGCCGCCGTCGGCCGAAAGCCCACTGGCCTCGGCGCGCGCCTTGGCGTACGAAATCACCTGGGAGGTAACGAGAACCACCAGCGTCGCGAAGAACAGCGGCTTGTGCTGCTCGTGATACACCGCCCACCAGGCGAGCCCGGCGAAGATGGCGCCGTCGGCCACCCGGTCACAGGTGGCGTCGAGCACCGCACCGTATTTCGTGCCGCCGCCGCGTGCGCGCGCCATCGCGCCGTCGAGCATGTCGAACATGACGAACAGCCAGATCACCATGGTTCCCCAGAACAGATGTCCGGTCGGGAACAGGGTGACCGCGGCCGCGATCGAGGCGGTGGTACCGATCAGCGTCATCGCGTCGGGGGTGAGCCCCGTGCTCACCAGCGCTTTGCCCAGCGGCGCAGTCGCTTTGGAGAACGTCTCGCGGCCGAAGAAGCTGAGCATCGCTACTCGACTTCCTTCCATGCCTGCGACAGCAGCGCCCTGGTCTCGCGCAGCAGCTGCGGCATGACCTTCGAGCCGCCGATGACGGTGATGAAGTTCGCGTCGCCGCCCCAGCGCGGGACGATGTGCTGGTGCAGGTGGTCGGCCAGCGAACCACCGGCCACGCCACCGAGATTCAGCCCCACGTTGAATCCGTGCGGCCGCGACACCTTCTTCATCACCCGGATCGCCTGCTGGGTGAAGTGCATCAGCTCGACGCTCTCCGCGTCGGTGAGGTCCTCCAGGTTGGCCACCTTGCGGTAGGGCACCACCATCATGTGGCCGGGGTTGTACGGGTACAGGTTGAGCACCGCGTACACCAGCTCACCGCGGGCGATGACCAGGCCGTCCTCGTCCGACATCTTCGGGATGTCGGTGAACGGGTGGCCGGTGCTGTCCTTGCGGTCGGCGCCCGCGGCCTCGGCGATATAGGACATCCGGTACGGCGTCCACAGTCGCTGCAGCCGGTCCGGTTCCCCGGCGCCCTGATCCACGATGCTCTCCTGATCCGCGGCGTCGGTCAGGTCGGTCAGACCGTCCGGCACCGTGCGTTCGGTCATGCTGTGCCCTCCAAGGCATTCGCGGGACTGACCCTCATGCCTGCGCCGTCCTGATCTCGAACCCCTCCGCCGTGGGCGAGGCGTTCTCGCGGTTTGTGATCCACTCCGTGATGGTCGCGACCGCGTCGGCCACCGGCACGCCGTTGACCTGCGTGCCGTCGCGGAAACGGAAGCTCACCGCGCCCGCCGTCACGTCGCGCTCACCGGCGAGCAGCATGAACGGCACCTTCTGCGCGGTGTTGTTGAAGATCTTCTTCTGCATCCGGTCGTCGCTGCGGTCGACCTGGGCGCGGATACCCGCGTCCTGCAGCTGCTCGATCACCCGATCCAGGTGCGGCGCAAAGGTTTCCGCGACCGGGATGCCGACGACCTGCACCGGCGAGAGCCACGCGGGGAATGCGCCGGCATAGTGCTCGGTGAGCACGCCGAAGAAGCGCTCGATCGAACCGAAGAGCGCGCGGTGGATCATCACCGGCTGCTGCTTGGTGCCGTCGGGCGCGGTGTACTCCAGGTTGAACCGCTCGGGCAGGTTGAAGTCGAGCTGAATGGTCGACATCTGCCAGGTGCGCCCGAGCGCGTCCTTGGCCTGCACCGAGATCTTCGGGCCGTAGAAGGCGGCGCCGCCCGGATCCGGGACCAGCTCCAGACCGGAGGCCGAGGCGACCTTGGACAGCGTCTCGGTCGCCTCCTCCCAGATCTCGTCGGAGCCGACGAACTTCTTCGGATCCTTGGTGGACAGCTCGAGGTAGAAGTCGTCGAGGCCGTAATCCTTGAGCAGGTCCAGCACGAACTGCAGGGTGCTGGTCAGCTCCGCGTGCATCTGCTCTTTGGTGCAGTAGATGTGCGCGTCGTCCTGGGTCATGCCGCGCACCCTGGTGAGGCCGTGGATGACGCCGGACTTCTCGTAGCGGTAGACCGAGCCGAATTCGAACAGCCGCAGCGGAAGTTCCCGATACGACCGGCCGCGGGCACGGAAGATCAGGTTGTGCATCGGGCAGTTCATCGGCTTGACGTAGTAGTCCTGGCCGGGCTTGCGGACGGTGCCGTCCTCGTTGAGCTCGGCGTCCAGGTGCATTGCCGGGAACATGCCGTCGCGGTACCAGTCCAGGTGACCGGAGATCTCGTACAGATGCCCCTTGGTCAGGTGCGGCGTATTGACGAATTCGTAGCCCGCGGCGATGTGACGGCCGCGCGAGTACTCCTCCATCTCCTTGCGGATGATGCCGCCCTTGGGATGGAACACCGGCAGACCCGAGCCGAGCTCGTCCGGGAAGCTGAACAGGTCCAGCTCCAGGCCGAGCTTGCGGTGGTCGCGGCGCTCGGCCTCGGCGAGCAGGTGCATGTGCTCGTCGAGCGCCTCCTGCGATTCCCAGGCGGTGCCGTAGACGCGCTGCAGATCCTCGCGGCTCTGATCGCCGCGCCAGTAGGCGGCGGAGCTGCGGGTCAGCTTGAACGCGGGGATGAACTTGGTGGTGGGGATGTGCGGGCCGCGGCACAGGTCGGCCCATATGCGTTCGCCGGTGCGCGGATCCAGGTTGTCGTAGATGGTCAGCTCTTTACCGCCGACCTCCATGACCTCGGGATCGTCCACGCCGGACTTGTCGTCGATGAGCTCGAGCTTGAACGGCTCCTTGGCCAGTTCGACGCGCGCGTCCTCGATTTCGACCACCCGGCGCGAGAATCGCTGCGCGCCTTTGATGATCTTCTTCATCCGCGATTCCAGCTTGGCCAGATCCTCGGGGGTGAACGGCTTTTCGACCTGGAAGTCGTAGTAGAAGCCGTCCTTGATGAACGGGCCGATGCCGAGCTTGGCGTCCGGGAATTCCTGCTGCACGGCCTGGGCGAGCACATGCGCGGTCGAATGCCGGATGACGTTGCGCCCGTCCTGGGTGTTGGCGGCGACCGCGGTCACCTCGACATCGGCGTCCGGGGTCCAGGACAGATCCTTCAGCTCGCCCTCGTAGCGGACGACGACGATGGTGTCCGGGCCCTTGGTCGGCAGGCCGGCCTCACGCACCGCGGCACCCGCCGTCGTCCCGGCCGGCACCCGGACGAGGGCGACAGGGGGGATAAGGGCTGAGGTGGTCACGGCGGCGCTCTCCTTGGCGTTCGTGTGCGGGCGTGTTCCCGCGAGTGATCGAGCCGCGAGCACGTTGCTCCGGCGCGACAATGCTAACTAGCCCAGCTCCGCGCGTCTCATACCGGTCGTGCGGTTGCGGTCACTTCGCGTCGCGGACGGGCCCGCGCACACCGGCCCGAATTGTTCAGTTCTCGGCCGCGAGATCGGCGAGTAGCGACTCGCGTTCGGCGGCCGGGCGTTTCGGGCAGCTGGTGCACATCTGGCAGCCGGGCACCTCGAACACCAGGCAGCAGGAGATCCGCCGTACGAAGGTGCGCCCGCCGATCTCGACGAACCGCGGCACCGGCAGCTTCCCGCCGACCTCCGCCGCGAGCCGCGCGCCCGCCTCGGCGGAGCCCGCGTCCAGCGCCCGATTGCCGATGGCATCGGCCACGATCGCCCACAGCGACGGCACCCCGGCGCCGGAGACCGCCGCGACCGCGGGGATCACCGTCGCCAGCGTCTCCCGCAGCACGGCGCCGCACTCGGCGGCATCGGCCTCGTCGACGGCGAGCACGTGGATGCGGTCGACGCCGCCGTCCGGGCGTACCTCGCAGTCCAGCCGATCCAGCGCGGGGCCCGGCGCCGATTCCTCGCGCGCGTAGGCGGCGGCGAGCTGCTGCACCAGCGCGGAGGCGACCATGCACCACCACAGGGTGCCGCCGATCCGCGGCGAGGTGGTCCCCCACGACTGACCCATCTCCGCGATCCGCGCGGTCAGCCAGTCCGGCTCGGTGAGCATCCGCCCCGGGACGGTACTCACGGATTCAGGGGACTGCGTAACCATTGCCATTCGACTCCGATCCAGCTGCCGATCATCCCGAAGGTGCCCAATATCCACAGTGTCGCGAGGACAAGCGCAACGGTAGCCAGCGCCGCGAACACCCGCATGGCCGCACCCCGCGCGGAGTACCAGGCCATACCCTGCCGGTACTTGGCCCGCAACCAGCCGAGCGCCTTGCGCGCCCAGGCGAATTCGGTGGCGAGGATGCCGAGTCCGGCGAACACGATCGCCCAGCCGGGTCCGGGATAGGGAATCGCCAGTATCCCGACGATCAGCACCGCGACGCCGACGGCCGCGACCCCGATCCGGTAGGCGAGGTTCAGCGTAGGTCGCTCGGCCAGTTTGTTTCGGAAGGCGCGCCAGCGAGTCGGCGCGGCCTCGTCGACTGCGGCGACGCGGTCTGTTTCGAGAGTCATCTTCTCCAGCGTACGAAAAGTCCGGATCCGGTCCACCCGCCACGGAGAACGCGAACCCGCCCGGACACTGCGTCCGGGCGGGTTCGCGGTCGGTGGATCAGACCAATTCCGGTGCGGTGTCGTCGATGTGGGCGACACCGTCCACGGTGACCTCGACGACGCGCGCGCTGGCGATATCGAAGAACAACCCCGACACCGTCACCCCGCGCTCGGCCACCGCCTTGCGCACGGCCGGATGCCGCTGCAGGTTTTCCAGCTGCACAGCCACATTCACCATGCTGAGCTGATCGACCGGGCCGAAACCCGCGGCCGCGGCCGCGCGGGCCACCGGATGCCCACGGTGGTACCGGTCCAGGCTCGGGCGGGCGTGCGCCAGCCAGGTGCCGATCTCCGGGCCGGCGTCGGCGCCGGAGTGCAGTGCCGCCATGGCGCCGCAGGCCGAATGCCCGCAAACCACGATGGAGCGCACGTTCAGCTCCTCCAGCGCGAAGACCAGCGCCGCGTCCACCGAAGGATCGCCGAGCGCGGGGACCAGGTTGCCGACGTTGCGCACGGTGAACAGGTCGCCGGGACCGCTGCTGGTGATCACGTTCGGCACGATCCGCGAATCGGCGCAGGTGAGGAAGAACGAATCCGGGTCCTGCCGGTCGCGTAGCTCGTCCAGGTGTGGCCGCACCACGTGCGCGTGGCTGCGGTGGTACGCGGCGACGCCCGCGGTGACCGGATCCGGATGCGGTTCGTCGCGCCGCCACGGTCCGAGGATGTCGTCCCACACCGCCCTGCCGAACCCGCGCGCGGGCGGACCGGCGGTCGCGTCGGCCATCTTGGCGCTCCCGATTTCCACGAAATCGACAGTGCCGCCGCTGCTTTCCTGCTGACGCACCCATTCCTCGATGGCCTCGAAGGCGGCGTGATCGAGGAAGTCGACGGTCATCTCGACGGTGACGTCCGCGCCGGCTGGCACCTTCGCGAATTCCGCCGACAGCTTGGGCAACGCGAGGAAGGTGCACGAGCCGTCGATGGCGACCAGCCAGCGCTGCGATCCCGGAATCGGCTTGGCCACGATGGCGACCCGCACCACCCGCCACAGCAGCAGCGCGAACGCGAGCACCAGGCCGATCACGACGCCCTCCAACAGGTTCAGGAAGACGACGCCGAGCACCGTGACGGCGTAGACGAGCAGATCACCGGTGCGCCGGGCGAGCTTGATATGCCCGACCTTGACCAGCTGGATGCCGATCACGATGAGCAGACCGGCCAGCGCGGCCTTCGGAATCTGTTCCACCAGGCCGACCAGCGCGACCGAGAACAGCAGAATCCACAGACCGTGCAGCACGGCCGAGGCCCTGCTGCGCGCACCGGCCTGCACGTTGGTGGCGCTGCGCACGATGACGCCGGTGACCGGCAGGCCACCGAGCAGGCCCGACAGCACATTGGCCGAGCCCTGGCCGACCAGTTCGCGGTCGAAGTTGGTGCGCGGCCCCGTCTGCATCTTGTCCACGGCCACCGCCGAGAGCAGGCTCTCCACGCTGGCGATCAGCGCGATGGTCAGCACCGTCATCGCGATCGACGACCACCCGCCGTCCGGAATCCGCGGCAGCGCGATGGCGTCGAACAGCGAGCCGCTCAACACGATTCGCTCCGCGCCGGTCGGCAGCACCATGGCGAGCACGGTGCCGACGACCACCGCGACCAGCGGGCCGGGCACCTTGCGCAGCTTCTCCGGGACGTAGCGCCAGGTCAGCATGACCACGATGACCACAGCGCCGACGAACGCGTCACCGCCGTGCAGATTCAGCAGCTGCCCGGGCAGCTCGATGATGTTGTTCCATGCCGAACTGTGCGAGGAACCGCCGAGCAGCACGTGAATCTGCTGCAGCGCGATGGTGATACCGATACCGGCCAGCATCGCGTGCACCACAACGGGCGCGACCGCGAGTGCGGCGCGCGCGATCCGGCTGAGGCCGAACAGGATCTGCAACACACCGGCCGCGACCACGATGAAACTGGTGACGCGCCAGCCGAATTGGTTGATCGACTCGGCGACCACTACGGTGAGACCGGCCGCAGGGCCGCTCACCTGGAGCGGGGAGCCACCGAGGGCGCCAGCGACGATACCGCCGACGACGGCGGCGATCAGACCGGCGGCGATCGGCGCGCCGGAGGCGACCGCGATGCCGAGGGACAGCGGCAATGCGACAAGAAAAACCACGATCGAAGCGGGAAGATCGTGGCGTAGAACGGAATTCAAACGTTCGGACAGTGGAGCGGAACCTCGGCCGCTACCCACCTCCCTGGTCATCGGTGGGGCCAGGTCGTTCTCGACAGCCATGACTTCTCCTTCGCCGACTCGGCGGGTCGCCGAGGTCGGTTGACGATCAACATGTCCAGCAGGGCACAGACCGCGAACCGGCATCTCGCGGTGAAGCAGTTCTCGACGCGGCAATGGGTCGAGCGGTAAAACGCGTCAAGAATATTGGTAAAGACTTAGCAAAGACTGAGAAGTTGCCGGAAAGTGCCAGGCGCCATAGGAGCGCCGCGACTGTGCCCCGCATCACTGAGGGCCGACCGTGCCGGCCGAGCGACGGAGGCCGGTGCTACGCCGGCTCCGCGGCGGCACGGTGGCCCGCATCGTCGAATTCGGCGATACCGTCCGCGGTCACCTCGATGACCCGCGCCGTGGCGATGTCGAAGAACAGGCCCGACACCGCCACACCTCGTTCCTCCACCCCCCTGCACACTGCCGGATGCGCGTGCAGCGTCTCCAGCTGCACCGCCACGTTCACCATGGCGAGCTGGTCGACCTCGGAGAATCCGGCGAACGCCGCGGCTTCGGCCACCGGATGCCCGCGCCGGAAGCGTGCCAGGCTGGTGCGCGCGTGCGCGAGCCAATCACCGAGCCCCGGCCCCGCCTGGACCTCGCGATACAGCGCGTCCATCGCGCCGCAGCTGGAATGCCCGCACACCACCACCGCGCGCACGTCGAGCTTCTCCAGCGCGAAGATCAGCGCCGCCTCGACCGAGACCTCGTTGCCGTCCACCGGCACCAGGTTGCCGACATTGCGCACGGTGAACAGGTCGCCGGGACCGCTGTTGGTGATCACATTGGGCACGATCCTGGCATCCGCGCAGGTCAGGAAGAAGGTGTCGGCGTCGGGGCGGTTGCGCAGCTCGGCCAGATGCGGTCGCATCAGGTGCGCGTGACCGCGGTGATAGGCCGAAATACCGGCCACGATCGGGTCGACCCGGTTGCCCGTGCGCCGCCACGGGCCGATCACCTCGTCCACCGCCGCCCTGGAGTGACCGCGCGCGGGCGGGCCTGCCACCGCCGCGGCCATCCGCACCGCGCCGAGTTCGACGAACTCCACCGTGCCGCCGCCCGCGCGATGCCTGCGCACCCAGTCCTCGATCGCCTCGCAGGCCACGTGATCGAGGAAGTCGACGACCAACTGGAAGGTCACCGCAGCACCCTCGGGCACCTTCGCCAGCTCGCCGGACAGCTTCGGCACGGCGAGGAAGGTGCAGCTGCCGTCGACGGTGACCAGCCAGCGCGACGCACCGGACTCGCCGGGCACCGCCTCGGCGACCACCGTCACCCGGACCACCCGCCACAGCAGCAACAGGAATGCCGTTGCCAGCCCGAGCAATACGCCGTCGAGCAGATTCAGGAACACCACACCGAGCACGGTGACCGCGTAAATCAGCAGATCGCCGGTGCGCCGCGCGAGCCGGATGTGCGCCAGCTTCACCAGCTGGATGCCGACCACGATCAGCAGTCCCGCCAGCGCCGAGGTCGGGATCTGACGCACCAGGCCGACCAGGGCCACCGAGAACAGCAGGATCCAGAATCCGTGCAGCACCGCCGACGCCCGGCTGCGCGCGCCGGCCTGCACATTGGTCGCGCTGCGCACGATCACGCCGGTGACCGGCAGCCCGCCGAGCATCCCCGAGGTGATATTGGCACAGCCCTGACCGACCAGCTCGCGATCGAAGTTGGTGCGCTTGCCGGTGTGCATCCGGTCCACCGCCACCGCGGACAGCAGGCTCTCCACACTGGCGATCAGCGCCACCGTGAGCACCGTGACCGCCACCGCGAACCAGTCGCCGTCCGGGATGCGCGGCAGGCCGATCTCGTCGAACAGCGAGCCGCTCAACGTGATTCGGGCGATGTCACCGGGCAGGAGCAGCGAGAGCACGGTGCCCGCCGCGATCGCGACCAGCGGACCGGGTACCACCCTGGCGCGGGCGGGCAGGCACCTCCACCCGATCATGATCGCGATGACCACCGCGCCGATGAGGAAGGCGTCACCGCGCAGCGCATTCAGCCTGCCCGGCAGTTCGAGAATATTGCGCCATGCCGAACTCTGCGACGCGCCGCCGACGAGCACGTGCACCTGCTGCAGCGCGATGGTGATACCGATACCCGCGAGCATCGCGTGCACCACGACGGGGGTGATGGCCAGCGCGGCGCGCGCGATCCGGCTCAACCCGAACAGCACCTGCAGCACACCGGCCAGCACGGTGATGAAACAGGTGACGGCCCAGCCGAAGTGGTTGATCGCCTCGGCCACCACCACGGTCAGCCCCGCAGCGGGACCACTGACCTGCAGTACCGAGCCACCGAGCAGGCCCGCGACGATCCCGCCGACGACGGCGGCGATCAGCCCGGCGGCGACCGGCGCGCCGGTGGCCACCGCGATACCGAGCGACAGCGGCAGGGCGACGAGGAAGACGACGATCGAGGCGGGTAGATCATGGCGCAGAATTTCGTTGCAGCGCAACGCATCAGCGCGCGGCGACGTCCGTGGTGCGGGATCGGTGTCGGTGGACATTATTCTCCTTCGCCGAACCTGCGAATGCGGCTCGGTTCATCGGTCGAACATGTACTGGCATCGAAAGCGAGCGGCGGGCGAAGCGGTGGAGACCTGACCACGCGGGTCGGGGTAATAGTAAAGACTTCGCAAAGCGCATGGAAAGCTTTGCGTCGAGACTCCATGGAAGCGCTATCAAATTGTGACCTGAGTCACAATAGAGTATAGGCGGCCACGCTCCCCGGGGATCTACGAACTACAGCCCGGAGGGTCACGGCACCCGGCTCAGTTCGGCATTGATGGGATGTTCGGCCCGCGCTCGCGAACAGTTCATCCGAGCGTCCGAATCGTCGAATAGCAAGGGACCGCACTTGCTTTCTCGCTGTTCAGACGATCGGAGTGAGGATGACGATGACTGGTTCGATGACGCGGCGCACCGCCGTGAAGGCGTTCGGCGCGGCAGCAGGGTTGCTGGCGGCGGGGGTATCCATGCCGCTCGCAGGTGCGGCGCCGAGTAAGGAGATCCGGGTGCTTGCGCTCAACACCTGGCTCAGCGGCAGCAAGATCTCCGGCGGTATCGACCTGATCGCCGATCTGATCATCGACACGCAGTCGACGATCGTGCTGCTGTCCGAGGCGGGTAACGCGACCACCCCCGTCGCGGCGGCACTGGAGAAGAAGGGGCACAGGTTCAACGCGGTGCCCTCACACGACACGGGGGTGCTGTCGGCCTTCCCGATCGAGGACAGCGCCGACCTCGGCTTCCTGGTCAAAGCGCGGGTGAACGTCGAAGGGCGGAAGCTGACCGTCTACGCCGCACATCTCGAATATCGCTGGTACGCGACCTATCTGCCGCGCGGCTACGGCGCGGGCGTGCCCGCACCGGGCGAGTTCTCCGAATACGGCTGGAAGAAGATGCCCGCACCGGTGACCGATCCGGCCGTGGTGCAGCGGGTGAACATCACCTCCGGCCGCCCGGACGTGATCGGCAAGTTCATCGAGGACGCCAAAGGGGAAGCCGCGGCGGGACGTTCGGTGATCATGGGCGGCGACTTCAACGAACCGTCCACGCTGGATTGGACCGGTGCGACGAGGCACCTGTTCGACCACAACGGGGTCGTGCTGCCGTGGGAGAGCACGCAGCGGTTGCAGAACGCGGGGTTCGTCGACGCCTACCGGTCGAAGTATCCGAACCCGGTCACCCATCCCGGATTCACCTGGCCGGCAAGCAATCCGGACGCGAAGGTGGCCGAGCTGACCTGGGCACCCGACGCCGATGAACGCGACCGCATCGACTACATCTTCGCCGGGCCCGGCTCGGCACTGTCGCTGAGCGAGGTCGGCCTCGTCGGCCCGCGCGGATCCATCGTGCGCAATGCCCGCCAGGACGAGAACACTCAGGACAATTTCGTCGCGTCACCGAAGAAGTGGGTGACCGACCACAAGGCGGTGCTGGCCACCTACCAGCTCGGCGACGGAACCGGCCGCCCGCCAACGGGTTCCAGCGGTAACTGACGTCGCAATTGCGCCGGGCGGGGGACGCACCGCCCGGCGCTTCGGCGAAACGGCCGCCAATTATTTAGTGACCGAAAGGTTTTCAATTCTTCCCCAGTTCCACTGGGGAGACTCCGGCGCACATGCGGGTCCTACAGTAAATCTGTTCGCGTGAATATGTTTCGCGACCGAGCATTGCGAGGATTCCATGTTCAAACAGATTGCCACCGTTGGTACCGCCGTATTCGCATTGGCCATTCCACTCTCGGGCCCAACGGCTTCCGGTGCGCCGGGGCCGGTATTCACCCCGCCGCCGGACAAAATCACCATCGAGGTCGTGACGGTCAACGGCTCGGGTTGCCCGCAGGGCACCGCCGCCGTCGCGGTCGCGCCCGACAACACGGCGTTCACGGTGACCTACAGCGATTACACCGCGAAGGTCGGTGTCGGCGCCCAGCCGACCGATATTCGCAAGAACTGTCAGCTCAACCTGAAAGTCAATGTCCCGCAAGGCTTCACCTACGGGATCGCGCAGGCGGACTACCGCGGCTTCGCGCATCTGGAACCCGGCGCGACCGCGCTGGAAAGGGCGAGATACTACTTCCAGGGCAACTCGCCGACCGACTACATCGACCACACCTTCCGCGGCTCGCTGAACGACGATTGGCAGACGACGGACAAGACCGAAGTCAGCGCGATCGTCTACAAGCCGTGCGGCGAAATGCGCAATTTCAATATCAATACCCAATTGCGGGTGGACGCGGGCACTTCGGATCCGAAGAAGACCACCAGCTTCATCACCATGGATTCCACCGACGGAAACATCGCCACCAAATACCATTTCGCGTGGAAAGAGTGCCCCAAGTAGTCACTCGAGACCACTCTCAGCCTATTTCGGCGCCGCATTACCGAAACCCGCGCCACTGAAATAGGATCCGGCACCGTCGTCCGGCGAACCCTCGGCCCACACCTCTATTCCGCGGTCCGCCGGGCGACGGCGCCGGGTATCAGCCGAGCGGGCTGGCGCCGAGCTGAGCGCCCGACATGTCGGTGATCTGCTTCCACTGCGCGGCGACCTCGTCGATCGTCGGCGGCGTCGCGAACACCGCGCCCTCGCTCTGGAACAGCGCGACCCGCTGGACGCGACCGCCACCGGCCACGACAACCGTTGCGCTGTCGGTACATTCGTCGCTCATCAGATAGCCGACGACACCGGCGACATGGGCGGCGGGCAGCTGATCGAGCACCTCCTGCGGCACGATGTCCTCGGTCATCCTGGTGGCCGCGATCGGCGCGACGGCATTGGCGAGGATGTCGTACTTGCGCCCCTCGATCGCCAGGGTGTTGATCAGGCCGACCAGACCGAGCTTCGCCGCACCGTAGTTGGCCTGGCCGAAGTTGCCGAACAGGCCGCTGGTCGAGGTCGCGACGACCACGCGACCGTGGCGCTGCTCCCGGAAGTAGGGCCAGGCGGCGCGGGTGACGAAGTACCCGCCCCACAGGTGCACCCGTTGCACCGATTCCCAGTTCTCCGTGGTCATCTTGCCGAACGAGCCGTCGCGCAGGATCCCGGCGTTGTTGACCACGCCGTGCACCGCGCCGAACTCGTCGACCGCGGTCTTGATCAGCGCCGCCGCGCCCTCCTCGGTCGCGACGCTGTCGTAGTTCGCGACCGCCGTGCCGCCCGCGTCCCTGATCTCCTGCACCACCGCGTCGGCCATCGAATGTCCGGCCCCCGAGCCGTCACGCGCCCCACCGAGATCGTTCACGACCACCAGCGCCCCCTCCCGCGCGAGCAGCATGGCGTACTCGCGCCCGAGTCCGCCGCCTGCTCCCGTGACGACGATGACACGATCGGTTACTCCGGGCATGGTGTTGTCTCCCTCGATGAATCAGTGGCGCGCGGGTACGCACCGCTCATCGGGTAGCTTCGTCGATCGGCCCCGTTCGCACCAGCCGCGAAACACGCTACGAAGGCCGATCAGCGAGTTCGGGTTTCGCATTCCTCGAAATCGGCGCCGGTCTTGAAGCAGTCGTAGAAACCGCTTTGGACGTCCCCGCTGGTCGGCGGTTCGCCGCAGAGCAGGCCGCATCGATGGGCGCCCGGCACGTTGCTGCCGTCCGGCCAGCGGCAGGCGTCCTCATCACAGGTATAGCCGCGAGTGTTCGGATCGCGAGTGAGCGAAGCCCGATGGTAGGACCACACGAACGCGTCGGTCCGCTGCACCTGCGTGCAATACGCCGCGCGACCGTTCGCCAGACGGCCGAGCGCCCCATGGTCCTGGCAGTACGCGTTCAGTTCGACCACGGGCTCGGCCGTGGCGGCCGCCGCCGGACCGAACAGCACCATCGCACCGGCCAAACCCATGACGACGCGATATCCGATCCCGCGCCGCAGTACCTGTCCCATCATTTCCCCCTTGCGTGCCAGCCCGATTCGCGCCGATTCGGAACAACCCGCACGCGATTCTCGGAGATCCCCCTGTTCACAGTACCCGGGTGGCGGCCATGCCGATCGCGCTCGGCCCGGCGGGCCGCGTCGCCGAATCCGGCCGGACAACCCGTGACGCGCATCACGCACAGCCGCGTTGCCAATACCCCCAGGGGGTATTAATGTCATCGCTGTCGAGCAATCGAGAGAGGAACCGAGATGGAGCAGTGCCGCTGTCCCAGCACCCGCGATCCACCCCCACCCCGATCCCGAGGAAGTGTTTCCGATGCGCACCGCGCCCATGATCAGCTCTCTGTTCCGCAACCACGACTACCTGCGACTGTTCACCGCCCAGGTCTCCGCCCTGTTCGGCACCGGATTGACCACCGTCGCACTGGGATTGCTCGCCTACGACCTGGCCGGAGGTAACGCGGCCGCGGTGCTCGGCACCGCACTGACCATCAAGATGGTCGTCTACGTGACGGTCGCGCCGATCGTGGCCGCCTACGCCGACCGCTTCCCCCGCCGCCTGTTCCTGGTGTCGCTCAACGTCATTCGCGCCGCGATCGTGCTCGCGCTGCCGTTCATCGACCAGATCTGGCAGATCTACGTACTCATCGCCGTACTGCAAACCGCTTCGGCCGCTTTCACGCCCACCTATCAGGCGGTGATCCCGGACATCCTGCCCGACGAGCGCGAATACACCCGCGCCCTGTCGGCCGCGCAACTGGCAGCCACCATGGAAACCCTGCTGAGCCCCATGCTCGCCGCGGCGGCACTGGCCGTGATCAGCTTCCACTGGCTGTTCGTCGGCACCGCGATCGGATTCGCGATCTCGGCGATCCTGGTCATCACCACCCGCATCCCGAACGCGGGCACCGCCACCGAAGGCTCCTTCCGGGAACGCATCTCGGCCGGCATGCGCATCTTCGCCGCCACCCCGCGGCTGCGCGGCCTGCTCGGCCTCAACCTGGTGGTCGCCGCCGCAGGATCGGTGATCATGGTCAACACCGTCAACTATGTGCGCGACACCCTCGGCGGCACCCAGTCCGGTGTGGCGATGCTCTTGGCCGCCAACGGATTCGGCACGATGCTCGTCGCACTGTCGCTGCCCCGCGTCCTCGACCGCGCAGGCGCCAGGCCGGTGATGCTCGCCGGTGCGGCCACCCTGATCGCCGGACTCGGCTCGGCCATCGCGCTGTCGCTGGCGAATACGGGCGACTGGCGCTGGTCCGCCGCGATCGCGACCTGGGCGCTGGTCGGCGCGGGCACCGCGGCGATACTCACCCCGACCGGGCAGGTGCTGCGGCGCTCGTCGCAGCCCGCCGACCGTCCCGCGCTCTTCGCCGCCCAATTCTCGCTGTCGCACCTGGCCTGGCTCATCACCTACCCGATCGCCGGATGGCTGACCACCGCGGCCGGATTCACCACCACCTGGGTGACGCTCGCCGTGCTGGCCGGGCTGGGATTCGTCGCGGCACTGCGGATGTGGCCGCGTCACGATCCCGAGGTGATCAGCCACCTGCACGAGGTCGGCACCATCGACCCGGCCAGGCTGCTCGATGCGGTGCGCGTGGACGACCGCTTCTACCGCCACACCCACGCCTACGTCATCGACGCCGACCACCGGCGCTGGCCGGCACCGCAGCGGCGGCAGCTCGAAACCGCCGCCGCCTGAGTCCCTTCCGCGAGGCGGGCACCCGAGCCACGGGTGCCCGCCTCGTCGTCATCCAGCCGATTCCACCCGGGCCGCCCTGCCCCCGCTCCGGACGGTGGTACCCCGGAAGGGTAGAAAAGGTCCAGGCGTCACGGAGTTCCCGGCGCCGTGCAACCACATCTGTTGAACGGAGAGAGACTCTTCATGACGACCTCTGATGCGCGCGCCCAGATCGGTGTCACCGGCCTGGCGGTCATGGGCAGCAATATCGCCCGGAACTTCGCACGGCACGGCTACACCGTCGCGCTGCACAACCGCAGCGTCGCCAAGACCGACGCGCTGCTCGCGGAGCACGGCGGCGACGGCGAGTTCGTCCGCACCGAGACCATCGAGGAGTTCGTCGCCGCGCTGGAGAAGCCGCGCCGGGTGCTGATCATGGTGAAGGCGGGCGACCCGACCGATGCCGTGATCGAGGAGCTCGCGGCCGCGATGGAGCAGGGCGACATCATCATCGACGGCGGCAACGCCCTCTACACCGACACGATCCGGCGCGAGGCCGCACTCCGCGCGCGCGGGCTGAACTTCGTCGGCGCCGGGATCTCCGGTGGCGAGGAGGGCGCGCTGAACGGTCCGGCGATCATGCCGGGCGGCCCGAAGGAGTCCTACGAGTCGCTCGGCCCGCTGCTGGAGTCGATCGCGGCCCAGGTCGACGGGACGCCGTGCTGCACCCACATCGGCCCCGACGGGTCGGGCCACTTCGTCAAGATGGTGCACAACGGCATCGAATACGCCGATATGCAGTTGATCGGCGAGGCGTACCACCTGTTCCGCGACGCGCTCGGCTTCGACGCCAAGCAGATCGCCGACGTGTTCACCCAGTGGAACTCCGGCGATCTGGAGAGCTACCTGGTCGAGATCACCGCGGAGGTGCTCAACCAGGTCGACGCCGCGACCGGGCGGCCGCTGGTCGACGTCATCGTCGACGCGGCCGAGCAGAAGGGCACCGGCCGCTGGACGGTGAAGTCGGCGCTCGATCTCGGCGTTCCGGTCACCGGTATCGCCGAGGCGGTTTTCGCACGCGCGCTGTCGGGTTCGCGCGCCCAGCGCAAGGCCGCGGCCGGACTCGCCTCCGGCACCCTCGCCGAAAAGCCCACCGACACGGCACAATTCACCGAAGACATCCGCCGGGCGCTGTACGCGTCG
Source organism: Nocardia sp. NPDC052566 (assembly GCF_044547285.1). Classification (NCBI taxonomy): domain Bacteria; kingdom Bacillati; phylum Actinomycetota; class Actinomycetes; order Mycobacteriales; family Nocardiaceae; genus Nocardia; species Nocardia sp. NPDC052566. Next base: position 210,420 of record NZ_JBIUAF010000010.1, on the reverse strand, counting down.
AAGGTGGTCGCCTACGCGCAGGGCTTCGACCAGATCGCGGCCGGTAGCGCCGAATACGACTGGGATCTGCACCCAGGCGACCTGGCCACCATCTGGCGCGGCGGCTGCATCATCCGTGCCCGGTTCCTGAACCGGATCAAGGAGGCCTACGACGAGAACCCGGCGCTGCCGAGCCTGATCCTCGCACCGTACTTCCGCGAGGCGATCGAAACCGCCATCGACAGCTGGCGCCGAGTCGTGTCGACCGCCACGCTGCTCGGAATCCCGGTGCCCGCGTTCGCCTCGTCGCTGTCGTACTACGACGCCCTGCGCGCCGAGCGGCTCCCGGCCGCGCTCACCCAGGCGCAGCGCGACTTCTTCGGCGCGCACACCTACGAGCGCATCGACGCCGACGGCAAGTACCACACGCTGTGGAGCGGGGACCGTTCCGAGGTACGCGCGGACTGACCTGAATCCGCTCATCCGACAGCCCGGCCCGGTAACCCCGTGCCGGGCTGTCGTAGCTACGGGTCGATGGTGCGGACGATGTAGTCGGCGATGCTCGACATGACCGGGTCGGGGCTGCCGTCGTTCTGCCGCGGCGCCGCGTTGATCATGTCCTGATGGCTGTAGTCGCGCACCAGGATTCGGTCGTCCTCGAGAAACTTGGGTAGCCAGCCCATCTTGCCGCCCCAGAGTTGTTCGCTGACCAATTGGATGCCGGTCAGCCGGGTGCGGAAATCCTCGAAACGGATGAAACGGAAGTCCCCGCTGCGGTTTCCGGTGAGCATGAACATCTCATCGGTCCACTGGCGCATCGACATATACGAGTCGACGAAGCCGAGCCGCCCTGTGCCCCAGGCTCTGGCGACCTGGCGGGCGTCGCAGTGCTGCTGCTCCGGCCGCGCCAGCGGGCCGCCATCCGCCGCGACCTGCGGGAACTCATAAGGCTCACCGACCCTGTCGTAATTGCGCCAGCGGTAGAGGCGGCCAGGCTCGGTAGGCATCATTCGCGGCTGCCAGGAGACGACGCTCGTCGCCCAGCCGAGCACCGGCACCGTGTTGAATTCGGTGCCGAACGGGAACTTTCGCTCGGCCACCGGACCGCCGTCGAGTGTCCCGAAGCTCGTCGCGATGGCGCTGCCGAGCAGGCTCGCGTCATAGAAACATCCGAGTACCGCCTCGTTGGTGAACCGGAAATCGCGGAAGTTCCGCTGTCCGGTCAGCACATTCGCGATATCGCCGCCGAACAGCACCCGGCCGACCGCCTCGTAGAACCAGGTACGCGGCAGCTCACGCGGCAGCACGCTCTCCTCGTCGGGCTGGAAGCGGGCGCCGATTCCGATGATGTTGATCAACGTCGCCAGCTCCGGAATCGGGTTGGGCACAGCGTCTTTCGGGAGCAGATCCAGTAGCGGTGTCAGCATGTCCGGCACCATCGCGGTGCGCGGCAGGATGCCGCGGCGCAACCCCTCGGTGACCGCGTCCACCGACATGGTCCCGACGGCGCTGTCCCAGCCGATGCGCAGCGCCTGCGTCAGCTGCGGAATATCCTGCAGCGGAACGCGAATCGGCATCGGGCCGTCGATGCTGACGTACCCGGCCAGCTGGCTGCACCCGGCGTCGGCGAGATCGCCTCGATCACCGAAGTCCCACGACGCGTACAGCGCGATGATCTGACCGCCATAGGAATGCCCGCCCGCGAACAACTTTCGCCTGCGCACCGCCGGGTCGGGGATCTCGTTGGCATTGATGAAATGCCAGTCCTCCATGATCTGCCGCAACCCGATATCGGCGAGTACGGCCGAACGCTCGTCGCGCAGTGTGAATCCCGCGAAGCGCCGCCCGTCGATCTCGGCACCGTGGAAGTAGTAGTTCCACGCGACGGTGTAGTCGCGAGCCGCGACGGCAGCCTGGGTGCCGGTCGTATCGATGAGGGCATTGAAACGCCGGTCCATACACCAGAATTCGGCGCGCACACCCCGCCTGCCGAGCTCGCGGACGGTGTTGCGCGCGACCGGATCGATCGAGGACGCGCCCTCCCCCGCACCGGCCTGCGCCGAGATCACCGCATCGGCCGCGCCCGGGTCGTCAGGTCCGGCCGCCAGACGGAACCGCAGGAACGACAGATAGTCGACCTCGGGTGGATGCGGCATCGCACGCGCGGGCATCGGCGCATACCAGGTCACCTCGCTGACCAGCACCCCGTCGTCGTTCTCCAGCACCACCTCGGTGCGGCCCTGCGGGGCAGCCGATCCGAAGGGCGCACCGACCACTGCGGCGCCGGCGGCCAATGCGGCGGCGGACAAGAACGAACGACGGTCGACGGGCATGCGTGCCAGTCTCGGCACGGTGGACCTCGGCGAGGTGCGAAAGCGCGCCCGATGTCCACAGACGTCAACCTGCTGACCGGCAATGCCGGTCCGACGTGGCGAAGGACCACATCCGCGAGGACACTGAGGTCGTAGCGCCGAATTCGTCGCGAGGAGTAGAGGCGATGGCAACCAACGGACCTTTCGGCATCGATCCGGAGGACTTCGAACGCACCCTGCGCGAGGCGGGCGCCGAAGCACGCAACCTCCTCGGCAAAGCCGCGGAATACGTCGACCGCACCAGCCTGAACACACTGGCGGGCCTGCTCAGCCAGTTCGCGCAGCCACAGCCGGCGAAACCGGACGGACCGACCACCGGCGAATCCGGCAGCGGCGTCTGGGTCGTCTACACCCTCGACGACACCGGCCGGGCCAGCGTCGACCAGGTCTTCCCCACCGAACTCGAGGCCCTGCGCGCGCACCGCGACAACACCGACGAACACCGACGCGTCCGCTTCCTCCCCTACGGCATCCCGGTGGGCGTCCTCGACGCGAGCTGACGTGGGTCGCTCAGCGGCACGGAGCCTTATCCGAGTTCACTTACCGAATCGCCGCTGACGCCCGGCATAGGAGCGCAGTGCGCGGAGAAAATCTATGCGGCGGAATGCCGGCCAGTAACAGTCGAGCCACTGCATCTCGGCGTAGGCGGACTGCCATAGCAGAAATCCGGAAAGGCGCTGCTCGCCGGAGGTTCGGATGATGAAGTCGGTGTTCTCCACGGTGGGCGAGTACAGATGCCTGGAGATATCGTCGACGTCGAACTGCTCGATCAGCTCGAGCGGGTCGCCACCGGCCGCGACGTGCTGCTGAAATGCGCGCTTGACGGCGTCGACGATCTCGCGCCTGCCGCCGTATCCCACCGCGACATCCACCTTGGTGCCGCCGCGCCCGATCGTATCGGCCACCGATTCCTTGAGTACCCGCGCGGTGTCGCCGGGGAGCAGATCGAGCGATCCGATGACCTGGACCTCCCAGTCCCTGCCATCGGCGGCGATATCGCCGATGGTCGCCTCGATGATCTCGATCAGCGGCTCTAGCTCCTCGGGCGGGCGGCCGAGATTGTCGTCGGAGAGCATGAACAGGGTGACGTGCGCGATATCGGCGGCCGTGCACCATTCGAGGAATTCCACCACTTTGGCGCCGCCCGCCCGATATCCCGCACGGACATCGTCATGGCCTGCTTCTCGCCCCCAGCGGCGATTGCCGTCGAGGATGATTCCGATGTGCTGCGGCCGCGGCTGCCCGACCAGCGTCGTGGCCAGCCTGCGCTCGTAGACAGTCTCCATCGGCTGACGCAAGAACAAGGGTAGAAGTCTCATTCACTCTTCTTAGGTCACAGTGACAGCGCCTGGAACCGACGCAGTATATCGGCTACCCGGTCAGGCGGCCAGGATCAGTCCGTGGGCGGAAGTCACAGGAGCCGTGGCCGATCGAAATCCGAATTGTCGATGACCATGTCGACGGACGGGAGCGGGTCGACCTCGGCGAGGTAGATCTTTTCGGCGGGCAGGTACCGGTCCCGGTGCGTCGACTCGTCGTTGTCGCGCGCCGCCCCACGGCACAGCGAAACCTCGGGGGACACCTCGAGCCAGATGCGAAAGTCCCAGTACTCGTTGATCTCCGGGCGGAACGCGAAGACCCCGTCGACGATCAGCACCGCGTCCTCGGGGGCCTCGGTCGACTCCGACGAGTGGTCGGTCTGGGTCAAGGGATCGATGAAGCACAGCGCACACTCACCGGAACCGCTCGGGCCACCGGGTTCCAGCAGCAGGCTCCGGATCGCCGCGTAGTCGAAGGCATTGCGGTAGTAGCCCGCTCCCGACTCGCGATCGTAGCGATGCCGATCCCGCCACGGCCTCTTGAAGTCGTCCGAGCTCGCCCGCAACACCGGCCGTCCGGCCCGGCTGACCTGTTCGGCGAGCTCATGACCGAAACTCGTCTTCCCCGAGGCCGTCAACCCGTCGATGCCCACCCGCAGCCGCTGCCCGCGAACTCGTTCCGGCACCGGCCGTCACGAGCTCAGGTCGCGAACGGCGACGTAATGGACTTCACAAGATAATCTACAGCGGACCTAGAATGGGTCGCATGACCGCCATGGCACCCTCGCGCACCGAACCCGATCTGTCGTTCCTGCTCGACCGGACGAGTCACGCGCTGCGCACCCGGATGGCCGCGGCGCTGGCCGAGATCGGGCTGACGGCGCGGATGCACTGCGTGCTGGTGCATGCGCAGGAAGCGGAGCGCACGCAGATTCAGCTGGCCGAGATCGGCGATATGGACAAGACCACGATGGTGGTCACCGTGGACGCCCTGGAGCAGGCCGGACTGGCCGAGCGACGGCCGTCGAGCACCGACCGGCGCGCCAGGATCATCGCGGTCACCGAGAAGGGGCAGCAGGTCGCCGAGCAGAGTCAGCGGATCGTCGACCAGGTGCACCGCGAAACGCTCGAATCGCTGCCCGCTACCGATCGAAAGGTGTTGCTGCGCGGGTTGACTCAACTGACCGAAGGTCACCTTGCCACGCCGGTGGAAGCGCCGCAAACGGCCCGCCGCGCCCGCAAGTAGATCTCCTAGAGATTGTCTGCTTCGAAACTATCCGCTACGGTCTCTCTTGTTGGTTCTCGAACAGGAGTAGACCGTGCCGTATCCCAAATCTCTCGCGCTGGCCGTACTGTCGGCCTCGACGTTGATGACCATCCTCGACGGCAGCATCGTCACGGTGGCGATGCCCGCGATCCAAGACGATCTCGGCTTCACCGACGCCGGGCTGAGCTGGACGGTCAACGCCTATCTGATCGCGCTCGGCGGACTGCTGCTGCTGTCCGGGCGGCTCGGTGATCTCGTAGGACGCAAGCCGATGTTCCTGATCGGCAACGTCGTCTTCACGGCCGCGTCGCTGCTCGCCGGCGCGGCGACCGGCCCCGCGATGTTGATCGCCGCCCGGTTCCTGCAGGGCGTCGGCAGCGCCATCGCCACCTCGGTGGTGCTCGGCATCCTGGTCACGCTGTTCACCGAACCCGGTGAACGGGCAAGAGCCATCGGCGTTTTCAGCTTCACCGGCGCCGCGGGCGCCTCGATCGGCCAGGTGCTCGGCGGCGTGCTCACCGATACGCTCGGCTGGCACTGGATCTTCCTGATCAATGTGCCGATCGGCGTGCTGACGGTGGCACTCGCCGTCAAGGCGCTGCCCGCCGATCGAGGGATCGGACTGGCCGCGGGGGCCGACGTCCTGGGTGCGGCGCTGGTCACCTCGGGCCTCATGCTCGGCATCTACACCATCGTTCAGGTCGAGCGCTACGGCTGGCTGTCGGCGCGGACGCTCGGCCTCGGCGCCGTCGCGATCGCGCTGCTCGCCGCCTTCCTGGTGCGCCAGGCGACCGCGGCCACGCCACTGCTGGCTCTACGAATCTTCCGCTCGCGCAACGTTTCCGGCGCCAACGCCGTGCAGATGCTCACGCTGTCGGCGATGTTCGCGTTCCAGATCATCGTCGCGCTGTACATGCAGCGTGTGCTCGGCTACGGCGCGCTGAAGACCGGCCTGGCCATGCTGCCCGCCGCCCTCGCGATCGGCGGGGTCTCGCTGCTGCTCTCCGCCCGGCTCGTCGCGCGTTTCGGCGCCAGGACGGTGCTGATCGCCGGGTTGGTACTGCTGCTCGCCGGGATGACCTGGCTCGCCCGGCTGCCCGTCGACGGCTCGTATGTGGTCGATCTGCTGCCGATGATGGTGCTGATCGCCGGTGGCGGCCTGGTGCTGCCCGCGCTGACCGGCCTGGCCATGTCCGGCGCCGAAGCCGACGATGCCGGGCTCGCGTCCGGATTGTTCAACACCACCCAGCAGGTCGGCATGGCGATCGGCGTCGCGGTGCTGTCGACGCTGGCCGCCTCGCGCACCGGCGAACTGCTCGGTTCCGGCGCCACCGAGGCCGAGGCGCTGACCAGTGGCTACCGGCTCGCCTTCGCGGTCGCGGCGGCACTGCTGCTCGCCGCGATCGTGGTGAGCGCCACCGTATTGCGCCGCCCCGCATCGGATCCGGTACCCGGCGAGCTCGCCGTCGCGGCCTGACATTCCCTGTGACAGAACGGATCTACCATGCGATTCTTTCGCGCACTGCTCGTGGCCGTCGCACTGACCCTGCCCACTACCGCCGTGGCCGCGCCACCGGAACCACCGGGCTGGACGGCGGCGTGGACCACCTCGCCGCACCCGCCGAGCAAAGCCTTCGTCCCGAACTGGGCCGAGACCGGATTCGCGAATCACACGCTGCGCCAGTCGATCCGGGTGAGCGAGGGTGGCGAGGCCACCCGGGTGCGGCTGACCAACCGCTACGGTGCGACACCCCTGGTCGTGTCGGGGGCGACGATCGCCCGCACCGCGAGCGGCGCGGACATCCGGCCGGAGACGCTGCGCCCGCTCACCGTCGGCGGCGCGGGCGCCTTCACGATCGCGCCGGGCGCCGATATCGCGACCGATGCGGCGGCGCTGCGGATCGCACCGTTCGAATCCCTCACCGTCACACTGTATCTGGCCGAGCCGACCGGACCGGCGACCCAGCACGCACAGGCCTTCGCGACCGCCTACCGCGCCACCGGCGATCATCGCGGGGACGCGGGCGGCGCCGCGTTCGGTGAGAACACCCCCTCGTGGTACTACCTGGCCGGAGTGGACGTCTTGAACGCGGCGCCGCGCCGCACGGGCGTGGTCGCCTTCGGCGACTCGTTCACCGACGGCGTCGGCTCCACGCCGGGCACCGATCATCGGTTTCCCGACGAACTGGCCGAACGTCTTGCCGCCGAAGGTGTTCCGCGCGCGGTGCTGAATCAGGGCATCGGCGGCAACCGCGTCACGATCGATTCGTCGTGGCTCGGTGACAGCGCACAGCGCCGATTCCGGCGAGATGTGCTCGACCAGCCCGGTATCGGCACCGTGATCATCCTCGAAGGCATCAACGATATCGGCCTCAGCGCCGGCGCCGCCGATGTCGGCGAGCCCGCGGTACCCGTGTCCGCGGCGCAGCTCATCGACGGTCACCGCGACCTGATCCGGCAGGCGCACGCCCAGGGGCTGCGCGTGATCGGCGCGACCCTGCCGCCGATCCAGGGTTCGCCGTACGACTCGCCCAGCGCCGACGCGAAGCGGGTCGCGCTCAACGAATGGATCCGCACCGCGGGCGAATACGACGCCGTCGCCGATATGGACGCGGCCCTGGCCGACCCGGCCGACCGGCATCGCCTGAACCCCGACTTCGACAGCGGCGACCACCTGCACGTGAACGACGCGGGCGCGGCGGCCATGGCCGCCGCGATCAACCCCGCCGACCTCGCCTGATCACAGCGGTGTGGTCCCTGCCCCAGCGGGGACCACACCGCCGTCGAGGCGAGCAAGCCACTGCGGCGGCGGCGAACGCCGCTGTCGCGATGGTGCTGCGGCTAGGTTGGGGTGATGGGCGGTGGCGATGTGGCGGCGCGGTGGCGGGAATGGCAGCAGACCCCGTGGGGGCGACTGCGATACACACTGGCAGACGCCTTGCTGGCGCGGCATCTCGACGGCGAGCGGCTGCGGGTGCTCGACGTCGGCGGCGGGGACGGTGGTGATGCCATGCGGTTGGCCGCGCGCGGTCATCATGTGACGATCGTCGACCGGTCCGCGGAGATGGTGGCAGGCGCCGAAGAACGCGCCGCGACAGCAGGTTTCGCGGACCTGATCGACTGCGTCGCCGCCACGGCCACCGACCTGCCCGCGCAGGTGGTGGCGGGGGCATTCGATGTGGTGGTCTGCCACAACGTGATCCAGTACTTCGACGATGTTCGCGCGGGACTGCGATCGGTACTCGCTCCCCTGCGATCCGGCGGGCTGTTCTCGATCATCGCGTTGAACAAGCATTCCCCGCCGTTGGCGCTCGCGGTGCGCGAGATGGATCCGCGCACGGCGCTGGCCCGCCTGGACGACGACCACGCGCGCAGCGAAACCCTGGATGCGACCTACACGCTGCTCACCGCCGAGCAGGTCCGCGCGACACTGGCCGACCTCGGCTGTACTGTCCAGGCGCACTATGGAATTCGGGCTGTCTGCGACTACATGACCGACGACGACCGCAAGTACGATCCCGAATTCTTCGCCCAGGTGCAGGAGTTGGAGCTCGCGCTCAGCGACCGCATGCCGTATCCGCACATCGCGCGCATGTTCCAGCTCATCGGAACGCGATAGGGCTACCCGGCCTCGAAGGCGCGCAGCGTTCGCCGCACCGAATTGCGGATGAGCGCCTCGTCGACAGGCCGGGCGGTCACCAGGACGCGCAGGTAGATCGGCGCGATCGCCAGTTCGTTGAAATCGTCCGGATCGGTGTCCCCGGGGAGTTCACCGCGGGCGATCGCGCGCTCGACGATGACGGCCGAGCCCTCGAAGCGCGTCGTCCAGAACCGTTGGCTCGCAACGCGGACCCCCTCGGCGTCATCGGCCATCGCGACCTGCGCGCGCAGCAGCGCGAGCAACCGCGGCTCGGCGAGCACCGCGACGACCTCGCGCAGCAGCGCTTCCAGATCATCGGCGAGCGATCCGGTGTCCGGGATGGGAATCTGCCCGTCCACGTACGTGAGCACGGTGTCCGCGACGAGGTCCTGCTTACTCGGCCACCGCCGGCGGATCGTCGTCGGATGAACACCGGCGACGCGCGCGGCATCGGGGATCTCGAACCCGTGGTAGCCCCGCTGAAGTAGCAGGTCGAGGGTCGCTTTGCGCACCGACTCGACCACTCGCGCGCTGCGTCCGCCCGGCCTCGGCCTTCGTTCACCCCCGTCTCGCTGCTCCACCACGAAAGCTTGACATCCGGTAGGCACAGTTCCAAACTCTCTTAACGCACTTTCGCGTGCGTTAATTTCAGCCTGATGAGGAGCCGCGCCATGCGCCCACGATCCACCCTCGACCGACGACGATTCCTGGCGAGCGCGGGCGCCGCCGCCAGTGCGCTGGCGCTGGCGGGGATGTCGCCCGCCCGCGCCCAGCCTGCGCCCGTCCAGCGCTGGCCCGATCGCCCGTTCTTCGATTTCCAGCTCCGCCGCCTGCTCGGCGAGGCGCCGATGGGCGGCGCGGAGGTCGACGAGGTGTCGGCAGCCGTCCAGGCCATCGGCCCGTCCCCGAGCGCGGAGGCATGGGTGCGTGAGTTCGCAGGCCTCGGCCGCGGCTTGGTCCGGCAGGCCGCCGAGATGACCGATCCACGCCGCGCCCGCGCCACCTCCCTGCGCGCCGCCAACTACCTGCGCTCGGCGGAGTTCTTCCGCCCACCGCTCGGCGCCGCACTCGAGCCGAAAATCGCGATGTATCAGGAGATGCGCCGGTTGTTCGCGCTGGGAACGGTGGACCAGCGGGTAGAGCCGGTCCAGGTCCCCTATGAAAACACTTGGCTGGACTCCTATTACGTCCATCCGGACGAGACAGCGGCGCGAACACATCCGGGCGTGGTGTTCTTCGGCGGACTCGACAGCGTCGGCGAAGAACTCTATCTGTGGGCCGGAAGAGAACTCGCGCGCAACGGTATCGGCGTTCTGCTCGTCGACGGTCCCGGCAACGGCGCATCGCTGCGCCTGCGCGGCATCCTGTCCCGCTACGACTACGAGGTCGCCGCCAGCGCATCCGTCGACTACCTCGAACGCCGACCGGGAGTCGATCCCCGCCGCATCGGCTTGATCGGCATCAGCCTCGGCGGCTACTACGCCGCCCGCTCGGCCGCCTTCGAGCACCGCCCGCGCGCCACCGTGGCATGGGGCGCGATCTGGGACCAATCCGAGATCCTCACCAGCCCAGGCGATCTCGAGACCAAACTGTTCCTCGCGCAGTACGGCGCGTGGGTGCACGGCGGCGGCGACCCGGCCAAGGCGCTGGTGAATACCCGCCGATTCACGATGGCCCCGGTCGCCCACCTGATCCGCAACCCGATCCTCGTCCTCCACGGCGCCGACGACACCCTGGTACCCGTCGAGCAGGCACACGCACTGTACGACGCCATCCGAGCACCGAAAACACTCCACATCGTCCCCTCCGGCCACCCCGGCTCCGCACACTGCCAGGCCGACCACATCCCCGCCGCGTGGGAAGTGATGATCCCCTGGTTACTGGATCACCTGTGAGCTCGCTTCTTCCGTAGCCTGGACAGGTGGGAGTTGTGCGCGAGTCTGGTGGGGGGTGGGATTTCGCGGGTCCGGCGGATGATGTGCCGCCGGGGGCCGCGATCATCGGTTACCGCGATGTGGGTGGCGCCGGGTTGGATCTGCGGGTTGCCGGGACGACGGCGGTCACCGTGGTGATCGGGTTCGGGGATCACGAGGTGATCGTCGACGATGCCACGGGGCGGCGGACAATGGACGGGTTCGTTGTCGGGCTGCCCGCTGAGGCCATGCGTGTCCGTAGTGAGCGGGCGGCGTGCATCGAGATTCGTTTGTCGCCGATCCAGGCGTATCCGCTATTGGGTATTCCCCCACGCGATTTGGACCGAGGCGCGGTCGCCCTGGAGGACGTGTGGGGTGAACCGGCTCGGCGGCTGCGCGAGCAGCTCGCGTCGACCCGAACCTGGGACGAGCGTTTCGCGGTGACGAAATCGTTTCTGGCGCAGCGTGAAAGGCCGAAGCGAACGCCCGACCCCGAGGTGCTCGCGAGCTGGCATCGCATCCTGACCTCCGGCGGTCAGCTGCGGATCGGTGCGCTCGCCGAATCCCTCGGGTGGAGCCATAAGCGGTTGCTGACGCGGTTCGAGTCCCAGATCGGCCTGACACCCAAACGGGCGGCGATGCTCGCCCGATTCCGTTGTGCGGTAGACGGTCTGCTGGCGGGACGGCCCGCCGCCGACGTCGCGACGGCCTGCGGGTACGCCGACCAGGCTCATCTCTGCCGAGAGGTGTCGATGTTCGCGGACCAGACGCCGGGGGCGCTGACCGAGCACTACATGCCGACCATCGCCCGATATCGCTACCGGGCATGGGGGAAATTTATCCAATACCGGGCGGGGTCGGCCGACAGATAGTGGTGTCATGACCGACACCCTCGATCCCATCGAACTACAAACCGCCCTGGAAGCCGTCCAGCACGCGGGCGTGCCCGGACTCTTCGCCGAGGTGCGCGACCACGACCAAACCTGGTGCGGCGCAGCCGGAGTCGCCGACGTCGCCACCGGCCGCCCCGTCACGGCCGAGATGCGACACCGCGTCGGCAGCATCAGCAAGGCGTTCACCGCGGCCGCCGTACTGCAGCAGGCCGAGAACGGCGACATCGCGCTCGACACACCGATCGCCCACTACCTGCCTCACTTGGTCCCCGGCGAACGGGGTGCGGCGATCACGGTCCGCATGCTGATCAACCACACCAGCGGTCTCGCCGACTACCTCCCGCACGCCTACCCCTCCCTCGCCGCCTTCCCCGCCGTCGCGAAGACGACGCCGAAAAGCCTGGATGACCACCGGTTCACCAGGTTTCATCCGACCGAGCTGATCGAGCTCGGAGTCTCGGCGCCTCCTGCCGGGACTCCGGGTGGCACTCCGGGGGTGTACTCCAACACCAATTACCTTCTCCTGTGCCAACTCCTGGAGTCGATCACCGGAACCTCGGCGGAGAAGTGCATCACCCGAAATGTCATCGACCGCGCCGGGCTGCGCGACACCGAGCTCCCGACCGGACCCTATATCGAAGGACCACATTCGCTGCACTACGAGTCGTGGTTCGGGATGATCGACCCGCCAAGGGATTACAGCGTCTTCGACATGTCGTGGGTAGGCCCCGCGGCGTCACTGATATCGACCGTCGCGGACCTGAACCGCTACTTCGCCCTACTGCTGGCAGGCGAAATCATCAGCCCGTCGTCGCTGGCACAGATGCAGCACACCGTCCCGGTTATCTCCTTCGAGGGCAAACAGATCGAGTACGGCCTCGGCCTGCACCGAGTAGAAGTCCCCGGCCGCGGCACCTTCTGGGGCCACGACGGCTCCGCCTGGGGCAGCGGAGCGATATCCCTGATCAGCGCCGACGGCACCCGCCAAGCCTCCATCGCGGTAAACCTGCAACGCTGGAACCGGCTCGACTCCTCGGGAAGACCACAGCCCCACCCCATCGACACCGCCCTGCGTACCCTCACCCACCTTGCACTCGGCCACGAGCAGACGTCCGGGAAGTCACGTGGCTGAGGCCATTCGGAGCACCAGTCGAATACCGAGGTGGTGCCGACCCTTTCCGCTATATCAGCCGACGGCGGCGAGGTATTCGCTGTAGAACCAGCCGAGGCCGACGGCGGCGGCGATCCCGCCGAGGAGCCAGAAGCGGATGATCACGGTGGTTTCGGCCCACTTGCTCAGTTCGAAATGATGGTGCACCGGGGCCATCCGGAACAGCCGCCTGCCGCTGGTGCGGAACACGACGATCTGCAGCAGCACCGAGACGGCCTCGATGACGAACAACGCTCCGACCACGGCCACCAGCAACTCGGTGCGCGTGGTGATCGACAATCCGGCGAGCAGGCCGCCGAGTGCCATCGAGCCGGTATCGCCCATGAAGATCTTCGCAGGCGCGGCGTTCCACCACAGGAATCCGACGCACGCCGCACCACCGGCGGCGCAGACCAGCGCCAGATCGAGCGGGTCGCGCACCGCGTAGCAACCGACCGCGGGCTTGGTCGCGCAGGCATTGCTGTACTGCCAGAACGTGATGATCACGTACGCACCCAGCGCCAAGCTCATCGAGCCGCCGAGCAGGCCGTCGAGACCATCGGTGAAGTTCACCGCGTTCGACCACGCGACAACCCAGAAACACACCGCGAGGACGAACACGGCGACCGGCAACATCCAGCCGACGTCCCGAACGATGGACACACTCCGGCTCGCCGGGGTCAATCCCGTGCTGTCGGGGAATCGCAGCGCGAGCACACCGAAGACGACCGCCGCCGCGATCTGACCGACGTACTTCCCTTTCGCCGTCAGTCCCAGATTGCGCCGCTTGCGCAATTTGATGAAATCGTCGAGAAACCCCACGACACCCAGCGCGGTCGCCAACCCGAGAACCAGCAGCCCGGACGCGGAAACACCTGGCGCGTCATACCGCAGCCCGACCAGATGCGATCCCAGATACCCGGCCCACATGCCGACCACGATCGCGATACCGCCCATCGTCGGCGTCCCCCGCTTGGCCTGATGGCTGGCCGGCCCCTCGACCCGAATCTCCTGCCCCATCCTCCGCTGCGCGAACACCTTGATCAGCAACGGCGTCAACGTGATCGACACCGCAAGCGCGATCATCGCCGAAAACAGAATCTGCCTCATCAACACCCCAAGTCATCGCCGAAACTCCCGGCTACCCGTCACGAACCAACACGCGGGTCAGATGCTAGCCACAATCCCCGTGCCACGGTGAGCGTGATCGCCTCGGGGACAGTCGAATAGAGCAAGGAGCCGCCCTGTGGCGCTTTGGAGTCGTGAGTCCACGGCGTTCCGAGCGATCATCGGCCGACCCGTCGTCGACACGCGGAGGGGAACCGAATTTCGGGCTCGCGCATCGGTATTCAACGCAACGTCGTGTTTCGAGGTGCCACGCGTCCGCCGGCTCGTATCCTGCTGACGTGACCTCTCCCACGCCGTGGACGATGACGCTGCAGGGTGTGACGGTGGGCGGTATGGAGTGCGGGGATCGGTCCGGGTATCCGGTCCTGGCATTCCATGGCGTGCCCGGTTCGCACAGGGAGGCCGTCGTCTTCGGGGACGATGCGGCCGCGGCGACGGGATTGCGGCTGATCGCGATCGATCGTCCCGGGATGGGTGCGTCGGCGATGTCGCCGCGTCGCCGGATCATCGATTGGATCGATACCGTGACCGCGGTGGCCGATCGGCTCGGCTTGGATCGGTTCGCGGTGCTCGGCGCCTCCGGTGGCGGCCCGTACGCGCTCGCGTGCGCCTACCGCTTGCCCGACCGGGTGGCCCGGGCGGTGGTCGTCAGCTCTCCCGCTCCGTTCGGCGACGGGACAGCCGACAGGGGTGCGGGCGATGTGCGACGTGCCGGTGGGCTGATGGTGTTGCGGCGGTTTCCGTTTCTCGCGCGACCGGCCGCGGCACGCATGGCCGCGGTGACGCGTACGCCGCGCGGAATGGCGGCGATGATCGCGCGGATGTCGCCGACCGATCGCGAGCGGATCGCCGGTGACGACGAACTGCTCGGCAAGATCGACGCCAACATGCGTACCGCGTTCGCGCAAGGCAGCCGTGGCGTCGCGGCCGATCTGCAGGTGCTGTTCGCGCGTCCTTGGGGTTTCGAACTCACCGATATCGCTGTGCCCGTGGTGGTTTGGCAGGGTGATTCCGATGGCAACGTCCCGGTCACCGATGGTCGGCAGCTCGCGGACAACCTCCCGAACAGCACGCTCATGATCGTCGAGGGCGCCGGTCACCTGCTGTTCGTCGATCACGCCGCGGCGATCCTCGAGTCGATCCAGGCAAACCAGACATAACACCTTCGAGTCGCGGTTGAGCGGAGCGCGACCCCCCTATCTTGACCGTGGTGGACGAACTCGGCCGAGACCGCCCGCCGCAGACCATCGGGGTCGGTGTCATGCACAGGGAATGCGGCGATACTGCCAGGTCAGCGCGGAATTGCCGGACAACCAACAGCGGCGAGCCACGTGCTCGATCGGTCGTTGGTCACGCCTGCGCCCACCCCACGGCGGGCGGAGTCGAGTAGCGAGCCTCATGAGGGACGCTAAGGTTTTTGTGTTCTAGGCGCCATCGTTCGAACTTGGGATCTGATGAATGGTTGAGGTAGAGATCGCGCGGCCGCAAGCTTCTGCCGAGTTGCGTGCGGACTTGCGGAATCGACGTGGTCGGTCGTGGTGGACAGCGTCGGCGGCGGTGTTGGGCGGCGTGCTGCTGCTGGCATGGCAGGCCACGCGATACGGCAACTGGCTGGTGGACGACGCGGGAATCACCTTCGCCTATGCGCGAAGTGTCGCCGAGGGTTCGGGTCCGGTGCTGCAGCCCGGCGCGGAACCGGTGGAGGGATTCTCCAATCCCACTTGGCTTCTGGTGCTTGTCGTAGGCAAATGGTGTGGCCTGTTCGACCGCGGCACCCTCTTCGGCATCCCGGACTTCGTCGTGTATCCGAAAGCCGTTGCGCTGCTGTGCTGCGCGGGCATTCTCGCCGCCTGCTACATCGCCGCGCGAAGAGTGTCGCGGTGGCCCGCGCTGGTCACCTTCGTGACCGGCGTTGTGCTCGCGGCGATTCCGTCGTTCGTGATCTGGTGCTTCTCCGGCCTGGAGAACTCGTTGTTCGCGCTGGCGGCGTGCGTGCTGGCCGTCCGCCTGTTCCTTGCGGTGCTGGACCAGCGACTGTGGACACCGGCGGTGGCGGTGACCGCCGGTGCGATAGCGGCGTTCGCGGCACTGACCCGGCCCGACGGCCTGATCTATCTGGCCGCATATCCTTTGGTTTCGCTGATTCTGGTCCGGCGCGCGACCTGGCTCACCGGACTTCGGCACGTGCTGTATTCCGGTGTCGCGTTCGCGATTCCGTTCGGGGCGTATCTGGTGTGGCGGTACAGCGAATTCGGCAGGCTCGTCGCCAATACGGCGGTGGCCAAACATCAGGCGATACCGACCGTGCACGATCTGACCAGGGCCGGGGAACTGGTGCAGTATGCGGGTGCGCCGGCGGTTATCGCGGCCGTAGGCGTGGTCGGGCTCGCCTTGGCCGCACCGAGCAGATGGCGTGACGGCGTTGTCGCACTGCTGGTTCCGCTGGCGTTGGCGATGATCGCCTATTGCGTACTGCAGCCGGACTGGATGAAGCAATTCCGCTTCGCCACTCCGGTGTGGGCCCTCGCCGCGTTCGTCGTCGTACTGTCGGCGGCGGAACTCCTTGCCAAATTGCGCACGCGGGGCCGGATATTGATCGCGCTGACGCTGGTCGGCGCACTGATCCCGTCGGGTGTCGCGTTGGCCGACGAAGCCGAGTCCTACCGCGCCGATTCGGATGTCCCCCTGTGCTGGATCGCCCTTCGCTTCGGGCGCTACTTCAACGGCTACGCCGACATCCTCGATCTCCGGCAGGGCACATTGCTGGCGCCCGACATGGGCGGCAGTTCGCTGACATCACGGCTGCGGCTGATCGATATGGCCGGCCTCACCGAATCACGGATCGCGGACATCTACGCGGGCAAGGACACCATCAGCCTCGAGGACTACGTATTCGAGGACCGCAAACCCACTTTCGTGCACACCCACGGCGACTGGTGGCGCAACGAACTGACCCTCGACCCGCGAATGGCCCGCGACTACCACCAGATCCAGCGATACCAAGACGCGGCGTTCGGCGTCGACGAAGACTGGGTCCGCAAAGACGTCGTCCGCGACGACCAGCAACTCCAACAACTACGCCAGTACTCGAGCACCGTCCTGCCACACCTACTGCCCGACTACCAGAAGACGGGTGCGTGCGGACCGGTACTGCGCCCAGGACAAACCGTTCCCCGCTGACGAGGTCTGCGGGTCCACTCGGAGAGTGGACGGATTCGGCAGCACCACTGAGCTATTCGACGGCTAGCGGCATTTCACTGCGGCTCGCTCGGTCGTTCTGTGGAATCCGAAAGGTCGAGCGGGAGGTGGCTGGTCAGTACGTTGGTCCAGGCTCGCTGCTCGGCGGTGTCCGGAATGGGGAGGTCTCGGGCCCGTTGGAGTTGGTGCCAGGCGATGTCGGGGTCGGTGCCGGTGAGGATGAGCAACGAGGCGGCGAGCAGGCTGGAGCGACCGATGCCGAACCGGCAGTGGGTGACGATGTGTTTGCCATCGCACAGCATCCCAGCCAGCCGCTTCAGTGTGGGCAGGATCGCATGCAGGTCGGGGACGCCGCGGTCGGGGATCGGGATGGCGACAAAGTCCAGTCCGGCGACCCGGGCGGCGGCGGGTTCGCCGATCAGGCCGGTGTCGTGGAGTTCGGGTGTGGTGAGCGCGCAGACCAGGACATCGACGCCGGCTGCCCGCAGGGCGGCCATCTCATCGGGTAGCCAGTCGCCGCCGCGCGGTTTGGCCATGATGCTGACCCGGCCCGGGCCGGAGCTGCTGGCGGTGTAGAGGGTGGGGCGCATGGGTTACTACTTCCGATCGGGTTATTGGGTGGGGTGTTCGATGAACAAGAGCAAGGCACTGCCGGGCCGGGCGTCGAGTTCGCGCGGTGCCGGGCCGGCCGGAGTGGGAGTCTCCTTGGGGCGGAACGCCTGACGGAGCGGCCGATGCCTCCTCGTCGAGCCGGCCTCTCCACGGCAGGTCAACACAACCTCCTTCAAGGACGGTGCACTGGCACAGGACAACTCACGGTGGAGTCGGCGTCAGGTGTTCTTACTGGTGCGGCAACACTGAACTCGGCTGGCTTCAACCAGATGAACCGTCGGTGAACGTATTGCCGTAGGTGTCGGCCCCCGCGCAATCGACGACCCGACGCCGATCGTGCCGGGAGAGCGGCGGCGAGCGATGTCCTGACATCGCCTGCGAGACAGCATCTTCGAGCTGAGCCGCATCCATGCTGGTCCGGCGGCGGCCGCTGGTCCCGGCCCCAACCGACAGCCTTGACACCTTCTCGATGTACCCGCGATGGTCGGCCGAATTGACCTGAGACAAGAATTCACCCGGGCGACAAGAATTCACCTGAGTCTGTAGCTTGCGCACGCAAGCCATTCACTACGCGGGATGCCGGGCAGTGAACAATAAATGATCGCGTAGTTATTTTCGCACAACGCGAAATCGACCCGCATGCTGTACCCTCCGAAAATGGTCACGGAGTTCGACCCCCGGAACTGGATTCCTCGGCTCGGGTGAGCGATTTCTACACCATTGGCTTCTGCATGTCTTGTGTAGGTTCAAGTTAGGAATCTTCGTGGTTGATCAGGTCTCCGCCGTCTCCTACCCGTTGACGGCGAACCAACATGCTGTGTGGTTATCCCAGCAGCTGGACCATGATGTGCCATTCAACCTCGCAGTGTATCTCGATATCAGCAGTGAGATCGAGATCGATCTGGACACAATGTGCGCGGCGGCCCGGCAGATGATATCCGAGACGCCGACTCTCCTGGTGAATGCGGTTACCGAAGCCGGTGCGCCACGCCTGATTCGAAGAGAGTTGGGCGCGTGGACCCCTACCGTGGTGGACTTGGCAGGATCCGGCACGGCACCCGATGATGCGATGCGGCTGATGGCGGAGCTGGCCCAGACCGGATTCGACCTGGAACATGATTATTTGTTCAGAATTCATCTGATCAGGCAGTCGGCACAGCGGATATTCATCTGCTATGTGTCGCACCATATCGTCAGCGATGGCGCGGCCGCCGCGCTCCTCGCGGGGCGGCTGCTGGAGCTGTATTCGGCGGCCGTTTCGGGTACAGCGGCTCCGGTCGTGACGAATTTGGATATCGCGGCCTTCCATGCGGACTCGACACGGTATCGGGAATCGGAGCGGTTCGGTCGCGACCGCGATTTCTGGGCCGAGTACATGGATCCGACGGTGGAGCCGCTGCGTCTTCCTGGGAAAGGTTCCAGCGCAGCCCCGACGGTCGTGCTGCACGGTACCGAAATGGATCCCGACGAGTTGCGGCTACTGACCAAGAATGCCGAGCGAATCGGCGCGCAGTTGCCTGCGACATTGATGGCCGCTGTCGGATTGGTCATGGGCTCATTTTCGCATAGCCGTGACTTTTATATTCAATTGCCGGTAGCGAACCGGGTAGGCCCGGCTCGACGGACGCCCTGCTTGCTGGCGAATACGATACCGGTGCGTATTTCCTTGGATCCAGCGTCGACATTCAAAGATTTGACATTCGGAGTGCAGTCGGAGATGGGCACCGTCCTTCGGCACGCCAAATACAATATTTCCGACATTCGGCGGGATATTGTCGAAGCCGGTAATGATCCAACGGTGACAGGTGTTTCCGTGAATATCATGCCGTTCAAGGCGTACTTTCCGGTCCCGGGTGGCCAGGCCGAGGCCCATCCCCTCCCGATCTTCGCGGAAACGGCGGTGACGGTCGTCATCATGTACGACCTGGCCGCGGGCAGTGACCTCTATGTCGAGGCGCGCGCCGACAGCCGGCTGTACGGCACCGATGACATGCGTCGCCTCGTCGGCTCGATTATTACGTGCCTGCGGCGGATCACCGACGGTATCGAAACGCAGGTGGCGGATATCGAGGTGATCGACGCCGCCGAGCGCGCGCTGGTGCTGGACCAGTGGAATGTCACGACAATGCCGGTCGACGGCAATGCGACGCTGGTGTCATTGTTCGAAGAACAGGTGCGGCAGTCCCCGAATGCGACCGCGGTGGTATTCGAAGGTGTGCGGTTCTCCTATGCGGAGGTGAATGCGCGAGCGAATGTTCTCGCTCGGCATCTGATCGATTCGGGCGTTGGCGTGGAGTCATTGGTCGCGGTGGCGCTGCCGCGCTCGGTGGAGCTCGTGGTGACATTGCTGGCGGTACTCGAGGCCGGTGCCGCGTACGTGCCGATCGACACGGACTATCCGGCCGATCGGATCGGTTACATCCTTGCCGATTCCGGTGCGGCAGTGGCGATTACGACCGCGGCCGTCCGCAGTGCGCTGCCTGACGCGGCAGCGTGTGTGCTGATCGAGGATCTCGATCTCGCCGCTTATGGCGATGTGAACGTCTCGCACGCGGAGCGCCGCGGTGTATTGCGGTCGTCGAATGTGGCGTATCTGATCTATACGTCGGGATCCACCGGACGACCCAAAGGGGTCGCGGTCGCGCACGGGGCGTTGGTGAACCGACTCGTGTGGATGCAATCCCGCTATCCGCTCGACGCGCGGGATGTGGTGCTGCAGAAGACACCGATCAGTTTCGACGTCTCGGTGTGGGAGTTGCTGTGGCCACTGGTGGTGGGAGCGCAGATGTTGTTGGCCGCGCCGGGCGGGCACCGAGATCCCGCCTATCTGGCCGATCTGATCGCGCGGGAGCGGGTCAGCGTCGCCCATTTCGTGCCGTCCATGCTCGCGCAGTTCACGACGGTGCCGTTGCGGGACTGCGTCGACCTACGGCATGTCTTCGCGTCCGGCGAGGCATTGCCTGCCGCTCCGGCGCGGCGATTGCGGGCGGCGACCGGTACCCGGGTACACAATCTCTACGGTCCGACCGAGGCCGCGATCGACGTGACCTTTCACGAGGTGACCGATGCGGATGTGGTGTCGGTGCCGATCGGCGCACCCGTCTGGAACACCCGTATCTATGTGCTGGATTCCTGCTTACGGCCGGTGCCGATCGGTGCGCCGGGTGAGTTGTTCATCGCGGGTTCACAAGTGGCCCGGGGGTATTGGGGTCGGGCGGGGCTGACTTCGGAGCGGTTCGTCGCCGACCCGCATGGCGGCCCTGGTGAACGTATGTACCGTTCCGGTGACGTGGTGCGCTGGACCTCGGGCGGGGAACTGGAATATTTGGCTCGCACCGATGACCAGGTGAAGGTACGGGGTTTCCGGATCGAGCCGGGCGAGATCGAGGCGGTTTTGCGCACTCAGCCGGGAGTGCGCGAGGCTGTCGTGATCGCCCGCGAATCCGGGGCCGACGGTGGCCGGCAACTTGTCGCCTACCTGGTGCTCGACACCGAATCCGATGCCGGCGTGGTGGATTCGCCGCAGGTACGTGGTTTCGTGAGTGAGCGCCTGCCGGAGTTCATGGTGCCCGCGATCGTTGTGGTGCTGGATCGATTGCCGCTGACGCCGAACGGGAAGCTCGATCGCAAGGCGCTACCGGAACCGCGGCCCACCGCCACGGCCGCGTACCGAGAGCCGCGTACCGATCCGGAGCACGTGTTGGCGGCGGTGTTCGCCGAGGTGCTCGCGGTGCGGCGGGTCGGCATCGATGAGGATTTCTTCGCGGCGGGCGGTGATTCCATCCTGGCGATCCAGGTGGTGTCGCGGGCCCGAACGCGAGGATTGCACTTCACGCCGCGCGAGGTGTTCGAGTACAAGACTGTCGCGGGGCTGGCGGTCGTGGCCCGGCCGGCGCGGGCTGCGGTGCTGGCGGAGTTGCCGGGCGGTGGTGTCGGGACCATGCCGTTGACACCGATCATGCGGTCGCTAGTGGAGCGTGGCGGTCGGTTCGATCGGTTCAATCAGCATGTCGTGCTGGAGCTTCCGGCGGGAATCGACCGCGCCGGGTTGGTCGCGACGTTGACCGCTGTGGTCGATCACCATGACATGTTGCGAGCCCAGCTGTTCCGACCACTCGGCGCGGAACCGCACCTGCTGGTGCAGGAGCCCGGCAGCATCGACGTCGATACCCGGGTCCGGCACGTTCGGATCCCCGCATCGTTGACCGATCGCCAGCTCAGCGAGCTCGTACGATCCGAGCTGGCTCATGAAATCGGTTGTCTGGCACCGGAACTCGCGGTGATGATGCGGGCCGTATGGCTGGAGCCCGAACCCGGCCGCTCGGCCGGACGATTGATTCTCATCCTGCATCACCTGGTGGTCGACGGTGTGTCATGGCGAATTCTGGTACCGGACCTGATGTCGGCGTGGCAGCAAATAGGCGCTGGGGCTACGAAACCGGTGCTGCCGCCGACCGGGACATCGATGCGACGGTGGGCGCATGCGCAGGTCGAGGCAGCGCGGACCGGGGAACGAGTCGCTGAGCTGAGCAGGTGGCAGCAGCACGTGGACGGGTGGTCGCTCGGCGGCACCGACACCGGATCGCCCGCGGATGTGGGCACCGTGTCGGGTTCGATTCGGGCGCAGTTGCCTGAACAGGTGACCATGCGGCTGCTGACGAGCGTCCCGGCTCGCTTTCACTGCGGACCCGCCGAAGTCCTGCTCGCCGGTCTGGTACTGGCGGTGCAATCGTGGCGAGCACGTCGTGGGGTCGCGGACTCATCGGTACTGGTGCACATGGAGGGCCATGGCCGGGAGGAGACTCTCGTTGCCGGAGCGGACATTTCGCGGACGGTCGGCTGGTTCACGACGCTGTTCCCCGTGCTGATCGACACTCCGGCGATCGAAAATGCCGATGAGGTGGGCGCCCTGCTGAAGGCGGTGAAGGAGCAGCTGCGGGCCGTGCCGGACAAGGGCATCGGTTACGGACTGCTGCGGTATCTGAATCCGGACACCGCCACGGCCCTGGCGAGTACCGCGATACCGCAGCTGCTCTTCAACTACCTGGGCCAGGTGTCGGAGTCGTCGATCCCGGCCGAGCTGGCCGGGCAGGGCTGGATGCCGGCAGCGGATCCGACCGACTTGGACCTCGGCTCGGACCCGGAGACGCCGGTTCGGGCTGGACTCGAGGTCAATGCGATCGTGCACCGTGGCCGGTTGCGTGCGGAGTTCGGGTTCGTGTCGACGGTGATTTCGGCCGAAGAGGTCGATGAGCTTGCCGCGCACTGGGTTCAGGCCTTGACCTCGATCGTCGAGTCCGCCGACCTGCCGGGCTCGGGCGGACATTCGCCATCGGATTTTCCGTTGGTCGCCGTATCGCAGCACGATATCGATGCGTGGGAAGGGCGCTATGGCGCGGTCGCCGATGTATGGCCATTGACGCCGTTGCAGTCGGGTCTGTATTTCCATGCCCTGCTGGCCAATTCGTCGGTTGATGCGTACACCGCGCAGATCGCATTGACTTTCGATGGTCAGCTCGACGTCGATCGAATGGAAGCCGCTGCGGCGCAGCTGCTTACGCGGCATGCGGCGCTGCGCACCGCGTTCGTCGCCGATACCGCGGGTGTGGTGCGTCAGGTCGTGGCCGAGTCCGTCGAATTGTCTTGGCAGCTGGTCGATCTGACAGACGTGCCGGAGGCGGACGCGGCGGCCGGTGGCGCGGAACTGCGGATGCGGGATCGAGTGACGCCGTTCGATCTGAGCGCGCCGTCGGCGATCCGCTGCACCGTGCTCCGTCATGCGGCCGACCGTTACGAACTGGTGCTGACCAACCACCACATCCTGTTGGACGGCTGGTCGCTGCCGCTGATTGTCGGCGACCTGCTCGCCCTCTACATCGGTGGCGGTACGAAGCAACTGCCGTTGGCCGAGCCGATGTCGTTGCGCCCGTACCTGCAATGGCTGGCGGACTGTAACGCCGACGCCGGTCTCGAGGTCTGGCGCACCGCGTTCGCAGGCTTGGTGGAGCCGACATTGCTGGCCGGGTCCGGGACCGATCGGGTGATGACCCAGGTGGCGCAGGACCACCACACCGCGCTGGACTCGGCATCGACCAGGCGAGTGGTGGAGTTGGCGCGGCAATTGCGGGTCACGGTGAATACCGTCTTGCAGTTCGCCTGGGGCGTGACGCTGGCGGGGTTGACCGGACGCGCGGATGTGGCGTTCGCGACCACGGTATCGGGCCGACCGCCGCAGGTGCTGGGGGTCGAGTCAATCGTCGGTCTGCTGATCAACACGTTGCCGGTGCGGGTGTCGTTGTCCGCTACCGAGACGGTGGCGGAGGCGATCTGCCGGTTCCAGGACGAACAGGCACGGTTGCTCGATCAGCACTATCACTCCGATCTGGCCCGGATTCAGGCGGCGGTGGGTGCGGGTGCGCGGGCGGACACGCTGGTCGTGTTCGAGTCCTATCCGATCGACATCGACGATTTGCGTGGTCTCGCCGACAGCCTGGACGGTGTCGCCATCAACGAGGTCAGCACCGTCGACAGCACGCATTACCCGTTGAGCCTGATCGCGCACCTCGACGGATGCCTGCGTTTGCGTACGAGCTATCGCCCCGATCTGTTCGATCAGACCCGGATCGAACAGATCGTCGACCGGCTGACGCACGTACTGGACGTCCTCGCCGCCGATCCGCAGGCCCGAATGACCGCCGTCGAGGTGATCGACCCGGTCGAACGCCAATCGGTGTTGCATGCGTGGAACGACACGGCGGCAGCGGTCGATCCCGACGCGACCCTGGTGTCATTGTTCGAAGCCCAGGTTCGGCGGGCACCGACTGCGACAGCGGTGCTGTTCGACGGTGCGAAATATTCGTACGAAGAGGTGAATGCGCGGGCCAACATGTTGGCGCGCCGTTTACTCGCTGCCGGTGCCGAGGCGGAATCGCTTGTGGCGGTGGCACTGCCACGGTCACTGGAGTTGGTGGTCACGTTGCTGGCGGCATTGAAGACCGGTGCCGGATATCTGCCGATCGATGTCGAGTATCCGACCGACCGGATCGCCTACCTGCTGGCGGATGCGAAGCCCGCGGTGGTGGTCACGACTGCGGCAATGCGAAACCTTTTGCCCGCCAGTGGGATAGACGCCCTCCTGATCGAGGACAGCAGTGCCGGTCCAGCGGTACCCGGCCCAGCCGAGGTGGATATCACCGACTGCGAGCGTCACCGGGCGCTGCGGTCGTCGAATGTGGCGTACGTGATGTACACATCGGGGTCGACGGGCCGCCCGAAGGGCGTCGCGGTCACCCACGCGGCGGTGGTCAACCGGTTGCTGTGGATGCAGGATCGGTATCCGATCGACGCCGCGGATGCGGTGCTACAGAAGACGCCGTCCACCTTCGACGTCTCGGTGTGGGAATTGTTCTGGCCGTTGCTGGTTGGGGCCCGGATGGTGCTTGCGGCACCGGGCGGGCATCGGGACCCGACCTACGTGGCCGACCTGATCGGACAGGCGAAAGTCACCGTCGCACATTTCGTTCCGTCGATGTTGACGCAGTTCACGGCGGTTCCATTACACGAATGCTCGAGTCTGCGGCAGGTATTCGCCTCGGGGGAAGCATTGACTGCCGCGCCCGCGCAGCTGCTGCGGACCGCGACCGGAACTCGGGTGCACAATTTGTATGGCCCGACCGAGGCCGCCATCGATGTGACTTTCCATGAGGTCACCGATGCCGATGTGGTGTCGGTGCCCATCGGTGCACCGATCTCCAATCTCGCCGTGCGTGTTCTGGACGGTTGGTTGCGGCCGGTTCCGGTGGGCGTGCCGGGTGAGTTGTACATCGCGGGTGCGGGTTTGGCGCGCGGCTATCGGAGTCGGCCAGGTCTGTCGGCGCAGCGGTTCATCGCCGATCCCTTCGGTCCTTCCGGTGCGCGGATGTACCGCTCCGGTGACGTGGTGCGATGGACTCGGACAGGTGAGCTGGAGTATTCGGGCCGCGCCGATGACCAGGTGAAGGTGCGGGGCTTCCGCATCGAGCCGGGTGAGATCGAAACGGCGTTGCTCACCCATCCGGGTATCCACCAGGCGGTGGTGGCCGCCCGCGAACTGACCGTCGGCGGCGGGAAGCAGCTTATCGCGTATGTCGTGCTCGACGCCGAATCCGACACGACCGCAACGGATCTGCGCCGGTTCGTGGGCGAGCGTCTGCCGGAGTACATGGTACCGGCGGCCGTGGTGGTGTTGGACCTCTTGCCGTTGACCTCGAACGGGAAGCTGGATCGGCGTGCACTACCCGATCCGGAGTTCGGCGGCACGGTGCCGTTCCGGGATCCGCGGGGTGCCGGCGAACAGGCTTTGGCTGGTTTGTTCGCCGAGGTGCTGGGTGTGCCGAGGGTCGGTGCCGATGATTCGTTCTTCGACCTGGGCGGTCATTCACTGTTGGCGACGCGGTTGATCGGCCGCATTCGGGCGGTGCTCGGGGCCGAGGTACCGATCGGGACGGTGTTCGCGAATCCGACCGTGGCCGGTTTGGCCGCGCGGCTCGGCGATGAGGTTCGGGTCCGCATCGCGCTGACCGCGCGGGAGCGTCCGGAGCCGCTGCCGTTGTCGTTCGCGCAGCAGCGGCTGTGGTTCCTCCATCAGCTGGAGGGCCCGTCGGCGACGTACAACATTCCGATGGCGGTGAAACTCACCGGTGCCATCGACATCCCGGCATTGGTGGCCGCGATCGGTGACGTGATCGAACGCCACGAGGTATTGCGGACGGTCTACATCGAACGTGATGGTGTCAGTGCTCAGCACATTCTCGAACCCGGCGCGGTCGAGGCTCCGGTCGCGGTGGTCGACGCTTCGGCTGAGCTGGTCACCGACTCGGTGGCCACGGCGGCGGGGTATCGGTTCGATCTGGAACGTGAGATTCCGGTGCGCGCCACGGTGATCGATCGTGGCTCCGAGGGGGTCGTGCTGGTGTTGGTGGTGCATCACATCGCCACCGACGGTTCGTCGATGGTGCCATTGGCTCGGGATGTGTTCAACGCCTACGCGGCACGACGTAACGGAAACCCGCCCGCCTGGGTGCGATTGCCGGTGCAGTACGCCGATTACACACTGTGGCAGCGTGAATTGCTGGGTGAGGCCGAGTCCGCCGAGTCGTTGATCGCACAGCAGCTCGCGTTCTGGCAGGCCGAGTTGGCCGGGTTACCCGAAGTGATCGAGCTGCCGACCGACCGGCCGCGGCCGAAAATCGCCTCGTATCAAGGCGATACAGTCCGATTCGAGGTGCCATCGGAGGTACGTGCCCGGCTGGAGACGATGGCGCACGCACAGGGCGTGACGGTATCCATGCTGGTTCATGCCGGGCTGGCGATCCTGCTGCATCGTTTGGGTGCGGGCCAGGACATCACGATCGGTTCGCCGATCGCGGGCCGATCTGATGACGCGCTGTCGGATCTGGTCGGATTCTTCGCGAATACGCTGGTGGTCCGGGTGGATCTGTCGGGTGATCCCACCATCGGCGATCTGGTTGAGCGGGTGCGCGCGACGGCGTTGTCGGCGTACGCGAATCAGGATGTGCCGTTCGAGCGGCTCGTCGAATTGTTGAATCCGACGCGTTCGACGGGGCACCATCCGTTGTTCCAGGTGGGGTTGGCGTTCCAGAACTTCGACCTACCGGACCTGGCACCGCAGGAGGTGGGCTGCGCGGTCGAAGTGATCGAGTCCGATACCGCCACTGCGCGTTTCGACTTGATGATCGACATGCATCCCCCGGTGGCGACCGGCGGAGTCGGCGTGGGTTTCGCCGGTTCAGTCGAGTACGCCACCGATCTGTTCGACCGGGAAACGGTGGTGCGGTTCACGAACCGGTTCGTGCGCGTGCTCGACCAGATCTGCGCGACGAGCGCGGCCCGGGTCGCCGATATCGAGGTCACCGACGCTGTCGAGCGTGAATTGGTGCTGCGCACATGGAATGCCACCGCGGCACCGATAGCTCCGGAAGCAACCGTGGTGTCGATGTTCGAATCCCAGGTGTGGCGGGTCCCTGACGCGCCCGCCGTGGTGTTCGAGGGTGTCGATTACTCGTATGCGCAGGTGAACGCGCGGGCGAATACCCTTGCGCGCCAGCTGATCTCCGCCGGTGCTGGCGTGGACTCGCTGGTCGCGGTGGCATTGCCACGGTCGGCGGAGTTGGTGGTCGCGTTGCTGGCGGTGTTGAAGTCCGGTGCCGGATATCTGCCGATCGACCCGAATTACCCCGCTGACCGGATCGCGGGCATCCTCGCGGACGCGGACCCGTCGGCTCTGATCACCACGGCAGCCTTGCAGAGCCTGCTGCCGGGTACGGGTGTTGAGACCCTGCTGATCGAGGAGGTATTCGACGCCGAGCTGGGAAACGGACTCGACTGCGCTCCGGGCGCGATGATCACCGCTGCTGAGCGTCGTGGCGTGCTGCGACCGGAGAATCTCGCGTATGTGATCTACACATCCGGTTCGACCGGCAGGCCGAAGGGCGTCGCCGTCACGCACCGGAGTGTGGTGAATTGCGTCAACGCGTGCGCGAGCCTGCTCTGGCAGGATCGACAGCCGTCGAAAATTCTCGCAGCCACCTCGGTATCGTTCGATCTGTCAGTATTCGAACTGTTCCCGGCGATATGCAGCGGCGGCAGTATCGAAATCGTTCGCGATATTCTCGTTGCCGCTGAGCCCGCTGGACCGCTCGGTAATGTGCTGAGCGTTGTTCCGTCCGCATTCGCCGAGGTGATCGACGGACTGGGCGCCCGCCGCGACACGGATATCGACACGATATTCTTCATCGGCGAGTCGCTGAGCGCGCAGCTGGCCGCGAAAGTCAGGGATCTACTTCCCGATACCCGAATCATCAATGGCTACGGCCCTACCGAGGCCACGGTATATATGACTTCGTTCGAGGTGCCCGATAATGTGGCGGCACCGCGTGTGGGTGTTCCGATCGGTACACCGATCAGAAATATGCGGGCGTACGTGCTCGACAGCCGTTTGCGTCCGGTCCCGGTAGGCACACCGGGTGAGCTGTATATCGGAGGGACCGGCGTGGCCCGTGGGTATCACGGACGGCCCGGGTCGACCGCCGACCGGTTCGTCGCCAACCCCTACGGCAATCCCGGTGAGCAGATGTATCGCTCTGGCGATATCGTGACCTGGTCTGCCCTGGGATTACTGGAGTTCATCGGACGCGCCGACGAGCAGGTGAAGATTCGGGGATTCCGCATCGAGCCCGGTGAGGTCGAGGCGGTTCTGCGAAATGCACCGGATGTCACCCATGCCGCGGTGGTAGCCAGGCAACTGCCCGCCGGCGGCAAGCAACTGGTCGGTTACGCCGTAGCCGCTGCCGGGACCACCGTGGTTCCGGCGGCGTTGCGGCGATACGTCGGTGAGCGACTTCCCGAATTCATGGTGCCGTCCGCGGTGGTCGTCATGGACCGGCTGCCATTGACGTCGAACGGAAAACTCGACCGCAAAGCCTTGCCGGATCCGGTGCTCGTCGAACGCGAGTATCGAGAACCGACATCGTCGCAGGAGCGCCTGCTGGCATCGCTGTTCGCCGAGATTCTCGGCGTGGATCGAGTCGGTGCCGACGACAGCTTCTTCGATCTCGGTGGCCATTCGCTGCTTGTGCTGCGCTTGATCCGGCGGGTCCGAACGGTACTCGGCGTGGAGTTGGCAATTCGCACGGTTTTCGAGAACCCCACTGTGGCAGGTCTATCGGGCCACCTAGGCGATGACGGACAGGATTCGGATCCACTGGCATTGGTACTGCCTATTCGTGCGTCCGATGTCGGAGATCCGGTCTGGTGCATACACCCCGGCGGTGCGGTGGCTTGGGCCTATTGGGGCCTGCGTGAGCACATAACCGACCGGCCGATATACGGCGTGCAGGCTCGGGGCGTGGACGGTCGATCAGCCATGGCGGGCGATATCGAGGAGATGGTGGTGGATTACATCGACCGGATCCGCGCCATCCAACCCACCGGACCGTACACAGTCCTCGGGTACTCGTTCGGCGGTGTGGTCGCGCACGCGATCGCGGCACGGCTTCATGAACAAGGGCATCGGATAGCCAGGCTATTGATCCTGGACGCGCCCCCGGCCCGTGGCGACCAGAAGCCCGCAGAGGTGCCGGAGGAAGAGCGGCACAAGGCGGTTGTCGCTTGGATGGAGCAGCGGTTCGGCGGGCTCGGCGACTCCGCCGCCACCAACGACATGGTCGCGGGGCTGGTTCCGGTGATCAGTAACAACGCGGAACTGGTCGCCCGGTTCAAGTCACCGGTGCACGGCGGCAGCGCGGTTGTCGTCCGCGCGCTCGAAGGGCGGCACCAGGAACTGGCAAGTCAATGGTCGGAGTTCGTGCTCGGGCACATCAGCGAATTGGAAGTGGAAGGCGATCACAATGCCGTGTGCGCGCCGAAATCGCTCGGCCGGATAGCAGAACTGCTGCGGCAGGACTGACGAATAAGTTAGGAAATTCTATGAAAACAGTCGATGTCCGGACCCATCGCACAGATATGATCCGCATCACCTTACCGAACGATATTCGAGATGCGATGACTGCCGATCTCGCCGATCTCGATAATCCGGAAGACGATCCGGACCGGGCCACCACCATCGGATACAAGGCATTCGCACTGCTTCCCGATCATATGTTGCAGGCGATTCTCGACTTCGGCCGCCACGTCGACGCACCGGGAGTCGCGCTGGTCGAGAATTTGCCGCGCGACCCTCGATTGCCGCCGACCCCGGCGAATGGCGGTCCGTACCGCGACAAGCCCAGCTATATCGCGGAAGGCGTATTGCTCGGACTCTCGGGGCTACTCGGCGAGCCAGTCGGATTCAGCACCGAAAGAGATGGAAGAATCATCCACGATATCATTCCGACCCAGGACGGCGCATCAACTCAAACCAGTCGGGGATCCGATGTGCTCCTGAATTTTCACAATGACATCGTGCATGATGTCAGCGGGCGTTACGATATCAGCAACCCGGACTTTCTCGTCCTCAATTGCCTACGCGCCGACATGCTCGGCGAGGCGATGACCTGCTATGTCGACGCACGTGACCTTCTCGACAATCTGGACAGTGACGTAGTCGCGGCTCTGCGCGCACCCGACTATCGGCTGAACGCCCCCGGCGGTTACACCCAGAAGTACGCCGATGGGGCGGAAGTGCTCTCCGAACCCGTTCCGCTCATCACCGGGCCGGAGCACTCCCCCGAGGTATATGTTGCGGCCAATGGCGTGAAACGGCTTACCGAAACTGCCGAACAGGCATTCAACGAGCTCCAGCGGGTATGCCGTGAAACCGATATCGGGCAGGTTGTCAAACTCGAGCCCGGCCAGGCTCTCCTCATCAACAACCGGAAGGGTCTGCATTCCCGTTCGCAATTCCGGGCACGTTACGACGGAACCGACCGATGGCTGCAACGCACCTATATCAGAAAGAATCTATGGAATATCCGCGAGCAAGCGTCACCGATGAACCGAAGGACACACCGGTAATATGACAATAATTGAAGATCGAAAGCATTCGATTCCGTCGAGTCCGGTCACGACTGCTCCTGAGCAACGGCTCACAATTCTGCTCACCGGCACCGTCTCCGATGCGCACACCTGGAATCTCGTCTTCCTCAGCATGCTGTTGGAGGAGTGGGGACATCATGTGGTCGTGCTGAGCGCGTGCGTGCCGGAGCAGGAGGTCGTTGACGCCTGTCAGCGCATCAATCCTGATCTCATTGTCGTCAGCAGCGTGAACGGCCACGGCTATCCGGACGGCCTTCGGCTCATCGCGGCCGTGCGCGAGCTGCGCGATCGCAGCGCCCTCCCGGTGGTCATCGGCGGCAAACTCGGCATCGCCGGTGACTGTGACGCGACCCGCACCCATGCACTCATGGCGGCCGGATACGACGCCGTTTTCGACGACATCGGCGACGGAACAATGCTGGCGTCACTGGATGGATTCATCAGCCGCCTGCACGCTCGGCCACGTCCGCCGGGGTTGCCGTCATGACCATCCCCGCTGGGCTCGCACCGTCCGAACCGAGTCGCGCGCGCGACGATCTCGGTGGGTTCGTTCGGCAGGCCGCCGCCGCCCGCAAGCTGGTCATTCAACCCCGCATGGGTTTCAGTGATCCAGCGGTCATGGCCGCGGGATTGCACGCTACGCGGAATGTCGCGGCGGCGACCGTCGGAACGCTGACCCTCGACAGCTATACCCGAACGCTCGATTACCAGGGTATCCAGCAGGCATTCGCCGCGGGGATCCCGATCAACGGCTATCCGTTGGTCACCACCCCGCACTCGGTCACCCAGGCGATGATCGATGACGTGGGCGCTGATTTTCCCATTCAGGTACGGCACGGCTCACCGGATCCGCGAGACATCATCGAAACGATGATCGCCCTTGGTCTTTCCGCGACCGAGGGCGGTCCGGTTTCCTACAGTCTTCCCTACGGTCGCACTCCGCTGCGGAAAACCGTTCCGGCCTGGCGCGAGGCATGCCGACGCCTGGCCGACAGCGCCGAGCACGGCGTTCGGCCGCATCTGGAATCCTTCGGCGGTTGCATTACCGGGCAGTTGTGTCCGCCGAGCGTGCTGATCGCGGTCAGCGTCTTGGAAGCGATGTTCTTCGCTGACCAGGGGCTGACCAGTGTGTCATTGAGCTACGCGCAGCAGACCAATCCGCAGCAGGACCGGGAGGCGCTGTATGCGCTCCGGCGGCTTGCCGCCGAGCTCCTCCCCGCACGCGTGGACTGGCATGTCGTTCTGTACACCTACATGGGCGTCTTTCCGCGAACACCCGCGGGTGCCGGACTCCTACTGAGACGAGCGGCCGAATTGGCGCTGCACACCGGTACCGAAAGATTGATCGTCAAGACTGCTGTCGAGGCGTCTCGAATTCCGAGCATCGCGGACAATGTCGAGGCGATGCAACAGGCGGCGCTGGTGTCGCGCGATGACATCGACAGAGCCACGCTCGACCAGGCGCTCTACCTCGAGGCTCGCCAGTTGGTCTATGCCACACTGGAATTGCACCGCGATATCGGAAATGCTTTGATCACCGCCTTCGAACGTGGCTACCTCGACGTTCCGTTCTGCCTGCACCCCGATAACAGAGCTGCCGCGCGAAGTTATCTCGATTCCACCGGACGACTGCAATGGAGCGACCTGGGAAAGTTGCCGTTGTCCGGCATCGCCGAGGCCGCCGCCCCATCAAGAATGACTTCCGGGGCTCTGCTGCACGCACTGGACTACGTGCGACGGATCCACGACGAACCCGAAAGCCACGAAGGCGCTCTCGCGCGCCGCGGAAGGTGAGCAGGTAGAACCGCGACTTCGACAACGCCATGCGCCCGCGCGCTGAACCGACACTCGCCAGCTGCAGTCGTCTCGCGGGCCTTCCGCAAGCACTATCCGCGACGCCCTGCGCACCTATACGACCGGCCGGAGGACGCGGGGCGAATCGTTTCCGCGCACCAATGACGTGTAGCGGCTATCGGGCGGTCCAATTGGCCAGCACCGCAACAGATTCCGAGAGCGCGCTCATGGTGATGAGGTCGGGCCGGCAGCAGCGCTGCGTCAGTTCTGCACATTGACAACGTTTTTCCGAATTCTGCGCATGGCCGGAATCGCCTTCCATCGGAGCATATGATCCGGATCACACACTATGTACCTCTACTGCGATTGAGGTTCTAGATTCGAATTGCAATATCAGCGCAGTCTCGAAAGGAGTTTTGCCATGTCGACTGATCACACTCGCGAGTTGTTTCAACAGCACCTGAAGTTCTGGAAGGCTGGAGATCTGGACGGACTCATGCGCGATTTCCACCCGGACGCGTACATGATCAGCGCCCGGGGTGTCATCAAGGGGCTGGACAATATCCGCCAGCTCTACGCCCAGGTGTTCGAACACGAGTTGACCGACGATCTGCGTGCCGGGATCTCCTTCGACAAGCAGAAGTACGAGGGCGACGTCGCCTTCAGCGAATGGTCTGGTCCTGGCATCGTCTATGCCGCGGACACGATGGTCGTCAAGGACGGCCTCAAGTGGGTCGAAACCTTCGCCGGGGTATACGAGAACAACTGAGCTCCAACCACATCCGGCTCGGTCGCCGCCATACCGCATCGTCCTCGGCGTAGCGACCCAGCCGGACCCCCGCACCAGCGAACAAGGAGTGGGAATGTTGTCTTTGGATGGAAAAGTGGCATTGGTAACCGGCGGCGCCCGGGGTATCGGCGCGGCCATAGCGATCCGACTGGCTCGCGAGGGCGCCGACGTCGTCCTCACCTACTCCGTCAGTCGACAGCAGGCGGAGGCCGTGGTCGCCGAGATCACCGCGCTCGGCAGGCGCGGGTTGGCGATTCAGGCCGACAGCGCCGACGCCCTCGCCGTGACAGACGCGGTGCACACCGCCGCGGCATTGTTCGGCGGGCTCGACATTCTGGTCAACAATGCCGGGCGCTATGTGGAAGGCCCGATCGAAACCTATGCCGCCGAGACGATCGACGCGGCCTTCGCGCTGAATGTGCGATCGGTGTTCGTCACGACCGCCGCGGCGTTGAAGTACCTGCCGAGAGGCGGCCGCATCGTGACCATCGGCAGCGTCACCGCCGAGCGCGCGAGCATGCCGGGGCAGATCCTGTACGCATCGACCAAATCCGCGCTGCTGGGATTGAATCGGGGACTGGCACGCGAACTGGGGCCCCGCGGCATTACGACGGTCGTCGTGCAGCCCGGCCCGACCGCGACCGACACGAATCCGGAAAACGACGGCGCACGCTCCGATCGGCTGCGCGCGATCGCCCCCATCGGCAAATTCGCGCAACCGGAACACATCGCCGATGTCGTCGCCTTCCTCACCGGCCCCGACGGCGAATTCATCACCGGCACCGCGATTACCGTCGACGGCGGGGTGAACGCATGACCACCGGACGATCGATGCGAATCGGAATCGGCATGCCGAACAATGTCATCGGCGCCACCGGGCCGATGCTCGTGGACTGGGCCCGGCGCGCGGAGGAACGGGGATTCGACAGCCTCGTAACAATCGACCGGATCACCTATCCCACCTACGATCCGCTCATCAGCCTCACCGCGGCGGCGAGTGTGACAAGCCGAATCGAGTTGAGTACCAACATCCTTTCCGCACCGCTGTATCAGCCCACCCTGCTGGCCCGCAGCGCCGCCGCGCTCGACGACATCTCCGGTCACCGGCTGTCGCTCGGCCTGGCGCTCGGCGGCTACCGGGAAGATTACGCGGCCGCCGGAGTCGACTACGCGCGCCGCGGCGAGATTTTCGATCGAACGCTGACAGCGATACGGCAGTTTTGGCATGGCGATCAGTTCATCTGCGATGACAGCATCCGCCGCACCGCATCGATCCCGATACTCGTCGGCGGTTCGACCGCGCCGGCCATCCGGCGGATCGTCCAGCACGATGGCTGGGCCGGCGGCGCCACCCGCGACTACGCCGACCTCGGCGTGTTCGCGGATCGGCTGCGCACCGCCTGGCGCGACGCGGGCCGGACCGGGCAACCCCGCCTGCGCGCCTCGGTCAATTTCGCCCTCGGTGATGCCGCCACGGTCGCGTCCGGGCGCGCACACCTCGCCGCGTACTACGAGCTCCTGCCCGACTTCGCGCCGCATTCGGTGGCCCAGCAAGTCTCGGACAGTGTCGACGTCAAAGAGGTCATACAGGCCTACGGCGACCTCGGCTTCGACGAGTTGATCTTCCATCCCGCCGTCGCCGCCACGGATCAGATCGACCGGCTCGCCGACCTCGCACTATGACGCAGACCGCCGCAACACCGCGCTCGACGTGGTCAATGGCTATTGGTTGGCAACGCTCAATGACCTTGCCTCCGACGGCACCTCGACCATCCTCACCACCGGGCAACTCACCGCCCCACTGCGCGTGGACAGCTACGCGGCGAACCTCCCGCGCGGCATGACGATTCCGGCGCTACCGCTGGAATACCAGCTCAAACCCGCTCCTGAACCCCAGCGCATCGAGCTTCGTCGACATCCCCTCGGTCGCCCGAGCTGAGCACGCAACGGTGGTTCGCTGACCGGAATGGGGGGCTCGCTGGCCTGACGGACCCCCGACGGCATGACCCAGATCACTTTCTTCTGTCGCGCTCGCAACTTCATGGCAATCATTTCTCATGCCGATGCGCTACCGCAGCTTTCGCGCACTCGGTACCAACCGGACCAGAAAGGATTGCGACATGAAACTCGTAGACCTGGCTTCCGCCACCGTCGGCGCCACCCTCCTCACCGCCCTCGTCTTCACCGCACCCCAGGCCGGCGCGGACCCCGTCCGGGGTGCGTGTACCGGTGGCACCATCACCTGGAACGGCAACGGCGGAAACATCGACCTCGGTGGTGACATCACCGGTTGCAGCGGGCACGGCCCCATTACCGCCGCGCGGTTGCGCGGCAAGATGACCAGCGGCAACTGCGCCACGACCAGTGGGCAGAACGACATGTATCTCGACTGGAGCGACGGTCAGACCTCCCATCTCGTCGGCACATACGCCACTCCGCCGAACGGATTCTCCGACAACACGCTGCCCGTCGTCGACGGTCTCGGCGCGGGCCAGAAGGTCCATGTCGTGGCCCAGTACAACTTCACGAACCCCTCGACGTGGGGCTTCTGCTTCGGCACGCCGAACAGCGGAACCGCGCAGGTGCTCGGCGCGAGCTTCGTCTCCTGATCGATTCCCGCACGGTGGAGCCTCGTACCGCTGAAATGCGAAGGAGCCGTAGTGGCTGCCGGCCGGCGTGCTGCCGGCCGGTGCCGCGATCCCGCGTGAATCCGCCTGAACCGAACCCCACTCCGATTGGGAGCAGCCATGTCTGGTCACAGCAATGAAGCCGCCCAGCACCCGGTGATCCACGCATTCGGCGACGACGCGCTCGGCGAACTGGACGCGGTCGGGGTCGCCGAACGCATCCGCTCAGGCGCGCTGGACCGTCGCGCCGTGATCGAGGCCGCGATCGCCCGAATCGAACGGGTGGACCCGACCCTGGGCGCACTCCGGGCCGAATGCTTCGACTGGGCTCGGCACGCGGCCGTGGACGACGGCGCGCCGTTCGCCGGTGTGCCCACGGTCATCAAGGACAACAACGCGGTGGCGGCACTGCCCACCGGCATGGGATCGGCTGCGGTGCGGCCACATCCCGCCACCCGGACCGATCCGCCCGCGCGGCAACTACTGGCGCAGGGCGTCGTGCTGCTCGGCAAATCCGCCATGCCCGAATTCGGTCTCACCCCCGTCAGCGAGTATGCCGGCCGACCGCCCACCCGGAACCCGTGGCACACCGACCGTTCGGCCGGTGGGTCCTCGGCGGGCTCCGGTGCGCTGGTGGCCGCGGGCGCGGTGCCGATCGCGCACGGCAACGATGCCGGTGGCTCCATCCGGATACCGGCGGCCGCGAACGGCTTGGTGGGACTGAAGGTCACCCGGGGCCGCCTGCTCGATGTGGCGGGGGTGCGGCAGCTGCCCGTCAATCTCGTCGTCGAGGGGGTGCTGACCCGCACCGTGCGCGATACGGCCCACTATCTCGCCTCCGCCGAAAAGTACTACCACAACCGGAAACTGCCCCGGGTGGGACTGGTGGCGCACCCGTCGGACCGACGGTTGCGGATCGGCCTGCTGACCACCGATACTCGCGGGGTGCCCGCGCATCCGGCCATGGCCGAGGTTGCACGATCGGCCGCGGCGCTGCTGGAGCGGATGGGCCACGACATCGAGACCGTCGATAGCGACGCCATCGCCGACCCGCGACTCATCGAGGATTTCCAATACTATTGGGGATCGGTCGCCATGCTGATCGTGATCGCGAACCAGGTCGAGCACGGACGGCACTTCGATCCCCGAGACCTCGAGCCGTTCACCCGGGGGCTGATGGCCCAGACCGCGCGCCACCCGCTCGCCACGGCACGGGGCATGGCGCGCCTGCGCCGAGCACACCTGCGCTACGAGGCCGTGTTCCTTCGGCGGAACCTGGACATCGTGCTGAGTCCGGTTCTCGGCCAACCCATTCCACTACTCGGGGAGCTGGCGACCGATCAGCCGTTCGATGATCTGCTCGCCAAGCTGACCGACTACGTCGCGTTCACACCCGTGGAGAACGTCACCGGGTCGCCCGCGATCGCGGTGCCGTACGGCATGACCGCCGACGGGATACCCGGCTCCATCCACCTGTCCGCGGGCCGCGGCGGGGAACGGCTGCTACTGGAGTTGGCCTACGAACTCGAAGCGGCAGCCGTCTTTCCCCGCATCCAGGACCAACCGTGACCGGAGTTCGTGGTCGGCGATGGTAGCGTGCTCGACGCGAACTCGTTCGCGCATACCCGTTCTCACTCACTCCGGACCGGCGGGAGAGACATGGCGCGTCGTTTTTCGGTACTCGGAACAGTGGGCAATGGCGTCCTCGCGCTGCTGGTGGCCACCGCCCCGCCGAGTGCGATGGCCGACCCGCCCGCGGCATGGCGTTCCGCCGCGCCGCTCCCCCACGCCCTCCAAGAGGTCGGCTCGGTGGCCCTCGGCGACAATGTCTACGTGGCAGGCGGACTCGGCACGCCCGCGGAACTGTTCTCGAACCATCACCTGCGATTCGATACGCGAACCGGTGAATGGCGGCAGCTGGCCCCGATACCGGTCGCGCAGCATCATCTCCAGGGCGTCGCGGTCGACGGAAAGATCTACTACCTCGGCGGCGAAGAGGGCGCCGCACTCATCCCCAACGGGCGGGTGTGGGAGTACGACCCGGCCACCGACCGATTCACCCAGCGCACCGGCATGCCCGCGGACCGTATTCGGGGTGCGGCCGGTGTCGCGGCGCACGACGGCAGGATCTACGTCGCGGGCGGTTACAACGGGCTAGCCGCCGCGTTGCCGTACTTCGACGTGTACGACCCCGCGACCGACACCTGGGCGGCGCTGCCGGATATGCCCAATGCCAGGGAGCATCTCGGGGCCGCGGTGGTCGATGGGAAGTTCTACGCCGTAGGCGGGCGGTTCGTGATTCAACCGGCGTTCGTGCGGCCGACCGATGTGTTCGACTTCGGGACGCGGACCTGGAGCACGGGCTGGCCGATACCGCGTGGCCGCGGCGGTCTGGGCGTGGCGGCGATCGGCCAGCGAATCTACGCGTTCGGGGGCGAGGGCATCGGACCCGCGTTCGACTACACCGATGTGCTCGACACCGCCACCATGACATGGTCGCCGGGGCCGCCGATGCCGCTGGGACGCCACGGCATTCAAGCGGCGACGGTCGGCCGGGACCTGTTCCTCGCCGGAGGCGCGGAGATCAGCGCCTATTGGCCCGCCGCC
The DNA here is from genome assembly GCF_044547285.1 of Nocardia sp. NPDC052566. NCBI lineage: Bacteria > Bacillati > Actinomycetota > Actinomycetes > Mycobacteriales > Nocardiaceae > Nocardia > Nocardia sp. NPDC052566. The sequence continues at coordinate 171,598 of NZ_JBIUAF010000010.1, read as the reverse complement.
GACGTCCAGGTGTTCCAGCCGTGACGGGGCGACCCGCACGAACCGCCGCGCTGGCCTTCATTACCGTCGTCACGGCCGCGGCGCTGTTCGGCGCCGGTCGCCTCACGGCCGATCCTGGGCAGTCGCCAGGTCCGAATCAGGTCGATGTCGGGTTCGCTCAGGACATGCGCGAGCACCACAGCCAGGCGGCGACAATGTCATTGGCGATGCTGGAGCGCGCGGCCGATCCAGAGGTCCGCCGGCTCGCGCGCGATATCGGCACGGCGCAGCTGATGGAGATCGGAACCCTCGGCGGCTGGCTCATGTTGTGGGCTCGACCCGAGCAGAGCGACCATACGATGAGCTGGCTGCCCGCCGACGCCCCGCACGCCGTGGACCGGTCGATGGGTATGGCATCGGGTTCGGACCTGCGAAACCTGTCCACGCTCCCGGTCGCCGAGGCCGAACGGCTCTTCCTGACACTGATGCGGACACACCATCTCGCCGGAATACACATGGCGCACGCCGCCGCCGACCGCGCGAATATCTCCCAGCTCAGGGATTTGGCCAGGGCGATGGCGGCGGCGCAGGAACTCGATATCGCCCGCATCGATCGCCTGACGGACATTCTCTGAATTCGATTGCCCACGTGTCCCGGGCAGTGTCCGTAGGCGGGGCGGTATGCTCCCCCTAATTCGCTGACCATTTGCTGCTGAATCGGGTGAGTGATGGCAGTTATCAGCAGAATCGACGAACCGATCATTCCGCCCGCGCACATCGCGTGCGCTGTCGAATGGGGCCGGGAGAACGGCCTGCCGACCGACAGCTGGTTCGTGGGTACCGGAATCCGCCCCGAGCAACTGGACGAGCCGGGCTGCAAGCTGTCCTATCGGCAGGCCGCGCAGATTCTGCGCCGCGCCGTCGAAGGCCGCGGTGACATGCCCGTCGGAATGTATATCTCGTGCCGCGATGTGCTGAAGACCTTCGGCATGCTCGGCATGCTGGTGCGCTCGTGCGGCACGCTCGGCCAGGCTCTCACGGTCGGCATCCAGATGCACCAGGCCGCAGGCACGATGATGGACCTCACGCTGGAGGACTTCGGCGACAACATCGCCATCGTCGCCCACGAGCGAATGCCCGATCCGGTCATTCTGCCCGCGCTGTCCGAAGGCGCCTGCTCGGTCGTGCTGATCGCCCGGGCCGCGCTCGGCGAAGATTTCGCCCCGGCCCTGATGCAGTTCGCGTACCCGGAACCGGATTACAGCGCCGAGTATCGCAACTTCTTCCGCTGCCCCATCGAATACAACGCCCCGGTGGGCCGGATCGTCTTCACTCCGGCCATGCTCGACACCCCGATTCCGACCCACAACGAGGAGAACCTGAGACTGGCGATGGAGGCCTGCCGCCGACTGGTGGACACGCCCGAGAACCGGCCGTCCGTCGTCGCGGCGGTCGAGGGCGTGCTGGCCCAGCGGCTACGGGACCACTCCACCATGGCCGACGTCGCCCGGCGGCTGCTGGTGAGCGAGCGGGCGCTGCGCCGACAGCTCGCCGAGGCGGGCGCCCGTTTCAGCGATATCCGCGACGGCGTGCGCAGACAGCGAGCGACCACGCTGGTCGAGGAGACCCGGATGTCGATCGCCCAGGTGGCCGCCGAGGTCGGTTTCAGCGACGCACGCGAATTCCGCCGCGCATACATCCGCTGGACCGGCGAACCACCGACCGCGGCCCGGCGCAGGCATCACAACCGAAACGCAGGAGACGGCCATGCCCACGCGCAGCAGTAGCGCCGGCGTCTGCCCGGCAGCGCCACGCCGACGCCGTCAGCGCACGCGCGTCGACTCAGCGACGGCGTACGCGCCGGGAGAGCGGACACGGGAATGGAATTCGGCCAAACCGCGGCGGCGCTCCTCGAGAAATTGAGCGAAACCGCGGGCGGCCGGCACCGCTTCGTGACCGCGTGGAACGGCGAGATCCACCCGGCGTTCGAGTTGCGCGTCGCTGACCGGGATCGCGCGCACCGGGCATTGGGTGTCGTCGCGGGCGGCGATGAGTCCCGCCGGAGCGAAGGCGATACCGAGTTCCGCGGCAACCAGGTCCAGGACCATGGCCCATTCGTTCACCTCGCAGGTGATCTCCCTGGTCACACCCGCGGCGGCGAAAGCATTGTCGACCGTGATGCGATTGGCCCATTCGGGATGGGTTTCGATGAACCGTTCCCCGTTCAGCTGGGACAGCTCGACCGAATCGAATGCCGCGAGACGGTGATTCCGCGGGACCGCCAGCACGATCGGTTCGGCCGCCAGGGGCACCAATTCGAGACGGTGAGTATGCCCCGGCAGGGGAGTCACCAGCGCGCAATCCAATTCGCCCTCCCGGACCATGCGCAGTGCCCGCGTGCCCGGCATCTGGCGGACCCGGATGTCGAGCGCCGGATGTTCCCGCGCGAATTCGGCCAGCCAGCAGGCGAACGGAAACAGGTGTCGGCTGGCCTGATAGGCGCCGATCCGCAAACGACCGGTCAGCAGACCGCGCACCGAGTGCACGGCCCGATACGCCGCGTCGCCCGCTTCGAGGGCATGCCGGGCGGCGGGCACCAGGGCCTCGCCCTCGGCCGTCAGTCGAAGTGGGCGGGTGCCCCGCACATACAGATCCGCGCCGATGTCTTTTTCCAGCGCGTGCACGGACGATGAGAGACCTGATTGCACAATGTGTTCGCGCTGGGCGGCACGGGTGAAACTCCGCTCCTCCGCGAGCGCGACGAAATGCCGCAACTGACGGATCTCCATCTCCTCATTGAGACATGAGAGCCATGGGTTTGCCAGCCGTGGATCAAATATGTGACAAAAGATTCTGCATTTCCAGCGAGTGATCCCGGTCATATCGCGATGGATAGATCTGGAGATGCGCTTCATCTCCGATTCGCGCCCTATTCCGGGTATCGCGAGTCGTCGGCCGATGGTTCCCCCGAACACCAGGGCAGCGCGCCCGAATATGACGACAGGAGAACGATCGTGGAAGACATCGAGGGATTGCGTTCCGCCGTGCGCGGTCGTGTTTCACTGCCGGGCGACGACGATTTCGAACAGAGCGGATTGCCGTGGAACAGCGCTGTCGCACAAGACGTGCGGGCGGTGGTACGCGTCGCCGACGCCGAGGACGCGGCGGCCCTGGTGCGGTACGCCCGCGCCATCGGCGTGCCGCTCTCGGTCCAGCCGAATGGGCACGGTGCCAGCGGGAGCGCCGCGGGCACGATCCTGGTGCGCACCGGCGCGCTCGACGAGGTGCGCATCGATCCCGTTCGACGGGCGGCTCGCGTCGGTGCGGGCGTCGCCTGGGACCGGGTGCAGGCGGCGGCGAGCGAATTCGGCCTCACCGGACTGGCGGGCAGTTCCGCCGTGGTCAACGTCGTCGGCTACACCCTCGGCGGCGGGCTCAGCTGGTTCGGCCGAGCGTATGGCTGGGCGGCCGACAGCGTGACCGCGTTCGAGATCGTGGACGCCGACGGTATGGCCGCGCGGGTCACCGCGTACACCGACCCGGACCTGTTCTGGGCGCTGCGCGGTGGTGGCGGCGACTTCGCGCTCGTCACCGCCGTGGAGTTCGCACTGCATCTCGCGCCGTCGGTGTACGGCGGCCGCATGCTCTGGCCAGCACGACAGGCGGCGCGCGTGCTTGCGGAATTCGGCGCGATCACCGCCGCGGCGCCCCGCACCCTGACGGTCTGGGCGAACCTGCTGGCATTCCCGGGCGCCGACCCGATGGTCAGCGTCGATGTCACCTATCTCGGTGACGCCGCCGTGGGCGCGAGGTTCCTGGCGCCGCTGGACGACATCGGCGACCGCATCTCCGACACCAGGCGTCCCATACTCCTCCCCCAACTGGGATCCATTGCGGCCGAACCCATTTCGCCGAGCCCGAATCAACAGCACGCCGAACTGCTCACCGGGCTGGATGAGGCAGCCTGTGCGGCACTGCTGTCCGCACCACCGGGCCCGGTCACCGCGATCAACATCCGCCATCTCGGCGGCGCGCTCACTCACCGGTCCGACAGCCCGATCGGCATACTGACCGAGCCGTACCTCATCAACTTCCTCGGCTTCCCCACCACCCCCGGCGCCCCCACCGCCATCCGTGCCCGAACGGGGCAGTACCTGGACCGGCTCGCCCCCCGGCTCAGCGGCCGGGTGCCCTTCAATTTCCTGACCAGAGGCGAATCCGCCGCCCGCGCTTTCGATCACGACACACTGACGCGACTGCGTCGCATCAAATCCGACCGTGACCCCGACGGCGTATTCCACAGCAACTTCCCCGTACGCGAGGAGGACCGGTCATGGACCGCGCGCTCCGGAGCGTCGGCGTGATCACCGTCCTGGTGCCCGATGACTAGGGGCAGCGACTACTGGCGCGGATCGATGGTGTGCGACCGGTGCGGTTCCGGCTCGGTGCACCATTGCCCGCCGCCGGTGCCGCTCAGTTCAGGTGCACCCGGAGGATAGTGCCCAGTTCGCTGCCGAGCACGAGATCGCCGCCCGGCGCGGTGTGGACAGATGCCAGCGGTTCGCCTCGGTACACGTCGCAGGTGCTGCCGGTGGCCGGATCGATGCGCACCAGGCGGCCGAGTGCGGTTGCGGCATAGAGCATTCCGTCCACACCCGCCTCGAGACCGTCCGGGAGCGCGGGCAGCAGCGTCGGGTCGAGCAGGGCGACCGTACTGCGCCGGGACGGATCGGCGAGGTTCATGCGCACGATCTGGCCGCCGAGCGTGGGAGTGACAGTCACATACAAGGTGTCACCGATGCGCGTCAGGCCGTTCGCGCCGAACAGCCGAGCGCGATCGGACCAATCCCGATCGATCACGCCATCGGGGCGGATACGGGTGACGCCGGAGATGGTGTCCGTAATATAGAAGTTCCCCTCGGAATCGAACACCGCCCCGTTGGTCATGCTGGCGCCGATCGCGAACAACTGCGGAACGGGTTGCGCCGCAGCCGGATCCAAGCGCACCACACCGGCCAGACCCCATCCGGGAATGGGACTGGTCACACTGTCGCCGTAGTTGACGTACAACAAACCGTCCGGCCCGGACCTGATTCCGGCGGGGAAGGGCAGCAGGACGGACGCCGTCAACTGCCCGTCCGGGCCATACCGCTCGAGACGCTGCCAGACGAGGCGAGACACCCACAAGTTGCCGTACGCGTCATAGCCGAGGTGACCTGACCCCGTGATTTCGGTCCGGGGTATGTGAGAGCCCTGCGGCCCACGAAGTGGGCAGGAAGGCTCGAAGACCATGGCGACACGCAAGAGGCACACCCCTGAGCAGTCGTGCGGAAGCTGGGCGAGGCCGATCGACTGCTGGGCGAGGGCAAGGACATCGCCGAGGTGTGCCGGACCTTGCAGATTACCGAGGCCACCTACTACCGCTGGCGCAACCAGTTCGGAGGGCTCAAAGCCGACGACGCCAAACGCCTGAAAGACCTCGAACGCGAAAACTCCACCCTGAAAAGGCTTCTCGCCGAGGCTGAGCTGGAAAAGGCGGCGTTGAAGGAGATCGCCAAGGGAAACTTCTAGACCCGGAACGCCGGCGGGCGGCCGTGGCGCATCTGATGCGCGTGCTCGACGTGAGCGAGCGGTTCGCCTGCCGGATCACCGGGCAGCACCGAAGCACCCAACGCCAGCCTCCGGCCGCGCAGACGCCTGCAGATCCCGATGCGGCACTGCGTGATTGGCTGCGAACCTGGGCTCGCCACCATCCACGGCAGGGATTCCGCCGTGCCTACCACGACGCCCGCGCCGAGGGCTGGACGGTCAATCACAAGAAGATCCAACGCCTCTGGCGCGACGAGGGCCTACGAGTGCCACAGCGTCGCCGCAGAAAACGCCTGGGCATCTCCACCGCGACCACGGCGACCGCGAATGCGCCGAATCGGGTGTGGGCGGTGGATTTCCAGTTCGACGCCACCGACGACGGCCGCCCGGTCAAAATCGTCTCGATCGTCGACGAGCACACCCGCGAATGCCTCGGCGGCCTGGTCGAGCGTTCGATCACCGCCGATCGGCTCATCGATGAGCTCGACCGCATCGCCGTCGACCGCGGCTATCCCGCCGTGCTGCGCTGCGACAACGGCCCCGAACTGGCCGCCGCCGTGATGGCCGAGTGGGCCGGCGAGCGGGTCGGTTTGGCGTTCATCCCGCCCGGTCAGCCCTGGCGCAACGGCTACATCGAATCGTTCAACGGCCGCTTGCACGACGAAGGCCTCAACATCAACAGCTTCTGGTCACTCACCCAGGCCCGCATCGTGATCAGCGACTGGAAAGACGAATACAACCACCGCCGAAGACATTCCGCACTGGGCTACCAAACCCCAGCCGGATACGCTGCAACCTGCATCCACCGATAACCGGCTCTCACAACAGATGGACCGAATCACGGGGTCCCGTCACCTGCTCAACTCTACCTGCAGCCCTTCCGCATGAGCGGCCACATTCCCCGCCCAGCCCGCAATCCGCCCTCGGTCCGCCGTGTCGTCGCCTGGATCATGAGCGTCCACGAGCTAGGCGACCCGGGCCGCGGAGGCAATCCGGCAATTACTATCGCGACTTCGACATTCGAAGGCACGGCAATGATCGCTGATTCGGCACGCGTACGCGCCGCCATACTCACCGGAATCGGCCGAGGACGTGCACACGGCTGTGGCTTACTGTCGCTCACACCCACCAGCTAACTCGCACGCCAGCCGCTCGTCGAGACAGAGTCTCAATCGGCTGGGCTCAGCGGGTTTTGATGTCCCGACGGTCCGATGACTCCAAGCCTGCCAACAACGCACCGACGGCCTCCTCTACGGATACCTTGTCGAAACGGGACTCCCCCTCGAACCCTAGCTCCATGAGTTCAACCTCAGTAGCCGGTTCATCTTGAGCCACAACGGCATTCGGGGTCGTTGGACCTACGCTTGCAGACGGCACACGGCTCATAGTAGAGCCGCTCCTCGTCTTGTCTCTTCGTAGCGCGTTCCGCCAAGCCGGGAGAGAAGAGCACCCGGTTATAGGTGTACAGCAGTTCTCCCGGCACCAGAGAGTTGTCCTTCTTGTCGGCGAGATTCGATCGCACCACAAGCGCTCCGCGATCGAATAACTCCTCGCGAGGTGCCGGTGGGCCGTTCTCCTCCACTACACTCTCGGCCTGTTTGACTGGACCAAGCGAAATACCGAATTCGAGATCGTGGACAGATATCTGCTCGGAGCGTCGGAGCAGTCCGGACGTTGCCTTCGCGTGCAGGACGCCGTCGCTGTCGACGGTGGTTGCCAACGTCAGTCTTTCGATGAACGGCCTGGCTCTGCTGTCGACATCGAGACTGAGATTGCCGATCTCGTCACGCGGATCGGACTTCTGAGCGCTTCCGTCTGGTCGGACCGGAGTGCAGAGCTGGAATTTCGCACGTCCGTCGCGTGGATCTACGCAGAAGAGTTCCAGTTCGTCTTTCAGCTCCTGCCCTTCGAAGGGGATGCGGGTGCCGGCCCTGACCAGGCGGTGGAACGAGCCCCGCGCGAGCTGTATTTCGATATCTTTGGCCAGTTCCAGTTGCTGTTTGTCGTAGGCGATCCATGCCGCTCCTTGGGCGATAAGCGTTGCGCTGTTCCGCGACACCACGACGCGATGTGCGCCCAGGTACTCCCGTAACCGCGCCGAGATCGCCGGCATCCGCGACATGCCGCCGGTCACCAAACACAACGCGACCTGTGATTCGCTCAGGTGCGCGGCGTCGAGCAATGCGGTGATGCGGTGCATTGCACGGTCGATCAGTGGTTTCGTGACCAACTCGAGCTCGTCACGGGACATTCGATAAGAGAGCGGGCGGCCGGAACTGTGGAAGTTCCGAATGTAGAGGGTGGCGTCAGAATCGGACGACAGATTGATCTTCAGCTGCTCGCACCTGTTGCGGAGCTGCCTTCGTCGCTCTGAATCGATGTCACTCAGTTCATCGGCGGCGTTCGCCAGCACCCAGTTGCGGAGAGTGTCGTCGAAGACATCGCCGCCGAACTCCTCGGTGCCGCTGTTCTGCAGCTGCACGACTCGGCCGTTCTCGAACCGGCACAGGGTGAGATCCAGCGTGCCGCCGCCCCAGTCCACCACCAGAATGTTCTTTCGGTCGTAGCGCTGGACGAAGTCTGTACCGCGCAGCGGTCGAACATGACCGTAGAGGGCTGCGAACGGTTCGTGGACGAACTGGACGACGCGAATTCCCGCGCGTGCGTACGCCTCTCGTAGCGCTCGGCGGCGGGGGCCGTTCATGGTGACGGGAATCGTCGCTACCGCCTCGCTGATTTCGGCGAGGTAGCTCGCATTACGGTTCGAGATCAGGGCGCGATGCTTGACGTGATCTATGACGTCGTAGGTCACGTCGATCGGGCTGAGCTCGACGCCGCCTACGGTGATGGTCTCGTCACCGAGGTATGTCTTCGGCGACCTGACGAAGTTTCCATGTATTCCGAGCCCGGGGGCATCGAGAGCGTCCCTGGCCTCCCGGCCGACGGTCGTGCGGACGCCTTCGTACTTGACGACCGACGGCACCGGCAGGCCGTCCTCGTCCAGTAGGTCGTAGACGCACTCGTCGTCTACCACCGAGACGAGGCTGTTGGTGGTGCCGAAATCGAAGCCAACGACGGTCATACTGTGTCCCCCTGTGGATCCTGCTTGTCACGGCGCAGTGACGACAGGCTGTTTCTCAGCGCATTCACGGAGCGTTTGACGAACTCCTCGGTGACCTGCGGCTGGTTGTGTCCGAGTGCGTCCAGTGCGTCTTCGAGAGATTCGACCTGGGTTGCGATCACCTTCGCGGTTTCGATACGCATCGTCTCGAAATCGGTTGTCGCACGCATTCGTTCGCTGCGGTGCGTGTCAATCGCCCGCCGGAGTTCCGATTGTGTGGCGCGCAACTGCGCGTCGAGTTCCGCAGCGTGCCGCTGAGCGGTCTCCAGATGCTCGGTGAGCCTGCTCGCCTGGAACTCCGCCGAGTCGGCTCGGCTCGTAGCCGCGTCCCGAGCATCTTCGACAGCACGGCGTCGTCGTCGAGCGGATTCAACGAGTACCGCCGCCATCTGGCGCGCATCCTGCTGCGATGTGATCAGCTTTACCCGGTGTGCGGTGGACGCGACAGCCGTACCGTCCGGACGCCAAATGTGTTCTGCCAGTGTGTCGACGAAGGTGTCCTCGCTCCATTCTGCGCACGATGCGGCGATGAGGATTGCGATGCAGATAGCGTTGTCCCGAAGGCTTTCCAGCTCAGCCGGTTTGAGTTTGAGTTAATCCTTGCCGTCGAACGTGCCAACAACGCGGTCGCGCAGGCGAATAACTAGGAGCTGGAGAGTGTTGGCGTCGTGGGTGCCGGTCAGCAATGCCGACAGTCGGTCCGCGGTCTCCTGGTCGCCGACGAATGCGGGCTGCAGGCCCAACAAACGGGCGGCGAGGGCTGTCAGGTTCCGCCGGGCTGCACCACGGAGGTTCGACCTGTCAGCGGTCTTCATCAATGCCAACGCCGTTGAGAGTCTCGTGTCGCGGGCCGCGATCTCGCGGATCGCGTCATCGAACCGTTCGAGGTCCGTCGTGGCCGCCAACGCGGCCCGGGCCACTGAGCCTTCCCGCAGCTCGACAGCGGTGAGCTTGCCCTCGGCGTCGAGAACACATCGGAGAAAGTCGGCAAACGAGTTCGCATCCGCGATAGTGACTTTCGGCTTAGTGGCAGGCTTCTTCGCTTTGGCCGCAGTGGTGGACGGCACGGAATCGGCTGATTGAGAGCCTTCGGCCGTGAGCGTGCCCCGGAGTGACTGCTTATCCTGCTGACCCGACGGGGATGTTTCGACTTGACCAGGTAGGGGTGTCTCGGTACTGCTGCCCGCTGAGGTATCCAGGGCTTCTGGATCGTCCGGATTCGCCCGGATTTCGTGGTCATTCTCCGGTAGACGGGCGCCGCTGCGTCCTGTGCCGTGTGCCATATGAGTCCTAATCGGTGACGAGATCGACACGGGCATCGACCCACTGTTCGGGCAGCCCATATTGACTGGCGTCGTTCAGGATTCGCGGCGCGCGGGGATCACCCGTCGCCAGATGGTGTTCCGCAGTGAACAGTTCGACCTTGAACCGGTCATAGGAGTCGGTAACGCCGTACCTGAACGCGGCCACCTCGGCGGTGGTCTCGGGTGTCATCGGCAGACTGAGAAAGATGACCAGTGCGGCGGTTTGATCATCCATCAGCGCCTGTTCGAGCTTCGACAGCCCGCCCTGAACTGCGGGCATGGGACAGGGAGGTGTCCGCGCCGCCAGGAGATCGGCCAGCCTGGTCGAGAGGTTGCCGAGCCGCTGACGCGACGTGCGACGGGCTGCATCCTCGAAGTGGTTGAAGTGGAACGAGATCAGGCTCGCAATCGCCAGCGCGACCGGTCTGTTGAGGTCATTGAGAAGGTCGGCAGCGCGATTCAGCTTGTCACGATTCTTGATTGCTGTCGTCGTATCAACGCACGATTGACGACCTGCAAACCAGTACAGGTATTCGGCGATGCCGCTGGCGTAGTGGACCGCGGTCGAGAACTCGCTGGTGCGTGTAAAGAACTCGTGGATAGACCTCGATGTGATGTCGCCGCCCTCGATCAGCCATGCCAGGGCGCCGTCCACGCCTCGGAGATCGTTCTCATCGGCAATCGAGATATCGAACTCGTAGCACTGAACAGAGCCCTCGAACTCGAGTTCGACCGCGACGATCCCCCGTTCGGCGAACAAGCAAGTTCCAAGGTCCGGCGGCGCGACTTCGGCGCCGTTGATCCGCGCCTTCGTGCAGCGTCCAGCATGCCAATCCAGCGGTCCGGGGAGCTGCTGAACGACGATTCGCGCTTGGCCGCAGATTCGGCCACGATGCAGTAGGACCGGGCGTGTGAAAGGGTGCGTGACGAAGAGGTGCTCACCCAACAAGGCCTGGTCCGAAAAGACTTCGGCGCATTTGGGGCACCTAATCGGGGGTGCCGATTGCTCCAGCGGTGGCACATATTCCTCTTCATGGAAGTCTCTGTAGCTCTCGGACCAATGCGCCAAATCTTTTCGCCCCCTATGTTGTGGAAAATGAAGTGACTCTTCATCATTGGCCGTTCACCGGATCGACGGTATGCGATGCGACGGCGACTGAGACGAGAGATCGGCCATGCTGCAGACGTGCCTTCCGAACTACGGCTTCGTGGTGGGTCTGCGAACTGGCTCAGCCGGTGAATCTCCCCCACAAGATGGCCATGGACCGGATGTGTGTCGACAGTTGCTCGCTCGGTAACAGCGCGCACCGCAGTTGGGCCTCTCATCATCCGGATCGTGTTGTGCTGCCGACAGTGTCGTAGAGGCGCATTCAATTGTCAACCGCGCCAACATATTCAGGCGCATCAAGCCGCGGTAGGCGAGGAACGAGCTGCTCAGGTCCGGAGATCCCGACGGGCGACGAGGGCAGGCGAGCATCAATGAGCGACATCGGATCATCCCACGCCTGGCACGGAGAGCCACACATGCCAATATGATCAACCAGCTGCTGGACCACGATGAAGGTTTGACCATGCCGAGCACACTCGGCCGCAGATGTAGCAGGGGGAGTTGACAGTTGGTCAAGTTCGAGGCACTACGCGGATTCGTCCTCGAGGAGCTACTGGCTCGGTTGCTCCACGACAACGGCTACCGCCTACTGGCGTCCGGAACCCAAGATCCAGAAGCCCTGATCGATGGCGCGCAAGGACTACTTGTCCGCGGCCGCGGCGCAAACCATCAAGTCGATGTGCTCGGCGAGCTCGATCTGCCACTCCCCTTCTCACTACCACTGCGCGTGTTCGTCGAGGCCAAGTTCCGCGGGCAACGCACCGGACTCCTTGAAGTCCGCAATGCCCACGGAACCGTGCACGACGTCAACGAGCACTACGGGTCAATGCAATCCGGCACACGACCGCTGTCAATCCGCCGATACCACTACCGGTACACATTGTTCTCCGCGAGCGGGTTCACCAAGCCCGCCCAGCGTTATGCCTTGGCGCAGCAGATCTCGTTGGTGGATCTGTCGAACCCCGGTTTCAAACCCTTCCTCGACGCCGTGGATCGTACAGCTCACGGTATCTTCGATTTGGTTCGTCGTTCGAGAACATCGCCGTTCCCCCAACGGCAGATCCGCACGGCACTGCGCCAGGCTCTCGGTACATGGCCAGACGACATTCCCGATCTCAGCGCCGACGATCATCTTCACAGGATCATCCATCTTGGCTCCGACCTTGCGGTCGCCGACGTCGGCGATGATGTGACGGAGCCCGACGAAGATCGAGTGTGGGTCCGCTACCAAGCCGAACCCAAGCAGTCGACCGACGATAACGACTGGATACCTCCAGCCGACGACAGCACAACCTACGGCCAAACATTTGCCCTACCTGATGATCAACTCGACCAGATCGTCTCAGAATTCAGCGATACACCGCTGGGCGAACTGCTCATCGGATTCCCGTATGCACCTTTCATTCTTGTTCTTCATATCGATAACCCGACGGCGTTCGCCAACTATGCCGACGACCATCACGGATCCGACATCAGAGTCCACATCGAATTCGCCGATCGAGGCCAGATCGGTGGCGATTGGATCATCGTGCCAGCCGACGGCTCGTACAGTTTTCAACTCCAGTTCGCGCTGCCGGAGCTGCTCGCAGACTGGCTTCTCAGCGGAGAAGGCGTACCGACGCAACGCGCCCGAGACGTCAAGAGCAGCTTGCTCTCCTCCATCGCCGTCTTCCGCGGAAACCGCCTAATCAGACTGCTCTACGAGCCTCATCGCCACCGGCAGCGCTGAAGTATGTAAAACTGCGCGACACTTATGTCGTCGCGAGTATCCAACGCAGAATCATCTACGAACCAGTGACTGCTTACGCCGAGAACTGGAGTCCATGGCACTCAGACGGTTATTCCGAAACATGGTTGGGCAGCGGCTCATGGCCACAGTTGAGCGAAATCAAGTACTACATCAACCCGATAGTCTGATCGCCCACGGTAGTTTTATGGAAGACTTCCAGCTTACACATCCCAGTTCGTCCTAATCAGGAGATTTGCTTTCGAGGTTTCATAGTTCGCAGCGGTTTGCGCCGAGACAGATCATGGTGCGCCACGAAAGCGGACTCGCTCCCCCAGAATCTCCTGCGCGCCAGGAAAATCCGCGAGACGCGCGGCGACAGTTGCCGCAGCGAGATACTCCGGTAGCAGAGCGGCGAACTTCAGGCCGCTGACTGCCCTCGGATCCACTCGTGGCAGCACTAACCTGACATGCGCCGTGGCGGCATGCCACATCTCCGGCGTCAGATCTGAACGGAGTCGGATAGCGAGATCCGTTGGGCGGCGGTCCGGTTCGGCGATCGCCGCGAGTGTCTGGGCTAGTGTTGCATTGGCACGAAAACCTGCCCATGTCCACCAGTGGACGGTCTCTCCATCACGATCAACGACCGTGGCATTCGGTGCAACAACGACGCCGCGTTCCATTCGTTGGTTCGCGAGGGCCATCACGGCACGGCGAGTCATAGACACCGGTGGGTCAGTGCCGAGAATGACTTCACGCATGGCACGGGTCAGAGCATAGGACAGGCCCCGCAGACCCGGAGTCGACCACTTGGCGACACCGCCACCATCGGCTGGTTCGACGAAGAGACGGCGCCGTTTCCAATCGACGTACGTGACGCGCCAGCTTCGCCCGGCGAGCAGCAGCAGGCGCGGGCCGGGGCGTTCTTCCATCAGGAGAGAAGCGTCGGTTAGGCCGACCTCATGCCGCCCGGCCAGGACGGTGAACTGAGGTGGAGCAGTGAAGGCTGCGGTGAGATCGAGGAAGTTCCTTCGGCCGAACCGCTTTTCAGCCTCCGGACCGATGAACAGCAGTCCCTGATCGTCATCGAGGAAGCCGGAAGTCACAAGATGTCGCAGTATCGGCTCGCCGGACCGGTCGAAGGGTGGCAAGCCGTTCCATTCCTGAGTCCAGATCCGATCACCCAGAGTGCCATGTTGCAGGGCGACGGCAAGAACCTGCTGGGCGACCAGATGCCGAGGTTCCGGTGGGGCGATGACGGGTTCGACCCACCCGCGTCCCCATAGCAGCAGCAGCCCGGCGGCTTGCAGCACAGAATCGTCACTGGTGGTGAGGAATAGGCAGTTGCGCGTGCTTCCGAACCGCCGGCCGGTGCGGCCGATTCGTTGCAGGAAGGACGCGACGGTGCCAGGGGAATCTATCTGAATGACTCGATCCAGATCACCGACATCGATGCCTAACTCAAGGGTGGAGGTGGCGACGATGACGGTGTCACGGGCCTCGGCAAACGCCTGTTCGGCACGGCGACGTTCGTCGGCGGACAACGAGGCGTGCGAGAGGAAGACGGTGATTCCGCGGGCCCGCAGCGCTGAGCCGAGCTCCTCGACCTGGCGACGGGAATCACAGAATACGAGTCTTTTTTCGCCGCGGTGGAGTGTGGCGATCACCTTGGCGGCATTTTCCAGCGAACCGACGTAGTCCAGTTCGACCTCGCCCGGTGGCGCCGCAGACGAAACGGCTTGTTGGGCTGTGGTTGTGCCTGGGGCGACCTGGTCCGGTGCGACGACACGACCAGGGCGATGATCGGCTCCCGAGCCCTGCAGCCAGGCCAGCAGATCATGCGGATTGCCCACGGTCGCTGACAATCCCACACGCTGGATCGGTTGTCCGGTCACCCGCTGCAGGCGTTCCAACACCGCCAGTAGGTGCCATCCTCGATCGTCGCCCGCGAAGGCGTGCACCTCATCGACCACGACAACGCGGATCCCGCCGAGCAGGTCATCGTGGTCGGTTTTCACCCCAATCAGCATGGCTTCCAACGATTCCGGGGTGGTGAGCAGAATGTCAGGAGGTTCGCGGCGGATGCGGCTCCGCTGGGATTCGCTGGTATCGCCGTGCCAGAGCGCTGCGCGTCGGCCGAGCCATTGGGCATAGCCGTCGATCCGGCTGACCAGATTGTTGAGCAGCGCCTTGAGCGGGCATAGGTACAGCACTGAAACCCCACGCCAGTCCTGCTGCGTCATGGCACTGAGAATCGGGAAGCAGGCGGCCTCGGTCTTGCCGCCGGCCGTGGGAGCGAGCAGAACGGCGTCCTGCCCAGTGAGCAGCGGACCGATAGCGGCTTTCTGGAGCGGCCGAAGGTCGGGCCACCCCAATGTATTGACTATGTGGTGGACGACGACCGGGTCGAGTCGATCGATCGGATCGACGGTCAGGGCCGAACCCTCATCCGTCACAGTTCGAGGTCGATCTCGTCGGCACTGGTGAGGTTGCGTTCGGCAGCGGTGAGTTCGGTTGACGTCACCGTTAGCCGATAGTGCTGCCGCGGGTCGAAATCCGGGTACTGGTCCACTCGGTCGAGCACATCGCCGACGAGCTTCTTCAAGAAAAGCCGCGGTGCCACACCAACTTTGCCGCCCAGTGCGCCGCCCACCGCTTTGGCGAGGTCCGCGACGTATGCGTTATCGGCGACAGTCCGGATTCGGTCGCCGTGCTCGGAGTCGTCCGCATACAGGTCACGAATGGTGATCCCGAGCTGGGTCAACGAATCGAGAGTGAAGCCGGACAGCCGCAGCTGCACCGCGCGCGGATTGTCGAAACGCGGATCGGTGGTGAAGTCCGTGGCCAGCCGCTGCGCCAAAGGCGCCAGCCGCTGCGCGCCCTGCTGTCCGTCATAGAAGGCCGGTGTGCCGGTGATCAGCAGGTAGAGACCCGGGAAGCGGCCCGAGTACACCTCGTCGATCAGCTGGCGCAGTGCGTTCAGAGCCTTGTCACGCGCATCGGAGCGCACCCGCTGCAGCGTCTCGACCTCGTCGAGCACAACCAGCAAACCGGGGTGCCCACTGTCCCGCAGCACGACCAACAGCCCCTGTAGGAACCCGAGTGCGCCGAAATGATCAAGGTCGCCACGCACTCCGGCGGCCCGGCGGGCCGCGGCCGCGACGTTGGGCTGTCCGCCCAGCCAGGCGAGCACGGCGGCGGCGGTGGACTCGTCACCGTCTGTGGCCGCTTTCCGGTAGCCGCGCAGTGCGGTAGCGAAAGACGGTGCGTGCCTGGATACTTCGGCCAGACGCGCGGTCATGAGCTGCTCCACCGCCGTGGGCAGCTCGGCGTCGGTCGCGCCGTCCGCGAGAGCGTCCTCCTCCAGTGCGTAGAACCAGGCATCGACCACCGGGCGCAATGCGCTGGGCGGGAAGCTGGAGGTGGTGAGTCGTTCGGTGAGTCTTCGGTACACCGTCTCCAGCTTGTGTAGCGGAGTCTCGGTCTCGGAGATTTGAATCTCGGAGACTGCGAAGTTGCGGCGTTTCACGCGTTCGCCCAGCCACCGAGCGAAAAACGTCTTGCCGGAGCCGTATTCGCCGCGCACCGCTTTGAACACCGAACCACTGGACACCACTGTGTCGAGCTCGGCATCGATGGCCGCCTCGAACCGGTCGAGTCCGGTTGCGAGCAGGTCGAGCCCGGCCTCGGGTACGGCTCCCCTGCGTAGTGCGTCGATCACCAGGCGGCGTCGGACCGCGCTCACGGGCACTGGCTGCACGCTACTCACGCGGCCCAGTTTCGCATGTCATCCGCCCGATGAGAGTCATCAGGTACATCGCGCCTGTCGATCGCTGGTCATCCGGCACAACGCACCGACGAAGTGCCGTTCCGCCGCACCCGCAATTCGAGATCACAGTTCGAACTGGGCGCGCAGGCGTGCCACATCCAATTTCAGTGTGCGGCCATCCCCCATTGTCTCGAGCACAGTGATGCCGTCGTAATTGAGCAGCTGGCTAAGCACTGCGGCAAAGCTGGTGGCACGGATTGTCGGGTACCCGATGCGCTGAGCCAAGGCGGTATTCGGGAGCGGGCCATCCAACAGGGCACGGATAGCCTTCTTGAGCACGTGCGGCTGGGGCGGCCGGGAGATCAGTATGCGTTGTGCTTCGAACAGATCCGAGGCAAGCAGTCGGGTCACCAGCTCGTCGTTCGAAGTCGCCGCGGCGGGGATCGCCGAGGCAGGCGCAATAGTGGTTGCGGGCACGTCGAACATCGGTTCGAGACCATGCAGTTTCTCCTTCGACACGCGTGCAGTGCTGCGGCGGCGGGCGTCGTTCTCCAGAGGCTCGCGTGCGGCCGGGGGCGTCGGGCGGTCCGACGACCACCAGTAGGGCGACTGAGGACCGAGCTGCCGCCAGATCGGCTGCCGCGAGACGACCGGCGGTTCGTCCCCGAATGGTAGGAACGCCAGGACCGGGATGGTGACCTCTGCGAGGGAAGCTCCGCCGTGGTACCCCGCCTTGCGAGTGGTGTAGCGGGAATCGTTGTCCCACAGAGCGACAATGGACGCACCGGGCTTGGCGTCGGACTCCCCTGGGCAGGACCAGACCACGCGCGGGCCGGACAAAGCGATCTCGGCATCGGCGAGCGGACGCGATGAGTCGGGACAGCGATGGCGGGCCGATTGTGGTTGGGGAGTCTCGACTTTCACGCTATGCCGATCAATGACGTGGCCATGGTCACTGGTGATCAGCACCGCCATGTCCTGGTCAGCGGCAGCGCGTAGCAGAGCACGCAGATCACGGATTTCCCGCAGTTCCCAGTCCGGGTCGCCGAGCTTCAAGTCCTTGGCAAGTGCGTTGTCAATGGTATTGAGCACCACCGCGATGTGCTGGTCGGGATCAAGGAGGGCGGTGGTGAGATCTTCACCGAAGGGGTGCCCGTCCTCTGCACGTAGATCGTCCAGATGGAAGACGGCTGCAGTCTTCTTCGAACCCCAGAACGAGTGCAGTGGAAATTCACGCTTCTCGACCGTTTGGTCGCCACGCATCAGCTTTCCAGCGAACAGCGAGGTACGCGAAACTCCGGTAAGGCTCGGCAGCGCTGCTGCCATTGCACGGCGGCGGGGCTCACCGCCCTCTGGGTAAGGGTCGAATTCGTTCCATCCGCTGAGTAGCTGGTCGGCCAGCTCCGTGGCAATGGCGGCGCTCAGACCGTCCAACACGATCAGCAAAACCCTGCGGTGGGCGGCAATGGGAGCCACCACACGAGCGAGAAAAGTCTCGACGGTGAGCATTCGTCCGGGAGCAGTGCCCGCCGCTGTCCAGATCGCGAGGGACTTCGCGAACTCTTGATCCAGGTCGCGGCGGCGCTCCCGGACCTTGGCTACAAGGATGCGATAAGGGATCTTCAGCGCCGGATCGGTGTCACCGCCGGCTTCGAGATAGTCAAGAGCCCGGTCCGCCCAGCTGGTTTCGTCCATATGCCGGTCGAGCGCCGAGGCAACTGTCTCTACGGTGGTATCCGGGTCACCAGCGCGCCAGCGGGCCAGTCGTTGAGCCATCTCGACCCGGCGAATACGCACCTCGAGTTCGGGATCACCAGCGAGCCGGTGGGCAAGCAGCGCCTTGACCGCAGCGGAAACCGCCTCGGGATCATTGCGGCCCAAGGCATTTCCCACGGCGGTGAAACGGGCGTCGAGGCCGGATCGCAGGACAGGGCTCGCCTGTGCCGCAGCGTCCGCACCCAGCTCGCGCACCAGCTCACCTGCACGTTTAAGGATCGGGTCGACTATCTGACGAGCCGCACGCGCCGGCTGGGACCAGAGAGTCTCGCCCTCGGATTCGGACTCGGACCAGCGGGCATCGATTCGGCGGGCACGCGGATCGTAAGCGCGGGCGAGCTGGATATCGAAGTACTCGAGACAAGCCCGCCCGAAAACCGCCATGCGCCGGTCGATCTCGTCGGCGCTCACCGCAGGGCGGTCGCCGAGACGACGTTCGGCACGACCACGCGCCTGGTAGGTGGCATTGTCGGGATTCGGATGCAACCACAGTGCCGCGCACACTAACCCGAAGGCTAGTGCGTCTCCACCATGGCCCGCACGCACCAGATCGATCAGGACACTTCCGGCCTTGCCGGCCTGCTCGTCTTCGGTGAGAAACGCCGACAGCCCGGCGAGTTCCGTGTCCCGTAGGTCCAGCAGCAATTCGGGACGCCCGGCAGTGTGCGACCAATGCAGCAGAGTGGCCGGGTCGATGCGGTCGTTCGAGGACGGGAGCCGCAGGCGCCGGGACGCCAGGGCAGACAGAGCCTCTCCCCTCGACAGCACACCTGGCACACGGGCCCACCCGTCGGGGCCTGCAGCGTCGAGCAGCGCCTCGGCTGCCCACGGCTCACGTTTGAGCCATTCGTCGATTCCGGTGGCCCCGAAAGCATTCCGGACAATGTCCCAGCGGTCCACCAGGTTGATCCGCTGACGATGGGTGCGCGCCAGAATCGCCGGATCCAGGTCTTCATGCTCGCGATCGGTGAGCACTACTAGCACCTGCGGCAGGTTCTCGGTCTCCAGGTGCCGAAGTACGAATTCGTGTACGGCCAAAACAGAGGGTGCGGCCGCCACCTGGGCGCGACGGTTCGCCGTCGTCAGCTCGGTCGGACCGCCCCAGGTCGGTTCTGCCCGCAACAGCACGACCGTCCGCTCGCCGCGGCCCGCCAACGCGTCCGCAAGGCCGTGGCCCGCTGAAAGGTATTGCAGCACATCTGCGGCCTTCAGCAGGGGGAGGCTCATCGTGGTGGTCATACCTCGGTCTCCCGGACCATCGACAGGCGGCGAGGACTGCAATGTGCGACGCGGCTGCACAAAACCGCGGCTTCCCTACAGGCATCACTGTGTTCTGCCGTGCACCGCGTACACATTCGACTCATTCGACCACCTGCCAACTCACCACGATGCGGGCATTCGGCTCATGACGGGCGAGTTCCTCCATGTCGCGCTCCAACTCTTCGACGACGCTGCGGAGATTGACTGCGGTGAAGCGTCGCGTCCCCGAGCGTGCGGGAGCTCCAGGTGACGGGTCTTCGGGCACCGGCGGATGGTTGGACTCTCCACCCAGGTCAATGTCCGCTGGGCGCTGGGGTGTCACCTGAACTGGTGGCGTGGGCTCCTCTGTATCGAGCGCCTCCGTAATGGCGTCCGCGGTATCGGTGAGTTTCGCGACCAGATCGTCAGTGAATTGGTTGGCACGGGCGGTATTTCGCAATGACTCCAGCAGGCGGTCACCGTCCGCGCCCAACCGCTTGTACAGCCGCAACGTTCCCCAGGGAGCGGTGTCCAGAGCATCTGCAACAGCGCGGGCCTGCTTGATGGATGCACCCAGGTGCTGTGGTGTCGCCGCACCGAGATCGAATCCGGCGAAGGCCTCCACCGTCTGCTTGGCTCCCGCCGAACCGCCTTCAGCCGCAGCGGAAACAGCCGCCAGCAGAGCGACCGCACGATGTGCCAGCGCCAAGCGGTCAGAGCCGTCGAGGTCCAGGAAGGTGGTGTGGCTTTCGAGCTGCCGCACGAGCGTCGCAGCGGGATCGGCAAAGTTGCGTGCGAAGTCAGTGAGCTGGCGGGCCAACTGTTGCACCATTGGGCCGCGCAGCAATGCCGGGGCCTTCGTGCCCGCGATGGCCTCGAAGCGCTGGCGGGCGGTCTCCCAAGCGGATTCGCTGGGAAGCGGTTGTTTGCGCAACGCATCAACAGATTTGAGCTGGCTCGGTTCCGGAAGCGTGTCCTGCGGAACCCCGGCGCGCACCCACACCCGGTCGTCCATCGCCGCGAAAGCCGCGATCACGAGGTTCTTCAAGAACTCGTCTAGACCGCGCGGCGGCCTGTCGGTCCACGCGGCCAGGGTTGTCACCTTCAGGTCACCGGTCTCGCCGTCAGTCGTGGCGAACCGCCGAAACTCGTCTGCCCAGCGGCGCGACAGCTCGAAATACGCCTCCTTTTGCTCACCCAGCCCGAGCGGAACCGCAATGCGCTTCATGACCTTGATGTCCTTGGCCGGCACTACCTCGACACGTCCGTTCCGCGTTTCCGCGGCTGAACGCACATGGGTGAAGACAGTTTTCGCGTCCGCGGGTTTCACCGCGCTGCCGATTTCGTCGGAGAAGTCTGGGTGGGCGGGATACTGATGGGCGAGCATGACACCGGCCAGGTGTCGGATGCCGTATTCCATTGTCGAACCGAACGGCAACCGCAAATCAGCGATCTCCGGCAGCGGCTGGAGATGGTCGTCGAAGACGTTCTGCACGTCGGTCTCGGTCTTGGCGTCGAGGCCGTACGCCTTCTTGAAAGCCGTACGCATCTGGCTCATGAGCGTGTCCCGCTGGGTGCTCAACAGATTCCAAGCAGTAGCGCGATTGTCAGCGTTGAGGTGGCTGGCGTACTGGGTCTCGAATCGGCCCTTGTCGGCGAGTGCCTTATCGATGACGACAAGTTTCTTGAAGCTGTCCCAGCGCGCTTTGGACAGGTGATCTGGCAGCCAGGCGACGGTCCGGGTGGGGTGGCCGTGCTGTTTGGCACGCAAGTCGCGGATCCGGTTGGCGTCTTCGCGTGCGGTGTGCTCGTCCTCGTCGAAGGGGAGGTCGATTACCAGCCGCCACAGATTGCTGTCGTACGGCTGCAACTGGTTGTCGGGCAGTTCGTCTTCGTCTCGGACATTGCCGAATACGACTTCGACGACCCGACCCGAACCGCGCCACACGAACCGAAGCGGATGGGAATTGGAGACATCGGTACTCGGGTCGATTCCGAATTCGCGGATGAGCAGCCGCTTCGCCAGGGCTGCCCGATTGGCACGCGTGTTGTTAGCTTCGGCGTTCGCGAGCACCATATCGACGCTGACGCCTGTGAGTTCCAACCGCACAGCGGGGTTCGCCTTCGGCTCACTATATTTGATCTCAGCGAACTGACCCGCCCACTCCTCGACCTTGTTCGCGATGACACCGACCGCCAGGGGGTCAACGGGATTCGCGAAGGACCCGAAATTCAGTGCGCTCAAGGTGCGGGCGCTCAGATCGTGCAAGGCGGGTGCGCCCGGTGCGAGTGCCGACAGCAGCAGTGTGCACATCAGCCGATTGTCCGCTACGAACTGCTTGCAGCCGTTCACGAGCTTCTGGTCGGTGATCTGGTCAGGACGGTGTAGATAGGCGTGGATATCGTCCTCGGTGACCTCGTACAGTCGGCGCAGGTAAGGACGAAGATCGTTGTGGTACAACCGGTCCGCGGCTTCGAACATGACGCGCTTGTCGGCGACGAACGGCCGATCACCACCAGCAGTCAACACCTCGTACAGATCGCCGAGCGGGATCAGTTCGCCCAGCCGCAAGTTGTTACGGCGCTTCGCCAACAGCTCACCCATGAGCTTCAGACCTGTGCGGTTGCGCTGCAAATCGTTGGACATGTGCACAAGCGTGGACAGGAAAGCCGGCGAGAACGGGTAGGAGAACTTGAACGACGCTTCGTCTGCACCCGTGGACTCATCGGAGCCGAGCAAGGTCACCCAAGCCGCCGAACCGCTCCGTTTCGCGGCAGCGAAAGCGTCTTCTATCTGCGCCTTGGCGTCCTCATTGAATGGCTTCAGGACTCGTTCGTGCGCGATCTCCGGCAGGTTCCGGTCGTCGAGTTCGATCACGTCGAATCGACCGGAGGCGAGTTCGAGGTTGTCGTGAATAGCCGCCTCGTAAGCACCAGATGCCTCACCGCCCAACAGCTCCCGCGGATCGCGCTGACGAGCGATGAACGAGACGATCGGGATGGCACGCCGGGTGTCGCCGCCCTCCCGGAAATTGGTCATCTTCGCGGTTTCTCGGGCGACGAACTTGTGGTCGTGCATCTGGGTGTGCAGCCACAGCACTAGCTCGTCCAAGAACAGAACAAGGCCGTCGTACTTGAGAGATTTCGCGTGCTGCGCGATCACCGACAAACCGGCGTCGAGGGAGATGAACCCATGCTCGTCTTCAGCGGCGTCCTTGGTGAACCCGGTGATGAGTGTGGCACTCGCGTCGCCGACCAGCTTGGCACGCAACTCCTGCGGAGTCTTCGGCTCGACCAGATCGAGTGCGTCGCCCGGCTCATGCGATTCGGGCGCGGCCATGGCGGCGTCGAGCTTGTCCGCCGTCCAGAATGCGGAGTCACCCCACTCATCGTCTTCATCGACGCTGTAGATCGAATTGAGCGCTTTGAGCACGGCATCGTCGCCCATCGCGGCGCGCAGATTCGCGAGACTGTCGAACAACGCGTCGGTGCGATACACCTGCGGCAGTGGCGCGTCTGGATGCAATACGCGTACATGCTCCACGTACTTGCCCAGCACGCGCTGCTCCAGCGACTTCGCACCCAGCATGTGGAAGGGCACCAGCAGGAACTTGCGTCCGTCCGTTTGCAGCCACTCATGTTTGGCCAGAACAGGTGCGAGTTCGGTCTTCGCACGCGCCGCTGGATTGTTCGACAGCAGTGCGTACAGCACCGCCATGAAATGCGACTTACCGGAACCGAACGAACCATGCAGGTAAGCAGGTTTGGAGGTGTGGCCGTCCAGCGCGGACTTGATCAGCGCGAGCGCCTGTTCGTAGTCGGCCAGAAGTGGCTCGGTGACCACATACTCACGCATCGCCTGCGCGGCGGCTTCCGGATCCGACACCGTTTCGGACAGGCCGAGTACATAGTCCGAGGTAGAGATGTGCTCCTTGATGGGAATCAGTTCCCGCAGCAACGGTTTCGGTGCGCCGGGTTTCGGTGCCACTGTCATCCCTCCGTCTTACGCGTTCGAGTGGCCTTCTTCGCACCGGCGGCCCGACTGCGGGCGACAGGCGGACGCCAGGCGCGCAGGTCGTCATCGGTCAATCCGTGCTCACTCTGAATCTGACGACGATATCCGGCGAAGAACTCCGCTGGGGAACCGCTGTAAGCATCGTCGAACTCGTTGTGCCACTGCTCCAACCACGGCTGCAACTCCAACAGACCTGCCAGCAAGGGGGTGATCTGCTCTGTATCCAGGGACTGCGTCATGAAGTTCGTCGCAACGGCTTGTGCCTGTTCGCGATGATCCCAGCCAGCCCAGCCGTATAGCAGTGGGGTTGCAACATTGGCGTCGCCGAACGAGATGAACCGTTCCTTCGGCACGTCTAGTTTTCCACGTGCCTGCCAGAACGAGGTCCGCAAGAAATCTGCGCTGATATATTTAGGAGGCACCGGTATCGCATCGCGAATCTGGAGCCGCTTCTCCGGATCCCGTTCCTTGTCCTCTTGCCGTTGCAGATCCCAGACATGTTCCCAGTCGGCGCGTTTGTGCATTGAGGAAGGTTTGTAACGCAGGGCCGCGAGGAATGGCACATGCTCGTCAGTCATGAGGTCCGCCACCACCTCCACCAAATCCTGGCGTGGGGCGTAAGTCGCGGCAACCGAGGCGAAATCCTCGTCCTGCGATAGCAGATCCGTCAGCCGTGACAGAGTTCGAATGATTGGCTGACCATTCTCGTCGTACCACAGTTCTCGTTGCTCCATGCGGTCAAGGAGCCAAGAGCGGAGGGCTTTGTCTCGCAGCGCGTCCCAACCATCAGTAAGCCATCGGCGCTTGTACTCAGGCCGCTCAATCATGTTAATGGCGCGGTTAGATTCTATTGCTTTAAGGCGCCGCTCGACCAAGTTACAGTATTCGGCAGGCCAATGCGAAGGAAGGTCGATAGCCTGCACTGAACGGTGCCTACGAAACCAGTCTGTTTCTTCTGCATTAGCGGCTACGCGCCGAGCCAAGGCAATCTCGAACGCGCGTTGACCAAGTACAACTCCAGGTACATCAAGTCCACTAGCGGTAAGCTCGTCGCCCGTGAGCCCATATATCGAGTAGACCTGCCAGTCAAGTTCTTCCTGAAGAGCAATCATACGCGCTCGCAATTCATACCATTCCCGCCTACTTTCACGCAGGGCGGCCACGCTAGGGACACCAGCGGCACAAACGGATCGAGGGCTGACGCGCGCCAACTGATTTGCCAACTCGTCAAGCTCTCTTCCGAGGGCAGTCGGGAATTTATCCGGGAGCGGAAAGTTCTCAAGGTTTGTGCAGGTGAACTCGTATCGAACTGTCCACTTTTCAGACTCCAGCCCGCGACCTACACCATTGCTCGGTTTATCTTGGCTCACCATTTTGAGCCAGAAACAAGCAGTAGAGCTGCTGAGCACACCGATCAGCCGCAGATGAGCATCCTCGGTCGCGCCCTCGGGCAGTTTGATAACGGGCGCCGAACGATTGAACACTTTTTCGCCCCGATCCAACACGAAATGATTGTGCGTAGCCACGGCCGCGAACGCGATCGACCACAGGCTTGCACCTTGGTCCTTCGGAATCTGGTGCCACTCATACCATGGACGCCCCTCGCCAAAGTACGTTCCCTGCGAAAAGGTCGCCCGGTTCCCCAGCTCCGTTCGTGAGACCCAAAGAAGTCGCCCGAGGATAGGGAACTCGCTCAATGGCTGAAGCTCACGTTGAGCATCGTATGGATGGAAGCCGTAATCGCCTTCTGCAACCAAGAAATCTCGAACCTCATCGCCTACAACAAGGCGCCGTACGAATTTACCCTCCGCATCGAGTCTCTCAAAAATTCGATCCGGGGCAGTCATAGCATCATCAGAGCCCATAACACCATAGAAGCCGATGCGCGATATTTGCTTTCGTAGCGGCGATTTGGATGATTGGCCGATCATTTCCATCATCTCCAAACCACCGTCAAGCAGAATCCACGGCTGCTTGCTGAAATAGCGCTTACGATCGAGATCATCGACGGAAACCCATTGGCCCATAAAGCCCGGTTTGCCGATCTGTCCGACAATCTCGCGCCAAACGAGGCCGTTTTCAGGTTCTTCGGGTGTCCTGGGTTCACCTTGCACGCTTCGGGCAGTACGTATGGTCGGTGTCCGACCGTTACCGGATCGCGGCGTCCCGACAAGGATGACAGTCGGCGTGCCATGGCCTGGGATATAGGCACCGGACGTGTCGATAACTTCGGTGAGTTCCACCCTTTCAGCGAAGTAATCTTCGATCAGCTTAGTCCCGAACTCGCGCTTCATGAACGAGTTCGCAGTGATCTGTCCAACCCGCCCATATCCTCGTCCGTCGGATCCCCCACGTTTGGCGAGTTCGAAGAAGCGGACGGCGAACGGGACCGACAGAGCGTACTTTCCGGAGCAGACATCTTTGTAGATCTTCCGGTACGCGTCGTTGAGCTTCTTGTCCTTCACAGTGATATACGGCGGGTTGCCGACCACAACGTGGTAGCGTCCGTTCTCCAGGATGCTGGGGTGCTCAGGCAGATCCTCGGTGGCGTAAGAGAATTCGGCGAGTGGGTCGCCGCCTCCAATACCAATCAGGTCAAGTTCGAGTTGGCGATTCTGGATGAGCGAGTCACCGATCGCCAGGTGGATCGGCCACTCGTAGTTGGCAGCCTTAGCGAGGGTATCGATACCAGCCGCCGCCATTGCAGCCACGAGCAGCCGGAAACGGGCGATAGCCACAGCGAACGGATTGAGGTCGACGCCGTGCACCGAGTCCAGCGCTGCCCTCACCTGCTGATACTGATCCCGCCCCAGCGGAATCTCTTCCCAAGTTTCGACCAGTCGACGAAATGCGCCGAGAACGAAATGCCCTGAGCCGCAGGTCGGGTCGATGATCTTCAGCTCTTCGTGCCCGAATTCCTTCAGTGCCGGTGTCATGGTTCGATCGAGGATGAACTCCTCTACGAAAACCGGAGTCTGCCGCAAGGCGTACGCTTTTCGAGCATTCTCGGAGAGCTCCTCGTACAGGTCTCCGAGAAAGCGTGTACTCCAGCCTTCCTTGCGCTCCTCACGCAGTGGGTCAGTGAAGTCGTGCACGAGCTGCCCGTGCTCGTCCCTGGTCCGCCAGAATTCGACCAATGCGCCCGCGCCTACATGGGAGAGCGGCACCTCATAGAGCGGGTTGTGGGCTGGGTCGAACAGTAGTTTGCCGGCTTGGCCGGAACCGAGTTCGGCGAAAGCGCGCAGCAGCCAGCCGCGGTAGGTGGGGTCGGGATCAGTTTCGACGTAGGTGTCGTAGCGGGCCTGCGCCAGGTCGCGGCGGTCATCACTGGAGCCGGTCAGGTAAGGCTCGGTGATGAGCTGGTTGTCTTCGCAGAATCGTACGAAGACGGTACCCAGCACCCAGGCGGCGGCCACCTGGGGAATGCGACCCGGGATCTTCTCGTCGCCTTTGAGCCAGGTTGACCAGGTAGCAGCGGTGCGGCCGACTGCACGGGCTCGGTCGTATTCGTCGCGAAGCTGGTTTCGGGCCGTGCGCGCGGAATCGGTGTCAGGGTGCTCGATCTGTTGGGTCAGATCTTTCTCGACCGCCACGACCTGCTTGCGGAGGTCAGCTAGAAGCGCGAAGCGGTCGATCATGCACGGACTCCTGTGTTGTCGTCGTTGATCTTTCGGTCACCGGCTCGGTGGGTGTTGCGAACCCAGTCGTCGGTCAGCACGATCCATTCGCCGAATCCGGTCTGGAACGGAACGGCCGTCGTGCCGAGGCGTGGCTTGCGTTCCGGATCGTCCTGTGGGCACAGCAGCCAGAGCCCTCGGCCACCGTGGCGTGCCTCCTCGGCGAGCCGGTTGAGCACGCCCATCGCGTCGTAGCGGGCGAAGACAAGCGTGTCGATCATGAGCACCGGCCCTGCGGCCGCAGCCAGACGTTCGAGCACCTGTGGCTCGATGCGGCCCCACGCGGTGCGCGCATACTCGGCGAAGCGGATGGCCCGTTTGCTGCCGGGCTCGGCGGCATCAGCCATGAGAATCGTGTCCCACGTCGGTTTCCCCTCGGCCGGAATAAGTTCGTGCATCACCGATAGGAACAGTCTGGTCATCGAGACCGGCTCCGCCGCGAACCGGTCGGCAATCTCGTCAGCTGCCAGGTTGCTCAGCGATGTGCGCACCGTCAGCGCTCGGAAGCCGTCGCGCTTCGCTGCGTCGGTGAGCTGTTCTTCGGCCTGGGACGCTTTCGCCACCGTCGGATCGTCGGCCCAGCGACTGTCACGGACGCTGGTGGCGGTGTCGCGGCGTCCTGACCAGGCTGGCAACGAGCTGAAGGCGTCGATTCCGTGCGTTGGCAGATAACGAGTCACACCGTCGGCGCTAGTTTCCAACACCAGCTCGAAACCGGCATTACGCAGAGCGGCGGTGAGCTCCGGCCCCGCCGGAAGGCCCTGTCCCGCATCGAGTTCCGGAAAGCGGCTGCGAATCCGCTCGTGGACCTCCTCAACCCGAAGTCCGGGCTGGCGACCGCGCTCCAGGTTCGGGGTCAGGCGCACAAGCCCCGCTTGGGTGAGGCGGGCCGCGCGCACCAACGGCAGGTTCAGCGGGTAGATCTCCAGTCGCGGCGTGGCCGCGGCATTGCGGGACGCGCCGACCGCCATCTGCACGAGCCGCCGCTCATCCCAGCCGAGATCGGACCACTCGACCACGCCCGGCGGAACGTCGATGGCGCCCAATCGCTCCAACACGGTCGCGGGGGTGGGAAGGGTCTCCGAGTCCGCCAGCCGGTCCGCCGCGGCACCCAGTCGCATCGCGTAACCCAATAGGGCCTTCACCGAGGGCGTTTCGGGTGGATCGTTCTCCTCGTCGACTTCCAGGGCGAGCACCACCGGCAGCGCGCCGTCGCGGGTACCGCTGTATTCGAATGCTGCCTCGCCTGGCGTTAGCTGCTCAGCCTCCGCCACCGCCCGCAATACCGCCAGTGCCAAGGCCCGGCGCTGCTCGCGACCGTCGATACGAGTACCGCGGCGCAGAATCAAAGCGTCCGCGACCTCAACGATAGAGGCGACCCGGCCGAATTCCCTTAGCAGGTCCACGATTTCATTACGTACCGCTTGCAGCGCGTCGGAGTTGCTCCACTGCTGACGCATCTGCTTCAGCGACTGCGAGATAGCCGGCGAGGTGACACCCATTGATGCCGCCACCGCCGACTGCGTCGGCCACGCGCCCAGATCCGGGAGGCCATCGACACCAGGCACCTGGAGCAGACGGGTCACCATATCGATCTTCTTGGCGTTGGAGCCATTGTTATTTCGCTCGGGCACTACCTGCGACAGCAAGGTGTCCAGGCTCAGCGCCCGCAGCACCGCCTCGCCCAGATCGGCTACGGCGGACTGCGCTTCATGCAATTCCTCTTTGGCAGCACGGCGCCCTTCAGGGGTGAGCGGAGTCGGGCTGGTGCGGCCCAGCAGTTTGCCCCACTGCTTCTGCCGACTCTGGATCTCGATGCGGGTTCGGGCACCCAAACCAGGGGCGTTGATGAGACTGCGTTGGCTGTAATCGAGTAGATCACCGACGGTGTTGATACCGAGCCCATAGAGGAACTGCTCGGCCGCCGCTGTCAAACCGGCTGTCGCCAAGGGAGTTTCGCGGGTCGCCTGCTCGGCGATCCGGTCACGTTCCTGCTCGGAGGTTTCGGCATCGGCGGGCGCGATCCCCGGGACTCCGGCCTGCGCCCGCGCTTCAGCAGCTGGGGCGTGAGCAGTGGCATCAATCCCAGGCTGCCGGGTGAGCGGCCGGGAGGGCACTGCACGCGCCATCTCCAGGAAAATCCGCCGCCACTCGTCCCGCATCGGCTTGAGATCGTCGAACCGCTGCTTGATATCCCGGTGAAGCGCCCTCCGGAAGAAGGCGATCAGTCCGTCGCGGATCGACGGGTCGAACGCATCCGCTGCGACTGCCGGATGCGGGAGCTGCTTCGGGTCGGTCTGCCGTGGCGCAACCGAGCCGTCACCCCACCGCGGCAGTTCCGCCGAAGCCATCTCGTGCAGGGTGACCGCGAGCGAGTAGCGTTCCGCGTGCGCGTCATAGTTGCTGCGGCTGATGGTACCGATGAACGGGTCCAGGTAGCCGTCGGTGCCCGCATCGGTGTCCTTGGCGGGATAGCCGGCGAGGGAGAAGTCGATCAGCACCAGTTGTCGAGTTCGGTTGGGGCGCACCCGGATCGCGATATTGTCCGGCTTCAGGTCGCGATGCCAGATGCCTTCGCCTTCAAGGAATTCGACCGCACCGAACAAGTATTCGCCGTATGCCTCCAGCTCGTCCACAGTGAGGCGGCCGTTCTCGCGCAGCTGCCGCGCCACCGTCTCCTCGGTTCGGCGGCGCTTGCTGCCCGATTCCTGCGGCGCGGCCAATTCCCGCTCGTCCCCGACGTATTCGAGCAGTAGGGCGGTGCGGTCGGCGATACGCACCAATCCAGGCTCAACCCGCTGAATGATGCGGGTGTCCTTGCGCAGCCGCCGGAGCACTTCGGCCTCGCGGGTCAGCACGTCGACGCGACTGTCTGACAGCGCCACCTTCAGCACCGCGTAGGCTCGCGCGTCTTTCGACTGTGGATCGGTATCGAGATCCCGCACCAGGAACGCGCGGCTGGTCGAACCGGTACCGAGTCGTCGGCGCACCTCCCAGCGTCCTGCCAGCACGTCACCAGCGACTGCTTCCAACGGATCGGCCTCCGGTGCAGCCGGTTCCGGCTCCGGCGGCGTGCGCAGTTCGGTCTCGATGAGCTCCAGCCACTCCAGGAACTCGTCGACCGTGGAGATCCTGCGCTCGGGCTGGTACGCGGTGGCGGCTTCCACCAGCTCGTCGATATCGGGATGCAGGCCGTCTACCACTGCGCTGGGGCGCAGTCCCTCGCCGGCCTCGAACCGAGCCAGCAGTTCCGCTTTGGTCGCCGCCGGTGGGCGGCCTGCCACCAGCAGATAGGTGAGCATGCCCAGTCCGTAGACGTCCATCTCTATGGGCTTGGGCTTCGGCGCGGCCAGCTCGGGCGCGAGGTACACCTCGGTGCCTGGGGCCAGGTGGGTCGTCGACAGGCTCGTCGGCGCGTAGTTGGTCATGCCCGGATGGCCGGTGGTGCTGCGCTGAGTGGCGATATGCCAGTCCGAGATCTGCAGATACGGTGTGCGCCAACGGTCTTGCTCACTCAACTGCCCGCCGTCGCGGCTGCTCAAGCGCGGGATCACATGCACCGAATGCGCCGCGAGCGCCCGATGATAGATACGCCGCGAGTGCGCGGCCCGCATCGTCTCTGCCAGCTGCCGGACCAGCTGCAACCGGTCGGCCAAGTCGAGGGTGTCGACATGCCGGGCCACGTACTCGTCCAGACGAATGGTTGCCGGGTCGTGCTCGAAGATGAGCGCGGGACCTGCCGGATGCGCGCCAGAGTCGATGTCTACGAATCGAACCACGCCTGGATGCCGGAAGCGGCGGAGCACCGCGGCCTCCCGCTTCGCCGCTTCGTACACAGACTTGCGCGACTCGGCGTCCGCGCCACGTTCGGAAACATAGATCCGTACGCGTGCCAGCGTGTTCAGATCGGCATGCTCGGCCCGGTAGTCGCTCCACGTTGGGCCGATGTCAAACGGCTCGTGCTCCAGTTTGTACGCACCGACCGTGAAATCGGCTTCGCTGCGGCCGATTCCGACCTGTTGGAACGCTCGGCCGATGACCTCCGCGCGCAGGGGGGTGATCCGGCGGCGCTCGTCGGTCACTGGCTGCTGCAATACCGGCACAAGCTCCGCAATTGTGTGCGTGTTCACGCGGTCGCCCGGCGGCAACTCGAACCGGATGTTCGTGTTGGTGAGACAGACGTGGCTGCTCACGAAGACCCGGTCGCGCCCGAGGTGCGGGTTGAGCAGTCCGGCCAGTTCCTTCGCTTTCTGCTCGGTCAGATGCAGCGGACTCCGGTGATGTCGCCGGTGCCCGCGATCGAGTTCCTGCACCCAGTCACCACGCTGCACGGTGAGCCGCCCGCTCCAGTCCTTCAACTCGATCATGTGCACCCCACCGGGTGCGATCACGAGCAGATCGACCTCGCGGACATGCCCGTATCGCTCGGTGAAGGTGAAGTTCGACCAGGCATACCAAGGGTCCACATTAGGTAATGCGACGCGGATGGCCTCCAAGGCGCGGCGTTCGTGCTCGAAACTTGATTCGGTGACATACGTCCACCGACCCACGTCCATGCGCCGAACCCCATTCGTCGTCGTCGCATTCCATCGGCCATCGTGCAGCAGCCGACCGAATGCCCCAGCATCACGCTCATAGCTCCGGACCCTGCCCACCTGTCGGTCCGACGCTCTGAAGAGAACCCTATCCTGCTCGCCGAGCCGGCAGGTTTGGAGCGGGACTTTTCGGGGAGTGTCGGCCGCCCCAAGCAATCCAGAGTGGTTGAGCGCACGTCCAGCGTTTGGTCTCGTACCGTAGCGGGATCCGGCGCTCGACCGTGGTCAAGTCAGCAAGACCAAACCCTGGCAGCATCAGCCATTCCGGTGTGCTGACAGTTCGCTGGCTCGTATCCTGCGGACGTGACCTCTCCCACGCCATGGACGATGACACTGCAGGGTGCGACGGTGGGCGGCATGGAGTGCGGCGACAGGTCCGGCTATCCGGTACTAGCCTTCCACGGCGCACCCGGCTCGCATGTGGAGGCCGTCGCCTTCGCCCACGCCCCGGCAGCTGAGGCCGGATTGCGCCTCATCGCGATCGATCGCCCTGGAATGGGCCTGTCGACGATGTCACCGCGTCGGCAGATACTCGACTTTGCCGACACCGTGACCATCGTGGCCGACCGGCTCGAACTGGATCGGTTCGCGGTGCTCGGCGCCTCGGGCGGCGGCCCCTATGCGCTGGCGTGCGCATATCGACTGCCCAACCGCGTCAGCCGGGCGGTCGTGGTGAGCTCGCCCGCCCCGTTCGACGGTCAAGCAAGAAGCGTCAGCGAGGGTGGCGTCAAGTGCGCAGGCGGGCTGATAGTGTTGCGGCGCTTCCCGTTTCTGGCGCGACCGGCAGCGGCGCGAATGGCTGCAGCGGTCCGCAAGCCGCGCGGCCTGGCAGCGCTGATCGCGCGGATGTCGCCAGCTGATCGTGATCGGCTCGCCGGCGACGAGGAGTTGCTGGGCAAGATCGCCGA
The DNA here is from genome assembly GCF_044547285.1 of Nocardia sp. NPDC052566. Classification (NCBI taxonomy): domain Bacteria; kingdom Bacillati; phylum Actinomycetota; class Actinomycetes; order Mycobacteriales; family Nocardiaceae; genus Nocardia; species Nocardia sp. NPDC052566. Next base: position 138,792 of record NZ_JBIUAF010000010.1, on the reverse strand, counting down.
TAATATTCACACCGCTTTGAGGCAGGGCAGCAGAGGTGTGGCGACAGATCTGCAGGTGCTGTTCGCGCGCCCGTGGGGTTTCGAACTCTCCGATATCGTTGCGTCCACGGTGGTTTGGCAGGGAGACTGCGATGGCAATGTCCCTGCGGCCGATGGTCGACGTCTGGCGGCCGACATTCCGAATAGCGAACTCATCATCGTTGAGGGTGCCGGTCACCTGCTGTTCGTCGATCACGCGGCCGCGATCCTAGATTCGATCCGCGACGGATGAGATCGAGAACGACCTCATCGAACGCCGCAACCGGGCCATCGCCGAGGGCTGGCATGGCGAGGTCGAAGGACTGGAACTGACTTTGATTTTCCTGCGCAGCAAACGAAACCAAACCCGTCACGCCATGGCTATCGGCGCTGTCGGACTGGGGCTTCCCGCATTGCCCAGTCCGAGAACATGAGGTTCGACGCTCAGCCATGGGGGCCGCCTACGTCGACAAACGTCGGATACTCGTCCCACGTTCGCCCATCAAGTTCCCTGCCACCCGCCTTGGGACGAACGCCTCCAACCTGTTTGAAAAACAGGCTGACTTGGTCCCTGAGACGGCGATCTCGCAGCTCACGGACCCCATCCAAATCCAAGGGACGGAACCCGGTCCCGGATTCGCCGCCCACGATGACCCAGTCGATTCCGGTCAGGTCCAATCTGGGCAGCGGTCCGAGCAATGGCTCGCACGAGAGGAAGCGGATCGAGGCGGGGGTTCGACGCAGTTCGTCAGCGCGCCAACAGTATTTGTCGTTCTCGATCGAGGTTCCCAACCAGACGTTCGGCAGGGGCCACGGCGCGTTGACGGTCAGCCAGTCGCCGACGTCGTCTCCGCCGTTCCCGTCGTCGAACAGCATCGATTGCGCCATCAACTCGCGGAAGTCAGTGCGCGCCAGCAGCTTCGCCAAGCGTCGAGGACGCTTGGTCAGCACCTGAAATTGATGCTGACGCGCGACCGCCATGACCGCGAATCCGGGCGATGTCGGCGTCACTAACGCGGGCATGAGCGATGTCGGACATACTGTTCACGAACACTTTCCGCGGTGACCGCCAACGCAGCGGCTCGGCCATCGTGTCGGCATGAACCGCCACACCGAACCCAGGGCCGGAAGTCCGCGGATCGCAGTCGGTCTGGTATTTTGCTGCACCCATCGCCTTGAGCCGCTTGGCCATCTTCAGCGCATAGCAGTTGTCGCAGCCCACACTGATCCGGTCGCAGCCGGTCACCGGATTCCAGGTGACCTCGGTCCACTCGATACTCGACAGACTCATGCCGCGCTCCTCATCAAACGCGTAGTGGGGAACGAGTGAGCGGCGGAGTCAAAGTTCGATTTCGACAACGTGAGTGGCGAGCGCCATGGAACGATTGGCATCCAGCGTTGGATATCGGCCAGGAGGATGGCTATGGACGACAAGCCGGACGAGTCCTTCGAGCAGCCGGCAGTCGTACTAACGATGGTCGACGACGGGAAGACTGACTTACAGAACGCCTTGTCAGAGACGCTGACCACCGCTGGGGTCAAAGGGGCAGAGGTCCGCATTGGCGGAAGCGCTTTCGGCGCACCCCTTACTGTCGAGTTGGTCGCGGCAAGTGCTGGCGTTCTCGTCGCAGCGATTCGCGTATTGCCAGCCTTCGTGAAAGCCCGCCGAACCGACATCACCGTTCGGATTGGCAGCATCGGCAACAGCAGCCCCGACGAGATCGTGATCTCCAATGCCGATTCGAAGGCAGCGATGGATGCGATAGCTCTAATCGAGCGCAGCGTGCTTCTGCATGAGCGCAGGTTGCACCTCGAGCAGGCTCGCCTGATCCCACCACCCACCAGCGGCGACGAAGCCTCAGAGGTATCGCCGCTACCGGCGAGCATCGATCGGGCCTCGACCGACGAATTATCTACGTCGACAAGTGATTCAGTGATAGTCCGATGGTTAGAGCGAGCGCTAGGCAGGATCTTGCCGCGAAAGTGAGTGGTGCAGAGAAGCTTGAAGAAGAACGGAACGCCCGCGGCCTCACACATGTCACGGATGTCACGGACCCACCCCGGGGCCATCGGGCGGTGCCCGGCCCCCGACTCGCCGCCGGCGATGACCCAGCCGATTCCATCGAGCTTCAGCCCGTCCAGAGGGCCCAGAAGCGGTTCGCAGGACAGGAATCGAACTGCTGCCGGGACCTGTCGGAGGTGGTCGACGCGGTCCAGGTAGTCGGCGTTCTCGACCGACACGCCCATCCAGACATTTTTTGGCCAATCTAGTTGGTCAGCAAGGCGTTTCAATCTCAGCGATCGCTTGGTCAGCACCTGGTAGGTGTGCTGCGGCGTCCGTGCCATCACGTCGAATACATCCCGGATGAAGCCGAGTGGGACCTTGGCATGGAAAAGGTCGGACATGCTGTTGACGAACACCACGCGCGGCTGTCGCCACCGCAGCGGAACATCCAGCACTGCCGGATGAAGCGTCACCCCGAAACCTGGACCGGAAGTCCGCGGGTCACCATCGTTCTGGTACTTCGCGGCGCCCATCAACTTCAACCGCTTCGCCAAGGTCATCGCGTAGCAGTGATCGCAGCCGTCCGATACGCGGTCGCAGCCGGTGACGGGGTTCCATGTCGCCTCGGTCCATTCGATACTTGACTTGTCAGCCATGGCTCTTCCCCTCTCCGTCGGGTCCTGACAGTACCTTCGTCACGGCGCGGCGGAGTGATGGATCGTGACCTTCGCGGTCGGCGGCATCTGGCCTTGTATGCGGACCAACTAAGCCCCAACATATCTTCTGCACGTCCGCGTGGTTCGAAATTGCGTTCGATTGTCGAGGGTAGTCCTCTGTACGGCAATCATGTAGGGCCACAGTGGGTTTCGGTTGTTCTTGACAGCGAATCGTTGCCTGCAGTAGCGACATCAAGAAGGCCAGGGATAGACTCCCCTTTAGCTCCTGCCCCAAGACCAGCTCACGCTGGGATTGTTCTTTGTCTGGCCATGCAGCGGTCAGCTCACCACGACGATCCGGTGGCGACACGAATCCGGTCATGATTTGCAATCTGCCCGATGGGCTTTGAGTCGCGGGGCGAAGGCGTATCCGCTTATGGATCCCGCGAAGGCTTGTGGCCGGTTGTACGCGTGCGCGTCGACAGCCGACTTCTTCCGCGATCAGCGCCGCTCTAGGGTTGCCAGAAATGTGATGGGTAACACAAGCCACACGGTTGGTCGACATAGTCGTATACCGCTCCACGACAGAACGGCGCCGTTTACGGGAGTCATCATGAGCACTCGACCAGTCGACACAGGCGCGTCCCCCTTCGCGTCAGCTGGGGTGGTGCTGGTCGCGGCTTTAGCAACCACAATCGTTAGCCCAGCGGTCGCTATGGACGCCCCCATCGCCTGCGAGGCGGTCAATTCGCCACTCCTTACTGCTCGTCAAACCTTGAAGACCGCCGAAGGCCTTGCACCGGCCATCAACGCAGGGCAACGGACCGTCGAGATCGCCAGGGCGACACTTGAGCTCGTCATCAAGCGGAAACGGAAACGTTTGGGCTTTAGACGGCGCGGCGAGGCTCGCTTGTTCGCGACCTCTGCCCCCGCCTACTCGTCCAGAGCATGCCGGTTTGACGGACAGATCCACCAAGGAGGACGCCAGTGGAGTTGCACATTGCATTGCTAGCGGGTGCGTCGGGCGGTGTCATCGTTGAGGCTGTGGCGTTCCTTGCGAACCTGAACCACTACCGGACTGCTCGCCGCCGAGTACGCGCTGCCGATCGGAAGAAGGTGCCGGATTGGAAGGGTTACTTCGACCCAGCCCCTGATCTGACAGCCGCGGTGACTCGCCTCGCGCTGGGCGCGATCGCGGGGACTCTCTTCCAGACACAAGTCACCACCGCCTTGGCGGCCGTTGCCGTCGGCGCGGCGGCACCCGCCCTACTTGGACAGCTGGGCGAAGTGCGATCGATCGGGAATCTGGCCGAACTGTCGGAGGTCCGCAGGAAATGAACCGAACCCCAAACCCTGGAACTCACCCCTCGAATCCTCCACGCTGGCGGGCCGACCCTCTCGGGACAGTTCGAGGCCGCGCGGGGTACACGTTCTTACAGCGCTACTGGGCCTCGCTCACGCGATACAGACTCCCTGGTCAGACAGCAGTTGAACACGAAGCCACATTCGGTCAGCCCTTCCAAATGAGTCCGGATTCGCCCCCTGCATCTCACACCTACACGGTCGAACCTGGCGACAATTTATGGGCGATCGCCGAGCGGTTTTATGGTGACGCCAATCGATACGACGAGATCGCGAACGCGAGCGGCATCGACAACCCCAGCACCATCGATGTCGGCCAGGTGCTGCGCATCCCGCCTACGTGATTCATCGACAGGAAGCGATCGAGGACGTCGAGGCGTCCAAACCGAATCGCCGGCTACCTTTAAACGGAGCGGGCGGATTCTTCGGCGGAGATTAGGTGGTCAAGTAACGCTGAATCACCGCGGTTGAACCATGTATGCAGAAGATCGTCAGTGTCCAAGTCGAGGTTCCGGAACCGGGTCGATGGCAGCGTTCCCTTCGTGGCAGCACAAGCCAACTCCAGGCCGCTCATATTGGGATAGCGGTGACGCATCTCGCAATACCACGCAACGACGTCGGCGTTCACTTCCGTAAATCGGTCTCGTAGATCGAGGCCATGGGCATGCTCAGGCCATCGGTCATACAGCCGAGCCAGCCCACTTAGACCTGTCCGCGAGTACCGATCGTCTCGCACTACTAAACGGACGATTTGATCAGAGGTCATCGTGTATCCGAAACGGTCGATCACAGCCCATAGGCGGGGCTCAAACTTGGCTGCCTCCCATGGCGCTGCACTCGGTCTAAGACCTGCCAGGGCATCGATGATCTTCTCAACCGTCCAGGTTCGCGCGGCCGGATCGACGAGATCGAGTAACGCAAGCGCTCCTTCGAGGAGAGAGGTGTTATGTGAGGCACTCGCCGCAGAGACGGTCTCCCTCAAGGCCAGTACCATCGAGACTGGGTCGCGCCCCATTGCAATCTCGGACCAGTCCCCGTCAAGGCCCGACTCCAAGGTCTGTTGCGAGGGAACGTGCACCGTTATCGTGTCGGATTGGACTGCAGCGAGGCGGTTTTCGTTGTCGAGCAGCCAGGACTGCAGCCATAGCCACGAGGCGGTCTTTTCAATAAGGTCAGCTGCAATCAGAATCACCGGCAATCGAAACTGGGCGATGTATTCGAGGTACTCGCGGCTTAGGGGAACAGCGATTCGCCCGAAGCTGACTCGCCAACTTCTGCTGCTCTTTACCTGTAACTTCAACAACTTCCCGGTTAGCCGCTGATGATCGTTATTGCCGGGCGCGAACTCCGCTTCCAGATCGACTCCGAAGTCTCGATCCTGGGTGCGGCAAAGCCACGAAGCATGGGTGTCCACCATGTCCCTGACGAAAGTCTCGCCAGCATCCCCGGTTCGTTGTTCTCTCTGGCGAGTCGGCACGTCTTCTCCCATGGATCGAAAGTTCGAGTGGGCGTTGGCTATTGCTACTACCCGGACCTCAAGCCGAACGGGGGTCTGTGGCGAGGCGAACAGTACAGCAGACCACCGACAAATCCTGGTCCACTAGCCGCAACATGTCGATTCAGACGCAAGCTCCATCCTGGTTATGTCGCGGCCGCGGCCCCCACGGCGGCATGCCGACTGGGACGACGTCCAGCGCCGCGCCGCTGGACGCGCCGAACAGCGCAGCAGGCGCACGGAACGACCGAATCTGCTCGAGCTGGAGGAGATTCTGCTGAGCGCAACCCGCAACATGGCCGTCCGATACCGCACGGATCGCGAAGCCCTATCACACGCCGATTAGATCGGCTGGCCACGATCCTAGGGTGCGGACTGGTGCTCCTGGGATCGCGCGACAGCCAGTAGCGATTCGATCGGTGGCGCGACGCTCGCGTCGTCGAAATTTCTTGACGTATTGCAATTCTCGCGATGCCACATAGCGATGAACCACGAGAGGAGGAGTCATACTGTCAGCAGGCACCGTGGCAGGCTCCCAGGTCAACGACCAGCGAAAACGGACCCAAACCCGGGACGGTTCATCCTGCTGTACGGCCACCTCGACGACCGATCTGAAGCAAATGACAGACCGATCGAGGCCACACTCACCTCATGGTTCCAACCATTGCCCCTTAGCAGCTGGCGCGTCGATTCCGGTCCGATACATCGGCGGAACAAGGCGACCAATGATCCCCGTGCCGCCAGGCTGATAGCCTTCCCTACGACGCCACGATCGGGGGTTGACGTGACCAAGGTGAGCATCGACTACGGCCAGGCAAAGATTTCAGCACTCAATGAGGCAGCGCGGGCAGGGGTCTTCCGCTTCGATCCCGCTGCCGTGCAGGAGATCGTCGGGTTGTATGAGCAGATGATCTCCCAGCTGCACAAGATCCGCGACAAACTGGGTACGGCGAAGGACGCCAAGGGCTTTGGTGGTTTCGAGTCGGCGAAGCAATTGCAGCGAGGGTTCTCCAACAAGGCCACCGAGGGTATTGCAGTGATGAACCAACTGATCGAAGGCGCGATGCGCCTTCAGGAGGCATACCTGCGAGCCGGAGATCGCACAGTTGAAGCCGATCGGATCAACGCGAGAGCAATCAGTTTCGCGGCGCAGAACTCCGGATTGGACGATACCCACACATGACTCCATCGCGAATAGCCGCTATGTCGTCTTTCTGCGTGGGCTCGCTCATTCTCGCAGGATGTGGTCAGGGCGGCGGTGCCGGCGAACCAGCCAAAACCGTCCCCTCAACCACACAGGCAAGCGTGGCTGTCTCGGTAAGTCCAGCGCCCACGCAACCTAGTAACGCACGAAAGCCGGTCAGATACGATCCTTGCTTCGAGATCGGTGATACGACCGTGGTGAAGGCGGGGTTCGATCCGAAGACCAGGGAACGGGTCGACCAAGTCCATGATGACTATGCGTTTTTGAGCTGCAGTTTCGACCGAAAGCAAGACGTGCGCGGTCGCTCCCTCAGAGTAGGGTCGTTGACCGTGTCGTCGACGAATATCACTCTCGACGAGTTCCGACAACGCGAAGGCGCCGCGGCCACAAATACGAAAGTCAATGGCCGCGACGCGATAACTTATCGACGATCGGCAGAGGAAGCCTGCTATGTCGTAATGAATGGCCCCGACGGAACCGTTGACGTCCGAGTTAGCAGTGCGGCTGCACTCTCTGAATGGAATGCATGCGACCATGCACAGGAAATAGCAGCCATCATCGAGTCAACCACGCCGACAAAATAGTAAATTAACGCTACCTCGAATCGCGATCAGCGGCCATCTGCCGCCGCTCAGATCGGGTCTAGTCCACAAATATGCCACGTTGCGTCAGTTCGACGATAGTCACTGTACTCAGCCCGGTATCGAGCGATATTGTCATTGCCGAGTCCTTCAGCAGGACGCTCGTAGCGGACAGCTACGTCGGCAGTTGCCTTCGAAGGAGTGAAACGATCCTCTTTGCCGTCCGAGTTCATCCATTTAATGTTTGAGATACCGACAATCCATCCATTGCCTCGTGCCGCAAAGTTCGCCTGCCGCTCATTTTCCAGGCTCTTGTCGACCTTGCTCTCATCGTAGGGAACAAGGACCCCATCTCGCCACTCCAGATGGCCCCAACGCATTTTCGAAATCTTCTCGTTGAACTGCCCGCAGGAGACCTTGAAGAGAGCATCCCAATTTCCGGAATTGTAGACAGAAATCGCGATTCTGGTGGTAGCCCTGATGTCAGCCGCGTCATCGAGAAGCCCGACTTCGGTTGTTTTGTCTACGGCGGCGCACGGTGATGACGCCGTGACATGCACCGACCCGGCGCCGTCGGCGTCGGTGCTGTAGCTGGCGCCGATTTCGAATCCGCGCTTGTCCTTGTAAGAGCGGCTGCGGTCGTTGGCCGCCGGATCGGAGGTGCGCTTCGTATACCCATTGCTGGCGAGTGCGTCGACCTTGTCGAGGGTGGCTCGGCCTTCCTCAGGGGTGACGGGCTTGACGGTTACACCTGCCGAGAGCCGCCATGGCGGGCCGACGCGCATGCCGGATTCGTTCTTTCGGCATTCCGTTCGCGCGATCGGGCTGGTAGAGGCTTCAGCGCGAATAGGCGACATCGCGACCATAGCGTCGAAGATGACGGATTCGGCCTCGTCGACGGTAAGCCCGGTCGAGTCGAGGATCTGCTGATTGGTCGGCCCCTCCGCTGGTACACCGCCGCAACCGCTCGACGCCAGCGCCGCATACAACGCGAGAGATAAGGCTCCGACCGTGCGCAGGGTTGTCATCGGGGGACCTTGATCGTGGGGCCCAGGTCTGGATTCTGGGTGACGTGCGGGTTGCCGTAGGGGTCGCGCCCCAGCTGGTCGCGTGCTGCGGCTCTGGCGGCGGCTGCGGCTTCGCTCTCGAGGTTTCCGTCGTCACCGAGTTGCACGCTGATGGCGTTGGCTTGGATTCCGCGTTCGACGTAGCCGGTCACCTCGGTGCCTGCGATCACACCGGAGATGTTACGGAACGCGGTGGAGTCCGGGTCGTCCCAGTAGGTGCCGTGGCCGTCTTTGCCGAACACCACTTCCCGCTCGCCGTTGTGGTTGTGGTCGCCGTAGTAGCCGGTGTCGAGGCGAGTGACGCCGGGGATCTTGTCGGGATCGGTACCCGCCGGCAGTCCACCGTGTGGATTGTGACTCGGGATCGGCGAAGCGTCAGGGAGTTCTACGTTCCCGGGCAGGTCGCGTGGGGCGCTCTGTGCGACGCCGATCAAGTCACCGGGCGCGGTCATGGAGTAGCGCTGCACGTTCGGATTCGGGTTGTGCCATTCAGAGTCGTAGATACCGGTTCCCGCCGAGGACGCGTGCAGCACGCGGTCGGCGCGTAGTCCCAGTTGCTCAGCGGTCCCGACGATCGAGCCACCGTAGGAGTGGCCGACGTAGGTGACCGGTGTGCCGGGTGCGTGCAAGCCGACCTCGCGGTCGATCTCCTTGCCGAAGTCCACTAGCCGGGGGGCCATGTCCGCGGCATATTTGGGGTCCATCGCGCCGTCCTTGCCGAGGCCGTGCGGGAACTCGCCGTCCATGTACAGGAAAACAGGACTCTTCGACTGTTGCGAGAGGTTCCATGCGGCGGTCTCGTTGTTCTGCGATCCCCACACGTCAGTCCCTGTTCCGGGCACGTACACGCCGACACCTTTGGCGTCAGGTTTCACATCACCGAACATCTCGATCATCCGCCCGTTGCCGGTGGGATCGAATGCGATGAACTTGCGATCTACCTCTACGTTATCGAACGGCCGGACACCATCAGCATTGACGACGTTGTAGTACGGCTTCTTATCCGAATCCGACAGCGCACCCGTCTTCGGATCCTTCTCCTTCCCAGTGGCCGGATCGATATTCGGCACGATCCTGGACTTAGACGGATCAGGAACCGGCTTCAGGAAACCTTCCAAGCGATCAATTTTGCGCTGGTCCTGCTCTTTCCCTGGCTTGGCTCTCTCCGCAGCGAGGGCGTTTTCGATGTTGAGCCGATTGGCGGCGATACGGACATCGAACGGCACGCCGTTCAAGTTGCCCATCTTCTCAGGATTCGCGACCACCATCGCCTGGATTTCGGTGGGGCTCATCTTCGCTAAAGTCTCGGCGATCACACTGGCCGGCAAAGTCGCCAGCCGATCGACCGCCTCGTCGGGAGTCATGCGGCCTTCGGGCCAGCGAGGGAACATGACCGTCGGCTGTCCGGTACGGATCGCGGCCAGGCTTGCCTGTACGTCTCGCAGACGCGGGCCGTACAGGTTGTCGATACGTTCGATCTCATCCAGCCCGCTGGAAATATTCAGCTGGTAGACGCCAGCGACTGCTTGTTTTTCTTGATCCTTGGTATCGGGATGAGTGACCGATCCTTGCGGGCCGACCTCGCACCCATCTCGGTGCGCGAAAGCCGCTTGTTCCACTACATACTTGACTGCGGTATCGAACTCCCGATAGGCGTCGGTGGCGTCGTCCGCGAGCTGCAACAGAAGGTTGCGGACCTCGTGGCCGTGGTCGATCTCCTCGTCGGTGCGCTGCACTGCGGCGTCTCGGGTCTGCCCACGCCAATCATGTGCCGCGCTCACCACACGCGAACAATCGCTCAACGAATTGAACAGACTGTTGGCTCGTTCGAGTGAGAGCTCGCCTACCGCTTTCAGCTTGGGCAAGTTCCAGGTCGCCAACTGTGGCAGTGTCGGCCTCATCCGCGAGGGCTCAGCTTTCCGATCTCACCGGCGATTTCGGCATCTTTCTCGATGACGTTGATCCGAAATCTATCGACCAGGTCTGCCATCGTCGAGAAGCGCGTCGCGATCGAGTTCATCGCTTGCTTGGCGGGGTCCGGGCAGTCACGCACCGCGGCGAAGACATCGCTGCCCTCACCAGCGGCTTCCGACAGAAATGACCACGCGTACTTGTCGATGTCGCTCCCGGCTTGATGCCATTGCCTGGTGATGGCTTCCAGCTGTTCGGGCTGAACTCCGAACGCGGGCCCCAGGTGCGGAGCAACTCCAGGCTGTGGTGCTGGGCCGGTAGTCGGCGGAACCGTCGGGGCCTGTGGTTGCGGCGCAGTGGTCGGTGGCTTGGCAATAGTGGGTGGTGTCGGGTCCGGACTCACGCTCTCCCCCTCGCAGCGGCAGACAACGACCAAATGAAGAGTCGACGAACGGTCGTTTCACTTACGCTACCCAGCGGCCTCGGACGAGGACAACCGAGCCGTCTCGGTGGGACGGTGAATAGGGGCTGTGGGCGGGCCGCTGGCCGACGTCCGGTGAATATCGGCTGTTAAGCTTTGGCTCAGCCGGATACGAGATGTGCAGCTCGAGGGGGGGCATGCGATGGGTGATACCGACAAACCGCCAGCACTCATTCCGTCCTGGCAGGACCTGCTCGACCCGCACAATCCGCAACCCGCGCAGCAGAAGGCCAGCGAAGCCCAGGGCCGCACGCAACGCGGGGACCAACGGCTCACCGATCTGGGTGCCGGAACAGATCCGGATTACGTCCAGACCGTCGAGCACTTCGAAGGCCTGACCCATGAGGCCATCTACGCCGCCGTGCACGGCGGAGGTGACGGCCGAGGCGGTATGGACGCTGCCGGCTTGAAGGGTCTGCGCCAAACCTGGTTCGACACCTATTCCGACCTGGTGAACCTGTCCACCTTCAACCTGATGGGGTTGAACCGGATCTTCAGCAGCGGGCGCTGGGAAGGCGCGGGCGGTGACGCGGCGCGCGCCGCGTCCGAGCAGTTCGACCACGTCGCGAACCAGATCGGGCAGGTCTTCAGCTCGGTGACCGATCGGCTCGATGCGCTGGCCTGGTCCGCCGAGGCACTCAAGACCGCCATTCAGCCACCACCGACCCCGGTTGCCTCGGTGAACCCGGACAACCCTGCCGAGTCCGTACTGCCCGGCCTGGCCAACCCGACGTTCGATGAGCAGGCCGACAACGCCCGTGAGCAAGCGCGTCAAGCCGCGGTCCGCGCGGTCAACAGCATCTACGTCCCGACCTTCCCACCCGCCGGGACCGGCGTTCCCGCGTACACGACCGTGCCCCAGATTCCCGGTGCGAACGCCGCACCCGACACGCTCACCGGCGGCAGGCCCGGCGACGTCTCCACAAGCGGTGCCGACAACTCAGACGGCCGTCAGCGCCCCGACAATGTCGGCGCACCGGCCAATCCTCAAGCCACACAACCGAAGACCGAACCCGCGGCCACCAACGCAGCGAGCACTACCCCCGCCAACGCCACCTCCGACAACCAATCGCCCGGTGCCAAGCCCGCCGCGGCGCCGCCTTCGACCACACCAGCAGGGGTGAACCCCTCGACGACAACCACGACCGGCACTCCACGCCCCAGCCCGAAAACACCGTCTCTCAACAACTCCGGGCGCCCCGAGGGATCCAGTCCCAAACCGGGCGGACCCGGAACCTCACGGCCAGGTGTCCCGACCACGAACACACCAGGCGCCGGTTCCCCGATCCTCGGAACGCGTAGTACACCGGGCGCCGGAACGGGGCCGATGGGTCCCATGGCGCCGGGCGCTGGCGCTCGCCGCAAGGACGACGAATCCGAGCATCGGGCACCGGACTATTTGCGGCAGGTCCACCCCGACTGGGCCGAGGGGCTGGACAAGACAGCCGCGGTCATCGGCGAGGACCCGCACGACACCGGAATCGGCAATTCCACCGAAACCGCAAGCACCCCATACCAATACGCGCCTACCGCCGCACCGCCACCCGCTCCGGCCGAGCCGCGGACACCGTACTACGTGGACGACAGCCCCTCCCCCGCCGAACCGGCATCGCCCGCAAGCACCCAGCCTGCAACGGCATCCGGGCCCGCTCCGGCGGACGCCGCCCCCGAACCCGAGCAGACGATACCGCCCGGCGAGAGCCCAATGACCGCCGAGCAGATGGCCGACCTCCTACGTCTGGCCGGAATCCACGAAGACCACCTCCCGCCAACAGGCCCGACGAACGACGGCCCGACCGAGGGGCAGGCAGAGACCAGCCGGTGAAGACCCAAACAGTCTGGGACTTCACCCCTGACGAATTCGCCTGGGTGTGGGCCGAAACCGGACTCGACGAATACCCCTACCCGATCAGCATCATCGAATCCGCCACCACCCAAGACGAATACACGCGCCTGACCGCCGAAATCAGCGCGCGCTATCCACGGCACGGAGATCCGGATCTGACCGGGCCGCTGCGAGTACTCGCTGCCCCCGACGTACGGATCGTGTGCACCGGCCGATCTCACAACTCGCACAAGCGCGTCAGGTCCCTCGCCACCGCGGTCGGCGACCTCGGGGTCATCCTCTTTCAAAAATCCGGTGCAACAACCGATTTCGGTGGCGACCTCAAACTCGTCGTGACACGACGGTCCGAGCTCGGCAAACACATCGCCGCCACCATGCCCGCCGTACCTGCCGGAGCAGCAGGCCAGATGATCGGATACACACCACGCGTCCGCGGCCAGGAACCGCCCCGCTCCTGGCTACGCACCGAGAACGGGGACCATCCGGTCGAGGAACGCATCCGCCTGCTATTACGGGCACCACGCACCCGCGAAGGCCACCTGCGCATCGAGCGACACCTACGCGCCGAACGCCCTCATCCGCCGATCTACCTGAGCTGGATCGACATCCACACCGACCGTCCGGCAGCAGGCCGCTACCTCATCGAAGTCAACGACAACGACACCACCGTCACACCAGCGTCTTCCGAGCTCATCGCCCGCGAACTACGCCGCCGAGCAGCGCTCGACAAACACTGAGCGGCTACACCGGAGCATCCGGCGCGCCAGGCGAATCCCCTTCCACCACAAAGAATGAGAAGTCCGGCAATCGACGGATACCCGAAGCGACCTCGAAAGCGAGGTCGCTGTAGGCGATAGCGAGCTCGGTGAGGCGATGCTGGGCGTAGACAGACCGCAGTGTCGGACCGTTCTGGTCCGTAGCATTGCGTGCGTCGACCGCGAACTGCGCAAGGCGGTCAATCACCATGCCGACCGTCTCGGTGTGCAGGTACGCGGCGTCATAGGCAGACGGCCTCTCGGTATTGACCCAACTGTCGATACGGCTGACCAGCCGAGCACGCTCATGGTCGATCTCGCGGCAATCCGCAGCCGGATCGAGGCGGGCCTCGTGCAGCCTCGCCAGGTCATAGGCGGCCAGCAGGACCGGGTGCCGGATTGCCACGGTCCCCGCGCACGCTTGCAAAACAATGTCCTTGGACGGCAGGGGCACCCTCACAATCGCCCCGCCGTCCGAGCGATGTGACCAGCGTGATCGTTCATTGAATTCCCTTCTCCTGTCTATCCGGATGTGACCGATACGGCCTGAGCGATCTCGACCACTGGCGAGCACGGAACCGCTCACCAGCCGCCGCTGCGATTCGGTAGTCGGTGAGTATCGGCGGTCGCGTGCACGGATCGAGGCGGAGTCATCGCCGGATGGTTCGCAGACATTGCCGCATCGCGCACCCGCAAACGAGCCATTCGGAAGTACCGATACGCCGGACCACGCAAAGCCCGGTCATTGGACTCGTGCACGTCCCACGCCTCGATAACCACGGTCGTACGACTCGTCCAACGCAGCCGCAGCGTCACCGCTGGCCGCCAATACATCGACTCGTCGACAATCGCGACACGTTCGACAACTTGGCCTACCAGCTGCGCCGCCAGGTCCTCGACCATCGTCCCCCAGTCGAATAGACCGAAGTTCGACGCGAACTCCCGCGCAAAACCGGCGGCTTCCGCAGTCGGGTTACACACTGCCAGCGGCAGTGCGATCTCGACGCCGTGCCCGTGCTGGCCAGATGCGTAGGTTGAAAATTCGCTCCGCCCATCAGCGCCTTGGCGACTGACACCCCCACTAAATATCAACATCGGCGACCTCCTCTGTGGTTCTGCCGCGCGTGAATTCCGTTAGGCCCGTGACGAACTCGATGAATCGGATAAGTCCTGGCGAATGCGCGCTACCAGGCGGATAGGTCGGTTGCGGCTAGCTCGCACCAGACCACGGTGCGGCCGCCGTTGTGGCACTGCCCGCACCGCGTCGCGAGCCGTTCGATCCTCGCGGTTGTCAACGGCCCGGCCTGGGCGAAGAGATGTGCGTTCTCGGGGGAATCGTGGACCTCGATGACAAGGTGGCCCCCTTCAAGCGCGCGGATTCGGATCGTCATCCGTGTCGGCACAGCGAGTTCATGCTGGTGCAGGACCGTCACGAACTGCATCGCAAGTTCCTCCACCACACATTCCGCGACTGGTGTCATGTGATCCCACCACCACCGGCGCAACGTGTTCCTGACGAACATTTGGGCCACCGGCACCGCAGTGAGTTGGGCCGATAGGTCGATTGATTCGGCTCCGATACCAGGTGCTGTGCCCGGGGGAGGAAGCGCCCGCGCGTTCTGGCGAGGTGTGGCCACTTGCGCTGCGACGCGGATCAACTGGCCAGCGAGTGCCGCGCGCTCCTGCTCGTCGACGACGTCCAATGCCGCATCAACCGCGGCGCGTTTCGTCGCTCCGATCCGCCGGATCTCCACGAGCAGATCGAACTCCCAGGAAGTGAAGTCATCGAACATTGCCGAACCCTCATTCCGTTGCATCGGCGTCTACTCCGCCCAAATCGGGCACTCGGCGAATGCCTGCGGACACTTCGAAAACCATGTCGCCGTAGGCAACTGCGAGCTCTGCCAGACGTTGCCAGGCGTGGTGCCGCTCAACCTCCGACGTCGATCTCATCAAGACCTCGTGTGCGGCTACGCAGAACCGAGCAAGTCGATCGATCACCGCCCCAACCGTTTCCGTGTGCAGAAGAGCTCCCTGGCGGGCGTGCGGCACCTCGACGGCCACCCAGCAATCGATGGAATGCGCCAAAATCGTTCGCCGATGGTCTATCTCGTCGGTCCCAGCGCCCTCGGCCGCCGCTCGAAGCCGGGCCTTGTGTAAGCCCGCGAGCTCCATCGCCGCGTACAGGACAGGATCGGGCTTGCGAATCAGGTGGCCGACGAACGCTTCCAAGATCTCATCTCGCGAAGGAAGCGACGTCATAGTGCTCACCCCCGGCCATCGCAGTGCGCGCATCGACTATCTCCGCGACCGAGTCCGAACGCACGCGTAGGACCGCGGACGCGTCGCCGCCCAGATGGGCACGAATCCGTTCAGCCATCCCTGCGCCGCCTCCCGAGGGCGATTCCATGGCGACGACGGGACGGACGCGAGACCTCATCCCATGGCGGCAGCCTGAGAGCCAATCCGATTGCTTCGACCGAAGTGAGTCCCAGCTGCCCGGCCAGGTCATCCACCAGCGGAGCTGCTTCCGCGACCTGCATCGCGGCCGCGGCTTGCCTGGAAGTAAGCGTCCGCCCCGGTAGGAACGACACGACCCAGGTTCCATCGCCGACCGACCTCGCTTGGTGCGCAGTGCCGTCGCTGACTATCCATGTGCGGTTTATCTGCATCGACATGTGTTCCTCGATCCCGCCGGCCTCGGGGACCGACTGGAGAGCCTCCACCTGTGACTGGCGCCACAAGTTGACTGGTATCGTATACCAGAAATCACGACCGGAACCATATATCAGACCGGTATATCGCGATCGCTGTTAACCTGATTCCTCGCCAACGCCCCGCGTGAAGGAGGTTCGACAGTGGTGCCGACGTCGCCGACGGTCGCGCGGTGGGAACTGGCGATCCGATTGCGGCAGCGACTCGAGTTGCTGGACATCAAGGTTCCAGCGCTCTGCAAGGCGATGGGTTTCACGCCCGCGTATTGGTCGCACATCATGACTGGGCGGAAGGTCTTCACTGAGGAGACGATGACCAAGCTCCTCGACCACCTCGAGTTTCCGTCGGACGAGAGGGACGAGTTCCTCGAGCTTCGGGCGGCAGCAAAGGAACCCGGGCGATGGGCTCGTTACTCGACGCTGTTCGGCGAGGAACTCATGCGGCTGTACGGACTGGAGCAGGGCGCACACACGCTCCGGCTCCATGAAGCGGTTTTGGTACCAGCGATGCTGCAGTCGCCCGAGTACATGCGTGCGCTGATGACGTCGCCATATGGCGTGCGCTCCGTAGTCGAAGCTGATCAGTACATCGAGGCACGAATGTTGCGCCAGGAGAGACTGATTGGCGCGCAGCCGCTCTACCTCACGGCCATGTTGACCGCGCCTGTCCTCTTGCAGAGTCCCTGGGGTGAGGAGATCCAACTCGCCCAACTGCGCCACATCAAGCAGTTGATGGAGGATCACCCCGACACGATCGACGTTCGCGTGATTCCTCTCGACACCCCGGAGTGCCTCGCGATGAGCGGCAACGTCTACCTGATCGACTTCGAAAGCCCGCGGCTGCCAACGCTGGCCTGGTACGAGAACGCGCTCTTCGGACAGGTGGTCGAGGACCCGGTGCAGGTGCGGAACCTCAGCTTCGTCTACAACAACGTCTTCGCGGCAGTACCGAGCCGCGACGAGTCTTACGCATTCATTGACAAGACCGCACGAGAGCTAGCATCGAGGATATGAGCAAGACCGGCACCTGGTTCAAGTCAAGCTTCTCGAAGGAAGCCGCCAACTGCGTAGAGGTTCGGTTCGCTGGTGACCACGTGTTCATCCGCGACAGCAAGTACCAGCGCGACCCTGCCAACGATCCGGCTGTCCAACCGAGTATCACTGTCCGCGTAGGAGATTGGAGCGCGTTCTTGCGCTGCGCGAGTATGGCCGCGAATGAGCAACCACCAACTCTCCCTACCATCTCGCGCGATGCGTTCGGCGTCACGGTCAGCTCGACCCGAACGAGCTTGCGCTTCACCGTCAACGAATGGGAATCGTTCCTGGACGGCATCCAGGCAGGCGAGTTCGCGGCGGCCTGACTAATCCGACGGCGACCCCGTTGGGTCTCAAACTCGTCTGTAGCTTCTCAGAAGCGTGGCCAGTTCTCAAACAGCTGGCCATGCTTGGCCATTCGGCCACCGTTCTGAGATTCGGCTTCCGATCCTTGCCGTATGGCGAATCAGCGTCAGCGTCTAGATTGCTGGGTAGAAGAATCCGGCGGCGGCGCGATCGCGTGTCAGCGTTCACGGAAATCCCCAGGAACTGTCACGGTTCTGAGACCGGCGGGCCTGGCGGGGGTGGGACAGTTAGAATGTCCCAGGTCACGACATCGCGAGATGCCACGGATTTAGCCCCCGCACAAGCAGATCGGCACGCTGAGCCAGAGCGGGTGATCGAGGTCGCACACTGCGGCATCTCGTGAGATGGCTTGCTGCTCAACCGGTTCGGTACCCCAACCCGGTTGCCGAGTTGCATTTCAGGCGGCATCGGCCACAAGCTGGCGACTGCTTGGGGGCTGCCGTCGTCATTCGCGAAACACGAGCTCACTCTCCAATGCCGGTACCGCGGCGATTCGTGAACCGCTGTCCGGATTGGTGAGCAGAGCCACCCTGGACGCCGTTTCGCGCCGCGAAAGTCGCTGACACACTCCATGATCTCGTCAGTGAGATCCGAATCATCCAAGCCCGCGCCGGAAAAATCTCACCGCACCGTAACGCACCCGTTCTGGCCGTACCACATCCTTCAGTCTCGATCCGGTCGCCGACGGGCGGCGCAGTTTTCGCTCTACCTGTCGCCTGGCTTGTCCATGACCAGGGTCAAGGTGGTGTCGATGAACGCCTGCGCAGCACTGGTGAGTGGCTGGCTGCGATGCACCAGCCACTGAGGTATCGACTCTGCTGGGCTCAGCTGGTAGACCTCCGCACCCGCCCGGCGCGCCAGAGACTCCCAGCCATCGGGCATGAGGCTGACGCCGATGCCTTGCAGCACCATCGGCAGCACCATGCCGCGTTCGCCGACTTCGGCAACGATGTGGAGTTCGCCGACTGCGGCGGCAAGCCGGTCCAAGCGCGCCCGCACCGCCGTAGCAGGTTGCGGGGCAACGAAATTCAAGCCCTGCAGCTCCTCCCTGGTGACCGTTCCGTCGCTGCCCAACTTGGTGCCGGGTGGCGCGACCAGCAGAAATTCTTCGTCCCGCAGGTGATACGCCACTAGCGCTTGGCCTGCGGGCTGCTCTGCGTTGCCGCACACCCCCACCTCACAGCGGCCGCCCAGCACCATCGCGATCACCTCTGCAGCCGACCGCGCCGACCAGGTGCTCACTGTGACGCTCGAATGGTCTTTCCGCATTGCAGCAATAGTGCTGATAATCGGTTCCAGCGCCGAGGACGAGGTGGCCGCGACATCCACCCGACCAACCACGCCCGCACCTGCGGCCTGCGCAGCGGCGCGCAGTGCGTCCAGATCGCGCAGCACGTGGCGTGCCCGGTCAGCCATAAGTTCCCCGGCAGTACTCAACACCACATTGCGCCCTACGCGGTGAAATAGTGAAACTCCCAGCTGGCGCTCCAATTTGCTGATCGCCCGTGATAATGAGGGCTGCGCCACATGAAGCGCCTTGGCCGCACGGGTGAATCCGCCGTGCTCCACGATCGCGACCAAATATTCCAGTTGTCTACGTTCCATTATTTTGAGGCCAGAGCAGCCTGCGCGCCTCGATTCACGCGTCGCTCCATAGATGCAATACCTCTTTCTTGTCATGGTGTCGACTGATGTTCTTCTCTAGTAATGCGAGAGATTCTCGAACGCCGACGCTTGATTCAGACAGTCGGCCGTCCAACTCCACCAGTTCAGCCACTGCGGCATACATTGCGTCCTGAGCTGCGGCCAGACATGCCGTGCTGTAGATCGCGGCATTTACGTCGAGAGCCTGTAACTCCGACAGTGATAAGCGTGGCGATTTCCCGCCTGCGATCTGGTTGAACAGTAGCGGCTTGTCTCCTATGATGCCGCGAATCTGTTTGATCGATTCTATGGTGCGCACTCCGTCGACGAGGATCACATCGGCTTCGGTCTGGGCGAGTGCTTTCGCACGACGCAGTATCTCCTCCTCTTCTACAGCGTCTGTTCGGGCAACCACCAACAAATTACGTCGAGTACGCAACACTAGGTCGAGCTTTTCCAGGTACTCTTCCAATGGCAGAACCTGTTTGCCGTCCACATGCCCGCAGCGTCGTGGCCGCTTCTGGTCTTCTAAAATCACTCCGGAAGCGCCGATCCATTCGAGATGTTCTACAACGTGGCAGGCAACTTCCGGATCGACGTACCCGTCGTCAATGTCGACCAGCAAATGTTTGGTCGGAAATGCCAGTCTGAGGCGTTGAACAAAATTGACCATGTCCGGCCATGCTATGAACCCAATGTCTGGAAGCCCATAATAGGAAGCGGCGAATCCGAAACCTGAGACGAAAAACCCATCGTAATATGAAGCCGCGACAGAGGCTGAAAGCATATCGAAAACCCCTACTAGCGGGGTAATCTTCTGATCCAGCACCGCGTTGTTTAGTTTACTGCCGTAAGACATATATTGCTCCAAACGCAGAATTTCAACTACTTGAAAGTATCTTCAATCAACGACATCAGGGCACGGTTGGCATGCCGATCCGGTAAATAGCCCGGCCGTGCGATAGGTGGTGACCGTGTCAGTGAAATCGGAGCCGCCCGAGCGGCATGTTGTCGGGAGGTGTCGGATTACGAGGTGAAGCCTTCCGACGGCACTGTGCGCACGTTAGCGCTGCCGAGGTTGCCGTCGGAGTAACGCCAGCTGTATCCATATGCCTACGCGCAATGACTAAGGAGAAGTGGCTGGCCTCTCGAACATTCGATCGGTGGACGGCACCGCTCCCGATGCGCGTAGCGGCCGACGTGTCACCGGTCGTGATCACCCTTCGCCGATCCTGGACCGAGGCGGGCTATCAATGCTGCCTGTTCGGCAACCGTGCTGGCTTGGAGCAGTTGCGCGGCAGGTAGTGCGATGCCCAGCGCGTCCTGCAGCCGAGTGAGTATGTGTTCAGCGAGCATCGAGTCGCCCCCGAGATCGCGGAACTGGTCGTTCCGATCGACCGCTGCTACCGCCAGCACCTCGGCCCAGACATCGGCGACGACCCGCTCCACCGCCATCGCCGCAGGTTGCGGATCAGTGTCGTCGACCGGGGGGGTGTTGAGCTCTTGAGCCAGTCGCCGCGCCAGGGCGATGCGCTGCACTTTGCCGGTGGGGCCGGTAGGCAATGCGGCAACAACCGCGATGCGCTCCGGCACCGAGGCCGCGGGCAATCGATTGGCGGCGAACTCACGGAGTCGAGCCACGTTGATCGTGGCTCCGGCTACCAACACGACCGCTGCCGCAACGGTCTCACCGAGACGATCGTCGGGGATCGCGAAGGCAACAGCTTCAGCGACGGCGGGGTGCGCTAGCAGGACTTCGTCCACTTCGCGGGGTGCGATGGTCTCGCCGCCCCGGTTTATCATCTCCTTGGACCGGCCGACCAAGAACAGATACCCGTCGACGTCAAGATAACCGCGGTCGCCCGTGTCAAACCAGTCATCTGGCCATGCGGATGCGTGCTCGCCGCCTACATAGCCGTCGAAGACCGAGGGGCCACGCACCACCACGTCGCCGACCTGACCTGCGGTTGCGCGCCGACCAGGCTCGGTCATGACGGCCACCTCGCACCCTGTCGGAATCCCGACCGACGCCGGCTTACGCGAAGCGGGAGGTAGCGGATTGCTGGTGATCTGGTGCGCGGCCTCGGTCATTCCATAAGCCTCGATCACCGGCACCCCGAACGCCGCCTCAAGCCGTGCTGTCAACGCGGGGGGCAAAGGCGCCGATGCCGACCGCACGAAGCGCAGGGTGTGCGTCGGCAACATGCCGTCGCCGAGTGCACTCAGCACTGCGTGATGCATGGTCGGGGTGGCAGTGTACCAGGTGGGACGTAGCTGTTCCATCCACTGCGGGAATAGCCCGGCGTGCAGCCCGGGGGTGCATATCACCGTGCCAGCGACGGCCAGCTGCGCGAGCAGGCCAGCAACGAATCCGTGCACATGGAACAGCGGCATGACATTGAGGCTGCAATCGGAATGGTCGAGCCGGAGCGACGCGGCCACGGTGCGAGCAGAGGTCGTCAGGTGTGCGGCCCGCAGGGGAACAGTCTTGGCCGCTCCCGTGGTTCCCGATGTGCGCAGCACGAGCGCCACGTCCTCCGGTCTGCTGCCGGTCTGCGGGGCCGATGGCAGTGGCCGGGACGGGTCGGCGAGACCTACACCGTCGATCACCCGTACGGACCTGCCGCCAATTGTCGCCGCATCCGCCGCAGAACTGTCCGGTGTAGTGAGAACGGCGGTCACGCCCAACGCCTCGAAAGCGCTGTGTAGCGCGTCGACAGGGGAGTGTGGATACAACGGAGCAGCCACTGCGTAGCTACAGGTTCCGAGCAACGCGACCGCGAGATCCGTGCCGCCGGGCAGCACGATAGCTACCCGGTCGCTAGGTCTGATGCCGACGCTAGCGAGCAACCCGCCCACCCCGTCGACCCGTTCGAGCAAAGAGCGATAGCTCAGTGAAGCGCCGTCTGGTGTTAGCAGTGCCGGAGCGTCTGGAGTTTCGTTACTGGCGTTCGCGAGGAGCTCGCGAACAGTCAGCACTCTGTCCATCACGACGGGCGCCGATCTGTGTGTCCGCGCAGAAGAATCCATCTACCTACCCCCATTTGTGCCACTTGGGTCGACTGAACCATGTTGTCGCTGTGTGTGATTGGCGAACTCGTCGAACGTTAGCGAAGGGTTCCGTGTCGGGGATAGTGCACTTATCGTTCGGATCCATGCAGAGCCTTGGAGCGTTGGAAATACGATGCGACACGTCGAACGATAGAACTTGGAATAACCCCTTCCCGACGTCTCGATCGCCGGTTGCTGCCCGCAATGTAGCCGCCGCGTCGCACCCCCTGGCCACCCAGGCTGCACTCGAAATGCTGCGTTGTGGTGGGAACGCGATCGATGCCGCAGTGGCGGCGGCGATCACCCTATGTGTCGTGGAGCCGCTGAGCACCGGGGTCGGCGGCGACGCGGTCGCCATGCTGTGGGATGGCACGCGGCTGGTCGGTCTCAACGCGAGTGGGCGGGCACCAGCAGGATTGGATCCGACGCCGTTCTATCAATCCGGTCGCATGCCGATCTTTGGCTGGGACACGGTGACGGTGCCCGGTGCGGTGTCGGGCTGGGTGGCGCTCTCGGAACGTTTCGGTGTGCTGCCGTTCAGCAAGCTATTCGAACCGGCCGTGCGGTACGCCACTGACGGGTTCGTCGTGCTGCCGGTCACAGCGCGTGCCTGGGACACCGCTCGCGGATGGTTCCGCAGCTTCCCCGATTTCGGCGACGCGTTCGTGTACGAAGGCAGGACGCCGCGGGCCGGAGATCTCGTGCGGTTACCCAATCTTGCCCGGACTCTGTCGGAGATTGCCGACAGCAAGGGAGAGTCGCTCTACCGCGGCGCCCTGGCAAGGCGCATCGCCAGACACGCCAGGTCCGGTGGTTGCGCGCTGTCCGAGGCAGACCTTGCTACCCATACCGCTGACTGGGTTGAACCTGTCAGCGTCGGCTACCGCGGTTTCGTTGTGCATGAGCTTCCTCCGAACTGCCAGGGGCTCGCGGCATTGCAAGCACTGGGTGTTCTGGACCAGTTGCCGGCAGCCGGGCCGGACGCCGACCCCGCCACGGCACTGCATCTGCGGATCGAGGCGACCCGGGTGGCGATGAGAGAGGCCCGTCGGCACATCGCCGATCCGGCGGCGATGGTCGTCGGCGCCGACCAAATGTTGGCCCCTGACCACCTGGCCGAGCTAGCTGCCCAGGTCGATCCAGATCGGGCTCGCGATCACGGTTACCGCGATCCGCATGACACCGGGACGGTCTGCGTGACCACGGCCGATGCTAATGGCTTGGTCGTGACGCTCGTGCAGTCGCTCTATGCCGGGTCGGGCATTGTCGTGCCGGACACCGGGATTTTGATGCACAACAGGGGAACGGCATTCTCCTGCGATCCGGACCATCCCAACCAGGTCGGCCCCGGCAAACGTCCATTCAGTAGCCTCGCCCCGGCGTTCGTCACCCTGGACGGGCGGCCAGCGTTCGCGTTCGGCCTGATGGGTGGTGCGGTGCAACCGCAAGGTCATGTCCAGGTTCTCGGCCACCTCATCGACAGCGGGCATAATCCGCAGGCCGCCATCGATGCGCCGCGCTGGCGCATCGAAACCGGTTTAGGGCTCGCGGTGGAGCCGGGGTTTGACGACGCGGCGCTGGCCGACCTCACCGCCCGCGGTCACGTACTAGTCGACCCGGCTGCCGGTGGGTTCGGAGCTGCGCAGTTGGTCGCTATCGACAGCGTCGGCTACCTCGCGGCCGCCGACGCCCGTCGAGACAGTCAGGCAGCCGGATTCTGATGGTCAATTCGCGAACACGCAAGAGCTATGACTCGGTCACAGGACAGAGTGGCATGGACCGCTTGCCGAGCTTCTTCACTCGCCGACCGCGATCTTGAGTTACCGCTGTTGACCGCCGATCCGATCCTTGTTGGACATTTTCGCTATTGGCGAACTGAACAGCACACTCACAGCTGTCTCGGCGAGAAACACTTCGCGGTCGCGCCTGGCCCACCGTTGTCGGACAACTTCGTATTCAGCAACTACTGCAGTCACGGGAGCTGACGACACAAGTCCGTTCGACTGCGGCACTGCCGCAGTCGAACGCCCAGTTAGACGACATCGTTAGAAATAAGCATTAGCGTCCCCCGAACTCGCGGAGCGATTCAATTCGGCCAGTTGTTCATTATTCCGTCTGAAAATCACAGAGGCTTTGAACGTACATGACCGCCTCTACATCTATATGGATTGAACCGACGGCGACACCCGGAAACGCTCACATCAAATTTTCGGTGTCGCCGATCGGTCTATCATGCAAGCGGAAAACGCATGTGTTATATAGCCGATGGGAGACTGCTCAACTTCTCACGCATAATGCAAGATCCGCTCCGAAAAACCAACTCTGCCGACATTTGTCAGCAAGCCCGCCAGGATTCGCCAGCTAAGCCACCTTGCCGCCGCATCGTGTCCTGACGGTCACCAGTTCAGTGAGGAACCGGGCTTTAGTAGCCTTTTGGCCAGCGCCAGCTCGCGTGTGTTCTTGACACGCAGCCGAACCCAATCCATCGGGGCCTTGTGATCGGTCGAGTCTGGACACGCCTCGATACCCGCAGCTGGCAGGAGCCCGCAGCGGGATCCAGCGACAGCCTCGCTGATGGCTCTGGGTGCGCGGTCAGCCACCCACCGCTGACGCCACCGAGTCCCGCAAAATGCCGAGCCCCTCGGCCAGTTCTTCGTCCGTGGTCGTCAGGGGCGGCAGGAGCTTCACCACCTCGTCGCAGGAGCCCGACGTCTCCACCAGGAGCCCGCGGGCGAACGCCGCGTCAGCGACCCGCCTAGCCATGCGAGGCTCCCGGAAGGCTAGACCCCATACCAGGCCACGACCGCGCAACGCAGCTACGTACACCGCGTGCCGATCGGCGAGCTCACCCAAGCTCTCCTCGAACAGGAGACCCCGTGTTTCGGTCTGCTTCTCCAGGGCGTTGTCCGCCCAGAACTCCCGCAGTGCAGCGGCCGCCGTCACGAATGCCGGATTGTTACCGCGGAAGGTGCCGTTGTGCTCACCCGGTTGCCACACGTCCAATCCAGTGCGGAAGAGCGTGAGGGACATCGGCAGGCCGTATCCGCTGATGGACTTGGACAAGCAGACGATATCCGGAATGATCCCGGCGACCTCGAAGCTGAAGAAGGGGCCCGTACGGCCGCAGCCCATTTGAATGTCGTCGATGATCAACAGGATTTCTCGGCGGCTGCACAACTCCGCCAGGTCTGCGAGCCAGGTCGAGCTGGCCGGGTTGACGCCCCCCTCCCCCTGTACTGTCTCCACGATCACGGCCGCGGGGAGATCCATGCCACTACTGGTGTCGGCAAGCATGCTGTCCAGCAGCGTCAGCCCGGACACTTGGCCTCCGGAGAATCCATCGTAGGGGAGGCTCCAGGTGTGCCCAAGCGGAACACCAGCACCCGCACGCTTCGCGGCGTTTCCCGTGACGGCCAGTGAACCCAGCGACATGCCATGGAAGGCCCCGGTGAAGGCGACGATTGTCTGGCGCCCGGTCACCTTGCGAGCCAGCTTGAGCGCGGCCTCCACGCTGTTGGTCCCGGTGGGACCGGGGAACTGCACCTTATAGTCCAGTTGGCGAGGCTCCAGGACCCGCGCCGCGAACTCGTTGAGAAAGTCTTCCTTGGCGGCGGTGAACATGTCCAAGCTGTGGGTAACCCCGTCCTGCTCAAGGTAGGCGAGCAGTGCCCGTTTGAGTAGAGGGTGGTTGTGACCGTAGTTCAGGGCGCTGGCACCGGCGAAGAAGTCCAGATAGGCGCGGCCGTCGCGATCGAACATGTGGCTACCACGCCCCTGATTGAACACCACGGGCCAGTTCCTGCAGTAACTGCGGACTTCAGATTCAATAGTGGGGACGGTCATGATGCCTCCTCGGAAATGGAGCTGGAAAGTGATATTCCCCCTGAGTATGCAGACAGGGGTTCAGCGGATTCAGATGACACGGTAGATGGCTACTCATCATTGCTTAGACTGAGCATCCAGACACCGGCATGCAGCGAAGCAACGTTGTCGAAATCAATCTAATTGTCAACTGCGGCAATAATTTTCAATTATGACAGCGGATGCATGCCGAAAGTAATATTTGTGTTTGAATGTTGAAACAAAGCGATTCAATGCCAGGCATTGTTACAGCAGATTCCTGTTGCATCCATCGACCACAGCAAACCGTGACGCACCTAGGCTTAGACTGTGCCACACTCACGGTAATCGATGCGTCCGTGTCATCGTTCATGGGTTGATTGATCGCTCTCAGACTCAGAGCCGTCATGGGCTTAGCGTGGGCAGCAACGAGTCCGCCCCGTCGTCGAGCACCGCTTTCCGTACGGTAACCAGGAAATCGCTGGCGACGGCTTCGTCGTCACGATAGGGGGAAACTTTCTCGGAGAGCAGGTCGAACAGTCCGCGTACACCAGGGCTGAATCGACTGAACCCCGTCATTGCTGCGGCTTGATAGCAAGCGGCGACCAGCACAGAAACAATGGTTTGCACGTTGTCAGCGAGCTGCAGCGACTTCCGCGCTGCTATCAAACCCATGCTTACTACGTCCTGGTTCTGTCCATTGGACGGAATAGTCTTGACCGATACAGGCGCAGCAAGGTCTAGATTCTCGGCGGCAATGCTGGTCGCCAAATATTGAGAACCTTGCAGCCCGGAGAACAACCCTTTGTCACCAAGTGCCAGGAAAGCCGGATATTCGATGTTGAGATGCGGATCAAGTAGCCGGTTCAGCTGACGTTCGGCGAGTACGCCAATCTCGGTGAGCGCGATGTTGAGGAAGTCGCTGGACATTGCCACATACTGACCGTGGAAGTTGCCGCCGTGAAAGATGTTCTCAGGTGTATCGAATATCAACGGGTTGTCATTGCAGGAGTTCAACTCCTCCTCCACGATGCGCCGGCAATAGCCCAGCGCATCCAGCACCGGTCCGAGTATCTGAGGTACGCAGCGCAGCGTGTATGCGTTTTGGAGATAACGGGGGGTCTCAACTATTTCAGTGTCGGTGCCGACGATCTTTGTGATCTCGCGCATGACATCGCGATGTTCCAGGGTGAGTTCGCTGCCGGACAACAGCTTCCTGATCACCGCGGCAATCGCCGTTTGTCCCTTATGGTTCTTGAGCGAGTGCCCACGATCGTCGAAGGCGCCCGTCGAGCCTCGCATCAGTTGGATGAACGCAGCAGACGCCCATAAAGCGAGACGGAGCAACCGCTCGGCGCGCATCACCGCCAGCGATGCCGTCCCTGTCATAGCTGAGGTTCCGTTGATCAGGGCGAGGCCCGCCTTGTATCCCAGCCGGACCGGCTTCAGCCCCTGTACGGCAAGCACTTCCGCCGCGGACAGGATCTCACCCCGATAGCGAACCCGTCCGGCACCTATCAAGGGTAGAGCTAGGTGCGATAGTGGTGCGAGATCGCCGCTGGCACCGAGCGAGCCCTGTTGGGGAACCACAGGATGGATCCTACGATTAAGGAACTCCCCCATAAGCTGCAGGATGTCAACGCCTACCCCGGAGTATCCTTTAATTAGGCAGTTCAGCCTAGCCACAAGAATCGCACGGACCACGTCGTCCGGGAATAAAGTCCCACCCCCCGCGGCATGACTGCGCAGAAGGTTCTCCTGTAACCGGGTCTCGTACCTGGGCGGAATACTCATCCGCACCATCTCGCCGAATGCTGTGGTCGCGCCGTAGATCGGATGTTGGTCGGCGGCCCACCGCTGAATTCGATCGCATGTCTCCGCTACTATTTTGAGCTGAACATCATCCATCTGAACCTGCTCGCCCTGCACCGCGACGCTGTACAGGTCAGCGATCGTAAGATCGTCACCTCGAATACGCACTCACCCCTCCTAATACAAAAATCCGCTCATGGGGCAGATCGGTTTCAACGCCCACCAACACCGTCTAGACGGCTTTGATATAAGCCCGGATACAACAGGCAGAACAATGACGCCGCGAACAAGACTGCGGCTCCGACGACAAACGGCGACGACGGGGCGAACTGGTAAAGACCGGTCGCAACCATAGGACCGATGATGAGCGTTATCGCATTGGCAGATCCGATCAAACCTGCCACACCACCCTGCTCATTCGGGCCGAACAGAAGTGAGGGTGCCGAGTTGTAGCCGGGCATCGCCAAGCTATGCCCGATACCCGACAGGGTTGCAGCGAAGATTATGGATGCGATATTGGACGCAAACACCATACCGGTGAAGGCGAGGCCAGTCAGAGGCAGTCCAAAGCGAAGGAGGGCGAGTGGCGACCATGCAAGCTTGGGCACGATAAACCCCTGGACCAACAGCATAGGCAGACCGCCTGCTAACAGCACTAAACCACTGGCTTCGGCCGTCTGGTCTGCACCTAGATGCAGTCGGTCTTGAATGAGGAACCCAATACTCATCGTCAGCAGGCTGACCGAAAGTTGTATGGCGAACCCCATTAAGAGGAACGGCCACATCCGGCTGTCTAGCGCACGAATCTTGGATGCTTTCATCCGGGTGGCGTGCCGGGTTTCCTTGGGTAGGCCCACCATCATTAAGATGGCCATCAGTGCGAGCACGAGGGGTGCGGCATACAGTGCTGTCAGGAGACCGAACCTGCCGATTAGGCCGCCGATAGCCGGGCCCAGCACCAAGCCCAGACCCAGGCTGGCGCCGACTCTGGACATACCTTTCACCCGCTCCTTTTGGCCGGTGGTCACGTCGGCCACGTAGGAACGCGCCGCGACTGGCAGTGCGGCGAGAGCACCGCCGAACACCACCCCTCTCGTGAGCAGAAAAGCCACGAAAACCACCGAGGAGCTGAGCGCGCCAAGAAGTGCGAGGTTCGCGGTGATTGCAAACCCGGTGAGGCCGACCGTGGTGCCGATAAGTGCACCGGTGAAGAGCGGCTTGCGTCCCCATGTATCACTGCGACGACCCCATGCAGTGCTGGTCAGAGCCACCATGGCGGCCGAAGTGCTCATGACAACGCCCAGCTGGAACTCAGTGAGTGACAGTTCCCTTGCCAGCGGCGGCAGGACGGGCGTCAATACCTGTTGGCCTGTGTACCCGCCGAACACCGCGAGGTATACGAATGCGAGGCGTTTCGTCGTCCTGGTCGATGCATCGGATTCCAGGGCCTTGTCACGGGTAGCGCTCACCATATCCGCCGAGTCCCACGAAGACATCGATCTTTCCCTCCATAACCGCCAACCAACGGAACATCGCTAGCAGTCCGAGTCATCTTGGCGCAAACCGCATTTCACCCAGCACCTCACCGGCGTCGCGAGCCAACTGGATCAGCGTGGTCTCAGTGTGCGGCGGGCCGACTAATTGCACGGCCAGTGGTGCGTGCCTAGTCCTACCCACTGGAAACGTGATCGCAGGCAATCCCGCGAAGCTGGCTATCGGGGTGTAGCCGATCTTGCGGTCGTACGCTGGATCGTCGGGCGTGGGAATGGTCGAAGCTGCCACCGGTTTCTCTTCGCGCGGCCTCGGCACCACTGCGTCTAGCGGCAGAAGCCAAGCGTCGACCCGCTGAGCCTTGAAGACGTCTACCGCTTCAGAACGGAGGCGAAGAAGAGCGGCGAAGATCTCGGCGTAGCGCTGATCACTTATCCTTGCTCCAGTCTCCAGCGCCACCATCGTAGATTCCAGCAAGTCATCGCTGATCCGCTCCCGCCAGACCTGGAAGCCGTTCCACGCGTCTCGCGCACACAACTCCCAGGCGGGTCCTCGCCAGTTCCACAGGTCACCGAGGCGGACCCGTGTCACCTCGTGGCCGGCGTAGGCCAACGCGCGGACTGTGATCTCGACGGCGTCGGCGATCTTGGGTTCGATGCATCCGTCCAGGACTTCCTGTGGCACACCGATCCGCAGCGGTCCAGACGTCGCTGTACTTGCGGCAACTCCGATCCCGACGCGGCCCCAAAGGAAAGCGAGGTCGTCAGCTGTACGAGCGACCCAACCAGGTGCGTCCATAGCCGGGCAAAGCGGGAAGACGCCCTGTAGAATATTCGGGTTGTGAGTAGTGCGGAGGCCGACCACGCCGCACCGGCCTGCAGGCCAGCGCACGGAGCCAAGCACGTCTGTGCCCAGCGAGATGTCGCAGATGCCCGCAGCAACTGCGACACCAGAACCTGTGCTCGACCCAGCTGGGTTGATTCGCGGGAAATATGGATTACCGCAGCCCGATCCGATGCCGATGTTGAGTTCAGTTGCGACCACTTTGGCCGTGACGACCGCGTTTCGCAGGCGCCGCACGACGGTGGCGGAAGTGGCTGGGTGGTGGCGGTGATTGCGTAGCCCCAATGTAGTAGGAAACCCAGCGACATCGACCGTGTCCTTGATACCGATGCGCACGACCGGAGCGTCCGATGTCGGCGACCGCAACGTTGTGCAGGCGCGGTAACGTGCATCGGCTCGCCTACTCCACGCGTCGGCGACGGCATGCCATTCAGTCGGGTCAAGTTCACCGGTTTCGATGAGGCGGAATCGTTGCCGCAAGGGCAACATGACCGGCTCCGGCGGGGATATCGGTTCTGATAGGCCTGTGTCGGCCAGGAATTCCATGACCGCTGATGTGGATGTGCTCATATCTCCGTGTATCCCGAGTGATTGACATACATGATGGTCACCGGTCACTGACGCACTGCTCGGGGAGATGCCGGTTCGCATATTGCACAATGAGGGATGCCTTGATTCCGACGGCAGCTGTGAGGGGGGACTACCCAGCCGAGCGGGCTGTTGGTTAGCGATCCATTCGCGAACAGCGGCCATCGGGCAATATCACCCGCGTCAAGTTCCAGAATCCGAGATCGCATCGCAGTTGATGCTCCTGGCTCAGCCAAGGGGAAGCGGTAGGGTTCACCGGGGATGAGCAATTTCGCGGCCACAGGACGCTCACCGTCCTGAGGCAGCTGGACCGGGCTCGGCCACGCGGTAGAAGTCCGTGCCGTCGAGGTATCGGATTGTTCCGAAGTCACGCAGTACGACCTCCTCAACGTCGTGCCGAAGATTGACTATGATCGGATACGTCACATCGTCCACAGTGCGCGAGATATGCTCGCCGGGCTTCACAAGCATGCGCACCTCGTGCACGCTCTCCAGCGACTTCAGAGTGTCCAAATGCGGGTATCCAACAAGGGTCCCCTCGTACGGCGAGATAAGCGCCACTGATGCAAAATTGGATTGCAGCCGATAGTTGTCCGCGTACCGTTCGAAGAACCGCTTCGGGCGGACGTAAGCGTCGACAGTCCACTCCACCTGCGACTCCCCCAAACCGATCCGAGCACAGTGCGACAGGTCACCGCCGACAATGCGCGCACCGACCTCGACAAGACGCGGCCCTTTGGGCGTCAGTTTGATCTCGAGATGTGCGGGGCCGTGCCGAATACCTAGCGCATCAAGGACCTGGTAGGCATATCGGACGAGCTCCTCCTGGACATCGCCTTCACGTGCCAAGAGGACAACTCCGTCGCACAGATCCAGCACACCGTTCGCAGTGATCCGGCTCGTCTTCCAGATATCGCAGACATGGTGGTGGCCGTCGCGACTCACCGTGTTGACCATGTACTCGGTACCCAAGTGATATTCCTGCGCCACAATAGCCTCGTTGTGGGCCGTGAAAACGTTGCCCGATCCCAGCAGCTCGCGGTAGGCCCGCACCGCCTCTTCTGGATAGTCGCAAAAGAACACGCCCGCGCCGGCAGCGCCC
Organism: Nocardia sp. NPDC052566; assembly: GCF_044547285.1. NCBI lineage: Bacteria > Bacillati > Actinomycetota > Actinomycetes > Mycobacteriales > Nocardiaceae > Nocardia > Nocardia sp. NPDC052566. The sequence goes on along the minus strand of NZ_JBIUAF010000010.1, from coordinate 106,925 downwards.
CGGATCGGCTTGACGACGATCCTGTCGCCGATCTCGCGGTGCCACGTGGTTAGCTGAATTTCGCTCTCGACCAGCAGTTGCTCCGCCCCACGCACACCAGCCGCCTTGATCGTCTCGATCATCCTGAACTTGTCGCGCCTCGCAGAGCTGAGCGTCGTACCGTTGGTTGGAAGGTCGAGCGCCTCGCTCAGCATATCCGCGAACTCCACCCCCACCTCGGAGCCCGGCACTACAGCGACAGGCTGGTAGTCGGTGATCGCGCGAACCGTCGCCTCAAGGTCTCCATCGTGAACGATGCTCGCGGCATAGCCATCAGGGATCAGCGATGACCGGAACAGCGTCGGCACCTCAGGGCTACTCTGCACCCGAACACATGGATACCCGGCATCTCGAAACTCCTGTAAGAGTCGTCCTCGCCCCATGTTCGTGGGAGCGTATGAGTCAACGATCACCACGTGCCTATTGACCGACATTTTCACCTCACGATCACGACGCTCCAGCGTCGATTCAAGTTTGCCGCTATTATTGCGTGGTTCACAATGAGTAGTCCAATAACATCTTGTTCTGACCTGAAAACTTTCAGTTATAATAGGTCACATAATCTTCATTGCTGTCAATTCGACCGAAATAGCTCAAGCTTCATTCCGATTGCTACTTCAAACTACTTTCATCAGAATGACAACGATGCTTTCCGCATTTCGCTCGACAAGATTAATACACGCGATCAATTGCATCCTGACAGGAAGTGAGCGATAGACCTGTACAGCTTTACTGGTTAACCGGTGTCTCAAATGAGTTGACCATGCCGTGCCAATCGATTCACGGCTGAGCCAGTCGAACCTGTCGAGGATTCAGGCACTAAAGAGTAGTCCCTGTTTCTCACGCTAACCGCAGACGACCGACGGAAGCTGCCGAAGAATTTCTTTCCAGCATGGATAGTACGTTATTCGCTGCCAAACCCGGACGAGACCATACAGGCCACAAATTCTGTGAGGGCAGACGATCATTGAGCCTAGCGTCCAACGAGCGCCCCTCCGTTAACCTGCACAATCTGCGCAGTCACCTGACTTGCCTCCGGAGACGCAAGCCAGAACACAGCATTCGACACATCCTGGGGGGTGCTCGCACGACCGGTCGCAGTCTGGCTGATCAGGAGCCGTTCCCGATCCGACGAAATCCGGCCGCCGAAGAACTCGGTATCGGCGACGTACCCTGGCGCGACGGCGTTGACCGTGACTCCCCGCGGTCCGAACTGCTCGGCGAGGTCGTACACGTAGGGATGCAGAGCCGCCTTGCAAGCCGCGTATGAACCCGAGCCAGAGCCCCGGTAAGCGGCAATCGAGCTGAGTAAGATAATTCGGCCGCCCTGAGCGAGGGTTCCCCTGAGCGCTTCCGTCAGCAGCACCGCAGTGAGCACGTTGGACCTGAAGTTTCCCAGCCAATGCCACGCTGCGCCCGTGACGCCCGACGTAGTCTCAGGTGGCGCACCGATCTCCACATTCCCCCCAGCGTTGTTGACCAGCACATCCACAGCTCCTAGACGCTCAACAATCGTCTCGGCAGCGCGCTGAGTCGCGTCCGGTTCGGAAAGGTCCGCGACAACGCTCGACACAAGATCGGAGCCCATCGCCGCGTTGATCTCGTGAACTACCCGATCGAGTACATCGGACCGCCTGCCTATCGCCACGACACGGTCACCAGCACCAGCAAATTGCTTGATGATCGCACGTCCAATTCCGGTGCCCCCACCGCTGACGACAACCATTCGCGACAAGATGAACTCCTGCTTCTCTTTCGCAGATACCAGTATGAATCGATCACGAAACCTCGGCGTGTTAGCACCTCACGAGATCGGCCATGAGCCGCACCACCCGCTCAGCCTGCGATGGGTCCAGGCGTGGATCGCAAACGGATAGAAAACGGTGAAGGATGCCGGGAGTGGCAAGGCGGTCGTGCGTGTCGACACACTCCGTCACAGCATCAGGAGTCAGCTCCAGATGCAAGCCCCCGGGGTGGACATCGTATGCATGCAGCGTCGTACAGAACTGCTCCACTTCGCTCAGCACATCCGCCACCACCCTCGTCTTCTGCCCCGAGCTCGTCCGAATCATATTGCCGTGCATAGGATCACACAACCACACCAAGTCGCGTGCAGATGCGCCCGCTGTGGTGAGTAGCGATGGCAGCCGATCAGCGATTGCGCCAGCCCCCATGCGGATGATCAGTGTCAACCTCCCCGCCGGGTGACCGACTGCAAGCAGGTCGATAATCGCAGCGAGCTGATCCGGTGTCGTGGTTGGTCCGATCTTGACACCGATCGGGTTGTTCACCTCTGCGGCAAATGCGAGGTGCGCACCGTCGAGCTGTCGCGTGCGTTCGCCAATCCACAGCATGTGGCCAGACGAGCCGTATCGCCCGCCGCAGACATCGTCCGGACGAACCAGTGCCCGCTCGAAGTCGAGCAGCAACGCCTCATGGCTTACGTAGGTCGGTGACACGCCGGCCATCGGCAGCAGGAACTGGTTGAGGAACAGGGCATCGAGTGCCTCGGCGGCGTGGTCGTACGCTAGTAGCAGTCGGCGGGCGTCCGCTTTCCGAGCACACGGAGTTGGCTCAGGATCGTTGACGGCATCACCGCGGTAGACCGGTAAAACAGTTCCGTCGGGCAGGGACTCCAAAGGGTTGGACCTGGGTTTCGCGTATTGCCCAGCGAACCGACCGACGCGCACGACGGGCAAGTCAGCAACACGTTCGACTATGTCGCCGAGTTCATCAAGCTGAGCAGCCTTAGCCTGGATGTGGGGTGCGGTGGACTCGGCGAACCGCTCAGCACAATCACCGCCCTGGATGACTAATGCGTCACCACGGGTGACGATCTCAAGCTCACGACGTAACGCATGACATGAACCAGCATCGACCAGTGGTCTGCGTGATCGCAGTTCTTCATCGACGACCGCCAGATCCACCTCAGATTCCCAATCTGGTTGCTGATGAGGTGGCAGGGTTGGCACTTCCGCAGTTTTCGGCATCGGACACCCTACTTCGTAGCGATGATGGTCATTCCGGCGGAACAAGCGAAGTGGCGGCATATAAGCGATCCACTTTTGCCTTGCCGGTGATTGTGCGTGGAATCTGGTCGACGCGGTGCACTGCTCGCGGGATCGGGAGCCCCTTCAGTCGTAGCCATACGTTCTCTGTGCTCACTGTGCCCGTTGGGTCTGTGTAAAACAGCTCGTAGTGCTCGCCACGGACCGAATCTCGAACAGCGATGCACACGACATCGACACCCGGCATTCCTTCGCGCACGGCGTCCTCCACCCAGGCGAGATCGCACTGCACGCCGTTTACCTTGATCAAACGCGAGGTGCGCCCGACGAACTCGAAGTCTCTGTCGCCCACTATGCGAACCACGTCGTTGAGCTGCCACCACTCGGGAGACACCGCCATGTCGTCGCGGCGCGCGATACGAGGACTACGTACCTTCAGAAGCTGCTCGTTGCCGCACTTCTCGAACAGGTCGACATCGGGTAGAAGCGTCCAGGGATGCGCAGCACTCGTGTGTGCAATTTCCCGCAATGCCACGGCGCCCGTCTCCGTCGCTCCGAAGATCTCCATCGCGCGGACGCGACCTTGTGACCTCCGGTGCAGGTCAGCGACAACGCGCACGGTTGTGGCGGTGGTCGGGCCAGTGCCATGTAGCGCAACCGCACCCGGCAGAGCGGCGATCTCCTCGACCATGCTGCGCAGCACCATCCAGCTGGAAGGCAGGCAGACGAATAACGTTCGTTTGCTGGGATCCAAACTGGGCCTGGCCAGCGGATCATGCCAAAGGTCGATAGACGTGATTGCGCGTAGCTCGGGCAGGATATAGCCGTACAGATGGCCGAACAGGTGTACAGGTGGCGCGAAATTCACCACCTGTTCGATGGGATTACCCAAGGCTTCGGTCACCACCTCTACTTCCATCTCGAGCTGCGCACGCGTGCGCAGCCAACGCACCGAAGCTCCGGAATGGCCGGAGGTAGCGAACTCAACCTCCTCATCGAGCTCGACCTGAACGGTCATGAATCGGTCCCCCGCACGTCGCGATCCTCAAGCGCCTCAGCGACAAACTGACTCACCCGGTTTATGGTCGAGAAGATGAACCTGACGTCGTGGGATACGAAATCGACCTCCACACCGAACTCGGCCTCGACGCGAGACACAAACTCCATGGCGGCGAGACTGTCGTAGCGATCGCCAAGCGCCTCACGCAGTTCGTCATCGTTGCCGACCTGGTCGAGTAGATCGCCGACTCGGTCGCGCAGCGTGTTGCGCACACGCTCTCGGGTGCGGTTCAGGGGCAATGGGTTGATCACAGTCATGAGCTTTCACCTCGTACGACTACCGACGCGACCTGATCAGCGCGCGTCAACTCTCCGTTGCTGGCCAGGTAGACCAGGCTTGGTTCGGTTGGACGGAATTCGATATGCAGGAAAGGCGTCTGCTCCGTCATCCCGAGCGCGGCGGCCAACTCGGTGGCCAACTCGCGCCGGAACTGTTCGTCGCGATCCGGAGAGACGCAGCAGAGAACAGTCGCCTGAGCTAACCCATCCGGCGAGTGATGGAGCGCATCGACCGGCATTCCGCCGCTGAATACGGTGTTGGCTGCGTCCTCACCGAACCGGACCACCACATGGCCCGGCCGGACGCTACGATCAGCGAACCACCGGGTCAGCCGCACTGCGATCGCCCGGCGGGAGGGGACCGACATAACGCCGCTATTGATGTAAATCGTAGGCATAGAGAACCTCAGGACAGTGTGAGGGCAGCGGCAAGGCGCGCTTGCCTGCCGTCCAACCGTTTGTGCAACAGGGTGCCGAGACAATCGGCAAGTCGATCCCCCCCGGCAGGCGCCAAGGGACTCCACGCGGTGCCCGCATCCGTGCGTACACGGGCGATGAACCGGCCGACATGCTTGTTATCGACCGCGATACCGTGCAGATCTGCTGTCACCACGGCCTCGTAGGTGGACAGCAAGTCCGGCACACGCGAGCCTTCGTTGGCCCAACCTCCACCGGGCACCCGGTGCCGGTCCAGCAATGCGCGCACTGCAATCGGGTTGGCAGCACCGAGGGCCTGCCGCACGCGCATCGCCTGCAGACCAGAGCGCAACGTCGGTGTGGCGCCGGCTGAAGCCCCGTGCCCGACTCCGTCTTCGTGTCGGCACCTGTCGACGAATCCCTGCAGGGTGGACGAGTTCAACACCGACCGCACATCGCGGCCCAGTAACCGGACCGCCTCAACCGCTGCCGCCGTCGACACCAGCTCGGATCCTCGGCCTTCCCAGTAGCCGAAACCACCGTCTGGGTTCTGCATCCGACACAGCCAGTCGAGCACGCGTTCGACGCCTGCAGCGTTGCGCCGGAACGCACCTGCAGCGACCGCCCACAACGTGCAACGGACCTCACTGCCGCGTCCAGGCATGTACATGATGCCGCCCTCATTCGGCATCTGACACCCCTCCAGCCACCTCCGTGACAGCAGCACGCTCGGGGTTTCTCTGCCTTCAACTAGCACAGCCGCAGCAGTCGTCAGCGCGTCCGCAGCAGCAACTGGCTCGCGGTACGTGAAGCCGCCGTCGGGGCAGGCGAGCTCGGCGAACCGGGAGACGACAACCTCCGCAACGGCGCTAATCGACGCCCCAGTCGCCTCCAAGGCACCCACCGCACAGAACGACGCCCAGACGTCTTCGACGTCGTACCCCGCCCAACGGACGAAAGCTCCGTGGGGGCCGCGCAAGCCCATGATCCACTCTTCGACGGAACGCTCTGGCTTCGCGCCAAGCGCGGCCAGCGCCGCGGTCGCTCGAAAGGTGGCCCACATGCAGGGGATCTCCGCGTTCGGCGAGAACTTGAACCCTCCTTCCGCTGACTGTTGTTCGACAAGCCACCGGACAAGTGCATGGACGTCCCAGGGCGGCGCTACCGGCCCCGCAGCGCGCAACGCGTACCACGCAGCGACGCCGTAGTGGCATGCACGAACGTCAGCCAAGCCAGCGCGCGCGTGCTCTGGCGACCAGCTCAAGCCACCACTCCTGGTCTGCAATGTGCTGAGCCAGACCAACATCCGATCACGATCGGGCACATCGCTACCACAGACAGAGACAGCGGTACGGGTGGAGAAATGCGTGGCCCACACGTCCGGCTCCTGTCCCGGGGTCATCGCATAGGCGTCCCCAGACCACGTGAGGTCGAGCCACTTCGCAGTGCGGTCCCGCCCGGGTATCTGGTGACCGAGATCCTTGAGCGCCTGAGTGCAGTAGAAGGTCGCCCATGCGTCGGATGGCATGCCCTTGGTCCATGCATAACCGCCATCGGAGTTGGCGCGGCCAATGAGATAGCTCGCCGTGCCCGGCTGATTCGCTATGCCCTGGACCCGGCCGAGCCACGCAAGGGTTCGCACGGCCGCATAGGTGCACCAAAGGTCTGGGCCACCGGACACAACACCGAGCCCGGTGGGGGAAGTGGCTGCGGCACGGGCAGCTGCGGTCGGTCTCACGACGCCCGGTCCACAACGCGAATGTTGGAGCGCTTCCAACTCTTCTGAGAACCACCACTCTTCGTTGTAACAGGCAGTGTATTGACGAAGTCGATCTCGTTCCATTCGAGGCCGAGGTGGGCGCGGGTCATCCCCTCAACAGCTAGCTTTTCCTCGACTTCCGCCGCGCGATCAGCATTCACGTCGCGTTCCAGAAGCAGTCGCGCATGGTCGCCTGTCCCATCCAGTTCGACCAAGTACCCCGTGGCCGTCGAGGCGCTGTAAACGATGTCTTCGACCGCGTGGACAGTGAGCTTCACACCGCGCACCAGGACACCATCGGAAACGCGCCCGCAAACTGTGACAATCGGTGCTGCATTGCCGCACCCACAGCCATCACCGATGATCACCTCGTCGCCGGTGTCGAAACGCAGCAGCGGTCGGGCGTACAGATTGAGAGGCGTTACTACGAGCCTGCCTCGACTTGCCTCGGCGAGCGTCACGACGGTGTCATCGATGGCTAATTCGACGTAGTTTGTGGCGGTGAGCAGGTGCAACCGACCGGCGCCGCAGGTTGCAGCAAGCGTGCCTGTCTCGGTGCTTCCATAGCTCGCGTCGTAGGCTGAAGCGTTCCACCACCGGCCCAGACGCTTACATAACGCAGGGGTGCTGACCTCACCGAGCAACATCAGGGTGCGCACCGTCTCACTCAATTCGCTGAATAAGCCACGTTGCTTCAGCAGACGGGTCAGCTGAAGCGCCATACCTGGCGCAACGAAAAGCACGGTCGGTCCGAATGACCGCCATAGCATGATAAGCCGATCCCAGTCGGAGATACCCGCAGCTAGGGGGTACACGCGACTGTGCGGAATGGCGAGATACTCGCATACACCTACGGCGAGATCGCCGACAGGAACAACGTCCGACGGCAGCAACACCGCAACCCGGTCCTCAGGTCTCAGGACGCTGCTCCATGCCTGCGCAACCGAGACCACGTTCCACGCGACATCCTCGAACATGCGGGGCGTAGGAGTAACCTGTCCCGACGTGCCGGTCGTTTCGTAATACTTTGCAGCCTCATTCAAACCTACCGTCAAGAAATTCCATGGATCGGCCTTCAACGCAGCTTTCGGCGTGACAGGCAGTGAGTGAAACTCCTCCATTGAGAAAGCCGGTAGCATCCGATAGGCTTCAGCTCTAGCTGCACGTTTCCAGGAATCCGATAATTTGTTTACATAGAAGTCCTGCTGCGGTGTGCTGCAAAACCGCGATCGTATTTCGTTGTGCGCCTTGAGTAGAAAGTCGAGACGCTCACGGTTGCTGATCAGCATGCTCACTGGTCCTCGAACTGATATAAGGCATTGCTTGCCGCCCGAGCAGCTCTCCACGGCGATCGTTGTGCAAGCATATGCTCGACTGCGTACAGATTGAATCTATCGACTCTTGCGAGGCATCGCTAATAACTATTTTCACTATGATGAAAAGCCAGGATTACTACTGTGCAGACTGCTCATACGATTCAGTTATGAAGTGAGTACGAGAACGTCTTGGACGGGCTGATCCGATCGATGCCAAAGTGAGCGACAAGACATTGGCAAACAATTCAATCAGGAGTCGATCGCATGTCCACAGCTCATGTCACTGCCGAAGCCCCCCTCAACGGACCACCATTGGGAGCAGCCCAGGATGTTCTCCACCGAATGATGGAACTACCTTCTCTGGCCGACCGCTATCGGGCGCTGGTGGGTTCTTCAGTACCGGACTGGCATCGTGTGCCGATCTTGACCAAAGATGACTTCCGGTCGGCGTTCGCCGACGTGCTGGTGTGGGCACGCGACCAGCCACACGGTGCAATCGTGCTCGGCAGTGGCGGGACAACAGCACAGCCGAAGCTCAGCCTGATCCCCAGCGGGCAACTCATCGACGATATCCGGCAAGAGTGGGACCCACTCACCCCCGACGACGTCCTGGTCAACTACGACACCCCAGGCCGGCTAAGCGCGTCACACAACTTCTATTCAGCGCTCGCACACGGAGCCGGTGCAACGACAATCCCGCTGGGCGCAGTCGAAGAAGATCAGTTGAGCGTATGGCTCGACTTCATCGAACAGCTTGGAGCGACCGCGCTCAACGCGACGCAGAGCCGCATCGCGCACCTGTTGGAGCACTGCGAGTCCATAGGCAGGAACCCACCTGCGTTACGGAAGCTGCTGTGGAATGGCGAGGCGTACGGAAATCACGCTCTTGAGATCACCCGGCGGATGCTGCCCGACGCGGAGCTGCACGGTATATACGGCTCGACCGAGACATGGGTGATCGGCCACAACGGGCCGGCGTGCGCGCTCGACACATTCCACCTGATGCCGTACCAGTATGTGGAGCTGGTCGACGAAATGATTGTCGTGACCAACCTGCACTCGCAGTGCCTCAATCCCGTGGTGCGCTATAACGTCGGCGACCGCGGCGAGATGATGGCATGTAGATGCGGTCGCGCCGAACCCGCACTACGCGTGATCGGGCGGAACGATCCACAGTTGAAATTCCTGAGTATTCTCGTCACTCCGCAGGAGATCTCACAAGTGGCGCTCGCGGACACCGAGGTCTCGGACGCTCAGGTGGCACTATTCCGCCACGGTCGTCCAGACGAGCGCATCGAGTTGCGCATCAAGGTCACAGCAGGTGCCGATGCGACGGCGGTGGAGCGCAGGGTGCGCGAAGCCATCCTGACCGTTGTCTACCGCCTCGGGTTCGAGGTCCAGGCACACCCAGAAGCATTTACGGTGCATGTGACCGACAGGCTCTCAGTGAACCAGCGGTCCGGCAAGACACCGTTGCTGGTCAAGGAAGATCGCTGAGGAGCCGCTGGTGAATATTCGAACGTGCGTCGCTGAGGCGCGCCTATACCTAACCTGTCGCACTCTGGGCCATTCGTGGATGGATTCGGGGCAACAGCTCTCCGGTACGCAAGACACGCCTGATTAACGGGGCGAACCGGATGAACTGCTCGCATCGGCCGAGAACGCAGCGATGCTCGGCCTGAACCCAGTCGTCGATAGACAGCAATATGGCGTTGCCGGAGACCGCAACCGATCTTGCAAATCAGGTGCGGCGGCGCATGCTCCACCCAGTGGGCGGCGGGATCAAGTGTTGCACTTTAGAGCTCCACGGACGGTTTCGTCCTCTCATGCCTGAGCACGAACGAGAGGAATGTCTCCAGCGCTGGGTTGGTGTTATCCGGTCGCCACGCGAGACCGAGCGGAACCCTGGCCGGATAGCGGAACGGTTTGATCACGACTCCTGGCATGTTGAATATCGCCGCAGACGGCTTGGTGAGCAGAGTGATCCCAGCGCACTCCGATACAGCCGCGAGCATATGCGTCTCATCGGGTTCCACCCGACTGATGTCGGGACGTTGCCCGTGGCCGTACACAGCGTCAAGCATTGTGCTCCATAACCCCCCTGCGGATTCAGGGAAATACACCAGTGGCTCGTTGTCAAGGTCTGCCTGGTCAATGTCCGGCTTCCCAGCCAGTGGATGGTCTTCCGGTACCGCCAGAACGACCTCATCCTCGGCAATCACCACACAGCGCAGGCCTGCCGACGGATCGATCGGCGGGCGCACGAACCCTACGTCGGACTTCTTCTCCTTGAGCTTGTCGACATTGAGACTGGTGAACCCGTTGTAGGTCTCCACGCAGATGTGCGGATGTATTTTGCGGAATGATGCAGTGAGTTGGACGGGCAAGCCGAGCCCAGCCGAACGCGTGTGATTGAGCACCAGCGTGCCGAGCTTCCGACTCGCCAAACGTTTAGTGAGTTGTTCGACCTCCGCCGCATGCGCAAGCAGCCCTTCCGCCTCGGGCAACAACACGTGCCCGAAGGACGTCAGCGCCACATGCCTTCGACTGCGCTCGAACAACGGTCGACCAATCTCCCGCTCCAGCGCTCTGATGCTTTGTGATAATCCCGGTTGGCTAATGAACAGCCGTTTGGCCGCCCTACCGAAGTTCAGTTCTTCTGCTACGGCTAGAAAATGACGGAGACTTCTCAGTTCCACTGTTTGTCCTCCCCAAACCAATGGTTGACTTCCTGCTATCGCACTGCTCACGTTCAGCCCTGCTCTGAGGGCTGCGAGCGCTGGGGCAAGCTAGGGTTCGCCGCGCTGGTCGGCCGCTGGCACACCCTGCACCACACCACCGCCAGTCCGCAGTAAGCGGTGTGACCGTCCAAGACGCACCCCTCGTCACTCGGTATGAACATGACGGGCTTCCATCACATCTTTGTTAAGATCACCTCAGTGGCCAACTGCACAACAATTGCGATCAATATCAGCTTCCCGCTGAAAGTTACGCAGCGGCGCCATTCGTGACGTTGTAGGAGATCTGTAACGTATCCGGACCCCCGCACTGGTTCAGTTGTATACGACCGCCATATACGGGAGAGAATGCTAAATAGGCGAGGTGCGGTGGCTGCCGGGTCTAGGACCTGGCAGCCACCGCGCGCACAGTCGGCGCAGCCAGGCAGCTTCACTCATCTAGGCGCTGGTTCGCAGACGATCGTTGAGTTGGGCGAAGAAGTGCTGCCAGGCGTTCGCATTGGTACCCGCTAATGCGGTAACAGCTCCAAGCCAGTGCGCCGGGACATGATCCGCGAGCTTTTTCAACTTCTCTGGCAAGTCAGACTGAAGGTCGAGCATGCGAATGAGTAGGCGGCCCGTTTCGTTGAAGCGGAGCGAGGGATCGCGCCTCAGTTTCTGGATCAGTGCGTCGCGATCGGTAGGTGCGATACTCGGCGAGAACATTGGGCCCGGGTCGTTCACGGAGCTCTTCGTCCTGTTGTTGGCCACCCGGTCTGGCTTGCATTTCGGTGGAACCGGGTCCATCCCAAGCCGCATACGCTCGCGAACATCTTGCGCGGTAGACAACGATATTTGAGCGCTGCATGCGATCTCGCGAAGCGACGCGCTTGGTTCCCTGACAATATGCTCAGAAGCTCGGAGGCGGCCAGCTACCGCATCCACGGGGCGCTCTCGGCCGTCGAGACTGAGCCGGACGTGTGACTGCGAATTGCCATCAGCCGAACGTCGCCGGACGGAGGCCACGGTTCTTGCTGAAATTCCAGTCGTCGAGGCGATTGCTCGATCTGACCATGTCGGATGGGACTTGAGAATCCGGCGCACAGCGACCGCCCGATCCGATCGCGTGAGCGGGCGGCCATGCTTTGCGTTTCTCTTGACAGCAAGCATAAAGGCGTTCTCATCAGAACCGTCAAAATACTCAACCATGATGGTTTCCTCCCCCCGGAGCGCCGCGGCCCGCAGTCGATGCATTCCATCGATCACCCGCATTGAAGGGCGATGCACAAGAATTGGAGGCAACGGAGAATCGGATTCGGCCAGGATTTTTATATGGTCGGCATCTTCACCAGCCAACCTGGGAGAGAATCCAGATTTTAGCGACCGAATGGGCACCTGGACCGGAGGATCGTCCGCAAGGGGCTTGTTCCCACCGCTTGACACCTGCACCGTTTCAGGGACGAAAATACATTGTTCAGCATCAGATAGGTTTGCAGGATCGTACTCAAGTCCAGTCATCGCCCCTCCTAATTGCTAGCACCCTCAGGCTATCTTCGTGATCCAATGTAGGGTTTGTCTTATTTAATCGCCGCATCAAGCATCATGCGATCGCATTAACTCAGCGCAGCAGGACAGGTAGCACTTAGACGGATGCCGATCCTTCCCCTCCATAGTTAAGGATCGGTACCCCGCTCAGCAGTACTGTTCCACGAACAAGGCGGGCCAGTTCCGCAATCCTCGTTCGCGCGTTCGATAGCTTTTATTGTCATACACAGTGGACCACTCAGTTTGATCAGTCACTGCGGCTTATCGGCAATCGGCGCCGTTCGCGATCACGCCACGTCGGTCAGCCTCCTTGGATCTGGTATCGCGGCACGTCAGGTCGTGCCCGCTCGACCGAACAGAACGGGCATTGCCGTCGGCCTGTTCGTATCGAGTCCTCCTACAATCAATGCTTCCGAGCCGACTCTAGTACTCACATCTGAGTACCGCAAGGCAAGATCATCCCAGGTGGTCGGCGGGCTTCAAAGAATTACTTCCCCAGAACGCCCCCTGCTGGATCGCCCAGCCTGCGCCAGATACGCTAGTCCGATGGCGACAGAGGACCCACTGAACGCCGCAGCGCGCGACAGCCTCAACGCCGCCGTGGCTCGAGTTATCCGAGAGCGCCGTCGGAAGCGTGAGATGACGAGGGAGCAGGTATATACAAAAGCCGACCTGCCGCGCGCCACCTATGACCGGATCGAGAAGGGCGAGACTCTGCCGGACGTTGGCCGCCTTGAGTCAATCGCATGCGCTCTTGATACAACGGCAGTCGGCATCATCAACGAGGCGAAGCGATCCCTCGACGAGACTGCAGCTCCTAACAGTTCGGTCGCTCCTTCCGGAAGTCTCGACCGCCGGGAGAAAGCATCCGTTCGAGCGGCAAGAATCTACAGCGGCATGATAGGCCTCGAGTGACGCCGCATTACGTTCCATCCCTACAGTCAGCGACACCGCCAACGGTTGATATCGGTTGTGCCGACGGGAGCCGACAACGATCGATATTCGGTGCGAGGTCTACCGCGATGGCGGTGCGTCTGAACTTGCATCGATCGAACGAGTCAATAATCCTCTCGTTCGAGTTTTTCGACTCGCCCGAATACGTAATCGACAACTAGCGCGATCAACTTCAAGCCCAGCTCACAGCATCCTTTTATTAAAAATCACCTCGGCCGAGTCAAGCCGCGACCGGAGACCGGGCGAGGGACAATCAAGGCAATCCAATTGCGAGAGCGACAGGCGGGTCACGAGTCGGCCTGCTCGACTCAAGGGCGCGCTACGAGGTAGCTGTCCCCAGGGAACGAGCCGCTCCATCAGATAGGTTGACGGTTCAACCCAGAGACCTGGCATTCCTCCGCCTATTCCAGACACACTTTCGCCACATTAGCTCTGTTGCTGCTGGAAGTCGTCCCCGTTGACCGCTACTGGCAGCATCAGTTGACAGCTGCGACAAAACATCGGATGATATTTTGGATTGTCCATGACCTAGGGGGTCTTAGCCATGACGGCCAGCGAATCGGAGCCCGAGAAGCCTACGACCGCGGATGCGAAACCCCGGCACGCCGTCGTGCTCCGACCATTGATTACACTCATAACAAATGGAGGCTGGTGGTTCGTCCATGCAGCCAGGTTGAAAGCGACCAGTAATTGGCTCAACGCACGAAGGTAAGCGAGTATGTCCCCTTAACGCGATCGCGAATTGCGCGGCCTGCGAAGTTTACATGCAGGGATATCCGCAATCAGTCACCATCCTGGATGTAACCGCACTCGTGGAGAACTGATATGGGTTGGCTAGAGAAGCTAGCGGAGGCACTGGGCGTCAGGCTCGGCGTTAATGACAGCCAGTATAGACACATTACAGAGGCACCCGACGACCGCCTGCCGGAGGTGGTTCAAGCAGCTGAACGCTTCGCGGCCGAATTGGAACAACGCTGGGAGGCGCTTCCAATGGAGTTCAAGAAGTGGGACGAGCAAGTCGAAGGCAGAACTCCTGAGCGTCATCCCGATCATGATTCGCCTATGGATTTGTAATGCCGTCTAGGCGTCAGCGAGCGGAGGATATCTAAGCTTGACTCTGTCGGTGATCTTGTGAGTTGAAGGTCAGCTGGGGACCGCCCGCCAGGACCGCAGTCGGGGAATTCCGTTGTGGTCCAGGAAGATTTGGAAAGCCGTTGGCGGCCGGGACGGGGCGAGTTCGTCCGGTAACGGTCCTGCGCTGAGGCGTTCGATGTTCACGGCGATGGCGGTGAACACGTGTTGCAAGTGGGCCTTCGCATGGCCGCGGTAGCGGCATCGTCTCATGCCGTGTCCGTTCGCGAATTCGCAGATGGTGCCCTCGATTCCGGAACGCACGGCATATCGTTGTCGCCAGGCGGGGCTTTGCTGCTCGGTGCGGGCTCGGACTTGCAGGTCGAGGAGTTCTCGTGGGGGAAAGCCGACGTTGCGGGCGCTTTCGCGGGAGGTGGTGCACTGGTTGCGGACCGGGCACGGCTGGCATTGGCCCTTGGTGAACCGTGCCACGATCAGCGGGGCCGCGGTCGGAGACGAGGTCGGGTAGGGGCCGTGCCATCCCTTGCTGACCTGGCCTTGGGGACATGTCACCTGTCGGCGGTCGAAGTCGATGTGGAAGTCGTCGCGGCCGAAGCCCTCGTTCTCACGGTGCTGACGGGTCGGGTTGCCCGGCAGCGGTCCGCTGACGGTGACCTGGTGTTCGCGGGCCGCCCGCTTCATATGGACCACAGAGGTGTATCCGCCGTCGACCAGGTGCTCGGCAGGCAGCTGCCCCCGACGCTGTAGGCGAGTGTGGATGCCAGGCAGCACCTGGGCGTCGTTGGTCGTGGCCGGGGTGGTGACCACGTCGGTGATCACGTTGGCGCCGTTGCGTGCGCAAGTCTCGGTCAGGTGGACCAAGAACCCCTTCCACCTGGTGACTTGTCCCCGGCGGGCGTAGCGGGCCGAGATGTCGTAGGGAGAAACGATCGCCACGGAGGCTGGCGGCAGACCGCCGTCGTCGTCGGTGCGCCAGCGAAGGCGGCCCTTGTCATCGCGGTAGTAGTTCTGCAAGACGATCTGTCGCATAGTCTGGACCTGGGGGCCGGACAGGTAATTCGGCTCGTACTGCCGCAGATGTTCCAGCAGCTGGTAGGCGTCCTCGCCAGCGGTGAGGATCCTGGTCTTGGGCTTGGTGGGGTTCTTGCTCAGTCTCACCGGGCGGCCGTAGCGGCGTCCCCACTCCTCGCCGACCAGGCTCGTCAGCAGGTGCGGCGCGGTGCGAGCGAGTTCTTCGAGCGCGGCGCGGACAGTTTCGGTGACCAGTTCGAGCCGGGTCAGGTCGCGCACCGCGGCCAGGACGTGGGTGGAGTCGGTGCGCTGGCTGGTGCGTTCGTGTACCAGTCCGGCGTCGGTGAGCCGGGCCAGGGCGAGATCGAGCAGCCGGTCGGCGCGGTCGCCTTCGGCGAGCCGGTCACGGAAATCGCTGAGCACGCTGTGGTGGAAGCCGGGGTCGTCGAGCTCCAAGCCGAGCGCGTACTTGAAGTCGATGCGGCAGCGGACAGCCTCGGCTGCCTGCCGGTCGGACAGATCCAGCACATACTGCAGCACACAAACGGTCGCCAACTGGGCCGGGGACAGACCAGGCCGCCCGTCACGCGGATACCAGTCGGCGAAATCCTCATTACCCCAAAGATTTTCGAGCCTGTCACGGATTCACATCGCCGTGGTGCCGCGGGGATTGCTGGCGCGGGCCACCCGCGCCGTCAGCGGCGGGACCGTCTTGGCCGGTCCAGGTCCGAGTGACATTCAGTGTGTTCCTTCGAGGGATGCAGTGCCTTTCGCACCTCGCAGTGTGGCAGCCCACCAGCCGCGACATGCCGAATTCCAAGATCACCGACAGAGTCAAGCTAAGCTAAATGGCACAAGCAAGACCCCCGCAACATGCATCGCGGGGGTCGACGGAGAGCTGGCTGATTGCTAGATCAATCGCCTCTTGAGTCCTGTACCGCCCGGATAGCCTCGGCATACTCATCCCGCTTCCAGGTGGGATGGCTCCGCAGCACGAATTCCACATGCTGTCGACTGCGTTGATTACTGGAATCCGTGACGAACGGTTCGTCGGCGCGAAGCCAGGCCCAAAACGCGCTAGCCGTTAGTCCAATGTCTTCAACCGTGTCGAGGGCGTCGGTTGCGTCTGGCATCAGCAGCGTTACGGGCGAGACGCCGAGGGCGTATGCCAGCGGCAGGAGCTCATCAGCGTAGATCCGCCTCTCGCCGTCCACAATTTGGTCGAATTCGTATGGGGAGATCTTGCATCCGATGAGCTCAAGATGCCGTGACAGCTCGGCAATTGGAATCCCCTCCTGCGCACGTAGTTGCTTCACCCGTTTGGCAATGATCTCGGCGCCGATCGTACCGAGCTGTTCCGGTTCGTCCACGGGAGGAAGCATGCCACACACGACGGCGGTGTTGAACCCATGTCGCTCCTCCTCCTTCGATCACAACGCGGCAACCGCGACGGCGATAGTGATCGGCAGCCACCAGATCTGTTCGATGATCTCGGCACCTTCTGCCGATAGGTGGAGCACGAGCGCGTTGAGCAACAGTGATACGGACAACCCGGTCATGCAGACTGCTGCCACGAACAACCCCCCGGTGGCGCGACGAAGCCTGGGGCGTATGTCTTTTCGCTGTAGCGCCTGCCAGGTGGCCACTAAGGTAGCCAAGGCTGTCAAAATCATGAGGACCGCATAGGTGATACCGAAAACCTTTGCGGGCACATCCTGCGCGGTGAACGAGTTCAGTGTCTCGGAGCGCCGTGCGTCACCGGCGATCCAGCATCCGACGAACACTGCTGCCGCCGCCGACCAGGCCATGCCGACATAGCGGCCGAGATGTCTTGTGCCGGTGAGGATTTCGAAAGCGGCAGCGGCCATGGCGCTGAAGGAGACAGATCCAAACAGGGCTGAGGCGAGCAGCGCGACCGCGCTACCCGTGATGTTGATTGAGATGGAGTTGAGTCGCTCGACGACTGGCGGTACCGCCAGGATATAGCTGACGCTGATTGCACCGGATGTCATCGTGAACAGCCGTGATTCAGGGAAGTCTTTCCACCAGCGCATCCGATACACCATTACGGCCCCCATCACGGCGGCACACACTGCGGCTGCGTATGTCATCTGTCTGATCCTAGAGATGAAGTACGAACTCAAGATCAATCGAGATCCAGCATACGACCGTAAATCCACTCCACCAGATCCGACGCTCCTCCCGCATGTCGCCAACGGAGAGAACATGTTTGGCCTCGGCGATGAGGCCGCCGAGGTGGCACTGATGCAATCTGCTCACGCCCCCATCACAGCCTGGAGCGGCACGTCTCGCTTCAGAAGCCTGGCCGGGTGATCGCGGTCACGGCCCGCTTCGACAGGGCGGGGGATCGGCGAGCACCCGCTGATAGCAGTAGGTCTGGTTCGGTGCCGCAGCGCCAGCAGCCGACTGCCTGGCGTACCTTCTTCTCCGCATGCCGTCGTTCTTCTTGCCCGGCAGGGACCGGATGAAGGTGAGCTTCTCGGCCTCGCAGTAGCGCAGCACGGCGTCGTTGTCGGGGTCGACACCTCTGGGTCGGGAACGGAAGCCCTGCCTGGGCGTCGACCAGGGCCTCAAGACACACTTGGCGGCCTTTTTGCGCACCGCTCGCGGCAACCGCGCCACGATCTCGCCCAGGAACGGCGCCAGTCGTTTGTCGGCCCTACGTAGAGCACCGCCCGCACTCTCCGCAGCGCCGCGATCATCTCCACGGGGTACAACAGGACGCAGTTTACGCTGGAGTTCACCATGTTTCGGTCCAGCGTTGCCCGAAACTGCCTGCGGGCGTGATCACGATGCTAGCCGGTGAGCAGGCCCGATTCTGACAAGATCGCCTTCTTGCCGACCTTCGAGGCCGGCAGACGCCGCAGCATCATCACCTTTGTCGCAGCCTGCGTTGCCATCGTCGTCCTCATCCCTCCAGCAAGCGACCGGACAACCCCGCATTCTGGGAGCCGTACCGCACGCGGGCATTTTCAGATGAGGCAGCGCCCCCGTCAACGTGGGTATTTCTAGTGAGTCAATGCGATTTGTTGCGGGCAGCACTCTGAAGGCCTAACCTGGAGCCACTCAGTACGAGCGATACTTCAGCAAATACTTAATCGTTGCTTGAACCCTCGTCCGACTGAATATCCCAGGGATCTGCGGTGGCAGTACCTGAAGGCGTGATCTCCGTTTCCGCGTATCCGGATGGAGCTTGTTGTCACGCATCTCATTTCATCCATCCATAGCTATTCCTCTGCTGCTGCGGCAACGCGATGCCGCGTGTGTCGATGACCCGCGCCGGTTCATGAAAGCGCTTGCCCGAGTGGCTATTCGGAGGCGGGAGGAGGCGCGTCATGAGGCGTCCATTCGGGCCGGAGCAGGCTCGCAGCGGGTTTCGCGGTCTCGCCGTGACGGTCGCAGCGACGATGGTCATCACGGGTCTTGCAGTCGGGGCGGCATCGGCCGAGCCCGGTGGCCAAAACAACTGCGCAGGGCTGATCACGTTGGGGGTTCAGGGAACTGGGGAGTCGGCTCCGGACGCGGATGCGCGTACGGATTCAGGGTTTCTCGGCGATGGTGTGCTGAGGCCGTTGATGGTCCGTGCGGGAGGTAAGGCGGATCGGCTGTACGTTGCGTATCCGGCCGGATTCGGTGGGGCGACGGCTGGTGGTTCTGAGCCCTATTCTGTTTCGGTTTCTACTGGCCTGCAGCGTCTTCGGGACCTGGCGGCCGAGCAGGTCGGCCAGTGTCCTGGTTCCTACCTGGCGATCGTGGGCTATTCGCAGGGGGCGCACGTCGCGTCGCTGTTCGCCCAAGAGGTTGGCCGGGGCGGTGGCAAGGTTGCCGCGGACCGCGTTGCGGCGGTGGCGCTTTTCGCCGACCCGACCCGAAACCCCAATGCATCGCTGTTTCCTGGCGCACCGGGTAAGAACGTTCCTGATCCCGTTCCCGGTACATCCGGTGACTCGGTGCGTGCCTTGGCTGCGCTGTCGCAGCCGGAGGCCAGCGGTGGCGGGATCGGTCCTCAGCGTGATGTCGCGTCCGATTTTGGTTCCCTGACCGGTCGTGTGGCGTCGTGGTGCGCGGCGGGCGATCTGGCGTGTGATGCGCCGTCGGGTTCGCCGATTCTGCGGGTGGTCACCAATCTTGTTGGCCAGTCCGACCTCAGTGATCCGCTGACGGCGTTGCGGTCGGTGTCAGAAGCGTTGGCGTTCACCGCGTTCAAGACCGCGGTCACGGTTGTGGACGAGGACGTCTCGGGCACTTCATTGGCGACTCTGTCGTTGAATCCACGAAAGTCGTTGTCGGAGAGAGTGGCCGAAGCGTCCGATCCTCGCTCCCGGGTTGATACCGAGGCCGGTGTGCGGGCGCTGTTCAAGGTGGCGACGATCGGATTGAACGCCGCGGCTACCTTCGCGCGGACGGTGCTGACTCCACAAAATATTGCGGAGCTGGTGTCGGTTGGTTTGGCCAATCCGGGCGCGGCGATCGCGTTGTTCGGGCAGAAGGTCGTCTCGGCGATTCCGGAGATCATTCCACCGGCGACAACGAGTCGGCTTGTGCAGCAGGCGTTCAAGGCCGTCGAGCAGAACGTGCTGGATAACCATGAACTACTGGACGTAGCGACCTGGGCGAAGTTCGGCGACACAATCTCCCGGCACGTGTCTTACCAATCCACACCGATGGCCGCGGGCACCACCTCGACGACGGCGACGGTGGACTGGTTGACGGCGGTGGCCGACGACATCGCCGCCGCGAGCGGTGGTGCGAAATGAGGTCGGCCGGGTTGCTGCATCGACGGCTGCCGCCGCGGGCTGTCGTGGCGCCGCCTGCCTTGCAGCGCGCTCTGGTGCTGTCCGAGCCCTGCCCAGCGCGCACTGCAAACGGCAGTATCGCGTCGTTTTGGCTGCTGGGTGCGCACGGCGGGGCGGGGGTGAGCACGCTGACGTGGATGTGGTCGGAAGCCGCTGACTGCGGGCGGATCTGGCCGGGACCGGTCGGCAAGGAATCACCGTTCGTGGTGCTGGTCGCCCGCGAGACGGTCACTGGTTTGGCGGCGGCTGATGCGCTGTTGCGCCAGCATCATGCGGACCTGGCGGGTGGATGCCGCGTACTGGGATTGGTGACGGTCGCGGCTCGGCCTGGCCGCATGTCGACGGTTATTCGCCGTGACCTTTCGCTGTACGGGGCGCTCGCGGACAAGGTCTGGCGGGTCGGCTGGCATGAGGAGTTCATTCAACAGCCGTTGCGCGCCTTCGGCCGTAGCGGCGAGGAGATCGGCTGGCGCGACACCTCTGTCCCCGCCGACGTGGCGGCGATCGAACACCAGCTGCTGACCCTTGTCGAACAGTTCCGATCCGACCCTGCCGGAGAAGGAGGGCGGCCGTCATGAGCGCCATCGTCGACACATTTCTCGCGGTCGGCTTTTCGGCTATCGAGCCGATCACCTCGGAAGCTCCGCCCGGATCGAATGCGCTGATCCGGTTGGTGCGGTGGCTGTTATGGGGTGTGATGCTCTCTGGTGTCGCCGGAATCACTTACGCGGGTGGGAAATTCGCGTGGGAGCGCTGGACCGGCGGAGTGCTGGAGTCCCCGAAGATGGTCGTCGCCGCGTTGATCGGCGGCATCGTCGCCACCTCGGCGTCGACCATCCTCAACACCGTCGTGCTCACCCAGTGATGGGCAATCAGGTGACCGCCATGACGAGCACATTGACCTGGGCCGCAACCGATATGCCGTCGGCGGTGAGCCAACCGCTACGGCAGCTGCTGGCGTGGCTGCTGTGGGTGTGCGAACTGGCGCTACTGGCCAAGCTGATCTCCCTCGGAGCGCAACTGTGGCTGGAGCGCCGTCAATCCGAACTGCATGGCCGTCATGCGAGCACGGGTATTGCGGTGACTCTGATCGCCACCGCGTTAGCGTCCGTGGCCGTCCCGATCGCCGCGATCGCGTTGGGAGGCTGACCATGAAACCGCTGTTGGCCGCCGCCGCGCTACTCGTCACTGCCGTCCTATTTTTCGTCGCATGCAGCCATTCCAAGCGCACTGATCCCGAAACCGTCGACGTTTCGATCGCACCGACCGGGATCCGCTGGGGCGAATACCAAGGCGTAGCAATTCCACTCACCGACCAGGGACCTCGGACCTACACCCCGGCGATAGCGGCAGGTTTCGCCCCGGCGCCGGCCGGTGCGGCCGTCGCGGCGATCGTACACACCGTTCGGATGTCGCTGGCGCCCGATGATGCTTGGGCTCAGATCGCGGCGACAGAGCTTGCCCCCGGTCCCGGTAAAGATGCGTGGGCGACGGCGCGGGTGCTGTTCTCTCTCCGCGGCACCGCTGAGTCCGCGACTGCTCCACGGGTTGTCGGATATCGAATCTATGAATACGTGCCGGGTGTTCGGTCGCGGGTGACCGTGTTCACCGAGTACCCGGACGCCTCGCTCGCGGCGACCCGAACGGTCGTGGTGTGGGTGGGCGAGGACTGGCGTTTGCAGCTGCCCGATCCAGGTTCAAATGCTCAACAGGTCGAGTCGATCCGTCAAATCCCTGATGACGCTGTGAGATTGGAGCAAACGAGATGAACCCATCCGAGCGTGAGACCAGTGGTCGATCGAAGGGCTGGTACCTGGCCGCGATATTCGTGGCCGCGATCGTTATCACCGCAGTGACCGTGTTCGCGCTGCGTGCGGGCGACTCCGACGACAGATCGGCTGTCGGCCCCACCGCGTCTTCGCCGGCGCCCGGCGATGTGGAGAACGGTTTCCAGACGCCGGTGACCGACGTCCTCGGGCGGCGGGTGGACGTCCCGGTCGGTGCGGCTGGTCAACCCTTACATCGAACGCGTCGCCACCTTCTCCACCGGAACCCCACTGGCGAACTCGTTGTCGGAGCTGTGGGTGATGAACCGGTACCTACGCCCCGATCTGCTACACGACGCCGGAGTCGAACATCTCGATTCGTGGGGCGCGGCGTTCACCACGACCCGCGAAACCATCGAACTCAACTCCTCCGGCTCTCGGTTCCAGCCGAAAACCCGTGTCGCCGAGTTCGTCAACGTCGGCGACCTCATCGGCATGACCAGTGCCTTCACCGACTCCGTCAGCCGCAACCAGATCCCGGCCACCCTGCCCGAACTGCGCAACGGCCAACGCACCGTCGTGTCGTTCGAACCGCCGCAGGAGGTTGCCGATTTCATCACCGATCTCGGGTTCCGCGCCGACACCTTCGATCCCAAACGCCCCGACGTCGACAACCCACTCAAGGTCGCCACCGACGGCCGCAACGCCACCCTCGACCCACGCACCGCCCACCTGCGCGCCCCCGACTCTGCCGAACCAGGACAGCTGCGCTCCACCGTCGTCGCCGAACGAGTCCTTGCCACCTACGCGGCCACCAAGAACAACACCTACCGCGACCCGGACACCGACGAACTGTCCCCGACCCGCGGCGGCTTACAGATCGTGTTCTGCGACCGCGCCACACCCAAGACCGAGCGCTCCACCTGGAGCATCTACGACGCCCTCCGAACCGAACTCGTGGCCGGCGGCATCCCGGCCGAGCAGATCGCGTTCATCCACGACTATCCCGGCCCGGCCGCCAAGACCCAACTGTTCGCCGACTGCCGCAGCGGCAAGATCGCCGTCCTGCTCGGCTCGACCGAGAAGATGGGCACCGGCGCCAACATCCAAACCCGCGCTGTCGCACTACATCACGTCGACGTGCCCTGGCGCCCTGCCGATCTCGAACAGCGCGAGGGCCGAATCATCCGCCAAGGCAACCAGAACCCGGTGGTGGACATCTTCTGCTACGTCGCGGAGAAGACCTTCGACATCTACATGTGGCAGACCGTCGAACGCAAAGCCCACTTCATCGAGCAATACCGGCAAGCGGACCGTACTGCCCGCCGCGTTCCCGATTTGGGCACCGACGATCTCGCCGAGAACGCCGCCATGATCAAAGCTGTCGCCACCGGCGACCACCGCTACGTGCGCCGTATCGAGCTCGAACAACTCATCGGGGAGCTACAAACCGAACAAGACTCCTACTTCGCAGCGGCCCGCAGCCGCGAACGAGAACTCATCGCCCTGCACGCCGCCGTCCCCGCGCACGAGACAGCCGTGAACGACCTCGAGAACATCGCGGCGCTGCTCCAAGACCAGCAGGACACCGACACCACACCACCGGTAGTCCTCGGCAACACGACCTACGACAAGCGCCCCGACGCCTCCGCTGCGCTCGTCGCAACGCTGCGAGACGCCGCCCTGCGGTTGAGAGCGCGTCCAGCGGATGAGGCCATCACCATCGGAGCGATCTCCGGAGTCGAGATCGAAGCCCGCTACAGCACCAGCAATTCGGTGGTCTACGTCAAACCCGTTGGCCTGCCTGTCCTCAAGTCCATCGAACACGAAGCCCTCTACGTCGACGCCGTCAAAGCCGCGGCCATGAGTCCGGCCGAACACGACGCCGCACAAGCCCGACTGGCCTCCGGCATCATGACCCGCGTCGAGAACCTGATAGCGGACCTACCCAAAGCACTAGACAACCGCCGCTGGGACCTCGACCGCGACCGAAAACGACTGCACCAGTTGGAAACCGAACCCGCACCCGAGTTCACCCGCCTATCTGAACTCAAACAGCTACACGCCGAACTCGACGCCCTCGAACGCGACCTCCGCACCGAAGCCGTCAGCCCCCAAGCCCAAGACCGCCGCCGCGCCCTCAACGACCGCCTCGCCGCCAAAGGCCGCCGCCCCGGCTGGAGCCTCATGCTCAACGCCACCCCCGCCCTATGCCGCCACCTCGGCTACGACAACCCCGACCAACTCCGCGCCCTCATGCGCAAACGCGAACAGGACGCACACCTCGGTCACCTCCAACGAGGCCAGCACCACTCTTCCGGCGATGAACACCCGCAGGGCCTGACCGACACCAGCGGGCAGCGAATCGGAGACCTCATCACGGCGGCAACGCCGCAACATGCGGATCCGGTCATTGAGCTCGCTGGTCCTACTCGCGCGCATGCAAGCCCGGAAGTCAGCCGGGCTCAAGAGTCCTCGATCGAGATCGAATAGCTGCCGGAATAGGACCGGCACGAACGATCAACCGACTCGAAAACGAAGGGAGAAGGCAGATGTCGAAGACAGGAAGGCTCAATTACCGCCGCGGCATGAAGGGGACTCCGAGGAGCCTCCGACGCATCCTCGCGGAGTGTGTGCGCCATGACGGGCAGGACCCCATTCCGGGTCGTGATCTCGAACCCGTTCGCCACTTCGCAGACAAGCCATCGAGACACCACCGCGCGACCAAACAGAAGTGACAGCGAACTTACAGCTATTATATGCGCCTTGCGCGAGGGCGTCGAATATAGGAGGTTCACAGATGCAGACAGCAACAACCTTGCGGTACAGCAACTCTCCAGACGCCCCGGCCAGGAGCGCCCCGTGAGTGGCCGCGGTAGCAACCCGATCGGGGAAGCCCGCCCGCATCGCGTGCTCGTAGAAGGCGATCGTCGCGATCCACCGGACCTGCGCCGACTGAGCCGCGCCGTCATTGCTCTAGCCAAAGAAACCAAAGACGTCGAGGAGTCGCCATGAGAGGTGCTGACATCCCGGATCCCGCGGTCGCGTACCTGCGCGTTTCGGACAAGAAGCAACTGAATACCGCCGTAGATATCGACCCGGACGGCAATTCGATTGCGACTCAACGCAAGGTCGTTGATCTGCGCGCCGAAAACATCCCGGCGCTAATCGTCAAAGAGTTCGTCGAACCCGGTGTCTCGGCCAAGTCCGTCGAGAACCGCCCTGCCTTCCAGGAGATGCTCGCTTACCTTCATGAGCACCCGGAGATCAAGTACGTCATCGTGTACGCCCGGTCTCGCGCCTTCCGTAACTACATCGACGCTGCGGTCACCAAACGACAGCTCGACACCATGGGTGTGAAGCTGATCTCGGCCCGCGAAGACTTCGGTGAGGGCATCTATGCCGACATGATGGCCGCAATCACAGACATCTTCAACGACACCCAGAACAGGCTGTCCGGTCAGGACATCAGCATCAAGATGCTGCACAAGGCAATGAACGGCGGCACATGCAACCGAGCCAAGCTTGGGTACGTTAACGCCCGCATCCTGTTCGAAGGGCGCCAGGTCAACACCATCAAGATCGACGAGGAGCGAGCACCGCTGGTCGTCCAAGCGTGGGAACTCTACGCGACCGGCGACTACAGGCTCGACGATCTCGAGGCAGCGATGGCCGATCTCGGGCTGACTTCCCCACCGACGGGCCGCTGCCCCGTACCGCGGCCGGTGTCCTGCTCGACCCTCCACAACATGTTGCGGGATCCGTACTACATCGGGTACGTCAGCTGGAAAGGCCAGATCTATCCCGGACGACACGAACCGCTGGTCAGCCACGACCTTTACGAAAGCGTTCAGGACATCCTTCGCCTCCGCAGCGCCAACGGAAATCGCGAACGAGTTCACAACCACTATCTCAAAGGCTCACTGTTGTGCACCCGCTGCCGCGAGGCCGGGCATTCCTCACGATTGGTCTTCAACCAGACAACCAGTCGCACTGGCAACAAGTACCCGTACTTCACCTGCCGAAGGAGCAAGGAAGGCTTGTGCGATCTACCGAGCCTCCCGGTCGAAGCCGTTGAGGACGCAGTGATCGAGCACTATCGCACCCTCCAGCTCCCCAGCGTTTTCACTACTGAGAGCCGAAATCTCCTGGAGGAGGTCGTATCCGACGAACAGGCCACCATTCGTGACGCGCACGCAAGTCTGAACCGGCAGCTGAAGGAGCTCGACAAGAAGGAAACCCGGCTGATCGATCTGCTCGCCGACGGCTCCATGCCACAGGCCAAAGTCCGCATGAAGCTGATCGAGCTCAAGAACGAACGCAAACGACTCGAAGCTGGGCTGACGAACACCTCCGAGAAGCTCGCAATCGGCGTGGGCGTACTCCGACATGCCCTCGACCTCATCGCTGACCCATATGCCCTCTACCGGGACTCCGGTCCCGAAGTGCGCCGTCTCCTCAACGAGACCTTCTTCGAACGCTTCTACGTCGACGACCAGGAAGATTCGATTGAGCCACGGGTCGCCGACGAGAAGAAGCCCCTGTTCGCCGAGCTCCACCATGTCGGACGCACCTGCACCAGCCGCCCAACACGCAGAAAGCCGAAAGGGGCCTACCCAAACCAGCGAGCGGACGCTGTTTTGAATAAGCCCCTTATGGTGGTTCTAGCTGGGTTCGAACCAGCGACCCCTCGCGTGTGAAGCGAGTGCTCTCCCACTGAGCTATAGAACCGTGGGTTGCCACCTGGGTGGCTGTTCGGGCGGTGTTTGTGCCGGTCCGAACGAGGTAGAACATTAACACGGTCCCCCACTGTCACACCAAATCGCGCGCACAACGGGGTAAACAGGGGTGTGACGGCGGGGATCGCCGAGGGCGGGTGGGTGCGACCCGAACCCTTCTGGAGGAGAGGAGCGGACGCCGGGTTGGCTGCCAGGAGTCGAGAGGGGCGGTGGGGTCCGTAACTGTCGGAGGAGGCGAGGAACCGGGGTTCTGAGCGGCGGGAGTTGGTGGAGTCGTTGCGAAACACATGCTTGTAGTTCACTTTCACCGGCATCTACCAGGCGATTTGTTGTCTACGCTGATGGTCGGCTAATGTTCTCTCTCGTCAGCGGGACCAGCCGAGAGGCCCCCGGGACGAAATGCGGATGTAGCGCAGCTGGTAGCGCATCACCTTGCCAAGGTGAGGGTCGCGGGTTCGAATCCCGTCATCCGCTCGGAAGGGTTAGGCATTCTGAGTAGTACGCCGTCCCCCTTGCACGGTGGAGTGGCCGAGTGGTGAGGCAACGGCCTGCAAAGCCGTGCACACGGGTTCGATTCCCGTCTCCACCTCGCGCGATTAGCTCAGCGGGAGAGCGCTTCCCTGACACGGAAGAGGTCACTGGTTCAATCCCAGTATCGCGCACCACCGTAACACCAGGTCAGGCCCCCTTTCGAGGGGGCCTTTCTTGTCTTACGCCCCGAGTCCGGGCACAACGATCACACGCATAACAGCCCATTTTCACCAACCCCTTGACGCAACCCGTCGGTTGCAATATTTTTAATGGCAACCAGATGGTTGCTACTCACAACGGAGGTTGGCTATGGGATTCCCTGATCAGATCGTGCGGGAGATGGAACTCGCGCATCCGCCCACGAAGGTGTGGGCGGCGTTGACCACGGCCGAAGGACTCGGGACGTGGTTCGGAAATTCGGCGACGATCGATCTGCGGCCGGGTGGCGCCGGGCAGTTGACCTGGAACAGCGGGGACAAGGCGCAGTTGCGGGTGGAGCGGGTCGAGGAGCCGAAGGTATTCGGGTTCACCTGGCACATCTATGGGCTGCCTGCCGAGGATCCGCGGCGCACCTATGTCGAGTTCACCTTGGAGCCGGTCGGCGCGGGCACGCGGCTCACCGTGGTGGAGTCCGGCTTCGGGCAGCTGTCCGGGGACGAGCACAGCACCGCGTTCAACGGCAATACCGAGGGCTGGAAGATGGAGCTCGGCGAACTGGTCGAATACCTCGGTGCAGCCTGACGATGCAGCCCGACATCGAGGCGATGGCCGAACAGGTCTTCATCGCGCTGGCCGATCCGAGCAGGCGCGGCATTCTCGCCGCGCTCGCCTCGGGCGGCCCTGCCACGGCAACGGATTTGGCCGATCGCCTGCCCATCACGCGCCAGGCGATCGCCAAACACCTTGCGCTGCTGGCAGATGCGGGACTGGTCACGGCCGAACCGGGTGAACGGCGCCGGGTGCGCTATCGGCTGCGCTCCGCCCCGATGCAGGTGGCACAACAGTTTCTGGCCGCGCTGGCCCGCGATTGGGACGGCCAATTCGACGCTCTACGCAGACATCTCGATCATTGACATAGAGAAAGCACGATCATGGGTGACTACACCACCACCGTCACGGTGGACGCGACTCCGGCGGAGGCCTTCGCCGCCATCAACGATGTGCGGGGCTGGTGGTCCGCGGAAATCGAAGGTGGCACAGAGCAACTCGGCGACGAGTTCCTCTTCCACATCCCCGAGGTCCACCGCTGCACGATGCAGCTGACGGAGGTCACGCCGGGCAAGCGGGTGGTGTGGCACGTCTCGGATGCCTACCTCTACTTCCTGGAGGACAAGACCGAGTGGACGAACACCGATGTGGTGTTCGACATCACCGATATGGGCGATCGGACCGAAATCCGTTTCACGCATGTGGGTTTGGTGCCGGGGATCGAATGCTTCGACATCTGCTCGAACGCCTGGGGCAGCTACATCACCGGCAGCTTGCGCGATCTGATCACCACGGGCAAGGGCGATCCGTACACGAAGGGCGGCACCTTCGAATCCGAAGCGCTCAAGCACCAGCGGTGATCGACAGCCCGCCGAGGACTTCGGCGGCGGCACGGTCGCCGGAGCGGATCGCGCCCTCGATGTAGCCGGACCATTCGGTGGCGGTTTCGCTGCCCGCCCAGTGGATGGGACCGACGGGGGTGCGCAGTGCGTGGCCGACACTGGTGAGGACGCCGGGTGGGAAGTAGGCGTTGTAGCCGCCGCGGCAGTACGGGTCCTCGGCCCAAGCCTTTTCGCGCCAGTCGATCGGCGCCAGGGCGACTCTGCCGAAGGCACGGGCGAATTCGGCGAGGACGGTGGAGCGGCGCGTGGCGGCGGGCAACTCGGCCAGGCGATGGGCGGCGCGGCCGGGGATGAGCGCGCCGAGACAGCCGGGGCCGCCGGGGCGGGAGGCGTCGAAGATGACCGGTATCGGACCGGACAGGTTGAACGCCTGCCCGGTGCGGCCGAGATCGCGCCAGAACGGGCGTTCGTAGACGGCGAAGACCTTGAGCACCGATCCCATCGGCACCCGCTGGGTGAGATGGTCGCGCGCCGCGGGCAGCGGCGGGTCGTAGTCGATGCGGCCCGCCAGCGTCGGCGGCACGGCGACGATCACGCGTTCGCCGCGCACCGCGCCGAAGGCCCCGCCGACCAGTACGCCGTCGGCCAGCCGCTGGATGCTGGTGACGGGCGAATCCAGGCGCAGGTCCTCGCCCAGTTCCTCGGCGATGGCGAGGGCGGGCGCGTCGGCGCCCTCGACGAACAACTCCAGTACCGACTCCGCCGCCGTGCCGCTCTCCACACCGCCGGACGCGCGAATCGCGGTGAGCAGGGCCAACATCGAGACGCTGCCGACGTCGACGGACAGTTCCTCGCCGATCATCACCTCGGCCAGATTCCTGGCCCTGCGCTCTGGCAGGTTGCGGCGCAGCCAGGTGGCCGCGGTCATGGCGTCGAACCGGTCGGCGCCGGGCGCGGCCCACGGCCGCTCGGTGTCGATCCGGGCGGCCAGGCGT
The DNA here is from genome assembly GCF_044547285.1 of Nocardia sp. NPDC052566. Classification (NCBI taxonomy): domain Bacteria; kingdom Bacillati; phylum Actinomycetota; class Actinomycetes; order Mycobacteriales; family Nocardiaceae; genus Nocardia; species Nocardia sp. NPDC052566. The sequence goes on along the minus strand of NZ_JBIUAF010000010.1, from coordinate 77,331 downwards.
TCGAGGCGCCACATGGCCTGCGCGAGCACGGCGAGCACGAGCGGCGGCAGCGGCGGGTGCTGACCCTTGAAGGTTCGGTGGGTCGTGCCCTCGAGCAGTACGCTGCGTCCGGCGGTCGGCGGAGTGAAGGTTTTCGCGCCGCACTCCTGTGCCAGCGCGGCAAAGGCGGTGTGGCCCTGGGAGATCGACTGGGCGCCTAGATCGATGGCCCAGCCGCCCTCGATCCGTTCGGTGTGCACCCGGCCGCCGATCCGCGCGCTCGCTTCGAGCACGAGGACATCGACACCGGACCTGCGCAGCGCTCGCGCCGCGCTCAGGCCCGCGTATCCGGCACCGACGACGATCACATCCGCGCGATCCATACCCGGCCTCCCGTTCGACTGCGCAGTGACGGCCCCCACCGACAATACGCAACCCGGGCAATTCGGGCACCGAGCTTTCCCGATCATGTCGGTACGGAGCGATACGCTTGCCGCACAAGTCGACCAGACCAGGCAGGGGGTTCGCAGCATGACGGCAGAACGGGACAGTGCGGCGGCCGTCGAGGACGCCGATCCCGAGCTGTCCGACGATATTCGCGACGATATGTCGTTCGGCCTGGAGGAGGTCAACGAGGCGCTGGCCGAGCTGGTCGCCCAACAGGCCGAACGCAAGGCGCGCGATGCCGAGATCCTGGGCTACCGGCTCGGCATCGCCGGGGAGCGGCCGCAAACCCTGGCGCTCATCGGCGCGCGCTACGACCTGGCCAGGGACCGGATCCGTCAGCTGCACACCAAGGCGGTCGGGCAGCTGCTGCGGCACGCACAGCTGACCGGGCAGATCGGTGCGCCGGTCTTCGCGCTGCGCTATCCGGTGCGCGGGCGCGATCAGCAGCTGGTGCGGGCGCTGCTGGTGGAAACCTATGCGACCGATACCGATATCGCCGCCAACGAGCTGTCATACCTGAAGTTGCGGCTGGCCGGGCACGCACCCGAGGACGCCAAGCGGATCGCCGGATTCGTCACCCAGCGGATCATGGCGTGGCGGCGGAAGACGAATCGGCGGCTGGCCAAGCTGCACGCCGAACCGCCCGCGACGGCGGAGCTGACCTCCGCACTGGCACAGGTGGATTGGCCGGGCGCGGCCACGCCGACCGGGCTGCCGAACGAATCGGCCAGGGTGGTCGACGGCGACGACGACGGACGCGGCCGGTTCTATCTGGACAAGGTCGGCCGCGATGTCGCCTTCGATTCCGGGCTGGAGGCGCGGCTGCTGCGCATCCTGACCGCGAGCGACCTGGTGGACACCTTCCAGGAGGAACCCGCCGCGGTCACCTACGCGCTGGACGGCGCCGACCGGGTCGCCTATCCGAGCGTGGCGGCGCGGCTGTCGGACGGACGGGTCGTGCTGATCGACGTGCAGCCGCTGGGGCATGTCGCGTTCCACACCAACCGGATTCGCTCAGCCGCCGCCCGCGCCTACGCGCACGACCGAGGCTGGGGCTGGCTCATCTGGACCGGCAGCAGGATCGGTGTCCCGGAGTTACTGCACCGCAAGGTCGATGCGAGCGCGGGTGGGCAGCTCGAGGAACTCCTCACCCGCGGCCCGGTGTCCTGGCCGCAGCTGCGTCAGGTCCGCACCGACACCGGTCTCGAGCTGCTGGACTTCGTCGCCCTCGCACTGCGTCACGAATGGCGCTGGGACCGTGCGCCGTTCCGCTTGACCGCGCCGGCGCTCAGCGCACCACCACCGCCCCCGCGACAAAAGTGACGATCAGCATCATCGCGCAGCAGGTGATCAGTTGCCAGTGACCGATCGTCTGTTGCAGGGCTTGGATCGTCGCGCGCAGCGAGGTGTCGACGCGATGGTGGTCGGCGAGCCTGCGCCGGGCCTCGTCCAGTGATTCGGCCTGCTCCTGCACGGACTGCTCGGCCCGCTCCAGCCGGGTGGTGAGCTTCATCAGCGTTTTCTGCTTGTCCCGCACCGATTTCCGGGACAGGGCAAGCGCGGTGCGCTGGTTGACCAGCTCTTGACGCTGCCTGGCGATCACCGTCGCCTGCGTCCTCGTGTGGTACTCCCAGTCGGCCACGGTGGCCCACCCTCCTGTCGTCATATCGCGATAGCCCCAGGCCATCTCACCGGTCACCCAGTTCCGGATGAACTCCCGCAGTTCGTACGGCTCGCGGCGCGGCGCGGCGACCGCGGTGGTCGCGGTGTCGAGCACGCCGAGTTCGGCACGGTAATCGCAGTCGGGCGGCGCGAAGTCGGCGAGGCCGAGCGCGGGCAGGTGCGCGACCCAGTATCCGGGCGGGCACAACCACAGCACGCCCGTGCAGCCCTGCTCCTTCAGCCTGGCCGTATGTTCGCGCGCCGGACCGCGATCCAGTGGGGCGGTGCGCAGCTCGATGGCGTAGCGCTGATCGCCCTTGCGCCAGTAGACATCCACCGGTAGCGTCCCGACTCGTCGGTCCACTTCGGCCTCGTCGGCGCCGTAGGCGAGCAGCCTGCCGCACAGCCAGTACTTCAGCCGCTGCACATCCCATTGCGCGGCCGTGCATTCCGGGCAGCGACAGCTGTAGCCGAGACGTTCGCCCGGCGACCGGCGCTGACCGCCCGCTATTCCCAACTCGGCGAGCATCGCCCGACGTCCGCAAGCGGGGTCCGCCCGCTGTTTCGTTCTCACGCGACCACTCCCCTGCCCAAACCTCCGCAGGTCTGGCGACCTACGCCATAGATCAAGAGTGCGTCAGAGTTTCCGTGCCCGCCAGCCCCCTATACCCCGCGCTCGGGTGCGGCGGTCCGCAAAACCTTCGGCGAACAGGCGAAGAATAGTGCAGACCAACCGATTTGGGTGCCGAGATAGAGAGCTTCACCACATTCATCGCCGGTCGATTGATAGTTGCCGCCATTCCTTCGACGCGCGGTTGTCATCGGTGTCCCCGCGCGCGAATTACCAAGCGGTCGATCGCGCGGCCCGGCGCGCGATCGACCCCCGCAACTGACCGCCGCGCGCCGCGCCCGCGTGGCAGACTTTGCGCACACCGGTTAGCTGTGGGGAAGGACGCCGATCGTGGAGTTGCTGATCGCGGTGGATGCCGCCGATGACGATGTGGCCGAGCTGCATTCGCTGTACCAGGCCATCGTCGAGGACGACGACCTGCGTCCGGCGGGCAAACGGCTGGAGCCTGGCGCGCCGTCCGAGGGGGAGCTCGGGGCCGAGGAGATCATCCGGATGGTGATCGATTCGGCGCCGCTGTGGACGGCACTGTCCGCGAGCTTCACGGCGTGGCTGCACATGCGCACGCCGCGCCTGCGGGTGAAGTTGACCGGCCCCGACGGTAGAACCGCCGAGATCACCGCCAGCGGTGGAAAGGCCGTCGACCCGGCCCATGTCACCGCGGCGATCGAGTTGGTCCGCGGGGCACTCGATGAGGCTCCCTGACGGCGATGAATCCCGCGCCGTCCTCATCGGAACCGCGTCCTACGCCGCGGATTCGGGATTCAAGTCGTTTCCGTCGGTCGGCAGGAGCCTGCACGATTTCGCCGAATTCCTGAGCGGAACAACAGGTTTGTCGCGCATCACGATCGTGGCGGATCCACCCGATCCGATGAGCTTCCCCGTGGCGCTGTCCGAGGCGGCCGACGCGGCGACCGATCTGCTGCTGTTCTATTACGTCGGCCACGGCGTCGCCGTCAATGACGAACTGCACTTGACCCACAGCGGATCCCGCGCCGCGTATGCCGCGTTCACCACGGTGTCCTATCCCAATCTCAGAGCGATCATCAAAGCTTCGCCCGCCAAGGTGAAGATCGTGATCCTCGACTGCTGCCACAGCGGAAAAGCGTTCGGCGCGAGCGTGCTCGCCGGATCCGAGGTGCTCGCCGAGGCCGTCGATATCGACGGCGCGTTCGTGCTCACCGCCACCGACGAGAAGACCAAATTCGCGGCCGCACAGGACGACAGCGGCCGCACGGCGTTCACCGGCACCCTCCTGAACATCCTCACCGCTGGCGTGCCGACCGCCGACCGGTACCTGACGATGTCGGCGCTGTTCCAGGAGTTACGCGACCGGCTGCCCGCCTCGAATCTGCCCAAACCCAAAGCGCTGGAGCGGGGCACGGCGGCGGAGCTCGCGCTGGCGCGCAATGTCGCGTGGGCGGGCGCCGCGCCACCGCCGGTACTGCCCGGCACCGAGACCGCCGCGTACTTCGCTCAGGTGCGCGATATCGCGCCGCCACCACCAAACGGGCTCGTCGACCGTGACGCGGAAATGACCGAGCTGCGCGCATTCTGCGACGGTGACGAACCCTACCTGTGGTGGCGGGCCGGGCCCTGGGCGGGCAAGACGGCGCTCATGTCCTGGTTCGCGCTGCATCCACCCGAACACGTGCGGGTGGTGTCGTTCTTCATCACCTCACGGCTGGCTTCGCAGTCCGATCACGTCGCGTTCACCAACGCTGCGCTGGAACAGCTTTGCGAGCTGTTGCCATCGGAGCGGGCGACGGTCGCCGCCGCGGTGGGCAATCGCGACGCGCTGCGCAGGCACCTGCTCGACCTCGCCGCACAGCGCGCGGTCGAGAGCGGCTGCCGAATCCTGCTGCTGGTCGACGGCCTGGACGAGGACCAGGGGAAGCCGAGCATCGCCTCGCTGTTGCCGAACAACCCGGGCCCTGGCTTGCGCGTCGTCGTAGCCAGCCGCCCGAATCCGCCCATCCCCCTCGATGTTCCGCCGAAGCATCCGCTGCGCACCTGCCGCCGAAGGGAACTCGCACGTTCCGAATGGGCCGACGGCATGCGCGATTCGGCACGAATGGAACTGAGTCTGCTACTCAACGGCGAGGCACGGGCGCGTGACGTGCTCGGACTCGTCACCGCCGCAGGCGGCCTGACGGACCCGGAACTGGCGGAACTGACCCGGCTCGCGCCGTTCGAGATCGAGAACATCCTCGGTCGTGTCACCGGACGGACATTCCGCACCCGCCTCAGCGAATTCGTCCCCGACAAGATCAACTTGCTCGCCCACGAAACGCTGCAGGCGGAAGCCGAGCGAGCGATGGGCAATGCCCTGCTCGGCCGCTATCGCGACGAAATACACGCGTGGGCCGAGCGTTACCGAGATGCGGGCTGGCCGGAGCAAACGCCTACTTATCTGCTGGCGCGCTACTTCTCGAAACTCAAGGCACAGGATGACCTGCCTCGGATGACCGAGCTCGCGCTCGACGAGACCAGGCACGATCGCATGCTGCACCTCACCGGCGGCGATATCGGCGCGCGCACCGAAATCGCCGCGGTGGCCGATCGTCTTCGGGAACAACCCGATCCGGATCTGCTCACGATGTGCAAGCTGGCGATGCGGCGCAGTCGTCTGACCCTGCGCAGCGCCAATATCCCTGCCGGGCTCCCCATCGCGTTCGCTCGGCTCGGCGAGCACGATCGGGCCAGAAGCCTGGCGAACAGCATTCCCGATCCGGAGCAGCGGACCGCGTCGTACATCGGATTGATCAGTGTGCCCCGCAACGCCATCGATGGCGACCGCGACCGCTTGCTCGCCGAATCTCTGGTGCGCGACATCGCCGATCCGGATACTCGGGAAGAATTGCTGACCGACCTCGTCGCCGCGCTGTTGTCCGTCGGGGACCTCGACCGCGCCGAGTATCTTGCACCCGACATCCATTCGACATATCGGGCGCTCCGCTATCTCACCGACCTGGTGTCGGCGCGGCTCGCGGCAGGCCGACGGGATGCCGCGCGGAGTGCCTTCGACGACGCCGCGATACTTGCCGAACAACTCGTCGCGTCCGATGACCAGAGCACCTGGGCTCTCGGCTGGGTCGCCGTCGCCGCAGCCGAGATCGGCGAGTTCGACCGTGCGGACGAACTGACGCGACGCATCGCGTCGACCGCGACACAGGCGGAGGTTCGGGCGACACTGTGCCGAATCCTGGCGCACGCCGGGCAGGCCGACCGCGCGGCCGAGATCGCCGACGAGGTGGAGCATTCCGAGGCAGTTGATCACATATATGCGAACCCCTATATCACGACGACGATCGTCCCGAAACTGGTCGCCGCCGGATTCGCCCCGACCGCGAGGCGAATCTTCGTTCGGGCACGATCTCAACTCGCCGTTCCAGTTCCGCGCCGCGCAGGCGCAACTGCGCTGGAACTGATCAACGGTTTGATCGGGCTCGGTGAACTCGATCGCGCCGAAGCGGCCGCCCGGGAGAGCGATCAGCCACCGCTGCGCGTAATTGCGCTGACAGGCCTGGTCCAGGCGCTCATCACCGCCGGTCGCACCGATGACGCCCGCCGCATCGCCGACGAGGTCGAAACCTTCGCCTACCAGCTCCCGGACGCACTCCATCAATCACATGCCTTCGCGGCCATGGTGCACGCGCTCATCACGGCGGGAAAAACGGACAGGGCGATCGCTATCGCCTCGCGCATCGAACTGCCGCTCAATCGCGCCGAGGCTCTCCTCGCACTCGCCATCGCTGAGCACGGCAACCCCGAACTCGCACATCAGCACGCCCAGCGGGCGCAAACACTGATCATGAGCCTGCCGGAATCCAAGCCGGGGGGTGTGCCGGAAGACGGGCTCATGCACTATTGGCGCGCACCGCACCATATGGTGGCCAGACTCGTGCAAACGTTCGCCCGGATCGGTGATATCGACCACGCGATCGAACTGGCCGACGCCGTATCCGCGGCGGAGACAGAAAGATTCATTGACGTCGCCGCCAGCGACGCCGACGATATCGCGGCCTGGGCCGCCGCGCTCCTCGCGGTCGGACGCACCGAACAGGCAGTGCGGGTAGTCGAGCTCATCCATACGATGGGGCTGCGGATGCGAGTCCTCGCCGAGCTCGCCGAGCCGATGGCCGAGGCGGGTGCGGCCGATGTCGTTCGACAGCTACTCGACCAGGTCGCATTCCTCCCGGCACCCGAGCGAATGGACCGAACGGACACCGAGGTGTGGAATGTTGCAGGCACCTACCTCGCCATCGCCTCGGCAAGGCTCGGCGATACCGACCTTGCACAGCAGCGCGCACAGCGTCTGGACGCCGCGCTCGACCGGTCGGTCGCCTACACCGAACTTGTTCCCGCCCTGATCGAGTCGGGCGACCTCGAGCGTGCGGCAGAGGTGGCGGACGCGACCCCCGCGGTGCCCCTTCGTGTCCACTGCTTGGCCACCGTGATACCCGCGATCGCCGAGCGCACCGGCTTCGAGCAGGCGAACAGCCTGCTCGAAAAGGCCGAGCGGATCGCCGACGCCATCGAGTACCAACCCGAGCGAGACGAAGCCCTCGGCCACCTGGTGCACGCCGTCGTGGCGATGGGCGATACCGCACGCGCGGAGGCACTCGCCCGCCGTATCGACGGCCTCGGCAGGCGGGTGGCGGCGCTCATCGAGGTCGCGCAGGCGCTGATCACGGACTACGCGACCGCACCCCGAAACAGGGCGGCGCTGCGCGGTATTCGACGCCTGCTCGCCGAGGTCTGGAGCGACGGCGAATGGTTCATGCCACTCGACGCCGTCGCCCGATTCGACACCGGCCTGCTTATCGGCATCACCGAGGATGCGCTGGCCTCGATGGCGGCCGATACCGAATAATGACTGTTCTCAGGCGCGGCCAGTGGCCCGGCTACGAATATCGTTCAGCGACAGAGATGGTCGTCGAGACCGGCGCACCGGCGTCACCGCGCGAACCGGTCGACAGCGAGAAACGCGGCGTGGTCACCATCGTTACGCCTGCGCCGGGCATCTCCGGCTCAGACGTCGAGCAGCACGCCGAACTGTATCGGAGGGCCGATGAGCGCGTGGCGTCAAGTTCGTGCGATCCTCGCGTTGCCCGGGACCGTGGTGCTCATGGTCCCGACGATCATGGCGGTCCTCGGGGGCGTGCGGTTCGGTTGGGAGCTGCCAGGGGTTTTCGCCACGCTACTGGTTATCGCCGGTGCGCTGCTCGCCGTCGTCGGCGGCGTCACCTTCGGGGTGACCGTCGCGCTGTTCGCGCGGGCGGGCGGGACGCTGGCGCCGTGGGATCCGCCGCAGGAGCTGGTCGTCGCCGGGCCCTATCGGTATATCCGCAATCCCATGATCAGCGGGGTGTTCGCCGCGCTGGCCGGGGAGGCGTGTGTGCTCGGATCGTGGTGGATTCTGGGGTGGTTCGGGTTCTTCGTGCTCGCGCAGAACATCTACATCAGGTTCGACGAGGAGCCGACGCTGGTCGCCAGGTTCGGTGAATCCTATGCGGAGTACCGGAATTCGGTGCCGCGCTGGCTGCCGCGACCGCGCGTCCGGTAGCAGCTGTTCGGTCGGCCGAGCCGGTGGTTCGCACCCGCTCGATCGGGTCACCCGGTCGGCTTCCAGCGGTCGGCAAACCATCGGCCAGGTGATCGATGCGGATCGTGAATAACGCCTGCCCCCAGGGGAAGTCCAGGGAGTTCCGCTGAATGTTGTTCGGCGAGACGGTTGATCGTTCGCGCGATCGGATGGGCCGGATCGCGACCACCGGCGAACCGAACGGAGGTCTGAAACGCACTGTGGTCAATGTGGTTACCCCTGTGCGGTGCGGGTCGGGCGGCGAGTAGCGTGCCGCGTCAGGACCGTGCCGCCGACGCGGAGCGGGGTTTCTCGTGTACGACGGATTTGCAGATACGCGGATAGAATCGGGCCGCCGACGGCGGAGCCGGGCGATACGGGGAAGAGGAACTGGATGGAGCACGGTCAGCAGGGTGCCGAGTCGGTCGGTGCGATGTTGTCGAGCATCGCGGCGGCGCTGCGCGAGTTCAGCGAGAAGCTGGACGACGTGGCCACCCGGGTCGACGGCGATCGCAGCGTTGAGGCACGCCTGGCCAAGCTCGAGGCATGGGCTTTCCGTGCCGAACAAGACATTTCGGATATCGACTCGCGACTGGGTGGAGCGCCCGATGCGGGCCCCGCCCAGGAAACCAGCGCGGCACACCGCAGCGACGCGCCGCGCGGCGGCTTCGGCCCCCAGCGCAACGCCACCGTGGCGCGCGAGGGTTTCGCGCCACAACGCACCAAGGCCGTCGCACACGACAGCCACGCCGCGACCGCCGGCCCGGACGCCACCGCCGAGGACGGCCACACCGCCACCGCGACCGACAGTGCCGCGAACAAGACCGTCGCGCCGCGCCAGAGCTTCCCCTCCGCCCGCAACAACACCGCCCGGCGCGGTGCCGCGACACCCGGCGGTCCCTTCTCCGCGACCGGGAATGCCTCCGGACCGGAACCCCGGCCGGCGGGCGATCACACCTCCGCGACCCGCGACACGCTTCCGACGCCACGCGAACCGTTGTCGAGCGCTCTCGACAACACCACCGCGACTCGCGAACCATTTTCCAGCCCGGCGGACGCCGCTCCCGCAGCGCGCGAACCGTTTTCCGCCCCGGCGGACAGCGCAGCGACGCCGCGCGAATCGTTCACCGCGCCGCGCAACAACATTCCGGCGGCACGCGGCTCCCTCCCGACCCGCGCCCCACGCGACGCCGCGCCCGCCCCGTTCGCCACCTCGCTCGACGGCGGCGGCCCCCGCCAACCGCTCGGCGCGGATACCTCGCGCGGCACACTCGGCGCGGCACCGAACGGCGCACCCGCCTCGCACAGCCTGAACAGCGGTGACCAGTTCGCCACCGTGCACGACAGCGCGCAGCGCGACACCACACAGCTGAGCAGTCCCGCCCGACGCGATCCGCTGGACACCGCGGCACGCGACACCGCGCTCAACGGCGGCACCCGCCAACGCGATACCTTTGCCACCTCGCCGGACAACACCACGGCCCGCGAAACACCCACCAGGTTCGCCGCATCGCCGGACAGCACGCCGGCCCGCGAAACACCGCTGAACAGCACTGCCCGCCAACGCGATCCGTTCGCGACCTCGCTCGACAGCACCGCGGCACGCGAAGCATCGCTCAGCGGCGGTGCGGGGCAACGTGACCCGTTCGCCACGTCACATGACACCACCGCGTCGCGGGAAGCGCCACTGCACAACGGCGTCACCCGTGATCCGTTCGCCACCTCGCTCGACAGCGCCGGTGCGAGCGCCACCCCACTCGGCAGCGTGCCCGCACCACGCGAATCGTTCTCGACATCGGCCGAGAACGCCCATGATTCCGGCTCCGGCTTCGCACGCGAACCGTTCACCGGATCGCGCACCGGCGACCCGTTCGCGACCTCGCTCGACGAGCTGTCGACCGCGCGGGAATCCGCGGCGCGCAACGACTTCACGACACCGAGGCAGACGTTCACCTCGTCCACCGACGCGCAGTACTCCGGCTCGACCTATCAGAGCAGCTCACCGTACGGGAACAGCGGCTACACCGGTGCGCCGGATTTCGGCAGCACGCAACCGAGCACCTCCTACGAGAGCCTGGTCGCCCCGGAACCCTCGCCTGAGCACAACGGCACCGCGCTGACCGGCGGGTCCCATCACGCCTACGACGAGGACCGCAGTCACGTCGACAAACTCCAGGCCATGCTCGACGAACTCAAGAAAACGGCGGGCATGTCCATCCGCGCCGACGTATTCAACCCGCCCGCAGTCGAATCCACCGCCCTACCCGAGCCGGAACGCCCCGCCGAATCCCGCCGCACCACCGGCGACTACCGCCTCTCCAGCCCACCGGCCCCACGCCTCGAACCCCCCACCGGCTAGCCCGGAGCCGAGCCAGATCCGCCGACGCTCCCCTGCCGCCACCTAGACCACCGCCTCTTCGCCATCGAGGGTCAGCCAACGACACTGCCCGGGCGCACTCGGCGAGAGACCGACACGACGCGGGCCACTGCTCGGGCAATACTGGAAGCTACGGTGCTGCGCGGACACTTTTCGTCCCAGCAGAGCGGAAATCGCCTCGAGCGGGCGGAAAATGTCCGCTCAGCAGCGTGGGCCCCTGCGCTTCTCGGCCGTCGCACACTGCGAGCAACGGGAATGGCTCCCACCGCCACCAACTCGGCGAATGCACCCAGAGAAGCGCCCTGAGCTACTCGGCTCTGCGGTCAGTACTGGCTCCAGCGGGGCTGAGATTGCCCGTAATGAACGAAAACTGTCCGCTCACCGCTGTCCCCCTCGGCTATTACGCGCGGCGATCAACGGAATGGCTCCCATCGCCACCGACAAGCTGGACATATTCGGAGAAGGGCCGGGCGCCGTCCCATGCCACTTCCTCTGCCACACACCGCATTAGGCCGGAGCTTGCGCGTACAACCCTGGCAATCAACCGAAACGACTCCAGTCGCCGATCCACCGAGCACGCTCAGGCAATACCGGGGGCGACCCTGCTGCGCGGACACTTTGCGCCTCAACGGGGCTGAAACCATCTGGTAGCAGACGAAAACTGTCTGCTCAGCGGAGTACGGACCGCCAACGCTCCGCCGTCGACCGGTCACGCTGGCCTGATCCCGCCGGCCGCGGCCTGTGCGCAAGGGCGCCGGTCAGGGGGGCGTGAGGCGCTGGGTGAGGGTGCTGCGGACGAGGGTGCGGAACCAGTGGTGGCCGGGGTCGGCGGTGTTGCGGGGGTGCCAGGCCATGCCGATGGCGACTTCGGGCAGTGGGAGCGGGATTTCGAAGGCGCGCAGGCCGAGTGCGGGCAGGGTCTCGGCGGTCAGGGCGGCGGGGGCGGGGCAGACGAGGGTGCCGGAGCGGACGGCGAACAACGCGGCGGCGAGATTCGGGACGGTGGCGACGACACGGCGGGTGCGGCCGTGCAGGGCTAGTCGCTCGTCGATCGGGCCGTGCGCGCGGCCGCGACGCGAGATGCTCAAGTGCGCGGCCGCGGCGTACGCGGCGACCGACACCCGGCCGGTGCTCAGCGGATGGCCGGCGGCGGCGACGCCGATCACCCGGTCGCCGAGCACGCGCTGCACGGTGGTTTCCGGATCGGTGTGATCGATGACGCCGACCTCCAAGTCGACGCGGCCGTCGCGCAATGCGGCGGTGCCCTCCAGCGTGTCCGGCAGGAAGCGCACGGTGACCCGCGGCGCGGCGGCCCGCACCGCGGACAGCAGCGGCGCGGTCAGTTCGGTGAGCACCATATCGCCCGCCTGAACCGAGAAGCTGCGCTCGAGCCCGGCCGGATCGACCGCGCCGCGCGGCACCAGCAGCGCGCGGCCCCGCGCCACCAGAGCGCCCACCTCGTAACGCAATTCGAGCGCCCGCGGCGTCGGCACCAGCTGGCGCCCCGCACGCACCAGCAGCGGATCGCCGAGCACCCGCCGCAGCCGCGCCAGCGTCCGGCTCATCGCGGGCGCCGAAGTGTGCAGGCGCTCAGCGGCCTTCGTCACACTGCTCGTCTCCAGTAGCGCGTCCAATGCCACGAGCAGGTTCATGTCCAGCGCTTCCACCCCTGGATTATCACCAGCGGAAAGACTGGTTACCAACATTGCACTGGCGATAATCCAGCGGCGCTCTTAGCGTTGCTGAGCGACGGCGCCGTCCTGCCGAACCGAGATCCCCTCCCCCGGAAGGACGCATCCCCATGTCCCCCAACGACCAACTCGCGGTGCTCAGCCAGAGCGGCCACACCCTGAGCTTCTTCGATCTCGCGACCCGCGAGCGCATCGCACGGATCGATGTGCTGCCCGAGGGGCACGAGCTGTGCTTCGATCCCACCACCCGCCTGCTGTACGCCAGCCACACCTACCGCTCGGGACACTGGCTGGCGCACGGCGAGCCGGGCCACGAGATCAGCGTGATCGACGTCGATGCGCGCACCGTCATCGATGTCATCGACCTCTCGCCCGAGCAGGCACCGCACGCACTGCAGATCGATCACGCCGCCGGGCTGCTGTACGTCAGCGTCGAGCAAGGTCCGGCGGGACCTGGCGGGCTTGTCGCGGTCGACCTGTCGACCTACGAAGTGCTGCACCGGATTTCGGCGCACGCCGCGATCCCGCACTGGGCCGTCGTCACCCGGGACGGCACGAAGGGGTACACCACCAACAAACGAGCGCCGTTCGTCTCGGTACTCGATCTCCGTGCGGCGCCGTCGTCGCGCGCCGACCGGATACGGCGCATCCCGATCGCCGGCAGCGAGGGCCTCGATCTCTCCCCCGATGGCACAAGGCTTTTCGTCGCGACCCCGATCATCACCGTGCCGCCCGATCCGGATGCCGCCTACCGGATCCAGGTGATCGATACCCGCACCGACACCGCCGTGTGCATCATCGCGCTACCCGAGATGCCGAGCCCCATCCATGTCACCAACCGCAACCACCTGCTGGTCGGCATGTGGCGAATCGACCACGGCGGCAACGGTCGCCGATTCCGCGAGGGCCTGCTCGCCGCCTACGACGCCACCACCTTCGAAGCGCTCGCGCAGATCGATATCGGCATCGGCCCGATCAACATCTGCTCCACCCCGGACGGCGCAAATGCCTTCGTGAGCGAATTGCAGTCCGGCACAGTCACTATCGTCGACCTCGACACCTACACCGTCACGGCCGCTCTCGCGGTGGATCGCGGTGCGAACCTGCCCCGCGATCGATCGATACCGAACCAAGGTGCGCACGGTATGGCCTACCTCCCCGCCAACTGAGGCCGATCCGCCGAGTGACATCAGCCGCTCGGCGGCGAACTACGCCGCGGGGTCGTGTGCTCGGTCGATGCCGAGGGTGGCGATGAGGTCCTCGTGTAGTTCGAACCAGATGCGGTGGCACGATTCGTTGCTCATGCCGGTGATCAAGTCGGGGTCACCGGCGAGCGCTCCGGTGAGCGCGGCGCCGAATCGGGTGTCGTAACCGGTGAAGCGGGCGAGGCGGGTGGTGAGCCCGGCACAGATCGGGGTCAAATCCTGTGCCAGGCTTTCCAGTTCGGCGAGGATCCGGCGGTCGTGCTCGGTGTCGCTGTGGTCGTTGTCCCGCATGGTGCCGTCCGGATGGATCGTCATCTGCCATGCGGTGCATGCCTTGACGAGGCGCTTGTTCAACGGGAGGAAGGCGCGAAACGTGGTTTCCACCGATACGCGCGCTCCGCAGGCGGCGAGTTCGTCGCCGAGTGCGCGCTCGTTCTCCTCGCGTCCCTGCTCGGTGAGCGACCAGCCCGCGTCGTCACCGAAACTCAAGCGGCTGATCCAGCCTCGGGTCCGGAACTCACGCAGATGCGACTCGGCGAGACCGACCGGCATGCGGAACCTGTCGGCGACGCCCTGCGTGTCGACGAATCCTTTGAGACGTATTGCGTGCAGTGCCAGCAACGCGCTGCCCGAGACGTGCGTCATCTACGTACCTTTCGTGTTCTGCCGGATATGCGCCATCGCGCCGACGGGTGCCGCTCACATCGGCGATCGGCCGATATTCGATCGCGCTCACCCGGCGGCGTGGATCTGTCCACGTGTCCCGTCGACCGAGACCACCTGATCGTTCGTCAACTTCGCCATCGCCCCCTCGGCCGCGAGCACGGCGGGGATACCGCACTCGCGGGCGACGATCGCGGCGTGCGACAGAATGCCGCCGGTCTCGGTCACCACCGCGGCGGCGATACCGAACAGCACCGTCCACGCCGGATCGGTAGTGCGGCAGACGATCACATCCCCCGGCCGAACCGCCGGGAAATCACCGACACCGCGCACGAGCCGCACCCGACCAGCGGCAACCCCATTGCTGCCCGGCACACCCGTGACGAGCAGATCACGCGCCGCAAGTCCCACTGCTTCGCCGGACTGCGGCACACCCGTGACGAACGAATCATGCGCTGCAGGTCGCACAGCTTCTGCGGACTGCGGCACACCGCTGACGAGCGAATCATGCGCTGCGGGTCGCACCGATCCATCAGGCAACGACACATCAACGGCGAACGAACCACGCACCGCGGGTCGCGCCGATTCGCTGGACTGCGGCACACCCGTGACGAGCAGATCACGCGCCATGTGTCGTCGCGCTGGTTCGTCGGGTGGTGCACCGGTGATGGGGCGCGACTGCAATACCCAGAACTGGTTTCCCGCCAGCGCCCACTCGATGTCCTGCGGCGCGCCGAGGTGCGCGGCGATGCGATACCCGAGCGCGACCAGTTCCCGCACCTGCGCGTCCGTGAGCGAAGGCCGCTGCTCCGCAACGGTATTCACGACGACGCCGTGCGCCCCGGCATCCAGCCTGGTGCGCTGCGCGCCACCGCTGACCTCGATCGTATCCTCGCGCACGAGAAACCGATCCGGCGTCGTCCGGCCGGAAACCACCGATTCCCCCAGGCCCCATGCGGATTCGACGACACAGACATCCTCTGCGGTGACCGGATGTCTGGTGAACAACACTCCCGACGCCTCGGCCGCGACCATCGACTGCACCAGCACCGCAACCAACGCCTCGCCCCGAAACCCGTCTATTCCTTGCCAGTAGGCCGACGCCTCGCCCGGAGACCCGCCCACACGATCCCGATCGACCGAACCTTCGCCTCGGGATCCATCGATACGTTGCCGGTACACCGACGCCTCGTCCCGAGACCCACCCACACCACGCCCGTCGACCGAGCCTTCGCCTCGAAGACCGCCGAAACGATCCCGGTGTGCCGAGGTCTCCTCGTCCTGAAATCCGACGACACGGTGCCGGTAGGCCGTGGCGCGCGCGTTGTTCAGCGAATCCCGGCAGCGTTGAACGGCTTCTACGATCTCGGCGGTCTCGCGCACCGCGAGGGTGGTCTCGAGTTGTCCGGCGAACGACCGGTCCGGCAGGTCCTCGATGGTGGCCGAGGATCGCACGGCCACCGGGCCACCACCCAGCCGGGACACGATGTCGCGGGCGATGTCGCCGAGCCGCGACGGCGCTACGCGTGCTTCGATGACGAATCCATCCGGCACCGGGTAACCGGCGCGCAGGAGGTCGCCGAGCACCCCGGCCTTGTTCCCGCACGTGGCCGCCGTCGCCGCGCGCAGCGGGATGGACTGCCGCGAAATCTGTTCCGCCGCCGACGCTTCCGACACCACCACGCCCTTCCTCCGGGCGCGGCGCCATGTCCGAGCACGTGGAGCCACACCAGCGCCGTCAACCCTAAGTTGACGAGACCGAATCGTCAACCCTTCATTGACGAGGTCGACCGGAGACCTGCCCGCCGACCTCGACTCGGCTCCGACGGCATCCGCACCTTCGCTTGCCAGCCGCACCAGCTGCCCCCGCGGTACACGAGATCCGTCGTGCGCAGCCAAATGGCCCTCGATTACGGCGTGTCGCAGGGCCATTCGACTGCGCTCGGCGAGCGAACCGGACGTGACAGCGCGGCAGGCTGCTTCCCTACGGGCGCAACACCTTTCGGCGAACGCGGGTGTGCGGGAAGTCAGTTGGTGTGCGACTCGGGGGGTGGGCCGGGAGTGGAGTAGACGTCCGGTGGTACCTGCTCCGGCGGTACCGCGTGCCCGATCTCCGGCTTCGCGTGACTGCCGAGTCCGCGATAGCTCGACGGGCGGATGGTGCGGAACCATTGGCCCGTGCGGGTGCCGAAGGGGAGGCGGAAGTCGAGGTCGCCGAGCATCTCGTCGAGGTTGTGGATGGAGAAGGGGGTGATCGCGGTGCCGTGGGCGTGTTTGCCCCTGGTGCGTTCCTCCATCCAGTGCAGGCGGCGATCGATGTCGTCGATCAGCGTCTGCTCCGGCGGCAGCGCGATCCGGCCGCGCAGCAGCGCGGCGGTCCAGTGCGCGGCGACCTCGGCGTTGAGCGCGCTGATCACCGAGGAGTTGTACCCGGCGAAGGTCAGGTTCGGCACGCCGACGGGCAGGATCTGGCGGTGCAGCCGGAAATTGCCGTTGTCGTCGGTGAGCTGGCGCTGTACGTACGGGGTGAGGAACGGGACGCGCTGATGGAATCCGGTGGCGCACACCACGATATCGGCGGGCACCAGCTGACCGTTGGCCAACTGAACCGCGGGCCCGGTGGGCCCCGGCCGCATTTCGGTGATGGTGGTGTCGCGCTGCACCGTGATGCGCCCCATCGCCACCTGCTCGTAGAAGCCCTCGGTGGTGAGGCTGACGGTGCTCTCCGCGATGTCCTCGAACCGGCCTTCCGGCACCAGCCCGAGCTCGCGTAACCGCATCTGCTTGGTCGACATCTCCTGGATGACATCGAGATTGCTGTCGCGGAAGGACCGCCCGGCCCCGTGCAGGAACCGCTCGAACCGCCCGGGATTCAGATACCGGAAGTGCGCCTCCCCCAGCCTGGTCAGCATGAGCCGCTCGTAGTCGGCGCCGCGGGCCAGCTTGCGCGGCATCTTCCACAGCAACCTGCGCGCCACCACGGTGGTCGACGCCGCGACGTGGCTGACCGCCTCGGCGATATCGCAGGCGGATTTGCCGTAGCCGACCACAACGACGTGCTTGCCGAGCGCCGATTCGACGTCACCGAATTGCGAGGCGGCGCACAGCCGTCCGCCGTTGGCGCGGAACCAGTCGGCGCCGTGGTAGTCCGGGAGCACGGGATCGCTGAACACCCCGTTGGCGATGATCAGGTGATCGCAGGAGGTGCGGTGCACGCCGGTGTGGTCGCGCACCTCGAGCAACCAGCCGCTGTCCACCGGATCGGCGGCGACCACCTCGGTGCCGAGGCGTAACCGGTTGCTCAGCCCGAACTTGCGCGCGTACCCCTCCAGGTAGGCCTGCATCTGCGCGCCGTCCGGATAGCGCGGATAGTCGGCGGGCATCGGGTGATCGGAGAAGTGGTAGGTGAATTTGCTGTTCTGTGTCCGCAGCCCCGGATACCGGCGCGTCGCACTCCACACACCTCCGACATCGGGCGTCCGGTCGAACACTTCCACCGGAAAACCCTCGTCGCCCAACACCTTTGCGCAGGCCAGGCCTGCGATGCCCGCACCAACGATCGCGATGCGGCTCCCGCTCGTCATGCGCAGGAGATTACGTCCCTCGCTGGGCGATCACAATCTTGGCCTTGCCTCGGGGCACGGTAGTGATGTTGCGCACGCGTCCGCGTTCGGGTTTCGCACCGTCCGGCAGCGACAGTGTGTAGCGCGAAAGGATCTCGCGCAAGACCGTTGTCCCCTCCATGAGCGAAAAGCCGGCGCCGAGGCAGCGGCGCACCCCGCCGCCGAACGGCAGCCAGGTGTTGGGCTCCACCTCACCGTCGAGGAATCGGGACGGGCGGAACACCGCGATATCCGGATAGCTGTCGCGGCTGCGGTGGGCGAGGAAGATCGAGCAGCTGACCGTGGTGCCCGCGGGTAACCGCCATCCGGCGATCGTGGTGTCCCTGGTCAGCTTTCGCACCGCGCCGGGAATCACGGTGTGCAGCCGCATCGCCTCCTTCATCACCGCCTCCAGCGCCTTGTCGTCCTCGACGCGCACCGCCTCGACCGCCGCCCGCTGGATGCGCTGATCGGCGGCGAGCTCGTAGAGCGCCCACGACAGCGCCGACGCCGTCGTCTCGTGACCGGCCAGCAGCAGCGTGATCAGCTGATCGCGCAGTTCGGCATCCGAGAGCGGACGCTCGTCCGCGCCGCCGACCTGCAGCAGCCGCGAGAGTACGTCGGAGCGCTGTGCGAGATCGGCGGCGGTACGGCGCTCGGCGATCTCGCGGTAGAGCAGTTCGTCGATGGCGTCGAGGTCGCGGTGGAAGCCGCGCCACGGCCAGAACCGTTGCAGCGTCGGCACCATCAACCCGGTGTACTGCAACGGGCCGACGGTGACGATGCGGTGCAGCAGCGGGGCGAGCGCGGCGTGCGTGCGCGCGTCGGTGACGCCGAAGACCACCCGCATGATGACCTCGAGCGCGAGCGCGTTCATCCGGTCCAGGGTGAGCACCGTCGATCCGGGTTGCCAGCCTTGGACTTCCGCGGCGGCGATCTCGGCGACCAGGTCGCGGTAGCCGCGCAGCGCCGTGCCGTTGAACGCGGGCATCAGCAGTTTGCGGGCGCGCGCGTGCTCGGATTCGTCGGTCAGCAGCACCGAATGCGTGCCCATGACCGGGCCGAGGATGTTGTTCGCCTCGCCCGCGTGCATATCGCGCGGATCGCCCGCGAAGATCTCCTTGACGTGTTCCGGGCGGGAGAACACCACCAGGTGATCGTTGAACGGCGGTACCCGCACCGAGAACACGTCGCCATAACGCCGACGCAGTTTCGGCAGCAGCTCGGAGCGGTAGCGGATGTAGAGGAAGCTCTGCACCGCGACGGGCAGGCGCGGTCCGGGCGGGTAGGTCGCGGTCATCGGGTTCCTCCGGCTCCGGCCGGTGCATCCCCGCATCGGCTACCTAGCAATGTGGCACAGGTCGCGTCGGCGGGGAAGCACTGGTTTCCGGGTCAGCGCAAGGCGGGGGCGCCCGCCAGATCGACGGGCAGTTCGCACAGCCCGCGGATGAGTATGCTCTCCCGCCAGCGGATATCGTCGCTGTCCACGGCCAGTCGCAGTTCGGGGAAGCGCCGGATCAGCCGGTCGATCGCGATGCGGCCCTCCATCCTGGCCAGTCCGGCGCCGAGGCAGAAGTGGATGCCGTGGCCGAAGGCGACATGGCCCGCGGCGTTGCGCACCGGATCGAATCGAGCGGCCCCGGTGAAGTGCCGGTCGTCGTGATTGGCCGAGCCGAGTGCGACGAGCACCAGCTCGTGCGCGGGAATCTCGGTGCCGTACACCATGACCGGGGCCGTGGTGTAGCGCAGCGTGGCCACATTGACCGGGCTCTCGTAGCGCAGCATCTCCTCGAGCAGCGGCGCGACGGCGGCCGGATCCGCGCGCAGGGCGTGGTAGCGCGGCGGGTCCGAGAGCAGGGTGAGCACGGTGTTGCCGATCAGGTTCACCGTCGTCTCGTGACCGGCGATCATGATCAGGAAGACCATCGAGAGCAGCTCGTCATCGCTGAGCCTGTCCCCGTCCTCGGAGGCGGCGACCAGCGCGGACAGCAGGTCCTCGCCCTGCGCGCCTGCGCGCCGTTCGGCGACGAGGCCCTCGAAGTAGTCGGCGATCTCGTGGGTCATCCGGCGAAGCTCCGCTCGGTCCATCGTTGTCGCGTCGACCACCGCCGCGGTCCACCTCCGGAACTGATCGCGATCCGCGACGGGGATGCCGAGCAATTCGCAGATCACGGTCATCGGTAGCGGAAAGGCATACTCCGCAAGCAGATCCACCTGATCCGCGCGGCCTTCGATCGCGTCGAGCAGGCCGTCGGCGATGGCGCGCACCCGCGGCGCGAGCGCCTCCATTCTGGCGGGCGCGAACGCGGGGGCGACCAGGCGGCGCAGCCGGGTGTGCTTAGGCGGGTCGGAGTTGAGCATGTGGTAGCTCAGCCGCAGGTCGGCGGCCGATGCCTCGGGGTCACGCGGAAAGCGGCGCAGCGCCTCGGTACCCGCGCTCGAGAACAGGTCCTTGCACACGCTCGGATGGCGCATCACCTCCCGCGCGGCGTCGTAGTCGACCACCAGCCAGGCACGCATGCCGGTGCGTAATTCGATCTCGTGCACCGGCCCCTCCGCGCGCAGCTCCGCATAAAAGGCATACGGTGTATGAAAGAAATCCGGCGGTAGTTGTCGCATCTCGTCACCACTCCCCTGGTTCACGAATTATGTTGTGTGCCTTCGATAGTGGCACCACACAGAGCAGACTGGCCAGTTTCCGTCCGAAAGCCGCACACCCCGGCCTCCGGATGACATCGGCCGTTTCGCCCCGCACCGCGCCGGCACGGTCGCTACCCTGCGTGAATGAGTTCGATCGCCCCTGTCCTGCGGGGCGCCAGAATCGCGAACTCGTTCGCGTTCGGGCTGCAGGGTTTCTTTCTCGCCGTCGTGCTGACCGAGTTACCGCAGCAGCAGGACAAATTCGAGCTGTCCGACGGGCTCATCGCGGGCTCCGTCGTGGTGGTGTCACTACTGGCCGGCGCGGGCAGCGTGGCCGCCGAACAACTGGCCACGCGGTGGTCGAGCCGGGTCACCCTGCGGATCGGCCTGCTGCTCGTCGCGCTCACCGGCGCCACCATCGCGATGGCGCCGAACACCGCGGTACTGCTGGTGACGCTCGGCCTGTACGGGATATCGGTCGGTATCGTCGACGCGAGCACCAATATGCAGGCGGTGTTCATCCAGCACGGCTACGGCACCTTCATCCTGGCCTCGTTCTACGCGGCGTGGAGCGCGGGCGCGATCACCGGCGCGCTGTTCGTCTCCGGCTGCGAGGCGCTGGAGGTGACGCTGCGGCAGTCGCTGCTCACCGCGGCGGGCCTGGTGCTGCTGGGCGCGCTCGCGCTCGGGCGCTCTCTGCTCGGCAGCGACGAAGCGGAATCCGCTCCGGCCGAGACACATTCGACGACGCCCGGCACGGTGGCGCTGCGCGGGTACCTGATGTTCGGCATCGCGATGGCGCTGGTGTTCGCGATCGACTTCTCGGTCAGCAACTGGTCGCCGCTGTATCTGAAAGAGGATCTGCTGTCCACGTCGTCGACGGCGGCGCTGGCACTTGCGGCCTACCAAGGCATGTCGCTGCTCGGCAGGCTCACCGGCGACATGTGGGTGCGCCGCTTCGGACCGCGCCTCGTGGTCCGCGCCGGGGCGATCATCGGCGTGCTCGGGCTGACGATCGTGGTCGCCGCGCCCGGCCCCGCGGTCGCGATCGCGGGCTTCGCCGTCGCCGGGCTCGGCGTCCCGGTGATCGCGCCGCTGTGCTTCAGCGAGGCCGGACGGCTGGCGAGCGGGCGGGCGCTCGACGCGCTCATCGCGCGCCTCAACCTGTTCAATTACGCGGGTACGCTGGCGGCGGGTGGTGTGGTCGGCGCGGTCGCGGCGGGTATCGGATATCGCGAAAGCTTCACGATTCCCCTGGTGTTCGCCGCGGCGCTGATCGTCATCGCCCGGGTATTCCATACCCGCCCCGAAGCGGGCAACCGTCCCGCCTCGGATCAGGACCATGCTGTACTGGACGGATGAGTCAGTTGAGCAACACGCCGGTCACCGTCGACCGGGCCGGGCTGTGGGACGCGGAGGCGCTCAGTGACGTTGCGGCCGCGACCTTCCCGCTGTCGTGCCCACCCGACGCCACCCCCGACGACATCGAGATCTTCATCACCGAGGCGCTCTCCGGGGAGCGATTCGGTGAGTACCTGAGCGATCCGGCGCGCACCGTGCTCAAGGCCGTCGCCGGTGACGAGATCGTCGGCTACGCGATGCTGATCGCCGGTGACCCCGCCGATCCGGACGTCGCGGCCGCGGTCGATCTGCATCCGGCACTCGAGATCAGCAAGATGTACGTGCTGCCGGGCCACCACGGCGCGGGCGTCTCGACCGCACTGATGACCACCGCGCTCGACCGCGCCCGCGAGGGCGGCTATCCCGGCGTCTGGCTCGGCGTCAACCAGGAGAACACCCGCGCCCGGCGCTTCTACGCCAAGCACGGCTTCGTCGAGGTCGGCACGAAGACCTTCCTCGTCGGCAGCCAGCACCACCACGACTTCGTCATGCGAAAAGTGTTTTAGCCCTTCGCGAAATCCACCAGGGCCGCCGAGAACCCCGGATCCATCACGGCCATGAGATGGTCGCCGGGGACCACGGCCAGCGTGCCGTTCGGCAGGGCGGCGGCGAGGCGTTCGGGTTCGGCGGCAAAGGGATCGGCATCGCCGGCCAGGACCAGGGTCGGCGCGGTGATGTCGTCGAGCGACGTGATCGGGCGGTCGTCCAGGCCCGTCGCGACCGCGTCGATGGCGGCCCGGTCGGCCCGCACCGCGTCGGCCAGGATGCTGAACATCATGGCGATCGGCGGCGCGTCGGCGCCGTTCATGGCGGCCCGCAGTTCGGGCAGATCGATGACGCGCCGGTCGACGCCGCCGCAGTCGATGACGCCCGAGCCGATACCGCCGACGGCCAGTTTCGCCACCCGCTCGTCGGCGGCGGCAACCAGCAGCGAGATCACCCCGCCCATCGAATAGCCCACCTGCACAACGCGTTCGAAGCCGAGTTCGTCGTAGAGCGCGCGCACGTCACGCGCCATGAACTCCCACGAGTAGCGCGCCGCGTCGTGCGGCTTCGCGGAGCGGCCGTGCCCGCGCGCGTCGAGCGACACCACGGTGTGCCCGGCCGCGTGCAGCGCGGTCACCACGCCGGTGCTCATCCAGTTGGCGTTGGTGTCGGCCACCACGCCATGCTGCAGCACCACCGGGAGTTTCGCGGCGTCGGCGCCTTCCCACACGCGGTAGTTGAGCTCCAGGCCGTCCCAGGTTTCGAACTTCGTCATGCCCGGATCGTAATTGCGTCCATCCGAGGGGTTGACAAGTTCTGGATGTTCAATGTTTACTGAACACATCGTTCCTTACAGAACATCCAGCACCTGGGAGTAGAAATGACCGCCGCGATCCGCACCGAGGGTCTGACCAAGCACTACGGCAAGCACGTCGCGCTCACCGACCTGAATCTCGAAGTCACCCAGGGCGAGATCTTCGGCTTCCTCGGCCCCAACGGCGCGGGCAAGTCCACCACCATCCGCATCCTGCTCGATCTGATCCGCCCCACCGCGGGCCGCGTCGAGGTGTTCGGCATCGATCCGAAGACAGGCGGCGCCACACTGCGCAAGCGGATCGGCTACCTGCCGGGCGAACTCGAGATCGAGGGCCGCAACACCGCGCGCGACCTGCTCGGCTTCCTGGCCGATCAGCACGGCGACGTGCCTGCACGGCGGATCACCGACCTCGCCGACCTGCTCGATCTGGACCTGACCAAGAAGGTCGGCGCGATGTCCAAGGGCAACAAGCAGAAGGTCGGCATCATCGCCGCCTTCATGCACCGCCCCGATCTGCTCATCCTCGACGAACCCACCTCCGGGCTGGATCCGCTACTGCAGCAACGCTTTCTGGATCTGGTCACCGAGGCCAAGCACAACGGGCAGACGGTGTTCATGTCCTCGCACATCCTCAGCGAGGTGCAGCAGACCGCCGATCGCGCCGTCATCATGCGCGCCGGGCAGCTGCTCGGCACCGAGAATGTCGAGGATCTGCGCCGCCGCTCGCCGCGTTCGGTCGAGCTGATCTTCGGTGAGCCGATCTTCGCCGACGACTTCGCCGACCTGCCCGGCGTACGCGATCTGACCATCGAGGGCGACACCCTGCGCTGCACCACCGAGGGCGAGGTCGACGCGCTGTTCAAGACGGCAGCCAAATATCCGCTCGTGAGCGTGCTGTCCACCGAACCGGATCTGGAGCAGATCTTCTTCGGGCTCTACGGCCGCTGATCCGCATCGAAACCACTTATCACACAGGAGAGTTCGCACAATGAAGCGCTCGGTATTCACCCAGACACTGAAGGAACAGCGGCGCGGGGTGATCGGCTGGTCGATCGGGCTCGCCCTCGTCCCGATGATCTACCTGCCCAACTTCCCATCGCTCAAAGAGCAAGGCTCGCTGGACAATATCAAGCAGAACAAGCTCTACGACGCCATGGGCATGAGCGATTTCGCCAGTGCCACCGGCTTTCTGCAGTCGATGGTGTACTCGCTGATGGGCTCGCTGCTGCTGCTCATCTTCGCGGTCACCTTCGCGGCCCGCTCCGCCGCACAGGAGGACAACGGCACGCTGGATCTGCTACTGGCCCAGCCGATCAGCCGCATCGGGCTGCTCGCCCAGCGCTTCGCCGCGCTCGCGGTGCAGACCGGCATCGTCACCGGTGTCTTCACGCTCAGCGTCCTGGCCGGCGCGAACGCGGGACAGATGAACATCCCCGCCGGGCACATCGTCGCGGGCGCCGCCGGGCTCGGCCTGCTCGCACTCGGGGTCGGCGCCATCACCCTGATGATGGGCGCGATCACCGGAAAGCGTTCGCTGACACTGGGACTCGCCTCGCTGGTCGCACTGGCCGGCTACCTGGCCAACAACCTCGGCGGTATGTTCGACGGCACCGAATGGCTGCGCAAGCTGTCACCGTTCTACTACGCGGTCGGCGCCTCGCCGCTGACCAACGGCTGGAACGCCGCCCACCTCGCGGTGCTCGCCGCGGTCGTCGCCCTCGCCCTCGGGATCGCGCTGGCCGCCTTCGACCGCCGCGACCTGGCGGTCTGACCGTCCCCCACGGGGCGGGCCGACACGGCCCGCCCCGTTTTCCCATATCCACGACGACGAAGGGATACTCGACCAATGACCGACACGACGCAGGACGAGGCCGCCGCACCGACTCCTGAACAGCTGGCCTTCGTGGAGGATTTCGCCCTCGTGCTCGAGCGGATGGGGCTGGTCAGGATGACCGGACGAGCGGCGGGCTGGCTGCTGGTCTGCAATCCGCCGGAGCAGACCTTCGGCCAGATCGCCGACGCGCTGCAGGCATCCAAGGGATCCATCTCCAACGCGCTCAAGGTGCTGCTCACCATGCGCTGGGTGGACAAGTCCTCCAAGCCGGGCGACCGCAAGGACTACTACTCCATCCGGCCATCGATCATGCCGGAATTGACCCGCGCGCAGAGCGGCCAATACGTCGAGCTCGCCGAAATGACGGCACGCGGGCTAGCTCTGTTCGACGACCCGAACGGACCAGAGGCCGCGCGCGTGCGCGAGATGCACGAATTCTTCATCTGGCTCGGCAAGGAGATGCCCGCGCTCATCGACCGCTGGTTCGCCGAGCGCGCCGAATCCTGAACTCAGGCCAGCAGTTTGGTCTTCAGTGCGGCGATGTCCGCGTCGGTCAGCTTCAGGCCGTCGCGGACATAGTTGTCGAAGCTGCCGTAGGTCGCGTCGGCCTGCTCGAACGACGCGTCGAGCCACTGGGATTGGACGCCGTTGAGCGGATCGTTGGGGTTGGCGTTGCGATACTGGTTGGACAGCAGGTAGTCCTGGGTGACGGTGCCGCGGTCGACGCCGAGCAGGGTCAGCAGCACCGCGGCGGTCCAGCCGGTGCGGTCCTTGCCCGCGGTGCAGTGGAACAGCACCGCACCGTCTTTCAGATCGATGATGTCGCGCAGCACGGCGCCGAACGCCTGGCTCGCACCCGGTGCGGTGATGAACGCGCGGTAGAGGCCGTCGCCGCCGGTGAGCGTCGTCGCCATCACCTCGGGCGGCGCGTGGCCGATGACGTCGTCCCAATTCGCGGTCGCGCCCGCCGGGACACGGTCCGGTGCGATGGTCCGCTCGAAGATCGTGCGTAGGTCGTCGACATAGCGCACCTCGCGCCGCGACAGCTCGGCCAGATCGGCCACGGTCGCGTTGTTGAGCTGGCCGGTGCGGTACACCAGTCCGCTGCGCACCGTCCTGCCATCGTTGGTCCGGTAGCCACCCAGGTCGCGCGCGTTCTGCACACCCTGCAGATTCAGCGAGCGGTCGGCGGGCACGGTCTCGGCGGCGGTGGCCGGATCGGCGAGCGCGAAGCCGCCGACGGGTCCGAACGCGATGGCCAAACCGGTGGCGGCGGCCACGGAGGCGCGCAGGGCACGATGGGTCACGACGGGGGGCTCCCTTCGTCTGGTCCGCCGAGCTTCGACAGACATCCGGGCAGGCTCAGCACATCAGGCAGGCTCAGCAAATCAGTTGGCGCGCGCCACGATCAACACGAATGTTAGCCGCGTCACACGGACGGCACTTCGAATCGGGACAGCGCCAGGAGTCGAGATATGGCCCGCAGGTACTTCTTTCGGTACCCGCCGCCCAGCATTTCGGCGGAGAAGATCTCGTCGAGTTTCGCACCGGAGACGGTCACCGGGATGCTCGCGTCGTAGAGCCGGTCGGCAAGCACCACGATGCGCAGCGCCACCGCCTGATCCTGGACCGGGTGCACACCGGAGATGAACACCGAGGACACCCCGGCGATCAGCGCGCCGTACTTCGACGGATGCAGCGTGCTCAGATGCTTCAGCAGCGCGTCGTAATCGTCGAGGGTGGCGCCCGGGGTCGCGGCCGCCCGCTCGGCGAGCAGTTCCGGCGAGGTCGGCTCCGGCGCGGGCGGCAGATCGCGGTGCCGGTAGTCCGGACCGTCGACGCGCACCGGCTCGAAGATCGCGCCGAGCTTCTTGATCTCACGCAGGAAGTCCTGCGCGGCGAAGCGGCCCTCGCCCAGCTGACCGGGCAGCGTATTCGAGGTGGCGACGATGGAGACGCCGTGCGCGGACAGCTCGGTCAGCATCCGCGAGACCAGCATGGTGTCGCCGGGATCGTCGAGCTCGAATTCGTCGATGCACAGCACGCTGTTCGCCGAAAGCCGCTCGACGGCATTGTTGAAGCCAAGAGCGCCAACGAGATTGGTCAGCTCACCGAAGGTGCCGAACGACTTCGGGGCGGGCGCGCTGTGGAAGATGGAGGCGAGCAGGTGGGTCTTGCCGACGCCGAAGCCGCCGTCCAGATACAGGCCGGCGCCGGTGACCTGCTTCTTCTTCCCGAACAGGCTCTTCTTCCCCGCGGCCTTGTGAATCTTGGCGACCTGCCCGGCGAACTCCTCGGCCTTGGCGACCGCGGCGGCCTGGCTCGGCTCGTTCGGGTCGGGAATGTAGGAGGCGAAGCTGACCTCGTCGAACATGGGCGGCGGCACCATCTGCGCGACGAGCTGGTCCGCCGGAACCTCCGGGTGACGGTCGACGAGGCGTTCTTGCATGGACGAAGCCTAATGACGTGGTGTGATCTACCTTCATGCAGCGTAGCCACAATGCGATCCAGCTCACAGGACTCGGCGCCGACGACCTCGCGCAGCTCTACGCCTACCCCACCGGACGCGACGCCCCTTGGGTGCGCGCCAATTTCGTCGCCAGCGTGGACGGCGCGGCCACCAGCGGCGATGTCTCGGCCGGACTCGGCACGCCCGCCGACAAGCAGGTGTTCACGCTGCTGCGCGAGCTGGCGGAGGTGATCCTGGTCGGCGCGGGCACCGTGCGCGCGGAGAACTACGGCGGCGCGCGCACCGACGCGACACGACGTCGCGCGCTGCACGAACTCGGGATCGGCGGCCACCCCGACGGCACGCCGCCCCCGATCGCCGTGCTCACCGCGAGCGCAAACCTCGAACCAGGCTGCCGGCTGTTCACCGATACGGACGTGCCGCCGCTGATAGTCACCACCGCCGCCGCGCCCGCCGACCGCAAGCGGCAGCTGGCCGACGCGGGCGGGCGGGTGATCGAGGCGGGCGATCTCGCGGTGACCCCCGAATCGCTGCTCGCCGCGCTCGGCGAGCTCGGCCTGCACCGGGTGCTGTGTGAGGGCGGCCCGCACCTGTTCGGTGAACTGCTCGCCGCGGATGCCGTCGACGAACTGTGCCTGACCACCGCGCCGCTGCTGGTCGGCGGCACCGCACGGCGAATTTCGCTGTCCGCCCATGAGTTCCGCCGCCCCATGACCCGGGCGCATGTCCTGCTCGACGACGACGGCACGCTGCTCACCCGATGGGCCCGTGCATGAAGAACCCCGCCGAACCTGGCAGGCTGTAGCGCATGCGCTGGACTCGGGCCGTCGTGTCGGCCGCGACACTCTCGATCATGCTCGCCGGATGCGGTACCGGTCCGTCCGACCGCCCCGGTGTCGCCGTCGAGCGTCCGCATCAGGGGGGAGCCGTCCCGACCACCGTCGTCGCGCCGCCGCCCGCGCAGGCCGAGGTCCCCAAGACCGACCTCGCGTGGAAGAACTGCACCACCCCGACGCTGAACCTGCTCGGCCTCGGCCCGGCACCGGAGGGGCTGGTACTCGAGTGCGCCGAATACTCGAGCCCGATCGACGCGGCGGGCAGCGTGCTCGGCAACCTGCGCACCGGGGCGATGCGGGCGCGACTGCCGCAGACCCCGACCGATGTCGCACCGCTGGTACTCACCTCGGGCACCGACCGGTCCTCCAGCGCCACCTTGGCCGGGCTCGCGGTCGGGCCCGCGAGCGCACTGCTCACCGCGCGCCCGATCGTCGCGGTCGACCGGCGCGGCCTCGGCACCTCGCAGCCGATCGACTGCATCCCCGCCGAGGTCCGCCGCGGCCTGGCCGACAATGCCCAATTCGCCCCCGGCGGCGCCGATCTCACGCAGACGATGACCACGCTCAGCCAGGACGCCACCATCGCCTGCCGCGACTATCTGCAGCCCTACGAAGGCACCTTCGACGCACCGCACGCCGCCGACGACCTGGAACAGCTGCGCAGGCAGTGGCAGGTCGAGCGGATCGACCTGCTCGGCACCGGCAACGGCGCGAAGGTCGCGCTCAGCTATGCCCGCAAGTACGGCGATCACCTGGCCCGGCTGGTACTCGACTCCCCCGAGGCGGTCGGCGCCGACGCGGTCACCCGCGCCGAACAGCGGGTCCAGGGCGCCGAGGCGGCGCTGACCGCATTCGCCCAGCGCTGCATCGGAATTCGCTGCTCGCTCGGCCCCGACCCGCGCGGCGCCATCGCCGACCTGATGAACCGGGCGAGCACCGGCGGGCTCGGCGAGGTCTCGGCGAACGCGCTGCTCACCACGCTCACCGGCTTCCTCGGCGGTGCACGGGCCGATCAGGCGACGCGCATCACCGAACTCGCCGACGCGCTGTCGGCGGCGGGCCGCGGCGACCGCGGCGTGCTCGCCAACCTGATCCTGCGCGAGAACGCCGCCACCGCGAGCGACGGCCAATTCGTCAACCGCTGCAGCGACACCCAGCAGCCGCCCACCCCGACCAAGGCCAAGGAACTCGCCGACCAGTGGGCGAAGAAGTACCCGGTGTTCGGCAGGTCCACCGCCATCGGCCTGCTCGACTGCGTCGCATGGCCGGTCGCCACCGCGGCGCCGCTGCCGGACAAGCTCGCGCTGCCGGTGCTCATCCTCGGCGGCATCGCCGACCCGGTGGTCGGCAACGGCGGCCAGGCCTCGGTGACCGGTGCGCTCTCCGCGGCGGGCGCCAGGCACGCGGCGATGACCTGGCAGGGCTGGGGCCACCCGGTATTCACCCATTCCGGCTGTGCGCAAAGCGCACTGCTGACCTACCTGAAGGACGCCAAACTCCCCGCCGACGGATCCGCCTGCCCGGCCTGATCCGAACCGTCACCCGTGACGGCACGCCAACAGACAGGTCCCGGCAACAACGGCTCCCCGTTTCGGTGTACCGTGCCCCAGTGTTCCTTCGACAGCTCGAGCCCCGCACCGCTCGTACCACCGCCGAGGTTCTGAACTTCATTCTCTGGCCCGCCGCGGTCATGACCGTGCTGAACCGGGTGTTCATCAAGGCTGTCAACGGGTTCATCACCGACGACTACCGGCCGGTGTATCAGGCCTCACTGGACTTCCTCAACAAGCGGCCGGTGTACACCGCCAACTTCGACTCCGTCGACCCGCACTACCTCTACTACCCCAGTGGCACACTGCTGTTCGCGCCGGTGGCCTACCTCGACTACGAGAAATCGCGCTGGCTGTTCATCCTGGTGAACGCCCTGTGCATCATCATCGCCTGGTACCTGCTGCTGAAGCTGTTCAACTACGGCCTGCGCTCGGTGGTCGCGCCCGCCCTGCTGCTGGCCATGTTCATGTCCGAAACCGTCGTCAACACTTTGGTTTTCACCAATGTGAACGGCTGCGTGCTGCTGGGTGAGGTCATCTTCATCCTGCTGTTGCTGCGCAGGCGCGACCTGTGGGCCGGCGCCGCCATCGGCCTGACGCTCGCGGTGAAACCGACGCTCGCGCCGCTGCTGCTGATACCGCTGGTCCGCGGGCAGTGGAAGGTGTTCTTTACCGCGCTCGGAATCCCGTTGGCGCTCAACGCGATCGCCTGGCCGCTGATGCAGGATCCGATGGATTTCATCCGCCGGACCATGCCCTACCTAGCCGAATCGCGCGACTACTTCAACAGCGCGCTCGTCGGCAACGGGCTGTACTACGGACTACCGGAGTGGCTGATCTGGGGCATGCGCCTGGCCTTCTGCGTACTGGTGCTGATCTCGCTGTGGCTGCTCTACCGGTACTACCGCGAGGACGAACTGTTCTTTGTCACCACCTCCTCGGGCGTGCTGCTCACCGCGGCGTTCCTGCTGCCCTCGCTCGGCCAGCAGTACTACTCGATGCTGCTGTTCCCGTTCCTGCTCAGCGTGGTGCTGCGCAATTCGGTGCTGCGCAACTGGCCCGCCTGGCTGGCCATCTTCGGCTTCATGTCCTACGACAAGTGGCTGTCGGACCGCTGGCAGAGCGGTGGGCGTGCGCTGGAATACCTGCGCGTCACCTTCGGCTGGGGGCTGCTGCTGATCGTGGTGTTCTGCGTGCTCGGCGACCGGTACCTGGCCGCGCGGCGGGACGGGCGGCTGCAGTTCGGCATCGACCCGGTGTGGTTGAAGTCCGCGCCCGCGGCGTCGAACGGCGCGCTGCGCAACGGCGCCGCGACCAAGGCGGAGAATCGTATTAGCGTGGAGCAATGAGTGAGCGCAGCGAACGAATCGACAACACAGCGTCCGAAGGAATGACGGAGCCGAGCGCCAGCGAGGCGCAGTCATGAGTTCCGAAACTTCCACGCCGCGGATCCAGCTGACACCGCAGCAGTGGCGGTCCAAGCTGAGCCCCGAGGAATACGCGGTGCTGCGCGAGGCCGCGACCGAACGTCCCTTCACCGGTGAGTACACCGACACCAAGACCGAGGGTGTCTACGTGTGCCGTGCCTGCGGCGCCGAATTGTTCCGCAGCACCGAGAAATTCGATTCGCACTGCGGATGGCCCTCGTTCTTCGATCCGGCGAAGTCCGAGGCGGTGCTCCTGAAGACCGACGATTCGCTCGGCATGCAACGCGTCGAGGTGCTGTGCGCGAACTGCCACAGCCATCTCGGTCACGTCTTCGAGGGTGAGGGGTACGCCACGCCGACCGACAAGCGCTACTGCATCAACTCGATCGCGCTGGTGCTCGAACCCGAGCAGGATTGAGCACGGGAAACGCAGTGAGCCCGCGACATCGTCGCGGGCTCACTGCGTTTCAGACGTCTGTCAGGGCAGTGCGGCGATGAGCTTGTCGATCTCCACTCGCGGACCGGTGAAGAACGGCACCTCTTCGCGCACGTGCAGGCGTGCCTCGGTCGCCCGCAGATCACGCATCAGGTCGACGATGCGATGCAGCTCCGGCGCCTCGAAGGCCAGGATCCACTCGTAGTCGCCGAGGGCGAACGAACTGACCGTATTGGCACGCACATCCGGGTAGCCGCGGGCGGCCTTGCCGTGATCGGCCAGCATCTTGCGGCGCTCGTCATCCGGCAGCAGGTACCACTCGTAGGACCGGACGAACGGGTACACGCAGATGTAGTTACCCGGATCCTCACCGGCGAGGAACGCCGGAATATGGCTCTTGTTGAACTCCGCGGGCCGATGCAGCGCCACATTGCTCCACACCGGAGCGCTCGCCCGCCCCAGCTCGGTGGTCCGCCGGAAATCCGAATACGCGGCCTGCAGGTCCTCGACCCGCTCCGCATGCGACCAGATCATGAAGTCCGCGTCGGCCCGCATCCCCGCCACGTCATAGATGCCGCGCACCACGACATCCCTGTCCGCGAGCCCATCGAAGAACGCCCGCGCCTCCTTGATCGCCCCCTCGCGCTCCTCCCCCAGCACCCCCGGCTGCACCTGGAACACCGAGAACATCAAATACCGGATCGTCGAATTGAGTGCCTGGTAATCGAGTCGCGCCATAACCCCATCCTGCCACTCGGCCGCCGCGAGACCTGGAGCGGGCCGACGGTGTCAGCGGTGCTCGAGCAGCAGCCGCGAGACACCCCGGGAAGCCCGAATCAGGCTCCGGGGGTTCAGATCATCAGGGCGGCGATGCGGTGGGCGGCGGCGGTGCCGGAGGCTACGCAGGCGGGGACGCCTACGCCGTGGAGGTAGGCGCCGGCCAGGGCGAGGCCGTCGAGGTCGGCTACGGCGGATTCGATGGTGGCGATGCGGGCGGTGTGGCCGGGGGCGTATTGGGCTAGGCCGCCGGGCCAGCGTTGGACTACCGCGTCGAGTGGGGTGATGGGGGCGCCGGTGACGGTGGTGAGGTCCTCGGTGGCGGCGGTGACGAGGTCGGCGTCGGACCAGGACAGCGGGGTGTCGTCGCCGAATTTGCCGAAGGAGACGCGGACCAGGGCGGTGTCGCGGGCGGCCAGGTGTGGCCATTTGCGGCTGGACAGGGTGAAGGCCTTGGCACGCAAGGGTTCTCCGGTGGCGACGAGGATGCCGGAATTGTCCGGCAGTGCGGTGTCGCGGGGCAGGGCCAGGGCAACGAGCGCCGAGGAGGACAGTTCGATGCTCGCGGCGGCGGCCGCCGCGGCGGGAGCGACGGTGCGCAGCAGGTGGGCGGTGACCGGTGCGGGGGTGGCCAAAACAACGGCATCCACCGCGCCGATCGGGTCGACGACCCAGCCGCGCGCGCCGCGCGTCAGCCGGGTGGCCGCGCTGGCGGTGACGACCTTCGCCCCGGATTTCGCCGAAAGCGATTCCAGCAGAACCTGATAGCCGTCGCGGATGCCGCCGAAGACGGGCGCGCCGGTTGGCGGCGGCAGTGCCGCGGCGACGGCGTGGGTGAGGCTCGGCGCGCCGCCGTCGAGCGCGACGGCCAGCCCGGGTAGTGCGGCGCGCACGCCGATCGACCGCGAGCTGCCCGCGTACACCCCGCCGAGCAGCGGGTCGACGCTGCGCTCGGCGACCTGCGCGCCGAACCGATCGGCGATCAGGCTGTACACGTCGACATCGGCGCCAGGCTGCCAGCTCAGCGGCCTGCGTGATTCCCCGGCGATGCGCTCGACGGTCGCGTCGTCGACCAGCCCGCGCATCGACTCGGCGGTGGACGGGATACCCATCAGCGTGCGTTCCGGCAGCGGATGCGCGACGCCCTGCGACCACACCAGCGGCCGCAGCCCGCCCGGCACCACCAGCTGCGGTTCCAGCCCGAGTTCACGCAGCAGACCGGGCACCTCGGGCCTGCGCCCGACGAAGGCCTCCGCACCCAGATCCAAAGGCCCACCGCCCAATTCACCGGTGCGCAGGATCCCGCCGACCCGCGGCGCCCGATCGAGCACGATCAGGTCGGCGCTGTGCCCGAGCAGCATCCGCAATCGGTACGCGGCCACCAGCCCGCTGATCCCCCCGCCGACGATCGCGATTCTCATGCCCCGACGGTAGCCCTGCTCGGCGCTTTCCCTGACACGCCCCTCCGCCCGATGTGCCGCGAGCCACCGCGACGAGGCCTGCTGTCGCCCGATGCGCCCTCGGCGATCCGGATGTCGGTGCGCGGCGGCACCGCGCGGCCGCGAAGAGCCCTCGCGATGAGGTATGCGGCCCGGTGCCGCGGATCACGTTGTGCTCGACCCGATTCGACACCGCGGCCCCGTCACCGCACCCCGGCTGTCCAAGGCGACCGTCGCGCGCCGATTGGCGCAACCGCACCCGCAGCGCCGCCCCGGTCAGGTCGCGCTCAGAGCTCGTGAATGAGTTCCACCAGCGCGGTCAGCACACCCGGGTCGGTATCCGGCAGTACACCGTGGCCGAGGTTGAAGATGTGCCCCGCGGCGCCGAGGGTGATCGCCTCGTCGGCCTCACCCGCGATGCGCCGCGCCTCGGCCTCCACGGCCGCCGCACCCGCGAACAGCACCGCGGGATCCAGATTGCCCTGCAACGCTTTTCCGGGCCCGACCCGGCGCACCGCCTCGGTCAGCGGTACCCGCCAGTCGACGCCGACGACATCGGCGCCCGCCTCGCCCATCGCACCGAGCAACTCGCCGGTGCCGACACCGAAGTGGATGCGCGGCACACCGGCGCCGGCGATCTCGGCGAACACCCGCTCGGAGTGCGGCAGCACGAACGCGCGGTAGTCGGCCAGCGACAGCGCGCCCGCCCAGGAATCGAACAGCTGCACCGCGTCGACCCCGGCGGCCAGCTGCGCCTGCAGGAACGCGATGGTGATGTCGGTGAGCACGCCGAGCAGCGCGTGCCAGGTCTGCGGATCGGCGTACATCATCGCCTTGGTGCGCTCGTGGTTCTTGCTCGGCCCGCCCTCGACCAGATAGGAGGCGAGGGTGAAGGGCGCGCCCGCGAAACCGATCAGAGGCGTGTCGCCCAGCGCGTCGGTGAGCAAGCGCACACCGTCGGTGACCGCGCCCACCTCCTCGGGCCGCAGCCGCGGCAGGGCGCGCACATCGTCCGCGGTGCGCACCGGCGACGCGATCACCGGGCCGACGCCGGGCACGATGTCGAGGTCGATACCGGCGGCCTTCAGCGGAACGACGATGTCGGAGAACAGGATCGCCGCGTCGACGCCGTGGCGGCGGATCGGCTGCATGGTGATCTCGCACACCAGCTCCGGATCGAAGCAGGATTCGAGCATGCCGATACCGGCGCGCAGCTCGCGGTATTCGGGCAGCGAACGTCCGGCCTGACGCATGAACCACACCGGACGCCGTGACGGCGTGGCGCCGGTGGCGGCGGCCAGGAACGGGGCATCGGTCAACCGGCGGCGGGTATGAGTGCTCATCACCGCCCATCGTAAGCAGGCTCGTGCGGCGCCTCGGCGGCGCGCCTCCGACTGTGCCGGTGCCCCAAGGTCTACCGTCGCCCTTGTGACACCGCTCGACTTCCGCGACGGCGCCGCACCGACCGAGGGACCCAACGGCGAGCCAGCACGATTTCGCGCCGCGGTCGATGCGATGGGCACCGCAACCGTGCACCCTCGGATCGAGCTGGCACCGATCCGGCCACCGCAACGCCTGGCACCGTATTCCTACGCGATCGGCGCCGAAGTCAAACACCCGGAAAACGGTGTGGTGCCGATCGATTCCGAGGGTGACGCATTCGGCAGGCTGATCCTGCTGCACGATCCGGACGGTGACGAGGCATGGCACGGCGTATTCCGTCTCGTCGCCTACATCCAGGCCGATATCGATGCCGCGCTCGCCACCGACCCGCTGCTGCCCGAGGTGGCGTGGAGCTGGCTGGTCGACGCGCTGGAGACGCGCGGTGAGCCGTTCACCGCGCTCGGCGGCACCGTCACCTCGACGAGCTCGGTGCGCTACGGCGATATCGCGGGCCCGCCGCGCGCGCACCAGCTGGAGCTGCGCGCGTCGTGGACCGCGGGCACCGTCGAGATGCGCACCCATGTGGAGGCGTTCTGCGAGGTACTCGCCTACGCGGCCGGTTTGCCACCAGCGGGTATCACGCATCTGCGGCCGGAGTCGTATACCAGCGGCGATCACAACTGACCGCAACGTAAAGTTCAGGCTTATGCCGGTAGCAGACGAGCCAGAAGACACAGCAGAGCCACTGCTCACGCCTGCCGAGGGTGTGCCTCCGGTGCTCGCTACCGCCGCCGAGATCGCCGACGCCGCCGCCAGGCTCGCCGCGGGCACCGGTCCGCTGGCCGTCGACGCCGAACGCGCTTCCGGTTTCCGGTATTC
Organism: Nocardia sp. NPDC052566; assembly: GCF_044547285.1. Classification (NCBI taxonomy): domain Bacteria; kingdom Bacillati; phylum Actinomycetota; class Actinomycetes; order Mycobacteriales; family Nocardiaceae; genus Nocardia; species Nocardia sp. NPDC052566. The sequence continues at coordinate 41,115 of NZ_JBIUAF010000010.1, read as the reverse complement.
GGCGCGCGCCTATCTGATCCAGTTGCGCCGCGCGGGCTCCGGCAGCTTCCTGATCGATCCGATTCCGGTCGCCGACGATCTCGCGCCGCTGGCCGCGGTGATCAACGAGCTGGAGTGGGTGCTGCATTCGGCGGATCAGGATCTGCCCGGCCTGGCCGAGCTCGGCTTGCGGCCGGCGCGGCTGTTCGACACCGAATTGGGTGGCAGGCTGGCCGGTTTCGAACGGGTCGGCCTGGCCGCCATGGTGGAGCGGCTGCTCGGCCGCGCGCTGCGCAAGGGGCACGGCGCGGCGGACTGGTCGACCAGGCCGCTGCCCGACGACTGGCTGAACTACGCCGCGCTCGATGTGGAGCTGCTGCTGGAGCTGCGCGACGCGGTGGCCGTCGAGCTGGCCCTGCAGGACAAGACCGATTGGGCGGCACAGGAATTCGAGCACATCCGGCTGACCGAGCCGCCCGCGCCCAAGGCCGAGCGGTGGCGGCGCACCTCGGGCATCCATACCCTGCGCAAGGCACGCCAGCTGGCCGTGGTGCGCGAATTGTGGACCGCGCGTGACGCATTGGCCCGTGCCCGCGATGTGGCGCCCGCCAGGATCCTGCCGGACGCGGCGATCATCGCGGCGGCGACCGCCGAGCCGCGCTCGATCGCGCAGCTGCGCACGCTGCCGGTGTTCGGCGGGCCGCGCCAGCGCAGGTATTCGCGCGAGTGGCTGGCCGCGGTCGATCGGGCGCGGACGCTGCCGGATGACGAATTGCCGCCGCTGACACAGCCCTTCGACGGTCCGCCGCCGGTGAACCGCTGGGAGCGCCGGGATCCGGCGGCCGCCAAGCGGCTGAACCGGGCGCGCGGCGCGATGGGTGAGCTGTCGACCGAGCTGGCGATTCCGGTGGAGAATCTGCTCTCGCCCGATCTGGTGCGGCGACTGTGCTGGGACGGTCTGCCGGATTACGACCGGGTGCCCGACGATCCCGCCGATCTGTCCGCCGCGATCGATGGCTTCCTCAAGTCGGGCGGCGCGCGCCCATGGCAGCGCGAGCTCGCGGTCCCCCGGCTCACCACCGCGCTGATTCCCGCGGGTACCACCGAGTAGGTACCCCGGCGCGGCGCGTGTCGGTGTCCACTGATACAACCTTCTCGGTTCGGGGATTTGTTTGTGCAGGGAAGGAAAGTCAATGCGGAGAACACGATTCGCATCGTTCGCGCTCGCGGCTCTCATCGGCGGCGCGCTCGTCGGCGGTGCGGGCCCGGCCAATGCCGTCAGCGATGCGACGACATGCGGTGCCGTCGGTGAACTGCTCACCGAGATGAACACCAAGATGGACGAGATCGCGAAGAACCCGAATCCGAGCGCGGCCACGCTGACTCAGATCAAGGACCACTTCCGCAGCAGTGCCGCCCGGCTCGGCAAGCTCGCGGCCGACGCCGATCCCGGCACCGTGAAGAACACCCTCAACAACGGTGTGGAGCAGATGAATCGGGTGGCCTCGTCCTCGGACGCGGACCTCAACACCGTGCTCAGCGGATCGGCCTTCCAGGATGCGATGGCTGGCATCGATACGGTGTGCGGCACGTAGTCTTTCGCGAGGCCCTTTGCCCGGTCGTGGGGGGGGGGGGGGGGGCGGCCCCCCCCCCCCCCCCCCCCAAAACCCCCCCCCCCCCCCCCCCCACCACCCCCCCCCCCCCGCGGCGGGCCCCCACCCCGAGAAAAAAACCACACCCACCGCTCCCCGCCCCGCTTGTTTGGTGGGGCTCCCTTCTTGGGGGGGGGCCCCTGGTTGTCGGGCGCGCCCCCGTCGGGGGGGGGGGGCCCGCCCCCCCCCCCCCCCCCACGGCCGACCGGCGGGCTGATCCCCGCCGCATCGGCAAGGTCAATCGCGGCTCGCGGCGGCGGCTTCCACCGTCCGCTTGAATACCGCGAGACCCTGCTCCATCTTCGGGGCGAACGCGTCGGCCAGCGCGGCGGGCAGCACGTCGTGGCGCCAGACGAACCGGCTCTGCCCGTCGCCCTCATCGAACACCTGCATGGACGCGTTGTTGTGTTCGGGCGTGACACTGCCACCGACGATCGAGTAGACGAAGCGGCGCTCCGCGTCGTCGAGCGTGATGAGCCGCTCCTCCAGCACGGTGCCATCGGCGAAGGTGGCGACCCGCAGGCCGGGCGCCCGCACCGTGGTCTCGGTGACGAATCCGGGCGCCATCCTGCTCGGTCCGTCGGCGAAATCGCCGATGATCGCCCATACCTCCGCGGGGTTGGCCGCGACGATGATTTCCCTCGTGACGGTTGCCATGCCGATTCTCCTTTGTCCGGTGCACTTCCGGGGCGAGCCGGTGGATAACCAGCCTTAGTCGAATGGTAGTTACGTAACTGGCAACTGACAATGGCTGGTTATCATCGATACATGGCTGATCGAGTCGGAGAAACGGCCGCGGACGGCGGCGTGCCCGCCGGGGCGGCGCGGCTGGTGGCGTTCGTCAACACACGGCACGCGGACGGCGATCACCTGGGCACGCCCGCGCAGCTGACGGCCTGGCTGCACACCAACGGGCTGCTGCCGCACGAGGTCACGGCGACCGAGGCCGAGCGCGATCGAGCGCGACGAGTGCGCGAGGGCATCCGCGCACTGTTCGCGCGGAACAACGCCGAACCGGTCGCGAGCCCGCGCCCCGACGGTCTCGATCCGGCCGCCCACGCCGAATTGGCCGCGCTGACACAGGATCTGACGCTGACCGTCGATGTCACCGAGCTGCCGCCACGGCTGGTGCCGACCAGCGAAGCACCGGTGGATCGCGCACTTGCCACACTGCTCGCCGATATCGCCGCCGCAGCGGGCGACGGCAGCTGGACACGCCTCAAGACCTGCCGCGAACCGAGCTGCCGCTGGGCGTTCTACGACCAGTCGCGTAACCGCGGCCGCACCTGGTGCTCGATGAACCTGTGTGGCAACCGGGTGAAAGTACGCGCCTCCCGCCGCAAGGCAGTAGGCGGCTGATCGGGTCGCAATCGGCGGAGGTGGAACGCAGTGGGCGGCGTTCGCGGCCCACTGCGTCCCACTGCTCGCTAGCGAGCCGCTTGTGCGCTGTCCGCCCGCAGGCCCGCGTTCAACCAGCCGGCGATCCTGCGTGCGATGGCGTCGGCGGTCAGGCCGAGCTCCTCGTGGATCTGCGCGCGCGAGGCGTGGTCGAGGAACTGTTGCGGCACACCGAGATCGCGGGCGGGCACGTCGAGTCCGGCGGCACGCAGCCGGGCCGAGACGGTGGAGCCGATGCCGCCGTGCAGGCCGCTGTCCTCGAGGGTGACCACCAGGCGGTAGTTCTCGGCGAGCTTGACGATGGTGTCCGAGACCGGAAGCACCCAGCGCGGATCGATGACGGTGACCGAAACCCCTTCCGGCTCCAGCAGTTCCGCGGCGCGCACGGCGGTCTCCGCGAACGGGCCGACCGCGACGACGAGCACGTCACCGCGCACCGACCCGGCCGGTCCGGCATCCGACTCGGCCAGGCGGAGCACATCGACCCCGTCGAGCCGCTCCACCGCCGAAATATCCTCGGCGACGCTGCCCTTGGGGAATCGCAGGACGGTGGGGCCGTCGTTGACCGCCAATGCCTCGCCGAGTTCCTCGCGCAGCGTCGCCGCATCGCGCGGCGCCGCGACCCGGATGCCCGGGATGATGCCGAGCAGCGAAAGGTCCCACATGCCGTTGTGGCTCGCGCCGTCCGGGCCGGTGATGCCGGACCGGTCCAGCACCACGGTCACCGGCTGCTTCAGCAGCGCGACATCCATCAGCAGCTGATCGAAGGCACGGTTGAGGAAGGTGGAGTAGATCGCGACCACCGGATGCATACCGCCGAGCGCGAGCCCGGCCGCCGAGGCCATCGCGTGCTGTTCGGCGATGCCGACGTCGAACATCCGCTCCGGGAAACGCTCACCGAATCCGGACAGCCCGGTCGGGCCGGGCATGGCGGCGGTGATCGCGACGATATCGTCGCGCCGCTCGGCATGGCTGATCAGTTCCTGGGAGAACACCTTGGTCCAGCCGAGCGCCTTCGGCCCGCCGAGCGGATCGCCGGTGAGCGGATCGATCGGATCGCAGGCGTGCATCTGATCGGCGATGTGGTTCTCGGCGGGCGCGTAGCCGCGGCCCTTCTGCGTCACCGCGTGCACCACCACCGGGCCGCCGAAATCCTTGGCGCGGCGCAGCGCCGCCTCCATGGCGACGATGTCGTGCCCGTCCACCGGCCCGACGTACTTCAGCCCGATATCGCCGAACAGCTCCTGCGGGCTGACCGCGTCCTTGATGCCCGCCTTCACCGCGTGCACCATCGAGTAGGCCGAATCCCCCACCCGCGGAATACTCTTCAGCAGCTTCTTGCCCGCGTCGAGCGCGTGCTCGTAGGCGGGCTGGGTGCGCAGCGCGGTGAGGCGATCGGCCAGACCGCCGATCGTCGGCGCGTAGGAGCGGCCGTTGTCGTTGACCACCACGACCACCGAGCGGTCCGGCGCCGCGGCGATATTGTTCAGCGCCTCCCAGCACATACCGCCGGTCAGCGCGCCGTCACCGACCACGGCGACCACGTGCCGCTGCTGCCCGGTCAAAGCGAACGCCTTGGCCAGGCCGTCGGCGTAGGACAGCGACGCCGAGGCGTGCGAGGACTCGACCCAGTCGTGCGGGCTCTCCGCCCTGCTCGGGTAGCCGGACAGGCCGTCGCGGGTGCGCAGCGTGTCGAACTGCTCCTTGCGCCCGGTGAGGATCTTGTGCACGTAGGCCTGGTGCCCGGTGTCGAAGATCAGCGGGTCGGCCGGCGAATCGAAGATCCGGTGTAGCGCGATGGTCAGTTCGACCACCCCGAGATTGGGGCCGAGATGCCCGCCGGTCGCGGCGACCTTCTGCACCAGGAACTCACGGATCTCCGCCGCGAGCTCGCGCAGCTGAGGCACGGTAAGCCTGCGCAGATCTTCGGGCGTATCGACCCGGGAAAGCACTCCCACCTGAACTAGCTCCCTCCGGATAGCGCTTTTGTTCCGATCAGTCTACGGAGCCGAAATAAGGCCCCCGCACGACAATGACTGCTCACCTGCCGACATCGTGACACGGTGTGAGGCTTACCACGGCGCGGGTCGGCGAAATCCGTTTCCCGCGACACGCGCTGCCACAGACGAATGTCGGCTCATCGCCAACAAGTTACGCGGCCTAGAGTGATCGTGTGGGCCAGCCCGAGCACGAGGTTTCGCACGCACCAGCCCTCGGCGTCGTCGCCAAGATCGTCGGCGACGTCTATCAGCTCTGCCGTACCGACCAGTCCGGCGAGCTGGCCGACTACATCCCCGAACTCGCTGCGGTACAACCCGATTCGTTCGCACTGTGCCTGACCACGGCGGACGGCCGGGTCTACGGCACCGGGGACGTGGCGACCGCGTTCACCATCCAGTCCATCTCCAAACCGTTCACCTACGCGCTCGCGCTGGCCGATCGCGGACCGGCGGCGGTCGCCGAGCGCATCGATGTCGAGCCGTCCGGCGAGCCGTTCAACGAGATCAGCTTGGACCCGGTGACCGAGCGCCCGCGCAATCCGATGATCAACGCGGGGGCCATCACCGCGGCGTCATTGATCCAGGGCCGCGACGCGCGCGAGCGCTTCGAACGCATCCGGCGCTGCTACTCCCGCTTCGCCGGCCGCGAGCTGACCATGAACGAGGCGGTCTACGCCTCCGAGGCGCGCACCGGCTACCGCAACCGGGCCATCGGCTACATGCTGCGCTCCTTCGGCATCATCGACTCCGATCCGGACGAGGCCGTCGACTGCTACTTCCGCCAGTGCTCGATCGACATCACCTGCCGCGACCTCGCGGTGATGGCGGCGACGCTGGCCAACAACGGCGTCAACCCGATCACCAGGGAGCGCGCGCTCACCACCGCGCTCACCGAACAGGTGCTCAGCGTGATGACCACCTGCGGCATGTACAACGCGGCGGGCGACTGGGTGACCACGGTCGGGCTGCCCGCGAAAAGCGGTGTCGGCGGCGGCATCCTCGCGGTGCTGCCCGGGCAGATCGGCATCGCGGTGTTCTCGCCGCGCCTGGACCCGCACGGCAACAGCGTGCGCGGCGTCGCCGCGTGCCGCGAACTGTCCAAACGCCTGGAGCTGCACTTCCTGCACGTCACCAGGGCGGCGCGGACCGCGATCCGTGCGGAGTACACGGTGGCCGAGGTGCCGTCGCGGCTGCGCCGCAGCACCGAGGAGATGGCGCTGCTCGCCGAGCACGGGCACCGGGCCATGGTCTACGAACTGCACGGCGACCTGTTGTTCGCGGGCGCCGAGCGTGCGGTGCGGGTCATCGAGGAGCAGGCCGGTGAGCTGGCGGCGCTCGTGGTCGATCTGCGCCGGGTCGGCGAGGTGAGCGCGATCGCGGTGCGCATGCTCGACGCACTGCAGCGCGAGCTCGCCGAAACCGGTTGCCAGGTCGCGATCGTCGATCCGGACGCCAAACTCGGGCATCTGGTGTCCAGCCTCGATCCGGCCGATCCGCGCGGCCGGGTGTTCATCGATCGCGACAGCGCCACCGAATGGTGCGAGAACATCGTGCTCGAGCACTACCGTCCCGCCGACGAACCCGTCTGCACCTCGCTCTCGCTCGAGGACCATCCCGCGCTCGCCGCGCTCGATCCCGCCGATCGCCGGACGCTGGCCAAGGAATTCGAGGTGCGCACCATCGCCCGCGGCGAGGTCATCGCCGAACGCGGCAGCGCGCGTTCCGGGCTGTACCTGATCCTGGAGGGCCGGGTGCGGATCACCTTCGACGGCGCGGACGGACGCAGCCACCGGCTGGTCACGCTGTCGGCGGGGATGTCCTTCGGTGAGATTCCGATGCTGGTCGGCAATCCGTTCGTCAACGAGGCGCGCGCCGAATCCGGTGTCCGGGTGGCCGTGCTCGCGCCCGCGCGGTTCGACCAGCTCACCCAGCAGGCGCCGCGGCTCAAACTCGCACTGCTGGAACGATTGGCCGCGGGCGCGTACGCGCAGATGGACGCGGCGGTGCGGGCGATCGCGGTGCGCGGCGGGGATTATTGAGCCATCTCGTTCGTTGAGCACCTGACCACTCAGCCGAGGGCCAGCGCAGCCGATCGAATCAGGAGAAGCCATTGACCGAGCACACCCCGGGCACCGTCACCACCTTCGGGAGCGGCTCCGCCAGCGCCACACCCGATCTCATGCGGGTCACCATCTCCATCGAATGTCAGGCGAGCAAGGTCGCGCTGGCCTACAGCCGGGCGGGTGAGCGGGTCGCCGCGGTCATCAGCTCGCTGCGCTCGGACGGCGTCGCCCCGGCCGATATCGCCACCAGCGGGCTGTCGGTGCGCACCGAGACGGTGTGGACCGAGGGGCAGGGCAGCCGCATCACCGGCTACGTCGCCACCACGGATCTGACCGTCGGGCTGCGCGATATCGGCGAGAAGGCCGATCCGGGCCCCGCGGTCATCATCGCCAATTGCGTGGAGGCGGGCGGTGACGACGTGCGGCTCGGCGGGCTCACCCTCACCTTCGCCGATCAGGCAGGCCTGCTGACGAAGGCGCGCGACGCCGCGTGGGACAACGCGCTGGCCAAGGCGAAGCAGTTCGCGAGCCGGGCGGGACGGGCACTCGGACAGGTCATCGAGATCACCGAGAACACCGCCTCGGCCCCGCCGCCGATGCCGCGGATGGCGCGGATGGGCGCCGATATCGCGTTCGCCGCCGCGCCGGTTCCGGTGGAACTCGGCGAGAGCGAGGTCACCGCGACGATCCGCGCCACCTGGCAGCTGGACTAGCCCCGCTGGTCGATTCCCTTGATCAGCAACGAGACCGTCTCGGCTCCCGCGTGCCTGTCCTCGGAAATCGCCACGTACTCAGGCGATTCCGCCCAGGCACGGAACGCGGCCTCGTCCGGGAACGACATCAGCACGATCTTCTCCCGATCGGTCTGCCCCTCGATCACGGTCGGCGATTCGTCCGCGGCGAGCAGGGTCCCCGAATAGCGGGTGAACACCTCCATGAAGCGCGCCTGATACCGGTTGTAGGCATCGCGATCGGTGAACTTCAGTTGCGCCAACGCATAGACGGTCATATCCAGACTGTAGGTGTCGCACACCCTTTGATTCCCGCACACAACATCGCATGCGATTCGGTACGCGGGAAATCCGAAAGGGTGTGCGTTTGGTCAGCGCTGTAGCAGGGCTATGCACTCCACGTGGTGGGTGGCGGGGAAGGCGTCGAAGGCGCGCAGGTCGGCCAGTGCGTAACCGGCCGACTGGTAGAGGTTCAGGTCGCGGGCGAAAGAGGCCGGGTCGCAACCGATGTGGATGATGCGGTCGGTGCCGGTCGCGGCGACCGCGGCGACGACCTCTTTGCCCGCGCCCGCGCGCGGCGGATCGAGGACGACGACCTCGGGGGCGGCGCCGTCGGCATGTTCGCCGAGCCAGCGTTCCACCCGCTGCGCGCGCTGCTCGACCCACGGCAGATCGCGCAGGGCCGCGGTGCCGTCGGCGACCGCGGGCCGCGCGGATTCGACCGCGCGCACCGTACCGGTCTGGCCGACCTGTTCGGCCAGCCTGGCCGCGAAAACGCCCGCGCCGCTGTACAGATCCCAGGCCAGCGCACCGGGCTTCAGGCCGGACCACTCGGCCACCAGATCCGAATAGCATTGCGCCGCACCGCGATGCGCCTGCCAGAAGCCGGTCGCGGCGAGCTCCCAGCGGCGGCCCGCGACGTACTCGACCGTGCGCCCGCTGCCCGCCATGACCCATTCGTCGCGCGGTGCGTGCGTGGCGGCCCGCCGTGCGGCGGTATGCCTGCGGTCACCGCTCGCGCGCTCGTCATCGCGGGATCCGCTGGCACGCAATCGTTCTCCGCGCCGATCCGGCTGCCGGTCCCGGCCGCGCGCCTGCCTGCCTCTACCGTCCGCGCGCCCCCTGCGTTCCCCCGCCGCGTGTTCGCGACCGCCGGGCCGCTCACTGCCCGGCCGGTCGCTGCCCACCTCGGCGGGCGCCAATTCGACGACATGCCGGACGCCGTCACCGTCGACCGCGATCACCAGATCCGCGCCCGGCGTCCACAATCGATCGGCCACGCCGTCGATCGCGCCCGGAACCGGTTGCGGGCAGCGCAGATCCGCGAGCACGTCGGTGCTGCGGTAGCGGTGCACCCCCGCGCGCCCTTCGGCGTCGACGACCAACCGCACACGGGTCCGCCACCCGGTCACCGCGTCGCCGTAGCCGGTGATCGGCTCGACGAGCACCTCCCGTTCGATCTTGGCGACCCTGCGCAGCTGCTCGGCCACCACCGCCGCCTTCAGCGCGCGCTGCGCGCGCGGTGTCGCATAGGAGAAGTCGCAGCAGCCCGCGCCGCCGGGCCCGGAGACCGGGCAGGTGGCAGGCACCCGATCCGGTGACGCCTCCAGGATCTCGACCGCGTCGGCGCGGCAGAACGATCCGCCGCGATCCTCGGTCACCCGCGCGAGCACGAGTTCGCCCGGCAGCCCGTGCCGGACGAACACCACCCGGCCCTCATGCCTGCCGACGCAGAACCCACCGTGACCGGGCGGCCCGAGCCGCACCTCGAAAGTCGTTCCGTACCAGTCACTCATCCGGCGCGATCCTCATAGCCACGCCGCACCGCACCCGGCGCGTTCACCACGCCCGGCTTGCCCGCCCGGTTCGACGACGAGCTCAGCTGCCACGGCACGCTGGTCACCATCACACCCGGTTCGAACAGCAACCTGCCCTTGAGCCGCAACGCGCTCTGGTTGTGCAACACCTGCTCCCACCAGTGACCGACGACATATTCGGGGATGAACACGGTGACCACGTCGCGCGGGGAATCCTTGCGCACCCGCTTCACGTAATCCAGTACCGGCTTGGTGATTTCACGATACGGCGATTCGATCACCTTGAGCGGCACGGTGATATCGCTGCGTTCCCATTCGCGCACCAGCTTCCTGGTGTCGGCCTCGTCGACGTTCACCGTCACCGCCTCGAGCGTGTCGGGGCGGGTGGCACGGGCGTAGGCCAGCGCGCGCCTGGTCGGCAGGTGCAGCGTCGATACCAGCACGATGGAATGCGAGCGGCTCGGCAGCACGCCGTCCCATTCGTGCTCGTCGAGTTCGCGGGCCACCGAATCGTAGTGCTTGCGAATGAGTTTCATCACGATGAAGATCGCCACCATGGTGAAGATGGCGATGTAGGCGCCGGCGAAGAACTTGGTGATGAGCACGATGATCAGCACCGCGCCGGTGGCGGTGAGGCCGATCGCGTTGATCACCCGCGACCGCTTCATCCGCGACCGCTGCGCCGGATCGGTCTCCGAGCGCAGCAGCCTGGTCCAGTGCCGCAGCATGCCGGTCTGGCTGAGCACGAACGAGACGAACACACCGACGATGTAGAGCTGGATCAGCTTGGTCACCTCGGCGCCGAAGAGCACGACGAACGCGATGGCCGCGCCGGACAGGAACAGGATGCCGTTGCTGAACGCCAGCCGGTCGCCGCGGGTGTGCAGCTGCCGGGGCAGGTAGCGGTCCTGCGCCAGAATCGAACCCAGCACCGGGAATCCGTTGAACGCGGTGTTCGCGGCGAGCACGAGGATCAACGCGGTGACCGTGGTGATGAAGAAGAAGCCGATCGGGAAGCCGTGGAATACCGTCTGGGCGAGCTGGGCGATGAGCGTCTTCTGGTGGTAGTCCGCGGGCGCGCCGATCAGGTCCGCACTGTCGTGCGCGTAGACCAGGCCGATCTTCTGGGCCAGGATGATGATGCCCATCAGCAGCACGATCGCGATGGTGCCGAGCATCAGCAGCGTGGTCGCGGCGTTGCGCGACTTGGGTTTGCGGAACGCGGGCACACCGTTGCTGATCGCCTCGACACCGGTCAGCGCGGCACAGCCGGACGAGAATGCCCTGGCGATGAGGAAGGCGAAGGCCAGCCCGTACAGGTGCTCGTCCTCCGCCTTCAATCCGAATCCGGCCGATTCCGCGCGTAGTTCGTCACCGAGGATGAAAATCCGGATCAGTCCCCAGCCGAGCATCACGAACATGCCGATGATGAACGCGTAGGTGGGAATCGCGAACGCCGTACCCGATTCGCGCACACCGCGCAGATTGATCGCGGTGAGCACAATGATGGCCACCACCGCGAACAACACTTTGTGCGTGGCGACGAAGGGAATGGCCGAGCCGATATTGGAGGCCGCCGAGGAGATCGACACCGCGACGGTCAGCACGTAGTCGACGAGCAGCGCACTGCCGACGGTGAGACCGGCGGTCGGGCCCAGGTTGGTGGTCGCCACCTCGTAGTCGCCGCCGCCGGACGGATAGGCGTGCACGTTCTGCCGGTAGCTGGCCACCACCACGGCCATCACGAAGGCGACGGCGAGGCCGACCCACGGCGCGTACAGGTACGCCGAGATCCCCGCCGCGGAAAGCACGAGGAAAATTTCCTCCGGCGCGTAGGCCACCGATGACATCGCGTCGGAGGCGAACACCGGAAGCGCGATTCGCTTCGGCAGCAGGGTGTGCCCCAGCGAGTCACTTCGGAATGGCCTGCCCAATAGGACGCGTTTGGCGGCCGTCGTCAACTTCGACACTGGAGGGAGCTTAGCGGCATTCACGATGGACCCGGCGGCGGCAGCGCAGCAGGTACACAACTCAGGGGCCGTCGAGGCAGTGCCCGCAAGGTGTACGCGCACACAGAGGGGCCCGTGAACGGGTCCGCGCCGCAGGTTTGGTCGCACGCACAGGGGGAACCTGGGCGATGGAAACGTTCGAACGGTACCGTTCTGCCAGAAGAGAAGCAGACCGAACGCCAGGTTCCAGGAACGAGGGTTGCACGGTGTACGTAGTGATCATGGGGTGCGGCCGCGTCGGTTCGTCGCTGGCCCGCGCGCTGGTCCGGGTCGGTCACGAGGTCACCGTGATCGATCGGGATCCGAGCGCGTTCCTGCGCCTCGGCCAGGACTTTCCCGGCGAGCAGATCACCGGCGTCGGCTTCGATCGGGATGTGCTGACCCGGGCGGGAATCGAGCGCGCGGACGCGTTCGCCGCGGTGTCCTCCGGTGACAACTCCAACATCATCTCCGCGCGCGTCGCCCGCGAGATGTTCGGCGTCGAGCGCGTGGTCGCCCGCATCTACGACGCCAAGCGCGCCGCCGTCTACGAGCGCCTCGGCATTCCGACCATCGCCACGGTGCCGTGGACCACCGACCGGTTCCTGCGCACGCTGATCGGCGACACCAGCACCACCACCTGGCGCGATCCCACCGGCACCGTCGCGGTCACCCAGCTGACGCTGCACGAGGACTGGTACGGCCGCACCGTGCGCGATCTGGAGCGCGCGATCGCCGCACGGGTGTCGTTCATCATCCGGTTCGGCCAGGGCCTGCTGCCGAACAACAAGACCATCGTGCAGGCCGACGACATCGTCTATGTGGCCGCGACCTCCGGCAGCGTCGGCGAGGCCGTCGCACTGGCCGGTAAGCCCCCTGCGAGCGAGGACTGAACATGAAGGTGGCCATCGCCGGAGCCGGCGCCGTCGGCCGATCGATCGCACGGGAACTGCTGCGCGGCGGACATCAGGTGATGCTGCTCGAGCGTCAGCTCGACCACATCGATCCCGCCGCCATCCCCGACGCGGTCTGGGTGCATGCGGACGCCTGTGAGCTCGCGCTGCTCGAGGAAGCGGGACTGGAGACCTACGAGGTCGTCATCGCCGCCACCGGCGACGACAAGGCGAATGTGGTGCACAGCCTGCTCGCCAAGACCGAATTCGGCGTGCGCCGGGTGGTCGCGCGGGTGAACGACCCGCGCAACGAATGGCTCTTCGACTCCTCGTGGGGTGTGGATGTCGCCGTCTCCACGCCGCGCCTGCTCGCCTCGCTCGTGGAGGAGGCGGTGTCGGTGGGTGACCTGGTGCGCCTGATGACCCTGCGCCAGGGTCAGGCGAACCTCGTCGAGATCACCCTGCCCGGCGATACCGGGCTGGCCGGTAAGCCGGTGCGCGCGCTGACGCTGCCGAGGGACACCGCGCTGGTGACGATCCTGCGCGGTGGCCGGGTGATCGTGCCGCAGCCCGACGACCCGTTCGAGGGCGAGGACGAGCTGCTGTTCGTGACCTCCGCCGAGGCCGAGGAGGACCTGCGCGTCGCGCTGGCCCACCACGGCATCAAACCGTAACTCCCCGATACGGTTCGATTCACGACGCGATTTTGAGCTCCGCGCGCAGCTTGTTCAGCGCGCGGTGCTGCATCACCCTGACCACGCCGGGGCTGGTGCCGATCGCCTCGGCGGTCTGGGCCGCGGTCCAGCCGAGCACGATGCGCATGACGAGCACCTCGCGATGCGCCGGCGCCAGCACCTTCATGAGTTCCCTTGTGGCGGCGCGCCGTTCGGAGGCCAGCGCCCACTCCTCCGGGCCCGCCGCGGTGGACGCCGCGTCGGGGACCTCGGCCATCGGGTAGGACGGGTGCTGCTGGGAGCGGCGGAACGCGTCGGCGACCTTGTTCGCCGCGATCCCGTACACGAAGGCCAGGAACGACTTGCCCTGATCCCGGTAGCGCGGAATGGCGTTGACGGTGGCGAGCAGGATCTCCTGCACCACGTCGTCGGCGGTCACTTGTAGGTGCGAGGTGTTGCCGAGACGCGCTCCGCAGTAGCGGCGCACGAGCGGATGCACGATCCGCACGATCTCGGAGACCGCCTGGCGGTCCCCCGCCGCCGCGGGGCCGATCAGTGTGTCGAGTTCCGCCGAAACGCGGCGACTCTCCGACAGGGCCGGGCTGGTTTTCTTGGACAATGCCGCGGTGGTGTGCTCGGTAGCCAACGTCCGAGTCCTTTCTTGCCGATCGTTGCGTTTTCCGTGTCGCAAACGATCGTCATATGAACTCGGCACACCGGCCAGGCACCCCAGGGTGGGTCCTGCCCCACCTCGGCGGTACCTCTTACCCCACCCTTACCGAAAGCCCTGTCTATCTACGTGGCGGGAACCGCGCGAGCGGGCAGATGCCCCGCGCGACGCACCGCCCACACCGTGACAGCGAGCGCGACCGCCGTCAGCGGCCAGCCCATCGCGATGCGCGCGAACGCGAGCCAGCCCGTGTGATCGGTGTCGTAGAGCTGCGACTGCACCAGGTAGCGCGCGCCGAAGACGATCACCCAGACCGCCGTCGCCAGGTCGTAGAGGCGCACCGCGCGCCGGTCGGCACGCCAGCCGGAACCGTGGCCGTTCAGCACACCCCAGATCACCCCGGCCAGTGGCCAGCGCACCAGGATCGAGGCGAGGAAGACACCGCCGTACACCAGGCTGGTGTAGATGCCGAACAGGAAGAAGCCCTTCGCCTCCCCCATCCGGTAGGCGATGAACGCGCAGATGCCGACGCCGAGGAAGCCGGAGATGGCGGGCTGGATCGGGCTGCGCCGGATCAGGCGCCACACCAGGATCGCCGCCGCGACGCCGAGCGCGGACCAGATCGCCGCCGTGAGACCCCACAGCGTGTTCACCGGGACGAAAACGACAACCGGCAGCGTGGAATAGATCAGGCCGCTGAAGCCGCCCAGTTGCTCGAGCAGCGTCTGTTCTGCCGCCTCTTCACGCTCTTCCTCCTCCGCGCGCTCCGCTGCTGCGTGCGCGGCGTTCAGGTCGGTCGATGCGTCGAAAATATCGGTCGGCTTGCCGAACTCGGCGCCGTTGTCGTTGCTCGATGGCATACGTCAGCTGTTCCCGCGCAATTCGTAGTAGGGGTTGTAGATGACCTTGCGGCCGTCTCGGTCGCCGACGCGGCCTCGGACCAGAATGCGCCGCCCGGGTTCGATACCGGGAATGCGCCTGCGGCCGATCCACACCAGTGTGATGGCGTCGGTGCCGTCGAAGAATTCCGCCTGCACGCTCGCGCCCGCGGCCTTCGGACATGCCTCGACGCTGCGTAGCCTACCGAGCATGGTGGCCTCGTCGCCGCGGCGACACTCCGACGCGCGGCAGGCGCCCGACGCTTCCGCGGTCTCGGCAAGCTCCTCGGCATCCAACCGATCGAGATCCTCGGTCAGTCTGCGGCCTAATCGGCGAAAATAACCTGAGGCAGCCGATGACGACATTTCACGCTCTCCTGCATTAGAGCAAAGACGGCGCGGGTCGCACGCCGTCGTGGTCTTCGGGTGCACAGCCGTTTATGGCCGTACACCGCCACTGTAGATGGGTGCGGCGGCCCCCGCTACGCTCGGAGCGGTGTTCGCCTCCCCACACACAGTGCCGAATACCCCGCGGCGCGCGCCGTTAATCATCGCGTTGCCCGGTACCGGTTCCGACGCCGACTTCGCCCGGCGTGCGTTCGAACCCGCCTGTGTCGCACGGGGATTCGATTTCCTCGCGGTCGAACCGGACCCGCGCTGCGTGGTTGCCAGCTGCCGGGCCGCACTCGACGCCGCGGCCGAGGGCGACCGACCGGTCCTGGTGACCGGAATCTCGCTCGGCGCGGCCATCGCGCTGGAGTGGGCCGCCGAGCATCCCGGGGTGGTTTCGGGTGTGGTCGCCGCGCTACCCGCCTGGACGGGACCCGATACGGCCGCATGCCCCGCCGCGCTCAGCGCCGCCTACACCGCCGCCCAGCTGCGCGCCGACGGACTGGAACCGGTCATCGAGCGGATGCGGGCGGGCAGCCCCGACTGGCTGGCCGCCGCGCTGACCCAGTCGTGGCGGGCGCAGTGGCCGCACCTGCCGCAGGCGCTGGCGGAGGCCGCCGAGTACAAATGGCCGGATGCCGAGCGGCTGCGCGGCATCGCGACGCCGGTGGCCGTGGTCACCGCCGTCGACGATCCGGTGCATCCGCTCGCGGTCGCCGAGGAGTGGGCCGCGCTGCTCCCCCGTGCCGAACTGCATCGGATCACGCTGGATGAACTCGGCGCCGATCCGGCGATCCTCGGCCACCGCGGGCTCGGCACGTTCGACGAGAGTCGTTGATACGCCACCGGCCCCGTCGTCCACGCGGGACGACGGGGCCGGTGCGTCGAATCAGTTCAGGCCGAGCTGCTGCATGGCCGAGCCGTCGGCGCCGCGCCGCGGGCCGTCGGGTACACGCGGCGGCGGGGCCGCCTGCTGCGCTTGCTGGGCGGCGAGCACCTGCGCCTGCTGCGCCTCCACCTGCTGCTGATGCGCGGCGGCCAGCTGTTCGGCGAGCTCCTGCGGCAGCACCACCGGCAGCGGATCGCGCACCGGCAGCGGATCGGTGCCGCGCCGGATCACGGTCTCGCGCAGGATCGCCCGCGCCGCGCTGACCAGCGCCGTACCGTCGTCGGCCGCGCCGGACGGGCCGGCGGCGACGAGGCGGACCATCCAGCGGTAGCCGTCGACGCCAATGAAGCGCAGATCGGCGCCCTCGGTGACGGCGAGCAGTTCCCGGCCCCACGGACCGGTCTCGACCGCGACCCGCGCACCGTCGGCGCGCAGCGATTCGGCCAGATCGGCCGCGACCGTGCGCCACTGGCCCGGCGATTTCGGCGCCGCGTAGGCCGCGACGGTGATGCGGCCGTGCTCGGTCGCCAGGTGCACCGCCTGCGGCGCGCCGTCCGGGGACATCTCCACTTGCAGCTGACCGCCCGGCGGCACCGGCAGGATCACCGAGCCGAGATCGAGCCGCTGATCGAGCACCGCGTCCAGCAGTTCCGCGACGTCCTCGTAGTCGTAGGGGCCCGACCGCTGCGCGTCATCGCCCGCGGCATAATCCGCCGTGACGATCGGGTTCTCGTCGGTCGGCGGATCGTCGTCGTAGCCCGGCTCGTATTCCTCGGCGTAGGCGTCGTCGTAGTCGCCCGCCTCGTCGTACCGGTCGTCCTCGACGCGGTCCGACTTCTTCTTCTTACCGAACATTCCCATTACAGCTCCTTGCCGGTAGACCGGCCCACCCCTTCATTCTGCGCGGTCAGACTCGCGTGACCACCACTTGATCCGTAACCGCCCGCACCCCTTGTGGTTTCGTCGAGCGAATCGACCTCGACGAAGTCCACCAACTCCACCCGCTGCACCAGCAGCTGGGCGATCCGGTCGCCTCTGCGCAGCTCGATCGGCGTACGCGGATCGTGGTTGATCAGGCACACCTTGATCTCGCCGCGGTAGCCCGCATCGACCGTGCCCGGCGTGTTGACCACGGACAGCCCGGTTTTCGCGGCCAGCCCCGACCGCGGGTGGATCAGCCCGACGGTGCCCACCGGCAGCGCGACCGCGACGCCGGTGCCGACGAGCACGCGCTCTCCCGGCTCCAGGATGACGTCCTCGGTGGTGCACAGGTCGACACCCGCGTCTCCGTGATGGGCGCGTGTGGGGACAGGTATGCCGGGATCCAGCCGCAGCAGAGGTATCGGTGAAAGTCCACTCACGACCGACCAGCCTACGCGTAGGCGGTTTACCTTCGTGACTTAGTGTTGAGTCGTGTCGGACCAGCCCAACGCAGTGACTATGGACCAGAAAACACCGAGCCAGCATGCCTACCGCGAGCGCCTGTGGGTGCCGCTGTGGTGGTGGCCGGTCGCGTTCGCCATCACCGGGTTGCTTGCCGCCGAAATCCATATGGGCGCACCAGGATTGCGTGCCTGGCTGCCCTACGTGCTGCTGTTCCCCGTCCCGGTCTGGGTGCTGCTGTGGCTGAGCCGCCATCGCGTCGAGATCGGCGCCGATTCCTCGGGCACCGCGGAACTGCGCGTCGACCGTGCGCACCTGCCGGTGAACTTCGTGGCCCGCGCGGCCGTCGTGCCGTCGACCGCGAAGAGCGCGGCGCTGGGTCGCCAGCTCGACCCCGCCGCTTACGTGCAGCATCGCCCCTGGATCGGGTCGATGATCTTGCTCGTGCTCGACGACCCGGACGACCCGACCCCGTACTGGCTGGTCAGTACGAGAAGGCCGGAACGGGTCCTTGCCGCGCTCGGACTCCCGAGCGCGGGCTGACACAATTTCTCTCGGATCTGCGACCGCTCAGGCGGCGCAGTCCATGCAGATGAGCTGTCCGCCAGCTTCGCTGGCCAGCCTGCTCCGGTGGTGCACCAGGAAGCAGCTGGAACAAGTGAACTCGTCGGCCTGCTTCGGGATCACCCGAACAGACAGCACTTCTTCGGACAGATCCGCGCCGGGAAGCTCGAACGACTCCGCGGTATCGGATTCGTCGATATCCACGACGGCGGACTGTGCCTCGTTGCGACGAGCCTTCAGCTCCTCCAGCGAATCTTCCGACACATCGTCGGTTTCGGTGCGCCTCGGTGCGTCATAGTCGGTTGCCATGTCGTCTTCCCCTCGTCCTTACTCCGTATATCCCGGACCGGCTCGCGCCACACCGATTCCTGGTGGAATCGGCACGGAACCAGCCGTCCCGCCGGTGGTGCACGTCACACGTGTACCGGTCACCTATCAGGGCGGATCAGAGTGACCCACTCCTGATTGCGCTCGGTAAACGCAGGACATGCCCTGCTTGTTCCCGCGACCGATCACCGATTTCGCCGCCGATGATTCGATCTGGGCCGCCAGACAATAGCGGACCACGCGGCAAAAGTCGCAACCAAAACACAGACGAGTCGAAACTGAGGGGTAATCGACACCAACGGTGGAACTCGCCGAGACCTTGCGCAGCGCGCCCGAGACATTTTCGTAGAGTATGTCCGTGGTTTCACTGATCACCGAAGGTAGCCCAACCGACCGGACCGGTCGGCTCTTCCGACGTCGGCGCACCGAGCCCTGGCTGATATTGATCACCGTGCTGGCGCTGATCTGCGCCATCGTGTGGTTCAAGGCCTTCCTGACGCACGACACCAGCCACTCGGCGATGGCGTGCAACTCGCCGACGCCCGCGACCGATCCCAAGTCGCCGCAGCCCGCGCCGCTGGGACAGCGGGTCGGGCAGTCCAGGCTCAAGGATGTGGACCCGACACCGCTGGCCCAGTCCAAGGTCAGGGTGCTCAACGCCAACAACAAGGCGGGCCAGGCCACGCACATCGCCTCGGCGCTGGGCGATCTCGGCTTCGCGAGCGCGCCAGGGGTGCAATATGGTAACGATCCGGTATACGTCAACGGCGATCTGAACTGCACCGGCCAGATCCGCTTCGGGGTGAACGGCCGCCCGGCCGCCGCCTCGGTGCAGCTGGTCGCGCCGTGCGCCGAGCTGATCGAGGATCAGCGCGGCGACGACACCGTCGACCTGGTGCTCGGTGCGGTCTTCGGCGAATCGCTTCGCCCGAGCGCCGACGCCGAGGAGGTGCTGCGTTCGCTCAAGAACCCGGCGCCGGGCGGATCACCCTCCATCGACCCGAAACTGCTCGCCGCGGCCCGCCAGGGGCGCTGCTAGCAGTTCCGCCTCCCCGAGTATTCAGGCCAGACCTGAGTGCCTCGAGATCGCCGTTGGCGGCCGACGGTAGCGCCGTGGGCAGGTTTGCCCGTCCCCGGTGAGTTACCCATGGACCAACGAAATCAGGTGTCTCGTATCGCGGTCGGCGATCGTCGCCCGCGATCAGGCATCCGGAATGGCCTCGGTGGCGCCGACCCGCTCGAGCAGTGCGCTCAGCTCGTCGGCGATACCGGGCGCCGCGGCGACGACCAGATCGCCCGCGGTGCCGCTCGCGGTCGCGGGCGGCACGGTGAGCACCGCGCCCGCCTCCGCGGCGATCAGCGCGCCCGCCGCCCAATCCCAGGCGTTGAGCCCGTGCTCGAAGTAGGCGTCCACCCGGCCCGACGCGACATGGCACAGATCCAGCGCGGCCGCGCCGAACCGGCGGATATCGCGCACCCGCGGCAAGATCTCGGCGATCAGCGCGGCCTGCCTGGTGCGCCTGCGCGTGCCGTAGGCGAATCCGGTGGCCACCAACGACATCGACACCGTCTCGACCGGATTGCAGCGCAGCCGCTCCACCGCGCCGTCCCCGCCGACCCGCAGCGCGCCGAGACCGACGGCGGCGCTGTAGGTGTCGGCGCGTGCCACGTCGACCACCGCGCCCGCCACCGGAACGCCACCGCGCACCGCGGCCACCGAGACCGCGTAGCCGGGGATCCCGTACAGGAAATTGACCGTGCCATCGATCGGATCGACGACCCAGTACACCGTGTCGGGGTCGTCGACATCGATACTGCCGCCGCCCTCTTCGCCGAGGATGCGATCGTGCGGGCGCTGCTCGGCGAGCAGGCGCCGGATCAGCTGTTCGGATTCGGTGTCGACGATCGTCACCGGGTCGGTCGGATGGGCTTTGGCCTGTACAGCGCCGTCGACGCTGCCGTGCGGGCCGAACACCTCGGGGCGGCGCGCGCGCACGTGCGCGGCGGCCGTCTCGGCGAGATCGACGGCGATCCCGCGCAGTTCGGCCTCGTCGCCGCGCGGCGCGGGTGACTCGGAAATCAGGAAGTCGGACACAGGTGAAGTGGGTTCCGGCATGATCACCATCGCATCACAGATCCTCCGGAACGCGCAGTATCGATCTCGCATTACTCTTGTCGTGCACGACACAACGCCGTCGTCGGGCAGCCATCGCAGCGCCATGTGTGGGGCACGCGACGGCCCGGTGTAGCGGCGCAGTTCCTCACACCGGCCAGTACAGAGAACGAGGGGTTAGCCATGTCCGCTCGGGGGCACGCATTCGGCATCGATATCGGTGGCAGCGGCGTCAAAGGCGCCGCGGTCGATCTGGCCACCGGCGAGTTGCTGCACGAGCGCATCAAGATCGCGACACCACAGCCGTCGACACCGCAGGCCGTCGCCGAGACGGTGGCCAAGGTGGTCGCGCAGGCGAATTGGGACGGCCCCGTCGGCCTCACGCTGCCCTCGGTGGTGCTCGGCGGCATCGTGCGCACCGCGGCCAATATCGACAAGGCCTGGGTCGGCACCGACGCGCGCGCACTGTTCAGCACGGCGCTGGACGGTCGCGAGGTGACGGTGCTCAACGACGCCGACGCCGCGGGCCTGGCCGAGGACCGCTACGGCGCGGCAAAGGATTTCGGCGGACTGGTGCTGCTGCTCACCTTCGGCACCGGTATCGGCTCCGCGCTGCTGTACCAGGGCACGCTGGTGCCCAACTCCGAACTCGGCCACCTCGAGATCGGCGGCATGGAGACCGAGCACCGCGCTGCCGCGTCGGTCAAGGACCGCGACGGGCTCAGCTACGCGCAGTGGGCCGCCGAAGTGAGCACCGTGCTCATCGGCCTGGAGAATCTGTTCTGGCCGACGGTATTCGTCGCGGGCGGCGGCATCAGCCGGGACGCGGATCAGTGGATCCCGTTGCTCAGCAACCGAACTCAGGTGATTCCGGCGCATTTGAAGAACACCGCGGGCATCGTCGGCGCCGCCATGGCCATCGACGCGGGTATTACACCATGACCGAACCGCTTCGCGCGCCGAGTCATCCTGGGCATCGTGGGCTAGGTACCCTGGTTGGATCGTTACAATGGAACGTGCCCGGCGGCAAGCCGGAGAAACCAAGTCGGCGCTCCGCCGGCGAAACCCGACAGACCGCTCCGCCGGAAGACCACTCTGGCGTGACGCCGCACGAGACCGTCACGAAAGGGCGTACGTGGTAGCCACGAATACCCGTCAGACCGCCGAATCGGCCGATGCCGACTCCGCAGAAGTAACCGAAGCACGGCCGGTCCGGAAGGCTGCCGCGAAGAAGGCTCCGGCCAAGAAGGCCGCCGCTGCCAAGAAGGCGGCTCCGGCCAAGAAGGCCGCTGCCAAGAAGGCGCCTGCCAAGAAGGCCGCCGCCAAGAAGGCCGGACCCGACGGCGAGCCCGGCGTCGACGAGGGCCTCGAGGACGACAACCTCGAACTGGAAGATCTCGACGATCTCGAGGTCGACGCCGACGACCTCACCGAGGACGCCGAGGATCTGGTCGAGGATGCCGCCGAGGAAGAGACTCCGGAGGCCGAGGGTGAGGCCGACGAGCCGTCGGCCGCCGACAAGGCCTCCGGCGACTTCGTCTGGGACGAGGAGGAATCCGAGGCGCTGCGTCAGGCGCGCAAGGATGCCGAGCTCACCGCGTCCGCCGACTCGGTGCGCGCCTACCTCAAGCAGATCGGCAAGGTCGCGCTGCTCAACGCCGAGGAGGAGGTCGAACTCGCCAAGCGGATCGAGGCCGGCCTCTACGCGGCGGAGAAGGTGCGCGAGTTCACCGAGCAGGGCGAGAAGCTGCCGGTGGCGATGCGCCGCGACTACAACTGGATCGTCCGCGACGGCAACCGCGCCAAGAACCATCTGCTCGAGGCCAACCTGCGACTGGTCGTCTCGCTGGCCAAGCGCTACACCGGCCGCGGCATGGCGTTCCTCGACCTGATCCAGGAGGGCAACCTGGGTCTGATCCGCGCGGTGGAGAAGTTCGACTACACCAAGGGCTACAAGTTCTCCACGTACGCCACCTGGTGGATCCGGCAGGCCATCACCCGCGCCATGGCCGACCAGGCCCGCACCATCCGCATCCCGGTGCACATGGTCGAGGTCATCAACAAGCTCGGCCGCATCCAGCGCGAGCTGCTCCAGGACCTGGGCCGCGAGCCCACGCCGGAGGAGCTGGCCAAGGAAATGGACATCACGCCGGAGAAGGTGCTGGAGATCCAGCAGTACGCGCGTGAACCCATCTCGCTGGACCAGACCATCGGCGACGAGGGCGACAGCCAGCTCGGCGATTTCATCGAGGACAGCGAAGCCGTTGTCGCGGTGGACGCGGTGAGCTTCACACTGCTGCAGGATCAGCTGCAGTCGGTGCTGGAGACGCTGTCCGAGCGCGAGGCGGGCGTGGTCCGGCTGCGCTTCGGCCTCACCGACGGCCAGCCGCGCACCCTCGACGAGATCGGCCAGGTGTACGGGGTCACCCGTGAGCGCATCCGGCAGATCGAGTCGAAGACCATGAGCAAGCTGCGCCACCCCAGCCGCTCCCAGGTGCTCCGGGACTACCTGGACTGAGTGAGTTCGACCGTTCGATGATCGGGCCGCTGAGCATCAGCTCGGCGGCCCGATTTTCGTCCCGAGTTTGCCGGACACCGGCATTTGCTGTTGATCGAATTCGAAATCTCAACCGCCCAGTATTCTCTACCCGCAAGTAGACAAACTCATTCGCCCACATCGCGAGGCCGAGTTCCGCTACCCTCGTACATCCGCACATCGATGTACCCCAGTGGCGTGAGGGTTGGCGTGAATCTCAGCAAGGGCACCCGGGTTCTGCAAAGCCGATACGAACTCGTCGAAAGAATATTCCGCGGCAGACACAGCGAGCGAAACAGCTTCGGCGACTCGGAAAATTGGCTGGCACTCGGCGAATACCATCAGGAATACCTGCTGAAGATCTGGCCGCACAGCAAAGACAATCCCGATGTCTCCGATATGAATCGAGCATTGTGGGACGCCGAGCTGCGCACCCTGTATCGGGCATGCAGCTCGCCGGGCGCCGAGCGATCCCTGCTGGTTCTCCGGGAGGCCGGGGTCGACCAGGAAAAAGGAACCCTGGTGATGGCGCTCGAGGCGCCTGGATATTCCTGCCTCGCCACCGAGCTCGCCGACAATCGCAGTGCGCACCCCTGGCTGACCAACGAGAACGTCGAGTCGCGGCGCGACCTGTGGATCGGACTGAGCGGACTCGCCGACGGCCTCAACCTGCTGCACGAACAGCAGGTACTGCATACCGGCGTCTCGGCGGAGAGCGTGTTCCTCGATCCCGCGCAGGGCGCCGACTCGCTGCGACTCGGCGGGTTCGAGTGGAGTATGCGCGTCGGCTCCGGCTCCGCGCGCCCGATGTCGGCGCACTGGGGCACGCCGCCCGAGTCCATGGGCGGACCACATCCGGTCTTCGGCCCGGACGGCGACTGGTTCGGATTCGGCATCATCGCGGCGCGTTGCCTGTTGTCGATCGAGCATCTCGACAACAACTCACCGACACTGCGAGCGCGCTATAAACAGATACTGGGCAAAATCGATAAATCAAGAGATCTGCTCACGGATCTGGAGCGGGACTTTTTGCTGCGCCTGGTGGCGAAATCCCCATTGGATCGAATAACGCGATATGAAGACATCGCGGTACGAATCGAAGATATCGTCAGCCGGCTCGGCCGATCGTCGACACCCAAGGAATGGGACGACAGCTACCTGCTGATGATCGACCCGAAAAACGCGCAGGTGACCGACTCCGCGATGGCGGCGGGGTTGCGCAGGAAACTCGATCTTGGCCCTACCGAAATGTTCAACCCGCGCGACGCCAGGCATGCCGCCGCCCTGTGCCAGTTCATACAGCAAGATCTGAACGGTCAGGGCGCGCGCCTGTACCCGGTCCGCAACCAGCCGTTCTTCATGCTCCTCGGCGACAGCCTGCAGCTTCGTATCGGCCAGTATCGAGATCGAGACCTGGGCGCGAACGAGACGGTGGCCACCTGGAAACATGCCCGCGTGCTCGGCGTCGGCGAACTGCGTGGGACGACCGACGACGCCGTATCGGTGTTCCCACCGGGCAGCGTCACGGTGCTGAACATCCTGCAGAACCTGAAACGCACCGAACCCACCTTGCTGCAGAACGCATCCAGTTGGGAGCGCCGCCTGCCCAAGGTGGACAAGACGGCCAAGCAGCGGGCCGCGCTCGAGCGGTTCTGCGCGTTCGTCCGGGTCACCAACCAGATCGAGCTCCTGCTCCGCGACGCCGAACTCTTCGCCTACCGCATCACCAGCCGCAACATCACCGAAAGCGGCGAGGAAGAGATCAGCATCGTGGAGCTGGAGCGGGAACGAGAGGTGCTCCCCTTCTTCCGAGTGGACGGAGGGCTGGTCGAATTCCTCCAGCGCGAGCGCGAGAACTCCTCGAAGACCGACGCCGGATCGGTCATCCTGACCAGCCTCGGCCAGGATTCGTTGAGCTCGCCCCCGAAGGAGGTCGCCACCACCTGGGACATCACCCAGGTCGACGTGGCCCAGAAGTGGGCCAAGCTGACGCGGCAGCACGTGGCGGCATCGACGACGCGGGTGGACGACCACGGAATCCTGCGCAGCAACGGTATGGAGGGGCAGATCAAGCTGATCAAACGACGCAAGGAGGCCATCGATCGCCTGCCCAGCCACACGTACCTGTTGCGCAGCCTCGCCAACCCGGGCGAGGTCTTCATGGACACCGGCGATGTGGAGCCGCCCGTCGCCCTGGATCCGAAGAAGCTCGACGAATCCAAACGGTCCGTCATCCGGGATATCCTCCGCGCACGCCCCATCTACGCGCTCCAGGGGCCGCCGGGGACAGGCAAAACCACCATGGTGGCCTGGCTGCTACGGCAGATCCTCGGCGAGGATCCGGTCGCGCAGATCCTCATCACCGCTCAGGCGCACGGCGCCGTCGATGTGCTGTGGGCGAAGGTGAAGAAGGAGGCGTTCGGCGATGTGCCCGAGGAGCGCAAACCGCTGGCGGTGCGGTTGGGACGCAGGTCGGCGGAAGGACCCGCCGAACAGGAGGGCTCGGTGGACGAGGTCGTCGGCGAGACACTGCGCCGGGCGGCCGGTCGCCTGCAGGACATGGCGGAACGCAGTGTCGTCCAGAACGATTGGCTGACCGCCTGCACCGAGATGCTGAGCGAATTGGCCGCACCCGAGCCCGGGGCGTTACTCCCCGACTTCCGTCAACTCGTCAAGCGCGGCGCCAACCTCACCTTCTGCACAACCAGCGCCGGTGAGCTGGAAGGACTCTCGTCGGAGTTGAGCTTCGACTGGTCCATCGTCGAGGAATCCGGGAAGGTCCATGGATTCGACCTGGCGCTCCCCCTGCAGGCGGGTCACCGATGGCTCCTGATCGGCGACCAGAAGCAGCTGCCGCCGTACCGGCGCAAGGAGTACGTCGTCGCCGTCGACAACCTGGATCGGGTCGTCGATGCGCTGGATTGCCTCCCCGACAGCGCAGCACGCCTGCTGGACCGCGAGTTCGTGCGGATGTGGCGGGAATGGGACAAGACCGAGCGCGACGAGTTCATCGAGTACTCCCGGGAATGGCTCAAGGTCTTCGAGACGATCTTCAACAACTGCGCCTACGCGCACGGCGGCCGCGGCGAGAACGAGGCGGTGCTGACCGGCACCACCAAGCAGGACGCCGCCATGGCGGGCATGCTCGCCGTACAGCATCGGATGCACTCGGACATCGGCACATTGATCTCGGAGGCGTATTACGACGGCAAGCTGGGAAACTCCGAGAAGACGCAGCCGAGGCCAGGGCGTCGCGGTGAGCTGGAGCACCCGTTCGTGGCACCCGCGGGAATCGCGGGAAAGGCCATCGTGTGGATCGATACCCCGTGGTGTGCCGCGGGCGAGCTCGCGGGTGAGTGGGGCGCACCCACCGGAGGCAAGCAGGTACCTCGATATATCAACCCGGCCGAAGCACACGCGCTGTTCCGCTTCATCGAGAGGTTGGAAGTCGAGACGTCCGCCGCCGAGCGCGCCGACCTCAAGCTGACCGTACTCTCGCCCTACAGTCAGCAGGTCGGCTACTTGATGCGCAATCTGCCGTCCTGCCGGCTGCCGTCCGGTGTGCGGTTCGCCGAGCGCACCAGGCAGGGCGGCGGGCAACCCCGTTTCGGGGCTTTCACTGTCGACTCGTTCCAAGGCGACCAGTCGGACATCATCGCCGTCAGCCTTGTCCGGAACAACCAGGCGCCAGGACATCAGCGCAGCGAGGGGATGGGGTTCCTCCAAGAAGCGCCCCGCCTGAATGTCCTGCTGTCCCGAGCCGAACGACTGCTCGTCCTTGTCGGCTCATGGGAGTTCTTCCAGAAGCAAACAGAGCTGATCGAGCTGAACACGAAGGAAACCGGGTTGATCGAGGTGGATCAGCAGCAGAAAGAACTCTGGCATTGGAAGAAGGTGCTGACCACCCTCGACACGTGGGAGGGTGAGGGGCGCATGCTGCGACTGCCTGCCGACCTGTCCGAATATCGGGAACCGACGGTCAGGGAAGTCCTCGGCAACCGGCATAGGGGCGCGCGGTGATTCTGCTCGTTCCGGTCAGCCGTTTCCATGTCACGTACGAGGTCGGGATCGGGCGACCGTATTCGCGGCTCGAGGAACTCGTCTGCCGCTTGATCGCCGAAGCCGACCAGCCGGTCACGCTGGCCCAGCTGCGTGACACGTTCCAGGTGCACGATCGCCTCCTTATCGAGAGCGCCGTCACCTTGGTCCGCGCCGGTTGGGCGGCAATGGATCTCGGCGTCGGGCTGGTTGTCACCGAGCAGGGGAAGCAGACCCTCCGCGAGGGCGGCAGACCGCACAGCACCGTCGTCCGTGAGGCGCATACGAGCCTGTACATGGAGCGCGTGTGCGGACTGCTGGAACGCGAGTCGCAAGCCAGACTCAACGTGCGCACGCTCCGGGACCTCAGGTCCGCGATGAGTCCGATCGAGCTGAAACGTTCACAGGTCACCGTGCGTAACCCGCGCAACAGCCTGTCCATCGGACAGGCTCAAGGGCTGTTGCCGCATCGGCAGGGCGAATGGATCCGCTGGGTGGCCGAGCCGCGGATGCGGACCAAGGCCAACGAATTCGTGCCGGTCGCGGTCGACCTTCCCTCACGCAATGTGACAGGCCTGCCCAGATCCTGGGAGCCGCTGCTGTCCGGCCCACTGCTGCGGGAGGCCGAGCTGCGGCTCGAGGAGGTGCGTGAATTCTCGAACGAGGAGCTCGCACAGCTGGTTCCTGGTCGGCCCAGCGCCAAACCGAGCGCGCGGAACACCCATATCGCACTGCCACCGGACAGCACATCCCCGCTCCACAGCGTGGACGACTTCCTGGCGGCCGCACACCGAGCCATCGAGCACGCCGCGACCTCCGTGCTCATCATGACCCCGGAGATCGATTCGCCGGGCGTGCAGGCCTGGGAGCCGGTGCTGCGAGCCGCACTGGAGCGAGACGTCCACATCGATATCCTCTGGGGCGCCGGCGGCGAAGACGGACTCGCTCAGCTGACGCGCATCGCGGCACAGACCGCGCACGGTTCCGTGCGATCGCTGCGGTACAACGACCGGCCCGCCGAAACGATCAGCCGTATCGTCATCGCGGACCACGGAATCGGCAGCTGCACGGCGGTTCTGGGCGGCCGCGCCATGCTGAGCCGCCGGGATCCGGCGGACTGCCTGCTCCCCGGTCTGCTCGTCTCGGCACCGGGAGTCATCGCGCAACTCGCCCGCGCGGCCGCCGGATGGTGGGCGGAAACCCCGAAGCAGGAATTCTCCGCCGCCATCGATCGATGGCGCAGCCTGGCATCGCGCTGGGAGGAAGACATGAGATCACCTCGCGAGCAGCGTCCCAGGGCTCGGCAAGCCGACGACCTGGGTGACCTCAACGGCTACACGTCGGCGCGCGTGGTTCTCGATGTCGACTGCGCGATGCTCGACTTCGAATCCGCTGCGCAGGCAGGGGAACCGGATGTGATCTTCCGCGCCTATCGGTCGGGCGGTACCGACAGTGACGAAGGACTCGGCGACATCAGCACAGTGGCCCTGCGGGGGGCCGTAGCATTGTGCCTGCGCGATCGTCCGCCTGTGTAGCACCTCGCCTCCGGTGTGCTGGGTGCGCCCGATCGGGCACACCCGCCGCGCGGAACCCCCGCGCTGCCTTACGATCTGAACTGCAAACGTTTCAACGCCGAACGTTCCGTTTTCGGCAGTGGGGGCTTCACGTGCTCGACATCTATCACTTCAGTTATGGCTGGCTGACGCCTGTGCTGGCGTACACCATGTCCGTGACCGGCTCATTGCTCGGCCTGCAGTGCGCGGCCCGTGGGCGCACCGCGGAGGGCCGCGTCGGCTGGCTCATCGGTGCGGCGGTCGCCATCGGCGGAACCGGTATCTGGGTCATGCATTTCATCGCGATGCTCGGGTTCTCGATCCGCGGCTCGGACATCCGCTACGACGTGCCGCTGACCCTGCTCAGCGCGGTTACCGCGATCGTGGTGGTCGGCATCGGGCTGTTCCTGGTGAACAAGCCGGAGCCGACCGTGCTCCGGCTGCTCGCGGGCGGTGTGATCACCGGCTCCGGTGTCGGCGCGATGCACTACCTCGGCATGTACGCGATGAAGACGAGCGCGATGATCACCTACGACGCGAAGATCGTCGCGCTGTCCATGGCGATCGCGATCGTCGCGGCCACCGTCGCGCTGTGGTTCACGTTGCGGGTCAAGGGTTTCCTGTCCATCCTGGCGGCCGCGCTGATCATGGGCGTCGCGGTGTGCGGTATGCACTACACCGGCATGGCCTCGATGCACGCGCACCAGATGGAGCATGCGACCCAGCCGGGGGGTGCGGGCGCCATGGAACTGCTCGCGCCGCTGATCGTGGCGATCAGCGTCATCACCATGCTGCTGCTCATCAGCGTCGGCCTGACCGAGATCGAAAACACCATGGACCTACCACCGCTGAAGCTCAGCGCCAAGCGCTCGGACGCGCACTCGACCTCGACACCCGAACCGGCCCCCGCAGCCCAGATCCCGCTGGAACAGCCTGTGCGGACCGACATTCCGGTCAACGCGATCGAAGCGTCACCCCGCCGCCGAACCAGGCCCGCACCCCCACCGCGCCCAGCCATGCCCGCCCGCCGACTCCCCACACCCCGCCCAACAGACGAAGAACAGGCCCCCACCACAACCACCGCAGGCTGGCCGATCAGCTACGCACAGCGCCCATCCCGCTGAACGCACGCCCCACCGGCCGATCAGCTACGCACAGCCCATCCCGCTGACAACCCCAGCCGACCGTCACCTCCGCAGCATCCAACGCGATGGCCGCACTCGACTGGCCGATTACCCAGGCACAGCACCCATCTCGATCAAGTCAGTCCGGCCAAACGACAAGTACCACACACCCTTTGTGTCAGCTGAACACCCTCTGTAACGGGTGTGCAGCTGTCATAAGGGATGTGCACACCCTTTACAGACGGGCGATCAGCTACGCGGAGCGCCGATCGAGACGACCTCGCCTCCGGCCACCGCGTCGGTGCGCGATGTGTCCTTCAGGTCGACCCCGGAGCGGCCGAGCACCCGCGCGCCGGACACCAGGCCCGCCACCACTTTTGCCGCCTGCGCGTACCCGAGCCCCTCGGGCGGGTGGATGTTGGAGATGCAGTTGCGGTCGGCATCGGTACGCCCCGGCCGCGGCAGATGCGTCAGATAGATCCCGAGGCTGTCGGCCACCGAAAGCCCCGGTCGCTCCCCGATCAACACCAACACCGTCGCCACGCCCATCGCCTCGGCAATGTGATCACCGAGCGCGACCCTGGCTTGCGTCGCGATCACCGGCGCCGCAATGGAATACAGCGGCCCCAGTTCCTCGATCAGCGCAGCGACCATCGCAGGCCCGTGCGCGCTCAGCGCGAGCGGCGAAAGCCCGTCCGCCAGCACGATTCCGATCTCGGCCCCACCGTGCGGCACCGCCACCAAACCGGATCCATCTCCGATCCCCGCCCCACTACGCGTCACAGCCCCCAAACCGGATCCATCTCCGATCCCCGCCCCACTACGCGTCACAGCCCCCAAACCGGATCCATCTCCGATCTCGGCCCCACTGTGCGGCACCGCCGCCAATCCGGATGAAGCCGGTAACCGCCCAAGGTCAGGTCGGCGTAGATACTCCGCCCGATCCCGGGCCCGGCTCATGACATGCACCGGCTCCCCCAAACCCAATGCCACCACCCGCTCACGCAAGGATTCGACATCCAACGGCAGATGCACCGCATCCCGCGCCGCCGCGTGCGCCGCCCGGAACTCCAGCACCTGCGTCGTCGGCAACGCATCCCCGGTCCGCCCCAACCCGATCCTGGCCTGCGTGCTACCCCGCAACTCCTCCCAAAACCCCCGCACCGCACCATCTCCCGCCGCCACCGCCGGATGCACCACAACATCTCCCACCGTCACACCACTCCTCTCACCACACCAACAAACCCCACCCCGTACGTGCCCAACCCGAGTCCGATTTCGCCGAGCGCAGTCAAATGGCGGTGCGACACACCGAACCCCGCCACCATCTGACTGCGCTCGACAGACTTCACCCGACACCAGCCGCAGCGCGCGGCGGCGACGCGAGCCCGCGCGACCGGCCGTACCTGACCCGCCGCACCGAACCTCCCGGCACCCTCTGGTTCGCCGAGCGCAGTCGAATGGCCCTGCGACACACCGATACCCGGGGCCATTCGACTGCGCTCGACCGGGCTCGTACGGCGCCAGCCAACGCGCGCGACGGCGACGCCAACGGCTCGACCGGGACCATCCGGCCCGCCCCGCCGAGCGCACGGTGGCTGATCTGATCCATCGAGCACGCCCAGACCCTCTCCCACCTCGATTTCGCCGAGCGCAGTCGAATGACCCTGCGACACACCGGAACCCGGGGCCATTCGACTGCGCTCGACCGGGCTCGTACGGCGCCAGCCAACGCGCGCGACGGCGACGCCTACAGCTCGACCGGGACCATCCGGCCCGCCCCGCCGAGCGCACGGTGGCTGATCTGATCCATCGAGTACGCGCAGACCATGTCGCACCGCCCCGGTTTCGGCGAGCGCAGTCGAATGGCCCTGCGACACAACGATTTCGGGGGCCATATGACTGCGCTCGACACCGGTCATACCGCACCTGCCAGGGCACGCAGCGGGGAGGTGAGGGGCTCGACCGGCAGGATGCGGCCTGTCGGGTCGAGCATTCCGAGGTCGGTGAGCCAGGCCTCGAATTCCGGGGCCGGGCGCAAACCCAGGACCTGGCGGGCATACAGGGCGTCGTGGAAGCTGAGGCTTTGGTAGCCCAGCATCACATCGTCAGCACCCGGTACCGCGATGACGAACGCGCAACCCGCTGCGCCGAGCAGGGTGAGCAGGGTGTCCATGTCGTCTTGGTCGGCTTCGGCGTGGTTGGTGTAGCAGACATCCACACCCATCGGTAAGCCGAGGAGTTTGCCGCAGAAATGATCCTCGAGACCGGCGCGGATGATCTGTTTACCGTCGTAGAGGTACTCCGGGCCGATGAACCCGACCACCGTATTCACCAACAACGGATCCAGATCGCGGGCTACCGCATAGGCGCGGGTCTCCAGGGTTTGCTGGTCGACTGGTTTCCCGCCAACACCCAGATGCGCTCCGGCCGACAAGGCTGAGCCTTGGCCGGTTTCCAGGTACATGACATTGTCACCGACCGTGCCGCGCCCCAAAGCCCGCCCAGCAATGTTGGCTTCACGCAACAGTGAAATGTTCACTCCGAAACCGGCATTCGCGCCTTCGGTGCCCGCGATCGACTGGAACACCAAATCCACCGGCGCGCCCGCCTCGATCAACCCCAACGTGGTGGTGACATGGGAAAGCACACACGACTGGGCCGGGATATCGAAACGAGTACGGACCTCGTCGAGCAGATACAGCAGGTCAGCAGTTGCCCGGGGTGAATCGGTCGCGGGGTTGATACCGATCACCGCGTCACCGCACCCCAGCAGCAACCCATCCAACACCGCCGCCGCGATACCCCGCGGATCATCGGTGGGATGGTTGGGCTGCAACCGAGTCGCCAACGTACCGCGCACACCCACCGTGGTCCGGAACCCCGCCCTCACCTCCACCGCGCGAGCTACCGCGATCAGATCCTGATTACGCATGATCTTCGACACCGCCGCGACCATCTCCGGGGTCAACCCCGCAGAAACCGCACGCAATGTGATCGCGGCGCCCGGTGCGGCCGAAACGGCCAACAGCCAGTCCCGCAGCCCGCCGACCGTCAGATGCGAAATCGGTTGGAACGCAACCCGATCATGGCTGTCGATGATGAGCCGGGTGACCTCGTCGGTTTCATAGGGCACCACCAGCTCGTTCAGGAACGTCACCAACGGCACCTCGGCCAGCGCCCACTGCGCGGCAGCGCGTTCGGCATCGGAGTCGGCGGCGCATCCGGCCAGTTGATCACCGCTGCGCAGCGGTGTCGCCTTCGCCATCAACTCGACCAGCCCGTCGAAAACGTATGTGGCACCGCCCAATCGCTGAACGTAGCGTGTCATTCGCGTTCCTCCTCCGCCCGAACCGGAAGTTCCACGAGTCCGTCGAACGGACGGCTCGTCTCGCCGATCCGCTGGTGGTGCACCGTCATTCGAGCTCCTCCTCGGCGCGGGCCAGCATCGCGAACTCCTCGTCCGGTGAGCTCGCGACGAGCCGGTGGCGGCTGTAGAGGCCGAAGTAGGCCATGAAGGCGCAGAACACGGCGAGCGTCAGCCCTGCCGCCAGCGGATCGACCAGGAAGGTGGCGATTACTGCGGCACAGGCGATCACGAGCGCGAACGCGGTGGTGACGATGCCGCCGGGCGTACGGTACGGGCGCGGCATCTCGGGTTCGCGCACCCGGAGCACGATGTGGCTGATCATCATCAGCACATAACTCAGCGCCGCGCCGAACACGGCCATGTTCAGCAGCATCGCGCCCTGCCCGGTCAGCGACAGCGCGAATCCGATGACACCGGGCACGATCAACGCCAGCACCGGCGCCTTACGCGAATTGGTCACAGACAGACTCGTCGGCAGATACCCGGCACGCGACAAAGCGAAAGTCTGCCGCGAATACGCGTAAACGATGGAGAAGAAGCTCGCCACCAACCCGGCCAAACCGATGTAGTTCACCAGCTTCGCGGCTCCACCGGAGCCCAGCGCCTCGACCAGCGGATTACCCGAAGTCGAAATCGCCTGCGCACCAAGCGCTCCCGTAGCGAGCACCAGCACGGCGGCACCGGTGACGAGCAGCACAAGCATGCTGGAGATGATGCCCTTCGGCACGTTTTTCTCCGGCTCCCGCGCCTCCTCCGCCGCCAGCGGCACACCCTCCACCGCAAGAAAGAACCAGATCGCGAACGGCACCGCCGCCCAGATACCGAAGTACCCGAACGGCAGGAACGACGAACTACCAACGGCCGCGGGATCAGCCGGAATATCGGTCAGATTCCCGACATCGAACAACCCCCACGCCGACACCGCGAAAATCACCAACCCGACCAACGCGATCGCCGTGATCACGAACATCGCCTTCAACGCCTCACCCGCACCGGTCAAATGCACACCGATGAACAACGCGTACACCGCCAGATACACCCACCACCCATCGGTGATCCCGAACAGATTCAACGACTCCACATACGCACCGATGAACGTCGCGATCGCCGCGGGCGCGATCGCGTACTCCAGCAGCACCGCGGTACCGGTGGCGAACCCGCCCCACGGCCCGAGCGCCCGCCGCGCGAAGGTGTACCCACCGCCCGCCGCGGGCAGCGCCGCCGACAGCTCGGCCATCCCGAGCACCATCGCCAGATACATTCCGGCAATCAGTACGAAGGCGATGAGCAGCCCACCGAATCCGCCCTCGGCCACGCCGAAGTTCCAGCCCGAATAATCACCGGAGATCACGTAGCTGATCCCGAGCCCGGCCAGCAGCACCCACCCCGCAGAGCCCGAACGCAGTGTCCGTTTGGCCAGATAGTCGTCCGCAGGCACCGCCCCGACCTGGGACATCTCACCAATTGCCATACTTGTCGCGCACTCCCTCGATCCGGACTGACTGGTCGGATCAATTCTTGGCAGCGATTGTTGCCCCGGCGTGAATCGACGTTACGGGCGGCGTGCCACCTCGGGTGACCCGGCCCACAAACAGGGCGACGCGGCGCGCCCCGCACCGAGCTGGCAGACTTGCCTTCGTGGTTGCCTCCGCTTCGACCCGGCTCGGGACCCCGTGGACCCGGACCGTCGACCTCGGCACCGAACTACACGCGGCCTGGCTGTGGGCGCGCGAGCCCGCGCTGTGGCGCCGCATCGTCCCCGCGATCCGCACGCACCTCTCGGCCGCGCCCGCCAGCACCGCCTACGCGTTCACGCTGTTCGTCACCTGGTGGACGCTGCGCGGTGTCGGCGACTCGGTGGAGCGCAGGCTGATCTTCTCCGCCTCGACCAACCTCTACAACATGCGGCACAACCCGATTCAGGTGCTGGTGGCCTCGGCGTTCTGGACCGACGGCGGCTTCCCGTGGACCACCATCGCCAGCTTCCTCATCGTGATGGCCGCCGCCGAGCGCTGGCTCGGCACCAGCCGCTGGATCCTGTTGTTCGCCACCGGGCATATCGGGGCGACGCTGCTCACCGTCACCGGCATCTCGCACGCCATCGACCATCACATGATCCCGTTCAAGGTGGCCGTCGCCGCGGATGTCGGTACCAGCTACGGCTTTTCGGCGGTGCTCGCCGCGATGGCGTTCCGGTTCCGCGGCGTGGTGCGGCTGTCCTGGGCGGTGACGCTGACGGTCGTGCTGGTGATCGCGGCCGTGCGCGGGCCGACATTCACCGATTACGGCCACCTTTGTGCGGTCGCGATCGGCTTCCTGGTCGGCACGATCGCGGTGACGTTCTGGCGCTGGGTCGACCGCGCCGACGCGCAGCGACACCGCAAAAGCGGACACCTCAACAGCGGACATCCTGACAACGGACATCCAGAAAACGGCCGTCCCGAAGCGAGCGGCGACCAACCGCGAGAAGTCCGAATCCAGCCGCAGCAGAGCTGATTACACCGTCGCGGCCGGACGCGTCCTGCGCTGCACCAGCGCGACCGTCGGCTCGACCACCCGCGCCGCGATCGGCCCGAGCACCGCCATCAGCAGCACATACGCCGACGCCAGCGCGGCGAGCTGCCCATCGACCTTGCCGAGGCCGACCGCCAAACCCGCGATGACGATAGAGAATTCGCCACGGGCGACCAGCGCCGCGCCCGCGCGCGCCCGGCCCATCCTGCGGATGCCCTGCCGCTGCGCCGCCCACCAGCCGGTGCCCACCTTGGTCAGCACGGTGACCACCGCGAGCAGGATCGCCCAGCCGAGTACCGGCGGAATCGCCCTGGGATCGGTACTGAATCCGAAGGCGACGAAGAACAGCGCCGCGAACAGATCACGCAGCGGCTCCAGCAGTTTCGCGGCCTCGTGCGCGGTGGATCCGGAGATGGCGATGCCGAGCAGGAACGCGCCGACCGCGGTGGACACGTTCAGCGCCGAGGCCACCCCCGCCACCAGCAGGGCGGCGCCGAGCAGCGTCAGCAGGAACACCTCACGGTCGACGCTGTCGACGATCGCGGACACATACCGCCCGTAGCGCAGCGCGACGAGCAGCACGGCGGTCACCGCGACCAGCGCGATCGCCACCGCCTTCAGCCCGCTGTAGAAGCTCGCCCCGGCAAGGATGGCGGTGAGAATCGGCAGGTACACCGCCATCGTCAGATCCTCGAACACCAGGATCGACAGGATCACCGGCGTTTCCCGGTTACCGAGCCGCCCGAGATCGTTGAGCACCTTGGCGACGATGCCGGAGGAGGAGATGTAGGTGACCCCCGCCATGGTGATCGCCCCGTTGAGCCCCCAGCCGAGCATCAAGGCCACCACCGCGCCCGGGGTCGCGTTCGCCACGATATCGACCACACCGGCGGCCCACGATCTGCGCAGTCCGGTGACCAGTTCAGCGGCGGTGTACTCCAGTCCGAGCAGCAGCAACAGCAGGACGACGCCGATTTCGCTGGCCAGATGGGCGAATTCGTTGGCGGCGCCGAGTTCGATGACCCCGCCGCGCCCGAAGGCGAGCCCGCCGATCAGGTACAGCGGAATCGGTGACATGCCGAAGCGGCCCGCTATGCGCCCCATCATTCCCAGGGCGAAAAGCACCGCTCCCAACTCGATGAGGGCGAGCGCGTCCTGCATCAGCCGTGCGTCAGGATCTTCGAGGCCGCGTCTAGGCCGTCGGGCGTGCCGACGACGACGAGCATGTCATCGGCGGTGAAGGTGAAGTCGGGCCCCGGCGAGGGGTGCAGCTGCCCGGCGCGCATCACCGCGACGATGGATGCCTTTGTCCTGGTGCGCATTCCGGTTTCGCCCAGAGTGCGCCCCTCGTACGGTGATTCGTTGCCGATGTGCAGCTGCCTGGTGGTGATGCCCGGCATGTCCCGGTGATCCTCGCGCAGCTGCGCGACCAGCTGGGGCGCGCCGAGCAGGTTGGCGAGCACCGCGGCCTCGTCGGCGGTCAGCGGGATCTGCGCCAGGCAGGCGTCCGGATCGTCCAGTTTGGAGACGATCAGATCGATGGCGCCGTCGCGGTGGTCGACCACCCCGATCCGGCGACCGGACCGTGCCTCGAAGTCCTTGCGTACCCCGATCCCGGGCAGGGCGGTCACATCGACGTTCACATTCCCAGCCTAGCGGTTGGTCGATCGACCCTTGCGACGACACAATCGCCCGCTCTCGACTCATCACTTCGGCGGACCCGCGGCCCGTGTCCGTGTGCTGAGATGGTTCGGTGAAGTACTGGTCAGGGCTGTCCGCGACCGCGCAGGACGCGCTGGTCGTCGGTTCGACGTTCCTCTTGGGTGTCGGGCTCTATCTGGCCGGTTTCTATCAGATGGCAGGTTCGAGCACCGCGACGCCGTTGCTCACGCGGTTCGGCGTGCTCGCTCTGATGTGCGGTGCGGGGATGCTCCGCCGCCGGGCGCCGATCACGGCATTGTGCGCCGGGATCGTGCCCGTGTTCGTCGATCTGTGGATCGGTGCGAGCGTGCCGATCTGGATCCTGTACTCGGACCTGATCTACGCGGCCGTGCTCTACGCGCGCCGGGATCGATCCCGATACGTGGTGTGGCTGTGCGGGGTATTGAGCGCCGCGGTGACGATCACGCTGCTGGTGGTGACCGGCGACTGGCGGGTGATGGCGCTGGCGGTGGTCGCGGCCTTCGCCTTCGTCGGCACCCCCATCTGGTGGGCGCTGTCGGTGCGCCAGCACAAGGAGATCGCCGACGCCGAACGCGCACGCGCACAAGCGATGAGCCTGGTCGCCGAGCTCGATCGCCGCGCGGCGATCGCCGACGAGCGCAAGACCATGGCCCGCGACCTGCACGACGTGATCGCCGGACATCTCTCGGCCATCGCCATCCAGTCCGAGGCCGCGCTCGGCGTGCTCGCCCGCACCGAGGCCGATCCCGCGATCGCCGGGATACTGGGTTCCATCCGCTCGAACAGCGTGAGCGCGCTGCAGGAGATGCGCACCATGATCGGCCTGCTGCGCCGCGACGATGGCGCCGAGGACGACGCGGCGGCGCCGCGCGGACTGGCCCAGCTGCCCATCCTGGTCGACGCGGCGCGGGCGGCCGGGATCACCGTGCGGGTGCGCGCCGAGCTCGACGGCGCCGAATTGCCCAGTGCGGTAGACCAAGCCGCGTACCGGATCGCGCAGGAGGCGCTGACCAACGCCATGAAACACGCACCAGGCCAGGAGGTCGACATCCACGTCAGCACACAGGCAGCCACGGTGGCGCTCTCGGTGCGCAATCCCACCGCGGGAACGCGGGCGCATCCCGCCGACTCGGAATCCCGCCATCGCGGGCTGATGAATATGCGCGAGCGCGCCGCCGCGCTCGGCGGAACCTTCACCGCCGGAGCACAATCCGGCACGTGGGCGGTGGAGGCCAGGCTCCCGCTGACCGCGGCGGAGGTCGGCTCGTGATCCGGGTGGTGATCGCCGACGATCACGGCGCCATCCGTGCGGGCCTGCGGATGATCCTGGACGCCGAGGACGATCTCGAGGTGGTCGGCGAGGCCGCCGACGGCGATATCGCGATCGCCCAGGCCAAGGCGCTGCGGCCCGACGTGGTGCTGATGGACGTGCGGATGCCCGGCGTCGACGGCATCACCGCCACCGGGCGGATCACCGCGGACGGACTGGCCCGCGTGCTCATCCTGACCACCTTCGATCTGGACGAATACGTCTTCCGCACGCTGCGCGCCGGTGCATCGGGTTTCGTGCTGAAGTCGGCGTCCGGTCAGTCGCTGGTCGAGGCGGTGCGCGCGGTGGCGGCGGGCGACGGCGTGCTCGCGCC
This sequence comes from Nocardia sp. NPDC052566, assembly GCF_044547285.1. Classification (NCBI taxonomy): domain Bacteria; kingdom Bacillati; phylum Actinomycetota; class Actinomycetes; order Mycobacteriales; family Nocardiaceae; genus Nocardia; species Nocardia sp. NPDC052566. The sequence continues at coordinate 2,245 of NZ_JBIUAF010000010.1, read as the reverse complement.
CGAGGTGACCCGTGCCGTGATCGACGCGTTCGCCACCGCGCCCGCCGAGACCGCGGAGCCGGCGCCGGACGGGCTGGCCGATCTCACCGAGCGCGAACGCGAGGTGCTCGACTGCCTCGGCGAGGGTTTGTCCAACGCGCAGATCGCCGCGCGGCTGTTCATCGGCGAGACGACGGTGAAGACGCACGTCTCGCGGGTGCTCACCAAACTCGGTGTGCGGTCACGGGTTCAAGCGGCCATCGTGGCGCGGGAGAGCCGCTGATCCCGAAGACCTGCGCATGGCCGGAGCGAATGCGGAGGTACGTCTCAGCGGTCCAGCGGCGCGAAGGTACCGTCCGGTTCCGGCAGGTATTCGACGACGGCGGTGACCGCGCCCGCGGGCAGCGGCCCGTAGAGGTGCGGGAACAGCATCGATTCGGGATCGGTCGGCACACCGGGCTCCCACTTCACCGGCGAGCCGAGCCGGGCGGGGTCCAGGCGGAGCAGCACCAGATCGCGGCGGCCGGCGAAGAGCCGGTTGGCGGGCAGGTGCGCCTGCTTCGGCGCGGACAGGTGGATGAACCCGACCTCGTCCAGCGACGGCGGACGGTACTCCCCCGCCTGCTTCGCGGACAGCCACTCCGCCAGCGTGCAGATGTGCACCAGGGTGTTGTGTTCGTTTCCCATTGCCTGCCAACGTAGCCGACTCCGCCGAGCGGCGCCCGGAGCAACCGGCGCCGCGCACTCAGCGAATTCTCAGCGACGGTGTGTGATCTTGGAACGATGACCGTGGACGCTCCCGAGACCGAGGACCGACGGCTCGCACCACGGTGGCCGCTCGGGGTGGTCGCCGCCGTACTCGCGCTCGTCGCGCTGGTACCGACCGTCGGCGTGCTGACCGGTGGCGGGCTCACCGCGATCGACGGGCCGGTGCACCGGTGGGCGATCGAGCACCGCAGCGACGCGCTGACACCGATCGCGAAGGTGATCACCACGCTCGGCAACACACCGGTGATGACCGCGGTGGTGGTGCTGGCCTGTCTCGCGGCGGCACGGCGGCGGCAGTGGCGGACGCTCGTGCTGGTGGCGGCGACCGGTATCGGCGCCCAGGTGCTCATCGTCGTCGGCAAACTCCTGGTCGGCCGGGCCAGGCCGCCGCGGGGCGATCGTCTCGTCGCGGTGTCGGACCTGTCGTTCCCGTCCGGGCACAGTCTCGGCGCCGCGGCGGTCGTCGGCGTGGTGGCCTGTTTGCTGGCGGCACGGACGCGCGCACGCGTGGCGCGCGGGGCAGTATTGGCCTGCGCGACGATATTCGTTGTGGCGGTGGGACTCTCGCGGATCTACCTGGGCGTGCACTGGCCGACCGACGTGCTCGGCGGTTGGGCGATCGGCGCACTGTGGCTCACTCTTTGTCTTATTGCGTATCGCTATAACAGCTCCGCGCGTAACAGTGTGGCGACGATCACACCACGTAATCGACTCACGCCGTGGCGGTTCCGTGCATCCGCGGCCGCGTCCGCGCCCGTCACGGACCACCCGGACGGCATCGGGAACGTCACGGAAAAGCCACCGAGCTGAGAAGATGCTGAAGCCGTGTGTGAGTGTCGTGGGTCACGGGTAATCTCCCGATACGACAACTCAATAGGGCCGTTCGGCAAGGTGAGGCACTGGTGTCCGTTACGTGACCTCCGATGTTCGCCTGTAGCGAAATCCCTGGTCGTGTTAGCGAAAACACAAAGAATCACCTGCGGGAACAAAGCCTCGGTCCCGAACGTCTGACAGAGTAGTCATACCACTGCTGGGAAGTAGCGGTAGCGAGCCCATGGTGAGTGACCATGGGCCCCACACCAGGCGAACGGTCTGTGCACCGGGAGCCAGGACGGAGGAGTCATGCCAGGAACCCTGACAAGCACCCCACTGACCGCGGTCGATCGTTGCGACCGTTGCGGAGCGGCCGCCCGAGTGCGCGCCGTACTTCCCGCAGGTGGTGAGTTGCTCTTCTGCCAGCACCACGCGAACGAACACATGGATCGCTTGCGTGAGCTCGAAGCCGTGATCGACACGGAGTCGGCTCCCGCACTCTGACCACTCCTCGCGTCCTGAGATAACCACATCCGACAACAGAACACCGTTCCACCGGAAGCGGGGGGGCCGCCGGGGGGGCGCGGGCGGGGGGGGCGGGGGCCCCCGGCGCCCGCCCCGGGGGGGTGGCGGCGGGCCGGCAGGGCCCCCCCCGCACCGACTGGGCCCGCGGCGGGCCCCCCGC
>NZ_JBIUAF010000009.1:0-340615 GCF_044547285.1 Nocardia sp. NPDC052566 | reverse complement strand
ATGTCCAACCTCTACACACGGGGGTATGAGAGGCTAGAACCAATAAATAATTGGCACTGACATTCATCGACACACTATTGAGTTCTCAAAGAACAGGCGCACACGCAGCATCCCCAGTGTCTTACCGGATTGTCTGTGAGGCAACTTTTCCAGCCTAACCGGCCTCTCGGGCGAAGTCAAGTCCGCTCGATCGTCCTGGGTCATGCTGGGTGGCCAGGCGCTCCTCGTCCTACCTCGTTTCCCTGGCCTCTCGGCTCCGGGTCGGTGTCCGTGTCGCTCTGACCTGGAATAAGTTACGTGCCGGGAAACGCTACGTCAAATCGCCTGGACAGCGTGGCGTTTCCCGAGGTAGAGGGATCGGCGGCGGCCGCTCGGCGGGCTCGGATCACCGGAATGTGACCCGAGCCACCAAGATCTTTTATTCGCCCGCCCTGCGCACGCCGGCGAAATTGCGCTTACCGCGACGAAGCACCAGCCAGCTGCCGTGCAGGAAGTCGGCGTCGGCGGGCGTCCATTCCAGATCGGAGATCCGCTCGTTGTTCACCGACGCACCGCCCTCGTTCACCGCGCGCCGCGCCGCGGCCCGGCTTTCCGACAGCCCGGTCGCGACGAGCAGATCGACGATCGTGCTCTGCTCCCCCGGGCCGATCTGCGCGACCGCGCCGTCGACGGCGGCTTCGCGCAGCGCGGCGCCGAGCGTCGGCTCGTCCAGATCGCGCAGTTCACCGCGACCGAACAGCGCCTGACTGGCCAGCTGCACCGCGGCGGTGTTGGCCTCGCCGTGCACCAGGGTGGTCATCTCGGCGGCCAGGCGGCGCTGCGCCTCCCGCGCGTGCGGGCGCTCAACCGTCGCCTTTTCCAGCTCGTCGAGTTCCTCGCGGGTCAGGAAGGTGAACCAGCGCAGGTAGCGGACGACATCGGCGTCGGCGGTGTTCACGAAGTACTGGTACCAGGCGTAGGGGCTGGTCATCTCCGGGTCGAGCCACAGACTGCCGCCGCCGGTGGACTTGCCGAACTTCTTGCCGTCGGCCGAGGTCACCAGCGGAACGGTCAGTGCGTGCACCGATTCGCCGTCCACGCGCCGGTTGAGCTCGACGCCCGCGATGATGTTGCCCCACTGATCGGACCCGCCGACCTGCAGGCGGCAGCCGTAGTTGCGGCGCAGCTGCAGGTAGTCGTTGGCCTGCAGCAGCATGTAGCTGAACTCGGTGTAGGAGATGCCCTCACCGTCGAGGCGCCGCTTGATGGTGTCGCGGGCCAGCATGACGTTCACCGAGAAGTGCTTGCCGATATCGCGCAGGAAGTCCACGGTGGACAGCTGCCCGGTCCAGTCCATGTTGTTGGCGATCACCGCACCGGTGGGCGAATCGTCGAGATCGACGAACCGCTCCAGCTGTCCACGGATGCGCTGGGCCCACTCGGCGACAGTGTCGGTGGAATTCATCGAACGCTCGCCGACATCGCGCGGATCGCCGATGAGACCGGTCGCGCCGCCCGCGAGCACAACCGGCCGGTGGCCCGCGCGCTGGAAACGCCGCAGCGCGAGCAGCGGAACGAGGTGGCCCGCGTGCAGGCTCGCCGCGGTGGGATCGAATCCGGCATACAACGTCAGCGGCCCCTCGGCCACCGCGGCACGCAGGGCTTCCAGGTCGGTGGACTGCGCGATCAGTCCGCGCCAGGTCAGTTCGTCGATAATGTCGCCGGTCACGCTGCCTATCTTTCCGCACTGATGTTGATGGACGATGCGCGGCTCAGTGTGGCCGCCGCACCCGGCCGTGGTCGAGCGGTTTTCGGCGCCCGCACACCGAAACGACAGCGCGCCCGAAACGGGGTGCACGCCTTGAACGCCTGGTGCGCGAACCGACCGCGGCTACCGGCAACACCTCGGCGATCGACGGACCGCAGGCCGCCGATCGCCGAGGGACTATCGAGTTGTTTCAGCGAAGACGCAGCGAGGTGATGGTGTCGCGACGCTCGTAGGCGATCCAGGCGAAGACGACGGCCAGCGCCAGCGGGAACAAGGCTCCCACCGCCGCGGTATCGAGCAGGAACACCACCGTGGCGGCGGCAAGCACCATGGTGATCGCGAGCCCGGCTGCGGCCAGTCCGCTCAACCGCGGCACCATCAGGCCGATGCCGCCCGCGGTTTCCACCACGCCGGTGAAGTAGCGGAACCAGTCGCCCCAGCCGATCTCGTCGAAGATCCGCACGGCGTCTTCCTGACCGAACAGCTTCGGCAGGCCGGAGAAGATGATGAAGAACAGTCCGAGCAGGATCTGCAGGGTCCACAGCGCGATGTTGAGCTTCTTGCCGGGGCGGGCGGGGGTGGTGGCGGTCATGATGTCTTTCCTTCAGGGGCGGTGGCGCCGTCGGTAGCGCCTTCACCTGATAAGACGGTGCCGCCCCTGGTAACTCATCGCCGACGGCGAGAGGAGTTCGCTATCGATCCAGATCAGGCGGCCGGGCGCGGCGCACGCGGGCTGCGTTTGTAGGCCGAGACCGCGGGCGAGTCAGGCAGCCAGAACCGCCACGGCACCTCGACGGCGGTGCTGATCCCGACGCGCGGGCCGTGCGCGATCGCGCCGGCGGGCGCGGCGCCGTTCAGCTCCAGCCGGATCGGCGCGGACGGATCGAACAGCTCGGTTCCGTAGTCCGCCAACGTGATTCCCAGCGCGCTGCCGAGATTGCCCGGCCCCCTTGCCAAGTCGGCGTCGCTGCGCGCGGCGGGCCGCCGTGACCGCGCCACGTCCAGCCCGGCCACCACCTCACCGGAGCGGATCAGCACCGCACTCGCCGTACCGTCCGGCCCACTGGTCACGTTGACGCAGGTGTGCATGCCGTAGCTGAGGTACACGTACAGCACCCCGGCGGGCCCGAACATCACCGCGTTGCGCTTGGTCGGCCCGCGGCCGGAATGCGAGGCCGGGTCCGGCCACGGCCCGCTCGGATCGCCGCCGTAGGCCTCTACCTCGACGATCCGGACCGCCACCGGTCCGGACCACAGTGTCGCGCCGAGCAGGCGGCGGGCGGCGGCGGGCGGTTCTATCGCGAGTTCGTCGACGGGCACACGGCCATTGTTCCCGAGCCCGCTACTTCGTCCGCCGCGGCCGGATCAGCTGCGGCTGCGGCAGGTAGGCGCTGCGCTCGTCGGCGCGCAGCGCGGTGAGGTCGTCGATGATGACCGCCGCGTAGGCGAGCGCGACGAGCGCGGCGAGCTGACCCCACGCGACCCAGTACACCCCGATCGGGATGGTCGCGCTCACCGCGACGGCGGCGATCAGCCGCGACCACGGCCGCGGCAGCCGCAACGCGCGCCGGAAGAAGAACTGGCCGAGGAAATACAGGCTGACACCGCCGGACAGCGCCGCCGCCGTGGCGACCGAGGCCGCTTCGCTGCCGTGCGCGATGCTCATCTTGATGCCCGCCGCGGTCACGATGATGCCGATCAGCAGCGGATACAGCGCATAGTCGTAGCCGAGCACGGCGGGCGTCGACCGTTGCGGCCCAGGCAGCGCCGCGAGCGCGTGCTCGCCGCGCTCGTCGTCCATCCCGAAGTACGCCCACCACAGCACATAGGCCAGGGCGAGCCCGAGCGCGACATGGGCGACCAGCGGCACGGTGATCTTCTCCCCCGCCAGGCCGACGCCGATGGCCACGATGGATTCACCGAGCGCGACGATGATGACCAGACCGTGCCGCTCGCAGAAATGGCTGGCCCTGACGACGAATCCACCGGTGTCGATCAGATACGGGCTGATGATCTGCATCGCGAAAGCGCCACCCCAGCACACGTATTGGACCCATCCGTGGGTGAAGCCGCCCGCGAGCACCAGCGCGGCCGAGACCGCGTTGAACGGCGCGAGCCGTTTGACCGCCCGCGTCGCCGACTCCCCGCCGCTGACCGCGAACAACACCATGTGCACGATGTTCACCAGTACATACGCGAGACCGAAGGCCAGTCCGGTGCCGTGGAACGCGTCCGGGATGGCCAGTGCGAGCACGAAGAATCCGAACATGCCGATCAGCAGCAGGGTGCGCCTGCCCGAGCTGGTCGGCGCGACCTCGTTGGTCAGCCAGACATACCCGCTGTACATCCACCAGATCACCCCGAACAGCAGTGCGACCTGCCCGAACGACTCCCAGCCCGGATGGTGGGTGAAGACGTGCGTGAGCTGGGTGATGGTGAAGACGAAGACGAGGTCGAAGAACAGCTCCAGTGTCGAAGCCCGTACCTGTCCGCCGTCGGCGGAGGGTTCCGCGTTCTGCTTGGCCACGGCAGGAGCCTAGAGGCAGGAACCCGCACCACCCGCATACCGCCCAGTACTTTTCACCCGATCGAGTCGGTACCGATATACAAACCCCTGAGCTTGTTCGGGTTGACCTGAAAGCGCAGGTTCTGGATGCGGCCGTCGACGATGTCGTAGGTGAACGCGGCGCCGGGATTGCCGCCGATGAGCGCCAGCGCGCCGAGCTCGCCGTTGATGTACGCGGGTTCCAGGGTGAAGCCCGCCGAAACGGGTTTGGCCAGCACACCGAGGATCCACCGGGCGACATGGTCAGGGCTGTGCAGCGGGCGCCGGGCCGCGGTGACCACGCCGCCACCGTCGGACCAACAGGTGACGTCGGGTGCGAGCAGACCCATCAGCGCGTTGAGGTCACCGCCGGAGCACGCGGCCATGAATTGCGCGGTGACGTGCTCGCGTTCGGTCTTGTCGGTGTCGAAGCGCGGGCGCCGCGCCTGCACGTGCTGCTTGGCGCGGTGCGCGATCTGGCGGACGGTCGGCTCCGATTTGCCCAGGGTGTCGGCGATTTCGGCGTGGGTGTAGCCGAATACCTCGCGCAGCAGGAAGACCGCGCGTTCGACGGGGTTCAGTGTTTCCAGCACGACGAGCATCGCGGTGGAGACGGTGTCGGCCAACTCGGTCTCCTCGGCGATCGCGGGTGAGGTCAGCAGCGGCTCGGGAAGCCAAGGGCCGATATAGGTTTCGCGGGTCACCTTGGCGGAGGTGAGCCGGTTCAGCGAGAGGTTGGTGACGGTGCGCACTAGATAGGCCTTGGGATGCTCGACCTTGGTCTGGTCGGTGTCGTGCCACTTCAGCCAGGCGTCCTGGAGGATATCCTCGGCATCGGTGACGGTGCCCAGCATCCGATAGGCGGTCGCGAAGAGCAGCCGCCGGTGTTCCAGAAACGGATCTTGCGTGGGCTTTTCGTCGAGCATGGACACATGCTCCTCAATCGGGGAACGGATGGGAAATCAATTACCCACCCGCCCCTCCGGTCATTTCTCACCGAGGGGCGGGCGGGTGATCCGGCCCGGTCCTCACGCGGTGACGCGGGTCGCGCGGCCGCCCTTGGACAGCTGGGCCGAAACCGTCATCTTCTTGCTGAGCTTCATGCTCGGCACCGGGCTGCTGCTGACGGCCTGCTTGTACATGACCGCCGCGCGCCCGGTCAGGTAGAACCGGCCAGGGGTGTCGTCGGCCTTGGTGAACTGGATGACCGCATCCTTGCGGCCCAGGCTCACCGGCTGGTGGAAGTAGCCGAACCGGAACGGCTCGACCGCCTTGCCGCGCAGCTGCCGCGCGAGCGCGTCTGCGGTGTAGGCGGCGGTCGGCATGCCCGATTGGCAGGTGCCGTGGATCTGTCCCCAGGCCTGGCGCACCGCGGCGGCGTCGCCGATGGCGCGAATGCTGGGGTGCGACACCGACTTCAGCGTCGGGTCGACCACGATCAGCCCGCGCGCGTCGGTCTCGATGCCCGCCTGCGTGGCCAGCGGCGAGACGCGCACGCCGGTGGTCCACAGGGTCAGGTCGGCGGGCACTCGCTCGCCGGTGGCCAGTTCGACCGCGTCCGGCAGCACCTTGGTGATGGTCGCGCCGACCGTGCGGACGATGCCGAGCCGGTCCATCGCCTTGTTCAGGTAGGCGCGCGCCTTGTCGCCCATCATCGAACCGGGTTCGCCGCTGCTGATCAGGGTGACCGTCAATCCCGGGTGGCTCTCGGCGATCTCGGTCGCGGCCTCGATCCCGGTGAGGCCGCCGCCACAGACCGCGACGTTGCCGCCCTCGGCCGCGACCACCGCGAGCCGCTCGGCGAAGCGGTGTGCCTTGCGCGGGTCGTTGAGTGTCCAGGCGTGGTCGGCGGCGCCGGGCACGATGCTGGTGTCGGTGCCGCTGCCGAGCGCGTAGATCAGTTCGTCGTAGGCCAGCGCGGCGCCGCCGTCGAGGGTGACGATCCGCGCCTCCGGGTCGATGGCGGTGGCCGTGCCCTGGACGAATTCGACGCCCGAGCCGTCGAGGATTTCCGGGATCCGGTGGTCGGCCAGTTCCTGGCCCGCCGCGATCTGGTGCATGCGCAGCCGCTCGGTGAACCGGGCCGACGGGTTGACCAGCGTGATGTGGACGTCGAGCTTGCGGGTCCGCCGAGCGAGCCGGACCGCGGCGAGCATGCCGGTGTAGCCGGCGCCGAGGACGACGATGCGGGTGGTGTCCATGATCTTCTCCGATGGTCGGTATCACCGGGGTTGGTGATGTCCATGGGACAGACAGGCGCCACAGGACGTGACAGTCATGCGACGTGACGCCGATCACACCCCGGAACCTCGGTGATCGCGAGGACCGGCACCCTGAGACCGTCGGCGACTCGGCCAAGGGTGCCTATGACAACGAAAACATCCATGCCGACGGCGAATTCGACCGGTAACGGGCAACGTAGCCGCACTGGCGGCCGTTTTCCCTCGGGACGAACAACCGCGGACGTCGAACCCCCTGGGTGAACGACGCCGCGGAACCAGGGACCGAATGGGGATGCTCCCTGATGTGCCCAGGCAGCGGGCATTTCTACGGTCATGGCATGTCTTCGGTTTCCCGGCCGCACAAGTGGCGGCGGCGCCTGCTCATCGCGGTGCCCACATTTCTGGTCGTACTGATTCTCCTCATCGGCGGCTTGTTCACCTGGGCGTATGTCGGAGCGACCGTATCCACGGTCGGCAGTACGGAATTCACGAACCCGCTGGCCATCCCACCGCTGGCGGATTCGCAGGTGCGCCCGGACGGCACGCGGGTGTTCGAGCTCGATATGCGGGTGGGGCGCAAAGAGTTCCGGCCGGGACAGCAGACCGATACCTGGGGCTTCAACGGCGACTATCTCGGGCCGACGCTGCGCGCCAAACGCGGCGAGAAGGTGGAAGTCCTTGTGCGCAACGGCCTTCCGGAGGCATCGACGGTGCACTGGCACGGCATGCACCTGCCCGCGTCGCAGGACGGCGGGCCACATCAGATGGTCGCGGCGGGCGCGAGCTGGACGCCGCGGTGGACCATCGATCAACCCGCCGCCTCGCTCTGGTATCACCCGCATCCGCACGGGGTGACCGAGCAGCACGTGCGGCGCGGGCTGGCCGGTATGTTCCTGCTCGACGACGACGTGTCCGAATCACTGCCGCTACCGAAGAATTACGGCGTCGACGATCTACCGGTGATCGTGCAGGACGTGAAGTTCCGCGGCGGCCAGCTGGACAGCTCGCACGGAATCTTCCGTGACGTCGGCTTTCTCGGCGATCAGACGATGGTCAACGGTACGCTGTCGCCGTATCGCGAGGTCGGCGACGAACTGATCCGGCTGCGGTTGCTCAACGCCTCCACCGCGCGCACCTACACCTTCGGCTTCGCCGACGACCGCGCCTTCTCGTTGATCGCGACCGACGGCGGCTTCACCGAACGGCCCATCGCACTGAACCGTCTGCGCATGTCACCCGGCGAACGAGCCGAGATCGTGGTGCGCATGCGCGCGGGCGAGCGCACGGTGTTGCGCGGCTATCCGGTCGAGGCCGGGCTCGATTTCTGGAACCAGCGATTCAGCGGCGGCGACGACACATTCGACATCCTGCAGCTGCGCGCCGCCGAAAAGCTCCGTCCCGCAACCGAACTCCCTCCGACGCTGGCCACACCGGAGACGCCGGACGGCTCGGATTCGGTGAAGGAGCGGCGCTTCGAGCTGAATCTCAGTGGTATCAACGGGACTCCGATGAAGATGGACCGCATCGATATGACGGTGACCCGCGGCACCGCCGAAACCTGGGTGGTGCGCAACGACGACGGCATGCCGCACAACTTCCACGTCCACGACGTCCAGTTCCGCGTGCTCACGGTGGACGGCGCAGCACCGCCGCCCGAGCTGACCGGGCCGAAGGACACCGTATTCGTCCCGCCGAACGGCACGGTCACCCTCGCGATGCGCTTCACCGGCCCGGCCGATCCGAACTCGCCGTACATGTATCACTGCCACCTGCTCTGGCACGAGGACCAGGGCATGATGGGTCAGTTTGTGGTGGTGGAGCCGGGGCAGAGCGCGGGGCAGCCGCCGCCGAGCGAACCGGCACAGCACCGGAAGCACCACTGACAGCCAGCGAGTATCGCGGCGACACGCGGGCAGGGCTTGTCGACACGACCCGGTCGCGCTAAATTCATCACACAGTGAATTCAACACTCGATGAATTGAGGCGACCATGTCGCAACCCTCTCCCGCGGTCGATGTACGGCATCTGACCGTGCGCCGCGGCGGCCGTGAAGTACTGCACGACGTTTCGCTGACCATCCCGCGCGGTTCGATCACCGGCCTGCTCGGCCCGTCCGGCTGCGGCAAGACCACCCTGATGCGCAGCATCGTCGGCACCCAGATCGTGGCTTCCGGCGAAATCGACGCGCTCGGCCTGCCCGCGGGCAGCGCCGAGCTGCGCCGCCGCATCGGCTACGTCACCCAGGCGCCGAGCATCTACAACGACATCAGCATCCGCGAGAACGTCGCCTACTACGCCGCGCTCTACGGCCGCGACCACACCGCCACCGCGGAGGCCATCGCCGCGGTCGGCCTGCTCGACTACGCCACCCAGCGCGGCGACGAACTCTCCGGCGGCCAGAAGACCCGCGCCTCACTGGCCTGCGCCCTGGTCGCCCAGCCCGAGCTGCTCATCCTGGACGAGCCGACCGTCGGCCTCGATCCGGTACTGCGCGTTGACCTTTGGCGGCAATTCCGCCAGCTGGCCGCCGCCGGAACGACATTGGTGGTGTCCAGCCACGTAATGGACGAGGCCGAACACTGCGACCGGCTGCTGCTCATGCGCGACGGCCACCTGCTCGCCCAGCTCAGCCCCGACGAGCTGCGCGAAACCACCGGCGAGCAGAACCTCGAACACGCCTTCCTCGCCCTGATCACGTTGGGACACGCAGCATGACCACCACACTCGCCCCGCGTCGCGCCTTCACCCTGCGGCCCTATCTGGCGACCACCGGCCGCATCCTGCGCCAGCTGCGCAACGACCACCGCACCGTCGCCATGATCCTGGTGGTCCCCGCCCTGCTGATGGCGCTGCTCTACTTCATCTACAAGGACACACCGACCAATCCGCTCAACCCAGTATCGCTGTTCGACCGGGTCGGCATCACCATGCTCGGCATCCTGCCGTTCATCGTGATGTTCCTGATCACCGCCATCGCCATGCAGCGCGAGCGCACCTCGGGCACGCTGGAGCGCCTGCTCACCACCCCGCTGGCCAAACTCGATCTGCTCGCGGGCTACGGCACCGCCTTCTCGGTGGCCGCCGCCGCGCAGGCCGCGGTCGCCTGCCTGGTCGCCTTCGGGCTGCTCGGCCTGAACGCGGCGGGCAGTCCGGGCTGGGTGGTGCTGATCGCGATGATCGACGCGATCTGCGGTGTCGCGCTCGGGCTGCTGGCAAGCGCCTTCGCGCGCACCGAATTCCAGGCGGTGCAGTTCATGCCCGTGGTGGTCGCGCCGCAGATCTTCCTGTGCGGCTTGCTCGTTCCGCGTGGACAGCTGCCTGGCTGGCTGGAGGCGATCAGCAATGTGCTGCCGCTGAGCTACGCGGTCGAGGCGCTGGAACAGGTCTCGGTCCATCCCTCGCCGACCGGAACGATGTGGCGCGATCTGGCCGTGGTCGCCGGATTCGCTATCGTCGCATTGTGTCTCGGAGCGGCAACCCTACGACGGCGGACGCCGTGAACCCAGCGGAAGAGGACGATGCGGCCGATCGACCGGCGCGCACCGGACGCAGGCCCGGCCAGTCGAAAGCCCGCGAGGCAATCCTGGCCGCGGCCCGAATCCGGTTCGCCGAGAACGGATTCGACAAGACCTCCATCCGCGCCGTCGCCACCGACGCCAGCGTCGATCCGGCGCTGGTACATCACTACTTCGGCACCAAGCAGCAATTGTTCGCCGCGGTGGTCGAACTGCCGGTCGACCCGGATCTCACCCTCGGCCTGATCGACGCCGCACCGCTGGAGCGGCTCGGCGAGGCCATCGTGACCGCCGTTGTCGGCGTGTGGGATTCGCCCGCCGGGCCGGGCATCGTCGCGGCGGTGCGCACCATCATCGCCAGCGGCGACATGTCGCTGGCCCGCACCTTCCTGCTCGATGTCGTGCTGGAGCGGATACGGCAGCGGATCGCGACACCGCAGGACGACGGCAGGGTCAGGATAGGGCTGGTCGCCTCGCAGATGGCCGGACTTCTGGTGACCCGCATGATCATCGGCGTCGAACCGGTCGCGTCCATGCCGCTGCCCGAACTGGCCGCCGCGATCGGCCCGACGCTACAGCGCTATCTCACCGGCGAGATCGATCGACCGGCCTGATCAGGCCGGGTAGTTCAGGCCGAGGCGGTTCAGGCCCCTGCGGTGAACGCCGCGTGCTCGGCCTCGCCGACCTCGCGTGCGTCGTCGATCAGCAGCACCGGGATGCCGTTCTCGATCGGGTAGGCCCGGCGCAACCGCGGGTTGTAGAGCTCGCTGTTGCCCGCGCTGTCCACGACCAGCTGCAACGGCCCCTTGTCCTGCGGGCAGGCGAGCAGGCTCAGCAGCGTGGCGTCCAGAGTGGTTTCCGACATGGCCGATAACCTACCCGCTGCCTGCCCGCGCCTACCGCGCCGGGTTGCGCCGGAACGAGATGTGCCGATGCCCGAAGAAACTCGCGATCGCGACCAAGCCCATCACCACCACCGTGGCAGGCTTGTCCGGAAAGTGCCCGACCTTGACCGCCAGCTCGAGCAGCACGCTGTTCAGCAGCAGCCCAACGGAATTCACCGCGACGAAGCCGAGGAAATCGCGCAGCACGTGCCCGCGCACCCGGAACACCAGCGTGCGATGCAGGACGAACGCGATCGGGATGCTGACGCAGTAGGCGGCGACCACCGCGACCGCAGGCGACACCCGATCACCGAGCACCGTCAGCCAGCCGACGGTGAGCGCCATACCCAGCAGGGTGTTCAATCCGCCGACGACCGCGAACGCCAATTCCTGGCGCCGCACCAGCCGCAACAGCGGGCCGGGATCCTGCTGTCCCGCAGCGACGCTCGTCGACTCCACCGGCTCGGCGGCCGTCGGGTCATCGGCATTCGCGCTCACCGAGTTCGCCGCCCCCGCCGTCACCGGGTCGCGTCCGCCAGATCGGGCTGCGGCGTCGGGGTGTCCTCGTGTGCGGGTCCACCGGCCGGACCGCCGCCGCCGTCGTCGCGCCGCCGCGAGCGCAGGTATGCCCACTGCAACAGCCCGGCGCCCGCGATACCGGCGAGAATGGCCGCGCCACCGATCTTCCAGCCCGGCGGACGCCAGGTCAGCTCCAGCTCACCGTTCTTGGTGCCCGCCGGGATATCCACCGCGACAAAAGTTTTCGCGACCACCCTGAACGGGACCTCCCGGCCGTCGAGCGTCGCGCGGTAGCCGGGCCAGCCGAGCCGCGCGAACACCACGCGCCCGCCGCTGTCCGAATTCACCCGCACCGTGCTGGTCATATCGGATTCCGACAGCGAAGTAGCGGTGACCTCCCGCGTATCGGAGACCCGGCCGTTGCGCGCGGAGATCAGCCCGTCGGTGCGCTCCAGCACCCAGATGAACCTCTCGTGCCCCGGATAGTCCACCCACTTCCAGCCCTCGGGCGCGGGCTGATTACCCGCGTCCGGGTAGAGCGCGCGCTGCAGCACCACTCGGTCGACCTTCATCAGGTCCACGATGGTGCGCCCGGTACTCGGCTCGACGGCGAACGCCCGCCGGAACGCATCGGGGCAGACGCTGGTGTCCCAGCGCATGCACAGCATGTCGCCGAACCAGTAGTGCCCGTTGGGGGTATAGCCGCTGACGTAGGTCAGCTCGAGATCCTTGGCGTAGTTGCCGAAGACGAGCGAGCCGTACGCGCCGTCGAGGCTCTTGTCCTGCGGCTGGATCAGCGCCCGATCCGCGAGCTGCAGCGTGGTGCCCGCGAAGCGCGGGAACTTCGCCTTCATTTCCGCGCGATCGCCGGGTAGGTTCCAGCTCATCGGCGTCGGCTGCACCGCCTTCACCTGGAGGTAGGCGATCGGCACGATCGAGACGATCACCAGCGCACACGCGGCGGCGGTGCCCTTCATCCGGCCGAGGCGCACCATTTCGGCGGCGAGCACCGCGAGGCACAGCGCCGCGAGCACATGCCAGACCAGATCGCGCGGCGCCGCGGAATACGACCGCGCCAGCAGCAGTCCGATCAGCACCGCGCACGCGATCGCGCGGTGGCGCCAGTCGTCGAAGGTGCCGTATCGGCGACCGAGGGCACGCACCAGCAGCCGGGGTCCGAACGCCAGCCACGACAACGGCCCGGTCGGCTTGGCCAGCGGACCGACGACGCCGGGTCCGACGAGGCCACGCTCGCGCCACTGCGCGAAAATGCTGTAGCGGCCGAGCAATACGCACACGAGCACGAGCAGCCCGATCGCCACCATCGGCAGCACGCGAGCGGGCCAGCGCAGCGGACCGATGGTGCCCGGCCCGGCCGTCCACATCAGCCCCGCGATGGCGAACAGCGCGGGCGCGGTGAATTCCTGCCAGTTCTCCCGCGCCCTGCGCCAGTCGACGAAGGCGAGCGCCGGAATGAGGAACCAGGCGATGTAGACCACCGGCAGCGGCTGCACATACCCCCACCACGAACTGAACGCGGGCATGGTGCTCGGCAGGCTCGCGTTCAGCGATTCCGACCACGGCACGGTGAGGAATTGATCGTTGTTGATCTGCGCGGTACCGCGCCAGGTCACCTTCGCCGACAGCATGCTCGGCAGATAGGTGGCCGCGCCGGCGAGGGCCGCGAGGCCGGCGACGACGAGCAGCCGCAGCGAGGGCGCCCACTCCTTCTGGTAGACCAGCTCGCCGATCGCCACCGCGGCGATCATGATCCCGGATTCGACGGCCGGGAAGATGTACTGCACCGAGATGGCCAGATACAGGAAGACGAAGGTCGGAATCGGCCCGCTGCGCCCGCGGGCGTAGCGCACACCGGAGGCCCAGGCGTGCACCATCCACGCGGTGCCGGTGAACGCGGTCATCCAGCTGGCCTCGTCGAAGAACAGCAGCCAGCCGGTGAACGGGATGGCGACGCCGGCGACCGCGGCCCACGGCGCCTTGGCGCCGTACTCCAGGCAGATTCGGTAGACGCCGAGCCCGAGGATGATCGCGAAGATCAGCTTCACCACGGTGGCGTAGAGCACCAGGTTGTCGACCGAGGGCGCGATCAGATCGATCAGCAGCTGCGGCGGGTTGAGCAGCCCCGCCTCCTCGATCGCGTAATTGCCCGCCATCCAGTGCTCGGGAACCAGCGCGGGGACCTTGCCCTCGCGCAGGTATCGTCCGAGCATCACCCACAGCGGGGCATACTGCGACTCGGTGTCGTCGGTATAGAAATGCCGCACGTTGGCGAGCAGAACCGCGAGATAGCCCGCAACCACGCCGAGTGCGGTAACGATGCCCCACTTGTAGGTATCCCGCAGGCCGGGGGTTCTACTTTCCGCCACGAGTTCCAGACCCTACAGGGCTGCTGGAGGGATGGCACCGCCCGAGCCACGCGCTCAAAGCGGTCGCCGGTGCGTGTTAGAGTTCACGACGGCTAGGGCTCAGCCAATCAGCGACGAGTTCCGGCACATACCGTCATCGAAAGTCGATCTCGCTAATGCCGATTCCTTCCGCGCGCACGCCCCGGCACGTCCCGGGCGCGTCGAACGCGCACGCACAGTCCAACGGCTTCCACCACCGGGTGCATTCGGTCTCCGTGGTGGTCCCCGTCTATCGCGGCGAGCAGACGATCACCGCGCTCGTCGAGGAACTGGACCGGCTCGCCGGGCCGAACACCACGCCCGACGGGACGATGTTCGCCGTCGACGAGATCATCCTCGTGCACGACAACGGTCCCGACCGCTCCGATGTGGTGCTGCGCGAACTCGAGCGGCGCCACCCGCAGGTGCGCGCGGTGTGGCTCAGCCGCAACTTCGGCCAGGACGCCGCGACCATCGCGGGTATGGCGGCCGCGCGCGGCGAGTGGATCGTCACCATGGACGAGGACGGCCAGCACGATCCGGCCTTCATCGCGCACTTCCTGGACGCGGCGCTGAACGAGCGCGCCGACCTGGTCTACTCCAAGCCGAGCAACACCCGCCCGCACGGATTCCTGCGCAACCTCACCTCGCGCGGCGCGAAGCTGGTGCTCGCCACGCTGTTCGCCTTCCCGGATTCGACAAGGTTCGAAAGCTTCCGGCTGATCCGCGGCGATATCGGCCGCCAGCTCGCCGAGGTCGCGGCCAACGGCGCCTACCTCGACGTCGCGCTGACCTGGGTGGTCGGCAACACCATCTCGGTGCCGGTGGTGCTGCGCGCCGAGGGCCGCGACGAATCCGGCTACAACTACCGGCGGCTGTTCTCGCTGTTCTGGAAGATGGTGCTGTGCAGCGGAACCCGCGGCCTGCGGGTGGTGAGCCTGCTCGGCGTGAGCCTCGCGCTCGGCGGCCTGATCATGGCCGCGGTGATCATCTACCAGAAGCTGGCGGGTCACAACAACGATCCAGAGGGCTGGGCCTCCATGATCGTCGTGCTGCTGCTCTGCTCCGGCGCGACGCTGTTCTCACTCGGCCTGATCGCCGAGTATCTCGGTGTGGCGCTGCACATTCTGGTCGGCAAGCCGCTGTACCTCACGGTGGATTCGCCGACGCCGCGGCCGGATAACATCGAGGCGCCGGAACATTCCGATCCGATCAGCGCCGCGGTACCGGCAACCGCGGCCGAGAAGGGGCAGCGAGCATGAGCGGTCAAGCGCGGAGGAGGCAGCGCAGCGTAACCACGCAGCGCTGCGCTCATGCTCGAAGGGAAACAGTGTGACCACCGCCGAGCGCATCATCTTCAGCCGTCCGTTCCGCGCGAGCCGGGAACTGACGAACCTGGCGGCCGTGCTGGAATCCGACCACAGCCACGGCGACGGGCGGTTCACCGCCGCGGCGACGGGCAAGCTGAAGCAGATCACCGGCGCGCCGCACGCGCTGCTGACCACCTCGTGCACCCACGCACTCGAACTCGGCGCGCTGCTGCTCGAACTCGGCCCCGACGACGAGGTGATCCTGCCGAGCTTCGCGTTCACCTCGGCGGCCACCTCGATTGCTCTGCGCGGCGCCACCTGTGTTTTCGTCGATATCGACGAGAGCACCGGCAATATCGACCCGGCCGCGGTCGCCGACGCGATCACCCCGCGCACCAAAGCCGTGCTCGTCATGCACTACGGCGGCGTGGCCGCCGACATGGAACCGCTGCTCGCGCTGGCGCATCGGCACGGCCTCGCGCTCATCGAGGACAACGCGCACGGCCTCGGCGGCACCTGGCGCGGACGGCAGCTCGGCACCATCGGCACGCTCGGCACGCAGAGCTTCCACGACACCAAGAACGTGCACTGCGGTGAGGGCGGCGCGCTGCTGCTCGCCGACGAGATCCTGATGGACCGCGCGGAGATCATGCGGGAGAAGGGCACCAACCGGGCCCGCTTCCTGCGCGGGCAGGTCGACAAGTACTCCTGGCAGGACATCGGCTCCAGCTACCTGCCCAGCGAGCTCAACGCCGCCGTGCTCGACGCGCAGCTCGACGAGTTCGAGTCGATCCAGAAGGACCGGCACCGGGTGTGGGACACCTACGCCGCACTGCTGCCGGAGTGGGCGCGGCGCAAGGACGTCCGCCTGATGCACGTGCCCGCCGACCGCGAGCACACCGCGCACCTGTTCTACCTGCGGATGCCGACCGAGGAGAGCCGCGACGGCATGATCCGCCACCTCGGGCAGCATGGCATCGTCGCACCGTTCCACTATGTCCCGCTGGATTCCAGCCCGGCCGGGTTGAAGTACGGCCGCACGCCGGTGCCGTGCGTGCGCAGCGCGCATTTCTCCTCGACGATGCTGCGGCTTCCGCTGTACCCGATGCTCACCGAGCAGCAGTTGCACCGCGTGGTCGACGCGGTCACCGCGTACAGCTTCTGATCGTCTGATCGAAAAGACGCCGCCGGAAACCGTTCCGGCGGCGTCTTTTTCAACTCGTTCAGGCGCCGAGGAGCTCTCGCGCCTCGGCCTCGGGCACCACCTCGTACGTCTCGGTCTCCGGCCGGTAGAACCAGGTGCTTTCCCCCGGCTTCGGGCCACCCGCCGCCCGCACCGCGCTGGTCGACGGGCGGTAGGACGCGCTGCGCGGAATGTAGTCGACGACGTAGACGACATCGGGCCGCTTATCGGAGTCGAGCGCGCGCAGCGCCTCGGTGACGTCCTTGGGCGCCAACCGGAAGCCCTTGCGCACGCTCACCGCCGCCACCACGAGGCAGCGGTCGCCGACCGGCATGCCGTAGGCGACCTCCATGTCGACCGCGGTGATGTCGTTGAGCACGTCGACGATCGGCTGGGTGTACACCGGCCCGTGCGGCGTCAGCGTGACCGTGTCCTTGCGGTCGATCAGCCAGTAGTCGCCGTCGCTGTCGCGGCGGAACAGGTTCTCCGTCGGCATCCACGAATCGCCCGCGGTGAACACCCCGCGCAGGCCGCCGTCGGAGATGTCGACGCCGTCGGAGGCCTTGCCGATGAGCAGGCCCACTTCGTTGTCGGCGCAGCGGCGCGCGAAACCCGCGCTGTCGGTGCCGATCCGGCCGGTGACCGGATCGTAGGCGACGAGTTCGACCTTCGCGGTGCCCGGCACCGGCCTGCCCTTGCAGCCCGCCTTCACACCGGTCACGTTGGCCAGCACCACATCACCCTCGATGGAGGCGTAGAACTCCAGCACCCTGGCCGGCGCGAACTGCTCGGTGGTGCGCCGCCACAGGCCGGCGGGCATGCCGGAGCCGATGAACAGCCGGATCGGATGACGGTGCGGCGCAGGGAAAACGTCGGCGTCGAGGATATCGCGCAGCATGGTCCAGGTGTAGGTCACCACGGTGACGCCATAGCGGTGCACCTCCTCGCCGAAGCGCGTCGGGTCGAGCGAGCGGGCCAGCGCGATCCGGCTGCCGCCCGCGATCGCGCCGCCGAGGCTCACCAGCAGACCGGACGAATGATGCAGCGGCGCAAGGCAGTACACCGTGTCCCTGCGGTCGAGGTCGGCGCTCGTCGCGGTGCCGAAGGCGGACAGTGCCCAGCGGTGATTGGTGATGTACTTGGCCTCCAGCCGATCACCGGTGCCGCTCACCAGGACGAAGGCCAGCTCGCGCGCCAGACCCGGATCCGGCCGGTACCACGCGGGCAGCCGCACCGACGCCGGGTCGATCTGCTCGAGGTCGATCACCTTGTCGCCCAGGGGGATATCGAGATCGCGGGCGTCACCGCCACCGAGGACGAGCACCCTGGTGCTGGTCTCCGCGACCTGGCGCACATTTTCCGGATCGGCCACCACCGTTGTCACGCCGGTGAGTTCGATGGCGCGGTCCAGTTCACTGCCCGGTGCGAGCAACACCGCCACCGCGCCGAGGCGCGACAGCGCGGCCACCGTGGCCAGCGCGCTCGGCCTGGTCTCCATCACCACGCCGACCCGGGTGGCGGGGCGGATGCCGACCGAGATGAGCCCGCGCACCACGTTATCGATGCGGACGTTCACCGCGGCATTGGTGTGCACCCGGTCGTCGAACAGGAACAGATCGCGCAGCGGCGCGCGGCGCGCCTGCTCGGTGAGCAGCCTGCCGAGCGAGATCCGGGTATGCGGCTGGATCATGCCGAGCCTGGTCAGCCGGGGCAGCGCGCGGGCCGCCTCGCCGACAAGCTCGACCGAGCCGCGCATCGTATTGCTCGCGATGCCCTCGATGGCCTTGCCCATGCCCGCGCCCGCCTCGGCCAGGCTCGCGGCGGTGTGCACCACCCTGGTCGCCGCCGTGCGCGGCCGGTTCGCGGCGACATGTTCGGCCATCGGCACGATGCCGGCGGGCAGCGTCTTGTCACGGTCGAGCCAATCGATCCAGTCGCGCACCAACGGCCAGGTGTGGTTGGTCGCCATGCTGCCCGCGACGAGCCCGAAGTGGCCCGCCACCAGGCTGGCCTCGTAGACCTCGGCATTCGGCGCGGCGCGCACGATGCCGCGCACCGCGGCGGGCTGGCCGATATCGTCGACCTCGCCGACGAAGGCGAGGATCGGGCACTTCAGCTCGGCCAGCGAGACCGGCTGATCGCGGATCACGAAGCCGCCGAGCATCATCCGGTTGTGCGCCACGAACTGCTTGAGCAGATCCGCTGCCGCCGGGCCCGCGTAGCCGACCCAGCCGTCGTTGTTGAGGAAGCGACGCTGACGTTCCTTGGGCAGCAGCGCTTCCCGGTCGTGCAGCTGGCGCAGGAAGTCGATGCGCGCCTTGGCGGTTTTCACCGGATCGAGCATCTGGAAGCCGATGCGGACCATCGAATCGGTGATGGGCAGTCTGGTCACCACGTGATCGGCCAAGAAGTCCGCGACATCGGAGACCATGCCGTAGGGCAGGCCGAACGGCATGCCCGCGACGGCGTCGACCGGGCTGCCGAAGGTCACGATGGATTCGACACCCTTGCCGTAGCGGTAGGCGGTGGTCTGGTAGGCGAACATGCCGCCCTGCGAATAGCCCATCAGATGCACGCTCACACCGGTCGCCTCGGCCACCGTGTCGATGGCGCTGCTCACCGCGAGCACGTGGTCGGCGAGGTCGCGCTCCCAGCCGCCCTCCTCGCTCGCGGGCGAGCCGAAATCGACTACCCAGCAATCGATTCCGCCGCGATGCAGGATGCCGACGGCGCCGTCCTCGGCGTTCACGTCCCAGATGTCGGCGTTCACCATCAGCGGCGGCACCAGCAGCGCGACGGGGCGGTTTCCATGGCGGCCTTCCCGGGGCCCTTCGTGGTTACGCGAGCTGCCGCCTCCGGGCCCGTCGCTCAGGCCGCGGTCGGGTGTCGCGTCGTCCGGGAAGTAGTGCCGCAGCCGATACATCCGCCTGCGCTCGACGATCTCGTAGGGCGACGATTCGACATCGTGGGTCAACCCGCCGAAACGGATCACCTCAAGGCCGTTCTGCGCGGTCGCCATCAACCGCTGCATCGACCCGACGACATCTTTAGCACTGAATTTCACGATCGCTCCTGGCCCTACCCTGAACGTGACCCATGTCATATCCGCGTATACAGCCGAAGGCACGGCCTTCCGGCCCCCAACATGTACACCGGATCTGCTGAGACGAGCTTCCCATACGGTGTGTCCGTTATGTGTCGGCTGTGACAGGTTCCATGGTCCAGTATCCGTCTCCGCGATCCGTCAGCGCCCCCTGACCGGTCGCGGCCCCGCGGCGCGGCGCGGCGCGGGGCTACCGGTCAGCGACTGGACGGTCCGGCTCGGTTTCATCCCAGGATGTCACCGCACGTTCCGGGAATCGAGCGCATGTCGTGACCATCCGAACGAACGGTTGACATCTTCGGAAAACGGCTGCGCACAACAGGATTACCGACTTATCATCGTTTCGTCTGGAACGCACTGTCGCGCAAGCCAATTCGCTCGGTTTAGAAAATCCCGCAGGCCTCAGCCGCCTGCCGCTTCGCTATGTAAACCGCAAGATCTCGGTGACCATCTCCAGGTGAGGACCACGCATGACCATCGAAATGCCAGTCCAAGCAGAAACCAACGGCCGAAAGAGCCTGAGCACCAGCGCCGCTCATCAACTGGCGCACACCACCAAATCCGAACCACAGATGCAGGGCATCACGTCCCGCTGGCTGACCCGCACGCTGCCGTGGACTCAGGTCAACGGCGGCGTCTATCGCGTGAACCGCCGTCTGACCCACACCGTCGGCAACGGCGAGGTGGAATTCGTCGTCGACGGGTCGCAGGCCAGGGTGATTCCCCTGGAATTGCAGGAACTCCCGCAATTGCGCGGATTCGACGACGAAGAAGTGCTGCGCGCGCTCGCACAGCGATTCGAACAACGCGATCTCGACCCCGGCACAGTGGTCGCCGAATTCGGCAATCCGATGAATCAGGTCATGCTGATCGTGCACGGCAAGCTCAGCAAGATCGGCTCCGGCGAATACGGCGAGCACACCATGCTCGGCATGCTCGGCGGCGGCGATTTCTACGGCGACCAAACGCTCACCGACGCCGACGCGATCTGGCCGGTCACCGTCAAGACCGTCACCAAGACGACAATGCTGGTGCTCCCCCGGCAAACGCTCGAGGAATTGCTCGAGAACATCCCGGCACTGCGCGAGCAACTGTCCAGGGTGGCCGCCGCGCCCGCCGCTCCGCAGAACACCAAGGGCGAGGCCGATATCGAGATCGCCTCGGGCCACGCCGGTGAACCACTGCTCGAGGGCACCTTCGTCGACCTCGACGCGGCGCCGCGCGAATACGAACTGAGCCTGGCGCAGAGCGTGCTTCGCGTGCACACGCGCGTCGCCGACCTGTTCAACGATCCGATGAACCAGGTGCAGCAGCAGTTGCGGCTGACCATCGAGGCGCTCTACGAACGCCGCGAATCCGATCTGGTCAACAATGCCGACTTCGGCCTGCTGCACAACTGCGATCTCAAGCAGCGCATCTACTCCGAGTCCGGCGCGCCGACACCGGACGACATGGACGACCTGCTGAGCATGCGGCGCAGCACGAAACTGTTTCTGGCACACCCGAAGGCGATCGCCGCGTTCGGCCGCGAGTGCAGCAAGCGCGGACTGTATCCGGATCCTGTCGAGGTGGACGGACACCGGGTGTTCGGGTGGCGCGGCGTGCCGATCTACCCGTGCAGCAAGATTCCGGTCAGCGAGAACCAGACCACCTCGATCCTCGCCATGCGCACCGGGGAAAAGGATCAGGGCGTTATCGGGTTGCACCAGACCGGAATTCCCGACGAGTACGAGCCGAGCCTCAACGTCCGGTTCAAGGGCATCGATGATCAGTCGATCATCTCCTACCTGGTCAGCTGTTACTACTCGGCGGCCGTGCTGGTGCCGGATGCGCTCGGAATTCTCGACAATGTCCTGGTCGCCCGGCAAACGGACTGACTGGGGTGATGGACGATGTCGGTGCTCTCCCGCGCCGCGGCGCCCGCGGCCACGCACGACGTGGCCGCCGCCGTCGCCGCGCTGCTGGCTGATCTCACCACCACCGCGCCCGCCGATCTGTTCGCGGCGGCGGGCGCACACCTGGAAACGGAAGTAGCACAGGACGATACGGAGCCTTCAGGTGCGCGGCACACCCCCGCGCACCTGCTCGGCCCGGTCGGGCTCGGCGCGCCCGCATTGCGGCTGGCATCGATGAACGGCGCGGGGGTCACCCCCGCCGTCGGTATCGCGACCGCACTGATCGCACCGGTGGTACCGGTCGCATTGGTGGCAGCCGATGTCGCACCGGCGACACCGGACGAACCCGTTGTCGTCGCCGACGTCGACACGGTCGAGCCGGTGACCGAATGCGAAATACCTTGCCGCCCCACCGGTTTGGGTACCGGATCGGCCGATCCACGGCAGCTCCCGGTATCGGCGCCCGGCCCCGCCGATACCGCCCAGGTATCGCGGATCGCGTCCGGCCCTACCGGATTGGGCACGGCCTCGGCGTACCCGGTTCGGACGCCGAGCGCACGGATTCCACCGCTGTACTGTCCGCCGCCGGTACGCGACGATCCGGCACTCGCCGAGCTCGTCAACGAGGGGTTGATCGCCTGGGCCGAGGAGATCGGCTTGTACGCCGGGCGGTTGGACGAGCTCAGGGCTGCCGATTTCGGCAGGCTGATCATGCTCGCCCACCCGGACAGCGACGACGCCGACCGGCTGCTCGCCGCCGCGAAGTGCGCGGTGACCGAATGGTCGGTCGACGACTACTACTGCGAGGAGGACGCCGACAGCAGAGCGCCGGACGGCACCCCGTCCAGCGCCGAGGCCGAACTCGGGCCGCGGCTCGAATTGGCCGCCGCGGCAATGGATCCGGCGCACCTGCCGGTCCGATACGCCGCGGAGCTCGAGCGAGCCATGCAGGCGGATCCGATCCTGCGTGCCTTCCGCACGTCCTTCGAGCACATCTCGCACTACGCGACCCCGGCGCAGGTGGCCAGGCTGCGTACCGAAATCGCGGGCTGGTTCATCGCTTTGGGCGCGGAGGCGGGCTGGCGGGGTGCCAAGCGGATGCCACCGGTGTGGGAATACCTCACCAACAGGCAGCCGCACAGTTTTCTGCCGTGCATGGCGCCGATCGATGTGGTCGGCGGCTACGAGCTCCAGGCCGCCGAATACACCGATCCGCTGGTGCGCAGGGTGACCACCACGGCGGCGCTGGCCGCCCAGATGGTCAACGACCTGTATTCCATGGCGCGCGAGGATCTTTCGAACGGCCGGGAGTTCAACCTGCCGACGGTGCTCGCCGCCGAGGAGCACTGCTCCCGGCGCGAGGCGGTGCAGCGCACGGCCGACGTCCACGACGAGTTGGTGCACCGGTTCGAGCGCGAGGCGGCGCCGCTGGCCGCCGCGGGTTCGCCCGAACTCCGCCGTTTCCTCGGCGGGCTGTGGGCCTGGATGGGCGGCAACCGCGCCTGGCATGCCCGCAGCAGACGCTACAACGACTCGAAATAGGCAGTACGCAAACGAGAGGATGACCTGGTATGACCATGCTCAACCCCGATACGGGTGCCGTGCTGCGCACCAGCTATCAGAAGTCGGTCGCCGAATATTGGAACAACAATCCGAACGACGATCGGGTCAACACCAAACTCGGTGAGGTCGACGGGCTGTACCACCATCACTACGGCATCGGCGATCCCGACCTGTCGGTGCTCGACGGACCGGAGGACACCCGGCAGGAGCGCCTGGTCAAGGAATTGCACCGGCTGGAGACCGCGCAGGCCGATCTGCTGCTGGACCATCTCGGCGACGTACGCCCCGGTGACCGGCTGATGGACGGCGGATCCGGCCGGGGCGGTACGAGTTTCATGGCCAACCAGCGGTTCGGCTGCCAGGTCGACGGCGTGACGATCTCCGAGTACCAGGTCGGCTTCGCCAATGAGCAGGCCGCACAGCGCGGGGTGGCCGACAAGGTGCGGTTCCACTTCCGCAATATGCTCGACACCGGCTTCGACACCGGCGCGCTGCGCGGCATCTGGACCAACGAAACCACCATGTACGTCGACCTTTTCGAGCTGTTCCGGGAATTCTCCCGGCTGCTCGAGCCCGGCGGGCGCTACGTGTGCATCACCGGCTGCTCCAACGATGTGACCGGCGGGCGCTCGTCCTCGGTCAGCTGGATCGACGCGCACTACGGCTGCATGATCCATCCGCGCAGCGAGTACTTCCGCGCGATGGCCGACAACAACCTGGTGCCGATCGACGTCGTCGACCTGACCGCGGCGACCATCCCCTACTGGGAGCTGCGCACGAAATCCGAACTCGCGACCGGCGTGGAAAAGCCGTTCCTTACCGCATATAAGGAGGGCAGTTTCCAGTACCTCATGATCGCCGCCGATAAAGTAGGAAGGTGACCGAAATGCTTGGCCCGACGTCCGACCGCGAGGCGCTGCCCGTCGAACTCGTCGACGAGACCGGCCGCGCGGTCGGCGCCTGCCCGGTGTCGCAGGCCCACACCGCCCCCGGCCAGCTGCACCGCGCGTTCTCGGTGCTGCTGTTCGACGACGCGGGACGGGTACTGCTCCAGCAGCGCGCGGCCGTGAAGACCCGCTTCCCCAATCTCTGGACCAACACCTGTTGCGGGCATCCCGCACCCGGTGAAGCGGTCACCGCCGCGGCGGCGGTGCGCCTGGCCGAGGAGATGAGACTGGCTACCGAGCTGCGTGAGGTCGGCGTCTATCAGTATCAGGCGACCGACGCGGCCACCGGGCGAGTCGAATACGAATACGACCACGTCCTGGTCGGGATGCTCCTCGAAGGAGCACCCGACCCGGATCCGGACGAGGTCGCCGACTACGCCTGGATCCAGCCCGACGCGTTGCGCGACGCGCTCGCCTCGGATCCGGCGAGCTACACCCCGTGGCTGGCCGGCGTGCTGAGCGTCGCCGACGAGGCGCGCGACGTCACTGGAACGTCGTCCCGCTGACCCGGCCGGTTCCGGTGCGCAATCCGGGACCGAAGCAGCCACCGATCATCTCGGGCGTCATCATCTCGTATTCGGCGACAATCTCGGCGTGATACCCACGGCCGAGACCGTCGATCACCTCCAGCGGTCCCACCGTCGGCTGGACCATGGTTACCGGCCATGGTCCGGTCAGGGTGCTCCTCTCCCCATTGGACCAGGTGATGTTCACCGTGATCGGCCCGTCCGCCGGATGCATGCAATCCGACCAGGCGATATGCGTCCCGGTAAAGGTGCCGCTCGTGATTTCCGGCGGCCCGCCGACGCAATCTCGGAGCACCCCGACCGAGGTGAACGTCAGCAGCTGTGGCTGCATGCCGATCAATCCGTTGATCGCGGTCCAGCGGAACTCACCACCCGCGCAACTGCCCGCGGGCGGTAAAGCCGTCGCCTGCCCCGCGCCCAACGGCGCGGCGGCGGCCGAAAGTATCGCCGCCATAGCGGCCTTCGCAAGCATCGACACGTCACACCCCTTCTCGTCGGCCGGTTTCGTCTCGGCGACCTTCGACGGTCGCCAGCGGGTGTACCAGCGGAAACGGTGGAGCACGAGCAGGCTGAGCATCCCACACCACTCTTTGCCGGTCTTTGGTCGGCCACCCTCGGCGTGTCTTCGCCGCCTTCAGCGCGCACACATCTGTAGATGCGCATATCTACGTAAAGTCATGGTTTCTGTCGATCAGGCCGCCGACAGGATCTACCGTGCGCGAGGTCGCGAGCCGCGGGTGCATGAGCGCCTGCGGAATGGTCTAGCGCTGCGGCTCGAGGGTGAAGGCGTGCAGGAGCCCGGTGTAGGGCTTGGGCGGCGGGGGCGCGTACTCCCCTCGCCCCGACTTACGCAGCCCGAGGGTGAGCAGCGATTGGACGGTGAGCGTCGCGGCCGCCACCCCGTCGACCACCGGGACACCGATCTCGTCGCGAAGATGCGCGCACAGCTCCGCCATCCCCGCGCAGCCGAGGACGATCGCATCCGAACCGTCGGCCTCGACCGCGGCGCGGCAGGCCTCGGTGACGATCTTCCGCGCGTCCGGATCGGTATCCAGCGCGAGCACGGGCAGCTCGCAGGTGTGGATGCCGCGGCAGAACCGTTGCATCCCATAGCGTTCCGCGAGATCACCGGCGCGCCCGATGGTCCGGCCCAGTGTGGTGACGACGCTGAAGCCACGGCCGAGGTGACTTGCCGTATGCATGGCCGCCTCGGCGATCCCGATCACCGGTCCCGCGGCCAGTTCCCGGGCGGCATCGAGGCCGGGATCGCCGAAGCAGGCCAGCACGTAGCCGTCGACACCGTCCGCTTCGCCCTGCCTGATCGCGGCGAGAATGCCTGGGACGCTGAGGGCTTCGTCGTAGTGGCTTTCGATGGAGGCGGGCCCCGTCGGGTTGGCGACCGCGTCGAGCACGGTGCCGGGGCCCGCGACAGCCCTGGCACACCGCTCGATCGCGTCGGTCATCGCCCGCGTCGTATTCGGGTTGACCACCCGGATGCGCATCAGGCGGGCACTCCCCGCACGGCCCATCGCGTTCGGGTCGCCAGCAGGTGGTACAGCGCGAAACCCACTCCGCAGCCGATGAACCAGCTGTACTGGGCGGCCGTGTACATCCCCGGCGTCCCCTTGGCCAGCACCGGAACCACCGCGACGACGGCGCCGACCGCGGTCGCGATGACCGCAGCGGGGTTGTATCCCTTGCGGTACCAGTAGCTTCCGGTCTCCGACATGGTGAACAGGTCGTCCACCGCGACCAGCTGCTTGCGCACCAGGTAGTAGTCGGCGATGAGCACACCGAACAGCGGTCCGATGAACGCGCCGAGCACTTCCAGCGTGTAGTGGATGACCTCCGGATTGCTGTACAGGTTCCACGGCGTGATCAGCACCGAGCCGACCGCGGCGATCATGCCGCCCGCGCGCCAGCTGATCCGCTGCGGGCTCACGTGCGAGAAGTCGAACGCGGGCGAGATGAAGTTGGCGACGATATTGATGCCGATGGTGGCGACGGTGAAGGTCAACGCGCCCAAGACGATCGCGAAGGTGCTGTCGATACGGGCCACCGTCGCGACCGGGTCGGTGATGAGTTCGCCGTACACCGGCACCGTCAGCGACGCGGTGATCACCACGAGCAGCGAGAACAGCAGGAAGTTGACCGGAAGCCCGAGCAGGTTGCCGCGCTTGACCGCGGCGAAAGTCTTTCCATACCTGGAGAAGTCACCGAAGTTCAGCATCGGCCCGGAGAAATAGGACACCACGAGCGCGATGGCGCCGAGCATCACCGGCACCGAGGCCCATCCGGTATAGGTCACCTCGCCGAGGTTCAGGTCGATCGCGCTCCAGCCCGCCTCGGCGATGAGATATCCGGCCAGCGCGAACATCACGACGTAGACGGCGGGACCGCAGAAGTCGATGAACTTGCGGATGGATTCCATACCCCGCCAGAACACGCACGCCTGCACCACCCACAGCAACAGATAGCTGCCCCAGCCCAGCAGCGAAAGCCCCAGGAAACCATAGTCTTCCACCACCGCGTACGGCGCGAGACCCGGAAACAGTTTCACCAGAACGACGTCGAGCGCCGCCGAGGCCAGAAAGGTCTGGATCCCGTACCAGGCCACCGCGATCAGGCCGCGGATGACGGCGGGGATATTCGCGCCGCGCACACCGAACGCGCTGCGGCACATCACCGGATACGGCACACCGGTGACCTGGCTCGGCTTGGCGACCAGATTGCAGAAGAAGTAGACGATGGTGATGCCGATCAACAGCGCGGCAAGCACCTGCCAACCGGCGAGACCGAGCGCGAAGAGGCTGCCCGCGGTGACGTAGCCGCCGACGCTGTGCACGTCCGACATCCAGAACGCGACGATGTTGTACGAACCCCAGGTCTGCTTGCGCAGCGGCGCCAGGTCCGCGTTGGTGAGCCGCGGGTCGTAGCCGGGCGCCACCGGTGCGGTGGGCGCCACGGTGGCGAGTGTTTCGGTCATGATCTGTCCGATCCGAAGGTGGAACTTGTCCTTACGAGCGACCTGCGAGCAGTCGCAGGTGGCCGATCGAATCGACAGTAGAAACGGCGCATTGCCCGTCCGTTGCCTGGTTATTGCACCGCTATTGCGCGGCAGATATATCTTCCGGCGCGAGTAGCCCGGTATCGGTGGGCAGTGTCGCGATCACCGATTCCAGGCGGCGATGATGCCCCTCCGCGACCAGCAGTAAGCGCGGCACGTCGCGGGCGAGGAAGGCGTCGAGCATCAGCGCGTGGTCGGTATGCAGCCGCACCCGGTCGGCGCGGCCGATATGGACCATCGACTGGACCGGTTCGGTGACGTTCCATGCCGATTCGAGCATGTGCAGTAGCCGGAACATACGTGACGGTTTGGTCAGCGCGACATGGAAATTGCGCGATTGGCGATGATAGGCGGCCGGATCGTCGTCCCGAATCGCCTGCTCCAGAAGGGAATTCACATCCAGCAGCGCGGCGCGGTCGGCGGCGGTCGCGTTGGTTGCCGCGGCGGCCAGCGAGGCGGTCTCCAATGTTTCCCGCACGATATACATTTCGCGCAGCTCGTTCGGGGTCAGCTGAGCCACCGCGTAGCCGCCGTGCGGGCGGTGCGTCACCAACCCCTCGCCGAGCAACGTCTTGAGCGCCTCACGCACCGGAATGTGGCTGACTCCGAACAACTCCGCCACCTCACGCAGCGGTATCCCGGTGCACGGCGGTACGGCACCGTCCAGGATCACGCGGCGCAGCTCGCCGAGGATCACCTGCGGACGACCGGGTTCGTCCACGACCAACCTCGCGAGCAGCGCCGAACGTCTTCTCGGTGGCATGGGCCCACGCTAGGCGCGTCGTGTTGCGGACAGGGTCATGTGTGTGACACCCGGGAAAACGTTCACCGTACCGACCGGTCGCATGGCGAGTGGGCCGCGAAGGCGGACTGCCTGGCCGACCGTGTGCCGGTCGCGGACGCGGCCACCCGAGTGTCGGAGCGGGCGTGTCCGCCATGCAATGCTGTCTGAGCGGACTGCCTCGCCTTCACTCGTCCGGCGCGGAGGTTCGGCCCGGCTGCGCACGACGCTCGAGAACAGAGGCTATCGATGACGGTTTCTCCGCCGACCCAGTTCGTCGATCGGCGCTTCGTGGGCCTGGTCGCCGAGTTCGACCGCTTGTTCCGGCGGCCGGAGGACGGTGGCGGGGCATTGACCGTGTACCAGCACGGCGAGCCGGTCGTCGACGTATGGGCCGGGTACGCGCGACCGGACGAGCCGTGGCAGCACGATACGGTCGCGATGGCGTATTCCACCGGCAAAGGTGTCGCCTCGACGCTGCTCCACGTGCTCGCCGAGCGCGGGCAGCTCGACTACGACGAGCGAGTGGTGACCTACTGGCCCGAATTCGGTTCCGCCGGTAAGGAACACATCACCGTCCGCGAACTGCTCACCCATCGCGCCGGCCTGCACCGGCTTCGGGATCTCCTCCCCGGACCTACCGACAGCTTCTTCGACGACGCGGCGATCACCGCCGCGCTCGCCGCCGCTCCCCCGGATCCGCGCCACCGCCGGACCAGCGGGTATCACGGAATCTCCTACGGCCACTTGGTCGCCGAGCTGATCCATCGCGTCAGCGGCAAGGAGTTCACCGAGGCGCTGCGTACCGAGATCGCCGAACCCCTTGGCGCCGAGGAACTCTGGTTCCGTGTGCCGCACAATCAGCGCGCCCGCATCGCGACCAACTTCCCCCGGCTCACCGTGGCGGGCATGAGCTGGGAGAACAGCTCGCGGATGCTGGCGAAGACCAGGTTCGCGGCCGCCATGGAAACCACGCCACTCGGCTTCGCCGACCTGGTTTCCGATCCGCGCCTGCACGATTCGGTGATCCCCGGCGTGAACGGCGTCTTCTCCGCCCGCGCACTGGCCCGCATGTACGGCGCACTCGCCAACGACGGCCTGCTCGACGGCGTCCAGCTCCTGACACCGGCGACCATCGCGACGATCACCCGCCGCCAGGTCTTCACCCCCGACTACGTACTCGCCTTCCGCATCCCCTGGGCCCTCGGCTATCACGGCGTCCCGATGAAACCCTCCAAATCCGACCCCATCTCCGCGTTCGGCCACTTCGGCCTCGGCGGCTCCGGCGGTTTCGCCGACCCGGCCACCGGCATGTCCCTCGCCTTCGTCACCAACCGCCTGGGCGGCAAACTCACCCCACTCGGCGACGCCCGCCTGGCCCGCCTCGGCGCCCTGGCCCACCACTACGCCAAACGCTGACTCTCCCCGGTGGCGGGTTGGCAATGTGCGCGCGAAGGGCGGAGATAGTGAGCATGTTGCTCCACACAGTGCGCAGATGACGTCGATGTGAGCGACATCTCCCTGGGCAGCTGGCAGGATCGGCGGCATGGAGTTGATCGGGCTCGATCAGATCGAGGCGGCGGCGAAGTTGCTGGAGCCGGTGATCCGGCGGACGCCGCTGGTGGCGTCGCGGGTGCTGGCCGATATCGCGGGGGCCGATGTGTGGCTCAAATGCGAGAACCTGCAGCGGACCGGGTCGTTCAAGCCGCGCGGCGCCTACAACCGGATCGCGAATCTTCCGCCCGCCGAACGGGTGAAGGGTGTGGTGGCGGCGAGCGCGGGCAATCACGCGCAGGGCGTGGCGTGGGCGGCCTCCTCGCTCGGCATCGCCTCGACGGTGTTCATGCCGGTCGGCGCCTCACTGCCGAAGCTGGTGGCCACCAAGGCCTATGGCGCGCAGGTGCAGCAGGTGGGCGAGACCGTCGACGACGCGCTGGCCGCGGCGGTCGACTTCGCCGAGCACACCGGCGCGACGCTGATCCACCCGTTCGACCATCCCGACATCGTGGCCGGGCAGGCGACTGTCGCGCTGGAAATGCTTGCACAGCAACCGGATATCGGCACAGTCCTGGTACCGACCGGCGGCGGTGGACTGCTGGCGGGTGTCGCGATCGCCATGCGGCACCTGGCACCACACGTGCGGGTGGTCGGCGTCCAAGCGGCGGGCGCCGCCGCCTGGCCGGAATCGCTTGCGGCGGGCAGGCCGGTACGGGCGAACAGGTTGTCCACCATGGCCGACGGTATCGCGGTCGGTGTACCGGGCGCGGTGCCGTTCGCCCACGTCACCGCGTGCGTCGACGAAATGCTCACCGTCGATGAGGAAGCGCTGTCGAAAGCACTGCTGCTCTGCCTGGAGCGCGCGAAACTGATCGTCGAGCCCGCGGGCGCGGCGGGCGTTGCCGCGCTGATGAGCTGCGCGGCAACCGAACTCGACCTCAAAGGCCAAGTCGCCGTTCTCCTTTCGGGCGGCAACATCGATCCACTGCTGCTCACCCGAGTCATCGGCCACGGCCTCAGCGCCGCGGGCCGCTACCTCGCACTGCGGGTGACGGTCACGGACCGCCCCGGCGCGCTGAGCGGGCTGCTCGCCGTCGTCGGCAAAACCGGCGCCAGCGTCGTCGACGTCTCGCACTCCCGCACCGGCGCCTGGCTCGCGGTAGACGAAGTCGAGGTCTCCCTCACCCTCGAAACCCGCGGCCCCACCCACCGCGACGACGTCCTGCACGCCCTGGAGAACGCGGGCTTCGCTGTCCGCGTGGAAGATTAGCCCTCGCCCCGATCGATCGTCCACGATCACGTCGGCAGGACACCGCAACCGTTCGACTGTGCTCGGCCAACTCGGGAGATCGAGCGCGGTCGAATGGCCGTGGGTTGCGGCGTGTCGTGCGGCCGTTCGACTGCGCCCGGCGGCCCAGCGGACCGTGGGTGGTTACTTGCGGTCGGCTGGGCCTTTGCCTTGTGGGGCTTATTCTTTCAGCACTTGCGCTTGTAGAAGTACTTGGAGTTGGCGTCCATGTCGGCCTGGGTGATGGCGACCATGTCGGTTTGGATGGTGCGGGTAACCGGCTTGCCCTCCAAGGCGGCGGCGGCCTCGTCGACGCCCTTGGCGCCGATACCGCCCGGGTCCTGGGCGATCAGCGCTTGCACCGTACCGGCTTTCAGGTCTTCGACCTGCTTCGGGCTGGCGTCGAAGCCGACGAGTTTGACCTGGCCGAGTTTGCCCGCGTTGCGCAGGCCGGTGGCGGCGCCCTCGGCGGAGCTCAGGTTGGTGGCGAAGATGCCGGCGAGGTCGGGATGCGCGGCGAGGGTCGCGGTGACGATCGACGCGGCCTGCGCGGCCTCGTTGTTGTTGTATTGCACACCGAGGGAGGACATTTCGGGGTAGGCCTTCAGCGCTTCCTCGAATCCCTGTGCGCGGGCGTCGGTGGTGGAGGTGCCCGCCTTGGTGTTGATCACCAGCACGGGGCCCTTGCTGCCGACCAGCTTCGCCAGCGTCTGCGCGGCGAGCTGGCCGCCCTTCTTGTTGTCCGACGCGATCGAGGACAGCGCGATCGAGGTGTCCTCGAGCGCGGTATCCACCTCGATGATCTTGATGCCCGCATCCTTGGCCTGTTTGATCGGCACGGCCATCGCGGTGGCGTGGGTCGGCGCGATCAGGATGCCGCCCGGCTTGTTGGCCACCACGCCGGTGAGCACGGGCGTCTGCGCGCCCGCGTCGAACTTCGTCGGCGCCTGGGTGGTCAGCTTGTAACCGAGCTTGGCCGCCTCCGCCTCCGCCCCGCACTGCATCGAGATGTAGAACGGTTCGTCCGCCACCCCCGGGATCAGCACCAGCTTCTTCGCGTCGGTGCCGCCGGAGTCACCACCGACCTTGCCGCCACAGCCGGCCAGCAGTGCGCCCGCTGTCACCATGACACCGAGCACCACCGCGGTTCGCTTCGCCACCTTCACCGCACCGTCACCTCCAGACGCAACTCCCCTTGCGTCACGGTAAACCTGCTGACAACAGCTCGATACTGGTATCCACGAGCCAGGTCTTGCCCACTCATCTGGCTTCCTCCGCTTTTCCTTAGTTGTCACAACACGACGTTGTGTTCCGAACCCCTTATGCCCGGTCCCGCGCCGCTCGGCGACGCTGATCGAACCAGACCGCGGCCACCAGGACCACGCTCACCGCGATCGGCTGCCAGAACACCGGCACCTCCGCGATGATGAAACCCTTGCGCAGCACCGAGGGGATGAACACCCCGATCACGGTGCCGACCACCGAGCCGATGCCGCCGAAAAGACTGGTGCCGCCGATGACCACGCCAGCGATGGCGTCCAGGTTGTCGGTGGCGTGGCCGCTGATCGTCGTGGTGCCGAAGTAGGCCAGGTTCATGAACCCGGCCAGCCCCGCGAGCAGTCCGGTCATCAGGTACACCAGCATCAGATGCCGGGTGACGGGGATACCTGAGCGCCGCGCCGCCTCCGCGTTGGAGCCGATGGCGTAGGTGTATCGGCCGAAGCGGGTGGCGTGCAGCGCCCAGGCGCCGAGCACCGTGACCACGGCGGCGACCAGGACGAGGTTCGGCACACCACCGAGCGAGGTGCCGAAACCCAGTGAGTCGCGCAGCTTTTCGGGCACATACCGGACGTCGACGCCGCCGGTGATCAGCTGGGCCGAGCCGAGCGCGGCGCCGAGCGAACCGAGCGTGACGATCAGCGGCGGAATCTTGGCCTTGGCCACCAGGAATCCGTTCAGCAGGCCCCACAGCCCGCCGCCGACCACGGCGACGAGCAGGCCGACGCCGATGATGCCCCAGCCCGCGCCGCTCGGATTCTGGTCGGGGCTCAGCCATTCCATGGCCTTGGCGCCCGCGACACCGGAGAAGATCAGCACCATGCCGACCGACAGATCGATGCCGGAGGTGATGATTACGTAGGTCATCCCGACCGAAAGCACAAGTAGCACCGAGGTTTCGATCAACAGCGTCTGCAGCGTGGTCAC
The DNA here is from genome assembly GCF_044547285.1 of Nocardia sp. NPDC052566. NCBI lineage: Bacteria > Bacillati > Actinomycetota > Actinomycetes > Mycobacteriales > Nocardiaceae > Nocardia > Nocardia sp. NPDC052566. The sequence goes on along the minus strand of NZ_JBIUAF010000009.1, from coordinate 307,412 downwards.
GGTGGGGAACGCGTTCGGGCGCACGATGCTGAACGCGATGCACATGCCGACGAGCACCACGCCGATCCACAGCGTGCTCGCGCCCATCACGCGTTGCAGCACAGTGCGTTCGGGCACGTCGGTGCCCCCATTGCCGTCGACGGTGACGGTTTCGGTATTACTCATGCGGCATCCTCGTGCGACAACGCCCCAGTCATCGCACCCACCAACTGTTCGAGGGTGGCGTCGGCGGCGACGAATCTGGCCACCCGCCTACCGAGTCGCAGCACCTCGATCCGGTCGGCCACGGCGAGCACTTCGGGCATGTTATGACTGATCAACACCACCGCGATGCCCTGATCGCGGACCCGGCGGATCACGTCGAGCACCCGCTCGCGCTGCACGACGCCGAGCGCGGCGGTCGGCTCGTCCATGAAAACCACCTTGCTCGCCCACATCACCGCGCGCGCCACCGCGACGCTCTGGCGTTGCCCGCCCGACAGCGACCCGATCGGCACATCGATGCTCTGCAGCGTCACGCCCAGGCGCCGGAAATGCTCGACCGCTTGGGTTTTCATCGCCGACTTGTCCAGCATGCCGAGTTTGCCGAGCAGTCCGCCGCGGGTGAGTTCGCGCCCGAGGAACAGATTCGCGGCGGGATCGAGATCGGGGGCGACCGCGAGATCCTGATACACGGTCTCCACCCCCAGTTTTCGCGCGGCCGTCGGCGTACTGAGCACCACCGGTGTGCCGTCGAGCCGGATCGTCCCCGCATCCGGCTGCTCGGCGCCCGAAAGGCATTTCACCAGAGTCGATTTCCCCGCGCCGTTGTCCCCGATCAGCGCGACCACCTCACCGGCGCGAACCTGAAAATTGGCGCCGCGCAACGCCTCCACACTCCCGTACCGCTTGACCAGCCCCTCGGCCTCCAATGCGACATCATCGCCCGAGGTCATGCGGCACATCCACGCGGACTCGGCTGAGCAAACGTCCAGTCCATCGGCCGATAGTACGATCGGCCCTCCGTGCGCCGGGACGTAATCGGCAAAATGCGCAGGGCGCAACGGACTGGGTACGAAACCGTTGCCTGAGAACGGAAAACAACGCACTAAAGACCCCAATCGGTCGTCGGCGTAGTAGGTCGCTGAAACATTGCGGAACTTGCCGGGATTCATGGGAACCGGGGCGGAGCGTGTCGCGTCATAGATAGACGACATAACCGTATCGACGCGCGGAGAAACCGCATGACGACCATCAACCACAGCCGAGGCAGGCCGCCAGGATGACCACATCTCAGCTACCCCAGCAACTGGTGGACAACCCGGCGACCGAATCCGACGAACCCCGCTACGCTGGGGTTATGAGCCACATGGACGCCGACGTGAGCCTCGCGGAGTTCGAGTTACTGGAACACGCAGCCTCGGAAGAGGTGCGCGTCGAGCTCATCAACGGGAGGATCTACGTGGTTCCGGCCCCGGACGGCCAACACGATGGCTATGCCATGCGCATCAGTGACCAGATTCGAACTCATCTCCCTGAGCTACGGATGTTTCAGGCACGAGGTCTGGCGATCCCGGCCCATCGAACAGGCCGTGCGATGCCGGATGGAGTAGTCGCACCGCTGGAGTACTTCGATGACCAGCCACCCTGGTCAGATCCGGCAGGCGTCGTGTTGCTGCTGGAAATCACCTCCGGCCGGGAACGCGATGCCGATGTCGACCTTATCGAGAAGCGGGACGCTTACGCGCAGGCGGCTATTCCGGTGTATCTGCTGGTGGATCGACATCGAGCAACCACGACTGTGCACTGGGACCCGGTCGACGGCTGCTACGAGCGTGCGCATTCAGCCAAGTTCGGTGTACCGCTTCCTCTCCCGTCTCCGCTCGACTTCAATGTGGATACGAGCCACTTTTCCCGCTGACCCGGAGTGGCTACACGGCGATGCCGGGGCGCTTCTGACCGGCATCACCGAGATCAGTGCGTTCCGCCCAACTCCAAGGCGAGCACACCCAAGATCACCAAAGCGATGCCCCCCACCTGGATCAGGGTCAGGCGCTCGTCCAGGAAGAGCACGCCGATGATCGCGATGGCGGCGACGCCCACCGCCGACCAGATGCCGTAGGCCACGCCGATCGCCATACCGCGTTTGAGCGCCTGGGACAGGAAGAAGAAGGCCGCGCCGTAGCCGATGACCACCACGATCGACGGCACCAGCTTGCTGAAACCGTCGGAGAGTTTGAGCGAGACGGTCGCGGTTACCTCGGAGGCGATGGCCGATGCGAGCAGGAGCAAGGTCATCATCGCAGCGTAGCCACCGCGCGGACGCCGTTCGCACACCGCCGCACCCGCCTCGGGAGGGCTAACCCGAGAAGTTCGGGCAGACGTGTGAACGGCGTTGGGGCAGAATGGCATTGGTCGCGCCTGGGCAGGGCGCGCGGGGATGATCGAGATGGTTGACGCGAGTGTGTGGTTGCCGCTGGTCGGCGCGTTCGTCGTGGGTGCGTTGGCGCTCGGGGTGATCTATCTGCGTGAGGAACGGCAGCGCGTGCAGTCGCTGCAGGATTGGGCGGCGAAGAACGGGTGGCGCTATACCAAGGGCGGACCCCTCGCATGGCGATCCAGGCTGCCGAGCGGCACCATCATCGGCGCGACGCTGACCGGCACGGTCGATGGCCGCCCGGTGACGATCGCCGAATTCCGCTACTCGTCCGGTGCGAAGGATTCGGCCACCAACCACGCCGTCGCCGTACTGGTGCTGATCGACGGCCGACATCCGCCGGTGGACGTCGACCGCCGCGGCATGTTCTCGAAACTGGGCCGCTCGCTGCTCGGCGACCGCCCCACCGCGACCGGCAACGAGGCCTTCGACGCCGAATTCCGGATCAGCGCCGCCGATCCGAACTACGCCCGCCTACTCGTCGGACCACCGCTCATGGCCGCACACCTGGACGGCAGCGTCCCCTGGTGGAGCGTCGACGGCAACGGCCTGCTCACCTGGCATCACGGCCGCGTGAAAGACCCCGGCACCGTCCCCACCGTCGCCGCCCCCTTGATACGAGTGGCCGAACTGCTCGGCCGTCGCGAGGCATAGCCGGTGCGGGTCACCGGAGCCAGGCGCGGGCTCCGGTGACCTGTGCGCGAATCTCGGTGAGCTGCACCGCGACCTGCGAGCCCGCGGTACCGCCTCGCGCGTTGCGGGAAGCGATGGAGCCCTCGACGGTGAGTACCTCGCGAACCTGCGGAGTCAGCGCGGGGTCGATGGCGGCGAATTCCTCGTCGGTGAGCTCGTCCAGGCCGACGCCGCGGGATTCGGCGGCGCGCACGCAGGCGCCCGCTGCCTCGTGTGCGACACGGAACGGAACACCCTGGCGGACAAGCCATTCCGCGATATCGGTGGCGAGGGTGAAACCGGCGGGGGCGAGTTCGGCCATCCGGTCGGTGTGGAAGGTCAGGGTGGAGACCAGGCCCGCGATGGCCGGGAGCAGCAGTTCCAGCTGTGCGACCGAGTCGAACAGCGGTTCCTTATCCTCCTGCAGGTCACGGTTGTAGGCCAGCGGCTGCGCCTTCAGGGTGGCGAGCAGCCCGGTCAGGTTGCCGATGAGCCTGCCCGCCTTGCCGCGGGTGAGTTCGGAGACGTCCGGGTTCTTCTTCTGCGGCATGATCGACGAGCCGGTGGACCAGGCGTCGGCCAGCGTGACGTAGCCGAATTCCGGTGTGCTCCAGATGATCACCTCTTCGGCCATCCGGCTGAGGTCGACGCCGATCATGGCGAGCACGAACGCGGCCTCGGCGGCGAAATCGCGCGAGGAGGTGGCATCGATCGAATTGGCCGCCGCCGCATCGAAATCCAGTTCGGCGGCGATGGCTTCCGGATCGAGCCCGAGCGAGGAACCGGCGAGCGCGCCGGAACCGTACGGCGATACCGCGGCCCGCTTGTCGAAATCGCGCAGCCGGTCGATATCGCGCAGCAGCGGATGCGCGTGCGCCAGCAGGTGATGCGCGAGCAGCACCGGCTGCGCGGCCTGCAGGTGGGTCTTGCCCGGCATCACCGCATCGGGATGCGCGGCGGCCTGCGCGACCAGCGCGTCGACCACCTCCAGCACGCCGAAGGACACCCGGCGCACCGCGTCGCGCAACCACATCCGGAACAGCGTGGCCACCTGGTCGTTGCGCGAACGTCCCGCGCGCAGCCTGCCGCCGAGTTCGGCGCCGACCCGTTCGATCAGCCCGCGCTCCAGCGCGCCGTGCACGTCCTCATCGGATTCGGCGGGCCCGAACGCGCCCGAATCCACGTCCGCCGCAAGCTGTTCCAGCCCGGCGAGCATGCCGGACAGGTCGGCCTCGGAGAGCAGGCCCGCCTTGTGCAGCACCTTGGCGTGCGCCTTGGAGGCGCGAATGTCGTAGGGGGCAAGCGCCCAGTCGAAATGCGTCGACTTGCTCAGCGCGGCCATGGCCGCCGCCGGACCGGAGGCGAACCGTCCGCCCCACAGTGCGCCTTCGTTGGTGTTGCCGCCGTCGGTCATCGTGCGCTGTCTCCTCTGTAGTGATCGGCACCGTTCACGGCCCCTTCGTATCGCCGCGAGCTGTCGCCTGCCTGCTCGAGCTCCCGCCGCGATGTTCGATCGGTGATGGTCACGGGCTCACGTCGGGTCGTATCGCGGTCATCAGCCGGTGCTTGCTCATTACAGCCGCCGCCTGCTCGCTCACCTCGCGCCCGCGCGCGGTGAGCACGGCCGCCGGATTGGTGTGACTCACCGACCAGCCGCGCTCGGTGAACCATTCGACGACATCGCTGCGCCCCTCCTCCGGATACCAGAGGTCGCTCATATCGACCCCGACGCCGACGCCGACCCCGGCGTCGTCGGATGGGTCGGCGTCGGCCAAGACCTGCAAGGCGGGCTGGGCGCCGCCCGCCAGATTGGCCGCGACCCGGCTGCCCGGTGCGCTCAGCGCGACGACATTGTCGAAGAGCCGGTCCTGCGCATCGGCGGGCAGGTAGCGCAGGAGGCCTTCGGCCAGCCAGGCGGTCGGTGCGGTCGCGTCGAATCCGTTGTCCCGCAGGGCCGTCGGCCAATCCCGGCGCAGGTCTACCGGCACTTCGCGCCGGTCAACGGACGGCTTGACGCCGTGCGCGGCGAGCGCGTCGGCCTTGAACTCCAGCACCTTCGGCTGATCCAGCTCGAACACCGTTGTCCCCGATGGCCATTCGAGCCGGTAGGCCCTCGCGTCGAGTCCGGCGGCCAGGATGACGATCTGCCGGATGCCGTCGGCGGCCGCCGTCTCGAAATAGTCGTCGAGATAGCAGGTCCTCGCGATGAGCAGGCCGCTGAGCGGACCGTAGGCGGCACGCTCCGCGTCCTGGACGTCACCGCGGCCGAGCCGGATCCACTCCGGCGTGCCGACCGCGCTCACCAGCAGTTCCGCGTACGGATCGCGAAACAGCGCATCCGGGCGCCGGGTTTCCTCGGCCCGCATGGCGGCCACCCCGAGCGCGGTCGCGCCGACGCTCGAGGCGATATCCCAGCTGTCATCCTCGGTCCGCACAGCAATGCCTCCTCAGATGGCGCATCCGTATGAACGAGTCGACGCCGCACAGAGCACCGACCCGTTCGAGCCTAATCGGCCGCCGGACCCGGTCCGCCCGCAGCATGCACCGGCCGAGCACCGGTGCCGCCGCCTACTTCTGGTTCAGGTCCCGCCGCGCAGCGACCTTCGAGGACAGGCCGTGGATCTGCACGAAGCCCTTGGCCAGCGACTGGTCGAAGGTGTCGCCCTCGTCGTAGGTGGCCAGGTTGAAGTCGTACAGCGACTGCTCGCTGCGGCGGCCGTTGACCACGACGCTGCCGCCGTGCAGCACCATCCGGATATCGCCGGACACGTGCTGCTGGGTATCGCCGATGAAGGCGTCCAGCGCGCGCTTGAGCGGGGAGAACCACAGGCCGTCGTAGGCCAGCTCGCCCCAGCGCTGCTCGACCTGCCGCTTGTACCGGCCGAGCTCGCGCTCGATGGTGACGTTCTCCAGGGCCTGGTGCGCGGTGATCAGCGCGATGGCGCCCGGCGCCTCGTAGATCTCGCGGCTCTTGATGCCGACGAGCCGGTCCTCGACCATGTCGAGGCGGCCGACGCCCTGGCGGCCCGCCCGGTTGTTCAGCTCGACGATGGCCTCGAGCACGGTGACCTGGCGGCCGTCGATGGCGACCGGGACACCCTTGTCGAAGGTGATGATGAGCTCGTCGGGCGCCTCGAAGTTGACCGTCGGGTCGGAGGTGTAGTCGTAGACGTCCTTGGTCGGCGCGTTCCACAGGTCCTCGAGGAACCCGGTCTCGACGGCGCGGCCCCACACGTTCTGGTCGATGGAGAACGGCGACTTCTTGGTGACGTTGATCGGCAGCGAGTTCTCCTCGGCGAAGGCGATGGCCTTCTCCCTGGTCCACGCGTAGTCGCGGACCGGGGCGATCACGTTCAGGTCGGGCGCGAGCGCGCCGATGCCGACCTCGAAGCGGACCTGGTCGTTGCCCTTGCCGGTGCAGCCGTGCGCGACGGTGCTCGCGCCGTGGAACTTGGCGGCCTCGACCAGATGCTTGACGATGAGCGGACGGCTGATCGCCGAGACCAGCGGGTACTGGCCCATGTACATGGCGTTGGCCTGGATGGTGGGCAGGCAGTAGTCGTCGGCGAACTCGTCGCGCGCGTCGACCACGATGGCCTCGACGGCGCCGCAGTCCAGTGCGCGCTGGCGCACCACGTTCATGTCCTCGCCGCCCTGGCCCAGGTCGATGGCGACGGCCACCACCTCGGCGCCGGTCTCCTTGCCGATCCAGCTGATCGCGACGGAGGTGTCAAGCCCACCGGAGTAGGCGAGTACGACGCGCTCGGACATGTCTATGTGCTCCTCGGTTTCGTGCTTGTCAGGTCTGTGGCCGGTGCGGGCGGGGCGCTGTTCGAGTCGCGCCGCGGCGGCCCGCGCTGCCGTCACAAATGATTATGCACGATGATGCAAGCCCATTCACAGCGGGTCCGGTTTCGGGCGTGCACGAGCCCGACCGGCGGTGCGCCGATCGGGCTCGTTGACCAATGATCGTGGCGTGGCTCTCGGACCTACTCCTCCTCGGCGGGCCGCACGAACTCCAAGGTGAACGTCTCCTGGAATTCAGGCTTGGGCTGGGTGAGCTGGATCTGCGCACCGCGGTACCCAGCGCGCCAGGCGAGACCCTTGTCCGAGATGATCTTGACGCCGCCGATGACCCCTTCGAAGGTGAACTTCGCCCACTCGCCACGTGGAACGCCGTTGACCCACAGCCGGTCGCTGTGGACCACCAACCCCGCCGCCTCGTGCATGGCCAAATGCACGTAATAGGGCGCTCCGGGCAGCGGTTCGACGGGAGCGATGGCCCATTCCTGTTCGATCGGCATCGGATTCATGCGGTCGGTAATCACGGGCGCGCCGTGCTCGACCGCATGCTCCGTAGCCGTCACCAATGAAGACGGACCGATGATGTGAGCATGGATTCTGTAGATACCCGGCCTGATCGGAATAACAGGCATGTGCTGGACTTCCTCTCTCATATACGCGGTTCCCTCGCTGCTGACGATCGTCAGAGCAGCGGTACAACGGTGTGCCGCGTCGTCGTGAATGCACGACAAGAGAATTGGAGACAACGGTCGGTTATCCGGCGTCACCGGGGAGCGAATACTTCAATCGAACCATGACGTCGAGCTGAACCGGTCACCAAATCGAAAGAACCGCTTAGGGTTTCGCATTACCCGGACCATTGTCCAATCGAATTATCCGCACTGTCAAGACCACACGACCGGGCGATGCGAATTCGGGCCGAGTCGACCGAGAACCGTAAACACGTTCCGCCGCAACGCGGTACAGTGAGATCCACGTATGACCCTGCCATCTGGAATATATCCGGGGCGCGGGGTGCTGATCGCCGCCGCAATGATGCCGTGGCATGAAACTCATTGCGCGAGAACGATTCATATATCGACCGGTCGGTACCCATGCATTTGCGTACCGAAGAATTGGTGTGTGCGGTATTCGCAATGCCGTCGATCGGAGGAATATTCGCACGGGACGCCGTCACCGAAAACAGGCGGGTAACCGCGCTACTCGAATGCGCGACGTTCGAGCAGCCGGACATGCCGCGGCTCGAGTTCCTCGATCGCGCCGACGCCGAGCAGTTTCATGGTGCGCACGATCTGGGTACGCAGGATCTCGATCGTCCGGTCCACCCCGGCCTCGCCGCCCGCCATCAGCCCGTAGAGGTAGGCCCGGCCGATCAGGGTGAATCGCGCGCCGAGCGCGACGGCCGCGACGATATCGGCGCCGTGCATGATCCCGGTGTCCAGGTGCACCTCCAGGTCGGACCCGACCTCACGCACCACCGACGGCAACAGATGCAGCGGCACCGGCGCGCGATCCAGTTGCCGCCCACCGTGATTGGACAGCACGATGCCGTCGACGCCGAGTTCGGCGAGCCGTTTCGCGTCCTCGACCGTCTGCACGCCCTTCACCAGCACCTTGCCCGGCCAGTTGGCGCGAATGAAGGCCAGATCGTCGAAGCCGACCGTCGGGTCGAACATCGCGTCGAGCAGTTCCGCGACCGTCCCCGACCAGCGGTCCATCGCGGCGAAGGCCAGCGGCTCGGTGGTCAGGAAGTCGAACCACCAGCGCGGTTTGCGCACGGCGTCGAGCGCGCCGGCGAGGGTGATCGACGGCGGCACCGTCATGCCGTTGCGCGCGTCGCGCAATCGATGGCCCGCCACCGGCACGTCGACGGTCACCACCAGGGTGTCGACGCCGGCCCGCGCGGCGCGCTCGACCAGCGCGAGCGAGCGGTCGCGGTCGGTCCACATGTAGAGCTGGAACCAGTTGCGCGCACCGGGCCCGGTGGCGGCGGCGAGTTCCTCGATGCCGGTGGTGCCGAGCGTGGACAGGGTGAACGGGATACCCGCGCGTTCAGCCGCGCGGGCGCCCGCCACTTCCCCCGCGGTGTGCATCATCCGGGTGAAGCCGGTGGGCGCGATACCGAAGGGCAGCGCGACGGTCTTGCCGAGGACCGTGGTGGTGGTATCGGTCTTCGCGACGTCACGCAGGATGGCGGGCCGGAACTCCAAGTCGGCGAACGCCTCCCGCGCCCGGTTCATGCTGATCTCATAGTCGGCGGCACCGTCGGTGTAGTCGAAGGCGACCCGCGGCGTGCGCTTGCGGGCCAGCTCGCGTAGATCCCAGATGGTTTGGGCGCGTTCGAGTCTGCGCAATGCGCCGCCGAACGGCCGCTCGAATTTCACCAGCGGCGCGAGCTCGCTCGGGCGCGGCAGCCTGCGCGCGGTCATCGGGTCACCCCGGCAGGTGCGCGCAGCCGCAGCGAATGCATGCCGCCGTCCACCTCGAGCATGGTCGCCGTGGTGGAACCGGCGGCCGGACCGGCGAGATACGCGACGGCGGCCGCCACCTCGGCCGCGGTGACCAGCCTGCCGTGTGGCTGACGGGCTTGCAGCGCAGCGAGTTCCGCGCTCGGATCATCGCTGGCCGCGAGCAGCCGCTGCACCCATGGGGTGTCGACGGTCCCGGGATTGACACAGTTCACGCGGATGCCTTCGCTCAGATGGTCGGCGGCCATCGCGCGGGTGAGCGCGAGCACCGCCCCTTTACTGGCACTGTAGATGGCCCGGTTCGGCAGTCCGGTCGTCGCGGCGATCGAGCAGATGTTGACAATGGCCGCGGCGGCCGAGTCGCACAACCACGGCAGCGCCGCGCGCGACACGCGGACCGCACCGAACACGTTGACCTCGAACACCTTCCGCCACTCGTCGTCGGCGTGGTCGGCGATGGTGCCCTGTGCGCCGATACCCGCGCAGTTGACGACGATATCGATACCGCCCAGTGCCTCGGCGGTCCGCGCCACCGCCGCGCGCACCGCGGCATCGTCGGCGACGTCGCAGCGCAGCGCGATGCCACGCGCCGGCGCCTCGGGCGGCTCGAGGTCGAGCACCGCCACCACGGCGCCCTGCGCGACGAAGGTCTCGGTGACGGCTTTGCCGATCCCGGACGCCCCGCCCGTGACGACCGCGGCCAGCCCGTCCAGCAGCTGCGACGACATGACGATCACCTTCCGATCCTGAGAAGATCCGATGTTTAACCCCGTCGACACTAACAGCTTCGCGGCATTGCGGTGCGAATAGTGCACTCCGGTACCAATTTTCACCAATTCCGCCGAACCACTTGCCCTGCAAGACATCCGATGTATAGTCGTGATCCGGATCACTCTCCCGAGATGAGGCCCCCTCCGATGCCACATATCACCGCGCTGGACACGCTCGACGTCCGGTTTCCGACGTCACGCGAGCTGGACGGCTCGGATGCGATGAACCCGGATCCCGACTACTCGGCCGCGTACGTCGTCCTGCGCACCGACGATCCGGACGGCCTGGCGGGCCATGGCTTCGCGTTCACCATCGGCCGCGGCAACGATGTGCAGCGCGCCGCCATCCAGTCTCTCGATCACCTGGTGGTCGGGCGGTCGGTCGCCGAGATCACCGGCGCTCTCGGCGACTTCGCCCGCACGCTCACCGATGATTCACAGCTGCGCTGGCTCGGCCCGGAGAAGGGCGTCGTGCACATGGCGGCCGGCGCGGTGATCAACGCCGCGTGGGATCTGGCCGCCAAGCGCGCCGGAAAGCCGGTGTGGCAGTTGGTCTCCGAGATGCCGCCCGAGCAGATCGTGGACCTGATCGACTTCCGCTATCTCACCGACGCGCTCACCAGGCAGGAGGCACTGGATATCCTGCGCGCCGCGGCGCCGGGACGCGCCGAACGCACCGAATACCTACTGACACAGGGATATCCGGCCTACACCACCTCCCCCGGCTGGCTCGGTTACTCCGACGACAAGCTGGCCAGGCTGGCGAGGCAGGCGGTCGCCGACGGCTTCGGCACCATCAAGATCAAGGTCGGCCGCGATGTCGACGAGGACGTGCGCCGGGTCCAGATCGCCAGGGCGGCAATCGGTCCCGATATCGGCCTGGCGGTGGACGCGAATCAGCGCTGGGATGTCGACGCGGCCGTCGACTGGATCTCCCGGCTCGCCCCGGCGGACCTGGCCTGGGTCGAGGAGCCGACCAGCCCGGACGACATCCTCGGGCACGCCGAGATCCGGCGCAGGGTGGCGCCGGTGCCGATCTCCACCGGCGAGCACGGGCAGAACCGGATCCTGTTCAAACAGCTCTTGCAGGCGGGTGCGGTCGACCTGCTGCAGATCGATGCGGCGCGGGTCGGCGGCGTCAACGAGAACCTGGCGATCCTGTTGCTCGCGGCCAAGTTCGGCGTGCCCGTGGTGCCGCACGCCGGTGGTGTCGGGCTGTGCGAACTGGTGCAGCACCTCGCGATGATCGACTACGTCGCGGTATCGGGGACCATGCGCGATCGGGCCATCGAATTCGTCGACCACCTGCACGAGCACTTCCGCGACCCGGTCCGCGTCCGCGACGGACGCTATCTACCCCCGCGCGCACCGGGTTTCAGCGCCGAGATGCTGCCCGCAACCCTCGCCGCCTATTCCTACCCTGCCGGAACCGCCTGGCACGCCGGCCTCACCGAGGACGGCACGACGAATTACCCACCGGCAGCGGATCTCTCGACTAAGGAGTACGAGATCTCATGAAAACCGCCAGGATCGCCGTGCTCGCGCTCGGCGCCGCGCTCGCCGTCACCGCGGGCGCCTGTTCCAGGGAATCCGTCGGCACCGGTACCCAGCCCGCCAGCGTGGGCAAGGGCGCCGAGAACGGCGTGCTGGTCGGGGCCGATCAGCCGCGCTCGGATTCCGACTTCTGGAGCGCCTACGCCGGATATCTGGGTCCGAAAGCCGCCGCGGCGGGGGTGAAATTGGAGAACACCTCCTCCGACAACGACGCCAACCGGCTCAAATCCAATATCGACACGCTGCTGTCCAAGAGCGTCAAGGCGATCATCATGGCGCCGCAGGACACCGCGGCGGTCAAACCGGCGATCGCCGCCGCGACCGCGAAGAGCGTGCCGGTGGTGAGCGTCGACACCAGGCCCGACAGCGGCGGCGCGTACATGGTCGTCCGCGCCGACAATCGCGCCTACGGCACCAAATCCTGTGTCTACCTGGGTGAAACGCTCAAGGGCGCGGGCAAGGTCGTGGAATTCCAGGGCGACCTCAGCTCGATCAACGGCCGCGACCGCTCCGAGGCGTTCGCCGAATGCATGAAGACCCGCTACCCCGGCATCAAGGTGATCGAGATCCCCACCGACTGGAAGGGCGATCGCGCCGCCTCCGGCCTGCAGGACAAGCTGCTCACCGACCCCGACATCAACGGCATCTACATGCAGGCGGGCGGCGTCTTCCTGCAGCCGACGCTGGCACTGCTCAAGCGCAGCGGCAAACTGGTGAAAGCCGGTGCGCCCGGCCATATCACGATCGTCTCCAACGACGGCATCAAGGCCGAGCTGGACGCCATCACCGCGGGCGATATCGACGCGACCGTCTCCCAGCCCGCCGACCTGTACGCGCAATACGCCGCGTTCTACGCGAAAGCCGCGACGGAGGGCCGCAAGTTCACGCCGGGACCGACCGACCACGGTTCGACCATCATCGAAACCGGCAGTGGACAGCTGGAGGATCAGCTGCCCGCACCCGTGGTCACCAAGGCGGGCGGCAAGGTCGGCGAACTCGATACGCTCGCCCCGACCGCGCCCGGCCTGTGGGGACACGGCGGCTGATGACGAATTCGACCGTCGACGACCAGTTTCCGATCGCCGAGGCGATCGCCGTCTCGAAGCGCTTCGGCCGCACCGTCGCACTGGACCGGGTCGAGCTGCGGGTCACCGCGGGCCGCACGCACGCGCTGGTCGGCCGCAACGGTGCGGGTAAATCGACGCTGGTGTCGATCCTGACCGGGCTCGCGGCGCCTGATGCGGGGCAGGTGCGATTCCATGGCGAACCGGCGCCCGCGCCCGCCGACCGGGACGACTGGCGGGCCAGGGTGGCGTGCGTCTACCAGAAGTCGACGATCATCCCCGAGCTGTCGGTGGCCGAGAATCTGTTCCTCGGCAGGCAGCGGCTCGACGGCCGGATCATCAACTGGCGCAGGCTCCGTGGCCGGGCGCGGGAACTGCTCGACACCTGGTCGGTGCCGGTGGCCGTGGACACCGTGGCCCGCGATCTCTCGGTCGAGCACCGTCAGCTGGTGGAGATCGCGCGTTCGCTGTCCCACGGTGCGCGATTCATCATCCTGGACGAGCCGACGGCGCAGCTGGACGGACCGGCCATCAAGCGGCTGTTCGCCCGGATCGGTGACCTGCAGGCGCAGGGGGTGACCTTTCTGTTCATCTCGCACCACCTCGACGAGACCTACGAAATATGCCGGGACATCACGGTTTTCCGGGATGCCAAGCATGTGCTGACCGCGCCCGCCGCCGAACTCGGCAAGCAGGACCTGATCGCCGCGATGACCGGTGACACAGCCGCGCTGGACACCTCGGGCCCTCGGGCCGCGCTGGACACCTCGGCCGCACCCGCGCTGGAAGTCGGCGAACTCACGCGGACAGGCGAATTCGCGGACATCGGGTTCGCGGTCCGGCCCGGCGAGATCGTCGGACTGGCCGGTGGCGGCAGCAGCGGGCGCACCGAGGTCGCCGAGACCATCGTCGGATTGCGCAGGGCGAGCGCCGGTTCCGTGGTCGTCGGGGGCACACCGTTGCGGCGCAGCGGTGTCGCCGCCGCGCTGCGGGCCGGTATCGGCTTCGTACCGCGCGACCGGCACGAGGAAGGACTGGTACCGCTGATGAGCGTGGCCGACAATGCCACGCTGACCGTGCCCCGTCGGCTCGGGCGGTTCGGCCTGCTGTCCCGGAATCGACGGACCATGCTGGTGGACAGGGCAATTCACGAGCTCGATATCAAGGCCGACGGACCCGACCAGGGCGTCGACGAGCTGTCCGGCGGCAATCAGCAGAAGGTGGTGTTCGCTCGCGCGCTCGCCACCGAGCCCTCGGTACTGGTCCTGATCACGCCGACGGCCGGTGTCGACGTCCGATCGAAAGACACACTGCGCGCGGTATTGCGCGCCGCCGCCGGGCGCGGCACCGCCGTACTCGTGGTGTCGGACGAACTCGACGATCTGCGCGACTGCGATCGCGTGCTGGTGCTGCGCCTCGGCGGACTCACGGCGGAATTCGAGAAGGGCTGGGACGACAGGGAACTCGTCGCTGCCATGGAAGGACTGTCATGACCGAGCGCAGCGGCGAAATCGGTGACACAGCCCGGACTTCGGGTATCACGGCCCAGACCGTCAGCGAGGAGGTCATGACAAGGACCGCCGAGCCCGCGACCGGCGTTCCCGCCGCGCGCGGCGGGGCGCGACCCGCGGTGCGCTGGGGCGCGCTGCGCGACTTCCTGCTCGTGCCACCGATTCTGCTGGTACTGGTGGTCGGGTATTTCATCAACCACAGCTTCGTCTCGCCGACCAACCTCACCAATGTGCTGACCACCATGAGCGGAATCTCGCTGCTGGTGCTCGCCGAAGTGCTCGTGCTGGTGGTCGGGCGGATGGATCTGTCGCTGGAATCGACCTTCGGGCTCGCGCCGGGCGTCGCGATCTGGGCGACCATGGGCACCGCCAAAGTCGGCGCGTTCACCTGGACTTCGCCGTGGATGGCCATCCCGATCGCACTGCTGGTCGGCTTGGCGGTCGGCGCGCTCAACGGCGTGCTGATCGTGCGGTTCGGGCTCAACGGATTCATCGTGACGCTGGCCATGCTGATCGCGCTGCGCGGGCTGCTCACCTTCCTCACCGAGGGCTTCACCCTCACCAAGATCCCCACATCCATCGACTGGCTGGGCAACACAAGGGTTTTCGGCATTCCGGTCGATGTGGTGGTGTGCCTGGTGCTGTTCGCCGCCGGCTATTTCGTGCTCACCTATACGACCGCGGGGCGGGCGCTGTACGCGGTGGGCGGTAACGAGGCCGCGGCACGGGCCGCCGGTATCCGCACCGACACCGTGGTGCTGACGGTGCTGATCGTCGCGGGGGCGCTTGCCGCGGTCGGCGGGCTGATCTACTCGGGACAGTTCGCCAGCGTGCAGGTCAGCCAGGGCGACGGGATGATCTTCCAGGTGTTCGCCGCCTGCGTGATCGGCGGCGTCGCGCTCAACGGCGGGCGCGGCTCGGTGCTCGGCGCGTTCTTCGGCGTGCTGATCCTCACCCTGATCCAGAAGCTGCTGTCCTACGGCGGCGTCAGCGCCGACTCACTGAAGTTCATCAACGGCGCGCTGATCCTGGTCGCCCTGGTGATCACCCGCATCGCCAGCGGCCGCAGACAGGAGTGACATGCGAATCGCCTTGCACACCAAGCTGAAACCGGGCGCGGAAGCCGACTACGAAGCCGCCCACCGCGCCGTACCCACCGAACTCGTCGCCGCCATCCGCCGCGCCGGCGCCACCTCGTGGACCATCTGGCGCAGCGGTACCGACCTCTTCCACGTCATCGACTGCACCGCCTACGACCGACTCCTCACCGAACTATCCACCCTCCCGGCCAATATCGCCTGGCAACACCGAATGGACGAATACCTTGCCACCGCCCACGACTATTCGGCCGACGGCTCATCGGCAACGCTGCCTGTCATGTGGGACCTGGAAACCGCGAGCGAGTGATGCGGTCATCCGAACCGCCACGGCGACGACACACCGACCACGCACCCGGATGCCACTGGGCGGTGCGCGAGAGCAGTGCGGTGCGGTGGGTGGATGAGCTGGCCGGGATTTCGACGTGGCGGGCTGGAAATGCGGGATGGGGCATGGCGATACGCGCGAACGCTGCCGCTGCAGGGTGGGCGTTGCGCGGCACAGCAGGTGCGGTCGATGCGTGATATGGCGGACATCGTTCTCGGTGGTGCCGGATATGCGGGGCTGTTCCGGGCGGTTGACGAGAATGATGCGCAGGCGACGCTGGCGGCGGCCTGGGATGCGGGGATTCGGGCGTTCGATACCGCGCCGCATTATGGGGCCGGGTCGAGCGAAGAGCGGCTCGGGCGGTTTCTGCGGGCTCGGTCGCGTCGGGACTACACGGTCTCGACCAAGGTGGGGCGGGTGCTGTATGACGATCCGGATGCCGGCGACGGGGTCGACGACTTCTACGGCACGCCGAAAAAGTCACGGCGGTGGGACTTTTCGGCGGCGGGGGTGCGGGAGTCGGTGGCGGGTTCGCTGAATCGGCTCGGGCTGGCGCGGGTCGACACGTTGCTGATTCACGATCCGGATGATCATCAGGGGCAAGCGCTGGACGAGGCCCGTGCCCGAACTGTTGCGGATGCGCGCCGAAGGTGTGTGCACGCGGATCGGGGTCGGAGTGAATCACGTCGACGTGGCGCTGCGTTTCGTGCGTGCGGCGCCGATCGACGAGGTGCTGATCGCCGGGCGGTACACCCTGCTCGATCGGCGTGCGGAGACCGAGCTGCTGCCCGAGTGCGCGCGTCGCGGGGTTCGGGTGCTGGCGGCCGGGGTGTTGAACAGTGGGATCCTGGCGGACCCGGAGGGGCAGGCGCTGTTCGACTATCGGCGGGCGTCCAGCGAGATCGTCGAACTGGCGCGGGCGATGGCACGGCTGTGTGCGAAATACGACGTGCCGTTGCGTGCGGCCGCGCTGCAGTTTCCGGGGAGGCGGCCGGTGTCGACCGTGATCGGCGCGGGCACCGCGGAGCAGGTCGCGGACACCGTCGCCATGTTGAACGTCCCTGTGCCGGAGGAGCTCTGGGACGAGTTGGATCGGTGCGTATGAGAGCGGACCGCGGTACCCGCTCAACCGGCCGCGCGCTGCAACCACTCCATCACCCCGGCGACGTGCGTGAGCGCGCGGGCGTGGGCCAGTTCCGGGTCGCGGGCGGCGATGGCGTCGCAGATGCCGCGGTGCTCGGCGACGGTGCGCTCGAAGGCGCCCTCCTCGGTGATGCCGCGCCAGATGCGGGCGCGGGTGGTCGGCATCGACAGCGAATCCAGCAGCGAGGCAAGCACTTTGTTGCCGGACGCGGCGGCGATGGCGGCGTGGAAGTTCAGGTCGAGCGCGACCAGGTCGGTGACCGAGTGTTGCGCCGGTTCGACCAGCGTGCGCAGGTGCGCGATCTCCTCGTCGGTCATCTGCCCGGCCGCGAGCGCGGTCGCCGCCGGTTCCAGGATGCGGCGCACACCGAGTATGTCGAGCACCGAATCGTCCTGGTGGAATTCGAGCAGGAAGCTCATCGCGTCGAGCAGCGAATTCGGTTCCAGGCTGGCCACATACGTACCGTCGCCCTGCCGCACATCCAGGATGCGGACCAGCGAGAGCGCGCGCACCGCCTCGCGCAGCGAATTGCGCGATACGCCGAGCTCCGCGGCCAGATCCGCCTCGCGCGGCAACCGCGAGCCGGGCTTCAGATCGCCGGAGACGATCATCGCCTTGATCTTCGCTATCGCATCGTCGGTAACCGACACCTGTTTCCTTCTGTCGAGGATGTGACGCTATGCCTCCGATGACTGTAGACGCTCACGTTCACGTGTGGGCCGTCGACGGTGGAAAGTTCCGCGTCGAATACGATTGGCTGACAAATACATCGGATGTCTTATTCCGAACATACACCCTGGACGACGCCGAGCCGGAATTCGCCGAGCACGGCGTCGGCGGCGTCGTGCTGGTGCAGGCCGCCGATTCGCTCGCCGAGAACCACGCACTGCTCGCCGCCGCTGCCGCCACACCGCGCCCGGCCGCGGTGGTCGGCTGGCTACCGCTGCACCGGCCGGACCTGGTCGCCGCCGAACTGCCGTCGCTGCGCGCACATCCGGCGTTCGCCGGCGTGCGGCATATGATCCACCGCGATCCCGACCCGAAATGGCTACTGCGGCCTGAGGTTTCCGACGGCCTGGGCCAACTCGCCGATGCCGGGCTGGTTTTCGACGCGGTGGCCGAGCGGCCGGAGCTGCTCGCCCAGGTGCCCGCGATCGCCCACGCGCATCCCGGGCTCACGATCGTGCTCGACCACCTGGGCAAACCGCCGATCGCCACGCGGCAATGGCAGCCGTGGGCCGATCTGCTCACCGCCGCGGCGGCCGAACCCAATGTCGTGGCCAAGATTTCCGGGCTCGCCACCGCCTCGTCTCCTGGCTTCACCGCCGCGGACTGGCAACCGTACGTGGATCACGCACTGGCGGTGTTCGGCCCGAATCGTCTGATGGTCGGCGGGGATTGGCCGTTCACGCTGACCGCCGCGTCCTATCGCACGGTGTGGCACACCACGCTGGACACCTTGGCGCACTTGACCGTCGAGGATCGCGACCAGATTCTCTCGACGGTGCCACGGCGGGTCTATCGACTGCCGGGCGCCGCATCCACTACTCGAACCGAAGGAGAATATGCATGAAGTTCCAGCGCATCGGCGAGCACGGGGCTGAGCGACCGATCGTCGTCGACGGCGAAATCGCCTACGATCTGGCCCCGCTCACCGGTGATATCGACGGCGACTTCCTCGCCTCCGGCGGCATCGAGGCGACCGCGCTCGCGCTGGCACGGAAACGCCTGTCCCCCATCACCATCGAGGGGCTGCGCGTCGGCGCTCCCATCGCTCGCCCGCAGGCCGTGTGGTGTGTCGGCCTGAATTACGCGGCGCACGCGAAAGAATCGGGTGCGCCGCTGCCGGACGCGCCCGTCCTCTTCTTCAAGACGCCCAATACCGTGATCGGTCCATTCGACGATGTGCTGATTCCGCGCGGGTCCGCCAAGACCGACTGGGAGGTCGAGCTCGCCGTGGTCATCGGCCGCCGCGCCCGCTACCTCGACTCCGTCGACGAGGCGATGGATCATATTGCCGGATATACGATCTCGAACGATGTCTCGGAGCGGGCCTTTCAGCTGGAGCAGTCGGGCGGCCAGTGGTCCAAGGGCAAATGCTGCGAAACCTTCAACCCGCTCGGGCCCGCGCTGGTACCCCGCGACGAGCTGGATCCGGGCAATCTGCGACTGCGCTCGTTCGTCAACGGTGAATCGCGCCAGGACTCCAGCACCGCCGACCTGATCTTCGATGTCGCCTACGTGGTCTGGCATCTGTCGCAGTACGCGGTGCTCGAACCCGGCGACGTCGTCAACACCGGTACCCCTGAGGGCGTCGCCCTTTCCGGCCGATTCCCCTATCTGCGGGCGGGCGATGTCGTCGAACTCGAGATCGAAGGAATCGGCAGCATCCGCCAAACCTGCCGAAACGCTGGGTAGCCAGGGGAATTGGCGCTCTTGGCGACCGGGTTCCGATATGCCAACCTTGAGACGGGGGCACACGGGGGGCACGCGGAAGGGCAGTCGGATGCTCGAGATGTTCACCCAGAACGTCGGCATCATCGGCCAGGACCTGCTGGCGATGGGCCACAGCGCAATACATTTCGTCGAATCCCTGATCGGCGCCAACCTCCCGAGATCAGGGTCCGCGGCCGCCCCCTACCCCTGCACCGGCGGCGGCTGCGCGACCTACACTCTCACCACCGGCCTCGACCTCCCCTTCGCAGGCACCGGCAGCGCATCACAGTTCCCGCATATCGGCGGCGCGCAGTACCCGGATGTCGGCAGCGGCTACACCGCACAATTCCCGAACGTCGGTAGCGCCGCACAATTCCCGAACGTAGGCGGCGGCCACGGCGCCCAGTATCCGAACGTCGGCAGCGGCCACGGCGCGCAATTCCCCAACGTCGGCAGCGCCGCCCAGTATCCAGACGTCGGCAGTAGCCATGGCGCACAATTCCCAGATGTCGGCAGCGGCCACGGCGCACAGTTCCCGAACGTCGGTAGCGGCGCACAATTCCCAGACGTCGGCAGCGGCCACGGCGCACAGTTCCCCAATGTCGGCGGCGGCGCACAGTTCCCAGACGTCGGCAGCGGCCACGGCGCGCAATTTCCGAACGTCGGGAGCGGCGCTCAATATCCCGATGTCGGTGGTGGCCACGGCGGGCAGTACCCGAACGTCGGTGGCGGCAGCCAATATCCGGACGCGGGCACCGGCGGCGGGCAGTTCCCGTTCTAGGGCGGTGGCAGGATGCCAGCACTTGCCCCGTCAGTGAGAGAGGCATCGACCGACGCGCCAAGTCCGGATCCTATGACGAGTCAGTGGATTCGGGCTAGGCGCGATACTCGATCGTGTACCGGCCTGGCAACCCTGCCGGGATGGGACCCCACGTCTCGTCACGCTTCCCGACATAGGTACTGCGCCAGTCACCGGTCCACAGCAGTGTGTTGTCGGCACCGACCACCACCGCACGTGCCTCTTGACCCAATTCGGAACTGAATATCTCATCGTGGTAGCTGACGTACATGCCGTCGGCCTGCTCCGTGACGGTCACGCCTCGAGCACCTTCCGGCGCAAAGCCACCGCTCCCCGGCGATTCCGCAACAGCAGCACCCGCGGTCAGCACCAGCGCCGCGATCAGCGCTCCGAGGACCAGGAATAGTCGAAGTGTCCGTGGCGCCAACGCGTTCATGCTGATCTCCCTATGCGGTCGGAATGCTCCGAACATCGGTAGAAACTGGTCGATAGCTGGCATTCACCAAGCTAGCAACACTTCATGAGCAAACGCTGAGCAGCAGCCTTCGGGGTCAGGCCAGTTGCTCGATCTTGGCGGCCAATTCGGCGCCGGTCAGCGGTTCGCGGGCGATAACGGCGATGGTGTCGTCGCCCGCGATGGTGCCGACGATGAAGGGCAGCGCCGCGCGGTCGAGCGCGCTGGCCAGGTAGTGCGCCGCCCCCGGCGGCGTGCGCAGCACCGCGATGTTGCCACTGGCGTCGGTGGAGACCAGGAGGTCGCCGAGCAGTTTGGCGAGGCGGTCGGTGCCGCCGGTGACGCCGCGTACCGGGCTGCCGTCCTCGGGCACCACGTAGACGCCCGCGCCACCGTCGGCGGCGCGGAGCTTGACCGCGCCGAGTTCGTCGAGGTCACGCGACAGGGTCGCCTGAGTGGTCTCGATGCCCTCGGCGGACAGCAGCGCGGCCAGCTCGGTCTGGCTGCGGACCGCGTGCGCGGTCAGCAGTTCCACGATCCGCGACTGGCGGCCCGCACGGGTGCGGGTGATGGCGCGCGCCGAATCCGGCTGCGGCGTACTCACGCTCGTGCTCGGCGCACCAGCAGCCACACCAGCAGCGCCTTCTGCGCGTGCAGCCGATTCTCCGCCTCGTCCCAGACCACGCTGTGCGGGCCGTCGAGCACCTCGTCGGTGATCTCCTCTCCGCGGTGCGCCGGAAGGCAGTGCAGCACAACGGCATCGGGCTGGGCGTTGGCGAGCAGGTCACCGTTGAGCTGGAACGGGCGGAAGGGGCCGACGCGATCGAGGCCGTCGTTCTCCTGACCCATCGAGGTCCAGGCGTCGGTGACCAGCGCGTCCGCGCCCTTGGCCCCGGCGACCGGGTCGTTGGTGACCGTGATGGTCGCGCCGGTCTCGGCCGCGCGCGCCTCGGCGGCCTCGATGATCCACGGCAGCGGCTCGAAACCCGGTGGCGCGGCGATGGTTATGTTGATGCCCGCGGTGACGCCGCCGAGCAGCAGCGAATGCGCCATATTGTTGGCGCCGTCGCCGAAGTAGGTGAGGTTGCGGCCATGCAGCGCGCCGAGACGTTCCTTCAGCGTCATCAGATCCGCGAGCACCTGGCACGGATGGAACTCGTTGGACAGCGCGTTCACCACCGGAACCGATGCCTCGGCGGCCATTTCGTCCAGTCGTACCTGTTCGAAAGTACGCCACACGATCGCGTCGACGTAGCGCGAGAGCACCCGGCCGGTATCGCCGAGCGTCTCCTCCCTGCCGAGCTGGGTGGTGCGCCCGTCCACCACGACGGCGTGCCCGCCGAGCTGGGCGATGGCCATCTCGAACGAGAAACGCGTACGGGTGGAATTCTTTTCGAAGATGACCCCGATCCCGCGCGGACCCTCGAGCGGGCGCTGCGCGAACGGCTGCTTCTTCACTTCGGCGGCGAGCGCGAGTACTTCGGCCTGTTCGGCCGGGCTCAGATCGTCGTCGCGTAGAAAATGCCGCAGATTGTCAGAGGTCATTGGTTCGCTCCCTTGGCATCCGCCGCCGCGGCGTCCAGAATCCCCGGCAGGTCGTCGACGAAGGTGTCGACCTGGGTCTCGGTCAGCACCAATGGCGGTGCGAGCCGAATGACGTTGGGCTTCGGCGCGTTCAGCAGGTAGCCCGCCTCCCGCGCACGCACCTCGACCTCGGCCGAGGCGTCGGCGGTCAGCACGATGCCGAGTAGCAGGCCCGCGCCGCGCACGTGATCGACCAGCGGATGCCGGAGCAGTTCGATGCCGTCGCTGAGCCGCTTGCCGACCGATTCGACATGCGCGAGCAGGCCCTGCTCGTCGATGGTCCGCAGCACCGCGAGCGCGGCGGCCGCGCACACCGGGTTACCGCCGAAGGTGGTGCCGTGCAGGCCGGGGGTGAGCAGTTCGGCGGCCGGGCCGTGCGCGAGCACCGCACCGATCGGCAGTCCGCCGCCGAGCCCCTTGGCCAGCGTGATCACGTCCGGGCTGATGCCGAATGCCTGGTGCGCGTAGAACTTTCCGGTGCGGCCGATACCGGTCTGCACCTCGTCGAGTACGAGCAGCGCACCGTGCCGCGCGGTGATCTCCCGCGCCTTGACCAGGTAGTCGATCGGCGGCACCACGACACCGCTCTCGCCGAGCATCGGCTCGAGGAAGACCGCGGCCGTATCCTCGTCGACGATCTTCTCCAGCGCCTCGGCATCACCGAAGGGCACGTGCACGACACCCGCGGGCATCGGCTCGAACGGCGCACGCTTGGCGGGCTGACCGGTGAGCGCGAGCGCGCCCATGGTGCGGCCGTGGAACGCCTCCTCGCAGGCGACGATCTTGCGCCGCCCGGTGAGCCTGGCGATCTTGAACGCGGCCTCGTTGGCCTCGGTACCGGAGTTGCAGAAGAACGCGCGGCCCTGGTTGTCGCCGTGGCCGTCGCCGAACTGCGCGAGCAGCCGCTCGGCCAGCTCGATCACCGGCTCGGTGGCGACGAAGTTCGAGACGTGCCCGAGCGTGCCGAGCTGATTGGTGACCGCCTCCAGAATCGCCGGATGCGCGTGGCCGAGGCTGTTGACCGCGATGCCGCCGTAGAAGTCGACGTAGCGCTTGCCGTCCGCGTCGTACACCACCGCGCCCGCGCCGCGGGTCAGCGCGACCTTCGGCGTGCCGTAGTTGTTCATCATCGCGGCGGACCACCGCTGCTGCAGGTCTTCGACGTTGTTCATTGTTTCGTTCCGTTCAGCGAGCCGTCGCCTGTCGGCGCGGGCGTCACCATCGTTCCGATTCCTTCTCCGGTGAACAGTTCCAGCAGGACCGCGTGCGGGACGCGGCCATCGATCACGTGTGCGGTCGGCACCCCCGACTGCACGGCGCGCAGGCATGCCTCCATCTTCGGCACCATGCCCGCGTCGAGGCGCGGCAACAGCTTTGCCAGCTCATCGGTGTCGATCCTGGTGGTCAGCGACGCGCGATCCGGCCAATTCGTGTACAGGCCTTCGACATCGGTGAGCACCACCAGTTTCTCCGCCCCGATGCCCTCGGCGAGCGCGGCCGCGGCGGTATCGGCGTTGATGTTGTGCACCACACCGTCCGCGTCAGGGGCGATGGTCGAGACCACCGGAATCCGGCCCGCGCCGATCAGATCGAGCACGGCTTCGGGCCGCACCTCGGTGACATCGCCGACCAGGCCGATATCGGTCGGTTCGCCGTCCACGTCGACGGTGCGGCGGGTGGCGGTGAACAGGTGCGCGTCCTCACCCGAGATGCCGACCGCGTACGGGCCGTGCGCGTTGATCAGCCCGACCAGCTCGCGCCCGACCTGACCGAACAGCACCATGCGCACCACGTCCATCACCTCGGGCGTGGTGACGCGGAAGCCGCCGCGGAATTCGCCTTCCAGGCCGAGCTTTTTCAGCATCGCGCTGATCTGCGGTCCACCGCCGTGCACGACCACCGGATGCACGCCGACGGTGCGCAGGAACGCCATATCGGCGGCGAAGGCGCGCTTGAGCCCCTCGTCGACCATCGCGTTGCCGCCGTACTTCACCACGACGATCTTGTCGCGGAACTTCTGCAGCCACGGCAGCGCGCCGGCGAGCACATGCGCCTTGTCCAGCGCCGAAAGGCCTTGGACCGCCTCGCTCGTCATGAGCTGTATGCCGAATTCTCTTCGACGTAGCCATGAGAGAGGTCGGTGGTGCGGATGGTCGCCGACGCGGCACCGACATTCAGCTCGATCAGCACGTCGATATCGCCGCCGGACAGGTCGACGTCACGGGCGCCCGGCGCACCGACGCTGTCCACGCAGACCGGATTTCCGTTGAACGACACCGAGATCCGGTTAGGGTCCAGGGTGACCGGCGCCATGCCGACCGCGGCGAGCACCCGGCCCCAGTTCGGGTCCGAACCGAACAGCGCGGTCTTGACCAGGCTGTCGCGGGCCACGCAGCGCGCCGCGGCGACCGCCTCCTCCTCGCTCACCGCGCCTGCCACGGTGACCCGCACCCGCTTGGTGACGCCCTCCGCGTCGGCCATCAGCTGCGCGGCCAGGTCGTCGCAGACCGCGAGCACGGCGGCGTCCAGTTCCTCCTGCGACGGGGTGACCTCGCTGGCGCCGTTGGCCAGCAGCAGCACCGTGTCGTTGGTGGAGCAGGAGCCGTCGACATCGAGCCGGTCGAAGGTCTTGCCGGTGGCGTTGCGCAGCGCCTGATCCAGCTGCTCGGCGGTGACCGCGGCGTCGGTGGTGAGCACGACGAGCATGGTGGCCAGCGAGGGGGCCATCATGCCCGCACCCTTGGCCATGCCGCCGACGTTCCACTTGTCGCGGTGATGGAAGGCCGCTTCCTTGGGCACGGTGTCGGTGGTCATGATCGCGTGCGCCGCGTCGAGCCCGCCGGACAGACCGCCGCCCATCTCGTGCACGATCTCGGTGACGGCGGGCAGCACCTTGTCCATCGGCAGCCGATCGCCGATGAGACCCGTTGAGCACACCGCGATTTCACCGGCGCCGGTCTCGGTACCCCAGTTGCTCAGCGCCTTCGCCAGTTCCTCGGCGGTGGCGTGGGTGTCCTGGAAGCCGAGCGGGCCGGTACAGGCGTTCGCGCCACCGGAATTGAGGATGACCGCGCGCAGGCGCTTGCCGGTCAGCACCTGCTGCGACCACAGCACCGGCGCGGCCTTCACCTTGTTGCTGGTGAACACGCCGGCCGCGGCGTACTCCGGGCCCTCGTTGAAAACCAGTGCGAGATCCGGCTTTCCGCTCTTCTTGATGCCCGCGGCGATACCCGCCGCGCGGAAGCCGAGCGGTGCGGTCACGCCCTGGGTCCGAACCAGCTTGCCGGCGGTCTCGATTGTCGTCACGGTGCCACTCCTACAGTGGAAAGTCCTGCGGTCTCGTCGAAGCCGACGGCCAGATTCATGGATTGCACCGCGGCGCCCGCGGTGCCCTTGGTCAAGTTGTCGATCGCGCCGATCACCACGAGCAGGCCCGCGGCGGCGTCCACCGCGACCTGCAGGGTGACGGCGTTGGAGCCGAGCACCGAACCGGTCTGCGGCAGTTGGCCTTCCGGCAGCAGGTGCACGAACGGCTCATCGGCATAGGCCTTTTCGTATACGGCGCGCGCCTGCGCGGCGTCCACCCGGACCGATGCGGTGCAGGTGGCCAGGATGCCGCGCGGCATCGGCGCGAGCACCGGAGTGAAGGACACGGCGACATCGACGCCGCCAGCGGCCTTCAGGTTCTGCGCGATCTCCGGGGTGTGCCGGTGCGCGCCCGCGATGTTGTAGGCGCGCGCCGAGCCCATCACCTCCGAGCCGAGCAGGCCGATATCGAGCTTGCGGCCCGCACCCGAAGTACCGCTCACCGCAACGACATTCACCGCGGGCTCGATGATGCCCGCGGCGATCGCGGGGGCGAGCGCGAGGCTGGCCACCGTCGGATAGCAGCCGGGCACCGCGATCCGCCGGGCACCGCGCAGTTCGTCGCGGCCGCCGGGTAGCTCGGGCAGGCCGTACGGCCAGCTGCCCGCGTGCTCGGTGCCGTAGTACTTCTGCCACGCCTGCGGATCGGTCAGCCGGAAGTCGGCGCCGCAGTCGATGATCACCGTCGACTCGGGCAGCGCGGTGGCGATGGCCGCGGACTGGCCGTGCGGCAGCCCGAGGAACACCACATCGTGCCCGGCGAGTTCCTCGACCGTGGTCGGCGCGAGCACTCGATCGGCCAGCGGCAGCAGATGCGGCTGGAGTTCACCGAGCGTGGTTCCGGCGTTCGACCCGGCGGTCAGCGCCCCGATGACGAGGCGCCCGGCTCGATACGCCGGATGGTTCAGCAACAGACGCAGCACCTCGCCGCCCGCGTACCCGCTCGCACCGGCCACCGCGACCCGTACGACGGGCCCGCCAGAGGAATCAACCATGTGATGATTATGCACGACCATGCAAGCTCATTCACTATCGGGCTACCGCGATCCGGCGGGAACGGAATTCACCTGCACATATAGCGCCACGGTCAGTGGTGTTACCCGGAACCTACCGAGTCATGCATGCCGCCGCAGACTCCGGCACGATCATCACACGGCCCCGCGTCCCGGCACGCACCGGTCATGAAGCCGGTTGCCCCAGCAAGACACCACGATCGCGGCCATTCGAGCGAACGAGTGCGCGTCACCCGGTGAGACACACCACTACAGGTGGCCCCCGCGACCAGCGCCGCCCCCGAACAAGTCCGGCACCAGCGCGAGTGCCGATCGCCCCGCACTGCCACGACGGAAGAAGACGCTGCACCTCGGCCGGTGACCGGTACCGCCCTGCATCGGCACGCCTCGAGCGATCGCTGACCTCGCCGCCCAACAGCCTGCCGATCGACGCGACAGGTGAATCTCCCGGGGCGGCAAGCCCGGCGGCCGCGCGACTGGTCGATCACCTGAGCGCGGCAGGTTCCATACCGAGCAGATCATGGAGGCCGGTCTCCCCTTGCGGAGTGACGCGCATGGCACGGCCGGTACCGACTCGGCGGATCCAGTCGAGGTCCTGGAGGCGGCGGCAGAGGTGGGCGCCCGCGGCGCCGCCGAGATGGGTGCGGCGTTCGGTCCAGTCGAGGCAGGGGCGGGCGATCGGGCGGCGGGTGGTGCGCAGGGCCGCCGGATCGATGCCGAGCGGGCCGGTGAGCCAGGACATGCCCGCCTCGGTGAGGGCGAAGCCGGTGTCCAGGTCGAGCAGGTCGCGGTCGGTCATGGCGTCGGTGATCGCGACGCCGAGGCGGCCCGCGAGATGGTCGTAGCAGGTGCGGCCGCGGGCCAGTGCGGCGGCGACGGTGGCCGAGCGCAGCGTCGACGCCCCGGTGCCCGGCGGGCCCACGTGGGTGACCATCGCCTCCAGCAGTTCGGCGACACGCGAATTCGCCAGCTGCACATAGCGATGCCTGCCCTGGCGGCGCTCCACCAGCAGGCCGCCGTCGAGCAGGCGGTTCAGGTGTTCGGTCGCGGTGGACGGCGCGACCCCGGTGTGGCGCGCCAATTCACCCGCCGTCCAGGCGCGGCCGTCGATCAGGGCCAGGCACATGTCGGCGCGGGTCCGGTCGGCCAGCAGCGCGGCCAGCCCGGCGAGGTCTGCCGCTCGGGGATGCACCACCCAAGCATCGCCCCGGATCATTTCGGCGGCCACCGAAACGTCCCGAGGCTACCGTCACCACATGGATCGGACGCTCCCCCTCGACCAGCCGGCACCGCACGATCAGTCGCTGCGGCTGATCACCAACCCCGACCGGGTCCGCGATGCGCTGTTGCACGCGGCGATGCCCGCGGTACCCGCGGCGGACCCGCCCGCCGGTATCGCGTGGTTGCGGGCGCAGGTGCCCCGGTTCTGCGACGGTGACGCGCACGAACGGCGGCGGGCGTTGGTGGTGGAGGAGTTGGCTCGGCTGTCTCCCGCCGCGTTGCGTGCGCGGGCGCGGGACGTCGACGGGCCGCTCGCACACGTTCAGGTGCTCGCGGAAGCCATTGGACTGCCGGATATTTCGCTGCCCGCCGTGGCGTTGGCCGCCGCTCACTATCAACCGTATGAACCGGACAACCCGGCGGCGGACGCGGCGGTCGCCGAATTGGTGGCGGCCTGCGGTGGGGTTGCCGATGAGCGGACGGCGGCGCGGATCTGCCTGCTCGTTCAATCCTGTACGGCGACAAGCGCGCTCGTCGCCAACGCGCGCGACATCACCGGCGCCACGACCGCCGGGGAGCGGGTCGCGCGCACCATGGACGAGAATCCGCCGCTGCGCGCGACCCGCCGGATCGTCGACGGTGAACTCGTCGAGCTCGATATGCGCCATCCAGGACTGGGTTTCGGTGCGGGTCCGCACGCGTGCCCCGGCCGGGAACATGCCATCGCCCTCGCCACCGGAATCATCGAAGGATCCTGATGACCAAGACGACGATCTTCCACGCGCTGCACCACGCCGAGCGGCCGCTGATCCTGCCCAATGCCTGGGATTTCGGCTCGGCCGCGCTGCTCGCCGCCGCCGGATTCCCCGCGATCGGGACCACCAGCCTCGGCGTCGCCGTCGCGGCCGGTCTGCCCGACGGCACCGGGGTGACGCGCGCGGAAACACGCACGGTGGCAACGCGACTCGCACGGCTCGAGGTACCGGTCACCGTCGATGTCGAGGGCGGATTCAGCGAGGATCCGGCCGAGGTCGCCGAATTCGTCGGGCAGCTGGCCGAATTGGGGATCGCCGGGGTGAATCTCGAAGACGGACGCGGCGACAGCACACTCGCCGAGCCGGGCCATCAGGCCGAACTCATCGCGGCGATCAAGGCGCGCGCACCCGAGGTCTTCGTCAATGCCCGCGTCGATACGTATTGGCTGAAGCGCGACCAGGATTCGACGCTGGCCAGGGCACAGCGCTACGCGGCGGCCGGGGCCGACGGCCTGTTCGTGCCGGGGATGACCGGCACGACCGAGATCGGAAAGTTCGTCGCCGCGGTGCCTGTGCCGGTCAACATGCTGTTCCAGGCGACCGGCCCCTCGATCGCGACGCTCGCCGACCTCGGTGTGCGCCGAGTCAGCACGGGCTCGCTGCTCTACCGGGCAGCGCTCGGCGCGGCCGTCGAGATCGCGGATGCGGTGCGCGAGGGCAGGCCGATCACCGCCGATATCGCGAACTACCGCCAGATTTCGGCCTTGACCGAGGCACCGGCGGAGCAGTGACCTCTGCTGAGCGGCCCGGCGAGAAGGCCCTCATCGTGGTGAGCCGGGTCGTCGCGGTGGCCTAAATCGACTGTGCGGCAGCGGCACTCACTGCGCCGGACACTATCGAGCTGCCGGATCAGAACCCCACCGGGCCATTCGCACCGATCCGCTGCGCCGGTTCGGGCGGACCGGCGAGGCCAACGGCGCGGCCATCGCGCGCACGGACAACGTCGCCGAACAACGCTTCCTCGCGCGGCGGTGGGCGCAGGCGCGTCCGTAGCGCAAACCAGGAACCGCGCGGTGTTTCCTCGCTACCATCGAAGATGGGCCCGCACGTCCGGATGGCAAAGGGGGTACCCGATGTTCGAAAGGTTCACCGATCGAGCCAGGCGCGTGATCGTGCGCTCCCAAGAAGAGGCGCGGCGACTCCGGCACGACTACATCGGCACCGAACATCTGCTGATCGCCGTCTTCCACGAAGCCGAAAACGACACCGAGTCGCCGACGGCGCTGTTGCTCGTGCAGCGCGGGATAGCGCCTGCGGAGGCGATCGCCCGCGTCGGCTTGACCCCGGGCCCCGAACAGCCTGCCGACGCGCACATTCCGTTCACCAAATCGGCGAAGTCCGCGCTGGAGGGCTCGCTGCGTGAGCTGATCGCGCTCGGCGGCACCGATATCACCCCCGCCCACCTGTTGCTCGGCATCATCCGCGCGGAAGCGGACACCCCGGAGTCCGTCACAGGCACCGCGCTCAACGCGCTCGGCATCCGAGCCGACAGCCTGCGCCTGCTCCTCGGCGCCCGCATCGGCATGTCGTCGGCGTTCCACAAGACCGTCAGCTATGCCAGCCTCGAGGCCCGCCGCCTCGACAGACCGTTGGTCGGCAACGAACACCTGCTCCTCGGCATCCTCGCCACCGACCCCGAACTGGCCGCCCAGATATTCGGCCCACTGGGAGTCACCGCCGACCAGATCACCGAGCGAGTACTCGCGGTCATCGCCGAACGCACCTGAACCCGCGGACATCCAGCGCGGCAAGCCCAGAGCGCAGGAGCTCCATGCGGCCGATGGCGATCATGCACGGGTCAGCAGGCCCGGATGTCGAGCGCAGTCGAATGGCCCTGCCCAACGGCGTGTCGCACGGCCATTCGACTGCGCTCGGTGAATTCGTGTTGCCGGGAGGTGGGGCGGGGGTCAGGAGAGTTGGGTGGCTATGGCGGTGGGGAGGGGGATGCCGCGGCGGTGGAGGTCGGCTTCGAAGCGTTGGAGCAGTGGGTCGTTCGGGGTGGTGGTGAGGCAGACGATGTCGCGGTGTCGGCGGGGGCGGAGGCTGCGGACGGCGCCCGGGAAGGTGGCGGGGAGGGCGGTGGTGGGGACCAGGGCGATGCCGAGGCCCGCGGCGGCCAGTTGGGCGGCGGTGGTGGCCTGGCGGGTGCGGGTCGCGGCGGTGAGGGTGACGCCGTGCGCGGCGGCGGTCTCGTCGAGCCAGGCCGCGAGGCCGTTGTCCGGGTGGTAGTGCACTATCGGGTGTTCGGCGATCTTTGCGAATGTCAGTGCGGCACTCGATGGTTCTGGTGCGGACGGCAGCACCGCGACGATTTCCTCCTGCCCGATCACGCTCGCGTATCCGGTCCAGCGCGACGGTCGCGGCCCGATCGCGAGGTCGACCTGACCGGAGGCGGTGAGCTCCGCGAGCGCGTCGGCACTGGACGATTCGGTGAGCGTCAGGTGCACACCGGCGTGTTTGCGATGCCAGGCGCGCAGTACCGGCGCGAGCAATCCGGCGGTCATGCTCTCCGCACAGCCGATGCGCAGTTGCCCCGCGCTGCCGCCCGCGACCGCGCGACCGGTCGTCACCACGCGCTCCGCGGCGGCAAGTGCGGCGCGCGCGTCCGCGACGATCGCCCGGCCCGCCGCCGTCGGCCGCACCCCGCGCGGCAGCCGTTCGAGCACCGGTGCGCCGATCTCCCGCTCCAATGCCGCGATCTGATGGGACAGCGCGGGCTGTGACAGATGCAGGCGGGCGGCCGCCTCGGTCACCGATCCACAATCCAGCACCGCGACAAGACATTCCAGCGCCCGCAGAGTTGCCATTAGGAGATTTTATCGGAACACCAGAAAACATTCATAGCGCGACGGGATGGGCGCCGGACGCAGGCGCGTTCGAACACGGTGCAAGACAGCGACAACCGAGGAGACACCCCATGACACACCCGTTGCACGGCAAGAAGCTCGTCATCGTCGGCGGCGCATCCGGCATTGCCCGCCGGCTCGCCGCCGACGCCATCGCGGCCGGAGCCACCGTCGTCCTGGCAGGCCGCGATCACCAAAAGCTGACCGCGGCAGCAGCAGCTACCAACGCAACCACGACTCCGGCCCTAGGCGCAGTTGCGGCTTCGGTCGCGACCACGACTGATGCCGCAACAATCGTGGGCCGAACGGGTGACGCCGCGACGATCGGCATCGCTCGGGTCGATCTCGGCGCCGAAGACTCCATTCGCGAACTGGCTGAACAAGTCGGCGAGTTCGACTACCTCGTGTCTCTGGCCGCCAACCACGCCAACGGGCCGGTTGCCGAGCTGGAGCGGGCAGCCATCACCCGTGCCTTCGATGCCAAGGTGGTCGGGCCGATCCTGCTCGCGAAGCACCTGGCGCCGAATCTGCGGGAGGGCGGGGCGATTCTGCTGTTCTCGGGGTTCGCGGCGTGGCGGCCCGCGCCCGGCCGCACCGTGATGGCGACGACCAACGGTGCGGTGAGCTTCCTCGCTCAGGCGCTCGCCGTGGAGCTCGCCCCGATCCGGGTGAATGCCCTCTCCCCCGGGATCGTCGATTCCGGCGTCTGGGATGGCATGGGCGACAACAAGTCCCGCTTCTTCGCCGATATCGCCGCCGCCAATCCGGCACGCCGGGTCGGCACCGCGGCCGATATCGCGGGCGCCGCGCTGC
This sequence comes from Nocardia sp. NPDC052566, assembly GCF_044547285.1. Taxonomy (NCBI): domain Bacteria; kingdom Bacillati; phylum Actinomycetota; class Actinomycetes; order Mycobacteriales; family Nocardiaceae; genus Nocardia; species Nocardia sp. NPDC052566. Next base: position 275,237 of record NZ_JBIUAF010000009.1, on the reverse strand, counting down.
TCGCACTCACCAATCCGTTCCTGACCGGCACGACCCTGCATGTCGACGGCGGCGGGCGACTCGCGTCATGAGGCCGGGAAGTGCTGCCTCAGGAATTCGGCGAAGACGGTGCGTGACATCTGGGTGCCCCAGTCGCCCCAGGTGAAGTCGTAGGCGTGCTCGCCGAACGGGATCGACAGCAGCTGGTGTTCGACGCGGACGGCTTGGAGCCGGGCGGCCAGTTCGGTGGACTGGCCGATCGGGACGACGTGGTCGCGCGCACCGTGCAGCAGCAGCGTCGGCGGCAGGCCCTGGCGCACATAGGTGGTCGGCGAGGCGGCGGCGTAGCGGTCGGGTACTTCGTCCGGCGAGCCACCGAGGTAGTCCCGCATGGCTTTTCGGCCGTATTCGGGGGCGCCGGTGTCGCGCCAGGCACTGACCAGTTCGGTGGGCGGATAGAAGGCGGCGACCGCGCGCACCGAGGTATCGCCGACCGCGCAACTGGGCGGCACGCGATCGTCGGCGTAGGCGCCCATCAGCGCGAGGTTGCCGCCCGCCGAGCCGCCCGCGACCATGACCCGCTCCGGATCGACGCCGAACTGGCCCGCCTGCTGCTTCACCCACCCGATCGCGCATTTGATATCGGCGGGCGCCTGATTCCAGCGCGCGGGCGGCGCCAGCCGGTATTCGATCGAGAACACCGCATATCCCTTGTCGTTCAACCACCTGTGCCATTTCGGCCCCTCGCCGCGATCGCCCTCGCTCCACCCGCCGCCGTGCACCCAGACCACCGCGGGCCGCTTGGTATCCGACGGATGCGCGGGCAGTTTGGCATCGAGCAGCAGATCGGTGCCGTCGACCGTCGCGTACTTGATGCTCGTCGCCGTGACCGGTTTGCCGGTATTCGATCCGCCGATGACGTAGTCGAACACCGAAAGCCGCGCGTCATGCTCCCCGGCCGTGCGCCACGAGGCGACCAGCGGAACGCACGCCGCCACCATCGCGATCGCGCAGACGAACCCGACGAGCAGGCCGATCCTGCGCAGCACCACATTGATTCGCCGCTGCACGAGGATCAGCGCGATCCCCAACCCCAGCAAACCCACGGGCAACAGGTAGAGCCCGTAGTTGCTCACCGCCGCCGACAGCGGGATGAACGACTCGGGAATCCGTGCCGAGGCGATCACGAAGGTGATCGTCCCCAGCACGGCAGCCACCACCACACCGAGCAGGGCAACAACCCAGCGAATGACCATGGCGCCCATTAACCCACGCCGAACCGCCGGTCACCGCCCGGCACGCCGTCACCGATCCGTCAGTGCTTGTTGACGACGCGCTCGCCCTTACCCGGCTTCCAGATGGTGATGTTCAGGTGGTCGCCGTCCACCTCGACGGTGGACGCGCTGCTGAGATCCGCGACGTAGAAGTGGTCGAATTCCTGGCCGCGGATGTCGAACCCGTTTTCCTCGAACAGGTCCTGGGCGAACCGTGCGTGCACCTCGCGATCCGTCACATCGGTGACGGTGCCGAACAGCTTCGCGTCACCGTCGCCGACCTGGGTGTCGACGGTGGCGGTGTGCAGGCAGAACCGCGGATCGCGGCCGAGGTCCTTGAACTTTGTGGTGTTCGGCATGCCCGCGAGCACGAGCATGCCCTCGAAGATCCGCGGTTCGATCGGGCTGATCCGCGGCGCCCCGTCGGCGCGCAGGGTGGCGAGCATGCAGAGGTTTCCGGTGGCTTTGTGCCTGCGGGTGAAGACGGCGGAGATGTGCGGCGCTTCTTCGGTGAACTGGCTCCAAGTGGTCATGACACAGAAGATTACGACATAAACTTGACACCCTCTGTCAGGGTTTCTGGTTAGTCTGACACTCATGCGGGCGAGTCGATTGGTGCAGCTGTTGTTGCTACTGCAAACCCGCGGCCGATCGACGGCCACGCAGCTGGCCGGGGAGCTGGAAGTCTCGGTGCGCACCGTCTACCGCGATATCGAGGCGCTGTCCGAGGCGGGCGTGCCGATCTTCTGCGAGCAGGGCCGAGGGGGCGGCGTCCAGCTGGTCGACGGTTACCGCACCCGCCTGACCGGACTGACCACCGATGAGGCCGACGCCGTGCTGCTGGCCGGATTGCCGGGCGCCGCAGCCGATCTCGGGCTCGGCACGGTGCTGGCCACCGCGCAGCTGAAGGTGCTCGCCGCGCTACCGCCCGAATTGCGCGGGCGCGCCACCCGCATCGCGGACCGGGTGCACATCGACGCGCCGGGCTGGTTCCACCGCCCCGATGAAACCCCCACTCTCGCAACGATTGCCGATGCGCTCTGGCACGACCGCAGGCTGCGGGTGCGCTACGGCCGCAAGGACCACGAGGTGGTGCGCACACTGGACCCGCTCGGCCTGGTGCTCAAGGCGGGCACCTGGTACCTGGTCGCCCGGCATCGCGCCGATATCCGCTCCTACCGCGTCGGCCGCATCATCTCGGCCACGCAGACCGGCGAATCCTTCACCAGGACGGACGATTTCGATCTCGTCGCGCACTGGGCCGAGGCCGCGGAAGGCTTCGCGAAATCGATGCTGCGCGTGCGCGCCCGCTGCCGCGTCGAGGCCGCGCACCTGCGCTTCCTGCGGCTCGGCTTCGAACCCGCCGCCGTCACCGAGGCATTGGCGGGCGCCACCGCACCGGATGCCGGCGGCTGGGTCGAGCTGACCCTCGCGGCGGAGTCGTATCCCGTTCTCGCGCACGGCATCCTGCCGCTCGGCGCGCACGCCGAGGTACTCGGCCCGCCCGAGCTCCGCGCGGAGCTGGCCGAGACCGCCGCCGCGATGCACGCCCGCTACCACCCTTAGGAATGAACCTGTCCTAAGCAGGTGGCATGCTCGACAGCGTGTTGGAAACCTCGGCGCGACTGCTGAAGCTGCTCGCCCTGCTGCAGACCCACCGCGACTGGACGGGCACCGACCTCGCCGAACGCCTCGGCGTCACCGGCCGCACGATCCGCCGCGATGTGGAGCGGCTGCGCGAGCTCGGCTATCCGGTGCACGCCACCCAGGGCACCGCGGGCTACCGGCTCGGCGCGGGCGCGTCGCTGCCGCCGCTGCTGCTCGACGACGAGGAGGCGGTGGCGGTGGCCGTCGGACTGCGCAGCGCCTCGGACGGCACGGTGGCCGGTATCGAGGAGGCCTCGCTGCGCGCGCTCACCAAATTGGAGCAGGTGCTGCCGCCGCGGCTGCGGCATCGGGTTCGCACGCTGCGCGCGTCCACCGTTCGGGTCGGCACGCCGGGCGGCGCGGTGGCGCCCGACACCCTGATGGCCGTCGCCGAGGCGATCCAGCGTAAAGAACGCCTGCGCTTCGACTATCGCGCCCACGACGGCCGCACCGGCGGCCGCGCGGTGGAACCGCACCACCTCGTCCATTTCAGCCGCCGGTGGTACCTGGTCGGCTGGGATGTGGACCGCGGCGACTGGCGCACCTTCCGCGCCGACCGGATGACACCGAAGATCCCCACCGGCCCGCGGTTCACGCCACGGGAGGTCCCCGAAGGCGATGTGGCGAAATATCTTTCGCGCCAACTGTCCACCAACGCGTGGCCGTACCAGGCCACCGTCCTCCTGCACCGGTCCGCCGAATACGCCGCCGAGCGGATCTGGCCGGGCATGGGCGTCGTCGAAGCCGTCGACGAGCACACCTGCCACTTCCACGTCGGTAGCGAAACCCCCGAGGCGCTCGTCTGGATGATCACCTCGACCGACCTCGACTTCACCCTCCTCACCGGCCCGCCAGAACTCACCGCGGCCCTGCACGCCCAGTCGCTCCGCTGCGCCCGCGCCTTACAGCCGCACACCAATTGATTTCCCGCACACCGATTCGCCTGCGATTCGGTGTGCGGGAAATCAAACGGTGTGCGGTAGGTCAGGTGCGCGGCGATCAGATCCGTGCGGCCACCGGAGGGAGCGGCCGCACGAGAGGTGTGCTCAGCGAGTGGGCGGATGCCAATCCAATACCGGGGCAAGGGCATTCGCCTGCGCAGTGGACGGCGTCAAGCGCAGGACGGCGTTGCGCAGCGCCACCAAGGGGGCCGCCGAGAGCTGGGCGATGGCGCCGATGCGGCGCGAACGGGTGACGATCATCTGGGTACGCGGTCGGCGCTCGGCGTCGTAGCGGGTGAGATCGCCGTCCCTGGTGGCGACTTCGGCGAGAACGACCGCGTCTTCGATGGCCTGGCACGCACCCTGGCCGAGGTTGGGGGTCATGGCGTGCGCGGCGTCGCCGACGAGCGCGATGCGGCCCGCGACATAGGTTTTCAGCGCGGGGAGGTCGTAGAGGTCATGCTTGAGCAATGCGCCTTCGTCGGCGGCGGCGAGCAGCCCCGGGATCGGCGCGTGCCACGTCCCGAAGCGGCGGCGCAGTTCGGCCAGGCCGCCGCCAGCGGTGCCCGCGGGCATGTTCCCGGTGGCGAAGCAGTAGACCCGGCCGTCGGCGAGCGCGGCGTAGCCGAATCGCTCACCGCGGCCCCAGCTTTCGCCCAGATCGCCCATCGGCTCGGTCGGGGTGACCACCACCCGCCACGCGGTGTATCCGCTGTAGCGCGGCGCCACCTCGCCGCAGACCGCACGGCGCACCACGCTGCGGATACCGTCCGCGCCGACGACCACGTCACCGGTGGAGGTGCCCGCCGAATGCACGACGGTACCGTCAGTGCGCGCCTCGCTGACCGTAATGCCGGTGCGCAGTGCGGATTCCGGGATCGCCGCGCGCAGGATGTCGAACAGGTCGGCGCGGTGCATCATGATCGGCAGCCTGTACCTGGCGCGCAGCAGGTCGGTATCGGAGCGGGACAGCCAGGTGCCCTTGCTGTCCCGGATGCCCGCGGCGCCCTCCTCCGTGGCGCGCGCCCTGACCTCGGCGCCGACGCCGAGCGCGTCCAGTGCGCGAAGGGCGTTGGGCCACACCGAAAGACCCGCCCCGACCTCGGCGATCGTCGTGGCCCGCTCCAGTACCTCGACGTCCCATCCCTTGCGCAGGAACGCGATCGCGGTGGCCAGGCCGCCGATACCGCCGCCGACGATGATCGCTGTGGACATGACGAACTCCTCATCTCTCGACGCATCCACCCATCGGATGCGCGGCGCCTGCGGCCGAACTCCGGCGGCGCCTTCGAGAACAAAGTTACTACATCCGTAGTATCGAGCACTACCAATGTAGTGCACATCACTACCGATGTAGTATCACCGCATGCCCACGAAGCGCGAACAACTCCTCGATGCCGCCATCGACCTGCTCGGATCCCGCGGGCTGCGCGCACTCACCCATCGCGCGGTGGACGACAACGCGGGCATGCCCGCGGGATCGGCCTCCAACTACTTCCGCACCCGTGAGGCGCTGCTCGGCGGTATCTCGGACCGGCTGGAGCAGCGCGACTACGCCGACTGGGAGGCGCTGACCACGCGGCCGATGCCGAGCACGGTCGATCAGGTCATCGACGGCGCGACCGCGCTCATCGCACACTCGGTCACCGACGATCGCACTCGGACCCTGGCGAGATACGCGCTCTTCGTGGAGGCACAGCACATGCCCGCGCTGCAACAAACCGTGCAGCGCGGGCATGAGCGGTTGACCGCATGGGTCGCGGATATGGTGCGCCCCTTCGGGGCGGGGCCGGAGGTGGCGAAGATGCTCGTCGACTACTTCGACGGCATGATCCTGCACCAATTGACCAGCCCGGTACCGGATTTCGAGCCGCGCGCGGCGGTGGACCGGCTGGTCCGCGCGCTGCTCACCTGATCAGCTGACGATCGCGAACAACACCGCCGCCACCGCGAAACTCACCACGGACAGCACGGTTTCCAGCACCGTCCAGGTCTGCAGCGTCTGCTTGACGGTGAGGTTGAAGTACTTCGCGATGATCCAGAAGCCGCCGTCGTTGACGTGGCTCAGGATGATCGAGCCCGCCGCGACGGCCATGGCGATCAGCGCGATCGACATCTGCGAGTAGCCGTGCCCGGCGACCAGCGGCGCGACGATGCCGCCGGTGGTCACAATCGCGACGGTGGCCGAGCCCTGGGCGATGCGCAGGCCGCAGCTGATGATGTAGGCGAGCACGATCACCGGCAGGCCCGCCGCGGACATGGTGTTGGCCAGCGCCGTGCCGATTCCGGTGGCGGAGATGACCTTTCCGAAGAACGCGCCCGCGCCGACGACGAGCAGCAGCATGCCGACCGGCCGCAGCGATTCCGCGGTGAGCGCGCTGAGTTCCTGCACGCTGGAGCCGCGGCGGATGCCGAGCACGTAGAACGCGATGAGCACGGCAATGAGCAGCGCGACGGCCGGTGTGCCGAGGAAGGTCAGCACCTGCAGCAGTTTCGAGGATTTGTCGAGCAGCTGGGTGCCGAAGGTGGCGCCGAGAATCAGCACCAGCGGGATGGCGATGATCGCGCCGATCAGGCCGACCGAGGGCGGTGCCTTCGCGATGGTGCGGGTCGCGCCGGGATCGGTCGCGGTACCGGGACCTTCGCCCTCGGCATCCTTGCGCACCAGGAATTCCTCGGGCACCTCGACGATGACCCGCTTACCGATGTAGGTGCCCCACACCAGACCGGCGGCGATGAATCCCGGGATACCGCAGACGAATCCCATCAGGATCAGCCAGCCGAGACTGACCTCCAGCAGGCCGCCGAGCGCCACCGGACCTGGATGCGGCGGCAGGAACGCGTGCGTCATCGACAGACCGGCGAGCATGGGCATGGCGTAGAGCACCAGCGAACGGCCGCCGCGCTTGGCCGCCACATAGATCAGCGGCGCGAGCACGAAGATGCCGATGTCGAAGAACACCGGAATGCCGAAGATGAGCCCGAGCAGGCCCATCGCGATCGGAGCGCCCTTCTGCCCGAACACATTCAGCAGCTTGCTGGTCAGCACATCGGCGCCGCCGGAACGTTCGAGGATCGCGCCGAGCACGGTGCCGAGGCCGATGATCACGGCGATATGGCCGAGGATCCCGCCGAAGCCGGTCTCCAGCAAGGAGTCTCCGGCCTTGATCGCGGTACCGACGATCTTGTTCACCGGCAGGCCCGCCGCGAGCGCGAGCCCGAGACCGGTCAGCAGCAGCGCGATGAACGGCTCCAGCTTGACCTTGATGATGGCGACCAGCAGCACGGCAATCGACAGACCGCAGAGCAGCAGCAGCCCAGGGGTACTGGTGCGCAACCAGTCGACCGCGGCGCTCATGCGCGTGCCTCGCCAGCGCTCGGCACGAGCATGCGCGACAGCGCACTGTGTTGACTTGTTCGCTCGCTACGCTCGCTCACGGGGATACCTCTCACTTCATGGAACTAACAAAAGCTGCCGCGCGGGCGGCGATTTCGGGCCAGCGGCCCGCGGCCACATCGCCGGGTGCGACGACATCGGTCCCCGCGGTGACCGCGACGGCGCCCGCGGCGAGGAATTCGGCGGCATTGCCCGCGTTGACCCCGCCCGAGGGGATGAGCGCCACGTCGGGGAACGGTCCGCGCAGATCTTTCAGATAGCCGGGGCCGAGCGCGCGGGCGGGGAAGATCTTCACCGCGGCCGCGCCGAGATCGAGCGCTTGCAGCACCTCGCTGGGCGTGAAGGCACCCATGATCACCGGAATGCCCTGTGCCGCAGCGACATCGGCCACATCGGTGCGAATGCCGGGAGTGACGAGGAAGCGGGCGCCGTGGTCGATCGCCGCCGCGGCCTGCTCACCGGTGAGCACGGTGCCGACACCGAGCACCGCCCCCTCGGCGGCCGTGGCCTCGGCCAGGTAGCCGAGCACGCCCGGCGTGGTGAAGGTGAGCTCGAGCGCCCGGATGCCGGACTGCGCCAAGGCTTGTGCCAGCGCCACCGGATCCGGAATCTCGGGCGCGCGTACCACGCTGAGCACGCGGTCGGCGCGGATGATGTCCAGCGCCGTGGTGGCTCTGTCTGATTCGCGGCGCTCCCGGGGCCCTTCGTGGTGACGCTGCGCTGCCACCTCCGGGCCCGGCGCTCGCTCCGCAGGGGCGTTCAATAGGTCTCCTTCCGCGAGGCGTCCATGCGCAGCGCGCGACCGGCGAGTGTGCCGGTGGGCGCGCCGTTTTCGATGGCGAACTCGCCGTTGACGAGCACATGCGCGATACCGCGCGCCTGCTGTTTGGGGTTGTCGAATGTCGCGGTGTCTGTGATGGTCGCCGGATCGAAAAGCACCAGATCGGCGGCATATCCGGCGCGAACCAGTCCGCGTTCATGGAGCCGCAGCCGCGCGGCGGGCCTGCCGGTGAGGTGATGCACGCACTCCTCCAGGCCGAGCAGGCCGAGCTCACGCACGTAGTGGCCGAGATAGCGCGGGAAGGTGCCCCAGGCCCGCGGATGCGGGCGCGCCGGCGCGAGCAGCGCGTCGCTGCCGCCCATGTGCCCGGCGTGCACCATGATCGCGCGCACGTTCTCCTCGTGCCCGACGTGCTGCAAAATGCTGGTGGCCAACTGATCTCGGCGCAGCAGGTCGAAGAACACCTCGACCGGTTCGGCGCCGCGCTCGGCGGCCAGCTGTTCGACGGTCTTGCCGACGGCGTCGCTCAGCTCCGGATTGCCGACGCCGCTGATCTGGATGGTCTCCCATTCGACGGTCACGCCGTGGCAGCCGTCCGAGCCATGGACGTTGACGTCGGCGGTGATTCGCGCCCGCTCGGCCGGATCGTCGAGCCGGGCCAGCGCGGCATCGGGACCGCCGGACATCGCCCAGCTCGGCAGCAGCGCCGACAGCGTCGTCGAGCCGGGCAGATACGGGTAGGTATCCAGGGTGATATCGCTGCCGTCGGCGCGTGCCGCGTCGACGAGCGCGAGGAATTCCGGTGCGCGGCCGCGGTTCACGCCGAAGTTCATGGTGGCGTGGGTCAGGTGCAGCGCGCAGCCGGTGCGGCGGGCCAGCTCGATCATCTCGGCGTATGCCTCGAGCGCGCCCTTGCCGTAGGAGCGGGTGTGCGGGGCGTAGAAGCCGCCGTATTCGGCGACCACCTCGCACAGTGCCGCCAATTCGCCCGTGTCGGCGTACATTCCGGGCGTATAGGTCAGCCCGCTGGACATGCCGACCGCGCCTTCGGCGAGCCCCGTCGCGAGCAGCTCCTTCATCCGGGCGATCTCGTCCTTCGTCGCCGGGCGTTTGTCCGCGCCGACGACCAGCAGGCGCAGCGTGCCCTGCGGCACGAGGTAGGCGGCGTTCGGCGTGATACCGCGATCCAGCCGGTCCAGGTATTCCGCGACGCTGCGCCAGGAGAAGTCGAGATCGGCGGGATTGCCGTTCCACCCGGCGATCTGGCGGCGCACCACCGCGAGGGTGGCGTCGTCGATGGGCGCGTAGGACAGCCCGTCCTGCCCGAGCACCTCGGTGGTGATGCCCTGGCTGATCTTCGGGAAGTGCCCCGGCTCGGTGAGCAGGTGCAGATCCGAATGGGCGTGCATATCGATGAAGCCGGGCGCGAGTACCGTGCCCGGGTTCGTGTCGACGACCCGCGCGCCGGAAAGCGTACCGGGATCACCGATTTCGGCGATCCGGCCGCGGTCGACGCGGACATCGCCGCGGAAACGCGGTGCGCCGGTGCCGTCGACGATGTCGATATCGCGAATGAGTAAGTCGTTCATCACGGTCCGGCTCAGAAGAAGGTGTGCAGGAAGTCGACGACGCGCGGGGCGTCGGTGTGGGCGTCGTCGACGACCGGGACCAGGCGCCACTTGTCGAAGGCGGTGCACGGATGCGAAAGGCCCAGGCGCACTACCGAACCGATCGGCACCTCCGCCGCGGTGCTGCCCGGCAACCGCAGGAAGGTGTGCTGGTCGTTGAGCGCGCTCACCGTGGCGTCCGGGTTCAGCGCGATAACTTCCGGTCCCGCAACGCATTGCGGGACCGGAAGCCCCTCATCGAAGGGAAAGTCACGCTTGCCCGCGTCGAGCAGCGCGAGTTCGGGTTCGGGCCGGGACACGGTGCGGGCCCAGCCGTGCATGGCCGAGCGCAGCGGGCGTTCGCTGCGCGGCGCGGCCAGCGGCGAGATGCCCGCGTAGAAGCCGTCGTCGTGAATGATGTAGGCGCCCGAACGCAGGACGACGGTGGTCGGCACCCCGCGCGCGCCCTCCTCGTCGGCGAGCCCGGCCAGGCGTTCGACGACCAGGTCCGGATAGGCGCTGCCGCCCGCGGTGACGATCGCGGTATCGCGGTAGCGGCCCTCGACTTCGAGTTCGCGGTGCAGCCTTGCCAATTCGTCGAGGTAGTGGCGCACCGTGTCGATGGCGCTCGGTGCGCGGTCGTGCGCGAGCGCGCCCTCGTATCCGCCGACACCGGCCAGTTCGAGCCGCGCGGAATCGTCGACCGCCTTCGCGATGGCCAGCGCGTCCTCGACCCGGCGCGCGCCGGTACGGCCGTGCGGCCCACCGAGTTCCACTAGTACCCGCAACGGCCGGTCACCCGGCACCGCGCGCAGATGCTCGTCCATCCACGTGACCGTCTCGACGCTGTCCACCCAGCTCAGGAATTCGAATTTCGGGTCGCGCGTCAATTCGTCGGCGACCCAGCGCAATCCGATCGGCTCGACGAGCGCGTTGGCCAGCAGGATCCGCCGCACGCCGAACGAGCGCGCGACCTGCACCTGCCACGGCGTGGCGAGCGTGATGCCCCAGGCGCCCGCCGCCAGCTGCTGTGCCCACAGTTGCGGCGCCATGGTGGTCTTCCCGTGCGGGGCGAGGCGGACGCCCGCGGTGGCCGCCCAGTCCGCGAGCACCGCGACATTGGCCGCGACGGCCGCGCGGTCGATGGTCAGCAGCGGCGTCTCGAGGTGCGCCAACTCCGGTCCGGTAGCGAGGTATTCGCGCACCGTCAGGCCCCAGGACACGGGCGGCAGCCCCTTGTGCTGCGGCCCGAGCGTCCGGTCGCCCAGCGCTGCGACGGCATCCTCATTGATCGCCACGACGTTCCTCCCCGGGATTTCACACCCTTCGAGCAATAGCTTCTCGTGCAGAGTAATAGCTTTTCTGCATTGCATATTCTGCAATCACTGTTGCATACTGTGTTTGGTGTGGTTATTCTGCACGTGATGTCCGCATACCGCAAGCGAATGAAGGAGATACGTGTGACGCGGCCAACGTCGCCCCGTCCGCGGGCGGTCACCGTCGGCGAGGGCCTCGCCGTCCTGGTGGCCCATCCCGGACCGCTGGAGGAATCGGAGACCTTCGAACGCACCGCGGGCGGTGCGGAAGCGAATGTCGCGACCGTACTCGCCCAGCTCGGCGTCGACACCGCCTGGATCTCCCGGGTCGGCGACGACGGCTTCGGCCGCTACCTGGTCGGCCACCTCGCCGACCACGGTGTCGACGTCTCCGCGGTGGTCACCGATCCGACCAGGTCCACCGCCGTGTACGTCAAGGAACGCGGCAGTGGCTCCGGCCGGGCGACCGACCTCGCGGAGCGGGCGAGCCGAATGCTGTACTACCGCACCGGTTCCGCGGCCAGCGCGCTCTCCGCCGCCGATCTCAGCGCCGAGGTCGCCGCGGGATTGCTCGACCGGTGCGCGCTGGTGCACTTCAGCGGAATCACCACCGCGCTCTCGGAATCCGCCACCCAGCTGACCGAGGCGCTGGTCGCGCTGCCCCGCCGCGGCAGGCTGGTGAGCTTCGACCTGAACTTCCGGCCCGCGCTGTGGGCCCGGCGCATCGACGAAGCGGCACAGGTGCTCGCGCGCCACGTGCGCGGCTGCGACGTGGTGTTCCTCGGCGCCGACGAGGCGGGCGAGGTATTCGGCACCGCCGATCCGGACCGGTTGCGCGCGATGTTCCCCGAACCCGCGCACCTGATCGTCAAGGACGACGCGCACTCGGTGATCGGATTCTCCGGTGCCGAACGGGTTTCGGTGCCCGCGCTCGGGCTGGAGGTCACCGAGCGGATCGGCGCGGGCGACGCCTTCGCGGGCGGCTACCTCGCGGCGCTGCTGCAGGGCCGGGAACTGGCGCAGCGCTTGCGCTTCGGGCACCTGTGCGCCGCCGCCGCGCTCACCGGAACCGCCGACGTCGCGACACTCCCGCCGCTCGCCGTGCTGGAGAGTTTGGCAACAGTGGATGAAATCCAATGGGGGCGTATCGATTACGCGGCAGTGGTAGCGGAGGATGTGGCGTCATGAGGACTACTGAGCCGAGCGCCAGCGAGGCGGCGTCATGAGTGAGCGCAGCGAGCGAATCGACGACACAGCGTCCGTGACTATGACGCGGCCGAGCGCCAGCGAGGCGGCGTCATGAGTGAGCGCAGCGAGCGAATCGACAACACAGCGTCCGTGACTATGACGCGGCCGAGCGCCAGCGAGGCGGCGTCATGAGTCAGAGTTTGCTGCGGGCGTTGACCATTCTCGTCTCGCTCGGACAGGACACACAGTCGCTCGATCAACTGGCCGCCCAGCTGGGCGTGCACAAGTCGACGGTGCTGCGGCTGCTGCAGACCATGGAGTCCGAGCGGTTCGTCACCCACGACAGCCAGCACCGCTACGCGCTCGGCTCCCGGCTTTTCGAGCTGGCCAACCAGTCGCTGGAACACCGCGACGTGCGCGCACTGGCCCGCCCGCACCTGGCCGCGCTGAATGCCGAGACCAGGCAGACCATCCACCTGGCCACCTACGAATCCGGCGATGTCATCTACATCGATAAGCTCGACGCCATCCACAGCGTGCGCATGTACTCCCGGATCGGGCGGCCCGCGCCCCTGCACTGCACCGCGGTCGGGAAGGTGCTCGTCGCCGCCCAGCCGCGCACCGAATGGCGCGCGATCGCCGAGCGGATCGAATACCACCCGTTCACCGAGCGCACCATCCGCACGCCGGAGGGCTATCTCGCGGAGCTGGAAAGAGTTGCCGCGCAAGGGTACGCGGAGGATCACGAGGAGCACGAGACGTTCGTCAACTGCATCGGCGTCCCGGTGCGCAACGGCACCGGCGCCGTGGTCGCCGCGCTGTCGATGTCGGTGCCGGACATGCTCCTCGATCACGAACAGGTACTGGCCGCGCTGCCCCAGGTGCGCGCGGCCGCCGACGCCATCTCCACCGAACTCGGCTGGACGCCCAGCCGGATCTCCACCGCAACGAAAGGGCAGTAGTAATGAGTGAGAAGATCGCCGTCCGTACGCCGCACGCACCGGCGCCCGCGCACACGTTCTCCCAGGGCGTGCGCAAGGGCCCGTTCGTTCAGGTGTCCGGTCAGGGTCCGGTGGATCCCGACACCAACGAGTACCTGTTCCCCGGCGATGTCGCGGCCCAGACCATCCGGACGCTACAGAACGTGAAGGCGATCATCGACGCCAGCGGCGCCACCTTCGACGATGTGGTCATGCTGCGCGTCTACCTCACCACCCGCGACGATTTCGCCGCCATGAACGACGCCTACGGCGAATTCGTCTCCGCCCACACCACCGGCGACGTACTCCCAAGCCGCACCACGGTTTTCACCGGCCTGCCGCGCGCGGAAATGCTCGTCGAGATCGACGCCATCGCGATCGTCGCCTAGTAGTTCATTGCCGCAGCGCCATTGCGCCGGCGCTCCCCTGCCCCGGTCTCGCCGGGTGCAAGGGAGCGCGTTCGCGTGTGCCTATCCCGAGTTGCGCAGCGCGGTGGCCAGACCGTTCATGGTGAGCAGGATTCCGCGCTTGACCAGTTCCGAGTCGTCGCCCGCCCGCAACCGCCGCAGCAGTTCCACCTGCATCTGATTCAGCGGTTCCAGATACGGGAAGCGGTTGTGGATGGATTCGGCCAGTGACGGGTTGTCCGCGAGCAGGTGATCGTTGCCGGTGATCGCGGCGTGCATCCGGATGGTGCGCGCGTGCTCGTCACGGATCATGCCGAAGATCTGCTCCCGCAACGCCGTATCCTCGACGAGCTCGGCGTAGTGCGCGGCGATGTCCAGATCGGATTTGGCCATCACCTGCGCCAGGTTCGACAGCACGGTGCGGAAGAACGGCCAGCGGCGGTACAGATCGGACAGGGTGGCCAGGCGCTGCGGATCGCCGTTCACCCACTGCTCCAACGCCGTTCCGGTGCCGTACCAGCCGGGCAGCATCACCCGCGCCTGGCTCCACGACATCACCCACGGGATGGCCCGCAGGTCCGAGACCGAATTGGTCGGCTTGCGCGAGGCGGGCCTGCTGCCGATGTTCAGGTCGCCGACCTCGGCGACCGGCGTGGACTGGCGGAAATATTCGACGAAACCCGGTGTTTCGTGCACCAGGCGCGCGTAGGCGGCGCGGGCGCGGGCGGCCAGATCGTCCATCAGCTCGTAGGACGGTTCGGCATCGGGGCCGAGCCCCTCGACATCGAGCAGGGTCGATTCCAGCGTTCCCGCGATCAGCGACTCCAGATTGCGGTGTGCCGCACCGGGTTCGGCATATTTGGCTGCGATCACCTCGCCCTGTTCGGTGAGCCGGAGCGCACCGTGCACCGCGCCTGCGGGCTGGGCGAGGATGGCGTCGTAGCTGCGCCCGCCACCGCGACCGACCGTGCCGCCGCGACCGTGGAACAGCCGCAGGCGAATTCCGGTTTTGCGCGCCACCTCGACCAGGTCCAGCTCCGCCCGGTACAGCGCCCAGTTCGCGGCGAGATATCCGCCGTCCTTGTTCGAGTCGGAGTACCCGAGCATCACCTCCTGGCGCATCCCCTTGGCCGCCACCAGTTCTCGGTAGACCGGCACGTCGAGCGCGGCGGCGAGCGTCGCCGCGCCCGCGCCGAGATCCTCGATCGTCTCGAACAGCGGCACGATGCCCGCCGAGCAGCTCGGCGGCGCGTCCGGGGCGCCGGGATCGAGCAGCCCGCCCTCCTTCAACAGCAGTGCGGCCTCCAGCATGTCGCTGACCGAGGTGCACATGCTGATGATGTAGTTCGGCACCGCCTCGGCGCCGAAGGTGTCGACCACCTCCTTGGCGGCGCGGACGATGCCGAGTTCCTTCGCGGCCAGCTCGCTCAGCCGCGCGTGCGGTCCGAGCAGCGGCCGCCTGGTCCCCAGCTCGGCCGAGAGCAGTTGTACCCGTTGCGCTTCCGGCAGGCTCGCGTAGTCGGCGTGCACACCCGCCCAGGCCAGCAGTTCGGCGACGACCTGCTCGTGCACCTCCGAGTTCTGCCGCATGTCGAGGCCCTGCAGATGGAAACCGAAGGTCTCCACGGCATGCCGGAGCGCGGCGAGCCGGTCGTCGGCGAGCAGTCCGTCGCCGCTGGCGCGCAGCGAGGCATCGACCGCGTCCAGATCGTCGAGCACCGCCTGCGGAGAGTCGTACGGCCGCACCTCGACCGTGCCCGTCACTCCCTGCTCGGCGCCGGCCAGGCCAGCGACGGTTTCGGCGCCGAGGGCGCGCAGCGCGGTGGCGGTGAGCCGCGCCCGAATGGCGTGCAGCGCACGGCGATACGGCTCGTCGGCGTGTACCGCCTTGTCCCGGTACCCCGTATCGGCGAGCGCGGCGACCGCCGGGGTGACCGCGACGAGGCGCTCGGACAGCGCCAGCGCCTTTTCCAGCTCGACCAGATCGTTCAGGTAGCGGCCGAAGGCGACCGACGCCGCCTGGTGCGCCGCGTGCCGCACCACCTCCGCGGTGACGAAGGGGTTGCCGTCGCGGTCGCCGCCGATCCACGAGCCGGGCCGCAGCATCGGGCGCGGCAGCAGCCCGGCCTCGGGCCAGCGGGCACGCAGCGCGGCGCGCACCTCGGCGTTGATCGCCGGGATCACGTCGAAGAGCGTCAGTTCGTAGTAGCGCAGGCCGACCGCGATCTCGTCCTGAATCCGCAAGCGCGCCAACCGGATCAGCGCGGTGCGCCACAGCGCGAGCACCTGGCGGCGGATCCGCTGATCGAGTTCGGCGCGCTCGGCCTCGGGATAGCGCTGCCGCAGCCGCATCAGCTCGGTGATCCTGGTCTGCGCGTCGAAGACCGTACGCCTGCGCGTCTCGGTCGGATGCGCGGTGATCACCGGTGAGACGAGCGCGTCCGTGAGCAGGTCGGCCACCCGCTGACCATCCAGCGCCGCCACAGCGTTCAATTGGCGGCGCTCCCCGGGCCCTGCGTGGTCGCGCTGCGCTGCCGCCTCCGGGCCCTGAGCTCGCGCCGCGTCCAGCTTGCGGTAGGTGGCGGCCAGCGACGAATCCTGCGGCGGCTCTCCCGCCGCCACGTGCGCGCTGCGGCGCCGATCGCGCTGAATGTCCTCGGCCAGGTTGGCGAGCAGTACGAAGTAGCTGAAGGCGCGGATCAGCGGGAGCGCGGTCTGGATGTCCACGTCCTGCAGCATCTCGGCGACCGCGCTGCGCCCGACCTCCTCGCGGCGGATGCGGAACGCCTCGACCCGCACCCGCTCGATCAGGTCGAACACCTCGGGACCCTCGTGATCGCGAATGGTGTCGCCGAGCACGCCACCCAGATATCGGATGTCGTCCCGCAGCGGCCTGATCGCGTCCTGTTCCGTCTCGATTCGCGCATCACCCATGGGACGACAGTATTGCGGGCGGCCCGGCCGCCGGTATGCGACGCCGCCCACATCCGGCTGTCCGCCCGGCGGACAGCCGGATGTGGGGGTGCGCTCAGCCCAGCGGCTGGGAGAAGCGAATGTGGTTGCCCCACGGGTCGGCGAAGCCGCAGTCGCGCACACCGTACGGCTGGTCGACGAGTTCCTGCTCGACCTCGGCGCCCGCATCACGCAGCCGGGCGAAGGTGGCGTCGGCGGATTCGGTGGTGAAGATCAGCGTGCCCTGGGCGCCGCTGGCCAGCCGGGCCTCGGCGGCCGCACGCGCCTCGTCGTTCGGGTTCATTCCGGGGTTCTCCAGGATGAATTCGATCCCGGGCTGCCCGACCGGGCCGACGGTCAGCCAGCGGCCGCCGGGGAACGGCATGTCCTGGCGGACTTCCAGGCCGATCACATCGCGGTAGAACGCCAGCGCCTGATCCTGATCGCCGACCAGAATGGCGACGTGGGACAGTGCGAGGTCTTTGCCGTTGCTCATGGTGCATCTCCTTGTTCGAGGGGCTCACCATTCTGACGACGCGCCGTCCGGGAATTCATCGCTGCGGCGAGGAGTTCCTCGCGGCGCGGCCTCCGGTCAGCGCCTCGGCCAGTACCAGGCCCACCGCGTTCGGCGAGCAGCGTCGCGGGGCACAGCACCGTGGCAGTCGAGAACTATCGGTCGTTGCGGCGATTGGTGGTGCCGCTGCGGCCGCTGACCGTGGTGACCGGGTCCAACGGCAGTGGCAAGTCCAGCATGTATCGAGCGTGGTGAGCATGAACCCGGGCTGATGACTGGCTATGACACGGTAGCGTGGTCGACGGTTCGCGCGGCTATCACTTGCCCGAAGCGCCTCGGTTACAACTCGCGGAGGACGCGAGCAGGGTTGCCTGCGGCGAACACCCGCGCGGGCAGATCACGGGTGACCACGCTGCCCGCGCCGACCACCGTGTCGTCGCCGATGGTGACCCCCGGGCACACGATGACGCCCCCGCCGAACCACACATTGTTCCCGATGCTGATCGGTGCGGCGGATTCCCAACGCTGCCTGCGCATTTCGTGATCCGCCAGCGGATGCAGCGCGGTGAGCAGCTGGCAGCGCGGCCCGATGGACACGTCGTCGCCGATGCGGATCGGCGCACAGTCCATCAGGATCGCGTCGTAGTTCAGGAAGCTGTTGGCGCCGATTTCGATGAGATGCCCGTAATCGCACTGGAATCGCGGCATGATCCACGATCCCTCGCCCACTTTTCCGAGCAGCTGCCGCAGCACCGCATCCCGCTGCGCGGTGTCCTCCGGTCCGGTCCGGTTGAATTCGTCGCAGAGCCGTTGTGCCCGAACGCGTTCGGCGACCAATTCGGGATCGCTGTCTCGATACCACTCCCCGCGGAGCATCCGCTCCTTCTGCTCACCCACCCGCACAACGCTACCGGCGGGCACACCGGCTCAGCGCGCCGCCGCCACGGCCGCGGCGCGGGTCAGCGTGCTGTCGATGAAGGCCTGCGCCGCCGCGGTGAGGTGGCCGTTGCGATGTAAGAGCCACTGCGGCAGGCGTTCCGGCGGGGAGAATCGATACACCTCGGCCCCGGCCCTGGTGGCCAGGTCGTACCACCCGTCGGGCATCAGTCCGGCGCCGATGCCGCGCAACACCATCGGCAGCACCACGCTGCGATCACCGACCTCGGCCGCGATGTGCAGATCACCGACCGCCGCGGCGAGCCGGTCGAAGCGCGCGCGGACCGCGGTGGCAGGCTGCGGAATCACGAAACTCATGCCGCGCAGATCTTCCGGCGTCACCGTGCCACCGGAACCGACCCTGGTACCCGGCGGCGCGACGAGCAGGAATTGCTCATCGCGCAGGTGGTGCGCGACCAGTCCCTGGCCCGCGGGCCGCTCCGCGCTGCCGCATACTCCGGCCTCGCAGCGACCGCGCAGCACCATCGCGATCACCTCCGCCGCCGAGGCTGCCGACCAGGTGCCGACCGTGACGCCGGGATGTCGCTCGCGCAGATCGGCGATGGTGCCGATCACCGGCTCCAGCGTCGAGGACGGCGTCGCGGCGACATCGACCCGGCCCGCGACGCCTGCCCCGATGGCCTGCGCGGCGTCGCGCAGCGCGTCCAGATCGCGCAGCACCTGACGGGCGCGGCCCGCCATGAACTCCCCCGCGTTGCTGAGTACGGCGTTGCGCCCGACCCGATGGAACAGGTCGACCCCCAATTCCTTCTCGAGCTTCGCGATCGACCTGGACAGCGATGGCTGAGCTACCCGCAGCACACGCGCCGCATGGGTGAACCCGCCGTGCTCCACGATCGCGACGAAGTACTCGAGCTGCCTGCGTTCCATAACCAGAGGCTATCGGTTTGGTGTCGTAGATGTCTTGGACGTACGAACCCGCCCGGGGCGATACTCGGCTGGTGTTCACCACGCGGCCTACCTTGCAGGGCACCTTCGGGATGGTGTCGTCCACTCACTGGCTCGCCTCGGCCACCGCGATGGCGGTGCTCGAAGACGACGGCAACGCGTTCGACGCGGCGGTCGCCGCCGCGTTCGTGCTGCATGTGGTCGAGCCGCATCTGAACGGCCCCGGTGGTGAGGTGCCGATGATCCTGGCCCCCGTCGGCCTGCCGCCGCGCGTGCTGTGCGGCCAGGGCGGCGCTCCCGCGGGTGCGACCATCGATCACTACACCGGACTCGGCCTGGACCTGGTGCCCGGCACCGGCCCGCTGGCCGCCGCCGTACCAGGCGCCTTCGATGCCTGGATGCTGCTGCTGCGCGATCACGGCACCAAGCGCCTGGCCGAAATGCTTTCCTACGCAATCGGATACGCCGAGCGCGGGCACCCGGCGGTGGAACGGGTCGGCGAGACCGTCGACACGGTCGCCGAGCTGTTCCGCACCGAGTGGACCACCTCGGCGGAGATCTACCTGCCCGGCGGCAGGGCGCCCAAGCCGGGCGAGCTGCTGCGCAATCCCGCGCTGGCCGCCACCTGGCGGCGGCTGATCGCCGAAGCCGAGGCCGCGAGCCCGGATCGCGAGGCCCAGATCGAGGCGGCGCGGCGCGTCTGGCGCGAGGGGTTCATCGGCGAGGCGCTGGTCGCCGCCGCGAACCGGCCGACCATGGACACCTCGGGCGAGCGCCACGTCGGCACGCTGACCGGCGACGACCTGGTGAACTACGCCGCGACCTACGAGACGCCCGCGACCTACGACTGGCAGGGCTGGACCATCGCCAAGCCCGGTCTGTGGAGCCAGGGCCCGGTATTCCTGCAGCAGCTCGCGCTGCTGCCGGATCGGCTCGAGTACGGCACCGCGCAGTACTACCACTGGCTCATCGAGACCTCGAAGCTCGCGATGGCCGATCGCGAGGCCTGGTACGGCGACAGCACCCAGGTCTCCCTCGAGACGCTGCTGTCCCCCTGGTACAACGCCCAGCGCAGCGCGATGATCGGCTGTTGCGCCTCGCACGAGCTGCGGCCGGGCCACCCGGACGGCCAGCAGCCGCGGCTCAGCTCCTATGTCGAGGCCAATTCCGCTACGGCCGTTGATGTTCCGCTCGGCGCGGGCGAACCGACGGTGGCCGCCAGCGGCGCCACCCGCGGCGACACCTGTCAGCTCGATATCGTCGACCGCTGGGGCAATATGATCGCGGCGACGCCGAGCGGCGGCTGGCTGCAATCCAATCCGGTTGTCCCCGAACTCGGTTTCCAGCTCGGCACCAGGTTGCAGATGGCGTGGCTCGAGCCGGATCTGCCGAATTCGCTTGTGCCCGGCCGCCGGCCGCGCACAACGCTCAGCCCGTCGCTGGCGCTGCGCGACGGCGAAGCCGTGATGGCCTTCGGCACGCCGGGCGGCGATCAACAAGATCAGTGGAGTCTGCACTTCTTCCTCGCCGTCGCACTGCGCGAAAAGGTACGTGACGGACTCGATTTGCAAGGTGCCATCGACGCACCGAACTGGCATCAGGAGAGTTTCCCCGGTTCCTTCTATCCGCGATCGATGAGCCCCGGCTCGGTGATCGTGGAATCGCGGATCGGCGACGATATCATCGCCGATCTCGAGCGCAGGGGTCATCAGGTGACGGTCGGCGGGCCATGGTCGGAGGGCCGCCTGTGCGCAGTGGCGCGGGACAGGCGAACCGGTGTACTTTCAGCCGGTGCGAATCCCCGTGGCATGCAGGGCTACGCCGCGGGGCGATAAGTTCACACAGCATCGAAGATAGCGGTCCGGATTTCGCCGGATCGCTATTTTTCGTGCCATTGCGCCGACCGCTCCCAATTTAGTTCCCGTGCACCCGGGAAAACAATTTACAAATAAGAATCTCGGGAGAGAAAAGTGCAAGGGCTTGAAGTATCTTGTAGCCCATGCTCGTTCGCCGCACCCGGATGATGGTGCTCAGTGTTGCCGCCGTCGCGCTCGCAGCGTGCGCCCCGGTCCAGCATCCCACTGGAACCGCAACGCATACAGATGATTTCGGTACTCCCGTTGGGACACAATCGGTCCGGGCTGGCGGTGAGCTGGTCATGGGCCTATCGAACGAGCCGGACAAGCTCGACCCGACCACGTCCAGCTCGCTCTATACGCGTTATGTCATGAACTCGATCTGCGAAAAGCTCTACGACAACGACGCATCCGGAAAACTGGTCCCCCAGCTGGCGACCGCGCTGCCCACCGTCTCCGAAGACGGCCTGACCGTGACCATTCCGGTCCGCAGCGGGATAAAGTTCGCCGACGACACCCCCTTCGACGCCGCCGCGGTGCAGACCAGCCTGCAGCGTCACCTCACCTCCAAGACCTCGCAGCGCACCAGCGAGATGGGCCCGATCGCCGCCATCGAGACGGCCGACCCGACCCACGTGGTGATCAAGTACAAGAAGCCGTTCGCGCCGATCACCGCCGCGCTCGCCGACCGCGCGGGCATGATCATGTCGCCCGCCGCGCTGGCCAAGGACGACAAGAACTTCGCCGATCACCCGGTGTGCGTCGGCGCCTTCAAGTTCGTCAAGCGGGTACCGCAGACCTCCATCACGGTGGAGCGCGACCCGCTGTACTACGACGCGGCGAAGGTCCGCCTGGACCGGATCACCTACCGGATCATGGCCGACGCCAACATCCGCGCGGCGAATCTGCGCTCCGGTGACATCCAGGTCGCCGACACCATCTCGCCCCAGGACGTGGACGCGCTGGCCAAGGATCCCGACCTGCGGCTGCTGCAGTCGCAGGCGCTCGGCTTCCGCGGCATCTATCTCAACATCGGCAATGTCGACGGCGTCGGCAAGCCCGCGAAGCCGATCGACACGCCACTGGCCAAGGAGGCCAAGGTCCGTCAGGCGCTCTCGCTGAGCGTCGACCGCCGGACGCTGGTCGACACCGTCTTCAACAACTGGTACGAACCGGCGTGCACGGCGATCGTGCCGAACAGCACCTTCGCCACCCCCGCCGGAATCGCCTGCCCCACTTACGATCCAGAGAAGTCTAAGCAGCTGCTTGCCGAGGCGGGCGTCTCACTGCCCTACCGGGTGACACTGCAGGTGCAGAACAGCCAGGATCAGCTCCGGTACGCGCAGGCCCTGCAGGCCAGCGTCCAGGCGGGCGGCTTCGAGCTGAAGATCGTGCCGGTCGAATACTCGACCCTGCTCGACGTGCAGAAGCGCGGCACCTACGAGGCGCTGCAGCTCGGCTGGTCGGGCCGGATCGACCCGGATGCCAACACCTCTCGATTCCTCACCACCGGATCCGGCAGCAACTACGGCGGATACAGCAACAAGGAGCTCGACGATCTGCTCGGGCGGGCCGCCCGCACCACCGACACCGCGCAGCGCGCGGATCTGTACGGCCAAGCGGTGCAACTCATTCAGAAGGACAACCCCTACATCTACACCTACCGGGAGCGGCTGCTCACCGTGCATTCCACGCAGGTGACCGGCGTCGAGATGTACCCGGATGGTGTGGTGCGGCTCGGCAAGGCCGCGTTCGTCACGGATCGGCAGGGCTGACCCACATGTTCGTTCGTTTCCTCCGGCTGGCGATCGCCTGCCTGGTCGCGGTGCTGCTCGCGTCCTGCTCCCAGGCTCAGGCGCCGGTCGAGATCACCACGCACACCGATGATTACGGCACTCCGCTCGGCAACCAGCCGGTCCGCGAGGGTGGCGACCTCATGATGGGCCTGTCCAACGACCCGGACAAGCTCGATCCGTCCACCTCCACCTCGCTCTACATGCGCTACGTCATGAGCACGGTCTGCGAGAAGCTCTACGACAACGACTCGTCCGGAAATCTGGTGCCGCAGTTGGCGACCGCCATGCCGACGGTCTCCCCCGACGGCCTGTCGGTGACCATTCCGATTCGCACCGGCATCCAATTCGCCGACGGCACACCGTTCACCGCGACCGCGGTGCAGACCAGCCTGCAGCGGCACTGGACGCTGGAGGGCTCGCAGCGCACCGGTGAGATGGGGCCGATCAGCGGCATCGAGGTCGACGACCCGACCCACGTCGTGATCAAGTACCACGAGCCGTTCGCGCCGATCACCGCCGCGCTGGCCGACCGCGCGGGCATGATCATGTCGCCGGTCGCGCTCAAGGAGGCGGGTAAGAACTTCGGTGACAACCCGGTGTGCGTCGGACCGTTCAAGTTCGTCAAGCGGGTGCCGCAGACCTCGATCACCGTCGCCCGCGACCCGCTGTACTACGACGCGCAGAACGTGCACTTCGACACCATCACCTACCGGATCATGGCCGATCCCAAGGCACGCGCGGCGGCGCTGCGCTCGGGGGAAATCCAGGTCGCGGACACCATGTCACCGCGCGATATCGACACGCTGACCAAGGTGCCACAGCTGCGGGTGCTCCAATCGGGATCGTTCGGCTTCCAGGGCCTCTACCTCAACATCGGCAATGTCGACGGTGCGGGTAAGCCGGTCAAGCAGATCAACACCGCCATCGCGCGCGATGCCCGTGTCCGGCTGGCGTTTTCGCTGAGCGTCGACCGGAAGAAGTTGGTGAAGGACGTCTTCCAGGACTGGTACGAACCCGCGTGCACGCCGATCGCGCCGCGCACCTCGTACGCCACCAGGTCGAGCACCGCATGCCCGCTGTTCGATCCGGCGCGCTCGCGCCAGCTGCTGACCGACGCGGGCGTGCAGACCCCGTATCCGGTGACGATGCAGGTGATGAACGTGCAGGATCAGCTGCAGTACGCACAGGCATTGCAGGCCAGCGTCGCCGAGGGCGGCTTCGACCTGAAGATCGTGCCCGCCGAATACTCGGCGATGCTCGACGCCCAGAAGAAGGGCACCTACGAGGCGCTGCTGCTCGGCTGGTCCGGGCGGCTCGACCCGGACGCCAATATCGCCCGCTTCCTCGTCACCGGCTCGAACGGTAACTACAGCGGCTACAACTCGCCCGCACTGGACGAGGTGCTCGGCTGGGCCGCGCACAGCAACAGCGCCGCCCAGCGCGGCGCGCTGTACGAGCAAGCGGTGCGGTTCATTTCACGAGAGAACCCATACATCTACACCTACCGGCTGCGTAACCTCACCGTCCACTCGACCTGGGTGGCGGGCATCGAGGTGTACGCCGACGGTGCGGTGCGACTCGGCAAGGCCGCATTCGTCGCGGATCGGAAGGGCTGAAAACCCATGCTTCAGTATGTATTCCACCGCTTATGGCAGTCGGCGGTCACGCTGGTGCTCGCCTCGATGGTGGTCTTCGTCGGCGTCCGCGCCCTGCCGGGCGATCCGGCGACGGTGATGGCGGGCGAACAGGCCGACGAGGCGGCCATCAAGGCGGTGCGCGCCGAACTCGGGCTGGACAGCTCGCTGCTGGTGCAGTACCTCAAGTTCGTCAAGAACGCGCTCACCGGCGATTTCGGCCGATCCATCCGCACCGGCTCGCCGGTGAGCGACATGATCGGCACCACGCTCCCGGTGACCGTGCAGCTCGCGCTGTACGCCATGGCCATCGCGGTGCTCGCCGGCGTGATCGGCGGCGTGATCGCCGCGGTGTACCGCGGCCGCTGGCCCGAGTGGGCCGCCAACGGGTTCTCCCTCGCGGCGCTTTCGGTGCCGACCTTCTGGCTCGGCATCCTCGCGGTGCTGTATCTGTCGGTGCAGCTGCGCTGGTTCCCGGCCTCGGGATACGTTTCGCCCCTTGACCATCCGCTGAAGGGCATCTACTTCCTCACCCTGCCCGCGCTGATCCTCGGGCTCACCCACGCCGCGGTGGTGCAGCGGCAGACGCGCTCATCGATGGTGGAGACGCTGACCGCCGACTTCGTGCGCACCGCGCGGGCCAAGGGCCTCGGCCGTGGCGCGATCATCCTGCGCTTCGGGCTGCGCAACAGCCTCATCGTGGTGACCACGATCGTCGGCCTCCAGCTCGGCGCGCTCATCGCGGGCGCGGTGGTCACCGAACGCATCTTCAGCCTGCCCGGTATGGGCAAGCTGACCCTCGATTCGCTGTTCACCCGCGACTACCCGGTGATCCAGGCCGTCGTGCTGGTGATCACCACCTCATACATCGTCATCAACCTGCTGGTCGACGTGCTGTACACGGTGATCGACCCACGCGTGCGAGTGTCCGGGAGAGCCAAGTGACCGTCATCGAAGCGACCAAACCCGTTGAGACACCGTCACTTACCGCCGTCGCGGTGCGCGGGCGGGTGCTGCGCCAGCTGCGGCGCAATCCACTCGGCCTGATCGGCGCGGCGCTGCTGCTGATCGTGGTGTTCATCGGCGTCTTCGCGCCGCTGCTCGCGCCGTACGCACCCGCCGAGGTGCACTTCGCCACCCCGTTCCAGCGGCCGGGTACCGAGGGATTCCTGTTGGGCACAGACGATCTGGGCCGCGACATCTTCTCCCGGGTGCTCTACGGCACCCGTGCCTCGCTCGAGGTCGGCGCGCTGTCGGTGCTCTGCGCGGTGGTCATCGGTGTGCCGCTCGGCCTGCTGTCCGGGTACTGGCGGGTGCTGGACATGGTGCTGTCGCGGCTGTCGGATGTGCTGCTCGCCTTCCCGTTCCTCATCCTCGCGGTCGGGCTGACCGCGATCAACGGCGGCGGGCTCGTCGACGCGGCGATCGCGCTCGGCGTCGCGCAGGTGCCGATCATGATGCGGGTGGTGCGCGCGGAAACGTTGCGGCTCAAGGAAACCGACTTCGTGCTCGCCGCCACCACCATGCACGTGCCGTCCTGGCGCATCCTCGGCGAGCACATACTGCCCAACGCGCTCGCGCCGATCATCGTGCAGGCCACGGTGATCATGCCGACCGCGGTGATCGGCGAGGCGATCCTGTCGTTCCTCGGCCTCGGTATCAAACCGCCCGCGCCGAGCCTCGGCATCATGCTGTCCGACGCACAGCAGTATCTGCTGCGCACGCCGTGGCCCGGCATCTTCCCCGGTGTGGCGCTGGCGATCATCTGCTTGGGATTCAACCTCTTCGGCGACGCCCTGCGGGATGCGCTCGACCCGAAGACAAGTCGCTGAAGGAACCCTTCTCATGACCAAACCACTGTTGAAGATCCGCGATCTGCGGGTCCGCTTCGGCGATGTGCAGGCCGTGCAAGGTGCGGACCTCACCATCCAGGCCGGTGAGCGGGTCGCGATCGTCGGCGCCTCCGGATCCGGGAAATCGACACTGGCCCATGCGATCGTCGGGCTGCTGCCCGGCGCCGGGCAGGTCAGCGGCGGCGCCATTCACTGGCGCGGCGAGGAGATCACGCACGCCGACGAGAAGCGGCTGCGCCAGCTGCGCGGACGTGAGATCGGGCTGGTGCCGCAGGATCCGATGTCCAACCTGAACCCGGTCGCCCGCGTCGGGCGACAGGTCTCGGAAACGCTGCTCGCACACAAGGTCTGCTCGCGCCGCGAGGCCAAGGAGAAGGCCGTCGAGCTGCTCGCCCAGGCCGGGCTGCCCGAGCCTGCGCGGCGCGCGCGGCAGTACCCACATGAATTCTCCGGCGGTATGCGCCAGCGCGCGCTGATCGCGATCGGGCTGGCCTGCCGCCCCGATCTGCTCATCGCCGACGAGCCGACCTCGGCCCTCGATGTCACCGTGCAGCGCCAGATCCTGGACCACCTGGAAAAGCTCACCCAGGAACTCGGCACCGCCCTGCTCCTGGTCACCCACGACCTCGGCCTGGCCGCCGAGCGCGCCGACCGCGTCATCGTCATGTCCGACGGCAAGATCGTCGAATCCGGCCCGGCCCGCCAGGTGCTCACCAACCCCAAGCAGGACTACACCCAGCGCCTCGTCGCGGCCGCCCCCGGCCTCGTCCTCGCGCCGCTGCTCACCGAGGAAACCGAAGGTAAGCCCAACGCGGGCAAAGCAACCCAGCGCAAGACCGCCAAGGCCAAGACCAACGGCGCGAAAGCCAACGGCGCCAAGGCCGCGGAGCTGAAGACCGCCGACACCACGGCGGCCGACACCAGCGCCCCCGCGAAGGCCCCTGCCGCCCAACCTGCCGAGCCCAAACCCCTCAAGGGCCGAGCGGCCAAGGCCGCCCGCCGCAAAGCCGCCAAGGCCCAAGCGGACGCCGAAACCACGGCAACCACCGAAACCACGGCCAACGGCGAAAAGGCCGCGACCAACGGCAAAGCAACCACCGCCACCGCGAGCGAATCCGCCACTGCCACCGAGGCCACCGACCGGAACGCCGACGCGGCCGAGGACACCGCCGACACCGACACGACCAAGGCTGCCACCGACGCACCCGAGGCCGTCACCGAGAACGGCGCCGACGACACAGCGGGCAATGGGGCGACCGCGAAAGACGAGGCCGCCGGGGACGTTTCGGGCGACGACAAGGCTGCTCAGTCCGACGCAGTCGAGGATGAGCCTGCCGCCGACGAAGCCTCAGAGGTTGCTGCCGCCGCTGCGGACGACACCGACACGACCAAGGCTGCCACCGACCGCGAAAGCGCGGCCGCCGAGGAGGTTTCCGGCGACGACAAGGCCGGTGAGTCCGCAGCGGATCGGGACAAGCCAGCCGCGGATGTGGCCGCCGAGGGCCAAGCAGCCGAGAACGCCACTGCCGAAGGCGAAACCGCGGACAGCACGGTAGACGACGATAGCGCCGCAGCGGACGCAGCCGCGGTAGTCGAAGCCGCCGAAGATAAAGCGGGCACGGGCAACGTCAGCGGCAGCGCCTCGACCGACGCGAGCACCGCCGAGGACAAGGCCGCTGCGAACCCAGCTGCCAACGGGAAGGCCGAGGCCGACAAGGCTGTTGAGCCCACCGTCGGCAAGGCTGCTGCGGCCGTCACCTCGGAAGACCGTCCCACCGACGCGGCCGCGAAGGCCGAGCTCAGCAAGGAAACTCCGATACTCGAGGTGGCGCATCTCAGCAAGGAGTACAAGATCCGTGGGCGCGGCGGGGTGTTGAAAGCGGTCGATGACGTTTCCTTCAGCATCGGCAAGGGACGGACGACCGCGATCGTCGGTGAATCCGGTTCCGGGAAGACGACTACCGCGCGGATGGTGCTCGGGCTGGTGCCCGCCACGTCCGGCACGGTGAAGTTGGACGGCGAGAACATCGTCGGGTTGCGCGGGGCGCGGTTGCGGGCGGCGCGGCAGGCGATGCAGCCGGTGTTCCAGGATCCGTACGCGTCGCTGGATCCGATGTGGACGGTGGAGCGGATCATCGCGGAACCGTTGCGCGCCTTCGGGATCGGTGACAAGGGCAGCCGCCGCGCGCGGGTGGCCGAACTGCTCGATCAGGTGGCGCTGCCCGCCGCGGTGGCGCACCGGTATCCGAACGAGCTGTCCGGTGGTCAGCGGCAGCGCGTCGCCATCGCTCGCGCGCTCGCCGTCGGTTCCCGGCTCGTCGTCTGCGACGAGGCCGTGTCGGCGCTGGATGTCCTTGTGCAGGACCAGATTCTGACGCTGCTGAAGTCGCTGCAGGACGAGCTCGGCCTGAGCTACCTGTTCATCTCGCACGATCTGGCGGTCGTCCGCGCGCTGGCGCACGAGGTGCTCGTCATGCGCGACGGCCGGGTGGTGGAACAGGGTCCGGTGGACAAGGTGCTCACCGCGCCGGCCGATTCCTACACCCGCCAGCTGCTCGACGCCATTCCCGGCGCGGGCGTACTCGCCGGGGTCTGACGACAGCTCGGGACACAGAAAGGGGCACCGCGGCGAAAGCCGCAGTGCCCCTTTTCCGTTGAGCGAAGTCGAGGAAAGCGGCCCTTCAGGCAGGCAGCCCCTGCGGCGAGAGCCGGTGGAACAGGACCTGTTCCAGCAGCGCGACGAGCACATCCTTGACCGATTCCCGGTCGCGCGCATCGCATTCCAGCAGCGGAATCCACTCTTCGAGCTCGAGTGCCTCGCGCACCTCGGTGAGATCGAACCGCTGTCCGTTGTCGAAGCGGTTGACCACGACCACGAACGGCGTGCCCTTCTCCTCGAAGTAGTCGAGCACCGGGTAGCAGTCGTCGACCCGGCTGGTGTCCACCACGATCACCGCGCCGAGCGCACCGTCGACCAGGTCGTCCCACAGGAAGACGAAGCGGTCCTGTCCCGGCGTGCCGAACAGGTAGAGAATCAGCGAGCGGTCCAACGTGATGCGGCCGAAATCGAGCGCGACCGTGGTCTGGGTCTTGTCCGCACGCCTGCCAGGATCGTCGACGCCGATCGCGACCTCGGTCATCGCCGCCTCGGTGACCAGCGGCTCGATCTCGGAGATCGCGCCGATGAACGTGGTCTTGCCGACCCCGAAGCCACCGCTGATCACGATCTTCACCGAGGACGGCATGGTCGGAGCTGGCGGTGGGGGGCTCATGTCAGAGTGCCCGTACAAGGTCCCTGATCCTCTCGATGGCAGCGGTGGACAGTTGATCGGACTCGCGCACGGTGACGTATCCGCCCGCGGCGAGGTCACTCACGATGACCTTCGCGACGCCGACCGGAACGTGCAGTGCGGTACCGATTTCGGCGATGGAGTGCGGCCGCTGGCACAGCTGCACCACGGTGCGCTGTTCGAATTGCAGCGGTGCCGAAAGTGCCGAAGGCGGCGCCTGCACCAGTGTTTCGATGCGCAGACCGTCCATCAACGGCATCGTGCGCCCCGAGGTGATGACGAAGGGGCGCACGAACTGTTCATCGCTGCCGACGAGCTCTTCGGCAGGTGGCGCTTGCCCTGGCCGGTCCTCGAACCAGCCGGGGGTGTGATTCTTCGGGATCATCCGTTGGTCCGGCAACCACGGCCGATCGGGATCTCTCATCTTCGCAATGTCTCTCGCAGTTCGGAAATCAGCGCGGGATCGAGCAGTGAGCCCGCACGTTCGGCCAGCAGGGCCATCTCGTAGCCGACGAGGCCTACGTCGCAGCTGCCGTCGGCGATGACGCCGAGGCAGCTACCGTCTCCCATGGCCGAGACGAGCAGGAAGCCCCGCTTCATCTCGATCATGATCAGTTTGAGCCCGTCGAACGAGTAACTGCGCGAGGCACTCTTGGCGAGGCTGGCCAAACCGGACACCATGGCGGCGAGCCGGTCGGCGGAGGTGCGGTCGAGACCGTCGGACATCGCGATGAGCAGTCCGTCCGAGGAGACGGCGACCGTATCGCGCACGCCGTCGGTGTCTCGCACGAAGTTGGCGAGCAGCCAGTTGAACGTGTGCGGGTCGGCGCTCGGTAAGTGGGTGGTCACCGGTTCTCCTCTGCGATGGCTGACTGTGCGGGCGGCGCCGGCTCACCGGCGCGGGAATCGTGTTCGCGTGGACCGACATACGGCCGCGAAGACGACGGAGCGGGCGGGGCGCCGCGCTCGTGTCCGGCCCGGAACGACGACAGCATGCTCCGCGTCTCCTCCGGTGAACGCTCGGTCACCGGCGCACGCTCCGGCCGCACCGTTGCGCCGTTCGTCTCGCGCCGCGTCTCACCGGCGGGCGCATTGCCCGCGCTGCGGGACTTCTTGTTGCGCCGCACGAGTCCGTTGCGCGTGGTGCGTGGCCCGGACGGCACTGAGGATATATCGAATTCTCCTGTGCCGCTGCGCGTTTCGGGAACACGCCAGGTACCGGTGTCGGTCATCGGCGGCGTGCCTTCGGAATCACCGGGGGTGGAAATGAAGTGTGAGTATGCGGACACCTGCCACGATCCCGTCGTAGTGGCGTCGCCGGGCTCGACGGCCTCGTGCCGCGGCCGTGCGTCGCGCGGCTTGTCTGGCCCTGGCGCCGATCGCGCATCGTCGACGCCGGGACCGAAACCGTTGCGCTCGGCGCCGTACGCCGCCCACGCGGGTTCCGGACCACGATGGCTCGGCACGCTCGGTTCCGGCGTGATCGGTTCCGGTGCAATGGGCTCCGGCGCCATGGTGGCCGGGACGCCCCTGGCCGCCTGTTCGGCCGTCACCGCGGGAATGCCGACCTCGGTATCGGCGCCCCATGACCGCTCGACGCCGCCACCGGACACCTTGGCGCCCACCGCGGGAGCCTGGTGCTGCCCCTCCTGCACGATCAACTCGTTGGGCAGCGTGAGCCGCGCGACGATACCGCTCACCGGCGACATGTTCAGCTCGACATCGATGCCGAGCCGCTCCGCCAGCCGGCCGACCACGTAGTGGCCGAGGTAACGCGAGGGCGCGACGATGAAGTCCTGTTCACCGCGCAGCCTGGCATTGGACTGGGCCAGCGCGTCGGCGGGCATGCCGACACCGTGGTCGACCACGGCGAGCAGGTACCCGTGCGGCGCACGGCGCCCGTAGATCTCGACCTCGAGATCCGGTGGGGAGAAGGCGAGCCCGTTCTCGATCAGCTCGGCGAGCATGTGCGCGAGTTCGGAGACCACCGCGCCCTGGATGAGGACGTCGTCGACCCGGCGCAGCACCACCCGGCGGTAGTCGTCGACCTCGGACAGGCCGGCGCGGATCACGTCGCTCAGCGAGATGGCCTGGGCCCACCGGCGCGGGCTCGCCTCGCCGACGAGCACGAGCAGGCTCTCGGCGTTGCGGCGCATGCGGGTGGCGAGGTGGTCGAGCTCGAACAGGTTGGCCAGGCCCTTGGGCTCGAGCTCCGCGCGTTCGAACTCGCTGATCAGGCCGAGCTGGCGGCGGACAAGGTTCTGGTTGCGCCTGGCCAGGTTGGCCATCGACTCGGTGGTGTTGCGGCGAACGAGCGCCTGCTGGGAGGCCAGTTCGAACGCGGTGCTCTGCACGCGGTCGAGCGCGCCTGCCACGGCGGCGATTTCGGTACTCGCGCCCGCGGGGGTGCGCACCGGAGCGGGCGCATCCGGGCGGCTGTCGTCGGCGTGCGTCCACTCCTCGATGACCTTCGGCAGTCGCCGGGAGGCCACGTCGTCGGCCTCGCCCGCCAGTGCGGCGAGCGGGCGCACGATGGCGCGCACCGAGATGACCACCAGGGTGACCATGGCGGCGATGGCGATCAACGCGCCGACGATGAAGCCGATCAGCTTGATGGTCGCGGCGGCGCGCAGATCGTCGGCGCGTGCCTGCACGTCGTTGCCGACCACCTGCTGCACGCTGCGCTGCGCATCGATGATGCTCGACATCTGCGTCCACCACGACATCGGATCGACCTCACGGACCAGTCCGCCGTCGCTGGAGGCGATGGCGATGCTCTCCGCCTGTTCCGCCCTGGTCGCGGCGTCGCTGAGCATCGCGGCGTCGAGCTTGGCCTGCTGCGCGCTGGTGGCGTAGCGGGAGAACGCGGCGAGGCTGGACAGCTTCGTCGCGCGAATCTCCATGAACTGCACGTACTCTCCGCCGTTGAAGCGGCCGGAGGTGAAGACGCCGTTGAGGAAGCCGCGCTCCTTGTCGACCTCTTCCTTGGCCTCACCGAGCGCGTACAGCGCGCGCAGCCCGCGCTGGATCTGCGGATCGCGCGCCTGGTCGAGGCCGAGCTGCAGGCGGTTCAGCGCGCTGACGGCGTCGGTGTAGAACTGGAAGACGACCTGCCTGCTGACGCGGCGGGTGTCGATCTGGGTGCGGGTGTTCGCGAGCAGGTTCAGCTGCCCCAGTGCCGCGCGAACCTGATCCGCGCCCGGCGCATCGCCCGCGGCATCGGACTTCAGCGTGGCGAACGCGGCGTCGACCTTGGCGCGCTGTTCGATCAGCGGCTGCGCCAGCCGGTTGTCACCACCGAGCAGGCCGTTGCTCAGGCCGAGTTCGCGCTGGATCTGGTTGGTCAGATCCTGCACGCTCAGCGTGAGCGAGACCGCGCGCACGGTATCGCTGGACTCGCGGTAGTCCGAAACCTCGCGGTAGACGGTGACACCGAGCAGCGCGATCACCAGAATCAGCGCGAGCGCGAGGATTCGGGTGAGCTGACCGCCGATGGTGCGCGGCCGTAGGATGCTGCTTCCCATTCCGCTGCCGGACAGCGGATGTTCACCCGGGGATACCGCAGGTTCGAGTTTCGCTGTGTCCCCGGACTTTTTTGGCCGTAGACCTAGACGCACCAACCTGCTACTCCTCCGAAAAGCGGGCCGTGACAACTCCACGACGAGCGCACGGAAAGTCTCCGAGCAAAATCCCATATGCCCGGTCCGGCGTCAACTCGAGAGGTCGTCGCGGAGAACTTTGTTCATTTTTTTCGGCCGGCCTGTGAACTACTACCAGGACCGGCCGAGCGACCGACGTGGACGAAAGGTTAACCCGCGAGGATCGCGAGCACCGCATCCGAGGTGTAGAACGGCTCGAGCCGCTCGCGAATCATCTTGGCCAGCAAGCCGTTTCGCTTCGCGCCCGCGATGACCGCGGGACCGTAGCGCAGGATCTCGGCGGCGATGTCGTCGCCGGACAAACCGAGCTCGGGCAGCATGGCGGCGAGGGTGTAATCGCCGTACTTGTGAAAGAACACGTCGACGCACTCGTCGACGAGCAGCCCGAAGTACTCCTTGTCCTTGGTGGTGACCGCGATTTCGTAGCAGATCAGCACCAGCTCGTTGAGGTCCTTCTGCGTCAGGTAGTCGCGCAGGCCGCTGACGGGTTCGTCGGCGTGCAGATCCCAGAACTCCATCGCCGCGTCGTGTACCGGTGCGTCACGCAGCATTTCGCGTATCGCGTTGTTGGTCCGTTTGAGCGCGAACATGGCGCCCTTGCCCGCGAGGTCGCCGACGAAGGTGCCGTCGGCGACCTTCTTGGCCCGGTTGGCGGCGGACTGGCCGAGCGACATCAGCGAGGAGACGCCCGGAATCTTCTCCGCGCGTTCCCGATTGGCCTGCATGAAGTCGTTGATCAGCTTGTCGACGAACTTCGAGGCGACGGTGGCGACCAGCGGGCTCTCGGTGAGCCGGTCCAGAATGCGCTCCTGCGCCTGGTGCATGCCGAAGATCTTCTCCAGCAGCGCCTCCACCGGCGCACGGTCGACCACCTGACCCAGGGTGTATTCGTGGTTGGCGGCGATGTTGTCGTAGATGGAATCGGCGAAGACGCCGACCATATCGGCGATGACGGGGCTGCCGCCGATCAGCTCGATGAGGGTGGCGACCGTCTGTTTGGCCTGGTCGACCTCGACGATCTCCCGGAAGATCAGCGTATCGGCGGCGGCGAGCACCGAGTCGACGTCGCGGGCGACCACCTCGGTGAATCGGTCGCCGGTCAGCTCCGCGAGCAGGAAATCCACCTGCGCGTCCAGTAGTCGTTCGGCGATTTCCCGCGGCTCGGCCATAGCGTTCCACCCATCACGTTCGTAGTACGGTGCGCCCGGCCGGATTACGGATCAGCTGTTGTCGGTATCGTTGCCGTGCAAAGATTTCCGAATCCGATCCAGACGCTCACGCGCGGCCTTCTCGCGCGCCTCCCATTGCTCGTCGGCGCTGCGGCCCGCCGGGGTCTGCCGGTCGAGTTCGCCCATTCCCTGCGCGGTGCCGAAGCGCTGCTCGACCTTATCGCGAACTGACTCGAAAGTAGGGACACCGGCGGACGAATATCCGCCGATCCCGGGCCGCCCAGGCATACCGGTCGGTTGCCCCGGTACCACGGGTACCGTGAAACCGCTCCCGACCTGGCCGGATACGCCACCGGCGCCGGGCGAATCATGCGTCGGCGACGGCGCAGTGGCCGGACTCACATCGTCGACCAGCTCGGCATGGTGCACGGCCGCCATCTCGCCGAGCGCCGAGTTCACCGCCCAGAACGCGGTGCGACCTGCGGTGGCGGCATGCAGCACGGCCACGAGTTCGTCGTCGGACAGTGCCGCTAGCTTCGCGGCGATCTCGCTGAGCTCACTCATATCTCCACGCTACGCACCACCGCGCGCCGCTCAGCCGATGCCGTGTGTCCCGGCCCACTCGGTGATGGTGCGCGTCCACTCGCCGCCGATGAAGGCGATGACATCGTTGTGCCCGGCGCCGGGCACCACGACCAGCCGCTTCGGCTCGGGCGCCGCGGCGTACAGCCGCCTGGCGTGGCGCACCGGCAGCAGTTCGTCCTGATCGCCGTGCATGATCAGCAGCGGCGCGCGCAACCGCGCGATGCGCCGCAGGCTCGGATACGCGTCGGGCACCAACGGCGACGGCAGGTACGGGTACACAGAGCGCGCCGCGTCCCTGATGCCGGTGAAGGTGGACATGAGGATCAGTCCGGCGGGCGGATGCGCGACCGCCAGCTCGACAAGCACTCCCCCGCCGAGCGACTTGCCCAGGTACAACACCTTTTTCGGGTCGACGCCCGGCTGCTCGAGCAGAACGCGCAGTGCCGCACGGGAATCCAGATAGGTGCCGTGTTCGGTGGGGCGGCCGGTGCTGCGGCCGAATCCGCGATAGTCGAAGGCGAGCACATCGAAACCGGCCGCGGTGAGCAGCGCGAAGATCGCGACCCGGTCCCCGATATTGCCC
Source organism: Nocardia sp. NPDC052566 (assembly GCF_044547285.1). Taxonomy (NCBI): domain Bacteria; kingdom Bacillati; phylum Actinomycetota; class Actinomycetes; order Mycobacteriales; family Nocardiaceae; genus Nocardia; species Nocardia sp. NPDC052566. The sequence continues at coordinate 239,984 of NZ_JBIUAF010000009.1, read as the reverse complement.
GCGTTGCCGTGCGCGAACAGCACGTGCCCGATCGAGTTCCGCGCGGGCAGCCACCAGGCGTGCACCGTCTCGCCGTCGTCGGTGGCGATCGACAGGTCGGTGTAGTCCATCCCGAGCAGGGAGGGATCCTGCCCGATGCGCCGCTCGGGCAGGTACGTCAGCGCGTTGAGGATCGGGCTCGCGGGGTGTCGCATGCTGTCGTTCTTACCCCGTGGCCGTTTCCGCCACGCGCCGACTCCCCATTCGCGCTAGCCGACGTCGACCCCGCGCCAGAACGCCACGCGATCGCGGACCATCTCGGCCTCCGGCTTCGGCTCGGGGTAGTACCAGGCGGCATCTTCGTTCTTCGTGCCGTCGACGACCACCGTGTAGTAGGACGCGGTGCCCTTCCACGAACAGACGGTGTGAGTTTCGCTGGACTCGAAGTACTGCTTGTTGACGGAGTTCGCCGGGAAATAGTGATTGCCCTCGACGACCACCGTGTCATCGCTCTCGGCCAGCACTACGCCATTCCATACGGCTCGCACGCTCATCGGACCTCCAGATCACATGGCCGACGCGGTCGCACCGACCCCGCCACTACAACGCCCTGCGATGATTGTTTGATTCCCGCGCTCTGGCAGACCCATCGGCCTCCGCCCGCCCGAACCGCTCGTCACCCGGCGCACACACCGCGGCCGACAACCCCTGGGCGCCTGCGTCCCGCCGTTGCCACGACGGCGAGGGGCCGGATTATCAAGCGACGCAATCGATCAGGAACGCACCACCACACGAGATCCGGCCCTAGCCATGCCGCGAAAGACCGGATCGCCAAGCGACACAACCGATCAGGAACGCACCACCACACGAGATCCGGCCCTAGCCATGCCGCGAAAGACCGGATCGCCAAGCGACACAACCGATCAGGAACGCAGCACCGCGCCGACCGATGCCGCCGCAGCCGCGACCGCGGCATCGCGGGCCGCGCTGGCCTCGTCCTCGGTGAGCGTGCGGTCCGTCGCACGGAAGCGCAACGCGTAGGTGAGCGACTTGCGCCCCTCGCCCGCCTGCGCACCCTCGTACACGTCGAACAGTGCGATGTCCTCCAGCAGTTCGCCGCCGCCGGAGCGCAGCGCGGTCTCCACCGAGGCCGCCGGGATGGTCTTCTCGACACTCACCGACACGTCCTGCAGCACCGCGGGGAACGGCGAAACCACTGGCACGGGCCGGGATTCACGCAGCGGCAGCGCGTCGAGATCGAGTTCGACGGCGCAGGTGCGCGGCGGCAGGCCCGCGCGCTCCAGCACCGCGGGATGCAGCTCGCCCGCGTACCCGACGACGACGCCGTCGACCACGAGCTGTGCGCAGCGGCCGGGGTGCCACGGCAGGTAGGCGGCGGCCCTGCGCTCGATCGTCACGCCCGCCGCGTCGGCGACCGCGTCGACGAGCGCGAACGCGTCGGCGGCCTCGGCCTGACGGCCAGGACCCCACGGTCCGCGCGGGTCGCGGCGACCGGTGAGCACCACGCCGACGTGCACCGGCTGGTGCGGCAGCGAGTCGAGCAGCTCGGCGATCTGCGCGTCGGTCGGCCTGCGATCGACCGGAAGCGCCTCGACCGCACGGACATTCGGGCCGGGGAGGACGACCTGCGCGATGCTGTAGACCGTGATATCGCGGGCGCCGCGCGAGATATTGCGCGCGGCCACCTCGAACAGGCCGGGCAGCAGCGTGGTCGCCAGCTCAGGACGCTCGGCGTCCAACGGGTTCAGCACCCGGGTGGTGCCCCGGCGCGGATCGTCGGCGTCCAGGCCCCAGGTGTCGAAGACGCCCGCGGGCAGGAACAGCGGCGAGGGCACCTCGACACAGCCCTCGAACGCCAGCGCCCGGCTCACCGCGCGGCGGCGGCGCTGAGTGGCGGTCAGGCCGCGCCCGGCCGGTGCGGTCGGGATGATCGACGGGATCTGCTCCAGGCCTTCCAGCCGCAGCACCTCCTCGACCAGGTCGGCGGGCTGCGCCAGGTCGGGCCGCCAGCTCGGCGGGGTGACAACCAGCTGACCGTGACCGGTCGCGCTGACGTCCACCTCCACGTGGCAGCCGATCTGCGCGAGGCGCCGGGCCGAGGTGCCCGTCGGGTAGGACACACCGGCCACCCGATCGGCCAGGTCGATATCGATGCGGATCGGCGCGGCGGGTTCGATCGGCACGCGGATGTCGGTGACCGCGGATTCCACGGTGCCCCCGGCGATTTCGGCGAGCAGGGTGGCCGCGCGATCGAGCGCGGCGAGGTTGATCTCGGGATCGACGACGCGCTCGTAGCGCTTGCCCGCCTCGGAGACCAGCTTGTGCCTGCGCGCGGTCCGGTAGACGAGCAGCGGATTCCAGATGGCCGCTTCCAGCACGATATCGGTGGAGTCCGGGCCGACCTCGGTGCTCGCGCCGCCCATCACACCGGCCAGCGAGATCACGCCGGACTCGTCGGCGATCACCACATCCTCGGCGTCCAGCGTCCGCTCGACCTCGTCGAGGGTGCGCAGCGTTTCGCCCTTGTTGGCGGTGCGCACCACCAGCGCGCCGGTCAGCTTGCTCGCGTCGAAGGCGTGCAGCGGCTGGCCGAGTTCGAGCATCACGTAGTTGGTGACGTCGACCGCGGGCGAGATCGGGCGCACACCCGAGAGCAGCAGCCTGCGCTGCAGCCACCAGGGGCTCACGGCCTTCGGATCGATACCGGTGACCCGTCGCGCACCGAACCGGGTGCACTTCGAGGACGGCTCGACGCGGATCTGCCACGCGTCGGCCTCGGCATCGGGCAGCGTACGCACCGCGGGATCGGCGTACTCGAGGTCGAAGCCGCAGGCCAGCTCGCGCGCCAGGCCGCGCACCGAGAAGCAGTAGCCGCGGTCCGGGGTGATGTTCAGCTCGATCACGGTGTCGTCGAGGCCGAGCAGTTCGTTCGCGTCGGCGCCGGGTTCCGCCGTGCCCGGTTCGAGCACCAGGATGCCCGAATGATCCTTGCCGATACCGAGTTCGGCGACCGAGCAGATCATGCCGTTGGAGGTGTGCCCGTAGGTCTTGCGCGAGGCGATCTCGAAACCACCGGGCAGCACACCGCCCGGCAGCACGACGACGACCAGGTCACCGACGGCGAAATTGCGTGCGCCGCAGACGATCTCCTGCAGCTCCGGATTACCGACGTCGACCTTGCAGAACCGGATCGGCTTCTTGAACTCGGTCAGCTCGGTGATCTCGGCGACCCGCCCGACCACCAGCGGCTCGGGGATCGAACCGGTGACGCGTTGGAGCTTGTCGACCTCTTCGACCTCCAGCCCGACCCGAACGAACCCGGCGTCGAGTTCCTCCGGCGTCACCGACCACTCGGGGGTGGTGCGCCGGATGATGTCGGTCAGCCAGGACTGGGCTACTCGCACTTGACGTTTCGCTCTCTCGATCGAAGGGTTCTGGAATGGCCCGAGCTCAGGACCGGACGCCGAACGGCAGGGTGAAGCGCACGTCGCCCTCCACGATGTCGCGCATATCCGGGATGCCGTTGCGGAACTGGAGGGTGCGTTCCAGGCCCATGCCGAACGCGAACCCGCTGTACACCTCGGGATCGATCCCGCTGGCGATCAGCACTTTCGGGTTCACCATGCCGCAGCCGCCCCACTCGACCCAGCCCGCGCCGCCCTTCTTGTCCGGGAACCACACGTCGACCTCGGCGGATGGCTCGGTGAACGGAAAGTAGTTGGGGCGCATCCGCGTCCGGGTATCCGGCCCGAACAGCGCGCGGGCGAACGCGTCCAGCGTGCCGCGCAGGTGCGCCATGGTCAGGCCCTTGTCCACCGCGAGGCCCTCGACCTGGGAGAAGACCGGGGTGTGCGTGGCGTCGAGCTCATCGGTGCGGAAGGTGCGGCCGGGGCACACCACATAGATCGGCACCTCGCGCTCGAGCATCGAGCGCACCTGCACCGGGGAGGTGTGCGTGCGCAGCACCTGCCGCGAACCCTCCGGGGCGATGTGGAAGGTGTCCTGCATGGTGCGGGCCGGGTGGTCGGGCAGGAAGTTCAGCGCGTCGAAGTTGAAGTGCTCGGTCTCGACCTCGGGACCCTCGGCGACCTCCCAGCCCATCGCGACGAATACGTCGGCGATCTGCTCGGAGATGACGGTGATGGGGTGGCGCGCGCCGACCGCGGTGCGCCGGGCGGGCAGCGTCACATCGATGGTCTCGGCGACGAGTACCGCGGCATCGCGCTCGGCGAGCAGCACGGCGCGCCGCGATTCGAACGCCTCGGACACCCTGGCCCGCGCGACGTTGACCCGCTTGCCCGCGTCGGCCTTCTCCTCCTTGGGCAGCGTGCCGAGCGCGCGCTGCGCGAGCGCCAGCGCCGCCTTGCCACCGAGGTGCTCGGTCTTGGCGACCGCGAGCGCGTCCAGATCCGCGGCCGCGGCGAACGCCTTCTCGGCCTCCGCCGCCGCGGCGGCCAGCGCCGATTCGGTCAGCGAGGCGCCGGGTTCGGCGGCATCGTTGAGAACGCTCTCGTTGTCGGCCACGATGGTTCGTCTCTCCCCTGGGGATCGGTTCGCGGGCACGGCGGCAGCACCGGCCCACATTGCTGCTGGTGGAATCCTATGGGATGCGCTGACGGCTATTCACTCGGATTACCGCTGTGGCGCCCTTCGGCGGTGTGCTAGCGCCGGATCGCCCTTCCGGCCCAGGCCAGCGGTTCGCCCGCGGTCAGAACCGGAACGGCCCCAGCCAGCGACGCGCGGAACGCGTGCACAGCAGGGCGACAACGGCGCCGGAGACGCCGCCGACAACAGCCACTTGACGCCAGTCGGTGTCATCGGTGAACAGGCCGCTCGCCGCCGTGAGGAGCAGCGGCAGCTGCACCACGATCGCCACCCCGCGCCACAGCCCCCAGTGCTGTCCCGCGAACAGCCCGGCGCCCGCGACGAATACCGCGAGGCCGAAGAGCGCGGCCCAGGCGACCTCGAAGCCGATCCGCGAGGTGATGCCGACCTGGATCGCGGCAAGCGTCACCAGCGCCGCGCCCTCGAAGGCGACCAACCCGCCTGCGACCCGCAGCGTGACAGGGACACGTCCACGTATCTCGTCCTCGCCGTCGGCAGTCACGAGCCGAGTCTACGTAAGGGCCAACTACCCGCATCATCGCAGGTCGCAGCCGTGCCCCATGACCAAAGGCCGCGCACCCCCGAGTACAGCCCGCACCAAGTCTCGGCGGAGCACCCGGAAGATGTGTGGCCCGGAGTCGAGCGCGACACCGTGGGGCAGATGCACGGCATCGGCTTCAGCGCCGAACCCCGGCGAGCGGCGCACGCCGAGGTATGCGCGCGTTTCGCGGTGTCAGTTTTCCGCGATGATCGAGCGCGGCAGCCACAGCGAGAGCACCGCGCCGACCGCCACGATCGCGGCTCCGACCCGGATCGCGGGGACCAGGCCGTCGACGAAGCTCTGCGGGCCGGCGTAGGAGCCGTGCGAGGCGAAGATCGACGCCAGCACCGTGACACCCATCGCAACACCGACCTCGCGGATGGTGCTGTTGGTGCCCGAGGCCATCGCCCGATCCTGGTCGGTGGCGCTGGCCATCACGACGGTGGCGCCCGGCGCGAAGGTCAGCCCCATGCCGATGCCGCCGAGCACGAACGGGCCGAGATAGGCGAAGAAGCCCGCGTCGACCGTGGTGACCGCCGCCATCCAGGCCAGTGCGACCGCGAGCAGCGCCTGTCCGGCGGTGAGCAGCGTGCGAGCGCCGACGCGGTCGATGACCAGGCCGGCGAGCGGCGCGACCACCATCGGCGCCAGCGTCCACGGCAACGTGCGCAGACTCGACGCCAGCGCCGAATAACCCTGCACCACTTGGAAATACTGGGCGAGCAGGAAGATCGAACCGAAGACGCCGACCGCGAAGGTGAAGCCGGTCGCATTGCTCACCCGGAAGGCCCGCGAACGGAACAGGCGCAGCGGCAGCATCGGATCCGGTGTGCGCAGCTCCCAGACGATCAGCGCGGCGAGCAGCGCCGCACCACCGATCAGCGCGCTCACCACGCCCACCGAGGTCCAGCCGTCGTCGGCGCCGTGGATGACACCCCACACCACCGCGAGCACACCGCCCGCCGCGAGCACCAGCCCGAGCGGATCCAATCGCCTACTGGCGCTGCGTGATTCGGTCAGCACCCGGGCCGCGAACGGCAGTACCGCCAGCCCGATCGGCACGTTCAGCCAGAAGATCCACTGCCAGCTCAGCCCGTTCACCACGGCGCCGCCGACCACGGGCCCCACCGCGACGCCGAGGCCGGTGATCCCGCCCCAGATGCCGATCGCGGCGCTGCGCATCCTTTCCGGCACCGCGGCCGAGAGCAGCGTCAGCGCCAGCGGCATCACCGCGGCCGCGCCGAATCCCTGAATCGCCCTGGCGGCGATCAACATCCACGGTGCGGTGGCCAGTGCGCAGGCCGCCGAGGCGAGGGTGAACAGCGCGATACCGGCCAGGAATATCCGCCGCCTGCCGAGCCGGTCGCCGAGGGCGGCCGCGGTGAGCAGGAGCGAGGCGAACGCGAGCGTATAGGCGTTGACGAACCACTGCAGATCCTGCAGCGAGGCGCCGAGTTCGGCGCGGATGTTCGGCAGCGCGAAGGTCACCACGAGGTTGTCGAGCGTGACCATGAAGGTCGGGATGCCGACGGCGGCGAGCACAGCGGCGAACAGTCGGGCAGGACGGGGCGAGGTTTCGTGAGCGACCGTCGAGGACGCGTCGAGGGTGTCGGTCATGTCAACCTTAGTTGTAATCGACTGATAACTAGTGTCCCAAACAGTATGCATCGACTGATAACATGTCAAGATGGCCAGCTCGACCCGAACCAGGATGACCGCCACCGAGCGCAGCGAGGAGGTGCTCCGCGCGGCCGTCGACGCCTTCGCCGAATCCGGTTACGCCGCGACGAAAACCGATGAGATCGCACGCCGCGCGGGAGTATCGCAGCCCTACGTGATCCGGCTGTTCGGCAGCAAACAGCAGCTGTTCATCGCCGCCATGCACCAGGTCTGCGACCGGATCGAGCAGATCTTCCGCGCGGCCGCCACCGCGATCGCCCCCGGCACGGCGCCCTCGGACGCGCTACGCGTCATCGGCGGCGGCTTCAACCAATTCCTCGCCGAACGAGAACTCCTGCTCGTCTTCATGCACGGCATGGCCGCCGCGAGCGCCGAACCGGTCATCGGCGACGACGTCCGCGCCCGCTTCGGCGCCCTCTACGCCCTCGTCGACGAATTGACCGGCGCCCCAACCGAAGAACGCCGCCGCTTCTTCGCCTCCGGCATGCTCCTCATGATCATGACCGCCATGCGAGTCGCGGGCCCGGACGCCATCCCTACCCCCTGGGCAACGGAAATGCTCGAAGACCTAACCGCACACGGCGATTGATCGGGACGCCATCGAGTCCGGCCCATTCGCCGAGCACAGTCAAATGGCCCTGCGACACACTACAATTCGGGGCCATTCGACTGCGCTCGACCGATCCCGACGACCTCTCGGGGGTGGTGCCCGCAGCAGGATCGGCGGCGCTGCTTCCCTGAAGGCTCGGCTACACCAGCAGCCGCCCGCCGTCGACGGTGATGATTTCTCCGGTGACCCAGGAGCTCGCGGGCTCGGCCAGCCTGGTGATCCAGGAAGTGATGTCGGCGACGCCGCCGATCCGGCCCGCCGGCACGGTCGCCGCGTAGCCCTCGCGCCATTCGCTGATCCGGTCCGGCGTGACACCGCCGACGCCGAGGATGTCGGTCTCCACGTTGCCCGGCGCGACGCCGTTGACGCGAATCCCCTTCGGCGCCAATTCCACCGCCCAGCTGCGGATCAGGCTATCCACGGCGGCCTTGCTCGCCGCGTACACAGAATGCCCGGGCGCCGCGAGCCGCGACGAAATACTGGACACCACAACGACGCTCGCGCCGGGCGAGGTGAACAGCGGCAACAGCCGCCCGGTCAGCAGCACCGGCCCGACCACATTGATCTCCAACTGACGCCGCACCTCGTCGGCGTTCAGGTCGTCGAGCGGGATCTCGGCGAAGACTCCGGCGTTGTGCACCAGCACATCCAGCTGTCCGCCCCGCTCGGCCACCGCCGCCGCGACAGCCTCCGCACCTTCGGGCCGCGTCACATCGGCCACCACCGGCACCAGCGCCGGATGCTCGGCAGCCGCCTGCGCCAACGGTTCCGCTCGCCTGCCGGTAATGATCACACTCGCCGCGCCCTGTTCGGCGAACGCCAGCGCCGCCGCCCGCCCGATCCCCGTCCCGCCCCCGGTGACAACCACAACCTGATCTGCGAAAACCTTGCTGGACAACGTTTCTTCTCCGATCCGCGGCCGCGCCCATCGCAGCTGACCTCGAGAACCAACAGCCAGGACCCCCCGCCAATTCCACCGCGCGCCGAGATTTCGGTGTAGCCACGTCACGGCGGAGGCGAGCGAGCGCGACGTCCTACCTCGACCCCGACGGCCGGTTGAGCACCCACACAGACCGCCAGCGCATGCGCGGCATCACCCTGGGCCACGAACGCTCCGGCGGAATGTCGCCGATCAAGGCGAAATCACCCCGCAACTAGGCGCACTACTCGACCCCTGCATCGCGAAACTGGGCCGCCCCGGCATGAACAACCCCGACGATCCCCAAAGCCCACGCGGGGAGGGCGAACACATCGACCCCGATATCTTGGCCGCCGCCGCCAAGCGTGACACCCGTTCAGCGGCCCAACGCACCCACGACGCACTGCTGGCACTACTGGCCCCCGGTGTGTCCCCGGAAAACCTTGGAACCCACCGCGGTTTACCCGTCTCGGCGATCATCACCATGGGCATCGACCAGCTCGAAAACGCCGCCGGAGTCGCCACCACCGCCACCGGCGGGACGGTCCCCATCGAAGACGCCATCGCCGCGACCGCGAAACCGTACCTGGCGATCATCGACCGACAAGGTATGCCACTACATTTCGCGCAAGGCAAACGGCTGGCCTCACCCGCACAACGGCTGGCGTTGTTCGCCGCCCTACGCGGCTGCACCCGGCCACAACGAATCCAGACACGGCCTGATATGCCGAGCAATAGCGCAACTACGCGCCCGGCATCCCAGGCTGACCGGAATCCCGGAAGATGCCAGTCGGAATCAAGCAGCACCGGGTAGCTCACCGAGCGACGACGACTCTCAACGGTAGCTCCTGGCTGCCGGATCGCAGATCGTGCTCGATCCCTTCAGGATTGGTGAGCCAACCGTCCGGGTCATAGATCAGCGCAAGTACTGCACGACAATCCGGGTGCCGACGGTAACGCGCCATATCGATGATCAGCTCATCGCCGATCTCCTTGTCCCGCAACCCCCGGCGGGTCATCTTCGTCTCGACCATGATGCCGTGCGCCCGGAGATAGAAGTCCACCCTACTGTTCGCCCCGCCATAACTCGGCACGTACTCTTCCGACCGGACATCGCCGTAATGCAGCCGGAGCACCGCTTCGACCAATGGTTGCAGGTCAAATTCGGTTTCGACCGATACCTGGATGTTCGAGCGCTTGCTCATCTGCATCGTCCGCACAAACTGCGCGAAGTTCTGGAGCATCGCTTCCAACTCGTCGAACACCACGACCGCCGGATTCATGGTCGCGAAGTCGAGGGCTACGAGTACCTCCCGTTGTGTCGCGACGCGTCGCCGATAGCAGTGCTCATAGCTGAACTGCCACTTGAAGAGCACATTGCGGCGCAGCGGCTCCGCGAGGAAGCTGCGCACGCCAGGGAAGAGGGTTGTTCCCTCGTACGCGCCGACGAACTTCGCGCGGGTACCATCACCAGGCAGTATGCGCAGACAGCTCTTGTACCAGGTGCGGTACGAATCCCGTAGCGCCTCAACCTCTTGCGCCGCCGATGGATCGTCAACCAAGGACTGCCAGCCTGCGGGCACACCTTCGAGAGCACGCGATTGCTCGATGAGTCCTTCGATGGTCACGGTGGATCCCGATGACATCTCGTCGCCTTCTCATCCGTTCCGGTTTCCCCGAATGCTAGGCAACGTGTCCGACAGCAACCTCGGCTTCCGACCGATCGAAGGGGCGATCCGCCATCGAATCTCGCTCCTTGGCGCCGGAATCGTCCGGTCAACTCGGCATCGAACAACCTGTGCAGTGCTCAGCCGGGGAGTTTGCCGAGGAGCCAGCTGCCGGGGCCGTCGGGGTTCTCGTCGAAGTAGTAGTCGTGGATGGCGTGGAGGAGGTCTTGGGTGGTGATGTAGCCGTCGTTGTCGGTGTCGAGGCGGTGGTGGATGTCGCGGGCGTCGGTGGCGGGCAGGTGCATGAGGGCGCCGGTCCAGCGGACGTGGTCGTCGGCGGTCAGTTTGCCGTCGTGGTCGGTGTCGGCGATGGCCGTGATCGCTTCCAGGAACGGGCGATAGCCCTGCTCGAACGTCGCCTCGGTGACCAGGAGGCCCTCGGCGAAGGCGTCCTTGTATTCGGCCAGGTCGATCGCGTGGTCGACATTGACGTCGGCCGCGGACGCCAAGCGGGCCCAGAGGCGGTTGCTCAGTTCCAGAAGCTGTTGCGCGGCAGGCGAATCCGGATCGTGGCCGAACTCGGCGGCGAGGGCTCGCGCCGAGCCGTCGAAATCGCCGCGCTGGATCCGGCCGTCGCCGTCGAAATCGAATGTCTCGAACCGCCGCTCGAGTTTGCGCGCCAAGAAGTCACTGATTTCCATGACCGAATTGTCTGCCGGTCCGGAATCCGCCGCGCCGAGAATCCTCACTCGGCCCGGCAAATGCTCTTGCCCGCCTTCGCGCGCACGGTACGGCCTGCACGTGCCCGATCGAGCCCGCGAAGATGACAAACCGCGCGAAACGAACCAGCGCAACCGGATCCCGGTCAGGAAGACGTGCGCGCGTAGCGGATGCGGGAGTTGGCGTAGAGGCAGATGGCCGCGGCGGTGGCCAGGTTGAGACTTTCCGCGCGACCGCGGATGGGGATGCGGATGCGGTGATCCGCGCGGGCGGCGACGGCGGGGGCAAGGCCGTGTGCCTCGTTACCGAACAGCCAGGCTACCGGCCCGGTGAACAGGTCATCGGCGTCGTCCAGCTCGATTTCGCCGTCGGCGGCGGTGGCGAGCAGGGTAATGCCCGCTGCCGCAATCGAATCCAGGGTCTCGCCGACATCGCGGCCGCGCACGACGGGCACATGGAACAGGCTGCCCGCGCTTGCCCGGACACATTTGCCGTTGTGCGGGTCGACGGTCTCCCCCGCCAGCACCACGCCGTCGGCGCCGACCGAATCCGCGACGCGAATCAGCGTGCCCGCGTTACCCGGCTCGGCGATTTCGACCGGCACGGCCAGCATCCGCGGGCGGGCGTCGAGCACCGAATCCAGCGGCACATCGAGCAGGTCGCAGACCGCGACGAGCCCTGGCGCGGTGACGGTTTCGCCGAGCTGCTGCGCGGCACGGTCGCTCACCAGCGTGGTGCGCACCCCGGCGCCGACGGCGCTCGCGACCAGTTCATGCGCACGCACCGCACCCTCGGCGGAATAGAACAGCTCACGCACACGGCCGGTATCCAGCGCGGCGGCCACCGAATTCGCGCCCTCGGCGAGGAACTGGCCGGTTTTGCGGCGCTGCGCGCCGCGATGGAGCTTGACAGCGGAAACGACCCGCGGATTGCGCTCGCTGAGCGCTTCCGCGGGTCGTTCCGAATGCTGTGTCGTCACGCAGTCTCGGGCTCAGGCGGCCGGAGCGTTGACGTCCTGCGGCAGAGCGGCCTTGGCCACCGCGACCAGGCCGGCGAACGCCTCGGCGTCGGAGACGGCGAGCTCGGCGAGGATCTTGCGGTCCACCTCGACACCGGCGGCCTTCAGGCCCTGGATGAAGCGGTTGTAGGTGATGTCGTTGATGCGCGCCGCGGCGTTGATGCGGGCGATCCACAGCTTGCGGAAGTCACCCTTGCGCGCCCGGCGGTCCCGGTAGGCGTAGGTGAGCGAGTGCAGCTGCTGTTCCTTGGCCTTGCGGTACAGCCGCGAGCGCTGGCCGCGGTAGCCCTTGGAGGCCTCGAGGATGGAACGGCGCTTCTTCTGAGCGTTGACAGCCCTTTTGACGCGTGCCACTGGTCAGTCCTTGTCGTAATGGGGGCGCGAGCGGCGCCCGGGTTGGTCGGTTATCGGCGTCCGAAATTCGGATCGCGGTGCTGCGAGAAAAGGTCTCTCAGAGACCCAGCAGCCTCTTGACGCGAGGGACGTCGACGGCCGCGACCGCCTCCGTGCCGTCCAGACGACGAGTCCGGCGGGTGGACTTGTGCTCGAGCAGGTGGCGACGGTTCGCCTGCTGACGCAGCAGCTTGCCGCGGCCCGACACCTTGAATCGCTTCGAGGCGCCGCTGTGGCTCTTCATCTTCGGCATGGATTCCTCTATCTGTCTCGTACCGGTGGCTCTCGCGAACCACCGGTGTCTGTCGGTATTACTGCGGGTCGGCCGGAGCCGTCTCCGCGGCGGGGGTGGCCGGCTCCGCGGCGGCAGGCGCGGCGGGCTGCTCGGGAGCAGACTGCTGCGGCCGGGCCGTCGACTCCTGCTGAGCCTTCACCCGCGTCTTCGCACCCTTGTGGGGAGCGAGGACCATGGTCATATTCCGGCCGTCCTGCTTGGCCGAAGTTTCCACGAAACCCAGGTCGGCGACGTCAGCGGCGAGCCGCTGCAGCAACCGGTAGCCCAGTTCGGGTCGCGACTGCTCACGTCCGCGGAACATGATCGTCACCTTGACCTTCGACCCGGCCTCGAGGAAGCGCATCACGTGGCCCCTCTTGGTCGCGTAATCGTGGTCGTCGATCTTCGGGCGGAGCTTCTGCTCCTTGATCACGGTCTGGACCTGGTTCTTCCGGGACTCACGCGCCTTCTGCGCCGTCTCGTACTTGAACTTGCCGTAGTCCATGATCTTGCAGACCGGCGGACGGGCATCCGGGGCAACCTCGACGAGGTCGAGATCCGCCTCCATGGCGACGCGTAGTGCATCTTCAACACGCACGATCCCAACCTGCTCGCCGCCAGGTCCGATGAGTCGGACCTCGGGAACACGGATGCGATCGTTGATGCGGGTCTCAGTGCTGATGGGGCCTCCTAGGTCAAGCGGTGTCGTCATAACGACCGCACGCAATAACTGCAACCCCTGTTCAACACGAAGGCCCCGGTGCGGTATTCCGCCACGGGGCCCGATGTCGACCGGTCAACGCCCACGAGGCGCACCCTCGTGTTCGACCTCGCACGCCGGTTCTCCGAAGAGAACCCTCGCACAAGAAACCCGCCCCCGAGAGGGCGGGTGACCGGGACCGTTGCCCTGTACGATCGCTCGTCGGTAACGGTGGGAGTCGGGCTCCACTTATGTGCCCCGATGAATCCCGGGGCGGTCGTCAGCGGAAAGTCTAGCATTGCCTTCGGCTATGACCGAATCGGGTCGAAACTCGCTTGCTCCCGCCCCGTCCGCCTGCCACGCTCGCCCGCGTGTCCACCTCCCGCCGCGACCTGCTCCGCTGGCAGTTCGACCTGACCTGGTCGCTCACCGAGATCCACCTCGACGCCCTGCGCCCGGACGAGTTCCTCTGGGAACCCGCACCGCTCACCTGGACGGTACGCCCCGATGCCGAGGGGGTGTGGTGGCCGGATTGGGCCGAGACCGAACCCGATCCCATCCCTGTCCCGACCATCGGCTGGCTCACCTGGCATATCGGCTGGTGGTGGGGCGCCGCCGTGCGCGATATCGAGGGCAAGCCCCCACTCGCCAGGGAGCGAGTGCCGTGGCCCGGTGACGGTGCGGCGGCTATCACCTGGCTGCGCGACCTGCGCGCGGAATGGGTGCGCGCGCTCGATGAACTCACCGAGACCGACCTCGATCGCCCCTCCGCCCACCCGTGGCCCGCCGACGCCGGGCTGACCGTCGCGCATCTGGCGGGGTGGGTGAACGCGGAGCTGATGAAGAATGTCGCCGAGATCGGCCAGGTGCGGCTGCTGCGGGCGGCATCGCTAGCCTGATGGGCATGACTGAAGAGCTCGACACCTCCGTGCGCGAACTGGCCGACATTCCCGCGGTAGAGGTGATCAGCCGTGCCGCGGTGATGCTGATGAGTTCGGCGGCGGAGAAGCTCGGGCTCGCCGACGAGGATCCGGACAACAGCCCCCGCCGCGATCTCGACGAGGCCCGCCGCGTCATCACCGCGCTGGCCGGCCTGGTCACCGCCTCGGTGGAGTACCTCGGCCCGCATGCCGGTCCGATCCGCGAGGGCTTGCAGTCGCTGCAGCGCGCGTTCCGCGAATCGTCGGCCCACCCGGACGAGCCGGGCAAGGGCCCCGGCGAGAAGTACACCGGTCCCGTCTTCTAAAGGGGGCCCACGCACGCGGGGTGCGGCGTTATTGCGCCGAATCACCAACGGCGGCAAGCGATCGGTGGAAATATCCGTCTCGTGACGACGCCGATCCTGCTCGTGCCAGGCTTCTGGCTCGGCGCATGGGCTTGGGACGAGGTCGCCGCCGAGCTGCGCGGACGTGGCGACGAGGTATACGCGCACACCCCGCGCGGGGTGGATCCGGCGGACCCGGAACGGCTTTCGGTGACGTTGGCAGAGCAGGCGATGGGGATCGTCGAGGCGATACCGGCGGGGCGGCGGGCGGTGCTGGTGGCGCACAGCGGGGCGGGGGTCACCGGATATCTGGCGACGGATCTGGCGCCCGGACGGTTCGAGCGGGTCGTCTATGTCGATACCGCGCCCGCGCATGAGGGGTTCGCGGTCAATCCCGGACTGGATCCGGCGCTGCGCGAATGGGAACTGCCGCAGTGGTCGGAGTTCGCGGCCAGCGGCGCGAGCCTGGACGGCCTCGACGACGCGGCACTTGCGCGGTTTCGCGCGCGGGCGATATCGGAGCCCGCCACCATCGCGGCGGCGCCGCTGCGGCTGAGCGACAGGACCGCACGCCTCGCGATCCCGTCGACGGTGATCTGCTGTAGCTTCAGCGCCGATTACGCCAGGCAGCAACGGGATTCGGCGGATCGCACGATGTTCGACGAGCTGAATCCGGTGGACGCCGACTACGCCGATCTGCCGACCGGGCACTGGCCGATGTTCTCCCGGCCGAAGGAACTCGCCGAGCTCATCCACACGCTCGCCCATCCCTGATCCAGGCGGCCAAAAACTTTCCCACTGGGAAACGTTGCCCAATGGGCAACTTTTACCTACGCTGGTGTCATGCCAGAGGAACCGACGCTCGGCCTGCGGGAACGCAAGAAGCTCGACACCCGCAAGGCGCTGAGCGATGCGGCGCTCGAGCTCGCCTTCGAACGCGGCATGGACAACGTCACCCGTGAGGACATCGCCGCCCGTGCGGGCGTCTCGGTACGCACCTTCAACAACTACTTCGCCGGCAAGCACGAGGCGCTGGCCTACCGGCAGCTCGAGCGCATGCGTCGCACACTGACCGCGTTGCGAGCGCGTCCGGCCGCGGAACCGATCTGGACGGCGATCACCGCGGCCGTCTTCGAGGTGCTCGAGGCCGACGGCGCCGGTCTCGCACCACCGAATCCCGAACAGCTACAGGAGATTCGCAAAGTGTCCAGTGCGGCCGAGATACGCGCAGCGGTGTCGAAGGATGCGTCCAGCGACTGGGTCGAGGCGATCGCCGAGCGCACCGGCACCGATCCGCGCCACGACATCTACCCGCGCCTGGTCGCGGGCGCGGTCGGTGCCGTCTACGAGGCCGCTATGGACGCCTACATGCACGCCGACCCGCCGGTCTTGATCACCACGCTGCTGCGCCGCGGCTTCGACGCGGTGATCGCCGGACTACCTGATCCGTCGGCCGGTCGCTGACCAGCCACTCCCCCAACGGGATTCGCAACCATAAATCGAGGTGTATTCGTCATGCCCGAAATATCTACCGACGTAGTCATTTCCGGTGCCGGACCGAACGGGCTCATGCTCGCGTGTGAGCTGGCCCTGGCTGGGGTGCGGCCGATCGTGCTGGAACGACTCGCCGGGCCGAGCCCCGAGCCGAAGGCGAACGGCCTTGTCGGTCAGTTGATCCGGTTGCTGGACATGCGGGGGCTGTATCACGAATTCGGCGGCGCGCCCGGCGCTCCTCAGCCGATACCGGCGTACATCTTCAGCGGGCTGCCGGTGTCCTTCGCCGCGATGCCGGACAATCCGATGTATGCGCTATTCCTGCCGCAGCCCCGGCTCGTCGCCCTGCTGGACAAGCGCGCCCGCGGGCTCGGCGTCGACATCCGGTGGGGCCATGAGCTGACCGACTTCGCCCAGCACAGGACCGGTGTCGATATCACCGTACGCGGACCCGACGGAACCTACGCCATCACCGGCGCCTTCCTGATCGGCGCCGACGGCGGAAAGAGCTTCGTACGCAAGCGATCCGGCATCGAGTTCCCTGGCAGCACCACGAATGGCCTCGCCAGGATCGCGCACGTCCATCTGCCCGAGGAATTCCGGACCACGGACGGAACCACCTTCGACATTCCCGGGTTCGGCCCGCTTCCGTTCGGGCACAACCGTTTCGACACCGGCATGTTCGCCTTCGCCGAACTCGAACGCGGCAGGCCGATACTCGCGACAACGGAGTTCGACGGCGATCCCGTGGCCGAAGACGTGCCGATGACGCTCGACGAACTGCGCCACAGCCTGCGGCGGGTGCTCGGCGTCGAGGTGCCGATCGAGCCGCCGCGTGGGCCGGGCCCACATGCGCTGCGCCGGATGGATGCCGTCAACACCAGGCAGGCGGAGCGCTACCGTGACGGAAGAGTCCTCCTTGTCGGCGATGCCGCGCATGTGCACTCCGCGATGGGTGGGCCAGGCCTGAACCTCGGCATGCAGGATGTCGGCAACCTCGGCTGGAAACTCGCGGCGCAGGTAAACGGCTGGGCGCCACTGGGATTGCTCGATACCTATCACTCGGAGCGGTATCCGGTCGGCGAACGCGTCATGACGAGCTCACTGACTCAATCCGCGCTCATGCGACCGGGGCCGGAAGCGGCCGCCGCGCGCGAACTCTTCGCCGAACTGCTCAGGACGCCGACGGGCGCCGCCCACATCGCCCACCTGCTCGCCGGTTCCGATACCCGCTACGACATCGGCGACGATCATCCGCTGTCCGGGCGGATGGTGCCCGATCATCAGGTAGTCACCCCGGACGGGTCGAGGCGGGTCGCCGAACTGCTGCGCGCGGCGCGTCCCGTCCTGCTCGACTACACCGGCCGCGCCGCCGATCCCGCCGCGGGCTGGCGCGACCGCGTCGACGTGGTCACCGCGACCAGCCCCGGCGCACCGGCCGCGGCGATACTCGTCCGCCCGGACGGCTATGTGGCCTGGGCGGCGGACGAGCTCGGCGACGACGATGCCGTCCGGCTCCTTGCGGCGCTGACCCGCTGGTTCGGCGCGGCGCGCTGACCCGAGACGTATTGTGCGAGTTGCCATCCCGTCACCCGATCAGGACGCTTGACCAACTTGTGCCATGCTCTAGCGATGGCACGGTTACTCCTGGCTCCTGGATTCTGGCTCGGCGCGTGGGCGTGGGATGAGGTCGCGGATGTGCTCCGCGCGCACGGCGACGAGGTGCGGGCGCTGACCCTGCCCGGCCTCGACCCGGACGACGAGAACCGGCTGGACGCGACCCTATCGATGCAGGCACAGGCGATCGTCGACGCGGTCCCCGCGGACGAGACCGTGGTACTCGTCTCGCACTCCGGCGGCGGCGCGTGCGCCTACATGGCGACCGACCTTGCGCCGGAACGGTTCTCGCACTCGATCTATGTCGACACCTCACCGCTACCGAACGGCTTCGTGATCAATTCCGCCCTCGATCTCGCGGTGCGCGAATATCCGCTGCCGGATTGGCCACAGCTCGAGGCCGAGGGGAACAGCCTCGACGGGCTCGGCGAGGCGATGCTCGCGGCGTTCAAGGAGCGCGCGGTCTCGGAGCCGACCGGTATCGCGGGCGGACCGCTGGAGCTGAGCGACCGCACGGCGCGCCTATCCGTCCCGACGACCATCATTTGCAACAGCTTCACCGCCGAAATGGTGGTGAAACTGCGGGACGCGGGCGAACTTCCGATGTTCAGCGAACTCGCGCGGATCGATGCGGAGTACATCGACCTGCCGACCGGGCACTGGCCGATGTGGTCCAAGCCGAAGGAACTCGCCGACCTGATCCACACCGTCGCCAACCGCTGACCGCAGCGCGGCCGCCCCGGAAGTCCAAGGGCGGCCACACTATCGGCTAGCGCAGCGCGGCGGCCTTCTTCGACAGCCGCTTGGCCGCGACGCTCGCCTTCGCCGCCGGATCCGTCTTCGCCACGGCGGTATTCGCCGCCTTCGCCGGAGCCTTCTTGGCCGCGGTCTTCTTCGCCGCCGCCTTGGTCGCCGCGGTCTTGCTCACCGCCGCCTTCTTCGGCGCGGCGGGCTGGGCGAGCACCTCGCGCAGGAACTGCCCGGTGTAGCTGTCCGCCACCTCGGCGACATCCTCCGGCGTGCCCTCGGCCACCACGGTGCCACCGCCGGAACCACCCTCCGGCCCCATATCGATCACCCAGTCGGAGGTCTTGATGACGTCCAGGTTGTGCTCGATGACGATGACCGTATTGCCCTTGTCCACCAGCCCGTTGATCACCTTCAGCAACTTGCGGATGTCCTCGAAGTGCAGACCCGTCGTCGGCTCGTCGAGGATGTACACGGTGCGGCCGGTCGAGCGCTTCTGCAGTTCGGCCGACAGCTTCACCCGCTGCGCCTCACCGCCCGACAGGGTCGGCGCGCTCTGCCCGAGGCGCACATAGCCGAGGCCGACATCGACGAGCGTCTTCAGGTACCGATGGATCGAGCTGATCGGCTCGAAGAATTCGGCGCCCTCCTCGATCGACATGTCGAGCACCTCGGCGATGGTCTTGCCCTTGTAGTGCACCTCCAAGGTTTCCCGGTTGTACCTGGCGCCGTGGCACACCTCGCACGGCACATACACATCGGGCAGGAAGTTCATCTCGATCTTCAGCGTGCCGTCACCCGAGCACGCCTCGCAGCGGCCGCCCTTCACGTTGAAGGAGAACCGGCCCGGCTGATAGCCGCGCACCTTGGCCTCGGTGGTGGCCGCGAACAGGGTGCGGATCTTGTCGAAAACACCGGTGTAGGTGGCGGGATTCGAGCGCGGCGTGCGCCCGATCGGCGACTGGTCGACCTGCACCAGCTTGTCCAGATTGTCGAGGCCGTTGATCCTGGTGTGCCTGCCCGGCACCTGCCGCGCGCCGTTGAGCTTGTTCGCGAGCACCGTCGCCAGGATGTCGTTGACCAGCGTCGACTTGCCGGAACCCGAGACGCCGGTGACCGAGGTGAGCACGCCGAGCGGGAAGCCGATGTCGATGTTCTTCAGGTTGTGCTCGTTCGCGCCGACCACGGTGAGCTGGCGCTTCTTGTTGATCGGGCGGCGCACCATCGGCACCTCGATCCGCTCCCGGCCCGAAAGATAGGCGCCGGTCAGTGAATTCGGGTCGGTGAGCAGTTCCTGATACGGGCCGCTGTGCACCACCTGGCCGCCGTGCTCGCCCGCGTACGGGCCGATGTCGACCACCCAGTCCGAGGCGCGGATGGTGTCCTCGTCGTGTTCGACGACGATCAGAGTATTGCCGAGATTGCGCAGCCTGGTGAGTGTTTCGATGAGCCGCCGGTTGTCGCGCTGGTGCAGGCCGATGGACGGCTCGTCCAGCACGTAGAGCACGCCGACCAGGCCGGAGCCGATCTGGGTGGCGAGCCGGATGCGTTGCGCCTCACCGCCGGACAGCGTGGCCGCGGCCCGGCCGAGGCTCAGATACTGCAGGCCGACGTCGAGCAGGAAGCCGAGGCGCGCCTGTACCTCCTTGAGCACCTGCCCGGCGATGGCGGCCTCGCGGTCGCCGAGGGTGAGCGAGTTCAGGAACGCCGAGCATTCCCCGATGGACAGGTCGCTGACCTCGGCGATCGACTTGCGCTCACCACCCGCGGCGATGGTGACGGCCAGGATCTCCGGGCGCAGCCGCGCGCCGTTGCACACCGGGCACGGCACATCGCGCATATACCCGTCGTAGTGCTCCTTCATCTGCTCGGATTCGGTGCTCTCCATCCGCCGCTGCAGGAACGGCATCACGCCCTCGAAATCGGCGTAGTACGAACGCTTCCTGCCGTACCGGTTGGTGTAGGAGACGTGCACCTGATCCGAGCTGCCCTCGAGCACGGCCTTGCGCGCCTTGAGCGGCAGGTCCTGCCACGGCGTATCCATCGAGAAGCCGACGGCCTCGGCCAGCCCGGACAGCAGCCTGGTGAAATATTCGGCGGTCTGGCCGCGCGACCACGGCGCGATGGCGCCCTCGGCCAGGCTCAGCTCCGGATCCGGCACGACCAGATCCGGGTCGACCTCCTTGCGGATGCCGAGGCCGGTGCAGTCGGGGCAGGCGCCGTAGGGCGAGTTGAACGAGAACGACCTCGGCTCGAGATCCTCGATATCGAGCGGATGGCCGTTCGGGCAGGCCAGGCGCTCGGAGAAGCGGCGCTCCCGATCGTGCGCGTGCTCGTCGCGATCGACGAAGTCGAGCACCACGATCCCGTCGGCCAGCCGCAGCGCGGTCTCGATCGAATCCGTCAGGCGCTGTTTGGAACCGGGCTTGACGGCGAGGCGGTCCACCACCACCTCGACATCGTGCTTCTCCTGCTTCTTCAGTTTCGGCGGATCGGTCAGCGGGTACACCACGCCGTCGACCCGGACCCTGGAGTAGCCCTGGGTGTTCAACTGGTCGAACAGGTCGACGAATTCGCCCTTGCGGGTACGCACCACCGGCGCGAGCACCTGGAATTTGATGCCGGGCTCCATGGCGAGCACCTGGTCGACGATCTGCTGCGGCGTCTGCTTGGCGATCAGCTCGCCACAGACCGGGCAGTGCGGCGTACCCGCGCGCGCGTAGAGCAGGCGCAGATAGTCGTACACCTCGGTGATGGTGCCGACGGTCGAGCGCGGGTTGCGGTTGGTCGACTTCTGGTCGATCGACACCGCGGGCGAGAGTCCCTCGATGAAGTCGACGTCCGGCTTGTCCATCTGCCCGAGGAACTGCCTGGCGTACGCGGACAGCGATTCGACGTAGCGCCGCTGGCCCTCGGCGAAGATCGTGTCGAACGCGAGGCTCGATTTACCGGAGCCCGATAGCCCGGTGAACACGATGAGACTGTCGCGGGGCAGGTCGAGGTCGACCCCCTTCAGGTTGTGCTCCCTCGCTCCGCGCACAGTGAGGCGTTCCGCCACCAGGTGAGTCCCTTCTCGATCGTGTTCAGCATGCCGACATGGCCCCCGCCCGTCATGCTAGGCCCGACCACCGACAAGTTCGGCCGAGCACCCACCACCTGCGTAAACAATGGGCGCCCGGCGAACGGACTCGAATCGGACCAGCCGGACCGGCTCAGGCGGGCTCGCCTCCCATCTTGCCGGTCAACAGCGCGGTGATCTGCCGCATTCCGGCGTGCAGGGTCGCAAAGCCCTGGCGCATTTCACTCTCCAGCGACGTGAATCGCAGGTCCAGTTCGGCGAAACCGCGATCCACCTCGGTGCGGAGTCCATCAAGCTTCTGACCGTGTTCGATCTGCGTCTCCCGTAGCGCGTTCATCGAACCCTGATGTGCGCGCAACGTGGCACGCACATCAGAGACGTCTCGGTCGGCCCCCTGGGCCAGCACCTGCGCCGTGGCAGCGTCCCGGCACGCCTCCACCGTGTTCCGGCGCAGGCCCGCGACCTCCCCTTCCAACGCGGTGACCCGCGCTTCGAGCTCCTTGTCATTCCCCATGTGACGAGGCTATCGAAGCACTCCGACAACTTCGACTGTCATCCGAAGCGTCGCGGTTCGCCTCAGTGCTCGGGTCGGCGCAGGTCGCCGGACAATCCCTGGACATGCCAGCCGTTGTTGTCGATGGTGACGGTCAGCACATCCGAGCCGACGCGCAACCCGCTGACCCGCAACGGCTGATAGCGCTCCGGGACCACCGGCGCGACCGAGAGCACGCCCTCGGGCACGCTCGGCTCCAGCCGCAGCAGCGTGCGCAGGAACAGCAGCGGTGCGGCGGAGGCCCATGCCTGCGGCGAGCACGAGGTCGGATACGGCACCGGCGCGTCGAATTCCCCTCGATCGAAACCGCAGTAGAGCTCGGGCAGCCGATGCCCGAACCGGGTCGACGCGTCGAGCACCGCGTCGATCACCCTGGTGGCGTGCGAGGTGAACCCGTAGCGCATCAGCCCGGCGGCGCAGAAGGCGTTATCGTGCGGCCACACCGATCCGTTGTGATAGCTGACCGGGTTGTACGCGCCCATCGAGGTGGCCAGCGTGCGGATACCCCAGCCGCTGAACATCTCCGGCGACAGCAGGTGATCGGCGACCCGCGCGGCCTTGTCGTCGTCGACGATGCCGGTCCACAGGCAGTGCCCGATATTGGAGGTGAGCGCGTCGATCGGCCGTTTGTCCTTGTCGAGCCCGATCGCGAACCAGCCCTTGTCCGGCAGCCAAAATGCCTGATTGAACGCGGCTTTCAGCTTGGCGGCCTTGGCGCGCCAGCCCTCTGCCGCGGCGTGATCACCGACGCCGGCGGCGAGCGCGGCCCTGGCCAGATAGGCCGCGTATACATAGCCCTGCACCTCGGCCAGCGCGATCGGCGCCTCGGGCATGGTGCCGTCGGCGAAGTTCACGCCGTCCCAGGAGTCCTTCCAGCCCTGGTTGGCCAGCCCGTGTTCGGCGGCGCGCGCGTATTCGACGAAGCCGTCGCCGTCCGCGTCGCCGTACCGCTCGATCCACTCCAGCGCGCGGTCGGCGTGCGGCAGCAGCTGATCGCGGGTGCTCGCATCCAGCCCCCAGCGGTGCAGCTCACCGAGCAGCATCACGAAAAGCGGTGTGGCGTCGGCGGTTCCGTAGTAGGCGGTATCACCGCCGAGCAGCAGCGTCGCGGCACGGCCGAACCGCACCTCGTGCGGAATCCGGCCGGGCTGCTCCTCGGTGGCCACCCGCTCCCGTGTTCCTTGCAGCCCGGCCAGGCTCTGCAGTGTGCCGACGGCGAGCCGCCGGTCCAGCGGCAGCACCATCCACGAGGTGAGCAGCGAGTCGCGGCCGAACAGCGCCATGAACCACGGCGCACCGGCGGCGACCACCGCGCGCTCCGGATGGTCGGGATCGAAGATGCGCAGCGCGCCGAGGTCGACAACCGTGCGCTGCAGCGCCGCGGCGAATGTCTCGTCCTCGGTGTGCACCGTCGGTGAATTCTCGTACCACTCGCGCAGCCGCTGCGCGGGCGCACTGCGGCTGACCGGTGTGCCGCAGGGATAGCGCGGCGTGCCCGCCAACGAGCCGAGCGCGGGCAGGTACTCGACGCACGCGTTCCACACGCCACGCGCGGCAAGCTGCACTTGCCAGCGCAGTTCGCGCCCCGACGCCTTCGCCTCGGAGCCGCTGACGGTGACCGCGAGATCCAGTTCGGGGCGGCCGATCTCGATCGCGCCGCCGAGCGCCGAGGCGGTGGTGACCACACCCTCGCCGGTGCGCCCCTCCTTCACCTCGAACAGGTCGGCGAAGTCGGCGTCCACCTCGAGCACCACGGTGCAGCCCATCGGTTCACCGGACAGGTTGCGGATGGTGAGGTCCTCGCGCATGCCCTCGCCGACGTGCCTGCCGACGATCACCAGCGCGGTGCTGTCCGCCCGCCCCGCGTGCGGCGGGGTGCGGGCGAGCAGCGTCGCACTGTAGGGGTCGGCGTATTGGACGGTCAGCGGTTGCGGCTCGAGGCCGTCAACGGTCAGCCGCCAATGCGAGAGCACCCTGGTATCGCGAACGAACAAGCCCTCCGGGCGATTCGGGCTGATGGCGCCGCCGGTCTCGCTGATGCAGAAGGTCGAGCCCTCCACCAGCGTGACCCCGGCGCCGACCGCCTGCGGGCCACCCGGCTCGCCATCGCCCCACGGCGTTGTCATGAAACCGGAGCGGGCACAGCGGCCCGGTTCATCCGCTCACCCGTCAGAATTTTGCGATACAGCCGCTCGTGATCACGAGCCATGCGTAGCCTTCCGAAGTTTCGTTCCGCCGAGGTGCGGCATGCCTGCCGGTCGATCGTATCCACTTGGTCGAGCGCGTCGACCATAGCATCGACATCCCGGCAAAGGAATCCGGTCCTTCCATGGTCCACGATCTCCGGCGCCGCGCCATTGGGGAAGGCCAGAACCGGTGTGCCGCAGGCCAATGCCTCCGCCATGACCAAACCGAACGGTTCGGGCCATTCGATCGGATTGATCAGCGCATCCGCGTGCCTGACCAGTTCCACCCGCGGCGCGAGCGGTTCCTCCCTCGGCTCCGGATCGTCGGGACCCATCAGCGGGCGGACCCGCTCGTTGTAGTAGCTCCGCTCCTCCGGTTCACGAATCTTGGTGATCATCACCAGCTTCCGGCGCGCGAGGCGGGCCACCTGGACCGCGCGGTGCACCCCTTTCTCGGGGTTCATCCGCCCGACGAACACGACATATCCGCCACCGCCCGGTCCGTATTTGTAGGCGGACAGGTCGATACCGTGCGGGATCACCGCCGAGATGGGCACGGTGCCCGCGGCCCGGTGCTGTGCGTGCGAGATCGCGACGATGTGCGAGTGCCGCGCCATCGAGCGGAACAGCTCCTGCCGCATCGGGGTGAACGGGCCGTGATTGGTCACCACCACCGGCGGACCGTCCGCGCCCGCACCGATGAACGGGCCGAGCGAGGTGTGGTCGTGGATGATGTCCATCCCGGCGAAGGCGTCGTACGCCGCCAGGACGTGCATCAATTCCGCTTCCCCGACACCGATTTGAGGCGTCGGGTGTTCGAACAGGTGGTAGCGGCGCACCGGGCAGGTGGAGTCACCCACCGTGAACAGGTGTACGTCGTGGCCGAGTACGGCCAGACCTTCGGCGAGATTTCCGACGACCGCCTCGGTGCCACCGTAGGCGGGTGGGGGTACCGGAACCCAGGGCGGGACGATCAACCCGATCTTCATCGGCGCTGCTCGCCGACGGCGTCATCCCAGGTCTCGTCTAGTTGGCGGTCTAGCGGTGGAGGTCCCCATTGCGCGCCACATCCATTGCAGCGCGGCAGGTCTCGGGTGTCATAATTGCGAACCGCAATCGATCCACAACCGGGACAGGTTTGCGATGAGCCGAAGATGGTGCCGAAATTCAAGGTAGCTGAATATGTCATGGTCCGAGGACTCTCATGCATGGGCCCGTTCGGCCCCAATGCCACAAAGCCCTCTCTGGTCGACTTCATTGCAATCATACTCGGAACCTCCTTGGCCACTCACGCTTTTAGGGACGTTTCGTGGTTGCGCATACCCATTCCGGACTACTTTGATCGCAGTGCGACAAAACCGGATCGGGGTGCGGCAAAAACCGGAGGCGGCAATGATCACTGTGTTCCTGGTGGATGATCACGAAATCGTCCGGCGCGGGCTGGTCGATCTGCTCGACAGTGATCCCGAGCTGACCGTGATCGGACAGGCGGGCGAGGTCGCGCAGGCGATGACCGGCATTCGCTCGCTACGCCCCGATGTCGCGGTCCTCGATGTGCGGTTACCCGATGGCAACGGCATCGAACTATGCCGCGATCTGCTCGCCGAATTCGACGGCCTGCGTTGCCTGATCCTCACGTCCTATACCGACGAGCACGCCATGCTCGACGCGATTCTGGCGGGCGCGAGCGGTTACGTCGTGAAGAACATCAAGGGCATGGAATTGGCCGAGGCGATCAAACAGGTCGGCGCGGGGCGATCGCTGCTGGACAATCGCGCGGCCGCCGCGTTGAAAGCGCGGCTGCGGCGCAGCACCGAACACGACGGCCCGCTGGCCGGGCTCACCGAACAGGAGCGCAGGCTGCTCACACTGCTCGGCGAAGGGCTGACCAATCGGCAGATCGCGGCGCGAATGTTCCTGGCGGAGAAGACCGTCAAGAACTACGTGTCCCGGCTGCTGGCCAAGCTCGGCATGGAGCGCCGCACCCAGGCCGCGGTGCTGGCGTCCAAATTGCGTGAGAACTAATGGAATTCGCGACGTCCGGCGGGTACCACGATGGTGAGGTCGCCGTCGTAGCGCCGGTACAGCAGCCTGCCACGGCCACTGACCGCCTCGGTGAAGAACAGGTACGGCAGCCCGTCCCGGCATAGCAGATCGGCCGCCGCATCCTCGGTCAGCATCGGCGCCGGTTCCGAATGTACAAGCAGCGGAAGTGAATTCGCCGTGAGCGGACGTAGCGTCGGCACGGTCGGCGGCGTGCCGGTGCGCTGGCGGGCCAGCCGGACGCCGAGCTGATCGGCCCAGGACACCACGGCGTCCTCACCGGTTTCGGCGTCGATGAACAGGTAGGCGTCGTAATCCATCGCGTCCATCACCGCGATCGCCTCGGTGGGTGTACCGGTGAGCAGGGTGCACCGCTTGCGGCGAATGATGGGGCGCGGCTCGGTGATCCGCGCCAGCGGCGGGCGGGCCGGATCCGGCAACTCCCGTGACTGCTTCATGGTCAGCCTCGCGATCTGGCGATCGAGCCGTTCGGCGGCGAAGGTCACCGCGAAACCGCGCGGTCCGCTCACCTGGATCCGGGTCGGCGCGCCGCGGAGCCGAATGTTGGCCTGTACCAACGTCGGTTCTTCCGCACTCGTCGGTGCGGTGACCCGCACCCGCACCGCGGTGTCCAGCCGATGGCGGCGCAGTATCAGCCCGATCGCGCGAACCGCCCTGGTCACGTCCGCGGGTGGCACCGCACCGCTGGTGGTCACCGCGAGCTCGGGGTCCGCGGCAGTCGCCCATAGCTCCGACGAATTCATAGGGCACCTCTGCTTTCTAATCTCCCGGCCCGCTCATGCCATCACCGCAATGCCGCCGCGAACAGGGCCGAAAGTCCCCGATCGGCCAACTAGACTGTGCCGAGGCGCTGTTCACGCGTCGTCACCCCGGCGGGAGCGACGGGCCCGGAGGCGGCAGCTCGCGTCACCACGGAGGGACCCGTGAGCGCCGGCACATGACACAGGAGCCGCCATGACCGATGACACCGGCACCGGCCCCTATTCGGTGCGCGACACGCTATCTCAACTTTCGCAGCTTCGGCTCCGCGAACTGCTCAGCGAGGTCACCGAACGCGTCGAAGTGATCATCGACTCGCGCGACCGGATGGACGGCCTGGTCGAGGCGATGCTCACCGTCACCTCCGGCCTCGACCTGGACGACACGCTGCACGCCATCGTGCGCACCGCGACCAACCTGGTCGACGCGCGCTACGGCGCGCTCGCCGTGCTCGGGCACGACAAGCAGGTCATCCAGTTCATCGACGAGGGCTTCGACGACGCGATCCGCGAACGCATCGGCAGGCTACCCGCCGGCCACGGCGTACTCGGCCTCGTCTTCACCCAGACCAAACCGCTCCGGCTCGACGATCTGACGAAACACCCTGTCTCCGTAGGCATCCCACCACATCACCCGCCGATGCACAGCTTCCTCGGCGTCCCCGTCCGCATCCGCGACGAGGTGTTCGGCAGCCTCTATCTCACCGAGAAGGCGGGCGGCGCGCCGTTCACCGAGAACGACGATGTGCTCGTACAGGCGCTCGCCGCCGCCGCGGGCATCGCGGTCGACAACGCGCGGCTCTACGAATCGGCGCGCACCAGGCAGGCCTGGATCGAGGCCACCCGCGATATCGCCACCGAATTCCTGGCCGACACCGAATCCGAACGGGTGCTCGCCCACGTGGTCGATCACGCGCGCACACTCACCGGCTCGTCCCAGTCCTTCCTCGCGGGCACCGCGGCGCCCGGCGGGGTGACCGAGCTGGTGGTCACCCAATGGTCGGGGCCCGACGCCGGATTCAACGGATCGACCGTGCACGTCGAGGGCACCGCGCTCGGCGCGGCGTTCACCGGGCGCGCCGCGCTGCGGTTCGCCGAGGCCGATCCGGCCGACCTCGGCGTCGAATTGCCCGATGCCGGACCGGCGCTCGTCTTACCGCTGTGCACACCGGATTCCACCCTCGGCGTGCTCGTCACCGTGCGACCCACCGGTTCCGCGCCGTACTCCGACGAGCTGGTCGAGCTCACCGCGGCGTTCACCGATCAGGCCGCGCTGGCCATGCAGCTCGCCGAAACCCAGCGCAGGATGCGCGAACTCGACATACTCGCCGACCGCGACCGGATCGCCCGCGATCTGCACGACCACGTGATCCAGCGGCTGTTCGCCATCGGCCTCACCCTGCAGGGCGCGCTGCCGAAGGCGCCGGTTCCCGAAGTGCGCCAACGGCTCGCGACGGTGATCACCGATCTGCAGGAGGTGGTGCAGGAGATCCGGACCTCGATCTTCGACCTGCACGGCGGCCAGCGCACCGAGCTGGCCCAGCGGATCGAGGACGCGATCCGCCAGCAGACGGTGGAGACCGCGCTGCGCGCCACCGTGCAGATCAGCGGCCCGCTGTCGGTGCTCGATCCGGAGCTGGCCGATCACGCGGAGGCGGTGGTGCGCGAGGCGGTGAGCAACGCGGTGCGCCATTCGGGGGCCGACACACTCACCGTCGAGATCAGCGTGGCCGACGATCTCACCATCGTGGTGACCGACAACGGCTGGGGCATCCCGAACCACGTCATCCGCAGCGGGCTGCGCAATCTGGAGCAGCGGGCCGAAAAGGCCGACGGCAGTTTCGGACTCGGGCCGGGGACCCATGATCAGGACGGCCTGCCCGGGACCAGGCTGCGCTGGTCGGTACCGCTGCCGCGCGACGAATAAACGGCCTACACCTCGCCCAGGATCACCATCGAATTGTGGCCGCCCATCCCGAGCGACAGCTTCGCCGTGATGCCGCCCTCGAACGGTACGGGCCCGTCGAGCAGCCGGGGATGGGCGGGCGCCACGATCGGCGCGGCGGGAACAACACCGCGCTCGTAGCCGAGCGCGGCGGCGGCCACCTCGACCCCGGCCGCGGCGCCCTGGCAGTGTCCGGCAAGCGGTTTGAGGCCGTAGACGTGCGGGCGCTCGTCGAACAGCCGCGCCATCAGCGCGCGCTCGGCCGCGTCGCACTGCCTGGTTCCGGTGCCGTGGGTATTGAAATACGCGACGTCGGCTGCGGTGATGCCCGCACTCGCCAGTGCCTTCTCCGCGCAGTCGAAGATCTGCGTATGCGCCGGATCGACCGAGACCACGTGGTAGGCGTCGTTGGTCATCGCGCCGCCGAGGATGGCGGCATACGGTTGCGGCGCCCTGCGGCTCAGCACGAACGCCACCGACGCCTCCCCCATGCTGAATCCCCTGCTGCCCTGCTGGAACGGGCGGCAGGCGTCGAGCGGGTCGGCATCGGTCACCGCGGCGCCGAGCCGGACGAAGTGCTCGACCATATCCGGCGTCGCCGACATATCGGTCGCCACGCAGATGACGTCGTCGGCGATGCCCGCGTCCAGCCACAGCTTGGCGGTGACCAGCGCGACATTGGCCGAACTGCACGCGGCGGACACGTTCATCGACGGCCCGTGGAATCCGTATTCCTGCAGCAGCACCGAGATCGGGGTGGACGGCAGCAGCCGCATGTAGTCGCGCGAGCGGCGGTGCCCGTGGTCGACGAGGTAGAAATCGCGCCAGTTCACCACGTCGCCGAGCACGATCGCGTGCACGAGCCCCACGGTGCGCCCCGGCCGCCAGCCGCGCGCGATCGCGTCATCGATGGCCTCGCGTGCCGATTCGTGCATGGCGCGCCCGTAGCGGCTCGTGCTCACGGTGGGATCGCCGCCATCGGGGACCAGGGCCACCCACGCGTTCTCGGTGCGGCTCGGCCCGTAACCGCCCTGGACACTCGCCGCCGACTTGCCGCTCAGCAAACCCTGCCACAGTGCCTCCCTGCCCCAGCCGTAGCCGCTGACGGCACCGATTCCGGTGATCGTCATATGATCTTGATGCAGCTGTTCGACTTTCGGGCTGGCACCCGGCATAGCTTCGCTCCTTCGCCGGTTCCCGCGGACCGATCAGCCATCGGCCCGACAATCATCGTGTGGAGAACCGGATTCTGTAATGATCACCAGACGGAACCCGATGAAGTGCCCGAACTGTGATCGAAGCAATAGCGTCGACGGTGTGATCTTGTACACCTCGATACCAGAATAATCCCATGTTCCAATGGCCATGAACGGGTCGACGATCGGGGGTTTCGAGTGGGAGAGGACAGGGCGGCCGCGACCGTCGGCGCCGTCGAGCAGCTCGCCGAGCGGTATCGCTCGCTCGTCGAGCACACGCCCGACGGCATCTGCGTGCACGAACGCGGCGTCGTCGTATACGTCAATCCCGCTACCGTGCGGTTATTGGCGGCGGACAGTGCCGACGAGGTGATCGGCAGGCCGCTGACCGACTTCGTCCACCCCGCCTCCATTCCTGGCATGCTCGAGCGGATAAGCCATCTGAACACCAAGGGCGCGGCGTCCGATCCCACCGAGATGACGCTGATCCGCTCCGACGGCGCGCTGATCCAGGTGGAGACGGTGTCGGTGCTCACCGCATGGCACGACCATCTGGCCTATCAGGTGGTCATCCACGACCTCACCGCGCAGCGCTTGGCCGAGGCCGCGCAGCGCAGGGCCGAGCAGCACTTCACCACCGTCGTCTCGCAG
Source organism: Nocardia sp. NPDC052566 (assembly GCF_044547285.1). Classification (NCBI taxonomy): domain Bacteria; kingdom Bacillati; phylum Actinomycetota; class Actinomycetes; order Mycobacteriales; family Nocardiaceae; genus Nocardia; species Nocardia sp. NPDC052566. The sequence goes on along the minus strand of NZ_JBIUAF010000009.1, from coordinate 209,303 downwards.
CTGGAGGAGGGCGTGGTCGTCATCGATCCGGAGGGCAGGATCGAATCGATCAACCCGGCGGCCAAACGCATCTTCGGCACCGAGGACATCGATGACGCCGACGTGCTCGGCCAGGTGATCCAGTCCCTACCCCTGATCCTGCTCGACGCCAACGCCCAGCCGCTGCCGCCGACCAGGCATCCGATCGCGCGCACGCTGGCCACCGGCGAGACCATCACCGGCTACATCTTCGGCGTCGACCGGGTGGACGGGCAGCGCCGCTGGCTCTCCGGCAGCAGCAGGCTGCTCAATCCGGGTGATCCGGACTCCTCCGCGGTGTCCTCGTTCGCCGACATCACCGAATTCCGGGCCAGCCGAAGGCAATTGGAGTACCAGGCGACCCACGACTCGCTGACCGGGCTGGCCAACCGCTCGCTGATCCTGTCGCAGCTGGCCGCCGCGCTGGCCAGCAGCGAGGATCTACCGGTGTCCACGGTGCTGTTCATCGACCTGGACGGCTTCAAGGCGATCAACGACACGCTCGGCCACGCCATCGGCGACACCGTACTGCAGATCGTGGCGCAGCGATTACAGCGCGCGCTACGCGCGGACGATCTGGTCGGCAGGCTCGGCGGCGACGAATTCCTGGTGCTGCTGTCCGGGATGTCGCGGCATACCGATATCGACACGCTGGTGAGCAGGCTGCGCTCGACCATGGCCGAGCCGATCATCGCGCGCGGGCACCGGATCGAGGTGAACGCCTCGATCGGCGTCACCCCGCTCACCCTCAACGACGCACGCACCCCCGAGGCCGTGCTGCACGACGCCGACCTGGCGATGTACCGGGCCAAGCCGACCGGGCACCGCGAGGGCACGGTCACCAAGAGCCGACGGCCCAACAGCACCCACGCGTCCTGATCCGGCCTGACAAGATCGAACCGTGATCATCGAACACGCGCTGCTTCCGGTGCTGCCCGATCGGACCGAGGAGTTCGAGGCGGCCTTCGACCGAGCACGGCACATCATCTCGGCCATGCCAGGGTTCCGGTCGCTGTCGCTGTCGCGCTGCGTCGAAGCGCCGGCGACCTATCTGCTGCTCGTCGAATGGGAGCGGCTGACCGATCACACCGAGGGTTTCCGCGGCTCGCCGGAATACCTGGAGTGGAAACGGCTGTTGCATCACTTCTACGAACCGTTTCCGACGGTGCGGCATTTCGATCCGGTACCTGCGGGTGCGGCGGACCCCGCGAAGCCGCAGTAGAGTAGATAGCTCTGTTTTCGAGCGTTCGCACGCATGCGCCCGGCTCATCGCGGTGACAAGGAGTCCAGTTTGCACGACCGCCTTACCCAAGACCGTGCCGAGCGCGACGGCACCGCCGAGCGAACCCGGGAAGTCGAGCAGGAACAGGCCCACCTGTCCGTGCTCTACGACCGCCTCGACGCCATGCGCGACTACGCGCGCAACCGGCTGCGCACCGTACTGCTGGAGACCGGCGGCACGCCGCAGGCCCGCACCGAGCGCGAATCGTTCAGCCACCTCTACACCGAGGATCTGGCCAAATACGATGCCGCCGAACACGGATTGTGTTTCGGCCGCATCGATCTGGCCACCGGCGCCGACACCGCCGATCAGTCCGACGGTGACGGGCCGCGCTATATCGGCAGGCTCGGCATCCTCGACGAGAAGGACGACTACGCGACGCTGCTGCTCGACTGGCGCGCGCCGCTGGCCCGCCCGTTCTACCTGGCCACCACCGCGACGCCGGACGGGGTGACCAGGCGCCGCCATATCCGCTCGCGCAATCGCACGGTCACCGCGGTCAACGACGAGTACCTCGATCTCGACACCGCGCAGCAGGCCGGCGTGGTCGGGGCCGACGGTGGCGTCGGCAGCGAGAGCGCGCTGCTGTCCGCGCTCAACGCCGCGCGCACCGGGCATATGAACGACATCGTCGAGACCATCCAGAGCGAGCAGGACGCGATCATCCGCTCCGAGCACAAGAGCGTGCTCGTGGTGCAGGGCGGGCCGGGCACCGGCAAGACCGCCGTCGCGCTGCACCGCGCCGCGTACCTGCTCTACACCTACCGCCAGCAGCTGGCGAAGGCCGGCGTGCTGATCATCGGCCCGAACGCCACCTTCCTCGACTACATCGGCCAGGTGCTGCCCTCGCTCGGTGAGACCGGCGTGCTGCTGTCCACCATCGGCGACCTGTATCCGGGCGTCGAAGCCACCCGCGAGGATTCGCTGCGGGCCGGCGAGATCAAGGGCGCGCTCGGCATCGTCGAGGTGCTCAAGCAGGCGGTGCGCGACCGGCAGGAGATTCCGGCCGAACCGATCCGGCTCAGCTTCGACGGCTATCCGGTGCAGCTCGACCGCAAGATCGTCACCAGGGCGCGCGGCCGGGCCCGCTCCTCGCGGCGCCCGCACAACCTGGCCAGGCCGATCTTCGCCGCGTCGGTGCTCGACGCGCTCACCGATCAGCTGGCCCAGACCATGGGCGCGGACCTGTCCGGCGGCCAATCCCTGCTCAGCCGAACCGATCTCCAGGAGATCAGGGACGAGATGCGCTCGGATCCGGAGATCCAGGCGGCCATCGGCAAGCTGTGGCCGATCCTGTCGCCGCAGGAGGTGCTCGCCGATCTGCTCGCCGATCCGGCCCGGCTCGACCGCGCCGCAAGCGGTTTGAGCGCCGCCGATCGCGCGGAGCTGGTGCGCGCCGACACCGGCGAGTTCAGCGCGGCCGACGCGCCGCTGCTCGACGAGCTGGCCGAACTGCTCGGCGTCGACGACAGCGAGGAGCGCGAGCGGGCCAGGCGGCGCTGGCGGGCCCAGGTCGCCGAGGCGCAGGACGCGCTGGACATCCTGACCGGTTCCGCCTCCCAGGACCTCGAGGATCTCGACAACGAGCTCGACGCGGAAATCCTGATGGCCTACGACCTGATCGATGCCAGCCAGCTCGCCGAACGCCAGAACGTGCGCACCAGGCTGACCACCGCCGAGCGCGCCGCGGGCGACCGGACGTGGACCTACGGCCACGTCATCGTGGACGAGGCGCAGGAACTGTCGGAGATGGCCTGGCGCATGGTGATGCGGCGGATCCCGAACCGGTGGGTCACCGTGGTCGGCGATGTCGCGCAGACCGGCGATCCAGCGGGCACCTCGTCGTGGCAGGCGATGCTGGAACCGTATGTGGCGCGGCGCTGGAAGCTGACCGAGCTCACGGTCAACTACCGCACCCCGGCCGAGATCATGGACGTCGCGGCGCAGGTGCTCGCCGCCATCGATTCCGGCGCCACCGCGCCGCGCTCGGTGCGCGAGACCGGCAATCCGCCGCGTGCCTACGCGGTGCGCGAGGCCGAATTACTCGGCACGGTCAAGGAATTGGTCGCGAACGAGGACGGGCCGGGCACCACCGCGGTGATCGCGCCGCACGCACTCGTCGCCGAATTCGCCACGCTGGCCGACGAATCGGTCCGCGTGCTCACCGTGCACGATGTGAAGGGCCTGGAGTTCGACGCCGTGTATCTCGTTGAGCCGCAAGCCATTCTGGACGAGTCACCGCGGGGCCTGAACGATCTCTACGTGGCGCTCACCCGCGCCACCCAGCGTCTGGCCGTCGTGCACACCGGCGACCTGCCGCCGGTGCTCGGCGCACTCGCCCCGTAACGCCAACAGCCGCACACCTTTCTGATCCGCCCGTCGAATCGCCTGCGAATCGGCGTGCGGGAAATCAGAAGGTGTGCGGGCTGCCTCCGACTCCGCTTCGCGTCGCTCCGGCCCGGCGCGAAGCGACCTCCGGCCGCTGCGGCTGTGAGGAGTGCTAGCGGACGGTGTGCACGATCAGCACGTCCGAGCGCGACTTGCGGGCCACGTCGGACGGGACGGAGCCGAGCAGGCGCCCGGCCAGGGTGTTGAGGCCGCGGTTACCGACCACGAGCAGATCGGCCTCGACCTCCTTGACGAGCGAGAGCAGCGATTCGACCGGCTCGCCGACGATGGCGCGCTCGACAATGTTCTTGGCGCCGACCGCGACGGCCTTGTCGCGCGCGGTGCGCAGGATGTCGTTGGTGGGTGCGGAACCACGCACCTGGTAGGCCTCGTCCTTGAGGACATCGGCGGCGGCCGCGAGATCGCGGTCGTCGGTCGGGTAGTACGCGCAGGCCACGACGAGGGTCGCGTCCGAGACCCCCGCCAGCGCCGCGGCCTTCTCGACGGCGACGTACGACGAGTCCGAGCCATCGGTACCGACGACAATGGTCCGGTAGGCGGTCATTCTCTCCTCCAACTGTGGGTCGGGTGCGGCGCACAGTTGCCCCAGTAGGTCGGGCACCGGCGCAGCGACTGGGGTCGACCCTAGCGGCAAATGGACTGTAAGTAACAGAAAACGCAACACATCACACTCGCGAGTGTTGTGCCTTTCCCACCACAATCACCGCAGGTCAATCGACCATGGCCTGATCAACCTGCGCATACCCAAACGGCGCCGCCGAAACCTGTGATCGTGCACAACAGATACGAACGCTATTGTGCCGCTGGGATATTCATCACAGAACAGAACTCCCGCCCGTCATATCTTCGAGGTCACCTCGTTGCGCGAGCGCAGCGTGTTCTTGGCATATTCCAGCGGCGACATTCCGACCTCGGCGGTGAACTCGCGGGAAAAATGGGCCTGATCGAAATAGCCGAGCTCGGCGGCGAGCGCGGCGAGGTCATCGGTGCGCCCGCGCGCGAGCAGATCGGCGCCGTCCTGCAGGCGGTAGCGGCGCAGCACCCACTTCGGCCCGGCGCCGACGTAGCGGCGAAACATCCGCTGCAGCGTGCGAATCGGGATGTCGAAGCGGTCGGTGATCTGATCGACGCGGGTGAGTTCCGGATCGTGTTCCATCGCGTCCACGATGCGCAGCACCAGCCGGTAGGTGTCGTCCGCGGCGGCGCGGTGCCCGGCGAAATGGTCCTCCACGATCGCGCGGCGCCGCTCGTTCGCCGAGGCCGCGAGCACCCGCTCGGTCAGGCCGTCGGTATCCGGCAGCACCTGCGACAGCGCGACCGCCCTGTCGCGGAACGCACCGACGTCCATACCGGTGAACGCGCCGAAACCGCCTGCGCGGAAACGCATCCCGAAGGTCTCCCCCTCGCCCGACAGCTCCCTGACGTACTTCGTCGTGCACACGCCGTTGACGAAGCCGCCGCTCTGCGTCTCGGTGCGCTCGAAGGTGACGTTCACACACGGGAACGGCAGCACCTCGGCGAAATACGGTGCGCGCCCGCGTAGATCCCAGCGCACCGCCCAGTACCACTCGACGTACTCGGCCATCCGAGGTCCGGCGGACAGCCGCGCCAGCGCGCGATGGCGCGCCTGCTCCCCCGGATGCAGGATGCCCTTCTGATCCGCGAGCGCCGGCACCGGCACCGGCGCGATCGGGTCGTCAGCGGCGGTCACGAGAGGCTCCGCCGCGGTGTCGCTTTCTTACAAGACCGGCGCGACGCCGCCGAGCAGACTGATCCGCATGACGAACACCGTGAACCCCATCGCCGAGGGCTACCACTCCATCACCTGCTTCCTGGCCGTGCCCGACGGGAACAGGGCGATCGAGTTCTACTCCGCCGTCCTCGGCGCCGAAGTGATCACCCGCAACGACCTGCCCGACGGGCAGCCCGCGCACGCCGAGCTGAAGATCGGCGATTCCACCCTGCAGCTCGGCATGCCGATGCCGGACAACAACGTCCTCGCCCCGAACGGCGAATGGGTGCACACCTCGATCGTGCACTACTGCCCCGACGTCGACGCGGTCATCGCGCGCGCCATCGAACACGGCGCACGCACCGCGGAGGAGCCGCAGACCTTCGTCACCGGAGACCGCTTCGCCGTGATGATCGATCCGTTCGGCCACCGCTGGGCGATCATGACCAAGGTCGAGGAGGTCTCCCGCGAAGAGGCCGAGCGCCGGGTTACCGAATGGATGGCCACCCAGGGCTGATCCGCGCACCGGCTCAGCTCAGGCCCGCGGCGTCCATGCCGCGCAGCTCCTTCTTGAGATCCGCGATCTCATCGCGCAGGCGGCCCGCCAGTTCGAACTGCAATTCCCTTGCGGCATTCATCATCTGGGCCGTCATCTCCTTGATCAGGTCGGCGAGTTCGGCGCGCGGCATCGCCTTGATGTCGCGGCCCTCGTAGACGCCGGCGCTCACCGCCCGCCCCGGTTCGCCCTGGGCGCGGCGGCCGCGGCTGGCGTTGCGGCCGGAGCCGCCGACCTCGACCACCTCGTCGCCCGCCTCCTGATACACCTGATCCAGGATGTCGGCGATCTTCTTGCGCAGCGGCTGCGGGTCGATGCCTGCCGCCTCGTTGTAGGCGACCTGCTTGGCCCGGCGGCGATCGGTCTCCTCGATGGCGTGCTGCATCGAATCGGTGATCTTGTCCGCGTACATGTGCACCTCACCGGAGACATTGCGCGCGGCACGGCCGATGGTCTGGATAAGGCTGGTGCTACTGCGCAGGAAACCCTCCTTGTCCGCGTCGAGGATCGCGACCAGCGACACCTCGGGCAGATCGAGGCCCTCGCGCAACAGGTTGATGCCGACCAGCACGTCGTATTCGCCGAGGCGCAGCTGACGCAGCAGCTCGACGCGGCGCAGCGTATCGATCTCGGAGTGCAGGTAGCGCACCCGCACGCCGAGGCCGAGCAGATAGTCGGTGAGATCCTCGGCCATCTTCTTGGTGAGCGTGGTGACGAGCACGCGCTCGTCACGTTCGGCGCGCTGGCGGATCTCGCCGACCAGATCGTCGATCTGCCCCTTGGTCGGCTTCACCACGACCTTCGGATCGACCAGGCCGGTCGGGCGGATCACCTGCTCGACCACCTCGCCGCCGACCTGCCCGAGCTCGTACGGGCCCGGCGTGGCCGACAGGTAGACCGCCTGGCCGATCCGGTCGGCGAACTCCTCCCAGGTGAGCGGCCGGTTGTCCACCGCGGACGGCAGCCGGAAGCCGAACTCCACCAGGTTGCGCTTGCGCGACATATCGCCCTCGTACATGCCGCCGATCTGCGGCACCGTCACATGCGATTCGTCGATGACGAGCAGGAAGTCCTCGGGGAAGTAGTCGAGCAGCGTCGCAGGCGCGGAACCCGCTGGACGCCCGTCGATATGGCGCGAGTAGTTCTCGATGCCGGAGCAGAAACCGACCTGCCGGATCATCTCCAGGTCGTACTGGGTGCGCATGCGCAGCCGCTGCGCCTCGAGCAGTTTGCCCTGGCGTTCCAGCTCGGCGAGCCGCTGCTCGAGCTCGGTCTCGATATCGCGCACCGCGCGGTCCATCCGGTCCGGCCCCGCGACATAGTGGGTGGCCGGGAAGATGCGCAGCATCTCCACCTGGCGCACCACATCACCGGTGAGCGGGTGCAGGTAGTACAGCGCCTCGATCTCGTCGCCGAAGAATTCGATGCGCACCGCGAGTTCCTCATAGGACGGGATGATCTCCACGGTGTCGCCGCGGACGCGGAACGAGCCACGGGTGAACGACACGTCGTTGCGGGTGTACTGGACGTCGACGAGCAGCCGCAGCAGCGCGTCGCGATCCACCTCGGCACCGACCTCGACCTGGATGGACCGGTCGAGGTAGGACTGCGGCGTGCCGAGGCCGTAGATGCACGACACCGAGGCGACCACCACCACATCGCGCCGCGACAGCAGGCTCGACGTCGCCGAGTGCCGCAGCCGCTCGACATCGTCGTTGATCGAGCTGTCCTTCTCGATATAGGTGTCGGTCTGGGCGATGTAGGCCTCGGGTTGGTAATAGTCGTAGTACGAGACGAAGTACTCGACCGCGTTGTTGGGCAACATCTCCCGCAACTCGTTGGCCAGCTGTGCCGCCAGCGTCTTGTTCGGCGCCATCACCAGTGTCGGGCGCTGCAGCCGCTCGATCAGCCACGCGGTGGTCGCCGATTTACCGGTACCGGTGGCGCCGAGCAGGACGACATCGCGCTCGCCCGCCGTGATCCTGCGCTCCAGCTCCGCGATGGCCGCGGGCTGATCGCCCGCCGGCTTGTGCTCGCTGACCACCCGGAACTCGCCGTCGGTGCGCTCGATCGCGCCGACCGGGCGGAATTCCGAATGCGCCAGCGGCAGCTCACCAGGGATCTCGGTTGCGAAAGCCATGGTCCCAAGCCTAGAGCGCCCCACCGACAAGTTCGCCCCCGCCGGACATGCCCGGCCTCGGGGTATCCCCGCCGCCCGCGGACGGCGGGACGCCCGCGGGATCCGGCACGGGATCCCAGCCAACTCACAGCCAATCGTGACGCGTCCGAAATGTCCGTTGCCGCAACGTTATTCGCGATCCAGCGGCAAAAATCTTCGCCCGCGCACCGCGTTGTCCAGGTGTACCCTGAATTGGTTGTTCGGACGTGGGAAGGGACGGACAGGCCAATGAGCGCACTTGTTCCACTGCTTGTCGCAGCACCGGCGGTCACCGGGATCGCGGGCTATGTGGCCCGCGATCTCCGTGCGGTATGGCCGGTACACGGCACCAACGGAACCGCGATCGCACCACCCGGCCCCGCCAGACCCAAGGTCGAATACTTCAATCTCGCCGAGCTGACCAACACCGATGCCAAGGGTTTCGTCCGGCAGGTCGAGCGCTTCCACGTCGAGCCGTGGGGGCTGTACATGGCGCGCACCGTCGACGGCCCGCAGTTCCACTACCTCGAATCCTGGCTGCTGCCCGAGCTGTCGCTGCGCGCGACCATCGCGCATCGGCACGCGGGCGATCACCGGGACAAGGACTACTGCCTCGACGTCGGCGAGTTCGCCAAGATCGGCCCCAAGCGCTGGAAGGCCGTGGACCACTACCTCGACGTGGTGGTGCCGCGCGGCCGCCACGCCGAACTGCGCGGCGTCGGCGACCTGCTCGCCGCGCACGCGGCGGGGCTGATAGATACGGCGCAGGCGCATCGGGCGCTGGACCGGGCGACCGCCGCACTGGACGGCCTCGCCGCGCACGAGCACAGCGTCGACCGGTGGCTCGCCGCCCAGGACATCCACCTGACCTGGATGTAACCAGCCGCAACGCACGGTACGACTCGACGGGAGCCTCGCGCCGGTAGATTCTGATTGCATGACACAGGCATCAGTGGATATCCACCGGCCCAAGGTCGAGTATTTCGATCTCGCCGGCCTGACCAACACCGACCCGAAGGGTTTCGTGCGGCCGGTCGACCGCTACTGGGCCGAGCCGTGGGGCCTGTACATGGCACGGACCTCCGACCATCAGCAGTTCCACTACATCGAGTCCTGGCTGCTGCCCGAGCTCTCGCTACGCGCGACGGTGTTCCACTACAACCCGGAACACCGCCGCGACCAGGACTACTACCTCGACCTCGGCGAATACGCCCAGGTCGGGCCCACCAAGTGGAAGTCGGTGGACCACTACCTCGACATCGTGGTCCGCACCGGCAGGGAGACCGAGCTGCTCGATGTCGACGAGCTACTCGCCGCGCACGCCGCGGGCCTGATCGGCGCGGCCGAGGCCGAGGCGGCGGTCGCGCACGCCGCGATCGCGATCGATGGGATCGCGGCCAACGGCTACACCTTCGAGGGCTGGCTCGAGTCCCTCGGCATCACCCTCACGTGGCTGTAGCGTCGCGCCACGCCGCGGCGCGCGCATACGCCGCGTCGAACCACGGCTCCTTCACGTCCAGGTAGGCGATGGTCGCCGCCTCGCCGGTCAGCCCGGCCGCCTTGGCCTCGCCTTCGCGCTTCACCTCCAGGTATTCCGCGCGTGCCGCGGCGTCGGCGCGTAGCCAGTCGCGAAATGCCAGCGCGAACCGCTGGCCCGGCGATCCGTCGACGCGGATGTGCACGTTGGCCAGCCGCCCCGGATCGGCATTCTGGTGATATCGCTTGGCCCACAGCGCGATATCGGTCCCGGCCGGATCCTGCGGCGTCGGTTTGGGGCTGTCGTGCGTGATCTCGGGCCGGACCGGAAAACCGGCGGCGCCCAACGCATCTCGCACACCGTCGGCGACGGCCAGATCGGCGACGGTGATCTGCAGATCGATCAGATCCTTGGCGGGCAGACCGGGCACGGAGGTGGAGCCGATGTGATCGATCCGCGTCGCGGCGGCGCCACAGGCCAGCCACAGCCGGGCGATCAGCCGCTGCGCCTGGGCGGGCCATTCCGGATTCGGTTCGGCCAGCCGCAATTCGGTGCGCCTGGCCGGTGTCGCGGTGCGCAGGTTGCGCTCGAACGGCACCAGCCGCCGCTCCCACAGCCGGCGCACCTCGGCGTCGACCGCGCCGGATTCGCCATTGTTGTCGAGCAGCACGTCGGCGACCGCGCGCCGCTGCTCATCGGTGGCCTGCGCCGAAATACGCGCGCGCGCATCGGATTCGGCGACGCCGCGGAATTCGACCAAACGCCGGATTCGCGTTTCGGCGTCGACGTCGACGACGAGCACGAGATTCATCAGCGGGGCGAGGCCGTTTTCCACCAGTAATGGAATATCTTGCACGACAATGGCATCCGCGGGCGCGGCGGAAATCAGTTCGCCGGTGCGTTTGCCGACCAATGGATGGGTAATGGAATTCAGCTTCGCGCGCGCCTCGTCGCTGCCGAATGCCTTGGCCGCCAACGCGGGCCGGTCCAGGCTGCCGTCGGCCGCGAGTATGCCCGCGCCGAACGCCTCGACCAGCGCGGCCAGCCCCTCGGTCCCCGGCGCGACGACCTCCCTGGCGAGCACGTCGGAGTCGATGATCACCGCGCCGAGCTCCGCGAGAATCCGCGCGACCGTCGACTTGCCCGCTCCCATGCCTCCGGTGAGGCCGATCCGCAACATTCGACCAGTCTCGCATCCGCGCGCACCGCGAGACGCACCCCCGTGGCCCTACCGCATCGATCCCTGCCTAATACCCCGCGGCACACCGTAATCCACATACCGACCGACCATTTGGCCGATCCGTGACGACGCCGAGACCAATTCGCAACATTTCCGCCGAGACCCCGGTTCGGCGCGAGAACTTTCCGACACGCCGGGGCAATTGCTTGCGCAAAATCCACTGCCCAGCACTTTCGTTCGGCTAATCTTCGCCGTGGCGATCCAGGCCAGAACCAGCAAGCAAAGGAACACCATTGGGCACCAGAAACAACCAGACGGGTCGCCACCGCCTGGGTATGGCGGGCGGAGTGCACTGCATCCGGATCCCCGCCGTCGCGGCCGCGCTCGAGGAGCACCGCCGCACATGGTTCACCGCGTTGATCAGCCCCGCCCGACACAGCTTCGCGGCCATGCGAAAACGCTCTGCCGCTATGTCTGTCCACTGGGTGCCTGCCACCGCCAGCTGAACCCCAACTTGTGACGTGGCCCAGCCGCCCGGCTGGGCCACAGTCATGCCCGGACGATCCCGCTCGGCCTGCGCCTGGTTCCCGGCTGCTGGCGCGGCATCGCGTTGGGCGGCACCGGATACGGAATTCCCTTGGTGAGCGAACCGAGCCCGATATTCGGACCGCATTGCGCGACCGCCGCATCCATCTTCGGTTTCGGATCGCTGAATACCGGCTTCGCCGCATTCGGCGTCGAGCCGAAATCGAAGGCGGAGGTCATGTCGCCGGTCACACCGCGCCGCCATGGCGTCAAATTCGGCACATCGACGCCGAAGCGGGTTTCCAGCAGCCGCAGCTGCGAGGTGTGGTCGAAGGTCTCCGAGGCGACGAGGCCGCCGCGGCTGTACGGCGAGATCACCAGGCCGGGCACGCGGTAGCCGAGCCCGATCGGGCCTGCGATGCCCTTCGACGCGGCGACCCGGTCCAGCGGTACCGTGACGAATTCGCCGGGGGTGCCTGGCGGCGCGGTCGGCGGTGTGACGTGGTCGAAGAAGCCGCCGTTCTCGTCGTAGCTGATGATCAGCGCGGTCTTCTCCCACACCTTCGGATTCGAGGTGAGGATGTCGAGCAGCTGCACGATGCCGTAGGCGCCGAATGCCGCGGGCAGCGCGGGATGCTCGCAGTTGATCAGCGACGGGATCACCCAGGACACCGCGGGTAGTCGGTCGGCGGCGACATCGGCCTGGAAGTCGTTCGGGTACACCGGGGCCAGGCCGCGGCGGGCCAGCTCGGAATTCGGGTCGCTCGACTGGGTGAAGCAGCCGAGCATGCCGTCCAGGATCACCGAGGACAGCGGGCCGACGTCGCGGTTGTTGTAGACCTTCCAGCTGACGCCCGCGTCGGACAGGTTTTCCGGGTAGGTGCGCCAGCTGTACACGTGCTGCGGGATCAGCGCCGGCGTCTCCAGCAGCGGGCCGCCCGCCGTTCCGTCGGGATCGATGGTGGCGCTGATCCAGTACAGCCGGTTCGGGTCGGTGGGGCCGAGCACCGAGCAGTGGTAGTTGTCGCACAGGGTGAACGCGTCGGCGAGTTCGTGGTGGATCGGAATGTCCTCGCGCAGGTAGTAGCCCATCGCGGCGGGCGCGTTCGCCGGGCCGACGCTCTCGATCGACATCGGCATCCACTGATCGTTGCGGCCGCCGTTCCACGCCCGGTGCATCCCGGCCCACGAATGGTCGGGATCGTTGATGCACTCACCGTCGAGGGTGGCGCCGCGCGTGGTGTCGAGCCGGAACGGGTTGACGAACCCGTCCGGCGCCGGGCCCGCACCCGGCGTCCAGCCGTACTGCTGCCACGCCGTCGACGCCTCGTCGAAGCCGCGCACGCCCGACATGGCGCCGAAATAGTGGTCGAAGGACCGGTTCTCCTGCATGAGCAGCACGAAGTGCTCGATATCGCCGAGCCCGCCCATCCCGGCCGGATCGGCCGCGTAGGCCCGCTCGATGATCGGGTTGGCCCAGGACGCCAGCGCGCCCACCGCTCCCGCGGCCGCGGCCTTCGCCAGGAATTGCCTGCGATTGAGGCCGCTGAACGGACTTGCTGCGCACATATGGGGAGAGCCTTTCTGCCGGGCCGCCGGTTCGCGCCGACCCTACCGCCATGTTGGTCGCATGTCCGACTGAGGTTGCGACGGTGTTGCGGTGGCAGCTTACCGAGCGCGGCCGAGGCGGGCCCTACTGGCGCGCCCCTTCGGAAGACCTTGGCGCGGACCAGGTTTCGACGATGCCGGAGAGCTGAGTGAGCACAGCGGACAATCCGGACAGATCGCCACCGATCTGAATCGACTTCACCTCGGCGGGCACGGGCAGCTTCTCGACGATCTCCGGCAGCGAGTCCACCAGCGCGGCCCTGGTCGCCTCGGCGCCGCGCTCGTTGGCGTTCACCACCCGGATGCGCTCGCGCTCCAACTCCAGCAGGGCCACCTCGTGCGCGCCGCGCGCGGTGGCGGCGGAGCGGGCCAGGTCGGCATCGAGTTCCGCACCGCGCAATTCCACCTCGCGGCGCATGTTCTCCAGCCGCTCCGCATGCTGTTCGCGCTGCAGGCGCAGCGCATGTAACGCCGTCTGCTGAGCGAGATCGGCGACGGTGCGCTCGTCATCGTGTTCACGGGTGGTGCGACGCAGCCGTTCCGCGGCCTCCCGGTCGAACCGGGACGCTGCATGCTGATCGCGCAGCTCGGCCAGCTCGCGCTCGTTCTCGATCCTGCGCTCCTCGGCGGCCCGCTCGGCCGCCATCTCGCGAGCCGAAATCGCTTCTCGCGCAGTCAGTTCCGCGAGCCTGGCGATCTGATTCTGTTCGCTGCGGTACGGCTTCTGCAGGTTCTCCCACAGTGTGGACGAGCTGACCACCGCCTCCTTGATCTGCACGGTGACGATGCGCAGCCCGAGCCCGGCGCTGCCCTCGGCCACCGCCTGCAGGCGCGCGGTCAGCTCTTCGATGATGGGTTGCTTGTCGCTCAGCACATCCCGCACCCCCATCGTGGACACCTTGTCCTTGATGGCGGCCTCCGCCTGCTCGCGCAGCTGAATATTGACCAGCCGCATGGGATCCACCGCGTCGGAGAAGTCCAGCTTGCGGTAGGCGGTCGCGAAATCCTCGATGATCCACTGCACATAGCCCTGCACCAGCACGCCCTGCAGCTCGCGGCAGATGCAGTAGGCGTTGATCAGGATGGTCTGCATCGCGCCGGGCACAACGAGATACGAATCCGTCGCCGGGTTGAACCGGAACGACACCCCGAGCCCGATATGCAGCGGCTCGGCCCGCCCGCGCCGGGTGTGCACCACGAAAGCGTTGGGCGGCACCAGCACTGTGCGCCACCGCCACGTACCCGTCACCCTGACCTCCACCGGCCCGGGACCATGCCGGTCCGGAACCGGTTCGAGCCGATCCGCCCGCTTGCTCAGCACACCGCGCCGCGGCGAAGGCGGTGGTGCGCCCGCGAACCCGGCAGCGGCGGGGGCCGCGGGCATCCGCGAGCGCAGATCCCCTTCCAACGCCGCCTGCTGCGCGACGACCTGATCGAGATAGGCGTTCTTGCCCGCATTGCTCACCATGGCGGCACACCCTACCGCCGAATCCGGCCCCTCCCAATAGATCTCACACCTGATCGGGCACGACTCGCCGGTGGCGCGCCGGGATGGTCAACGCAGGCGGTCCTTGGCGGTGTTGAGCCAGTTCAGCCCGTCGCGCACAGTGGGTGAGCGGTGTGGACCGTCGTTGATGACCGGGGCGTCCCTACCGGCCTGCGGCGATGTTCCGAACGGCTGCGCCGATCCGTGTTCGGAATGTCCAGCGTCCCTGCGGGATTCGTTCGCAGTGGAGCCGGAGTCGCCGAGCAGCCGATCCAGCGGTGACCCCGGTCCGGTCCGGTCCGGCGCGAACGGGACACCGGTGGACAGTGCGCGCAGGCCGAGCGTCAGCATCTCCCCCAGCATGCCGATGCCGATCGACAGGGTCGTCGGGCGGGCGTCGTGATGCATGCCCATCGCGGCGCCCAGCGCGTTGACCCCGAAGCCCACGCCCATGGACACGAGCCAGACCACGACGGTCCCCGAGGTGTAGCGCTGCCACAGGTGCCCGTCACGTTCGAAGATCCCGATGGTAGTGCCGCGGATCGCGCCGAACACGATACCGACCACGCCGCCGACGACCAGCCAGGTGATATCGGTGCCGTTGAGGTCGGCCACCTTGGTCACGCTGTACACACCGACCGCCACCAGGATCAGCGGCGTGCCGAAGGTATCCCTCGCGTTCATCGGCTCACCACGGAATCGCTTGATCACCAGGGCGATCACGCCGACGATCACGAGGATCAACAGTCCGGTACTCATCGCGCCTCCCAGCAGCATATGCGTTGTCGCTGGGAAATCTACGAGCGACGAGGCGTCCCGAAGTCCGCCGAACGGAGGACATCCAGGAGGACCCGGGGATGATCCGCCGCCCGAGCGGACCTGGCTGCGCCATCAGCGTGCCGATCGGCGCGGCAGCCGATTCGACTGTCCCTGAACCGGACTCAGCCCGCGCGGAAGGTCGAGCCGGGCGCGGCATACGCGATCGGGCCGGTGTAGCGCGTGGCAGCGCGCGCGATGGCGTCGTCCGGGGTGAGGAACGGCCCGGCGTGCGTGAGGACCAGCCGCCGTGCGCGCGCGGAAGTCGCGGTGTCACCGGCATTTTCGGGGGTGTGGTGATCCACTGACGGTGTCGCGCTGTCCGCCTCGCACAGCAGCAGATCGCACTCCGCCGCCAGCTCGGTCAGATTCGCGCACGGTGCGGTGTCGCCGGAATAGGTCAACGCACGTCCACCGATTTCGACGCGCACCGCGAATGCCGGAATGCCGTGCGCCACTTCACTTGTCGTGAGCGACAGCGCACCGACCTCGGCCTTGTGCCCATCGTGCAGCTCGTGCACCTCGAACGCCGACTCGATCGGGCTGCGCGTCGGCCCGTTGGTGAGGAAGTGCGCCAGCCGCTCGGCAGTGCCTGCCGGGCCGTACAGCGGAATCGGCGCGGCCAGGCGGATATCCGCGTAGAGCAGCCCGTAGTAGGCGGTCAGCAGATCCGCGCTGTGATCGGCGTGCAGATGCGAAATCCAGATCGCGTCCACCTCATCCAGCCGGATATGCCGCCGCAGTTGCGCCAGGCTCCCGGTCCCCGCGTCCATCCACAACCGCGTCCCACCACCGGACACCAGGTACCCGGAGCACGCGTTGTCCGCACTCGGATACGGCGTGGCGCTCCCCAGCACCGTCACCGCTAGATCACCACTCACGAGTCGACCCTATGCGCCGTCAGCGAATGGCACACCGCGGCACGCTCGGTCGGCGCGCATCCCGGTCGGGTGTCAGAGTCCGAGGGAGCGGACGAGATCGAGCATTTCGGCGTGGTAAAGCTTTGCGGGGTCCTGTGATTGCGGGATCAGGTGGCCGTAGACCTCCAACGCGATGAGCCCGTGCATGCGGCCCCACATACGCAGCGCGAGGGCGAGGCCGGAGGGCGGCAGGCTCGGGAATTCCGCGCGGACGTGGGCGGCCAGGTCGGCGTCGAAGTCGGCCCAGTCGACCTCATCGCCGGCCTGTAGCCGCTGCGCGTGCGGCCATGCGGCGGCGACCAATTCGACCAGGCCGGTGCACGCGCGCATGCCGGCTTCCGCGGCGGGACCGCCCTGCGGCGGCTGGTAACCGAGCACCGGATCGCCGTAGATGAGCCGGAAGCCCGCAGGGTTGGCGACGGCCCAGCGGCGAACGGTGCTGCCCCAGGCGATGATCCGGCCCGCGGCGTCCGCGGCGGGCAGTGCGTCGCGCGCGGCTTCCACCTCGTCGAGCAACCCGGTGTAGACCTCGGCGATGAGCATGGTGATCAGGTCGTCGCGGGTGGCGTAGTAACCGTAGATGGCGCCCGCGGTCATCCCCATCTCCCGGGCGATGGCGCGCAACGAGATCGCGTCCGGGCCGCCCTCGGCCAGCAGGCGCAGCGCGATCGCCTTGATTTCCTGCGCCGTCTGCGCACGTAAACGCTCTCTTCGACTCTGTACGACCTCGACCACATTTGACACTCTACAGCGTTTGGCTACTATCAGCCGTGTCATTTCTGAACGGCGTGTAGTAAATCGACACTGTGTAGAGCGAGGGCATCATGGATATCGGAATCTTCGGCGCGACCGGCGTGATCGGCAGCCGCGTACTGACCGAGGCGCGCGAGCGTGGCCATCGGGTCACCGCCTTCACCAGGGACGCCGCCCGCATTCCCGCCGAGCACGGCGGCGCCGATTGGCGGGTCGCCAACTGGCTGGACATCGACAGCGTCGCCGCGGCCATCGACGGGCTCGACGTGGTGATCAGCGCGATCAACGCGGGCCACGGCGTCGACGGCACCATCGCCGAGGCGGACAACTTCGTCATCGCGGCGCGCGCGATGATCGGTGCGCTGCACCGGCATCCGTCGGTGCGGCTGATCAATCTCGGCGGCGCGGGCAGCCTGGAGATCGCACCGGGACTGCTGCTCGTCGACGGTCCGGATTTCGATCGCGGCCTGGTCGAGAACCTGCGCGTGCCGGTCGAATACCGCAAAGCGGTGCAGGCGGGCGTGGACGCGCTGAACCTGTACCGCCTGTCCAACCGCAACTGGACCTACGTGAGCCCGTCCTCCGGTCGCATCAATCCGGGCGAGCGCACCGGCCGTTTCCGCATCGGCGGCGATCAGCTACTGCTCGGCGGCGGCGATATCTCGGCGGAGGACGTCGCCGTTGCCCTGATCGACGAGGCCGAGCTGCCCCGGTTCGTGCAGCGCCGCTTCACCGTCGGCTACTGACTCCCGACGTGTCGCAGCTCACTCCTGATAGTCACTTGCACCCCGTTCCTCCGGGTTCCTAGACTGACGGGCAATACCTGACAGTCACTTTCAGGTAGCGACTTCAGGAGATGCGATGACCCGAGCAGCCGTGATCGAACGGCCGGACCGCCCGGAGCCCGCCGAACGGCTCGGCGTCGTCGGGCGCTGGGGCGTGTTCATGGCCCGGCATCGCAAGGTCGTGCTCGGTGCGTGGCTGCTGCTGGTCGTGGTGTGCGGCGCGGCCTATCCCGCGCTGCACGCCCGGCTCGGCGCGCCCGACTACTCCGTACCGGGCTCCGCGTCGCGCGAGGTGGATCGCCTTGTCGCCGAACACTTCCGGCAGCTCGGCACCGAGCAGGACCTGGTCGTCTTCCATTCGGATCGATACACCGCCGACGCGCCGGAATTCCGCGCCGGTATCGACCGCGCGCTCGATACCGCGCGCCGGACCGACGGCGTCGTCGGGGCGATCGGCCCCTTCGAAGGCAATCCGGCACTGCAGATCTCGGCGGACCGGCACACCGCCTTCGGCATCGCGGGCATCGATGGGTCGATGTCGGAGCGGGTCGCGGCGGCGAGCAGGCTGCAATCCGCGCTCGCCGCCGTCTCCGCGGCCGAACTCCAGGTCACGACCACCGGTTACGGCCCGGTCGAGGCCGGCCTGATGCGGATGGAGACCGCCGATATGCAGCGCGGCGAAGCGATCGGCCTGCCGGTGGCCGCCGCGGTGCTCGTTCTCGCGCTCGGCGCGGTCGTCGCGGCGACGGTGCCGATCGCGGTGACCGCGGCGGGCATCGCCGTCGGCGTCGGAGTCCTGTTCGGGCTCACCACCTTTCTGACCTTCGATTCGCTGGTGCTCTCGGTGGCGACGATGATCGCCACCGGCACCGCGATCGACTACGCGATGTTCATCGTCAGCAGGTTCAACGAGGAACTCACCAGGCGCGGGGTGCGTGACCGGGCGGCACGGGGTGCGATCACGCAGGCGGTCGGCGTCGCGCTGGATACCACCGGGCGGACCATCCTGGCGTCGGGCCTGATCGTGATGATCTCGCTGTGCTCACTCGCCGCGGTGGGACTGCCGATGTTGAACGGGGTGGCGATCGGCGTGGTCACCGCGGTCGTCGCCACGCTCACCGCGGCGTTCACGCTGCTGCCCGCGCTGCTCGCCACGCTCGGGCCCGCGGTGAATCGCGGTGCGCTGCCTGCCCGATTGCGCCCGGCCGAGACCAAGTCGGCGGCCGCGTCGAGCGCGTGGGCGCGCTGGGCGCGGCTGGTGATGGGACGGCCGGTCGTATTCGGCGCGCTCGGCGTCGCGCTGCTCACCGCGGCGGCGCTGCCGCTCACCGGCATCGAGTACGGCATCGACATGGGCCTGCGCTCACTCGACGGGAAGGCCACCGGGCAGGCCACGGCGCTGGTGCGCGACAACTTCGGGCCCGGGCTGCTCGCCCCGATCTCGGTGCTCGCGACGGGGACGGACGACACCCCGCTGAGCGACGAAGGCCGTTTCGCCGCAAACCAATTCGTCACCGGTCTGAGCGGCGATCCCCGAATCGCCCGGGTGCTGACGCAGCAATCCGACGGACGGTTGCTGGCGACTGTGGTGCCGCGAGAATCGTTCGACTCCACCACCGTTGCCGAACTGACCACCGATATCCGTTCCCGCGCAACGGCGATCGAGGGCGCGCGGGTACTGGTCGGTGGTACATCTGCGACCTTCGCCGATGTCTCGCAGCGGATCACCGCCCGCTTCCCGTGGGTGATCGCGCTGGTGCTGACGGTATCGCTGGCCTTCTTGATCGCCGCGTTCCGCAGCATCGTGCTCGCGGTCAAGGCGATCCTGTTGAATCTGCTCGCCACCGGCGCCGCACTCGGCATTACCGTCGCCGTATTCCAGTACGGCATCGGCGAATCCGTGCTCGGCTTCCACAGCGCCGGGTTCCTCCAGGTCTATCTGCCGATGCTGGTGTTCGCGGTGCTGTTCGGACTATCGATGGACTACGAGGTGTTCCTGATCCGGCGGATGAAGGAAGCGTGGGATCGGCATCGGGACAATACCGAAGCGGTCGCCGACGGGCTGCAGCGCACCGCGCGCCCGATCACGGCGGCGGCCGCGATCATGGTCGCGGTGTTCGCCAGCTTCGTCACCGCGGATGTGCTGGAGCTGAAGCAGATCGGGTTCGCACTCGCGGTCGCCATCGCCATCGACGCGCTGATCGTGCGGCTGGTGCTCGTCCCCGCGTTCATGCAACTGTTCGGCCGCTGGAACTGGTGGCTGCCGCGGCTCCCGAGCCGCGCGGCTAGCGGAATATCGACTCGATGAGGTCGAGCACGGTGGCGATCACCTCGGCGTAGACCTGGCGCAGCGAACCGGCGAAACCCGTTCCCGCCCAATGATCCAGCCCCGCCACGCAGCCCCAGACGGCGGTGGCGGCGGTCATCCTGACCCGTAGATCGTTGGCGTCGCGGCCCGAGCGCTGCGCGAACAGCACGCGGAACTGATCCTCCATCTCCCGCATCTGCCTGGTCTGACCGTCCTTCACCTCCGGAATGGTCAGCACGTAGTGCAGCCGGCTGCGCATGCGCGCCTCGGTCTCCGCGGTGACCATCGACTCGATCAGCGCGGGCACCAGCGGGCGCCCGATGGTGACCAGCGCGCCGATATCGAGGACGGCGCCGTCGCCGACGGTCCGCAGCACCTCGAGCACCTGCGGATCCTGTTCGTCGTAGAGGACGAGCATCTCCTTGGTGCCGAAGTAGCGATAGATCGAGCTGGGCGAGACACCGGCCGCGGCCGCCACCCGCTCCACCGTCACCGCCCGGTAGCCGTGCTCGTCGAACAGATCCAGCGCGACCCGCTGGATACGGCTCATCGCCTCGAGCTTCCTGCGCTCCCACAGAGTCGCGGCGGATTCCACGCTGACCTCGGACATCACCAGCGAGGATACCCGCGCGGGACAGCAGGCCGAACTTGTCGTACCCCGCTGCGACAATAGTTCTAGGTCGGACATCGATCGAGTTGCCGCCCAACGTAATCCGCAACTCGACAGAAGGGGGCTCCATGCCCGACGTCCATGCTTCGGCGCCCGACCCGCACGACCCGATGTCGGCCGATCACGACCGCCTCGCCGAGCTGGCGGCCGAGATCGAGCGGCACCGGTATCTGCTGCGCCACGCGGCGGACGACTATCGCGTGCGCGTCATTCAGCGCGTGCGGCACCTCGATCCGCCGGATCAGCAGCTGGTGCTCGATCAGGCGGAGCGTTTCATCGACGCGCTGATGATCAATCCGGTGCGGCACGGCGATCTCGATCTCGACGCCTACCGCGCGATCCGCGACGGTGCGCCGGTGGAGTTCGATCCGGAGCTCAGGACCTACGTGCTGCGGCGGGCGGGTCGCCCGCCGCTGGTGATCCGGCCGGGTCTGCCCGAGCATCGGCTCGGCGTGATCGCCCGGCTGGCCGGGCTCGGGCTGCGGCTGGAGCAGATCCAGGTGGTCGCGGTGACGACGGCGCAGATGGTGCCGCCGCACGAGGCGGCGGTGGCGCCGGACCAGGCGCCCGAGGTGAAGAGGGGCACCACCAAGCCCTCGCGGCGGATACCGCGCACCCGCGCGCCGGAACCGCGGAACGCGCGGCCGGGACACTGATCCCGGCCGCGCAAACCCCGCTCATTCGCCGAGCGCAGTCGAATGGCCCTGCGACACGCCGCAATCAACGGCCTGTCGACTGCGCTCGACGGATGTCTACCAGCCCGCCCGAGCCTTCCCGGGGACCGCGGCACTCGCCGGATCGAGCAGTGCCGCGGCCTCGGCCGAGCGGGTGCGGAACGAGCGCCAGACGAGCAGCGCGGTCGCGCCGAAGCCGAGGCACAGGCCGAGCCACACACCGGGCCCGCGCCAGTCCAGCCAGTAGCCGAACACCGCCATGGCGGGCACGCCGACCGCGAAATAGCCGATCAGCGTGTTCCGCATGCCCGCCGCGGTGTGCCCGATCCCGCGCAGCAGCCCGATGGCCAGGTTCTGCGCGCCCTTGCAGTACTGCTGCGCGATCGCGAACCACAGCAGGGTGGCGGCCGCGGCCGATACCGCCGCGTCGTCGCGGTGGCCGCCGAGGAACGGGGCGAGCACCGCCGCGGGGAACAGCAGATAACCTGCGCCGACCACGGTCATGAAGGCGAAGCCGAGCGCGAAGGCGCGCCGGGCGATTCCGGCGACCTCGCCCCGTCTGCCCTGCCCGACCACGCGGCTCACCAGAATCGACGAACCTTGGGACAGGCCGATATTCACCTGGTACACGATGTAGGCCAGCTGGTTGACGATATTGCTCGCCGCGAGCGCGACCGGGCCGAAACCGCCCATCAACAGGGTCGCGATCGAGGTGATCGCGGCCTCCGCGCCGTAGGTGAGCGCGATCGGCGCGCCCATCCGCACGATGCGCAGCATTGTCGCGCGCTCGGCGTGCCAGGCGCGCAGCGAGAGCAGCGGAGCCAGTACCGGGTCGCGGCGCACCGTGCGCAGATAGGTGAGGCAGGTCCACAGCTGAACGAGGGTGGTGGACAAGCCGATTCCCGCGAGGCCGAGTGTCGGCATGCCGAGCCAGCCGAACAGGAACACCGCGTTCAGCAGCGCGTTGACGCCGATGGACAGCAGCGTCACGCGCAGCAGCGACCCCGCGCGGCGCAGCCCGACGGCGAACTGGCGCAACACATTCAGCCACAGCATGGGAATCAGGCCGGGTGCCAGCGTCCAGATGATCGGCCTGGCCAGCTCGACGACGGCGGGGCGCTGGCCGAGCGTGCCGAGCGCACCGCCGAGGCCGATCAGCACGGCGGCCCCCAGCAGCGAGGTCAGCGTC
Organism: Nocardia sp. NPDC052566; assembly: GCF_044547285.1. NCBI lineage: Bacteria > Bacillati > Actinomycetota > Actinomycetes > Mycobacteriales > Nocardiaceae > Nocardia > Nocardia sp. NPDC052566. The sequence goes on along the minus strand of NZ_JBIUAF010000009.1, from coordinate 186,757 downwards.
GCGACGGCCAGCGCGGCACGCACGTACCCACCGACCTCACGCCGCGCCCGCTCATCGAGTTCCGTTGTCCCCGTGCGCTGTTCACCGCGCCCGGCGGCTGCCGCGATCAGATTGCCGACGCCGGTGACCATGCCGACGCACATGGTGCGCACCTGGTTGTACAGCAGCAGCGCGAGCCCGCCCGCCGCCACGGCGGCGATACCGAGCACGCCCATCATGGCCAGGTCGACCGTGGTGAGCGCCACCTGGGCGAGCTGAAGTCCGGCGATCGGCGCGGCGAGTGCGAGAATCGCGCGATAGGGGCGAATCGTCATGCGGCGCTCACGCTCCCGTCGTCGCGGTATCGAGGGCGGCAAGCCGCACCGATTCGTCGTAGGCGCGCAGCAGCCGGATCATCCGCTGATGCGCCGCCTGGTCGTAGACGCCGCGGTCGATCAGCCACTGCTCGTCGTACACCGTGTCGAGGTACTTCTCGCCCGCATCGCACACCAGCACCACCACCGTGCTGCCCGCGGGCAGATGCACCAGCCGCCGCAGCGCGAGGTGGATCGCGGCGCCCGCGGTGCCGCCGACCAGCAGTCCGGTGCGCCGCGCCACCACACGCGCGGTGGCGAACGCGTCGGTATCGCCGACCCGGCAGCCCTCGTCGATATGCTCGTAACGCACGTTGGCGCCGACCGGGAAACCCGCGGGGCTGCCCGAACCGGTCTGCCAGTACGGCGCGGCCGCGCCACCGAAGATGATCGAGCCCACCGGCTCGACACCGATGGCGTACACCCGGGAACCGAACCGGCGCAGCTGTTCGGCTGTACCGCACAGCGATCCACCCGTGCCGACGGCGCCGACCAAGTAGTCGACATCGGTGCTCAGATCTGCCAGCAGTTCCCCCGCCAGCTCACGGTAACCCGCGTTGTTGTGCGGGTTGTTGTGCTGATCGGGCCGGAACGCGCCGGTGCGCGTGGCGATTTCGCCCGCGACGCGGCGGCGCTCCACCGTGCTCGGCCCGCCGCTCTCGGCGCTGTCCACGTAGACCAGTTGTGCGCCCATGGCTTTCATGGCGCGCAACTTGTCCTTCGCGGCGTGGCCGTCCACCACCGCGGTGAAGGTGTAGCCGCGCTCCAGCGCGAGCAAGGCCAAGCCGGTGCCGGTGTTGCCCGAGGTCGGTTCGACGATATGCCCGCCGGGGCGCAGGTCACCGCTGCGTTCGGCCTGCAACACCATTTCCCGCGCCATCCGCACCTTGGCGGACCCGGTCGGGTTGAACTGCTCCAGCTTCAGCAGCAGCCGGGTGCCCGCACCGGTCCTGGCCAATTCGAGCAGCGGGGTCGCGCCGATGAGGTCGGAGGCGCGGTGCACCACGTTCTCGCGCAGCCGGGGCAGCGCGGGCAGCTCGGCCACTTTCGGTATCGTCATCGGTCGAGCCGCCATCGAATCCGGCTGCCCGAGATACTGATCTCGACCTTCGGCGGCAACGGCAACTGATGGAATTCGCTCTCGTTCTTGTCCATCTGGTAGCCGGCGGTGTTCGGGTAGATGAGCAGGTCGCCGTGCTCGGGTCGCTGCGGCAGCGGCACTTTGCGCCAGGTGAGCACGTCGTATTCCATGCAACTCGCGCCGCCGACGCAGCTGGCGATCGGTTCCGCGCCTGGATCGCGGTAGCGCGGCGCCAGGATCGGATCGGGCAGGAATTCGCTGCCCTTCCACTGCTCGGAGACACTCATGCTCAGCCCGTGCACGGTGGTGATGCCGTAATCCGCGTTCTGCTTGTATCCGAGCACCGGGAACACGGTGCAGCCCGCATCGATGAGCAGTGCGCGCCCCGGTTCGAGGAACAGCTCGATATCGTTGTCGCACAGACGCGTTGCCAGGGTCCGGCCGTCGATCGTGGTGGCCAGGACGGCGTCGAGCATGGCGGCGCCCGTCGGCTCCTGGGCGTACGGGTAGAACTTCTCGAAACGCTTTCCGGCGTGGAACCATTCGGCGCGCTGCCGTTCGGTGAAATCCGCCCAGTCGTCCGCGTCGAGGTAGCTGCACGCGAAACCACCGCCGATCGAGATCGCGGTGACCGGCAGCCCGCGGGCCTTCGCCGCCCGGCACCGGTCGATCAGCGCGTGCGCGAACTCGGCACGCGGACGCACGTCGTAGCCGTCGAGATGGAAAGAGTAGCCGAGCAGTTCGACCACCGAGGTCAGCTGGGCGCACCGGTCGATCGCGCGCTCCATATCGTGCTCGGACAGGCCGAAACGGCTGTGCGGTGCGGTGGGCGGCAAGCAGCGCAACAGGATACGCACGCGGCCGTCGGCGGCCGCGACCTGGGCGAGCCGCTCCAGTTCGTCCAGGGCGTCGATCGCGATCACACAGTCGTGGCGGGCGGCGAGCCGCAGCAGCGCGGTCGTTTTGGCCGCGCCGGTCACCCCGATATCGCGGCCACGGACGCCGTGCGCGAGCGCGTGCACCAGCTCGGGTTCGCTCGCCGCGTCGACGGCGCCGCGCAGGTCGGCCGTCGCCCGTAACCAGCAGCCCGCCTTGTTGGCCTTCTTGCCGTAGTACACCTGACCTCGAACACCGTGCGCCGCAAGCACTTCTTGGAACGCACGGAGGTTGTCCTCGAACCGGCGCGGGTAGACGAGATGGAACGGGCCGCCGACGGCGTGGTGGATATCGAAGAGCAGATGCCGGTCCTCACGTACCCGGCGTAGCCACTCCTGTTCCAGCGCGGGCAATGTCGGCAGATCGGTGGATGCGGCGCGCAAGACCGCCGTGGTCACTTCCACAGGTGCACCCGCTGTCCGCGACCGGCGGCCACCGCACGAGTCGCGAGCGCGTGCGCGACCGGGATATCGGTGATGATCATCCCGCTGGAGAAGGCGAACACCCGATCGGCGTCGTCGCGTCGGCCCACCGCACGGCCCGCCACGATATCCGGCAGTTCCGCATCGATCACCACCTCGCCATTCGAACCCGCCAATCGCGTTCCGGTGACACCCAATTGGCCCACACTGGTGGCGATCGCATAGTCGGCGCCGCGCAGCGCACCGCTGGCCACGCCCTTGCTGGCCACCGAGATCAACAACCCGCCCGGCTTCAACCATTCGGTGTGCACCCGGGGGTGCGCCGCCCGGCCGGACGCGACGACCACGATGTCGGAGTGGGCGACCGCCGACGGCACGTCGTCGACCAGTTCGATCTCCCGATCCGGGAAGTACCGCCGCATGGTGGCGATGCTCTCGGCGATACCGTCGGGATGGGTGCCGAACAACCGGAGCCGCTCCAGCCCCGGCAGCGCGGTCAGCAAGTACGGCAGCGTATTCCGTCCCTGCACCCCCGTGCCGAGCATCAGCACACTCGTAGCACCCGGTCCGGCACAGTGTTTCGCGGTGATCGCCGTCGTCGCCGGTGTCCGCGCGGCCCCGATCCGCTGGCAATCCATGAACGCGAACGGCAACCCGGTCGCGTCATCGTACAAACTGATTGTCGTGTAATACTTTTCGGCGCTCGCGCTGCCCTGCCGATACGACGTCTTGAATCCGACCTGATCCAGCGACCCGTCATATCCGAGCATCGAATACGACACAGCGTCCCGCTCCCCCTTGGGAATAGGCATCATCAACTTCACCGGGCACCGGGATTCCCCCCGCGCATATGCCAGATACCCCTCCTCGACCAATTCGATGACCTCCCCCGGGGTGATATCGATATCGGCCAGATCGCTGCGGGTCAGAACATGCAATGCGTTACTCATAGAACTCCGATGTCATTCGATTCGAACGGAAATCCGGCGGGCCGCATCGCCGCGCCGGGTACAGCAGAAGATTCGGACGTCAGGCGCACGACCCGATCGGCGCAGACGTCGAGCAGGGGAATGTCGTGGCTGATGAAGAGCACGCCGACGCCGGTACGAGCCAACTCGGTGACGGTGTGCACCACGGTGGCCGTGGTGGCCGGGTCGAGCATGGCGGTCATCTCGTCGCAGAGCAGGTAGTCCGGTCGTGCCGCGAGGACTCTGGCGACGGCGGCACGCTGCAATTGACCGTCGGAGACCTGCGCCGGATAGCGATCGAGCAGATCCGGTGTCAGACCAGCGGATTCGAGGATGCGCGACCAGTCGATCGGGCCACGCGCCAATTCCGTGATGGTCCGGCGCAGTGTCAGCCGCGGACTGCACGACCGGCGCGGCGATTGGAACAGCATGGCGATCCGGCCGTCACGGCGGCGGGACAGTGGCGTGCCGTCACAAACCACGCGACCCGCATCGGGGCAGCGCAAACCCGAAAGAACCTGCGCCAGTGTGCTTTTACCCGCGCCCGACGGTCCGGTCAGTCCGACGACCTCGCCGGAGGCCACAGCCAGCGAGAGATCATCCAGAACCCGGCGACCGCCGAGTGCGACCGAAACATGCTCGGCAGACAACGATCGCACGGTCACCGCACCCCGCCCCTGACGGGCGCAGAAGAGCGATCGCCGTAGCGGAATTCGTCGGGCAGGTTGACCAGTTCGGGGGTGGGGAACGGCAGTGACCGTAATCCGTTCTCCGGCAGTGCCGCGAGCAGGTCCGCGGTGTAGCGGTGCGCTGGGCCGGCGAGAACGGTGGTGGCGGGGCCGGATTCGACGAGGCGGGCGGCGTACATGACCGAAAGGTCGTTGCAGATGCCGGATTCGCGGAGGGCGGTGAGGTCGTGGGTGACCAGGAGGACCCGGCCGCCGTCGGCGGCGAAGGCGCCGAGCAGTTCCAGGATCGCCGACGAGCGTGCGGCATCCAGTGCGGAGGTCGGTTCGTCGGCGATGATCAGGGCGGGGTCACCGGCCAGCGCGAACGCCATGGCCGCGCGCTGGGCCATGCCGCCGGATAGTTCGTGTGGATAGCGGCGCAGTACCACCTCTTCCAGGCCGACGCGGGTGATGAGTTGGGCGGGTGTGTATTCGGTGCCCAGGTGACGGATGGTTTCGGCCAGTTGTGGTCCGATCCGGCGGACCGGGGTGAAGTAGGTCATCGCGGACTGCGGGACCAGCGCGACGGTGTGGCCGCGCGAGCGCCACAGCTGCGCGGTGTGCAGCGTGCGGTCCGCGAGTTCCAGCGTGACCGCGCCGGACATCTCGGCACGCGCGGGCAGCAATCCGGTGATCGTGGCCGCCACCATCGACTTCCCCGAACCGGATTCGCCGATCAGGCCGTGCACGGTGCCGCGCCGCACCACCAGGTCCGCCTCGGTCACCGCGTGCACCACCCGCCCGGGTCCGAGCGGGATGCGCACGGTCACCCGCCGCAGTGTCAGCGTCATCGCGAAACCTCCTGCAGTAGTTCGGCTTTGCGCTGCCAATGCCTGCCCGCCACGGAGACCGCGAGCGTCACCGCCACCAGCACACCCGCCGGGAACACCAGCAGCCACCAGTCCCCCAGCAGCAGCGAGGCCTGCGCGTCCGCCAGCAAGGTGCCCAGCGACGCCCGGTGCGGCGGCAACCCGACCCCGAGAAACGACAGCGTCGACTCGTGCCAGATGGCGTGCGGGATCAACAGCACCACGCCGATCAGCGCCTGCCCCGCCGCCACCGGCACGAAATGGGTTCGCACGATCCGCCATTCGGGCAGCCCGCGCAACCGCGCCGCCTGGACGAACTCGGCATGCCGCAGCGCGAGCACCTCACTGCGCACCACCCGCGCGATCGACGTCCAATGCGTCAGCACCAGCGACACCACGATGGCGAGCACCGATCCCCGATACATCGCCACGATCAGCAACGTCAGCAGCAGGCTCGGCAACGAGTTGACCGCGTCCACCACCCGCATGCTCACCCGATCCCACCAACCGCCGAACGCCCCCGCCGTAACCCCGACCAGCACACCGACAATCGCCGCCCCCACCGCCGTTGCCACCGCGATCACCAGCGAAACCCGCATCCCCTCCGCCACCCGCACGAACACATCTCGCCCCGCCCCATCCGTCCCGAACGGAAACTCGACACTCGGCCCCCGCCGACCGACCGCGAAATCCACCAGCGCCCCATCCACCGGCCGCACCATCGGCACCAGCACCGCATACAACGCGGCCACCACCAACACCCCGCACGCTGCGACAAGCGCGAGCCCGGGCGACCCGGTTCGAATACGGGCGACCCGCCTGGCCTGTCGCGCCCGCCGAGCCGCACTACCGGGCCCTCGGCGTGGACGCCCGGTTCGCCCCGACTCACCGTCAGATCCGCCCGCCGTCACAGCTTCCCCGGTGCCGCCCGAGTTCGCCGCCCGGCTATCCATCGGCGTCGATTCGGGGATCGATCAGAACTCCGGCCGCGTCGGCGGCGAGATTGCCGAGGAGCACCAGCGCGGTGATCAGCACCGTCATGATGGCCAGCAGCGGGAAGTCCAGTGCGCGCGCGGCTTCCACGGTCGCCGAGCCCAATCCCGGCCAGCTGAAGATGGTTTCGACCACGGTCGCGCCGACCACCAGTTCGGGTAGCCGGGCGCCGCAGAGGGTGAGGAAGGGGACGATGGCGACCGGGAGGACGTGGCGGAACGCGATGACGCGCCAGGGCAGTCCGCGTGCTTTGGCGCCCTTGATCGCGTCGCCGTCCAGGCTGCGGGCTACCGTTTCGCGCAAACCCAGTACCAGCCAAGGTAGTTGGGTCACACCGAGCAGCGTCGCGGGCAATATCAGGTGGCGGGCCGTCGACGCGGCGTCGACACCGCGACCCGGATCGGTCAATCCTGCTGCGGGGAACCAGCGCAGGGTCAGCGCGAACAGCAGTACCGCGCCGAGTGCCAGCACGAACGGCGGAACAGCTTGCAGCACAATCGCACCGGCGCTGATCGCCCGATCGGCGAGTCCGCCGCGGCGCAGTCCCGCCCACGCGCCGAGTACCGCGCCCAGCGACAGCGCGACCACACCGCCGAGCACGCCGAGCAGCAGGCTCCACGGAAGCCGTTCGGCCAGTACCTGAGTCACCGGCTGGTGGTAGGAGCGCGACTCCCCCAGTTCGCCGCGCAGCAGATCGCCGAGCCAGGACCACCATGCGCCGAACCAGCTCTGGTCCAGGTTCAATCGGTTCCGCAGGTCGGCCCGCTGGGTTTCGGTGAACGAGTCACCGTGCGCGCCGAGGTAGGCGTCGAGCGGATCGAACGGGCTGGCGGCCGCGAGCGCGAATACCGCGAGCGAGATCAATATCGCCAGCGGTACCGCCGTGGTCAATCGCCGCCCGACCAACCGCCCTGCTCGCAGTCCTCGATGATCGACGCCCATCACCGGGTCCAGCGGGATAGTCCGTACCACGGCCCCCACGCGACGCCGTGGGTGTGCGGTTCGAGCGCGGTCGGCGTCATCCGCCAGCCGTTGTCCCGCACGACGTACACGTGGTCGGTGGTGACCAGGGCGAGCATCGCCGGATCGCGGTGGTATTCGGCCTGGTACTGCCGGTACAGCTCGGTGCGCCGCGCCGGATCCGCCGCGACCCGCGCGGCGTCGAGTATCTCGTCCATCCTCGGGTTCACATAGTCGGAGGCGTTGTCCCACTTGGAGCCGACCCCCGGCACGGCGTACTTCGAGTGCAGCTTCGGATACAGCTGCGAGTCCACGGTGTAGGGCTGTCCGCCGCCGCCGAGCAGGAACGCGGTGTGCGCCAGGTACTCCGGTGTCATCTTCTTCTTGTCCACCGCGACCGGCGTGATGTCGATGCCGATCTGCTTCGCATCCGACACCACCGCCAGGGTCAGGTCGCGGCGCAGCACTTCGGTGGGGTAGTAGGCGATCTCGAACGCGGCGCGCCGCCCGTCGCGCTCCCGGATCCCGTCCGCGCCGATCCGCCAGCCCGCCGCGTCGAGCACCCGCGCCGCCTCGCCCCTGTCGAACGCGAAATCCTGTGCCGGGTCGTAGATCTCGCCGTACACCTGATTGATCAGCGTGGATATCGGCGCACCATGCCCATCCAGAATGTGCTCGACCATTCCCTTGCGATCCACCGCGTAGTTCAGCGCCTTGCGGATCGCGGGATCACCGGCGACCGGATGCCCGGACGGCAAAGTGATGGCGCGCCAATCGTTCGCGACCGCCGATACCATCCGATACCCGTTCTTGGCGGCGGCCCGCGCCAGTTCCGGCGGGAGCACTGTGCCGTCGGCCCCGTCGCGCAGCTGACCCGCCCTGGCGTTGTCGTCGTCGCTGCGCCGGATCACGAACCGCCGCACCGCTGCCCGCGCACCCCAGTAGTCGTCGCGCGCGGTGAGCACCACCTGATCCGGCCGCGATTCGGTCAGCGCGTACGGCCCGGTCCCGATCGGCTTGCGATTGAGCTCGGCCTTGTCGACCGGCCCCGGTGTGGCGAACGCCTCGGCGGGCGCGATCCCGAGGAACAGCCGGTGATCGAAATCGGCGTAGGCGCCGGTGAGTTCGAATTCGACGGTGTCCGGCCCGGTCTGCGTCACTTTGCGCAGGAAGTCGTACTCGGCGGCGATCGGCGCGGCAAACCGCGGGTCGGTCAGCGAATTGTAGGTCGCCACCACATCTTCCGGCCCGAACGCGCTGCCGTCCGAGAACCGCACATCGGTCCGTGTGCGCACCGTCCATCGCGACAGATCTCCGCCGACCGGCTCCGGCGCACCCACCGCGAGCACCGGCACCGCCGCCGGTATCCGATCGCTGACCCCCTCCTGCACCCGGTACAGGCCCTCGAAGATCTTCGACTCCCCGTTCTTCCCCTCCCCGAGCAGCGGATGAAAGTTCCCCAGCTCCTCGGTATCGATCACCACGAACTGCCCGGCATCCCCGGTCGTCGCTCCCGGCGCGGCGCACCCCGTCACGACAACGACGAATGCCGTTGCGACAGCACCTATCCCGGCGCGAAACAAAGTCATGCGAGCATAGTAAGCGTATTGACAACGCTTTTCATTATCGATAACGGGTGACGACTCCCACAATCGCCCACCCCGGCTATAGCCAATCGACGCGAGACCGTCGCGCACCAACGAGCATCCGAGCCGAAGCGCCACGCGACCCCGCCGAATGGCTACTCCGACAACACCTTCGATGTCGTCGACGGCGCAGCCCACGCGGCGCCCAGTGCTGTATCTCTACGACGCATTCGGCCCCGGCGAAAATCCACCGGGGCCGAATACTTTTCCCCCGAACGGAACTAACCAGACATTTCCGACAGCGAATTGCCGGGCGACGCGACACCAGCCCGCCATCCAGAATAAATAGCAGTCTGCTATCTCTAAACCAGTACGCTCTAGCTCGAATCTGGTTACCGACCGGAACGACAGAACGGAGTATCGCGAGATGAGTCCGACCCGTCTGTATTCGATTACCGCAGGCGCCGCACTAGCCGCAGGGCTACTGGTCACAGCGCCGCACGCCAGTGCCGACCCCATCGTCGGCCGCTGCTCAGGTGGCACGATCTCCTGGAACGGCAACGGCGGCACCGTCGACCTCGGCGGCGATATCACCGGCTGCGCCGGACATGGTTCCATCAACAGCGCGCGGCTCCGTGGCGTCAGCAACGGGCAGGGGTGCAATACGATGACCGCCCAGAACGACATGTACCTGGACTGGAGCGATGGACAGACGTCCCATCTCGTCGGCAGCTATATGACCCCGGCGAATGGCTACTCCGACAACACCATTCCGGTTGTCGACGGGCTCGGCGCGGGCCAGAAGGTGCGCGTGGTAGCCCAATACAACTTCGGCGATCCCGGCACCTGGGGATTCTGCATGGGCGGACCGAACAGCGGAACCGCCCAGGTGCTCAGCGCCGAATTCCTGCCGTGATCTGACGCCCGAAAACAACTGCGCCCCAACCGGAAACCGGTTGGGGCGCAGTTGTCAGTACTGGACGATCAGGCGTTGCCGGAGAGCTTCTCCCGCAGAGCCGCCAGCTGGGCGTCGCTGGCCAGCGAACCGCCGGCCGGCTCGGCCGCGGCCGACGAGGAGGACTGCGAACCGCTCTCGGAGGAGTAGTTGCCCGCGCCGCCGTTCGCGGCCTCGGCCGCGGCGTCGGCCGCCATCTTCTCCATCTGGGCGGTGTGCATCTTGTGGCGACGCTCCGCCTCGGCGTAGCGGCCTTCCCACTCTTCGCGCTGCTTGTCGAAGCCCTCGAGCCACTCGTTGGTGTCGGGATCGAAGCCCTCGGGGAAGATGTAGTTGCCCTGGTCGTCGTAGCTGTCGGCCATGCCGTACTTCGACGGGTCGAACTCGGCGTGGTAGTCCTCGTTCGCCTGCTTCAGCGACAGCGAGATCCGGCGACGCTCCAGGTCGATGTCGATGACCTTGACCATCGCGTCGTCGCCGACGGCGACAACCTGGTCCGGGACCTCCACGTGGCGCTCGGCCAGCTCGGAGATGTGCACCAGGCCCTCGATGCCCTCTTCGACGCGCACGAACGCACCGAACGGAACCAGCTTGGTGACCTTGCCCGGCACGATCTGGCCGATCGCGTGGGTGCGGGCGAACTGACGCCACGGGTCTTCCTGGGTCGCCTTGAGCGACAGCGAGACGCGCTCGCGGTCCAGATCGACGTCGAGGACCTCGACGGTGACCTCGTTGCCGACCTCGACGACCTCGGACGGGTGGTCGATGTGCTTCCAGGACAGCTCGGAGACGTGCACCAGGCCGTCGACGCCGCCCAGGTCCACGAAGGCACCGAAGTTGACGATCGAGGAGACCACACCCTTGCGGACCTGGCCCTTCTGCAGCTGGTGCAGGAACTCGCTGCGGACCTCGGACTGGGTCTGCTCGAGCCAGGCGCGACGCGACAGGACCACGTTGTTGCGGTTCTTGTCGAGCTCGATGATCTTGGCCTCGATCTCCTTGCCGACGTACGGCTGGAGGTCGCGGACGCGACGCATCTCGACCAGCGAGGCGGGGAGGAAGCCGCGCAGACCGATGTCCAGGATCAGGCCGCCCTTGACGACCTCGATGACGGTGCCCTTGACGGCCTCGTCCTTCTCCTTGAGCTCCTCGATGGTGCCCCACGCGCGCTCGTACTGAGCCCGCTTCTTCGACAGGATCAGGCGGCCTTCCTTGTCCTCCTTGGTGAGAACGAGGGCCTCGACCTCATCGCCCACGGAAACGACCTCGTTCGGGTCGACATCGTGCTTGATGGAGAGTTCGCGGGAGGGGATGACGCCTTCGGTCTTGTAACCGATGTCGAGCAGGACCTCGTCGCGGTCGACCTTGACGATGGTTCCCTCGACGATGTCACCATCGTTGAAGTACTTGATCGTTGCGTCGATGGCGGCGAGGAAATCCTCGGCAGAGCCGATGTCGTTGACGGCTACCTGCGGCGAGGTGACGGTGGAGGGCATGTGTGGGTTTGCTCCGGACGGATTGTGGTCGGTTGCGGACATTGGAACTTTCGGTACGCTGCGTTCTCACCGGCGCTGGTGTGATTGACGGACACTAGTGAACGTACCGCACGCAACGCACGTGATTTTCAGCACGGGTCGAACTCCGGTACGGCTGTACAGAAGACACTCGCGCGTTCAGCGTACGCGACCTTGGTCCGGCCGGGCAAACCGGTTCTCCCGCCACGCCGGTTACGCTGACCGGCGTGTCCGAAGAACGCCATGCGCAAGCGAACGCACTGCTCGGAACCGCGGGTACCGCGCGGACCAGGATCGGCTCGGCCGCGAGTCAGCAGGCCAGCCGTCGCTGGTGGGATGCCGACGCCACCCAGTACCACGAGACGCACGCGGATTTCCTCGGCGTCGACTCGCCGGGCGGCGAGTTCGTCTGGTGCCCGGAGGGCCTGCACGAGGGCGATATGCACTTCCTCGGCGAGCTCGCGGGCAAGCGGGTGCTGGAGATCGGCTGCGGCTCGGCGCCGTGTTCGCGCTGGCTGGCCGGGCAGGGCGCGCAGCCGGTCGGCCTGGACATCTCCATGCGGATGCTCGATCGCGGGCTGGACGCGATGGCGCGGGGCGGGCCGCGGGTGCCGCTGGTGCAGGCGGGCGCGGAGCATCTGCCGTTCGCGGACGAATCCTTCGATCTGGCGTGTTCGGCCTTCGGCGCGGTGCCGTTCGTCGCCGACTCCGGCCTGGTGATGCGCGAGGTGGCCAGGGTGCTCCGCCCCGGCGGTCGCTGGGTGTTCTCGGTGAACCATCCGATGCGCTGGGTGTTCCCCGACGATCCTGGCCCGGCCGGGCTCACCGCCTCGATCCCGTATTTCGACCGCACCCCCTACGTCGAGGTGGACGGCGATGGCGAGCCGACCTATGTCGAACACCACCGCACCATCGGCGATCGGGTCCGCGAGATCGTGGCCGCCGGCCTGCTCGTCACCGATATCGTCGAACCGGATTGGCCGGAATGGCTGGACCGGGAATGGGGGCAGTGGAGCCCGCTGCGCGGCGAATTGTTCCCCGGCACCGCCATCTTCATCACGCGTAAACCGGACTGAGCCGAACGCGAATCCGCGCCCCTTCCTGCGGAAGAGGCGCGGATTTCGGCGTCAGAGCGGCCGTACGTGTTCGGCCTGCGGACCTTTCGGCCCCTGGGTCACGTCGAATTCGACCCGCTGATCATCGTTCAAGCTCTTGTAGCCGCCCGACTCGATGGCGCTGAAGTGGACGAAGACGTCCGGGCTTCCGTCATCCGGGGCAATGAACCCGAATCCCTTATCCGCGTTGAACCATTTGACAGTGCCTTGCATCCTTGCTCCTGCCGTCGTGGAACCCTGACCGATCGGCCTACATCCTGACGCGTCGACCGGCAGATGTCGCGCATTTGCGCCGGGCCGTCATTTCGGTTTGCGGCCCGCTTGCTCCAGCGCGAGCCGCAGCGCGTACTCGATCTGGGCGTTGACGGAGCGGAGGTCGTCGGCCGCCCACTTGGCGATGGCGTCGTGGACGGCCGGATCGAGACGTAGCAGGAGCTTCTTGCGCTCGGCCATGGCCGGACCTCAGGAGTACAGCGTGCCGGTGTTGACGACGGGCTGGGTAGGTCGGTCACCGCACAGGACGACGAGCAGGTTGGACACCATGGACGCCTTGCGTTCCTCGTCCAGTTCGACCATGCCCTGTTCGGCCAGTCGCTCCAGCGCGAGCCCGACCATGCCGACCGCGCCCTCCACGATCTGCGTGCGCGCGGCCACCACCTGCGCGGCCTGCTGGCGGACCAGCATGGCCTGGGCGATCTCCGGCGCGTAGGCGAGGTGGGTGATCCTGGCCTCGAGCACCTCGATGCCCGCGGTGCCGGTGCGTTCGCGCAGTTCGACGGTGAGTTCCTCGGCCACCTCGACGCCGTCGCGCAGGCTGGTGCGGCCCGCGTCGTGCGCGTCGTAGGGGTGGGTGGTCGCGAGGTGGCGGACCGCCGCCTCGGACTGGGTCTCCACATACTCCTCGTAATCGTCGACGGCGAAGGCGGCCTTGAAGCTGTCCACCACCCGGTAGACGACCACGGCGGCGATCTCGACCGGATTGCCGTCGGCGTCGTTGACCTTGAGCTTCTGCGTCTCGAAGTTGCGCACGCGCAGCGAGATGCTCTTGCGGTCGGTCAGCGGCACCACCGAGAAGAAGCCCGGTTCGCTCACCGAGCCGATGTAGCGGCCGAAGAACTGCACGACCTTCGCCTCGTTCGGGTTGACCACCGTCAACCCGGTGGCCAGCAACAGCAGGGCGACCACGACGAGCGTCGCGACGATCGCCGCGACCAGCGTCGGCACGTTCTGCTCCTTCGCGACCTCCACGTACCCCCACGCCGCGCCTCCGCCGAAGCCGACGATCAGCACGAACAAACCCAGCAACACCGGGAATCCATTGACATGGAAGGCAGCCCGAAGCTTCATGACATCCTCCTGGTATCAGAGTGATATCACCATGATAGCCCCGGGCCGCCGCGCCGGCTAGTCGGTCCCGCCCGCCGGACGGATGTTGCGGTTGAAGCGGAACATATTGTCCGGGTCGTACTTCGCCTTCAGCTCCGCGAGCCGGGCGTAGGTGGCCGCGGCGTAGCCCGCGCGGGTCTGCGCCTCGTCGGCGGCGGCGCCCGCGCCGTATATGAAGTTGAGGCTGTGGCCGATGGTCCACGGCGCCAACACCTTTCGCACCAGCGCCTGCGCTTCGGGCGCGACGTCCGGCGCATCCGGATCGGAGCCGGTGATGACGCGCGCGACATAGCCCGCGTCGCGGTGATCGACGGCGATCCCGGATCGGCCCGCCGTGCCGAGCGCGCCACCGAGGTGCCGAATATCGACCACGGCTCGCACCGGTCCGCCGGGGCCGGTGACGGAAAGCAAGGCCGCCAAGGCTTCTCCGGTGAATTCGCCGAGCATGGCATTGGTGGCGGCGTAGGCGTGCGGGTGGTCCGGATCGCTGTGGATGGTGTGCGATTCGGTGTACGGCATGGTCCGCAGGTCGTCCTTCAGCCGCGCGCCGACCGCACGCAGCGGCGCGACCAGCCGCTCCCCCTCGGCCGCCGGACCGGTGAACGCGATCCGGATCGAGGCCACGTAGCGCCCGCGCAGTGGTGCGGGCAGCTGCGGAATATCCGGATACTCCAGCATGGCGACGGTGGAGGTGAGCGCCTCGGGCACGGTCGCGGTCCACTGCCGCCACGCCTCCACCGCCTCGGCGGCGAGCGGCGCGTCGAACACCAGCTGCCCGCCCCACACCTCGGTGACCGGCACCAGCTCCAGCTCCAGCGCGGTGACCACGCCGTAGTTGCCGCCGGTGCCGAGCACCGCGGCGAACAGTTCGTCGCCCGGGGTCAGCCTGCGCACCCTTCCGTCCGCGGTGACCAGCTCGATCGCCAGGACGTATTCCGCCGCGTAGCCGAATTCCCTCGCCAGCAGCCCGATTCCGCCGCCGAGGGCGTAGCCGATCACGCCGACCGACGGCGAGGAGCCGTTCAGCGGCGCGAGCCCGTGCGCGGCGGCCGCGGCCACCAGCGCGCCCGCCCGCACCCCGGCCGCCACCCTGGCGGTGCGCGCCTGCGCGTCGACGGTGATGCCGGTCATCCGCCGGGTGCTGATCAGCACGCCGCCGGCGGCGGCGACCGAGAGCCCATGCCCGGTCGCCTGCACCGCGACCGGAAGTCCGTGGCGCGCAGCGTATTCCACGGCACTGCGGACATCCTCGACGTGCACGGCGCCGACCACCAGTTCGGGGCGATGGGTGTAGTCGGTCTGGAAGCCGGCGATCTCCTGCTCGTACCCTTCGTCGCCGGGACGGAAGACCGGACCGGTGAACTGGTCGGTGTCGAGGGCCTGTGCCGCGTTGTTCGCGATGACGTTGTTTCCCATGACTTAGACAGTGCTCGACCGCAAGCCAGAAGTACAACAGCTAGTTTTTCTCATAGCTATAATCATCAGTTATGGAACTACGCCAGCTCCGCTACTTCGTCACCGTGGTCGAAGAAGCCAACTTCACCCGTGCCGCGGCCAGGCTGCACCTGGCCCAGCCCGGGCTCAGCGCGCAGATCCGGCAGCTGGAACGCGAACTGGGGCAACAACTCCTGGATCGCGGCGGCCGCACGATCACGCTGACCGAGGCGGGCGCCGCGGTGCTGCCGCTGGCGCGTGAGGCCATCGCGGCGACCGAGCGGATCGCCAGCACGGTGGACGAGTTCACCGGACTGCTGCGCGGCCACGTCCGGGTCGGGCTCATCTCGGGCGCGGCCTCCGAGGAACTCGACATGGCCGGTGTGCTCGCGGACTTCCACGATGACCATCCGCAGGTCGGCATCAGCCTCACCGAGGACACCTCCGAGCGCATGCTCGCCGCCGTGCGCTCCGGCGAGCTGGATATCGCGCTGGTCGGATTGACCGGCGCGCCACTGGATTCCGGTATCGGCGTGGACATCGTGCTCGACGTGCCCGTGGTCGCCGCCGTGGCCGCGCACGACCGCGCGCACGGCAAGAAGACCACCCTCGCCGCCCTGCGCGATCAGCCGCTGATCTGCCTGCCGCGCGGTACCGGCGTCCGCGGCGTCCTCGAACAGGCCTGCGCGACAGCGGGATTCACCCCGAACATCGCCTTCGAGGGGGCCGCGCCGCCACTGCTGCTGCAACTGGCCGCCCGCGGCCTCGGCATCGCCGTCGTCCCCGCGCTCACCGACGAGGAGGCGGCCGCGTTCGGCGTGCGCGCCATTCCCTTCACCGACGTGGAGTTGCGCGGCCGCCTCGCCCTCGCCTGGCGCACCGACCGGCCCGCCGCCCCCGCCGCGAAAGTCCTACTTGGCCAACTCCGTATCGCCATGGCGAACAAGCACTAGGCGTACCTCCGCATTCGCTCCGGCCGTGCGCGAACCGGACTCCGTCCGCTGCGCACCTCCCCGCATTCGCTCCGGCCGTGCGCGAACCGGACTCCGTCCGCTGCGTACCTCCCCGCATTCGCTCCGGCCGTGCGCGAACCGGACTCCGTCCGCTGCGCACCTCCCCGCATTCGCTCCGGCCATGCGCGAACCGGACTCCGTCCGCTGCGTACCTCCTGTCAGGCACCCCACAGGGCGTCGGCGAGGCAGTCCAGATCGGTGATGCCGGTGAGGTCGACCGGGAATCCCGCCAGCACGTCGAAATCGTGCAGGAAGGTGAAGGCGAGCATCTCGCGCGGAAAGGCCGGGGTGCGCGAGAAGCCCGCCGTGTCGAGGGCGGCCGCGAGCAGTTCGCGGTCGCCACGAAAAGCGTTGAGGTGCAACTGAACCAAGCCGTACCGGAAGTCACCGGCGTAGACGTCGTTGAAGTCGATCAGCCCGGTCACCTCCTGCCGTGCCGGATCGGCGAAAAGATTGTCCCCACTGAGATCCCCGTGCACGAACACCGGTGCGGCCCCGTCGATCAGATCGTCGACATCGGGCAGGAATCCCTCCACGGCGTCGAGCAGCGCGCCGGACAGGTGGCCCCACTCCCGATGATCGGCGACCGTCGATGACCGGCGCGGCCGCAGCATGTCCACGAATTCCCCTGCGTCGCACCCGAGTACGCCGGTGTCGATGAGCGGGACCGCGCGCAATCGCCCGATCAGCTCGCCCGCGCTACGCGCCAATGCCAGTTCGCCCTGCCGATCGGCGGCCGCGAAGCTACGCCGCCACGGCAGGCCCGCCACCGCCGACAGCACCAGAAACGGCCAGCGCCAACCGTTTTCGCTCGGCAGCAGCTCACCGCGGGCCAGCAATCGAGGGATCGGCAGCCCGTGCCCACCGAGTACCCGGTACGCCTCGGTCTCCGAGACCAGGCTTTCCGGCCCGGACCAGTACGGCGCGAAGATCTTCACCACCGTGCCGTTGTCGCCGACCACCACCGGATTCGTGCTCTCGCCCGGCACCGCGAAACTCCCCGGCTGCGTGAGTCCCACCGAGGCGAGCGCGTGTCTGGCCCACGGTTCCCACAGCCCGAGATCGTTGCGGCGACGCGCATAAGCGGCATCGGAGTCCAGCTCGCTCAGGTCCGGCAGCACGGCCCGGACAATACCGTCTCCGGCCGGGCGGCGGGCGCAGACGCACCGCCACCGGGCCGGGCGAGCGGAGTTACAGCAAACGGGACAGGAACGACTTGGTGCGCTCGTGCTTCGGGTCGGCCAAAACCTCACGCGGAGCACCGGATTCGACGACGACGCCGCCGTCCATGAAGACCAGCTGATCGGCGACCTCGCGGGCGAAACCCATCTCGTGGGTGACGACCACCATGGTCATCCCATCGGTGGCCAGCTCACGCATCACCGCGAGCACCTCGCCGACCAGCTCCGGATCGAGCGCCGAGGTCGGCTCGTCGAACAGCATCAGCTTCGGATCCATGGCCAGCGCACGGGCGATCGCCACGCGCTGCTGCTGACCACCGGAGAGCTGGGCCGGATAAGCATTCGCCTTCTCCGCCAGGCCGACTCGGTCGAGCAGTTCCTTCGCCCTGGCGATGGCGTCGGCCTTCTTGACCTTCTTGACCTGGGTAGGCGCCTCGATGATGTTCTCCAGCGCCGTGCGGTGCGGGAACAGGTTGAAATGCTGGAACACCATGCCGATTTCGCGGCGCTGCCTGGCGGCGTCGCGCGGGTGCAGCTCGTAGAGCTTGTCGCCCTTCTCCCGGTAGCCGACCAGCTCGCCGTCCACGTACAACCGACCGGCGTTGACCTGCTCCAAATGATTGATGCAGCGCAGGAAGGTCGACTTGCCGGAACCGGACGGGCCGATCAGGCACAGCACCTCGCCGCGGGACACCTCGAGCGATACGCCCTTGAGCACCTGCAGCGCGCCGAAGCTCTTGCACACCCGATCGGCGGTGATCATCGCCGGGGCATTGTTGTCGGTCATTTCGCCTTCACCACGTTCTGCGCGTCCGCCAGCTCCTGCAACTGCTTCGAGGTCAGCTGCCGCGACGCACCGCGCGAGTAATAGCGCTCCAGGTAGAACTGGCCGACCATCAGCAGGCTGGTGATCGCCAGGTACCAGGTCGCGGTGACAAGCAGCAGCGGGATCGGCTGGAAGTTGACGCCGTAGATATCGCGGGCGCGGCCCCACAGGTCGGTGCTCAGCGGGAGCGCGGCGACCAGCGAGGTGGTCTTCAGCATGCCGATGAGCTCGTTGCCGGTGGGCGGAATGATGACCCGCATGGCCTGCGGCAGCACGGTGCGGCGCATCGTCTGCGTCCAGGACATGCCGAGCGCGGTGGAGGCCTCGCGCTGGCCGTCGCCGACGGAATTGATTCCGGCACGGACGATTTCGGCCATGTAGGCGGCCTCGTTGAGGCCGAGGCCGATCGCCGCGAAGGTGAACGCTGCCTGCAGGTTCTGCACGTCGAGCTGCACGAACTGCGGCCCGAACGGCACACCGAGGCTGATCGAGCGGTACAGCGAGGGGAACAGGCCCCAGAACACGAGCTGCAGGTACACCGGGGTGCCGCGGAAGATCCAGAGGTACACCCACGCGGTGGCGCGCAGCACCGGATTGGGCGAGAGGCGCATGACCGCGAGCAGCGTGCCGAGCGTGATGGCCAGCGCCATCGCCAGCACGGTCAGCTCGAGCGTGACGACCGCGCCCTGGGTGATCCGCTCATCGAACAGGTACTTGGCGTAGGTATCCCAGCCGTAGGCCTTGTTGGTGGCGGCGCCGTAGACGAACAGTCCGGCGAGTACCAGGGTGATGCCCGCCGCGATCCAGCGGCCGGGCCTGCGTAGCGGTACCGCCTTGATCGGGTCCGGCTCGTTGCCGGTGGGCCCTAGGCCGTGTCCGGGATCGCCGGACACGGCCTGCTTGTCGAGAGACGGCATCGGTCAGCTCTCGGCGCCGTTGATGACCGACTTGGTGATCGCGCCTTCCTGGACGCCCCAGTTCTTGGCGATCTCGGTGTACTTGCCACTGTCGATCAGGTGCTGCACCGCGGCCTGCAGTGCCTTGGCCAGCGGCGAGCCCTTCGCGACGGCCCAACCGTAAGGCGCGGAATCGAACTGGGTGCCCGCGGCCTCGATCTTGCCGTTGCTCTGCTTGATGGCGTACGCGGTCACCGGGGTATCGGCGGACATGCCGTCGACCTGGCCGAGCACCACGGCCGTGGTGGCCGCGCTCTGCTCGTCGAAGGACTTCTTATCGATCGCCGGCTTGCCCTCGGCCTCGCACTTCTTGCTGCGGGCGGGGATCTCCTCGGTGTCCTGCACGGTGGAGGTCTGCACGGCGACCTTCTTGCCGCAGGCGTTGTTCGGGTCGATCGCCTTACCCACCGGCTGCGCCCACTGGCTGCCCGCCTTGAAGTAGGTGGTGAAGTCGACCTGCTGCTCGCGTTCTTTCGAGTCGGTGATCGAGGACATGCCCGCGTCGTAGGTGCCTGCCTGGATCGCCGGGATGATCTTCTCGAAGGCGGACTCGACATAGTCGGCCTTGATGCCGAGGGTGGCGGCGACGGCGTTCATCAGATCGACGTCGAAGCCGACGATCTTGCCGCTGGAATCCTTGAACTCGTTGGGCGCGTACGGAATGTTGACGCCGACGACGATCTTCCCGGACGACTTCTGCTTGTCCGGCAGCAACGCGGCGACCGCGTCGACCTTGTCGACCTTGACCTTCGCCACTTCCGGCGCACTGTCCTCGGTATTTTTCGTACAGCCAGTCAGCACGAGCGCGCCGCCGGCGATGACGCACATCGCCTGCAGGGCACGCCTGCCAAGAACCGATCGAACAGACACAGCAGCCCTCCACATTTCGGATTCGTGAAACCCGGGCGTCACCACCCGTTGGCAATCTAAGCGACCGAGACGCTTCGTGGTGGACAGTAACGGAAGATTAATCCGTTCTTCTGCTGAACACTCCGACTCACAAGTCTTCGACTACCGGCGGTGCACCCTAGCACAGACCTGCTCGGTGAATTCGCTGGTCGAGGCCAGTCCACCCAGATCCGCGGTGGCGATTCCGGCGTGGTATGCCGAGGCGATCGCGCGCTCGATCCGGTCCCCCGCGGCGCGCACGCGCTGGTCCCCGTGCCGAGTTCCCCACCAGTGCAACAGCATCGCCGCCGACAGCTGCAGCGCGGCCGGATTCGCCCTGTTGTGCCCGGCCAGCGCGGGTGCGGCACCGTGCACCGCCTGGGCCATCGCCCTGGTCGCCGAGCAGTTCAGCGAGGCGGCGAGCCCGAGCGAGCCACTGAGCTCACCGGCGAGATCGGAGAGAATGTCGCCGAACAGGTTCTCGGTCACCAGCACGTCGTAATCGCTTGCGGCACGGACCAAATGGGCCGCGGTGGCGTCGACGTGCTCGTCGTCGACCTCGATGCCGGGGTAATCGCGGGCGACGTCGTAACAGACATCACGAAACAATCCCATTGTCATGGGCAGCACATTCGCCTTGTGCACGACAGTGACGTGTTTGCGTCGCGTGGCGGCGAGCCGGAACGCTTCGTGTGCGATGCGCTCACACGCCGCCCGGGTGACGACCCCTACCGCCATCGCCACGTCCTCGGTCGGCCGGAACTCCCCCGACCCGGCGAACATATTGCGGTCGGCGTAGAAGCCCTCGCTGTTCTCCCGCACGATCACCAGGTCGATATCCGGTGCGGCGGCGCGCACACCGGCGAAGGCGCGGGCGGGCCGGACGTTGGCGTAGAGCTCGAAGCGCTTGCGGATGGCGCCACCGGGGGCGATCCGGTGTTCGGCCGGATACGAGGCGTTGTCGTGCGGTCCGAGGATCCAGGCGTCGAGGTCGGCCAGCGCGTCGAGCGTCGGCTCCGGCAGCGGGGTGCCGTGCTCGGCGAGGCCCGCGTGGCCGATCGGTAGCGGCACCCAGTCGGCAGGCGCCGCGCCCGCCGCCGCCAGCGCCTCGTCCACCACCCGCCGGGTGGCCGACACCACCTCGGGCCCGATGCCGTCCCCATCGATCAAGCCGAGTCTGATGCGGCGCTCACCGGGCCCTTCGTGGTTACGCAGGCTGCCGCCTTCGGGCCTGAGGTTCTCGCCGGGCCGCAACCCTCGCGTCGCATCCGTCACCCGGTCATCCTCCCGCAAATCCGGCGCCGATCCCGCAGCGGCCGCCGTGCGCGTCCACTACCGTGTCGTGATCATGGTGCAGTCGGTCGAATTGCTGGTGGACGACGCGGCCGATGCGGAGATCCGGCGGCAGTGGCAGTTACTCGCCGAGGCGGGCGTGGACAGCCTCGCCGGGAAGACCGCGGAGACCAATCGCCCGCACATCACCGTCGCGGTGGCCAAGCAGATGTGGCCGCGCATCGATCAAGCGCTGGAACAGTTTTCGTTCCGGCCGTTCCCGATCCGGCTCGGCGGCGTGCTGGTCTTCGGCGCGCGTCATCCGATCCTGGTGCGCCTGGTCGTCCCGTCCGAGCAATTGCTCGCGATCCAGCGGCGCCTGTTCACTCTGGTCTCCGCCTGTCCAGGCATCCCGGCGAACCTGCATCCCGACGAGTGGACCCCGCACGTCACGCTGGCCCGCCGGGTCCCCGCCGCACAGCTCGGCGAGGCCGTGCACGCGGTCGCCAGGGACCGCGATTTTCCGGCAACGGTAGTGGGTATCCGACGGTGGGACGGCGACCAGCGGCGCGAGTGGCCCGTGGGCCGTGGAAGATAAGAGTAAGCGCGTGCGTTACACGTAGGCACACGAAACGAGAGGACGTCATGGCCACCCAGACGCTGACCCAGCAGAACTTCGACGAGGTAGTCACCGGAAACGACGTGGTACTCGTCGATTTCTGGGCTGATTGGTGCGGCCCGTGCAAGAGCTTCGCGCCGACCTTCGAGAAGTCCTCGGATGCGCACCCCGACGTGGTGCACGGCAAGGTCGACACCGAAGCCGAGCAGGGGCTGGCCGCCGCGGCGAACATCCGCTCCATCCCGACCATCATGGCGTTCCGGGAGGGTGTGCTCGTGTTCGCGCAGCCGGGCGCGCTGCCGCCCGCCGCACTCGAGGATCTGGTCACCCAGGTGAAGGCCCTCGATATGGACGAGGTGCGCAAGCAGCTCGCCGAGCAGGAAGCCGCGCAGCAGTAATCCGCCGCCACGGCAACACAAGCCATACAGCGGGCCGTTCACATCACCGGATGTGAACGGCCCGTTGGTTTTTCAGGTGCCGAGCAGGTTGACCCCGGCGATCATGGCGCGCACCGTCGACTCGGCGCCGTCACCGGCGAGCGCCGCGCCCCAGCCGCGCCTGCCGTTGCATTCGCACTGCACGAAGGTGGCGGTGCCGTCGTCGGTGCGGCGCTGATGGAACTGCAGGATCTCGATCGGATAGCCCGCGTCGTAGAGCGCCGAGGTCATTGCCGCGACGGGGCTGCCGCTCGCGACCACCGTGCGCAGGTGATCGGCGAATTCGAGCGTCGCGGTGAATTCGGCGTTCCGGTTACCGGCGGGATGTGTTGTTTCGAGCGACCTGCAAGCAGTCGCTAGCGACCAGTCACTGAGCCGGATCGGCCCGGTGTGTTCGCAGTAGCGGTCGTGGAACTGTGCGGGCGTCATGCCCGCGCTCTCGGCGCGCAGGCCCTTGGGGGCGGCGGCCAGGAAGGCGTGAGTATCAAGAGTCAGGATGGTCATTGAAAGTAGGTCTTCCCGAGGAATGTCTTGCCACAGTGGACAGAGGGGACCAGCACTAACAAATCAGCAGCCCGCAGCGAGGGGGCCGGTCCGAATCAGACCCCGCTACGGCGGGTTACTACGAGCTCTAGCCGACGGGTGGCCACCATCGCGGTAAGCGGAATTAGCGCGGCGCTGTCGCGGTCTGCGACATTCAGCGGCGCGCTGTGGCGGTCGGCGGGATTCGGCACGGCATCGACAATAGGTACTCGGTGACGCAATAGCAACCATATTTCGCGTCCGATTTGCCTACTCGTGAGTATCATCCGCGCACGTCACAGGGCCGGCCGTGGCGGCGACAACCGGCGACACCGCAGCACGGGACCGCGAAGTGACGTACGATTCCGCAAGAACCACAGGAATCGGGGGGTTCGTGAATTTCGCCGCGCCAGCACCACCGCGGGGCGCAACATCGCGGGGCACATGTTGCGCGCTCACCCTTGTGACAATCCTCGCATTCGCCGTAACCGGGTGCGGCGCTGCGGTTTCCGGCACCGCGGTGCGGCAGGAAACCGATCTCGCCACCCTCGACGTCGGTAACTACCAGACCAGACCGCGCACGATCGGCAATGCCAAGAACCTGAAACAGGCCAGGGTCCGCGAGTCACAGCGCCTGTCCGACTTCGTCGCGCTCCCCTCGGAGGCGGATCCGGGCTATGTCGAGGACCAGACGGGCGGCATCCGCTCGCATCTGGTACTCAACCGCAAAGGTATGGGCGATCTGGTCATCAACGACACCTTCAACGACGTGGCCAAGGACCTGCTCGCGGGCTGGGTGAACGCCGAGAACACCGGCGGCCCGAGCGGTGACACCCCGCGCCGCACCCTCAGCATCGCGGTGCTCGAATTTCCCGACGCCAGGACCGCGGCCGAGGTCGGCCCGGTGCTCGAGCACGACGACTTCACCTACAACCCGGACAACGTACCGGTCGAGCTGCCGAAATACCCTGCGGCGAAAGCACATTGGCGGCCGATGGTGTCCTCGATCGGGTCGTGGACCATGCACGAGCGCTATGTCGTGTTCATCAAGGTCGTCGACGACACGACGGCGCCGGATCTGCCCGCGCTGGTCGCGCACACCCAGCGCATGCTCGACGTCCAGCTGCCGCTGCTCGACAAGTTCGAACCGACACCGGCCGATCGGCTGAAGACCATCCCGCTGGATCCGGACGGGCTGCTCGGCCGGACCCTGCCGACCAACCCGGCGTTCCGCTACCGGCCCGATCCCGACGGCGTTTACACCGGGCGCGGCGGGCTGACCGGCCTCGACCACGCGACGACGAGGTTCCTCACCGACGGCGACGTCGATCGCATCGCGCTCGGCGACACGCTCGTCGCCCGCAGCCGCACCGCGGGCGGCGCGCTGAACGCGTGGCGGAAGCTGGAAGCCGAGCTCAGGGAGGATCAGAAACGCATGCCGATCGACCCGCCCAAGGGCATCCGCGGCAATGTCGTGTGCTTCCGGGAACCCAACCCCACCTACTCGCTGTGCGCCTTCCAGATCGACCGGTACGTCGTGCAGGCCGTGTCCTCGCAGCGCCAGGACAT
The DNA here is from genome assembly GCF_044547285.1 of Nocardia sp. NPDC052566. Classification (NCBI taxonomy): domain Bacteria; kingdom Bacillati; phylum Actinomycetota; class Actinomycetes; order Mycobacteriales; family Nocardiaceae; genus Nocardia; species Nocardia sp. NPDC052566. Next base: position 162,234 of record NZ_JBIUAF010000009.1, on the reverse strand, counting down.
CTATCAGAAGATCTCCGCCCAGTACGCGCTCCTGACGAGCAGGTGAGCGTCGTGACGAGGATCCGGGTGCCGATCATCGCGCTGCTGCTCGCGCTGGCCTCGGCGGGCAGCGTGGCCGCCTGCGCCACCACCACGGAGGGGCGAGCCGTACCGGGAATGAGCGCCGTCGATCTGACGAAGCTGAGCACCGGTCCGTTCCAGGCCGCGCCCTACGACTTCCGGCCGAAGATCGACTCCGCAGGCGATATCTTCGCCATCGAGTCGCGGCGGATGATGGCCTACCTGGCCTCCCCCTACGACGTCGACCATGACATGCCCTTCCTGGAGGACACCAGGGTCCTCGACATCGGCAGCTTCGACGACAAGTTCGGCGCGCTGCCCGGCGACTTCAAGCCGGTCGCCGAGCGCAACCATTTCATCGGCGGGGTGTTCACCACCCGATCGAACAAGAATCTGCGCGCACGCAAGTACATGACGATCGCGCTGCTTCGCTTCCCCTCCGAGGCCGCGGCGCGCACCGCGGCAACGGAATTCGCTCAGCTCTCCGCCGCGGTGCCCGGCGCGCACGACGTACCGCTCGGCGTACCGAACGCGATGGCACTCTCGGCGAACGACGCGAAAGGCAATATGTACGCATGGCGCGGCAGCTACGCCGTGCTCAGCATGGCCACCGTGCCCAAGCCGGATCCCGACGCGCTGGCCGGGCAGTTCAAGAAGGCGCTGAGCACGCAGGAGGCCCAACTCGCGCAGCTGACGCCGACACCGGTCGACGACATCCTCGACCTGCCCAGCGTCGACGATCCGATGATGCGGCTGGTGCTGCCGAAATCGAAGGTGTCCTACCGCGGCAGCTTCCGCGACGTGCTCGTCGGCGTCTACCCGCCGGTGGGTCAGCTGCACTTCGAACGCGACGCCAGGGTGGCGCCGAAGGCGTTCGCCGACACCGGCGTCGACCTGGTCGCGCAGAACGACGCGACCGTGTACCGGACCAGGGATGTCGCCTCGGCGTTCCGGCTGCAGACCGCGCTGACCACGCTCGGGCGCGACGATGAGGACTACGGCGCGCCGCCCGGCCTCATCGATGCCCGCTGCATCCTGCTCGACACCGAGGAGCCGGTGCACAACGACAGCTACCTGTGCGCGGTGGTCTACGGACGCTATGTCGCCGTCGTCGGGGCCCAGCGGGACTTCGGCACCGTCGACCCCGCCTTCCATCAGCGAGTGGCCGCCCAGTACGCGATACTGGCCAAGAGCGGATGAGGCGAGAAGCTGTGTGCAAGAACCCGATCGCGCTCGGCCTGCTGGTCGTCCTGCTCGCCCTCGCCGCAGGCTGCGGCAGATCCGAACCCGCGCGACCGGCCATCGATATCGGCAAGCTCGACTCGGGCAACTATCCGACCACACCGCGCACCATCGAGCGCAATGCCGACAACGGCGCGAATCAGGAGGGCTTCGAGCTCGCGAAATACGTTCCGCTGCTGCTGGATCTCGATCGCAGGCTGGTGTTCAGCAACCCGCCGTACGGCTCGATCGTCTTCACCCCGCGCCATCCGCCGACCCCGAATCGCGGGCTCAGCGATATCGCGGACTTCGCCAGCGTGGCGCCCGGCCTGGTGGTCGGCTTCGACACCCGCGCGCAGCGCAGGCAGTCGCCGCGGTTCGGGCTGGATGTCTCGCTCGATGTGCTGCGCTTCGAGACACCGGCACTGGCCGCCGCGGCGGTGACCAGGCTCGCCGATCGGCTCGACGCGAAATATCCGCCGAAGGGACCGCTGCCGATTTCCGGATATCCGGACGCGCGCGGCGCGCTCACCAAATACGATTCGGTCGAAACCTGGCTCAGCAGAGACGAATACCTGGTCCACACCTTTCTCGGCGATCAGCTCGCGACACCGCCCGATCCGGCGCCGCTGCTCGAGTTCACCAAGCGGATCCTCGACCGGCAGCTCGAGCTGCTGCGCGACTACCGCCCGACGCCGCAGGACAAACTGGCCCAGGCGCCCGTCGATATCGAAGGACTGCTCGGCCGCACCCTGCCGTCCAAGACCGCGCGCAGCGGCACGCCAGGGGTTTTCACCGCGCACGCGGCCCTGCACCGCGACGATCGGCCGGAGCAGACCGCGCGCTACTTCGCGGACGCGAAGGTCGATCTGGTCGCCATCGAGGCGTCGACCATCTATCGGACCGGTGACGCCGACGCGGCGGCGCGCCTGCAGGCCGCCTTCGCCGATCAGCTCGCCCGCAAGTACGACGCCTTCGCGGCGCCGCCCGGCCTGCCCACCGCGAAATGCCTGAAGAAGCGAACCGACGCGGCCACGCTGTCCAGCGACTTCACCTGCTATGTGCGCAACGACCGGTATCTGGCGCAGGTGTGGTCGAGCCAGCCGCAGGATCTGTATCAGCAGGCCGCCGCGCAATACAAGCTGCTCACGGTCGGCCGATGAAAACCCGACCGGCACAAGAGCTTGCTATGTTCTGGATACCGCCCGTCCGGCACGGGCGCGCTGACACAGCGGCCGAAGGTCGCTTCGCGCACGGCCGGAGCGAAGGCGGAGGTACGCCTAGGAGAAGTCGAATGCCGTTGCAGCCCGGTGCGATCGTCGGCGGGTACCGGGTGGTCCGCGTGCTCGGTGTCGGCGGGATGGGCACGGTCTATCTGGCGCGCAATCCCATTCTGCCGCGGCACGACGCACTGAAGGTGCTCGACTCGGACCTGTCCACCGATACCGAATTCCGCATGCGATTCGAGCGCGAGGCCAATCTCGCCGCGGGATTGAACCATCCGAATATCGTCGCGGTGTACAGCCGCGGCGAGGAGGACGGCAAGCTCTGGATCGCCATGCAGTACATCGAGGGCACCGACGCGGCGCAGGAGCTGGCGCGTGGCGCCGCGGCGATGCCGCCGCCGCGCGCGCTGCGCATCATCGCCGAGGTCGGCAAGGGACTGGACTACGCGCATCGGCGCAACCTGCTGCACCGCGATATCAAGCCGGCGAACTTCCTGCTGTCCCGCGAGGACGGCGAGGAGGACGAGCGGGTGCTGCTCACCGATTTCGGCGTCGCGAAATCCGCCGAGGACGGCCAAGACCTCACCGAGACAGGCAATTTCATGGCGACGGTGCCGTACGCGTCGCCGGAGCAGTTGCTCGGCATGCCGCTGGATCACCGCGCCGACATCTACAGCCTCGGCTGCGCCTTCTACAAACTGCTCACCGGGCAGAACCCGTATCCGGCCACCGTGCCCGCGCTGGTGATGATGGGGCATATCCACGAACCGCCGCCGCGGCCGAGCACGGTCCGGCCGGAGCTGCCGCCCGCGCTGGACGCGGTGTTCGCGCGGGTGCTCGCCAAGAATCCGGCGCAGCGCTACGGCAGCTGCCGTGAGTTCGTGCACGACGCCGAGGTCGCGCTGTACGGCCACGCCACGAATCCCCCTGGGCTGTGGACGGATCCGCGGAACCATATCCAGCCGCCGGTGGACCCGCCGCCGCTCCCCCGCCCGCCGGCCGACCGCGGCTCCCGCACTTCGCGACTGCGCAGGATATCGCTCATCGGCGTGCTCGCGCTGGTCGTCGGGTTGGTGGTCGCGGCGGGCGGCTACTTCCTCGTCACCAATCTGAACGGCTCGGGTTCCGGCGATCAGGTGGCCAGGGTGCGCGCCGAACATCCGGCCTTCGAGGGCAAGTCGATCGCCGTCTTCAACCTCACCGACACCGATATGTCGGTCGTCCTCGACCCCAGCGAGCAGGCGAAGTTCCTGCAGGCCATCGGCTTTCGCTACAGCAGCGAATACCGCACGACCACCGGCGAGAAGTCCCCGAGGCAACTCACCCTGACCAGCGGCGTGCTCCTCACCCCCGTCGACATCGTCATGGTGCTGCGCACCGACAAGGACGCGGGCAACGGCGGCCTGCGCGGACTCCCCTCCGGGCTGCTGCACTCGAGCACCACGATCGCCGTCATCGACGACCCGTCGGCGGTACAGGCGTTCCAGATCTGGACGGACCAGTCGACCGACACCGCGATCGCAAAAATCGTGCCCATGCTGGCGCGGGTCGTGAAATAAGCACAGCCGCACACTATTCGCACGCCGGAAGCATCCGATGCGGCACATCGCCGAACACACATTCGACCTGCGAGCGAAAGAGTTAGAATACGACGCGGGCTACCGGAAATGGCGGCCGAGGGCGTTATCAATTCTTGACAGACCTGCTCGTCGCGATGTTCGGATCATTCGATCCGCTCTCTGACCGGGAGGAATTTTGTCGACAGATACTGCACCGATACCGATGCACATGCCGAGAGCCGTGACGGCCGAGAGCTGGACGGCAGGCCTCAATGCCTTCCTGCTTGCCGCGCGGTTCGGGATCGGACTGGCAATTTCCGCACATGGTGCGCAGCAACTCTTCGGCTGGTTCGGCGGTGCCGGACTTTCCGAAACCGCACGGCACTTCACGTCGATCGGGTATCCGAACGGCAACAGGATGGCCATCATCGCCGGTCTCGGAGAGATCGTCGGCGGACTCGGGCTGGCAGTGGGTGTGCTCACGTTGCCCGCCGCGTTCCTCGCCGCGGCGATCCTGTTGTACACAGCGGCCATCGATGGCGGCTTCTTCACTCCGGAGGGAGTCAAATACGAACCGCTGCTTGCGGTGTGCGCTGTGGTTCTCGGCCTGTACGGCCCCGGCCGCTATGCGCTCGGCCGCTATATCCCGGCCATCCGGACCTATCAGTTCTCGTACACACAGCGCGCCGTACTGATGACGGTCGGCCTCGTCGGTGTGATGTTGGCGATTCGCAGATAAGGTGCTCCCCCGCCTCCCCGGGACTTCAGGCCAGACCGAGTGCCGCGGCCGTTAGCGTTGGCGACCGACGGCCCCGGCCTGGCCAGATTTCGGGCGTCCCCGGGGAGTCATCCGTGTACACACCAATCATCCCTGCCCAGGTCGACACCGGCATCTGTCGGTGGGGAACCCTGGACCCAGACGCTCGGCCTTCAGTCACCGACCTCTGGGTGCTCTGCCGTCATCTCGGACGGGTTTCGCTCTAAAACGGTTCGTATCAATGGCCATCTCGCTGGATAATTCATTGGGTGACCGCTGAGACGACAGCGCTGATTGTGGCCCTCGCGGGCGTTCTGGGAACCCTTAGCGCGACCCTGTTTACACAGCGCTCCGCGTTCCGGGTGCGGCAGCTGGAGAGTGAGGACCGGCGGCAAGATCGAATCGACGATCGGATGGCTGCCGACCGGCAGGCCGCGAAAATGGAGAAACAAGCCGTCTACGCCGAACTCTCTTGTGTGGCATGGGAATTTCGCTCCACCGTACGCCGCTGTGTGGTCGATCGATACTGCGGTCATGAAGTTGATTCCGTGCAGCTGGATGCTGCACGAACGAGCTTTCGCGAGGCAATGGGTCGATCAGATATGGTTCTGCCGACCCGTTGCCTGATTGTGGCCGATGAAGTCAGTCACGGACTTCACCTCGCCTACCAAGTGGCGCGCGGCGAGATGGATCCTCTCGTTCTGACACCAGAGTCGTTCGCGAGGTTTTACGGATGGATGGATGGTCCGTTAATGGAGACACTGAGGTTGTTGCGCCAGGTTCTTCGCGAGGATCTCGGCGTGCTGGCGGCATCCGGAGATATTGAAGGTTCGTGTCGACGGCTGGCGGCTGAGCGGGAGGCGTCATACGACCGGCATGCCTACCTGATGCGACTCAACCAGGCGAGCATGAATCGTGGAAGCTTGTCCTCCTGAACCGGTGTAGTGCCTGGTGTTTCCGTCAGCAGGCATAGGTTTGCGCTGGCAGTCCACTTATGCCGCATGCAACGACAGACGAGTCCCCCACCCACAGGCTCGACCGCGAACTCGAGAAAGCCATTGCTCCGCAACGGAAGTAAGCGGTTACCCGCTCTATCATCTATCTCTACGCCACAGCCTCCAGATAGCACCAGTCAGTCATCCGGCCGACCAGTATGTCATCGCTTGTCTGGACTATGGAAACACGCACGGTTGTGCCCCTGCGGTTGCTGGCTGATCGTCGCCGGTCGTCATCAATCCCGCCATTAATGACCGACGTCAGCCAACGGCATCAACAACTACCAACCCCGCCGTTCGACCGCTCATGCCGAGCCGGGCAGGAATTCGACATATCCCCGGTTCAGGGCCCAAAGTTCCCAACAACAACCAACGCTGCCGACCGTTGACAACCTCACCAACCGCAAGCTACATCGATGTGAGTACATGGAGTTACCCATGTGCGTGCGAAATCAGTTGTCGCGTTGGGTGTTCTAATGTGCAGCGGAGTCCCAGCTGCGGCCGGTGCCGACGGAGACGTCCAAGGGGACCGAGAGGCTGATGGCTGCCGACATTTGTTCGCGGGCGAGGGATTCCAGGGGTTCGCGTTCGCCGTCGGCTACTTCGAAGACGAGTTCGTCGTGGATTTGGAGGAGCATCCTGGAGCGCAGGCCTGCTGTCTGGATCGCCTTGTGCACGTTGATCATCGCCACCTTGATGATGTCGGCGGCAGTGCCCTGGATGGGGGCGTTGAGCGCCATGCGCTCGGCGGCCTCGCGGCGCTGGCGGTTGCTGGAATCCAGGTCGGGCAGGTAGCGGCGGCGGCCGAAGAGCGTTTCGGTGTAACCGACCTTGCGCGCCTGCTCGACCACCTCGTAGAGGTAGTCGCGGATGCGGCCGAAGCGGGCGAAGTAGACCTCCATCTGCTCCTTGGCCTCGGCGGTGCTGATCTTCAGCTGCGCCGAAAGGCCGTAGGAGGACAGGCCGTACGCCAGACCGTAGGACATCGCCTTGATCCGGCGGCGCATCTCCGGACTCACCTCGGAAAGCGGAATGTCGAACGCCTTGGACGCGACGAAGGTGTGCAGATCCTCGCCGGAGTTGAAGGCCTCGATCAGGCCCTCGTCGCCGGACAGATGCGCCATGATGCGCATCTCGATCTGGCTGTAATCGGCGGTCATCAGCTCCGCGTAGCCGGAGCCGACCACGAAGGTGTCGCGGATCTGGCGGCCGGTGTCGGTGCGAATCGGAATGTTCTGCAGGTTCGGCTCGGTGGAGGACAACCGGCCGGTGGCGGCGATGGTCTGATTGAAGGTGGTGTGGATGCGGCCGTCGTCGGCGACGGCCTTCAGCAGCCCGTCCACGGTGACCTTGAGCCTGGTGGCGTCGCGGTGCGCGAGCAGATGCTCGAGGAACGGGTGCTCGGTCTTCTCGAACAGCGATTCCAGCGCGTCGGCGTCGGTGGTGTAGCCGGTCTTGGTGCGCTTGGTCTTCGGCATATCGAGCTCGTCGAACAGCACCACCTGCAGCTGCTTGGGCGAACCGAGGTTGATCTGCTTGCCGATCACGTCGTAGGCGGCATTGGCGGCGGCGTTCACCCGGTCGGCGAATTGGCGCTGCAGCGTCTCCAGCTGATCGGTGTCGACCGCGATCCCCGCGTCCTCCAGGGTGGCGAGCACGCCGAGCAGCGGCAGCTCCATCGCGTCGAGCAGCGGCACGGATTCGATCTGGCGCAGTTCGGTGTCGAGCGCGTCGGCGAGGTCGGCGACGGCACGTGCCCGCAGCATCTCCGTCTGCGCCAGCTCGGCGTCGACGGTGTCCTCGTCGTCGAGCAGCGAGAGCTGGGGCGCCTCATCGGTTTCCGCGCGCAGCTCGCGGCGCAGGTAGCGCAGCGACAGGTCGTCGAGGTTGAAGCTGCGCTGTCCCGGCCGCACCAGATAGGCGGCCAGCGCGGTATCGCTGGTGAGCCCGCCGAGCGTCCAGCCGCGCCCGCGCAGCGCGTGCATCGCGGCCTTGGCCTCGTGCAGCGCCTTGGGCACCGCCGGATCGGCCAGCCACGTGCCGAGCGCCGCATCGTCTTCCGGCGTCAGCACGGTGACGTCGATATAGCCGCTCTCGCCGTCACCCGCCGCGATGGCGAGCGCGCGCACGTCACCGTTGACCGGGGTACCGGTGCCGACGATCGAAACACCGTGCCGCACGCCCGCTTTCGCGTGCTCGGCCAACCAGTCGGCGACCGCGCCGACGGCCAGCGCGCCACCGCTGATCTCGAAGCCGGCCTCGGCCTCCGGCTGCGGCGGCGCCAGCGTCTCGAACAGCCGGTCGCGCAGCACCCGGAATTCCAGGTCGTCGAAGAGCTGATGGATCTTGTTGCGGTCCCACGGCGCCTGCGCCAGCTGCTCGGGGGTGTAGGGCAGCGGCACATCGCGCACCATCTCGGTGAGCTGGCGGTTGAGCACCACGCTGCTGAGGTTGGCCCGCAGCGCGTCGCCGACCTTGCCCTTGACCTCGTCCACCTTGTCGACCAGCGTGTTCAGGTCACCGTATTCCCGAATCCACTTCGCGGCGGTCTTCTCCCCCACGCCGGGAATGCCGGGCAGGTTGTCGCTCGGGTCGCCGCGCAGCGCCGCGTAATCCGGGTACTGGGCCGGGGTGAGCCCGTACTTGGCGAACACCTCCTCCGGGGTGAACCGGGTGAGATCGGAAACGCCCTTGCGCGGATAGAGCACCGTCACATCGTCGTTGACCAGCTGGATGGCATCGCGGTCGCCGGAGACGATGAGCACGCGGAAGCCCTCGGCCACCGCCTGCGTGGTGAGGGTGGCAATGATGTCGTCGGCCTCGAAGCCGTCGATCGCCATCACCGGGATGCCCATCGCGCCGAGCACGTCCTTGGTGAGCTCGACCTGTCCGCGGAATTCGTCCGGGGTCGCGCTGCGATTCGCCTTGTACTCCGGGTACGCCTCGGTCCGGAACGTCTTGCGTGACACGTCGAACGCCGTCGCGATATGCGTGGGCTTCTCGTCGCGCAGCAGGTTGATCAGCATCGCGGTGAATCCGTACACCGCGTTGGTGGTCTGCCCGGTGACCGTCTTGAAGTTCTCCGCCGGTAGAGCGAAGAACGCCCGATAGGCGATCGAATGCCCGTCCAGCAGCAACAGAGTCGGCCGTTCGCCAGAGGACCCCGCAGCGGTGTCGGATGCGGTGGCGGAACGCTGAGCAGTCGTGGGTGAACTCACGCGCATGAGTCTAGGGACCGCCACCGACAAGCCGATACGCCGACACGACTTCGCCTCGCTGGCGCTCGGCTACGTCGCGCCGGCGTACGCCGCTGTGTCGATCGTTCACTCGCTCCGCTCGCTCACACCTACAGAGTTGCGATCAACTCCCGCAGCACCGGCAGACTGACCGATCCGGAGCCGAGCACCACATCGTGGAACGCCTTGATGTCGAACCCGGCGCCGAGCCTGGCGTGCGCCTGCATCCGCTGCCGCCGGATCTCGAGCGAGCCGACCTTGTACGAGACGGCCTGGCCCGGCATCGCGAGGTAGCGGTCGACCTCGATGGTGATCTCGGTCAACCCGATCGGCGCGTTGGCGACCATGAAGTCGATCCCCTGCTGCCTGGTCCAGCCCTTGGCGTGCAGCCCGGTGTCGACCACCAGTCGGCAGGACCGCAGTGAGTCGGCCGCCAGCATGCCGAGCCGGTCCACATCGTTGTGGTACAAACCCATTTCGTCGGCAAGCCGCTCGGTGTACAGCGCCCAGCCCTCGACGAACGCCGTGTTGGCGAACGACTGCCGCTGGAAGCGCGGCAGATGATCGAGTTCGTTGGCGATGGCCAGCTGCAGGTGATGGCCGGGGATGGCCTCGTGATAGGCGATCCCTACCGTCGTGTGGCGGTGCTGGGTCGCCGGCTCGTTCAGGTTGACGAAATAGGTGCCGGGCCGGGAACCGTCCGCGGCGGGCGGCAGGTAGTAGGCGGGCGGCGAATCGGCGGCCATGAACTCCGGAATGGCCACGATGTCACAGGATTCCTTGGGCAGCCGCCCGAACCAGTTGCCCATCTCCGCGTTCGCGAGTTCGAGCGCGTCGCGCGCGACCGCCATGATCTCGTCGCCGGTGCGGTAGCGCAGCGCGGGATCCTCGAGCAGCCTGGTGAAGATCTCGCCGAGATCCTCGGTGCCGAACAGCCTGGCGCCGACGGTCGCGTACTCCTCGCGCAGCGCCGCGATTTCGGCGAGACCGATCTCGTGGATCTCCTCGGCGCCGAGGTCGGCCAGCGTGGTGTGCCTGCGCAGCTGCCGCCGGTAGATGTCCTCGCCGTCGGCGCCGAGCCAGCACAGGCCCGGCTTGTCGTCGGGGCGGGCGGCGGGCAGCAGGTCATCGGCGAGCGCGTCGCGGTAGCGCCGGAACGCCGGGCGGATCACCTCGCGCACCACCTCGGCGAGCTCGGCGCGCCACGCGCCCTCGCCGTCCCAGTCCGGCGGACCGGCGAAGGTGGCGAACGGGTCGGCCGCGGGATCCGAGCCGAGGTATTTGTCGAGCATGTTGAGCGAGCGCTCGATGGTGACGCGCGCGGGCGTGCGGCCCGCGGCGAGCCCGGCGCGGAACCGTTGCACCGCTTGGTCGAGCATGCCGCCGAACTTGCGGTAGCGCTCGAGCAGCGCGAGCGCGTTGGCCGGTTCCGGCGCGTTGGTCTGCCCGGCTATCAGGAGCAGCCCGGCGTGAATGCCGTCCATCTGGTCCGAGGCCAGCTCGACCGGCCGCCACCCCAATTGGTCCACCCCCGTGGCCAATTCGGCGCGCAGCAGGCCGCTGGTGACCCGATCCTGGGCACTCAGCCGCGTCTGGTCCAGTGCGTCCAGCTCGGTGAGCAACCCCTGCCACGTCCGCAGCAGCGCCTGTTCGGCCGCCTCCGACAAATCCTCGATGCGGTCGTCGAACCGCCGATCCCCCAGCAGCGTCGCCTGACTCGGATACGCCTCCAGCACGGAGTCCCAATACCGGTCGGCCAGGCCGATCAATTCGTCATGCCCATCCATGAGCACTCATCATGCCCGAGCGGGACGACAACGGCCCGCGCTTATTCGATAAGCGCGGGCCGTGCTTGCGGCAAGACTCAGCCGACGCCGAGATAGGCCGACTTGACCGCGGTATCGGTCAGCAGCTCCCGGCCGGTGCCCGACTTGGTGACCTCACCGGTCTCCAAGATGTAGGCACGGTCGCTGCGCGCCAGCGCCTGCTGGGCGTTCTGCTCGACGAGCAGCACGGTGGTGCCCTGCATGTTGATCTCGCTGATGATCCGGAAGATCTGCTGGATCACCATGGGCGCCAAGCCCATCGACGGCTCGTCGAGCAGCAGCACCCGCGGGCGGGCCATCAGCGAGCGCCCGATGGCGAGCATCTGCTGCTCACCACCGGAGAGCGTGCCGCCGACCTGCTTGCGCCGTTCGGCCAGCCGGGGGAAGAGATCGAAGACCCACTCCAAGGTCTTCTCGTATTCGCTCTTCTCCTTGAATGCCCTTCCGTAGCAACCCATGTCGAGGTTCTCCTGCACCGTCATGCCGGGGAACACACCGCGGCCCTCCGGTGACTGGATCAACCCGTTGGTCACCCGCTCGTGCGCCTTCATCTGGGTGATGTCCTGACCGTCGAACAGGATCTTGCCCCTGGTCAACGGCAGCAGGCCGGACAGCGCGCGCATGGTCGTGGTCTTGCCCGCGCCGTTGGCGCCGAGCAGGGTGACCAGCTCGCCGTCCGCGACCTTCAGCGAAATCCCGTGCAGCGCCTGGATTCTGCCGTAGTTGACGACCATGTCCTGCACCTCGAGCAGCGGCGGCGCCGACCCGAAATCGCGCTCGGCGGGCGCGCGATGCGCACCGGCCGGTTCCGGTTCGCGCACCTGCACCGGTTCGCCGACCGCCGGCTCGGAATCGATTGCCGGTTCGGAATCGGCTGCCGCCGAAGCGATTTCCGGCTGGGTGACCTCGGCCGCCGCGACATCGGTATCGGGCACACCGAGATACGCCGCGATGACCGCTGGATCATCCCTGATCTCGTTCGGCAGCCCGTCGGCGATCTTGCGCCCGAACTCGAGCACGACGATCCGGTCGGTCACGCCCATCACCAGGCGCATGTCGTGCTCGATGAGCAGCACGGTGAACCCGTCGTCGCGGATCTTGCGGATCAGATCCATCAGCGCGGCCTTCTCGGCCGGGTTGAAGCCCGCGGCGGGCTCGTCGAGGCACAGCAGCTTCGGCTCGGTGGCGAGCGCGCGCGCGATCTCCAACCGGCGCTGGTCGCCGTAGGACAGATTGCGCGCCTTCTCCACCGCACGCGGTGCGATACCGACGAAGTCGAGCAGCGCCATACCGCGTTCGATCGCGTCGCGTTCCTCGCGGCGGTGCCGCGGGGTGCGAATGATGGCACCGGGCACCGAGGTCTTGTGCCTGGCGTCGGTGCCGACCACCACGTTCTCCAGCGCCGTCATCTCGTTGAACAAGCGGACGTTCTGGAAGGTGCGCGCGATACCGAGGCGGGTGATCTCGTTGCGCTTGGATTTCGTCAGCGGTTTGCCGTCGAAATACACGATGCCCGATGCGGGTTTGTAGACACCGGTGATCGCGTTGAAGCAGGTGGTCTTGCCCGCGCCGTTGGGCCCGATGAGCCCGAGGATCTCGCCGCGGCGGATCTCGAAGCTCACATTGTCCAGCGCGGTCAGACCGCCGAACTTCACCGTCAGGCCGTCGGTGCGCAGCAGCGATTCACCGACCGCCGTCTCGATTTCACGCTGCGGCGCAACCGCTTTCGCGACCTCCTCGGCGTCGCCGAGGCCGAGGCCGGGCAGCACCGCGGTGACGTCGACCTCGCCCGCGCTCTGCACCTCGGGTTCGGCGGCGTAGCCCGCGGCGACGTCCTCGTTGTCGAATAGCGCGTCACCCGCGCCGGGCCCGGTCATGCGCCCGCTCCGTTCTGCTCGGGCCCCGACGGCCTGCGGACCGCCTGGTAGACCTGCCTACCGTAGGTGAGCAATTTCTGCCGCACCGGGAACAGGCCCTGTGGCCGCAGAATCATCATCACCACCAACGCGATACCGAAGTACAGATATTTGAGGTCGCCCAGGTTCTGGGCGCCGCCCTGCCGGAACAGCAGCACACTGCCGAGCAGCAGCGAGGCCATGACGCCGGTGAACACCAAACCGGTGATCACACCGCGTCTGGGCCAGCGTTCCAGGTCACGGCCGCGGAACTTCCAGAACAGCGCGAGGCCGATGAACGCGACCACGTCGATGATCAGCAGCACGTAGCCGGTCGACTCGTTGGACACCAGGTTCACCGAGGCGAGGCGGTCCGGCAGGTAGGCGACGATGAACGCACCGGCCAGCACGCCGAGCTTGTTGCCCGAACCGCCGATGACGACCGCGCACAGGAACAGCATCGAGTTGACGATGTCGAACCGGGTCGGGCTGATGAACTGCACCTGTCCGGCGTAGAGCGCGCCCGACATGCCGCCGACCGCGGCGCCGATCATGAACGCCCACAGCTTGTACTTGAACGTCTGCACGCCCATGATCTCGGCGACGTCCTCGTCCTCGCGGATCGCGACCCAGGCGCGGCCGACGCGGCTGCGTTCCAGGTTGCCGACGATCAGCAGCATGATGATGATCAGCACCATGCCGACCCAGTACCAATAGGTTCCGTAACTGGCCCGGTCGAGGATGTTCGCCGAACCCGGCGTGCCGGTGTTGCCCGCGGAGAAGACACCGCTCGGCTTGGCCGCGGATTCGGCGACGTGCGGGTAGGCGACCTCGGAGAGGCCGAGGCTGCCGTTGGTGATCTCGCCGAGGTTGTCGGCGAGCAGGCGGACGATCTCACCGAAGCCGAGCGTCACGATCGCCAGGTAGTCGCCGCGCAGGCGCAGCGTCGGTGAACCGAGTATCAGCCCGGATATCGCGGTGACGATGGCGGCAAGCGGCAAGCAGACCAGCCAGGCCCACTTCGTGTCGAGCCAGCCGCCGTCGGTCTGATTCCACGGGCTGTCTTTACTGGTGAGCAGGCCGACGGTGTACGCGCCGACCGCATAGAAGCCGACGTAGCCGAGGTCGAGCAGACCCGCTTGGCCGACAACGACATTCAGGCCGATGGCGAGCAGGCAGAACATCGCGACCTTGGCCATCACCAGGCCGAAGTTGTAGGCCGGCGTATCGATGAACGGCGGCGGGAACAGCGGTAGCAGTGCGAGCAGCAGGATGAACGGCACGCCGACACCCCACTGCGCGGGCCTGCTCAGTCCCTCCCACCAGGTCCGGATGGCGTCACCCGCGCCGTGGCGCGGCTTTGCCGGTGGCGCAGGCGATTTGGGCGCCGTTTTCGTATCCGTCATGCGCGTGCCCTTCCCAGACTTTCGCCGAGGATGCCGGTCGGGCGGATCATCAGCACCAGAACAAGCACCACGAACGCGACGACGTCACGCCACTGGGTGCCGAAGAGAATTTGGCCGTACTGCTCTACCACGCCGAGGATGACGCCGCCGAGCAGCGCACCGCGCAGGTTGCCGATACCACCGAGCACCGCGGCGCTGAACGCCTTGATGCCGAGGATGAACCCGCCCGAGTAGATGATGCCGCTCGGCACCCGGATGGAGAACAGGACTGCCGCCGCGCCGGCGAGCACGCCGCCGATGAGGAAGGTCAGCATGATGATCCGCTCCCGCGAAACACCCATCAGCGTCGCGGTATCGGGATCCTGGGCGACCGCGCGGATACCGCGGCCGAACTTGGTCCGGTTGATCACCACCTCGGTGCCGATCGCGAGGATCACCGCCGCGATGACGATCAGCAGCATCACGTTGGTGACGCTGGCGCCACCGAAGCTGAACTGATCGGTCGGCTCGATGAGCTGAACGCGCTGCTGCGCGTTGGTGCCACCGAGAATGCCCCACTTCTCGGGCACCGGAATCTTCGGCAGGATGAAGTGCACGAATTCCTGCAGCACGAACGACATACCGATCGCGGTGATGAGGAAGCTCAGCGGCTTGGCGCCGCGCATGCGCAACGGCCGATAGGCGATGCGCTCCAATCCGACCGCGGCGCCGCCCGCTATCAGCGCGCCGATGATGCCCGCCATCGCCAGATAGACGACGGTGAGTACCGCACCTTGGGTATAGACATCCGGTGCTGGGACGAATTGGAAGATCAGCAGCCCGATCAATTGCCCGAACAGGCCGAGCATGAATATTTCCGAGTGCGCGAAATTGATGAGCCGCAGCACGCCGTAGACCAGTGTGTAGCCTACTGCGACCAAGGCATAGATAGCGCCATAGGTCACTCCGTCAACGGTCAGTTGCCAGAAGTTATCGATCACTCCGTGATAGTCGAAGCCGATCGATCCGCCGACTAGTTGTACAGCGTCGGCCATTGCTGTTGTTGTCATTCGTATTTCGCCCTCATTCATTCGCCCCGCACGACACAGCACGTATGGGGATTCGCGCGAACCCCCATACGTGCTGCGCGATGTCGTGCCGCTGGGCTACTTGGCTACTTGACCGTGTAGATCCAGATCAGCGCGTTGGTCAGCTCACCGTTCGGGCTCCACTTGTAATGACGGGCCAGGCCGTCGCCGTCGTAGCCGCGCACGAAGTCGAGCAGGGCGGGGCGGGCCACCTTGCCGCCGTCGATGCCCTTGGCCAGGATGGTGGCCAGGTCGTATGCCTCGACCGAGTACACGCCGGAGGGCTGGCCGTTCAGCGCCAGGTAGTCCTTGGCGAACTTCTCCGGAGCCGGACCACACGGGCAGGTCAGCGTCGCGCCCTTGGCCGCACTACCGGCCTGCTTGATGAACTGCGGGTCGTTCACGCCGTCGGGACCGACGAAGACCGACTTGACGCCACCGGACTTCAGCTGCGACGCCAGCGGGGCGCCCTCGGCGTAGTAGCCGGCGTAGAAGACCGCGTCCGCGTTCGCGGACTTGATCTTCGTGACGGTGGCCGAGAAGTCCTTGTCACCAGCCTTGATGCTGGCCGCGCAGCTGGCGTCGGCGGCAGAGCCGAGGCCCTCCTTGATGCTCTTGGCCAGACCCGTGCCGTAGTCGCTGTTGTCCTCGACCACGCAGACCTTCTTGTAGCCGGCCGAGTTGACCAGGTACTTGGCCACCGAGGGGCCCTGGACGTCATCGTTGGCCAGGCCGCGGAAGAACGAGGTCCAGCCGTTCTGGGTCAGCGTCGCGTTGGTCGCCGAAGCGGTCACCGAGACCAGGCCCGCGTCGCTGAGCACCTTGCCGGTCGCCTTGGTCTCACCGGAGAAGGCGGGGCCGATCAGGCCGATCACCTTCGAGTCGCTGACGACCTGCGGGATCACCGAGGTGGCCTTCTGCGGATCGCCCTCGGTGTCGAAGGACTTCAGCGTGATCTGGCAGCCGGGGTTGGCCTTGTTGTGCTGATCCAGCGCCAGCTTCGCGCCTAGCTGAATGTTGATGCCGAGCTGAGCGTTCGGTCCGGTGAGCGCACCGGCGAACGCCACGGTGGTGTCCGGCGCACAGGTCGCCTTGCCGTCACCGGCCGGGTCGGCAGCCTTGGCCGGATCGGACTTCGCGACTTCCTTGCCGCTGGTGTCCACCTGGGCGACCGGCGTGATGGTCAGTCCAGAAGAGTTGGTCGAGCCGGTGCCGGTGGAGCTCGCTCCCCCCTTGTCACCAGTCGATTTGTCGCTACAACCCGTCAGCACCAGCGCGGCGGCGGCGCCGATGGCCAAAACGCCCCGCGTTGTACGACCGCGCCATGTCGAACTAAGCACGTTTCACCTCTACGTCCAAAGCTCCCCCCGGGGTCGCCGAGAGGGGACCGACCACGTCAGCCCGGTCAGAACATAGCCTTGGCGCGTTAGATCCGCATCACATTCGGGTCATGGAGATGACATCGTTTCGAATAGTTCTTCACGAACGCGTTTCCCGTACGTAAAATTTCCAGCCACGACGCCGCCGGATGTCACTGACGGGTCAGGTTCACTGAGGAGTCAGATTCTCCAGCACGACTTCGGCGACGGCCTTCATCGTCGTCCTGCGGTCCATCGCCGTTCGCTGAATCCACTTGAACGCCTGCGGCTCGGAAAGACCCTGCGTCTGCATCAGCACACCCTTGGCCCGCTCCACCAGCTTGCGCGTCTCCAGCCGATCCGAAAGATTGGCCACCTCGCTCTCCAGCGCGGTGATCTCATGGAACCGGCTCGCCGCCAACTCGATGGCCGGCACCAGATCCGACTTGGTGAACGGCTTCACCAGATACGCCATCGCGCCGGCGTCACGGGCACGCTCGACCAGGTCGCGCTGACTGAACGCGGTCAGGATCACCACCGGCGCAACACGTTTCGACGCGATCTCGGCCGCGGCATCGATACCGTCACGGCGCGGCATCTTCACATCCATGATCACCAGATCCGGCCGGTGCTCGACCGCCAGATCCACCGCCTGCTGGCCGTCACCGGCCTCACCGACCACCAAGTAGCCCTCTTCGGTCAGCATCTCGACCAGGTCCATACGGATGAGCGCCTCGTCCTCGGCGACGACGACCCGCTTCGCCCCGGCGTCCCGCTTCGTGCCGGCGCCCCCTGCTGTGTTGCTCATAGGTAGACCCCTCTGGTTCAGATGCCTGTCCCGACACGCCGAAGGGTGGCCGTGGCCGTGCTTGACCGCCATCGACCTTCCACGCCCTGCCGAGTGATGTAAAGAGTACCTTTCACTTCGGCATAGAACGTATATACCCTGCGCAAACCGCGTCGCGCTGGCGTCGGTGGACAACCCATTCGCCTCTAGCCACCCCCACCCGCTATAGTTCTCACCCGGTGCGCCGATTTGGCGGAACTGGCAGACGCGACGGTCTCAAAAACCGTTGTCCGAAAGGACGTGTGGGTTCGAGTCCCACAATCGGCACCAACTTCCGCTGGAGCCCCCTGCTCGCGCTTCGCGCTTCGCCGGGGGCTCCAGTTGGTAATCACATTGGGGGCGCAGCCCCCAAACCCCGCTCGGCGGGGCTTCGCCCTCCGAACCCCCCGCGTCGCAGTCGCTTTGGGGGCGGGCGTATTCCTTCTCCTGGTTGTTCCTTCCTCCGCAGGGGACCCTCGTCGCGGGATTGCCCGTCGGTTCGTGGCTCGCTCGCCAGGCATGTGCTGCTCGGTCGCTGGCTCGCGGTTTGCTCGCCGGTTCGCAGCCCGCCGGTTCGCAGCCCGCTTGCCGGGTCGCGGCCCGGTCAGCGGATCCGGTTATCGCCGAGCGCAGTCGAATGGCCGTATGACACGCCGTGTGGGAGGGCCATTCGACTGCGCTCGCGGGGACCGTTGGTTCTTCAGGTCGAGGGCGGCGAGCGGATCCGGCAGTGGCGGCGCGGCGGTGTCGGCGGATTGGCCGATGGCCCAGGCGATGTGGGCGTCCGGGTGGATCAAGGAGGCCGGTGCGGGGGGGCGTCGGTGGGGCGGGCGTATGGCTGGTCCGGCGATCGAACCGTTGGGTCGAGTGGGGCGTAGTTCAGCGTAGGGTGGCTGCAACACCCGAGAGCGGAGGTGTGCCGGTATGCGGGTGAACAGGGCGACGGTTGATCTGGGTGGGTATCCGGATCTGGTGGTTGTCTATCTCGGGATGCGGGTGCATCGGGTGCGGGGGATGCTGCGGCTACTGGGGGTGGGGCCGAAGCTCTACAGCTCGCATCGGGAAGGGCCGGAGGGGTTGCTGTCGCACGAGGACGTGATCTGGTCGCTGTTTCCGCCGCACTGGGGGGCGCGGCAGTATTGGCGGGATCTGGACAGCCTCGAGCGGTGGACCCGGTCTGCGCCGCACCGGGATTGGTGGCAGCAGTTCCTGAAGGACTCCGGGGGCACCGGGTTCTGGCACGAGGCCTACTTCCTGCGCGGTGGCATCGACGCGGTCTACGACGATATGGCGCCGGACATCGGGCTCACTCGGTTCGCGCCGGTGGTCCCGGCGCGCGGGCGGATGTTCTCCACCCGGGGGCGGATACAGGACGCGCCGCCGAAGGTCGCGCCGGTGGTTTCCGAAACCGCTTATTACCCAGCCGAATCCGAGTGATAGCGGACACAGTTCGGTATGCGATGTTTCATTGTGCAATCACTCGGGTAGCTTCGTAGCGTCGATCCGGCGACGTCTGTTCGTGTACGGGAATCGACGCTCAGATGAATATGTCGTCGGTACCTCGCGATTCGCGGGATTCCAACTTTGGGTTGGGTATCCGGCGATTTACCGTATCTCTATGCATGTCCTGTTCGTCTGCAACGGCAATGTGTGCCGCTCGGCGATCGCCGAGCGACTCACTCGCGCGATTGCCGTCGAACACGAGTTGACCGGCCTCACCGCGGAGAGCGCGGGAACCCGTGCCCTCGTTGGTTTTCCGATCGAACCACTGGCCGCCCAGGCCGTCACCGGACTCGGCGCCGACCCGTCGAACTTCAAGGCGCGCAAGCTGAAGCCGGAACTGATCGACCGCGCCGATCTGGTGCTCGCGATGACTCAGCAGATCCGCGATCAGGCCATCGACCTGGCCTTCGGTGCCGGACCGCGCACCTTCACCCTGCTTGAGGCATACCGGATCGCCAAGGTGACCGGCGCGCGCACCATCGCCGAATTGCACAGGGCGCGCAACGATCTGTCGATGGTCGGGCGGGAGAGCATCGCCGATCCGGTCGGCCTGTCCGAGCAGGCCTACTGCGAGGTCGGCGATCGGATCGCCGAGGCACTGGTGCCGCTGCTGCTCGCGCTCGCGCCGCACGATCAAATCCGCCCCGACGACGACGAACGCGCCGGTCTGGTGATCCAACCCGGCGCGGCGCCCGCGCCCTTATCGGCATTCCTGGCCGCCCAGCGCGGTGGTTTGCGTTAGCCCCGACGCGTGTTTCGCATAGGGTGATTGACGCATTCCGGTGAAAAGGGATTACACTCCCCGGCGGACAAACTTCCGCCGTACACAGGACAGGAATCAGACATGCCGAAACGCATTTCGGATGTTTCCCTCCATGTTTATGTGACACCGGAGACCCTCGACGACGCCGTGGAAACGGTACGGTCGGTGGTCGACTCCCACCTGCGCAACCGCGATATCTTCGCGTGGCGCTTCACCCTCCCGGTCGAACCCGACGACGCGACGCATCGCACGCTCGAAACCCAGTGGTACGCCGATCATCCCGGCGGCGAGCCGGGCGCCTGCCGCACCTACGAGATCGCGATCAGCCTGGTCGGCGCCGCCAGCCGCCTCACCGAGGCGAACGTGGCGGCGCTGGAACAGAAACTGGCGCTGGCTATCTCGGCGCTCACGCCCGCACCGCCCAGCGCCACCATCCCGTGGACCATCCGGGCCACCCACCGCGAGACGTCGGCATTCGACACGAATCGCGAGCTGCCCGCCTCGCCGCGTATTCAGGCCAGGCCTGGGCGCCCCGAAAGTGGCGTCGGCGACCGGCGGTAACGTAACAGTTGAGTCAGCCGGTCCCCGGCGAGTTACCCATGTGCTCACGACATCGGTTGCCCCGACCGTGAGTATCTATCCCCTGGCAGGGAAGTGGCGGATAACGCCTTCCTGCACCGTCGTGGCGAGTAATTCGCCTGTCCTGGAGAAGAATCGGCCTGTCGCCAGTCCCCTGGAGCCCGCGGCGACCGGGGATTCGGTGGCGTAGAGCGCCCACTCGTCGAAACGGAACGGCCGGTGGAACCAGATCGAGTGGTTCACCGTCGCGGCGATGATCCGGTCGAGGCCCCACGAGAGCCCGTGCGTGGTGATGATCGAGTCGAGCACCGTGGTGTCGGACGAATAGCCCAGCGTCGCAACGTGGACCAGCGGATCGTCGGGCAGGCGGCCGTCCGCCTTCATCCACACCCGGTTGTGATTGAGCCGCTCGCCGGTGCCCTTCATGATCCAGGCCGGGTCGTTCGTGTAGCGCATATCGATCGGGTGCGGCGCGTTGATGAACATCTCCAGCTTGTCCTCCAAGCCTTCGAAGCTCTCCTCTACCCGCGGCAGCGTCTCGGGGGCAGGCACGTCCGGCGGCTCGGAGGCGTGCTCGAGCCCCTTACCCCAATCCTGGAACGCGGCGAGCATGACGAACAGCTCATGCCCGTCCTGCGTCGCGGTGACCGTGCGATTGGCCAGCGAGCGCCCGTCGCGGTGGCGGTCGACCCGGTACTCGATGGGCTGCTTCACGTCGCCGCCGCGCACGAAATGCGCGTTGATCGCGTGCACGGGGCGGTCGCCGACCGTGCGGCCCGCCGCCATGATCGCCTGCGCGACCAGCTGACCACCGAACGTGCGGCTCCACACCTTCGCCGGGTGTTGCCCCAGGAAGACGTCCTCGTCGACCTGCTCCATATCGAGCAGGCCGAGCAGCACACCGAGATCCGAATTACCGGCAGCCTCACCGAGACCGACCGCACCACCTAGGGAAGCACTCAATCTAGTGGTCCTCCTCGCCAATACGGTGCACGTGGATCAGGTTGGTGGAGCCTACGGTGCCGGGCGGGGAACCCGCAACGATCACCACGAGGTCACCCTTCTGGTACCGCTCCATCGAGAGCAGGGCGACATCGACCTGGTGGATCATCGCATCCGTGCTGTCCACTGTGGGAACAATAAACGTTTCAGTTCCCCATGTCAGCGACAGCTGGCTACGCACCTCCGGCAGGGGGGTGAACGCGAGCAGCGGCAGCGGGGTGTGCAGCCGGGCCAGGCGGCGCACGGTGTCACCGGACTGGGTGAACGCGACGAGCGCCTTCGCGTTGAGCCGCTCGCCGATATCGCGCGCGGCGTAAGAGATGACACCGCGCTTGGTGCGCGGCACGTGGGTCAGCGGTGGCACCCTGGTCGATTCGGTCTCGACCGCGTGCACGATGCGCGCCATGGTGCGCACCGTCTCGATCGGGTACGCGCCGACCGAGGTCTCACCGGACAGCATCACCGCGTCGGCGCCGTCGAGCACGGCATTGGCCACGTCGGAGGCCTCGGCGCGGGTCGGGCGCGAGTTCTCGATCATCGACTCCAGCATCTGGGTCGCCACGATCACCGGCTTGGCGTTCTCGCGCGCCATCTGAATGGCGCGCTTCTGCACCAGCGGCACCTGCTCCAGCGGCAGCTCGACGCCGAGGTCGCCACGCGCGACCATCACCGCGTCGAAGGCGAGCACGATGGCCTCGAGGTTATCGATGGCCTCCGGCTTCTCCAGCTTGCCGATCACCGGCACCCGGCGGCCGACGCGATCCATCACGTCGTGCACCAGCTCGACATCCGAGGGCGAGCGCACGAAGGACAGCGCGATGAAGTCCACGCCGAGCTTCAGCGCGAATTCCAGGTCCTCGATATCCTTTTCGGACAGCGCGGGCACCGACACGTCCATGCCGGGCAGCGACACGCCCTTGTTGTTGGAGACCGGACCGCCCTCGGTCACCCGGCAGACCACGTCGTTGCCTTCGACCTGGATAACGGTGAGGCCGATCTTGCCGTCGTCGACGAGCAGGCGGTCGCCCGGCTTGGCGTCCTTGGCCAGTTCCTTGTACGTAGTGGACACGCGGTCGTGGGTGCCCTCGACATCGTCGACGGTGATGCGCACCTCTTCGCCCGCCGCCCAGACGGTCTTGCCCTCTTTGAATCGGCCCAGCCGGATCTTCGGTCCCTGCAGGTCGGCAAGGATGCCGACCGCTCTGCCGAGGTGGTCCGAGGCCGCGCGTACCTTCTTGTAGTTCTCGGCGTGGTCGGCATGTTCGCCGTGGCTGAAGTTCAGCCGAGCCACGTCCATTCCACTCTCGACGAGTTCGCGGATTCGTTCCTCGGTCGCCGTGGCCGGGCCGAGCGTGCACACAATCTTCGTCCGTCGCATCACGGGTAGAGCCTAGTCCCGCCCGGTACCCGCGGCCTGCTGTGCCCCAGGTGAAAGCTTGGTGAAAAAAATGAACGGCGAGTTGGTGAAACATACGAACGCTTGCACCGCGCGCAACATGCCTGGCCAGCGACGATGCGGTCGAACGGACACCGTAAAAGTTACTGGCCGGTAGATTGCCCGCTGGATGCTCCTGAGGTTTCAGAAGCGCGGGATACGTTGGTTCGGACACGTAGTCGCGGCACTCCGCTGAACCGGTTGGGGTTTGATGTTTCTCGAAGAGTTGCGGTCGGCGGTTCCCGCCGATCGAGTGATCACCGATGCCGACATGCTCGCGCGTTATCTGCACGACGAAGCGGAGTGGGCCGGGTACGCACCGCCGCTCGCGGTGCTGCGGCCGCGCACCGCGGAAGAGGTGCGCGACGCGGTGCGCGTATGCCTGCGCCACCGCGTGCCGATCGTGCCGCGCGGTGCGGGTACCGGACTGTCCGGCGGCGCCAATTCGATTCGCGACTGCCTGATCATCGCGTTCGATCAGATGAACGCCATCAAGGAGATCGACCCGCTGGAGAAGCTCGCGGTGGTCGAACCCGGTGTCGTCAATGACGATTTACGGCGCGTGGCGGCGGAGTCCGGACTGTGGTACCCGCCGGATCCGGCGAGTTCGCCGTGGTCGACCATCGGCGGCAATGTCGCGACCAACGCGGGCGGCATCTGCTGCGTCAAATACGGGGTGACCAAGGATTACGTGCTCGGGCTGCAGGCGGTCACCGGCACCGGCGAACTGGTCCGGCTCGGCAGGCGCACGGCCAAGGGCGTCGCCGGTTACGACCTCGCCGGGCTGATGGTCGGCTCCGAGGGCACCCTCGGGGTGATCACGGAAGTCACTGTGCGCCTGCGGCCGAGCCGCGCGGCCGAGCGGACCGTGGTCGGCTACTTCGATTCCATCGTGAGCGCGGGACAGGCGGTCGAGGCCGTCGCCTCGGCGGGTGTCACGCCCTCGGCGCTGGAACTGGTCGACCGGCAATCGCTGCTGGTCGTCGACGCGTGGAAGAACATGGGCCTGTCGGTCGACGCGAATGTGCTGCTGCTCGGCCGCATCGACGAACCGGGCGAGCTCGGCGACCGCGCCGCCCTCGACCTGCGCGAGTGTTTCGACAAGGCGGGCGCGACCTGGAGCGCGACCTCCACCGACCAGGCCGAGGCCGATGCGCTGTTCGAGGCGCGGCGGCTGGTCTATCCCGCGATGGAGCGGCTCGGCCCGGTGCTGACCGAGGACATCTGCGTCCCCATCGGCGCGGTCGCCGAGATGCTCGCGCGCATCGAAGGCATTGCCGCGCAACGCGATACGACCATCGCCAATATCGCGCACGCCGGCGACGGCAACCTGCATCCGCTGCTGATCGCGCCGAACGACGACGCGGCCGCCAAGGCGCGGGCCCAGTCGGCCTTCGACGACATCATCGATGCGGCGATCGCCCTCGGCGGCACGGTCACCGGCGAGCACGGCGTCGGCCTGCTCAAGATGTCCGGGCTCACCAAGGAGCTCGACCCCGTCGTGCTCGATATGCACTACAGCGTCAAGCGGGCGCTCGATCCGCACAACCTGCTCAACCCGGGCAAGGTCATCGCGAACCGACTCGGCTGAACAGCGATTACGAAATGTAGGCGTGAAAGAGGGCGCGCAGGCCACAGGCGAGTGGCGCACGGTCGTCGTCGCCGCGTGGCCAGGCGAAGCGCTGCAAGGCGAAGCCGTCGACGAGGGCGACGACGGCGCGCGCGCCCTCACCCGGATCCTTGGCGCCCGCGATACGCAGGACCTTCTCCGCCGCCGCTTCGAAGGCCGCCATCATGCGATGGGCGAGCTCCTGGATCTGCGGACGGTACGGGCACTGCGCGTAGATCGTGAACACCGCGGCGAGGAACGACTGCGGCACGTCGAGGAGCAGATCGACGTACCGCTCGACCATCTCGTCGGTGCCGAGCGACTGGTCGGCGATCTCGGCGGCGACGGTATCGATCCGCGCGAGCAACTGGGTGACCATCATGTCCATCGCCTCGGCGACGAGTTCGTCGATCGAGGCGAAGAAGTAGCTCGTCGTCGACAGCGGGACCTGCGCCTTCGTCGCGATGGCGCGATGGGTCGCCGCTGTCACCCCACCTACCGCGATGACCTCGACCGCGGCTTCGAGCAGGGCCGTGCGACGGGCCTGGCCCGCCGCACGATGGGTCGGTGGCCGGATGGGCATCCCGTGATTCTAGTCGTCTCTGGACAGGCGTCCGAACCGGCGGTCAGGTCCGCTGCTTGGCAACGTGCCTGGCCAGCCGGGTTTCCAGCCGGGTCTGACCGAAGCCGAGGATCAGGCAGATCACCCAGTAGTAGATCGCCGCTACGCCGTACAGGGCGAAGAAATCGAAGGTCGGCGCCGCCGCGATCTGGGCGACCCGCAACAGCTCGGTCACCAGAATGGTCGAGGCCAGCGAGGTGTCCTTGACCAGCGAGATGAGCGTATTGGACAGCGGCGGCACGGCGATCCGCGCGGCCTGCGGCAGGATGACCAGCCGCAGCTCCTGCGAATAGGTCATGCCGAGCGCCTTGGCCGCCTCCCACTGCCCGTGCGCGACGCTCAATATCGACGCGCGCACCACCTCGGCGGCATAGCCGCCGACGTTGAGGCTGAACGCGATCACCGCCGATGGGAAGGGGTCGATGACCACGCCGAACTGGGGCAGCGCGTAGAACACGATGAACAGCTGCACCAGCAGCGGCGTGCCACGGATAATCGAGATGTAGAACCGGGCGGCCGCCGAGAGCGGCCGCACCGGCGACATCCTGGCCAGCGCCACGAACAGGGCGATGGCCAGGCCGAGGACGAAGCTGATCGCGGTGAGCGGGAGGGTCTTGTTCACCGTGGCCTGCAGCATCGGCCACAGGTTGTGCCAGATCAGCTCCCGCGTAGCGGCATCCATATATCGGCTGCCGGCTACTTGCTCACGTCGGTGCCGAAGTACTTGTCCGAGATCTTGGCCAGCGTGCCGTCGGCGCGCAGCTGCTCCAGCGCCTTGTCCACGTCGGTGATCAGCGCGTCACCCTTGCGCGCGGCGAAGGCCTGCTTGCTGGTCTCGCCGGTCTTGCCCGCGACCTTGACGCCGGTGTCGCCGGTCTTCTTGGTGTACTCGGCGACGGCGAGCGTGTCGTTGAGGGTGGCGTCGACGCGGCCGTTCTTCAGCAGCTGGATGGCCTGCACGAAGCCCTCCACCGCCTCGACCTTCGCACCGGCGCCCGCGGCGACCTTGCCCCAGTTGCTGGTGGCCGACTGCGCGCAGGTCTTGTCCTTCAGGTCGGCCAGCGTGGTGATGCCGTTGGTATCGGACTTGGTGACGATCACGCCCTCGGAGGTGGTGTACGGCTGCGACAGCGCGTACTTGTTCTGCCGGTCGGCGTTCACCGTCACCTGGTTGGCCACCAGATCGAAGCGCTTGGACTCGAGACCGGCGAAGATCGCGTCCCACGGGGTCGGCACGAACTCGACCTTCTTGCCGAGCTTGCCCGCGACCGCCTGGACCACCTCGATGTCGTAGCCGGTGAGCTTGCCGTCGGAACCCTGGAAGCTGAACGGCGCGTAGGTGCCTTCGGTGCCGACCTTGAGCACGCTCGGATCCTCGCTGCTGCCGCAGGCGGACAGCCCGGTGGCGGCGACGATGGCGAGCATGGCGGCGGCGAACAGCTTGCGACGCACGGAAACCCTCTCTTCGGTGCGTGGGGTGTCCACACACGGCACACAGATCCGATCCAAAGTACGCCTGGATCGGTTCGACAAACAGTATCTCGATCATGGTGCGCCGAACTCTTGAACACTCCCGTTTTGTCCGGAACACCAGACCGGACGCGTCAGCGCCCGCCCGGAGACAGCGCAGCGGGCACCGCGATCCGAAGATCGCGATGCCCGCCGGATTCAACCCCTGCGACGTCGCCCCCGAGCGGCGCGATCAGTCGCGCAGCGGACGGCCTTCCGCATCGCGCACGTTGCCCATCAGCATCATGATGCCGTCGATGAGCGCCCACACGCCGCAGCCACCACAGGTGAGCAGCTGGGCGACGCCGATTCCGGTGTGGCCCAGGTAGAAACGGCCGATGCCGAAGCCACCGATCAGGATCTGCAGCAGACCCGCCGTCATCTTCGACTTCTCCGAGAACGGCTCACCGAACTGGTTGCGGCCCCACGGCGCCTCCGGATCGATGCCGCCCTGCCCCGGGTACGGTGCGGGCTGCTGACCGTACGGATCGGGCTGACCGTACTGCGGCTGCCCGTATTGCGGCTGCGGTTGTCCGTACTGCGGTTGTCCGTACTGGCCACCGGTGTCGGGCTTGTTCAGGTCCGGACCGGTTCCGGGCGGGCCGTATTGCGGGCCCTGCCCCGGGTTCTGCTGGTACGGATCAGTCATCAATGTCCTCCTCATCAATGCGGGTGCTCCCCCGCCTCTCCGCGACTTATGCCGGACGTCGACGCCGCGACAGTGTCGTCGCGGACCGGCGGTTGGCTGCGTGGCCGAGTGTCGGGCGTACCCGAGGAGTTACCGATGTTCTTACGAAATCAGTTGTCCCTTTCGGGGGTTGCGCCCTTTACCGACCGCACAGCCGTGTCCGGCTCGGCGGCTGCGCCTGACTGTACTGCGTCCGGCTCGGTTGCGCTGACCGTCTCAGCTGCCGATTTGTCCTCCGCCATCGCGTTTTCGGCGGATTCCACTTCGTTATCGCCGGAAGTGCCCGCGGTGTTGCCGGTGGATTCGGTTGCCGCGGAATCGGACTCGTCGGTCTTCTCCAGCGACACCTCCTTCTCGGACGCGTCGCCGCTCGCCTCCGCGACGGTCCGCTCAGCGGACTGTTCGCCGGCCGCACCGAGCGCGCGCAGCTTGGCGAACTCCCACGGCCACGGGCGCGGCGCGCCGGGCTGCAGCTGTTCGGCGGTCTCGCGGCCCTTGGTCGCGAAGACGAAATAGGCGATGGCCGCGAGGAATACGATCGCCGAGGTGAACGAGTTGAC
Organism: Nocardia sp. NPDC052566; assembly: GCF_044547285.1. NCBI lineage: Bacteria > Bacillati > Actinomycetota > Actinomycetes > Mycobacteriales > Nocardiaceae > Nocardia > Nocardia sp. NPDC052566. The sequence goes on along the minus strand of NZ_JBIUAF010000009.1, from coordinate 134,532 downwards.
GCGGATGCCGATGATCTTGGTGGCCTCGTCGTCGCGCATCAGCTCGACGAAGAAGCGGCCGAAGCAGTACCCGGCGACGTAGAGCGCGAACAGGCGGCCGTGGCCGATGCGGAAGCGCTTGTCGATCTGCACGAGCAGCACCACGATCAGCACGTTCCAGATCAGCTCGTACAGGAACGTCGGGTGCACGACCTTGTCGACCACACCGGTGGACGTACCGTTGAGCATGTCGAGCTTGCCGCTCTCGTCGAAGCGGCGGTAGATCTCCAGGCCCCACGGCACATCGGTCTCGCGGCCGTACAGCTCCTGGTTGAAATAGTTGCCGAGGCGACCGATGGCCTGCGCCAACAGGATCGGCGGCGCGAGTGCGTCACCGAGCGCGGGCAGCGGGATCTTGTACACCCGGCAGCCGATCCAGGCGCCGACGCCGCCGAGCAGCACCGCACCCCAGATGCCGAGGCCGCCTTGATAGATCTTGATGATGTCGAACGGATGGCCGTTGGCGCCGAAGTACTTCTGATAGTCCGTGGCCACGTGGTAGAGCCGCCCGCCGATCAGGCCGAACGGCACCGCGAACATCGCGACATCGAGGATCGCGCCCGGCTGCCCGCCGCGCTCGCGCCAGCGCCGCTCGCCCCACCAGATGGCGACGACGATGCCGAGGATGATGCACAGTGCGTAGGCGCGCAGCGGGAGCGGGCCGAGGTGCCACACACCCTGCGAAGGGCTCGGAATATAGGCCAGGACTTGTAAGGTCACGGGCCCACCGTAGCGGAGCGGCCGTCGATTACGACGCGACGGTCGCGGAGCGCACGCCCTCGGCGAGTTCCTCGGTCAGCGCGCGCACCGCGTCCAGGCTTTCGCCCGCGGCGGTGACCAGCGCCGACCCCACGATGACACCGTCGGCGTACCCGGCGATCTCGGCCGCCTGCGCACCCGATCGCACGCCGAGGCCGACGCCGATCGGGATATCGGAGTGCGCCCTGATCCGCGCGCACAGCGCGGGCGCCGCGGACGACACCGCGTCGCGCGCACCGGTGACACCCATGGTCGAGGCGGCGTAGACGAACCCGCGGCTCGCCTCCAGCGTCTTCACCAGGCGCTCCTCGGTGGACGACGGCGCGACCAGGAAGATGCGGTCCAGATCGTGCGCGGCCGAGGCGACGAACCAGTCGTCGGCCTCCTCCGGGATCAGGTTCGGCGTGATGATGCCCGAGCCGCCCGCGGCGGCCAGGTCGCGCGCGAAACGGTCGACGCCGTACTGCAGCACCGGATTCCAGTAGCTCATCACCACGGCCTTGCCGCCCGCCGCGGTGATCGCCTCGACGACGGAGAACACGTCCTTCACCCGCACACCGCCGCGCAGCGCCTGCTCGGCGGCGGCCTGGATGGTCGGGCCGTCCATCACCGGGTCGGAGTAGGCGACGCCGACTTCGATGATGTCGCAACCGGATTCGACCATGGTGCGGCACACCTCGATGGAACCGGCCAGATCCGGGTAGCCCGCGGGCAGGTAGCCGATCAGCGCGGCCCGGTTCTCGGCACGGCAGGCCGCGAAGGTGTTGGCGAGGCGGGACTGCTGACTCACTGGGTGTCTCCGTTCGCGTGTTCGTCGAACAGCCCGAACCAGCGCGCCGCCGTATCCATGTCCTTGTCGCCGCGGCCGGACAGATTGACCACGATCACCGCGTCCTTGCCCAGTTCCTGGCCGAGCTTCAGCGCACCGGCCACCGCGTGCGCGGATTCGATCGCCGGGATGATGCCCTCGGTGCGGCTGAGCAGCAGCAGCGCGTCCATCGCCTCGGCATCGGTGATGGGCTGGTATTCGGCCCGGCCGATGTCCTTGAGATAGGCGTGCTCCGGGCCGACGCCCGGATAGTCCAAACCGGCGGAGATGGAATGGGATTCGATGGTCTGGCCGTCCTCGTCCTGCAGCAGGTACGAGTAGGCGCCCTGGAAGGCGCCCGGCGTGCCGCCGGTGAAAGTGGCGGCGTGCCTGCCGGTTTCGACGCCGTCGCCGGCCGCCTCGTAGCCGACCAGGCGCACGGCGGGATCGTCGATGAAGGCGTGGAAGATGCCGATGGCGTTGGAGCCGCCGCCGACGCACGCGGTGACCGCGTCGGGCAGCCTGCCGACCATGGCCTGGATCTGCGCGCGTGCCTCCATGCCGACGACGCGCTGGAAATCGCGCACCATCATCGGGAACGGGTGCGGGCCCGCGGCGGTGCCGAAGCAGTAGTAGGTGGCGTCGGCATTGCTCACCCAGTCGCGCAGCGCCTCGTTGATCGCGTCCTTGAGCGTCTGCGAGCCGGTGGTCACCGAGACCACCTCGGCCCCGAGCAGCCGCATGCGCGCCACGTTCAGCGCTTGGCGCGCGGTGTCGACCGCGCCCATGTAGATGACGCACTCGAGCCCGAGCAGCGCGCACGCGGTGGCGGTGGCCACGCCGTGCTGGCCCGCGCCGGTCTCGGCGATAACCCTGGTCTTGCCCATCCGCTTGGCGAGCAGCGCCTGGCCGAGCACGTTGTTGATCTTGTGCGAACCGGTGTGGTTCAGGTCCTCACGCTTGAGCACGAGGCGCGCGCCGCCCGCGAACGCGGCGAGGCGCTTGCACTCGAACATCGGCGACGGGCGCCCGGTGTAATCGCGCTGCAGGCGGTCGAGTTCATCGAGGAAGGCCGGATCGAGCCTGCACTTCTCGTATTCGGCGGTGACCTCCTCGATCACCGCCATCAGCGCCTCGGGCACATGCCTGCCGCCGTAGACACCCCAGTGTCCGCCGAGATCGGGCTCGTGCGCGCTGCGGTGGTGAACTCCGGCGCTCGCCTTGGGTAGTGCGGTCACGTCGCCGGTCACCGGCCCCGCCGCGCGGGCTTCGGGCAGGACGGGTGGGTGCCCGCGGTCACCAGTTCGGAGACGGCGGCACGTGGGTCGCCGCTGGTCACCAGGCTCTCGCCGACCAGCACCGCATCCGCGCCCGCACCGGCGTACGCCAGCAGGTCGGCGGTGCCGTTGACACCGGACTCGGCGATCCGGATGACCTCGGTGGGCAGGCCGGGCGCGATCCGCGCGAAGACGTCGCGGTCCACCTCGAGCGTCTTGAGGTTGCGTGCGTTCACGCCGATCACCGAGGCGCCCGCCTCCAGTGCGCGGTTCGCCTCCTCCTCGGTGTGCACCTCGACCAGCGCGGTCATGCCGAGCGATTCGGTGCGGTCGATGAGCGAGGAGAGCACGTCCTGCTCCAGCGCCGCGACGATCAGCAGGATCACGTCGGCGCCGTGCGCGCGCGCCTCGTGGATCTGGTAGGGACCGACCACGAAATCCTTGCGCAGGATCGGGATGTGCACGGTGGCGCGGACCGCGTCCAGATCGTCGAGGGAGCCGCCGAAGCGGCGGCCCTCGGTGAGCACGCTGATGATCCTGGCGCCGCCGTCCTCGTAGGCCTTGGCCAGGCTGGCCGGGTCCGGGATGGAGGCGAGCTGGCCCTTGGAGGGGCTGGCACGCTTGACCTCGGCGATGACGCCGATGCCGTCTTCGAGCAGTGCCGCACGGGCGTCCAGTGGTGCGGGCGCCGCGGCCGCGGCGGCCTTGATGGCCTGGAAATCCAAGAGGGCTTCCCGCGCGGCCACGTCCGCGCGGACCCCGTCGAGAATCGAGTCGAGTACCGTCATCTGGCTCGAATCCTTTCTGGGGAGACGGACTTGCTGCCTGAGAATCCCCCCAGGCGCTGTCTCACCGATGCTGACAAAGAATAAATGGACGTAGATGCCGCGTTAACGGCGGGGCTGTGTTTCGGATTGCTCAGCGGAACCACCGTCCTCGGTCGGATCGGTGCCCGCGTCGATGGCATCCCAGAGCACGCGCTCGGAGAGTTTGCCGGACACCGGTTCCTGGCCCGTGCCCGCCCGCTGCTTGGTGACCTGCTCGGTCGCGGCGGCCTTGCGGAACACGGGATTGTCGTATTTGCCGGACAGCCGAGCGGTCTGCTCGGGCATCCTGGCGAGCAGCACACCCGCGGCGAAGGCCGCGAGCGCCGCGATCAGGGTGAGCGCGGCCGGGAAGGGTGCGGTGACCACCTCGGTCACCGTGGCCCGCCCGGGTAGCTCGGCCAGCGCACCGGCCCGTTCCGGCGTCGCGCCCTTGCCGATGAGCAGGGCGAAACCCGGCACCGCGGTCACCGCGGCGACCAGCGCGATCAGCACGCCGATCACCCGCCGCGGCCAGCCGCGGGTGGCGAGCACGGCCGCGATCGACGCGAGCAGCACCAGCGCGAGCGGGGTGAGCGCACCGAACCACACGCCGCCGTTCAGCGCGTCGGTGCGCGGTTCGGCGAGGCCGTCGCTGGACGACACCGTCACCCAGGTCATCCTCGACGCGCCCCACATCAGGGCGGCGGCGATCGCGAGCAGTGCGATCGCGCCGACCGGGTATCTCCCCTTGGCGGGAACCGGCTCGGTCACTGCACCCCTTCACCGTCCGCGGCGTAGGCGCGCACGGTCTTCGCGGCGGCGATCGCCTTGAGCACCGCCATCGCCTTGTTGCGCGATTCGACGTCCTCGTACTCCGGATCGGAGTCGGCGACCACGCCCGCGCCCGCCTGGACGTAGGCGGTGCCGTTCTTGAGCAGCGCGGTGCGGATGGCGATCGCGGTATCGGCGTCGCCCGCGAAGTCGAGATAGCCGACGACGCCGCCGTAGACGCCGCGCCTGGTCGGCTCGAGCTCCTCGATCAGCTGCATGGCGCGCACCTTCGGCGCACCGGACAGCGTGCCTGCCGGGAAGCACGCCTTGACCGCGTCGAGCGCGATCTTGCCCGCGGCCAGCCTGCCCGACACCGTCGACACCAGATGCATGACGTGGCTGTAGCGCTCGATGTGGCGGTACTCGGTGACCCGCACGGTGCCCGGCTGGCAGACCCGCCCGAGATCGTTGCGGCCGAGATCGACGAGCATCAGGTGCTCGGCGTTCTCCTTCTCGTCGGCGAGCAGCCCCTTCTCCAGCAGCAGATCGTCCTCCTCGGTGGCGCCGCGCCACCGGGTGCCCGCGATCGGATGTGTCGTCGCCACACCGTCTTTCACGGTCACCAGGGATTCCGGGCTGGAGCCGACGATGGAGAACGCGGTGTCGCCGTCGCCGTCCGGGATGTGGATCAGGTACATGTACGGGCTCGGATTCGACGCGCGCAGCATGCGGTACAGATCGAGCGGGCTGCCGTCGTAATCCATTTCGAACCGTTGCGACAGCACGACCTGGAACGCCTCGCCCGCCTCGATCTCCTTGACCAGGCGGCGCACGCCCGCGCCGAATTCCTCGGAGGTGCGCTTGCGCCGGAAGTCCGGCTCGGGCTGTTCGAAGACCGACACGGTGGACGGTGCGGGCGCGGCCAGCGCGGCGGTCATCCGATCCAGGCGGTCCACCGCGTCGTCGTATGCCTCGTCGACCCGCTCGGCGGTGCCGTTCCAGTTGACCGCGTTGGCGATCAGCGTGATCGCGCCCTCGTGGTGATCGAACGCGGCCAGGTCGGTGGCGAGCAGCAGCACCATCTCCGGCAGCCGCAGATCGTCGGTCGCGAGGGTGGGCAGCCGCTCGATCCGGCGCACCGCGTCGTAGCCGAGGTAGCCGACCATGCCGCCGGTCAGCGGGGGCAGGCCGGGCAGCCGCTCGGTCTTCAGCAATTCGAGCGTCTCGTGCAGGGCGACCAGCGGATCGCCGCCCGACGGCGCGTCGACCGGGATGTTGCCGAGCCAGGCGGCCTGGCCGTCGATCACGGTGAGCGCGGACGGGCTGCCCGCGCCGATGAACGACCAGCGCGACCAGGAGCGTCCGTTCTCGGCGGACTCGAACAGGAAGGTTCCCGCCCGGCCGTCCGCCAGCTTGCGGTAGGCCGAGAGCGGAGTTTCGGAGTCCGCCAGCACCTTTCGGGTCACCGGAACCACCCGGTGCTCCGCGGCCAGCTGATGGAACTGTTCACGGGTCGTTGTGGTGGGAGTCGACGCGCCGGGCATGGCCCCATCATCCCAGAGTGTTCGGCGCCGCCTTGCGGTCGGCCCGGGACAAGCGTTCGAAACGACCGCTCGGTTCCGATGCCACGCACTAGCCTGTGGCGGGCGTCACTAGACTCGCTCCGTTCGTTGCAAGTCGCGATTCATGGCACGACGCAGTTCCGGTTCCACCTCGTATGCGGTATCCCTTTCGAGAGGAGCAATTGATGTACCCCTCGCAACCGGTAGCGCCGGAGGGCCCTCGGCACGCCGCCCCTGGCTCGATGTCCCCCCATTCGGCACGGATGGTCGGACTCAACCAGGTAGGCGGCGGACAGCCCGCCACGACGACAAGTGCCCTGGCCTCGTTCGTCACCTATGTCAAGGCACTGGAAGCCCTGGACAAGCACCACTTTCCCGACGAGTACGCCACGCACAGCGATCGCATCAGGGAACTGAAGCCGCTGCTGCGCGCGCACGGCATCCTCGACGTCATGCAGATCAAGAACCCGGAAGTCGCCGCGCTGATCGGCGCTTGAGTTATCGGCCGCGCCTCCGGCGCGGCGTGTTCGCGGCCCCTGTGTGGCTCGCGTCCGACCGGCCGAGACTCGCGCCTGCGGCGCATGCGCTTCGGCCGGCCGGACGCGAGCCGGGCCGCGAACCAACAATGCTCGATCCCGATTCGCGCGAAACCTGTTGCCCACGCCAGGGTCCCGGTCCGACGTCCGAGCCGAACAGGTGTACCGTCCAGTTCATGGAGACAGGCCAGCTCGCCCCCGCGTTCGAGCTTCCCGATCAGTCCGGCACCCTCCGTTCGCTCGACGCACTGCTCGCGGACGGACCACTGGTCCTGTTCTTCTACCCCGCTGCCAACACCCCGGTGTGCACCGCCGAGGCGTGCCACTTCCGTGATCTGTCCGCCGAATTCGCCGCGCTCGGCGCGTCGTGCGTCGGCGTCAGTACCGACGGTGTCGACACCCAGGCCGGTTTCGCCGCCAAGCAGGGGCTCGGCTATCCGCTGCTCTCCGATACCGGCGGGAAGGTCGCCGCGGAGTTCGGCGTGAAGCGTGGGCTGCTCGGTAAGCTGGCGCCGGTCAAGCGGCAGACGTTCGTCATCGATACCGATCGCACCGTGCTGAGCGTGATCACCGGTGAGCTGCGCGCCAACGTGCACGCCGACGAGGCGCTGAATTTCCTGCGCAAGCGCGCCGGGTAGGAAAACGCCGGGGCGATAAGCCCGTTATGCCTGGTCGGCCCCCTTACCCTGAAGCCATGACTTCGAGCGACGGGCAGAAATCCGCGGTAGCCGTCTGGCGCACGCGCATACTCGGCGGGCTTGCCGTCCTCGCCGTCCTGATCGTCACCTACTTCATCCTCGCCGCGTTCATTCCGCGCTGGTGGGCCCAGCGCGTCGGCGATCTGGTCGGCAAGAGCTTCGCCAAGGGCATCGCCTGGGGACTGATCTACGGCGGACTGTGCACCGCCATCCCGCTGTTCCTGCTGCTGTTCGCGGTGCTCTGGTGGCGGCGAAGGGCGGGCAAGTTCGTCGCCGGGGCCTGTGCGGTGATCGCGATCATCCTGGCCGTCCCCAATCTCATGACGCTGGCCGTGGTGCGCGGCACCGGCAACGCGGCCGAAGCCGGACGTCAGATCATGAACGTCGAGGCGCCCGCGTTCCGCGGGGCGACGCTGGCAGGCGCGATCGCCGCGGCGGTGCTCTTCCTGCTCGCCGCGTTCCTGATCATCCGGCGCGGCTGGCGCAAGCGCAGGGCCGCCAAGCAGGTCACACCGTCCGCACCGGCGCCTGCGCCCACTCCGGTCACCGCGGACACGGAGGCGACACGCCAAAAAGACGTGTGAGTGACCTCACGTCCATTTGCAACTCCATGACGGTCGAGCGAAGCCGTGGCAAACTCGTTGCTACGGGTGACTGTGAACATGCTTTTCAATAATCGCTAGGCGAACTAACGAAACCACGTCACTTGGCTGGAGAGAAGGCACACAGTGACGAAATGGCTCGACCCCGTCGAACAACGAGCTTGGCGCGCGATAGTTGCGTTGATGACACGTCTACCAGGCGCTTTGGATACCCAATTGCAGCGCGAATCCGGGGTAACCCATTTCGAATACTGGGTACTCATGCTGCTGTCGGAGGAGCCGGGGCATCGATTGCAGATGAGTGACTTGGCCCACAAGGCAAATGCATCGCTATCGCGTCTGTCCCATGTTGTGTCGAAGCTCGAGCGCATGGGGTGGGCCCAGCGGTATGCCACCACCGGCAGGCGCGGCGTGCAGGCCGTGCTCACCGACGACGGCTATCTGAAGGTGGTCGAAGCCGCACCGGGTTATCTGGATGCGGTGCGGCGCTTGGTATTCGACGAATTGGAGCCGGGCCAGAAGGCCCAGCTCGCCGAGCTCACCGAGATACTGTCGACCCGCGTTTCCGATACCCTCAACGGCTCGCGCAGGCCCGATTCCTAGCGCGGGACAGCGGATTCCGGCTCAGGACACGGCGGACAGCAGCACGTCCGAATCGAAGCAGGTGTGCGCGCCGGTGTGACACGCCGCGCCCTCCTGATCGACGACGAGCAGCAGCGTGTCGCCGTCGCAGTCGAGGCGGACCTCGTGCACGTACTGGGTGTGGCCCGAGGTCTCCCCCTTCACCCAGTACTCCTGGCGCGAGCGCGAATAGTAGGTCGCCTTACGGGTTTCCAGCGTGCGGGCCAGCGCCTCGTCGTCCATCCAGGCCATCATCAGCACCGCGCCGGTGGCGCGTTCCTGCGCGACGGCGGCCACCAGGCCCGCCTCGTTGCGCTTGAGCCTGCTGGCGATGGCGGGGTCGAGTGTCATAGGCATTGTTATAACAGCCCCTTTCAGCCCAGCGCCCGGCGCAGGGCGGTCGCTGTGCCGTCCACCTCATCCAGTGCGGCGGTCAGCGTCGCGCGGTAGGTGTCGCGCGCTTCGCGATGTTTGGCCCTGCCCTTGTCCGTGATCACGGTGTAGACCCCGCGCCGATCATCCGGGCACAGATCGCGGAAGGCGAGGCCCGCGGCGTCGAGCCGCCCGACCAGCCTGGTCACCGAGCTCTGGTTCAGCCCGACCTTGGTGGCGAGATCCTGCATCCGTAGTTCGCCGTCGGGCGCCTCGGCCAGATAGCCGAGCGCACGGAACTCCGAGAGCCCGAGCCCGTGCCCGCGCTGCACCGCCGTGCCGAGCCTGGCCTCCACCTGGGAGTACAAGCCGGACAACCGGTTCCACATCTGCTCGTCACGATCGACATTTGACACAACTTATTTGTACATGCATACTTCTCCTCACGCAAGATAGTTGCATATACATGCAAATGAATCTGGAGGAGCTTCTCATGGCCTGGATGTACCTGATGATCGCGGCGGTCTTCGAAGTGGTCTTCGCACTGGCGACGAACGCGACGCACGGGTTCACCGTGCTCGGACCGTCGTTGCTCACCGCGGCCGCCGCGGCGGGCGGCATCTTCTTCCTCAGCCTGGCGCTGCGCACGCTGGATGTCGGTGTCGGCTACACGATTTGGACCGGAATCGGCTCGGTGGGCACCGTCACCTTCGGGACGCTGATCTTCCACGAATCGCTGAACGTCTGGAAGGTGCTCGCCTTCGTACTGATCATCGGCGGCGTACTCGGGCTCAAGCTGGCCGACACGCTCGCCAAGCGCACCGAGCAGCCCGCCGTGGCGCGACCGGTCGCCGCCTGACATCCGTAAAACCAATCCCGACAGGAGTATTCGTCATGTCTTGGATCTACCTCGGCATCGCCATCGTCTTCGAGATCGCCTTCGCGCTCGGCACCAACGCGACCAAGGGCTTCACCAAGCTCTGGCCGTCGGTCTTCACGCTGCTCGCCGCGGCGGGCGGCATCTTCACGCTCAGCCTGGCCCTGCGGACACTGGATGTCGGTGTCGGCTACACGATTTGGACCGGAGTCGGCTCGATCGGCACGGTGATCCTCGGCGCGCTGGTCTACAAGGAGAAGATCACCCTGCCCAAGCTCGCCTCGTTCGCCGCGATCATCGCCGGTGCGCTGCTGCTGCGCGCGGCGGGTGCCTGACCTCTCGCACACCCGGTGGTTTCCCGCACACCGCATCGCCTGCGATGTGATGTGCGGGAAACCATGTGGTGTGTGGCTGGCGGGTCAGGCCTTGCGGGCGAGTTCGCCGAGGAGCTTCCAGGTGCGCAGGCGGTCGGCGTCGGTGCCCAGATCGGTGTTGCCGACGACGATTTCGGTGGCACCCGCCTCGAAGTACGCGGCGAGCCCGGCCGCGACCCGCTCCTCGTCGCCGATGATCGCGAGGTCGGCCGCGCTTGCGGCGCCGGACAATTCGATCACCCGGCGGTAAGAGGGGATGTCGTTGTAGAAGCCCATCTGCGCCTCGGCGGCCGCGCGGGCCGCCGCCGGATCCGCGGTGACGAGCGCGGGCACGACCGCGACGATGCGCGGACTCGGCCGACCGGCCGCCGCGGCGGCCTCGGTGATCGGCGCGACGATGTGCTCGGCCAGCGCCTTCGGGCCGACCAGATAGGGCAGGGTGCCGTCGGCGAGTTCGCCGGTGACGCGCAGCGCCTGCGGGCCCATGGCCGCGACCAGGATCGGCGCCGACGGCGTCGCACCCGCCACCGCGGCGGGCAACGGCGGTGCGGCGGTGAGGGTTTCGCCGCGGAACTCGGCCGAGCCGGTATCGAACAGGCTGCGCAGCGCGGTCAGGAATTCGCGCAATCGCACGATGGGACGGTCGTAGGTGCCGCCGTAGGCAGCCTGGGCGATCTCCGCCGCGCCGAGACCGACACCGAGGGTGAACCGGCCGTGCGTCGCGGCCTGCGCGGTCTGCGCCTGGCTGGAAACGAGCAGCGGATGCCGCCCGGCGATCGGCACCACGGAGGTCCCCACCTCGAGTTCGGGCACCTCTCGACCGACGATGCCCGCCACCGAGATGCTGTCGTGGGTGAACAGCTGGCCGAGCCATACCGAGCGCACACCGGCGTCGGCGGCCTCGCGGCCGTACTCGACGGCAGCGTCCACGGCATTGGCCGTGGCGTCGAGTGCAAAGGGGGACAACGCAATGCCTATCCGCCTCCCCGCGCCTTCTGCCGGTCGTGAGTGCCTCATGCGTTGCGCCGCGGGCCGGCGGTTGGGAGCACAGCCATTGTCGGACGTACCCCGGGAGTTACCCATGTGCCAACGAGATCTGTCGACCGGTTCACGAAAAACCAATGACCGCTGACTAATTCGCGCACGTTCACCCCACGAGCCTAGCGGACGGTGATGTCCTCGGCGCGCATGGCGGATTTGACCTGGCCGATGGTGAGATCGCCGAAATGGAAGACGCTGGCGGCGAGGACGGCGTCGGCGCCCGCGTGCACGGCGGGGGCGAAGTGCTCGACCGCGCCCGCTCCCCCGCTGGCGATCACCGGGACGGTGACGGCGGCGCGGACCGCGCGGATCATCGGCAGATCGAAGCCGACCTTGGTGCCGTCGGCGTCCATCGAGTTGAGCAGAATCTCGCCGACGCCCAATTCCGCACCGCGCACGGCCCATTCGACGGCGTCGATACCGGTGCCGCGCTTACCGCCGTGCGTGGTGACCTCCCAGCCGGACGGCGTATCCGGCTCACCGTCCGGCACGGTGCGCGCGTCCACCGACAGCACGATGCACTGCGAACCGAACCGCTCCGACATCTCGCGCAGCACCTCGGGGCGGGCGATGGCGGCGGTGTTCACCGACACCTTGTCCGCGCCCGCACGCAGCAGCCGGTCCACATCCGCCACCGTGCGCACGCCGCCGCCGACGGTGAGCGGGATGAAGATCTGCTCGGCGGTGCGAGTCACCACGTCGATCATGGTGCCTCGGTCGCCGGTGGACGCGGTGACATCGAGGAAGGTCAGCTCATCGGCGCCCTGGGCATCGTAGGCCGCGGCCAGCTCGACGGGATCGCCCGCGTCGCGCAGGTTTTCGAAGTTCACGCCCTTGACCACCCGGCCCGCGTCCACATCCAGACACGGAATCACGCGTACCGCCAGTGTCATTCGTTCATCCCTCTTCACTCACCATGCAGATCATTTCCAGAAGTTCTTCGTGCACACCGGGCGCCGCGGCGAGCACCGAGCCCGAGGTGATGGTCCACGGCGCGCCCGCCAGATCGGTGACCACCCCGCCCGCGGCGCGGACCAGCGCGACACCGGCCGCGTTGTCCCACGGATGATGGCCGAACACGATGGTCCCGCCGAGCACGCCGGACGCGGTGAACGCCAGATCGATGCCGGTGGAACCGTGCATCCGCACCCGGGAGGACAGCCTGCTCAGCGGGCCGAGCAGATCGAAGCGGAACTGGCCGGGAATGCGGCCCTTCGCATCGACATTGAAGGTGCCGAACCCGATCATCGCCTCGGCCAGCTTGCTGTGCGGCAGCGAGGGCAGCGGTTCGCCGTCGAGCAGCACCGGCCCGCCGAGCGCCGCCGCGTAGCGCCGGCCGAGCATCGGCAGCCAGGTCAGGCCGAGCACCGGCTCGCCGTCGTGCACCAGCGCGAGCAGCATGCCCGACAGCGGGTGCCCCTGCGAGTAATTGAAGGTGCCGTCGATCGGGTCGAGCACCCAGGCGGTGCCCGAGGTCAGCTGCGGTCCGCCGAATTCCTCGCCGTGCACCCCGATTCCGGTCTGCTGCTCGAGCCGCGCGGAGACGGTGCGCTCCAGCTCCAGATCGAATTCGGTGGCGAAATCGTTGCGGCCCTTGATCACCGCGCTCGGCGCGCCGACTCCTTCGAGGAAGCGCGCTGCCGCGATATCGAGGGTTTCGCTCGCGATGGCGAGCAGGGCGGGCAGATCGAGGGTGGCGGCCATCGGTTGCTGGTCAGCGCACCGCGGCGAGTGCCTCGGGCAGCGTGAAACGGCCCGCGTACAACGCCTTTCCGACGATCGAGCCCTCCACCCCCTCCGGCACCAGCTGGGCGATGGCGATCAGGTCCTCGACGGTCGACACGCCGCCGGAGGCGATGACCGGCGCGTCGGTGGCGGCGCAGACCTCGCGGAGCAGATCGAGGTTGGGGCCGGTGAGGGTGCCGTCCTTGGTCACGTCGGTGACCACGTAGCGGGTGCAGCCGTCGCGCTCCAGGCGCTCGAGCACCTCCCACAGGTCGCCGCCGTCGCTGACCCAGCCGCGCCCGCGCAGCCGGTACTCGCCGTCGATGATGCGCACGTCGAGGCCGACGGCGATGCGCTCGCCGTGCCTGGCGATGGCGCTGGCGCACCACACCGGGTCCTCCAGCGCGGCGGTGCCGAGGTTGACCCGCGCGCAGCCGGTGGCCAGCGCGGCCTCCAGCGTCGCGTCGTCGCGGATACCGCCGGACAGCTCCACCTTCACGTCGAGTTCGCCGACGACCTCGGCCAGCATGTCCCGGTTGGAGCCGCGCCCGAAGGCCGCGTCCAGATCCACCAGATGCACCCATTCCGCGCCGGCCTGCTGCCATGCCAGCGCCGCCTCGCGGGGCGAGCCGTAGCTGGTTTCGCTACCGGCCTCTCCCTGTACGAGGCGCACGGCCTCTCCATTGGCGACATCGACAGCGGGTAGCAGCACAAGACTCACAACTGAACAGCTTAGTGGTTCGCCGTCGCTGTCCCGCCTCCGGCCTGCGGATATGCGGGTGCGAGTCGCTGCTGCGCCAGGATGTGGGCGCGGTAACAGACCAGGGCGGCGACGATGGCGAACACGGCGGTCAGCGCCGATGCCGCGATGCGCAGGCCCTGCCCGATCAGGAACTCGTTCGCGGCACGCTCGATCTCGTCGAGGGTGTGGCTGTTCCGCTCGTCGAACAGCACCGTCGCCCGCGGCCACTGGTACAGGATCGACAGCAGGAACTGTCCGCTGATCAGCGCGGCGAGCGAGGCGGCGAGCCAGCCCCTTGCGATGCGGTACCTGAGCACCGCAACCAACGCGATCAGCGCGCACAGGGTGAGCGCACCGCCCAACGGGCGCATCACATCTCCCACCGCGACCACCGACATGAACCGCTGGGTCAGCTCCAGCGAGTCGGGGATATCGCGAAAGATATTGGGATACAGCAACACTGTCTCGGCGACGGTCGCCGCGAAGGCGAACCCGGCGACCGCCGCGTACCCCCCGACGATCACCCCCGCGATGGTGACGGACCTCATATCGACCTCCTCGAGTCGACGGTAGATCCGTGGCGGGACAACCGAATCCGGCATCCACCCGCATACACGCTCAGGGTCTCCCCTGAGCGGCGCGCCTACTGCTCTTCGGTGACTTGCCGGGACGCCCGATGGAACCAGACCCGGGCGGCGTGGGTGTTGAGCAGGATCAGGTAGAGCGCGGGGGCGACAAGCAGCCACAGTCCCGCGAACACGCCGTCGGAGAGCGCGAGCACGCCCCGCATCGCGCCGATGGCGCACAGGAACAGCAGAACTGTTCTGGCCCAGGACTTTCCGAGCTGTACGAAAACGGCAAGGCCGACGTAGAGCAGTCCGTGCACCAGTTGGACCGCCAGGTACGGCCCGCCTTGCGACAGGCCGTACAGCGCGACGTAGATCCCGCCGACGTACAGCAGGATGACCAATGCCTGCACCGTGCCCGGCATGGGGCCGCGCGGCGAACTCACAGAGACTGAATCCAATTCCGCAGCAGGTGGGCGCCCGCGTCGCCGGACTTCTCGGGGTGGAACTGGGTCGCCGAGAGCGCACCGTTCTCGACCGCGGCCAGGAATGGGGTGCCGTGCTCTGCCCAGGTGAGTTTCGGCGAGGCGAAGTGCTCGCTCGGTGGCAGGTCCCAGGTTTGGGCGGCGTAGGAGTGCACGAAGTAGAAGCGGGTGTCGGCGTCCATACCCGCGAACAGCACGCTGTCCTTCGGCGCGGAGACGGTGTTCCAGCCCATATGCGGCAGCACGGGGGCCGACAGACGTTCGACGACACCGGGCCACTCGGCGCAGCCCTCGGTTTCCACGCCGAATTCGACGCCGCGTTCGAACAGGATCTGCATGCCGACACAGATACCGAGGACGGGGCGGCCACCCGCCAGGCGCTGGCCGATCATCCGCTCGCCGCGCACCTTGCGCAGACCATCCATGCACGCGGCGTAGGCGCCGACGCCGGGAACGACGAGACCATCCGCGGCGAGGGCGATCTTCGGATCCGCGGTCACCTCGACCTGCGCGCCCGCGCGAACCAGCGCGCGCTCGGCGGAGTGCAGGTTGCCCGAGCCGTAGTCCAGCAGGGCGACGCGAACAGTCACAACGTCCCCTTGGTCGACGGCACACCGCTCACCCGCGGGTCGAGTTCGACGGCGGCGCGCAAAGCCCGTGCCACCGCCTTGAATTCGGCCTCGGTGACGTGGTGCTGGTCGCGTCCGTAGAGCACACGCACGTGCAGTGCGATGCGCGCGTTGAGCGCGATCGACTCGAAGACGTGGCGGTTCAACACGGTGGAATACGGTGCGCCAGGGCCGGATCCGGGGATCACGGCGTGCAGCAGGTGCTCCGGTTCACCGGTGTGCACACAGTACGGGCGCCCCGAGACGTCGACCGCGGCGTGCGCCAGCGTCTCGTCCATCGG
This sequence comes from Nocardia sp. NPDC052566, assembly GCF_044547285.1. Classification (NCBI taxonomy): domain Bacteria; kingdom Bacillati; phylum Actinomycetota; class Actinomycetes; order Mycobacteriales; family Nocardiaceae; genus Nocardia; species Nocardia sp. NPDC052566. The sequence goes on along the minus strand of NZ_JBIUAF010000009.1, from coordinate 118,961 downwards.
GATATAGGCGTCGCCGAACCGGCGGATACCGCTCTTGTCCCCCAAGGCTTTACCCAGCGCCTGGCCGAACACGATCGCGGTGTCCTCCACCGTGTGGTGTGCCTCGATATCGATATCGCCCTCGGCGCGCACGGTCAGATCGAAGCTGGCGTGCGCGCCGAGCGCGGTCAGCATGTGGTCGTAGAACGGGACGCCGGTGGTGATCTCGGTCTTGCCGGTACCGTCCAGGTCCAGCTCGACGACGATGCTGGACTCCTTGGTGATCCGCTCGACCCGCGCGGTCCTACTCATATCTTGTTTCCCATCGATATCGGGTGCTGGTTCATCGGACCATCAGGCCGGTGTCGGCGACTGTGGCGCTCACCCGCAGGAATTCGTCGTTCTCCGCGGCGAGGCCGATGGTGGCGCGCAGGTAGCCGGGGATGCCGACATCACGGATCAGCACGCCGCCGTCCAGGTACTGCTGCCAGGCGCGCGGCGCGTCGGTGAACCGGCCGAACAGCACGAAGTTGGCGTCGCTCGGGATCACCTCGAAGCCGAGCTCGCGCAGCGCCGCGCTCACCCGGTCGCGCTGTGCCGCCAATTCGGCGACGCTGCCCAGTGTTTCGTCGGCGTGCCGCAGCGCGGCGCGCGCGGCGGCCTGGGTAACCACCGACAGGTGATACGGCAGGCGCACCAGCAGCATCGCGTCGATCACCGCGGGTGCGGCCACCAGGTAACCGAGCCTGCCGCCCGCGAAGGCGAACGCCTTGCTCATGGTGCGGGTCACCACCAGCTTGGCCGGGTAGGCGTCGATCAGCCCGAGCGCGCTCGGCTGGGCCGAGAATTCGCCGTATGCCTCGTCGACCACGACGATGCCGGGCGCGGCATCGAGGATGCGCGCCAGATCCGGACGCGAAATGCTGTGCCCCGTCGGGTTGTTCGGGCTGGTCACGAAGACAACGTCGGGCCTGCGCTCGGCGATCGCGGCCACCGCGTAGTCGACGTCCAGGGAGAAATCGGCGTTGCGCTTGGCCTCGATCCACTCGGTGTCGATGCCCTCGGCGATGATCGGGTGCATCGAGTACGAGGGCACGAATCCCAGTGCACTGCGGCCCGGCCCGCCGAATGCCTGCAGCAGCTGCTGCAGAATCTCGTTGGAGCCGTTGGCCGCCCACACGTTCGCCGTGTCCACCGCGACACCGGTCTGACCGGTGAGGTAGGCGGCGAGCTCACCGCGCAGCGCGACGGCGTCGCGGTCCGGGTAGCGGTGCAGATCGGCGGCGGCGGCGCGGATGGACTCCGCGATATCGTCGACGAGCGCCTTGCTCGGCGGGTGCGGGTTCTCGTTGGTGTTGAGCTGCACCGGCACCGCCAACTGCGGTGCGCCGTAAGGCTTCTTACCGCGCAGGCTGTCGCGCAGCGGCAGCTGGTCCAGGCTGATTCCGGCCCCTGGCACGGTGACTCCGGCGGTCATGACAGTGCCTCCTGATGTCATGACCGCTAGGCCTGCGTGGTTACGCTGCGCTGCCGCCTCCGGCCCTGACGCGGTCATGACAGTGCCTCGAATCGTACGGTCACGGCCTGGCCGTGGGCGGGCAGATCCTCGGCGTTCGCCAGCGCGACCACGTGTCCTGCCACGTCTTTCAACGCCGCCTCGGTGTATTCGACGACGTGGATGCCGCGCAGGAAGGTCTGCACGCTCAAACCCGAAGAGTGCCTGGCGCATCCGGCCGTGGGCAGCACGTGGTTGGAGCCCGCGCAGTAGTCGCCGAGGCTGACCGGTGCGTACGCGCCGACGAAAATCGCACCGGCACTGCGCACCCGGGCCGCGACGGCGGACGCGTCGGCGGTCTGGATCTCCAGGTGCTCGGCGGCGTAGGCGTTCACCACGCGCAGCCCCTGCTCGATATCGTCGACCAGCACGGTGCCGGACTGCTTGCCGGACAGCGCTTCTCGCACCCGGTGCGCGTGCTTGACCACCACAAGCTGCGCGGTCAGCGCCGCGTCGACGGCATCGGCCAGCTCGGCGCTGTCGGTGACGAGCACGCTCGCGGCGAGCACATCGTGTTCGGCCTGGCTGATCAGATCGGCCGCGACATGCACCGGATCGGCGGTCGCGTCGGCCAGGATGGCGATCTCGGTCGGCCCGGCCTCGGCGTCGATGCCGACCAGCCCGCGGCACAGCCGCTTGGCGGCGGTGACGTAGATATTGCCGGGACCGGTGATGAGGTCGACCGGCTCCAGCTGCGCGCCGTCGGTATCGGTACCGCCGTAGGACAGCAGCGCCACGCCCTGCGCGCCGCCGACCGCCCACACCTCCTCGACGCCGAGCAGCTGCGCGGCCGCCAGGATGGTCGGGTGCGGCAGCCCGCCGAACTGCGCCTGCGGCGGCGAGGCCACCACCAGCGAGCCGACACCCGCGGTCTGCGCGGGCACCACGTTCATCACCACGCTCGACGGGTACACGGCATTGCCGCCGGGCACATACAGCCCGACCCGCTCCACCGGCACCCACCGCTCGGTGACGGTGCCGCCGGGCACCACCTCGGTGGTCTTGTCGGTGCGGCGCTGATCGCCGTGCACCTTCCTGGCCCGCGCGATGGACTCCTCCAGCGCCGCGCGCACCGCGGGGTCCAGCTCGTCGAGCGCCTTGACCAGCTCGGCCGCCGGCACGCGCACGGTCGCGGGGATCACGCCGTCGAACTTCTCGCCGAATTCCAGCGCCGCCGAGACACCGTGGTCCCGGACCGCCTCGACCACGGGCCGCACCTGATGCAGCACCGAGTCCACGTCGACTCCCCCGCGCGGCAGCGCGGCGCGCAGCTCGGCAACGGAGGGAGTACGACCGCGCAAGTCGACGCGGGCGAGCTCGAGGCGGGATGTCATGGGATTGGCGATCCTTGTCTGTGCGGGTTGTTCCGACGCCGAACGGTCGGTTTCCACCGCCCGGCTCCGGGTACCAGCCTAGTGGGCGCTTGCCAGTGGTTTTCCGCTGCGGGTCGCTTCGCGGGACACACTGATCAGACCGCTCGGTTCGAACCGCGGCGGCGAAGCAAAGCGCCGTAGGTCGTCCACCAGGATCGTCGTGCGCCGACAACGCGCCCGATTACGATGACAGCATGTCCGTTCCGCAGATTCAGCGGCCCGACCTCCCCGAACGCATGACGTGGGAGGAACTGGAGCGACTTCCTGACGAGATCGCTAAGCAGATCGAACTGTGGGATGGACGGGTGGTGTGGGTTCGACGAGGCCCCGCCGAGCACCAAGTGTTCACCCGCAGGCTGACCAATGCGATCGAACGTTGCACGCGAAGTGCCATGTCGGAGCAACCCGAGCACTGCTGGCGTGCTGAGCTCGAAACCAACGTTTTCCTTGGAGGTGCGGGGAAATCCGACTTCATGACACCCGACTTTCTCGTATTCCGCTGCCTCGCATCCCCGTATCAAGATGTGCGCGCCGACGACACACTGCTCGTGGGCGAGGTTTTGTCACCATCCAACAATCCGACCAACCGGGAAGCGAAGAAGGGCCGCTACGCTGGCGCCGGAATTCCGTGGTACTGGGAAGTCGCCACGGCACCGGACGCGAGCGCGATCGCCGCAGTCCGCGCCTACGTGCTGGAGACGGCACCCGGGCATATCCCCGAGGGTGTCCATCCGCTGCGGTCCGCCAACTATCTACTGGTCGACGAGTGGACTCCCGACGACGACGGCGACGGCATCGCCATCAACTTCCCTTTCCCGATCCGGATTCCCTGGACCGAGCTGGAGTATTGACCCACCCACTACCGCAGCCGGGTGTAGACGAGGTCGAAGTCGTGCTCCCATTTCTCGCCGTCGCTCGACTTCTCCCAGGCGCCGCGCAGTGTCGAGCCGGAGTCGTCGAGGGTCGCGGTGAAGCGCTGGGAGAAGCCGAGTGCGTCGCGCCAGATGCGCCAGGAGCTGTCGACGAAGGTGGAGCGGTACACGCGGGAGACGCCGCGTTCGTCGTGGTAGAGGGCGGTGAAACCGCGCTGGGCGTCGTCGGCGCCGAGGATCCAGGTGCCGTCCGGTACCGGATCGGGCATCGTATTGCGGAAGAGTAGGTAGGCACGGTCGGCCAGCCACTCGACGACGCTGCGTCCCGCCGGACCGGGAAATTGCGGGCTGCCGACCTCCCACTCGCCGACCAGCACCGCGAGTTCTTCGAGCGTGACTTTCGATGGCATCGACCGTCTCCTCGTACCTGCGCCGGGACGCCAACCATTCTCGACCGGATCACCGTCCGACACGCCATATCCGCGGCGAATCACCGAATCGGCACGCACATGGCTTGCCGGAACGCTGACCTGCACGGATGCCCGGCGAAACGCGTTGCGCCCCGGAGTGTTCGCGCATGGGGCACCGGGAAAACGCTGTGCGGCATGGCGATAACCGACCGCCGGTACTGTGAACCGCATGATCACGCTCAGAAAAGAAGACGGCGCCGCGGATCTCGCCGGGATCACCAAACTCACGGTGGGAGTGAGCTGGGATCCCTCGGGCGGTACCAGCGGCGGCCTGCTCGGCATGGCGCGCCGCAAGAAGGGTGTCGACCTCGATCTGATCGCCATCCTCATGCAGGGCAGCGAGCCGGTGCGGTTCGCGGGCCTGGATTCCTTGGACCCGTTGGGCAACGGCTCGGTCCAGCACACCGGCGACGAGCTGACCGGCGCGGCCGCGGGTGACGACGAGTCCGTGCATGTCACCTTCGCCACTGTGCCGACCGCCATCGATGCGATCGTCTTCATCGCCGCCGCCTTCAAGAAGGGCAGCTCGTTCGAGAAGGCGAACAACATCTCGTTCAAGATCTATGACGCGAGCGGCGGCAGCACGCAGCAGGTCGCCGATATCTGGCCGTCGCTGCTCGGCACCGACAACGCCAATGCCATCTGCCGCGCGTTCCGCTCCGGTCCCGTATGGCAATTGGAGGTGCTCGACCGCAAGGGCAAGATCAAGCAGGGCGACAAGCAGGCACTGCTGCGCTTCGCGCTGGCGTAACCGGCCGCGCCACCGCGTGATCGCCCGACCGGCATGATGGTCGCGTGGGGCAGACGTTCGAACGCTGGAGCTTTGTCATCGGCGCGTCGGTGTCGGCGATCCCACTCGCAGTGCTCGCCGCTTGGCTGTTGACGCGCGCTCGGCAACGGGCAGGCCATCCGCACGCGACGCGCACGGCCGTCGCGGATGTGGTCATGATGGTCGGCACCGCACCGTGGATCTGGATGATCCTGACGCCGACCGGAGGCCGGGGCGGCGTCGAATTCGTGCCGCTGCGCGACCTTTTCACGCTCGCGCCGAATGAGGTGCTCCCGCAGATCGGCGGAAACCTGCTGGTGTTCGCCGCGCTCGGCGCGATGCTGCCGGTGCGCTCGGCCCGATTCGCCTCGCCGGTGCGCATCGTGGGCCTGGCGGCCGTCGCATCACTGACGGTAGAGACATTGCAATACGTGCTGCACCTGGGGCGGGTGAGTTCGATCGACGATGTCCTCGTCAATTCGCTGGGTGCGCTGGTGTTTTCGCTGCTCACCCACCCCTGGTGGGCCGGGAGACCGGCCGTGCTCCCCTAGAAGTGCAGCGGTGGCGCCTTCGGGAATTCGACCGGCAGCGCGGCCAGCGCGCGGTGGAACGGGCCTGGCCGCCAGACCAATTCGGCGGACGGCACCGCGAGCCGGAGCTCGGGCAGCGCGTCGAGCAACTGGTCGATCGCGTCCTGGGCGATCAGGTAGGAGATCGATGTGGCTGGGCAGGCGTGCGGTCCGACGCTCCACGCGAGATGGGAACGGTTGCCCCCGTACTCGACACCGGCGATCTCCGGATCGTTGTTGCAGGCGGACATGCTGATCAGCACCGGCTGATGCGCGGGCAGCCAGACATCGTCGATCAGGATCGGGTGCCGGGGATAGCTGATACAGAAATTCGCCAGCGGCGGATCGGTGAACAGCACCTCGTCGAGCGCGTCCCTGGTGGACAGGCTGCCGCCGAGGATATCGCCGCCGAACCGGTCGTCGCTGAGCATCAGCAGCAGGGTGTTGGCGATCAGGTTCTGCGCGGGCTCGATACCGGCCCCGTACAGGACCATCACCTGCTCGAGCACCTCGAGGTCGGTGAGCGCGGCCGCATGCCGCAGCAGCCGGGTGGTGATGTCGTCGCCCGGTTCGGCCTTCTTCAGCTCCATCAGCTCGGTCAGCGCCTCGTGGACCAGGATGTTGCCCTTCTCGGCCTCGACGGTGTCGAGCATCGCGGCCAATCCGAACGCGACCCGTCCGCCGATCTCCGGCGGGCAGCCGAGCATCTCGTTGATCACCGCGAACGCCACGGGCAGCGCGTACTGGCCGATCAGGTCGGCGCTGCCGGTCGCGCCGAACGCGTTGATCAACGGGACCGCGATCTTCTCGATGACGCGGTGCAGCGAGTGCAGATCGACGCCGTCGATCGCATCGCTCACCGCCTGCCGGTAGCGCGCGTGCACCTGACCGCTGTTGCGTAGCAGGGTCGGTCGCCAATCCATCATCGGCAGTACGGGACAGTCGGCCGGGATGTCGCGCTGCCAGGTGCGCCCGTCGGCGGGAAAGTGCTCGGGATCGTGCAGGATTCGCACCGCGGTGCGGTAGCCGACCACCAGGGTGGCCGGTGTGCCGGGCGCCAGATCCACCGGCACCAGCGAACCGTGCTGCTTGCGCATCTCCCGGTAGGCCTGGTGCGGGTCGACGGCGAATTCCGGTGTGTAGAGCGGAACTCGGGGGCCATCGGCGTCGATGGGCGAACTATGCGGCAGTGCACCGGGTCTGGCGGGCACTTCGGGTTGTGAGAGGGACACGGGGAACTCCAGTCGGTCGAGCAGATCTCGGCAGGGTGTGCGACACGACTGTGTGCCGCGCACCCGCGCCGAGGGGTGAATCGAGGTGTGGTCCGGCCGAGAACAGATCCGAAAACCACGAGGTGACCGGAATTCGCGTGCTGCCCAGCGGGACTCACGGCTGTGGCGGGTGGGCGACCGCCGGTGGCGAGGGTCAGCCCTTCGCCTCGTAGAACGGCACGTAGCCGCCGCTGGGATCGATGTATCGAGCGGCTTCGACCGTGCGCAGTGCGCCGACCATCCCCTCGAGCAGTTGTTCCAGCACGACGATGGCGGCGTTCTCCTCGTCGGAGGTGGGCCAAGCGGGATTGGTGCTCATCGCGGTATCTTTCGGGTCAGCGGAGCTCGGTCGGGATCAGGCGGTGGTGGTCGGTGACGCGCTGGAAGGCGTCGGCGCCGCGCAGCACGGTCGCCTCGTCGAAATGCCTGCCGCTGAGCGAGAGCGACAGCGGGACACCGTCGGCCGTCAGGCCGATCGGAACGGCGACAGTGGGGTTCGCCATGACGTTCCAGTACGGCGTATGCAATCCGGCGAGGATGCTCACCGGATTCAGCTGATCGATGCCGTCCACCATGGGCGCGCCGAGATGACCCGTCGGGGTCGCCACCAGGTCGACCGTGCGGAACACCTCCGCCATCGCACGCTGCGCGACATGCCGGACCTTCTGCGCCAGTACATAATCCGCGCCGCGCACCGAACTGCTCGCGGCGAACACCACCCGGCTCCCCGTGGCGTAGTCGTTGTAGCGGGAGCGCAGCGTCGGCTCGTGGTACGCGGCCGATTCGGTGGCCATGATCACCAGCGCGGCCGCCGTCGCCTCGAAGTACATCGGGATCTCGATCGGCACGATCGTCGCGCCCGCCTCGCGCAGCGCGTCGATCGCGGCCGAGAACCGTTGCGGCTGTTGCGGATCGTGGCCGTCGCCGACGAATCGGTCGAGGTTGTCGACGCCGACGGTGCGGCCGCTGAGATCACCGGTGAGCGCGGCCGGGTAATCGGCCACGGGTTCAGTGGAGCTGTAGGGATCTTCGGCGTCGTAACCGGCCAGCACCGAGAGCAGCAGCGCGCAGTCGGCCGCGCTGCGCGCCATCGGCCCGGCGTGGTCGAGGGTGTAGGCGAGCGGCACCACACCGGCTTTGGAGACGCGGCCGAATGTCGGCTTGAATCCGGTGATTCCGCTGTAGGCCGCCGGAATGCGCAGGCTGCCACTGGTATCGGTGCCGACGGCGCCGAGGAAGGCCCCCGCGAGCAGGCCGCTGGCCGAACCGGAGCTGGAGCCGCCCGCCCAGCGCCGCACATCCCACGGATTGCGCGGGATCGGGAACGGCTTGTCCGGATCCGGTACGCCGATGCCGTATTCCATGGTGGTGGTCTTGCCGGTCACGATGCCACCGGCCTGCTCGAGCCGCCGCACCACCGCGGCATCGCCGACCGACTTACCCCACCCGGGATCGAGCACCAGGCTCTGCGCCGTGGTCGGCCCGGCGGAGTGCGCGTAGAGATCCTTGACGCCCAACGGGATTCCGTCCAGCGGTGCCAACGGCTCGCCCGCCGTGATCTTGCGGTCCACCGCGGCGGCCTGTTCGCGGGCGCGATCCTCGAATCGCGCCAGGAATATCCCGAAGGTTCCGTCGTGTGCGTCGGCCGCGCTCAGCGCCTGCTCGATCAGTGCCGCCGCGCTGACCTCTCCGCTGCGCAGCGCCGCGGCCGCTTCGGTGATCGTAGTGAATGATGTTGCCGTCGAATGCGTTTCAGCCATGCCATCCCCTGTAGTCGCTGCGGCCGATCATGCCACGCCGACTACACGGACGTACGCCGGTTGACGACGCCGGCGAATAATCCGTCCCGCCCCGGACAACCGGGACGGGACGGCGGCGGTGTGATCAGGCGGCGATCAGTCGCTTGATCACCATCGGCTCGGCCAGGATCTCGTCGAGTACGTCGCGCACGTGGAAGAAGTGCGGGGTGGCGAAGTGCTCCTCCAGCGCGGCGTCACCGGTCCACTCCTCGACCAGCACCATGCGGGCGGGGTCGTTGGGGTCCACGTAGGGCTGGTAGACAAGGCAGCCCGCCTCGGCGAGCGAGGGCTCGATCATCGCTTCCAGCGCGGTGCGCAGGCGATCCTCCTGGCCGGCGGCGGCATGGAATTCGGCGACGAGGTGCAGGGTCATTGTCGTATTTCCTTTCGGGGATTTCATTGCGGGGGTGGATATTTCAGGCACGCGCCGGACCGGTTCCGGCCCCGGTCGCGGTGATGGCGTCCGCGATCGTGTCCAGATCGGCGGCGGTGAGTTCCAGCGTCCGTGCGCCGAGCCAGCCGTCGATCTGGGCCGGTGTGCGCGCACCGACGATGGCGCCGGTAATGCCGGGCCACGCAGTGGTCCAGGCCAGCGCCACCTCGGCGACGGACACGCCGTGCGCGGCCGCGATCGGGCGCAGCGCGTCGACCAGGGCGAGGTTGGCGGGCAGTCCGGTGGTGAAATCGGCGCTGCTCGAACGCCAGTCGCCCGCGCCGAGGTTCGCGGCACGCTCGGCGGTGAACGCGCCTGTCAGCAAACCGGACTGCAACGGCGAGTAGACGATCACGCCGGTGTCGTTGGCCGCGGCCCAGGCGATCTCGGCGGCCGAGGAACGGTTGATCGCCGAGAACGGCGGCTGGATGGCATCGACGTGTGCGATGCGCTCGGCCGCGGTCAGTTGCGCGACATCGTGATTGGACAAGCCGATGGCGCGTACCTTGCCCTCCTTCTTCAGATCGGCCATCACCTGCCAGTACTCGTCGAGCGGGGTCGCCGTCTCGGCGGGCACGCCCTCCTCGCCGTAGACGAAGACATCGCCGGTGTCGGGCCAGTGCACCTGGTACAGGTCGATGTGGTCGACGCGCAGGCGGCGCAGCGACGCCTCCAACTCCTGGCGCACCGACTCGGGGCTCATGATCCGGCGCGGCGGCCCGCTGCGGTCGTCACCCTCGTGCCAGATCAGGCCCGTCTTGGTGAACAGGTACGGGCGATCGGGCTCGGGCAGGTCGGCCAGTGCGCGGCCGACCAGGTCCTCGGCGTGGCCGAGTCCATAGGCGGGCGCGGTGTCCAGCCAGTTCAGGCCGCCGTCGATCGCGTGCCGGATGGCGGCGATCGACTCGGCGTCGTCGGTGGCGCCCCAGGAATACTCCCAGCCGGGGCCTGCGATCACCCAGGTGCCGAAACCCAGCGGCGTCAGGTTCATTCCGGTGCTGCCGAGCGGACGGGTCTCGCTCATCGTCTACCTCCTTGTTCCGGAACCGTTCCGGCTGTGACCACTACTTTCGGCGTTCGCAAGCGGGGTAGACAGAGCGGCGCGAGCCTGGGCACGGGATGACCAGGATGCGCGCCGCGGCGCCGGAGGATACTGATCGGTATGAGTTTGGATCGACGGGCCGAGTTGGGGGAATTCCTGCGTTCGCGGCGGGCACGGCTGAGCCCGGAGGCGGTCGGGCTGCCCGACTACGGCAGCCGCCGCCGAGTGCCGGGGCTGCGCCGCGAGGAGCTCGCGATGCTCGCCGGCGTGAGCGTCGACCACTATGTGCGCCTGGAACAGGGCCGCACACTGCATTTTTCGGAATCGGTACTGGACGCGGTCGCCCAGGCGCTGCGCCTGGATCCGGTGGAGCGCGAGCACTTCTATCGGCTCGCGCGCCCGTGGTCCGGCGAGGAACCGCAGGGCGAGCAGCAGGTGCGCGCCGGGCTGCGCAGGCTGCTCGACGCCGCGGGCGATGTGCCCGCCTATATCGTCGGCCGCGGTGTGTCGGTACTCGCCTGGAATGCCCTGGCCGCCGCGCTGATCACCGATTTCGGCGCGCTGGCGCCGCGCGAGCGCAACCTGGCCAGGCTGGTCTTCCTCGACGAGGGCATGCGCGAGCTGTACGAGGACTGGCAGGCCAAGGCCGCCGACGTGGTCGCCTATCTGCGCTTGGACGCGGCGCGCAATCCCGGCCACCCCGCGATCGCCGCGCTGATCGAGGAATTGGCCGCCGAATCCGCCGATTTCCGCACCATGTGGGCCCGCCACCAGCTCAAGGACAAGACGCACGGCCGCTACGTGTACCGGCATCCGGTGGTCGGGCGCATCGACCTCGGCTTCGAAACCCTGCGGCTACCGGACGATCCCGATCAGGCACTGATCATGCACACCACCGAACCCGGCTCGCCGAGCGCGACGGCGCTGCAACTGCTGACGAATCTGAACGAGACATCCAAGCTGACACCGGCATTCGGCGGCCGGTCGCCGATCCCTTTGCCGCACAGCGGTTTCCGGACGCGCGGGGTCGATCCGAGGGCCGACGGTCAACCGGGCGAGTGATCCTGGTTCACTCTCCGGAACGATCCGCTCGGCACGACGGCTCGCTACCGTCGAAGGATGGATCCGCGGACCGCACCGCCCATCCCGCGCATCGAGGCTCTCGACGCGCTGCGCGGATTCGCGCTGGGCGGCATCTTTTTCGTCAACATCGTCTTCATGTCCGGGCCGGGCGGTTTCACCGAGGGCGCGGCGCCGTTCCTGGATCAGGCGTTCCTGCAGGGCAAGTTCTACATCCTGTTCTCTTTCCTGTTCGGCTACTCGCTGACCATGCAGTTCCGCTCGGCCGAGCGGGCAGGCGCGAACGGGACGCTCCGCACGGTGCGGCGGTGCCTGATGCTCGCGGTCATCGGCCTGCTGCACATGATGTTCCTGTTCCACGGCGATGTGCTGTTCGGCTACGCGGTGATCGGGCTGGAGCTGCTCGCGCTGAGCAGGCTGCGGCCCAAGACCGCGCTGATCGTCGCGGGGTCGCTGTTCGCGGTCTTCGTGGTGGTGATCACCGCGTTCCTGATGCTGGGAACCGGTGCCGCGCAGCGTGATCCGGCGCAGGCGTTGGCCGCGATGCGCGCGGGCTGGCTCGACGCGGCGAGCTACCGCTGGGACGGTTTCCTCAGCGGCCTGCCCCTGTTCGTCCCGTTCGGGATGCTCGGCATTCTGCCGCTGCTGCTCGTCGGCTTGGCCGCGGGCAAGGTGCGGCTGCTCGAGCAGCCGGACCGCTACCTGCACCTGCTCCCCCGGGTCCAATGGATCGGATTCGGCATCGGCATCCCGGTCTGCGTGCTCGCCACCGCATGGCCCGCGCTGACCGGACCCGCGTATCTGGCGGCGCCGCTGCTGTCCGCGGCATACGCGGCGACCCTGCTGCGGCTGCTGCACCGCTATCCCGCGGTCGGCGCGGTCTTCGCACCGGCGGGCAAGATCGCCGCGACCAACTACATCGGCCAATCGCTGCTTACCGCGATCCTGTTCACCGGCTACGGTTTCGCGCTCGCCGGGCGCCTCGGCGACTGGACGGTGCTCGGCATCGCCGCGGCGATCTACGCGGGCCAGCTCGCGTTCAGTGCGTGGTACGTGCGCCGACATCGGTACGGGCCGATCGAATGGGCGCTACGGGCCGCGACGTATGCCACGGTGCGGCCCGGCAGGCTCCGGCGCGCCGAAACACCTTCGGCGGCCACCGGATAGCCGACTACGCGGGTTTGGTGTTGCTGTCGATGAGCAGCTTGCCGCTGCTGTCGACGACCCGCAGCTGCGGCGAGCTGTTCGACCCGCCGGAGGTCAGGCTGGCCACGCTCATATCGGCCGAGCCGTCGCTCTTGTTGCTGCCCTCGATGCTGCGGTAGCTCGCGATGGGGTTGGCGGTCCAATACTGTTGCAGCGCCTGCTGACTGCCGTACACCTGCTGCGCGGCGGGCGTCAGCTTGCTCCACGCGCCGGAGTAGTTCGAGTCCAGGATGTTGGAGTAGAACCCGTTGATCACGTCGGCGGCCGCGGAGATGTCGACCCGCTGCCCGGAGCTCTTGGTCTGGCCGAGCCCACCGGACGCGGCGGAACTCGGCCCCGCGGACGGCTTGGCCGTCGAAGGCTGACCCGCCTGCACCGACGGCGTGGTGCCGCCACCACCGTTGAGCGCGCTCACCGCGATCGCGATGGCCGCGATCACCGCACCGACCAGCGATCCGATCAGGATCGCGCGGCGCTTGCCGCCCGAGGACGAACGCGGCGGCGGACGGTGCTGGGTCGAGGTGCGCGGATGCGCCGCCGTGCGCGGATGCGCGGCGGTATCCGGCTGCGGACCGCTGTGCCGGGGCGGACGCGGCGGCGCGACCGGCTGCGGACGCGACTGTCGTTCGGTCGGCGCGTAGGTCGGCGACGCGACGGCGCTCGGCCGTAGCGCGGTGGTCGCCCCGTCGGGCGCGCCGACCTGCCTGCGCGCGTACGCCTCACTGGCAGGCACGAATCCGGCGTGTACCGGCGCGGACCCGGAATCGGCGAGCGCGGCGAGGTGATCGTGCGCGTCCCGCATGGACGGCCGGTCCTCCGGCTCCGGGCTGAGCAGCTGCAGCAGGAAATCGGTGGCGGCTCCCGCGTTGCGCGGCTCGCTGACCTGGCCGTTGGCCGCCGCGTACAGCACGGCCAGCGGGTTGGCGTTCGCGCCGTAGGGCGGCTCGCCCTCCAGCGCGTGGAAAAGCGTTGCGCCCAGCGCGAAGACGTCGGCCGCCGGGGTCGGGTCCGCGCCGCGCGCGCATTCCGGCGCGAGGTAGGCCGCGGTGCCGCAGATCAGCCCGGTCTCGGTGAGGGTGACATCGCCGGTGGCCCTGGAGATGCCGAAGTCGGTGATCTTCACGATGCCGTGGTCGTCGAGCAGCACATTGCCCGGCTTCACGTCGCGGTGCACGATGCCCGCGTGATGCGCGGCGATCAGCGCCGAGGCGACCTGCTCGCCGATCCGCGAGACCTGGCTCAGCGGCAGCATGCCCTGCGCGGACAGCACCATCGCCAGGCTGCGCGACTTCATGTACTCCATCACCAGGCACGGATCGCCGTCGTGCTCGGTGATGTCGAAGACGACGATGGCATTGGGGTGCTGGAATCGCGCGGCGTTGCGCGCCTCGCGGATCGCCCGCTGGCGCACCACATCGCGCTCCGCCGCAGGCAGACTCGCTTTGATGTGGATCTGCTTGACCGCCACCGAGCGCTGAAGGCGTTCGTCGACGGCGCGCCAAACTACGCCTGTGCCGCCGCTACCAATCCGCTCGACCAGGCGGTAATGTTCCGCGATCAATTGACCGGTATCGATGGCGCCTACTCCGAACCTTCTCGAAATCGTGACATCCCGCGTATTGACCCACATACGTGGTCCGAGACGAGTGTAGCTGGCCCGCTCCGCGTGTCGGCGAGGGCTACGGCGTGGCGCACTTTCTAGCGTGGCGCGCGCAACATTTTCCCAGCTGCCTGCACCGCGGGGCCCGAACTTCCGGCGTCGCTGATGAAGACCGCGAAGGCCAGATCGCCGTCGATGCCGACGAACCAGCCGTGCGCGTGCTTGTCATCGATGTACTCGGCGGTGCCGGTCTTGCCGAGCAATCCGGGGATGTCCTTCAGCGCGGTGGCCGTGCCGCCGGTGATCGTCTCCCGCATCATGGTTTTGATCTGGTCGTCCACGGTCGGCGGCAGCGCGGCGGGCGTTTTATCCGGAACGCCGGGCTTGCCCTTGACGATCGCGGGCGCGGGCACCGCACCCTTGGCCAGCGACGCGGCGACGAGCGCCATGCCGAACGGCGTCGCGGTCACCTGTCCCTGGCCGATGCCGGACTCGACCCGCTGCGCCGGCGTATCGGCGGCGGGCACCTTGCCGGTGACGGTGGTCAGGCCGGGTGTGACGTAGTCGATGCCGAGGCCGAGCTGTGCGGCGGCCTTGGTCAGGGCGTCCGGCGGGAGTTTCACCGCGAGGCTGCCCATGGTGGTGTTGCAGGAATTGGCGAAGGCGGTGTGCAGCGGCACGCTGCCGAGATCGAAGTTGTTGTCGTTGGGGATCCGGCGGCCCTCGATATTCGCCGAACCCGGGCACGGCAGCACAGTGTCCGGCGTCACCGAACCCGCCTGCAGCGCCGCCGACACCGTGACGGTCTTGAAGGTGGAGCCCGGCGGGTACAGACCGGTGAGCGCGATCGGGCCCTGCGCGTCGGCGGGCGCGTTCTGCGCCATCGCCAGCACATTGCCGGTCGACGGTTGCAGCGCGACGATCGCCGCGGGCGTGCCGATCGGGGCGAGCGCGGCCTCGGCGGCCCGCTGCAGCCCGAGATCGAGGGTGCTGGCGATATCGGCGCTCGGCTTGGGATCCTGACCGGCGATGCGCTGGGTGCTGCCGTCGGCGGTCTGCGCGCGCACCGCCCAGCCCGCGGCGGCGTCGGTGCTCTGCTGCCACAGCTCGGCAAGCCCGGACAGCGTCGGCGAGGCCAGTGCCTTGTCGGTGGTCAGCAGGCGCGTCTGCGGGGCCAGGGTGACGCCGGTGATGGCGGCCAGCTGCGTCTGGATCGGCGCGATATCGGCGGCGCGCAGCGTGATCGCGGTGATCGGTTTGCCTTGCGCCCCGGCTAGTTCCGATTGCAGCGACTGGGAGGTGATCCCTGGCGAGATCGGCGCGAGCAGCGCGGCGACCGCGGCGGTGTCGGCGCCCGGCGCGAGATTCACCAGCGTGACGACCTGCTGGGTCATCAGCTCACCGCCGGACGCGTCGAGGATCCGCGCGGGCGGGCCGTAGGACGGGCCGTAGCTCAGCGGGCCGAGATCGAGGCCGGGCGCGAGCATGGTGGGGTTCCAGTTGATCCGCCAGCCGCGATTGTCGGTGGCGGCGCCCGTGGTGGTGTAGCTCCACTCGTTCTTGCCGTCCGCGCCGAGCTTCCAGGTGGCCGCGAGACCGAAAGTGCCCTTGTCCTTGTTGGATTCGCGGACCTCGAATTTCACCTCTTTGCCGAGGCCGTCGAACAGCCGACCGATGGTCTGCGCGGCCTTGGCCGGGTCGTCGGTCAGCGACGCTGCGCCGTTCACATCGTCGCGGTTCAGCGCGTCGGCGAACTGCTGGGCGACCGTCTTCGGCTGATCCGGGCCCGACGAGCATGCGGCGAGGGCGAACACCGGGGCCGCGAACATGGCGAGGATCCTCAAGTGGTTACGCACCCGCTCGACCCTAGCCGGTACCCGTGCGCACACGGTCAGGCCGGACATCAGCGTCGCATCAGTTCACGTCGGCGGCCGCCGGTCGGACCGTGGCCGAGTTCGCCCGATCAACCGGATCAATCGTCCTTGCCGAACCTGAAACCCAACTCGCCCTTCTGGGAATTTGTCCACCTTCGCTCGGGTTTCCCACTCCCGCGATATCCCATCGACCGATAGTAGTTCGGCATGGAGTTGTATACGATCATCACGCGATCGAACTGCTCCTTTTCGAGGTCGGT
This sequence comes from Nocardia sp. NPDC052566, assembly GCF_044547285.1. Classification (NCBI taxonomy): domain Bacteria; kingdom Bacillati; phylum Actinomycetota; class Actinomycetes; order Mycobacteriales; family Nocardiaceae; genus Nocardia; species Nocardia sp. NPDC052566. The sequence goes on along the minus strand of NZ_JBIUAF010000009.1, from coordinate 102,809 downwards.
ATACATTCCGGTATTCGGATCTTCGCGACAGATCAACGCGGGCCCGAGCACCATCGGATTCGATCTGTCAACGAATGCTGCATGCAAATCGCAAGCAGGGAGATTCGTCCGGCCTATTATCAGCGCCGCCGAGATCATCACTATCTCGCGCTGGAGCTCGACGACGGCAATGCCGCCACTCTTCCGCCGTGGACGATCACTTTCGTCCAATAACTCGGCGAACCAGGTCTCGACCGATCCGGACGGAATGTTGACTTTTTTCAGGGAACCGGAAATCGGGTCGATGACCAGCGAACACACCCTCTCCCGAGCGACGATGTCTCGCAAGAAGCGTTCGGATATCCGATCGACCTGAGCGACGAATAAATCGTGTACGGCGCCGGCTCGCTGATCCCATCGACACACCGCGACCGCTCCACGGATGGTCCCCGGCGATTCCGCCGGATATGCGCGCAGCATTTCAGATGTAACAGAATTTTCTGCACGCGTCGATTCCGGATCGTAATATAGTCGCATTTGCGGACCGAGCGGAATATGATCGACAGTATCCGATACGAGTACGGCCCGCAGCCAGGCCAATGGCTCATTATCGGCCATCTGGAGACGCTCGACGCGGCCTGTTTCGTGAATAACAATAGTGGCTGGTATCGTTGCCATTTCTCATCCCCGAATATATTATCGAATACGATGAGCGTACCACGGCCATTTGATAGCGGCCCCATGAGCGACCAGTCCGACTCATGCGCCGCAGGTACGTTGACGAACTGTTGACGGATCAGGAAGGCGGCTAGCCGGGGCAGCGACAGCATCCCCTACTCCTTGCGCCAGAACGGACAACCGGGCCGTCTATGAACTGCGCCTGAAATAGGTGGCTTCGCTGATGAATCCTTGCGGGGTTACCCCTGTACTCACGACATCAGGCGTCAGGTCGGCCGACTCGGAGCGCGAGCCATGGGGCCGAGCTCAGCGTCGCGGCGTCGGTCTCATCGAGTTCTATGTCGAAGACCTCGTGCAGGAGTTTCGGCAGATCGGCAGGTTCCACCTCACGCGACTCGCCCGAACCGTCGGGGTACTCGGTGATCCAGGTGGTGCCGTCCAGGACGTGGTGCACCTCGGGCAGGAAGCGCTGGACGAACGGGCGGGCGGTGAACGGCGAGCGGGGTGAGGTGGCGACGAAGTGGTTGCCCACCGCGAAATCGATGCGGTACTGCGGCGCGGTGGTGAAGGTGTAGCGGTCGACCCAGCCGTCGCGGGCGAAGTGGTGCAGCACCCAGAGGTCGGTATCGAGTTCGCCGCGGGTCAGCTCGAGCCGGAATCGCCACTGGCCCAGCGCGAATTCGCCGCCCTCGGTGAGCTCGTACGGCGCGAGCGGTCCGGAGCCGAAGCCGACATCGCAGATCCACGCGCGAGCGTCGCCGGGGACCGTCACCCGCAGCAGGGCGTGCGTCGCGGGCCGCAGCGCACCGGATCCCATGCTGGTCCTGGCGTGCAGGCCCGTGACGCCGAACCCGATGCGCTCGAGCGCCGCCGCGAACAGGTCGACGTTCTCGTAGCAGTAGCCGCCGCGCCGCCGCCGGATCATCTTGTCCTGCAACGACACCACGTCCAGCAGCACCGGACGGCCGAGGATCGTCTCCAGATTCTCGAACGGGAAGGTCGTGGTGTGCGCGTACACGAGCTCGCGCAGCGTCTCCAGTGTCGGTGTGCGCTCGCCATCGAAACCGATCCGGCGCAGATAGGCGTCCAGGTCCAGGCTCTGTCCATCCCAGTGGTACGCCGGATCGGTCGGCTTGCTCATGACACCTCACTTCATCGTTTGGCCTTTGATCACGAGAACCGGCCCGGCGCCGAATCTGTTCCACCGCGCCGAGTGACGAAAACCGCACCGGCCGCCGCCGCACTCAGCACCACCGCGCCGAAAATCGTGGCGCCCGCGGTCAGTCCGATGGCGTCGCTGAGGAATCCGGCGCTCAGCGGCAGCACCGCGGCGGGCAGATAGCCGCCGACGTTCTGCGCGGCGTTCGCCTCGGCCAGCCGGTCCGCGGGCACGGCCGCGCTGATCGAGGTGAGACCGCCGAACTGGCCGAGCCCCTGTCCGACACCGGCGAGCACCGCGGCCGCGGCGAACAGCGCGATCGATCGGGCGGACAGCGCGGCCACCAGCGCGAGCATGCTCAGCGCCGTCGCCGCCGAACCGCCGAGCAGGATGGTGCGCACCCGGAGCCGCTTGGCCGCGAACTGAATTCCGGTGGCGCCGAGGAACATCACGAACGCAAGGCCGCCGGCAAGCACCCGGTTGGTCGCGCCGAGCAGATTCGACAGCAGCGAAGGGCCGAGCGACAGCACGAACGACGTGGCGGTGATCCCGGGAGCGAAGACCGCGATGCCGAGCAGCACCGCCGTGCGCCCGCCGGGGGCGACCGCGGGAATGCGGATCCACGGTCCGCGACCGCCGGCGCCGCGCGGCAGATCCAGCCGGGCCACCACCACGAAAGCCGAGGCGAGCAGGACCATTTCGACACCGAACACGGTCACGGTCGGTCCGGGCAGCGTCTCCGACAGCACACCGGCAAGCAGCGGGCCGAGCCCCGCGCCGAGCACCATCGCCGACGAAGCCGCGAGCGCGGCAAGCTTTTTCCGCTCGCCGCCGCCGATATCGGTGACCGCGGCCATGCCCGCCGAGACGGTCGCGCCGACCGCGAGACCGGTGAGCAGCCTGGCCAGCGCCAGCATCGCGACCGAGGACGCGGTGGCGAACAGCACGCAGGCCACCATGGCCAGCGCGATCGCGGGCAGCAGCACCGGCTTGCGCCCGATCCGGTCCGACACCACACCGGCCACCAGCAGCGCGGCGAGCAGCCCGACGATGTAGCAGGCGAAGACCACGGTCAGCGTGCCCGCGGAGAAACCGAGCTCGCGCTGCCACACCACGTACAGCGGCGTCGCCGCGTTGGACAGGATGAATACCGCCGCCACCGGCCACGCGGCCAGCCAGAGCGGGCCACTGCGCTGTGCGGTGTCCACGCGTTCGAGTACCGCCGTCATCTCGACCTCCATCAGTTCGATTTTCTTCGTACTAGTACGAGCGGAGTCGAACATAGCATCTAGTACGATGAAACTCGTACAAGGAATTCGCGACAGGAGGACTCCCGATGACTTCGGTGCCGACGCCGTTCCCCGAACCCGCGCGCGCCGAGCTGCGCCTGGAGGAGGTGCTCGGGGTACTCAGCGATCCGCTGCGGCTGGGCATCGTGCGGAAGTTGCTGCTGGAATCGCCCGATACCGACCGTTCCTGCGGCTGGTTCGAGATCGACCGGCCGAAATCGACGCTGACGCACCACTTCAAGGCGCTGCGCGAGGCGGGCGTCACCCGCCAGCGGCAGTACGGCTTGGAGCGGCGCAGCATGGTCAGGATCGATGACCTCGACGCGCGGTTCCCCGGCCTGCTCGACCTGGTCCGCGATTGGAAGCCGTGAACTCGTCTGGGGGCACGCCGAATCCGGTTCGCTGAGCGGAACGGGGCGCATTTCGGGGCGCGCGTGTCGAACCCGGTTCTGCTACGGTGCGCGGTGTCGATCCAGCGTTCGGGCACGCTGCGTCATCAAACAACGTGGGTCTGTCGCGTCCGAACCTTTCCGGGGAGTGTGCCATGGCCTTCTTGAACCGTCTGCTGACCAACGCGACGAACTTCGGCCGACTCATGGATGTCATGGAGAAGGCGCCGAAATGGCGGGAACAGCTGCTGGCCAAGAAGAACGAGCTGCGCGGCGGATCGTTCCGTGACGCGAGCATGGCCATGTGCGCGCTGGTCGCCGCGGCCGACGGCACCATCGAGACCGCCGAGCGCACCAGGGTCGCCGGGCTGATCACCACCGATCAGGTGCTGCAGAACTTCCCGGCCGATGAACTGCGGAATCTGTTCGAGGACAACTGCAATCGCATCGTCGCCGATCCGGCGTTCGGGCGCGCGCACGTCATGCAGCAGATCGCCAAGGCGGCGAGCAAGCCCGTCGAGGCGAACGCGGTGATCCAGATCGGCATCATGATCGGCAACGCGGACGGCAACTTCGACCAGACCGAGGTCGCGGCGGTACGCGAGGCGTGCCAGGCGCTGCGGCTGAACCCACAGACGTTCGGCCTCTGAGGTCTTCGGCCTGCCGCTAGTATTCGTCCATGCGTTCGATGGATGTGGCCGAGCGGCGGGCCAGGCTCGCGGTGCGGCACCGGCTCGCCGCGCTGGCACGGACCGATGCGGTGACCGATATCGTCCGGTCACTGGTGGTGCTGCACGCCACCGATCCGGCGACGGTGTTCCTCTCGGTCGGCGCGCGCAGTGTGGCGGCCGAACCGAGGCATGTGGAGAAGGCGCTCTACGACGACCGCACCCTGCTGCGCATGCTCGCCATGCGGCGCACCATGTTCGTCGCGCCGACCGAGCTGGTTCCGGTGCTGCAGGGTTCGTGCGCGGACGCGTTGGCGCACAAGCAGCGGCGCACCTACGGGCGCTTCCTCGAACAGGCCGGTGTCACCGACGGTGACGCGCTGGCCTGGCTCGCGGACGTCGAAGCGGAGACGCATCGGGCACTGCTCGCGCGCGGCGCCGCGACCGGCGCTCAGCTGAGCAAGGAGGTGCCGCGGCTGCGCACGCAGGTGAATACCGCACCGGACAAGGCGTATTCGAAACCCACCGGCATCACCACCTGGGTGCTGGTGATCCTCGGCTGCGAGGGCCGCATCGTGCGCGGCAGGCCCAACGGCAGCTGGACGAGCAGCCAATACACCTGGTCCCCCATGGAATCCTGGCTGCCCGAAGGGGTTACGGCACTGCCCGCCGAAGCGGCGCGCACCGAACTGGTCCGCCGCTGGCTCTACGCCTTCGGCCCGGCGCCCGTCGCCGACATCAAGTGGTGGACCGGCTGGACGCTCGGCGAGGTACGAAAAGCGCTGGCGGGCTTGGATACCGTCGAGGTCGACCTCGACGGCATCACCGGCCTGCTGCTCGCCGACGATCTCGAACCCGTGCCCGCGCCCGACCCGTGGGTCGCGCTCCTGCCCGCACTCGACCCCACCCCGATGGGCTGGCAGTCCCGCGACTGGTACCTCGGGCCGCACGCACCCGCGCTGTTCGACCGCAACGGCAATATCGGCCCCACCATCTGGTCTGACGGCCGCATCATAGGCGGCTGGGCCCAGCGCTCGGACGGCGAAATCGTCTATCGCCTACTCGAAGACGTCGGCTCGGACGCCACGACCCTGATCGATGCCGAGGTCGCCCGGACCGCGGCGTGGTACGGCGACGTCCGGGCCATACCGCGCTTCCGCACCCCGCTCGAACGCGAACTGACCGCCTGACCGCGCAACGCTCCCGTTACACCGGCGGCCACTGCCGGGCGCACGCGGCCGATCCGCCCGAGGTGTCGTATGCACCCACAACTCAGGATCTGCCCGGCTGAACCGTGCTACATGTCCAGGCCGAGGTCGAGGACTCGGACCGAATGGGTCAGGGCGCCGACGGCCAGGTAGTCGACGCCGGTGCGGGCGTAGTCGGCCGCGGAGTCGATGGTCAGGCCGCCCGAGGATTCGAGCTTCGTATTCGGTGCGGCATTGTTGCGGCGCTGGACGGCGGCCTGAGTCTGCCAGAGTGGGAAGTTGTCCAGCAGAACGAGTTCCACGTTCTCGGCGAGGACGGCGTCGAGCTGTTCGAGGCTGTCGACCTCGACTTCGCAGGCGATATCGGGCGCCATGGCGCGGACGGCGCGCAGGGCGTCGACGACCGAGCCCGCGGCAACCACGTGGTTGTCCTTGATCAGTGCGGCGTCACCGAGACCCATGCGGTGGTTGACGCCGCCGCCGAGGCGCACCGCGTACTTCTGCAGTGCGCGCAGGCCGGGCAACGTCTTTCGGCTGTCCCTGATCTTGCAGTCGGTACCCGAGACCTCGTCCACCCAGGCCGCGGTGGCCGTCGCGATACCGGACAGGTGACAGACCAGGTTGAGCATGGTGCGCTCGGCGGTGAGCAGGCCGCGGGTCGGCGCGACCAGATCCAGCACCGACTGGCCGGGCGACACCCTGGTGCCGTCCGGCACCCGGCCGGTGATCTCGTAGTTGTCCGCGCCGATCACCTCGTCGAGCACGAGCAGGCCGACATCGATGCCCGCCACCGTGCCCGGCTGACGCGACACCACCGACGCCTTGACCACGGCGTCGGCGGGAACCGTTGCCGCCGTGGTGATATCGGGTCCGTAGCGCAGATCCTCGTCCAGTGCGGTGCGGATCAGCCGGAGCATCTCGTCCCGGTCGAGTCCGTTGTCTAGAACCATCGGTGCACTCCTGTCTGACTGCCCGCGACACGGCGCGGACAGCGGCTGCGGTGCCGGCGGAATCGACCGCCGCCGGCACACGGGTCTGCGAATTGCGTGGTACCCCTGGGCAAACCGGTCATGGCGCGGTCAGTGACAGCGCGTGCCGGGGCGCGACGGGGAGGCCCGCGGGCGCCAATTGCGGGGTACCGTCGCGGCCGAGCCGGATCGACATGCTCTGGCGCAGCCAGTCTTCGGGGCCGCGATGATCGGATCGGGTATGGCAGCCGCGACTTTCGGTGCGCACGGTGGCGGCGAGGAGCAGTGCGCGCGCGGTGAGCGTGAGCGCGGCGTCCTCCAAGGCCGTGATCCGCTGTGCCACAGCGCCGTTGCGCGCCTCGGGATCGTCCACTACCGAAGCGCCCTTCGATGCGGAGGCATTGCTCAGTGCCGCAGCGCCATTCGAGACCCTCGCACTACTCGACGCCGCGGCGCCGTTCGATACCGCGGCATTGTTCCTCGCCACAGCCTCGTTCGATGCCGCTGTACCGCTCAGTGTCGCGGCGTTGTCCGAGACCGCGGCCTCATTCAATATCGCTGTCGCGGCGGCCAGTCCGGCGCCGTCGCGCACCACGGCGGCGTGCTCGGTCATCGCCTGCTGGAGCACCGCGCGGTCGACGTATTCCAGCGCGCCGTCGGGGATTTCGGTGACCCGGGCAGGTTCGCCCTGTCGCTCGGCGGCCGCCGCACCCGCGCGCTCACCGACGACCAGGCCTTCCAGCAGGCTGTTGGAACCTAGTCGGTTCGCGCCGTGCAAGCCGGTCCGCGCCACCTCTCCGGCGGCGTACAGTCCGGGCACCGTGGTACGGCCGTACGGATCGGTGACGACACCGCCGCACTGGTAGTGCGCGGCGGGTGCGATCGGGATGAGATCGGTGGCCGGATCGATGCCCGCCGCCAGGCAGGAGGCCGTGATGGTCGGAAACCGTTGCGCGAAGGCATCGATCGCCCGGCCGTCGAGGTAGACGTGATCGGTGCCGGTTGCCCGCATCCTGGCGGCGATGGCACGCGAGACCACATCGCGCGGCGCGAGATCGCCCCGTGGATGGACACCCGCGGTCACCGAATCGCCCGCGGCGTCGACGAGTATCGCGCCCTCACCGCGAACCGCCTCGCTGATCAGCGGCCTGCGCCCGATGCCGTCCGGCGCGTAGAGGACCGTCGGATGGAACTGCACGAACTCCAGATCGGCCACGGTCGCCCCGGCCCACAGCGCCAGCGCCACACCGTCGGCGGTGGCGCCGGGCGGATTGGTGCTGAGCCGGTAGAGCTGGCCGAGACCGCCGGTGGCCAGCAGGACGGCGGGCGCGTGCACCACGCCGAAACCCTTGCCGGACAGCGCGACAACGCCCTGCACCCCGGACGGCCCGGTGATGATCCGATACGCGGCCGCGCCGAACATCACCGGTAGCCCGGCCGCGTTCAGCGCGCGCTGCACCTCCGCGCCGGTGGCGTCACCACCCGCGTGAATGATCCGGCGGGCGCTGTGCCCACCCTCCCGCGTCCGCGAAATCTGGCCGTCACGACCGAGATCGAAGACCGCGCCGAGGTCGGTCAGCGCCGCGACGGCCTCCTGGCCACCGGACACGATGGAGCGCACCGCGGCCAGATCGCACAGCCCGCCGCCCGCCTCGACGGTGTCGCGGACATGCGATTCCACCGAATCCCCGTCCGGCGCGACGACGGCGATACCGCCCTGCGCGTACTGCGTCGAGGTGTCGTTGGGACCGCCCTTACTGAGCGTGAGTACTCGCAGACCACGCAGCGACGCCGTGCGCGCCGCGGTCAGGCCCGCGACGCCGCCACCGATCACCACCAGATCGGCCTCGGCCTCCCAGCCGATCGACACTGGACTCATCACGCACCTGTGCCTCTCTGTGCGTTTCCGGGTGTCCGGCAGCGGGTTCCGGCAACGACCGGAACCACGCGCCGCCGGCCAACCACTCGGAACCGGTTGCGGCGCAACCGATCAACGACCACCGCCGGGACGGCAGGGGTCACTCACCACCGCCCGGATTGCCGATCTCGATCATGCGCTGCACCGAATTGCGGCCGCGTGCTGCGGTTTCCAGGTCTACGTGCACCTCGTCGGTGCCCTCGACCAGGCAGCGCAGCAGCGCCGCCGGGGTGATCATCTTCATGTATTTGCACGACGCGCGGTCGTTCACGGCCTGGAAGTCGATGCCGGGCGCGGCTTTGCGCAGCTGATGCAGCATGCCGATCTCGGTGGCGACGAGCACCTGGTTCGATTTGGCCGCCTTGGCGGCGTCGATCATGCCGCCGGTGGACAGGATGTGCACCCGGTCGGCCGGGAACGCGCCCTCGCCCGCCAGGTACAACGCCGAAGTGGCGCAACCGCATTCGGGGTGCACGAACAGTTCCGCGTCCGGGTGGGTGCGCGCCTGCTCGGTGAGCTCGTCACCGTTGATGCCCGCGTGCACGTGGCATTCGCCGGCCCAGATCCGCATGTTCTCCCGGCCGGTGACCCGCTTGACGTGCGCGCCGAGGAACTGGTCTGGCAGGAACAGCACCTCGCGGTCCGGATCGATCGAGGCGACCACGTCGACCGCGTTGGACGAGGTGCAGCAGATATCGGTGAGCGCCTTCACCTCCGCGGTGGTGTTCACGTAGGACACCACGACCGCGTCCGGGTGTTCGGCCTTCCACGCGCGCAGCTCGTCGGCGGAGATCGAATCGGCGAGCGAACAGCCTGCCCGCTGATCCGGGATGAGCACGGTCTTGGCCGGGCTGAGGATCTTGGCCGTCTCGGCCATGAAGTGCACGCCGCAGAACACGATGGTGTCCTCGGGCGCCTCGGCCGCGATGCGGGACAGCGCCAGGGAGTCGCCGACGTGGTCGGCCACGTCCTGGATCTCCGGCAGTTGGTAGTTGTGCGCGAGGATGGTCGCGTTGCGCTCGCGCGCCAGTCGCTTGATCTCCTGCGCCCACTCGGGCGTCGCCTCGACTCCCGCGTATCCAGCGGGCCCGTCGAACACCTGCCCCATCAGCGGGGGCGCCAGCTTCGCTCCCGAAGTCGCCATGACGGCTCCCTTCCTCGTGCCGGTCGGCGCAGTGACTTTTCACAACACCGCCGATTCGCACCAAACCAGGTTTTCGACTTACAATCGAAAACGTGCCCCATAGTAGCACCATCCACGAATCGCTCACCGCGGTGTTCCAGGTTCGCCGCTTCCCGTCGACCATCACCGCAGGTCGAAGCCCCGTCACCGCCACGGCGGCGGCCATGGACCGGTGCCCGCCCGGTCAGCGGACCGAACTCGCGGTATTGCTGTGGGAGCGCGCGCTCGACCCGCAGAAGGGCACCTGGTCGCTACCGGGCGGCCGCCTGCGCGACGACGAGGACCTTGATGCGTCCGCCCGCCGCCAGCTCGCCGAGAAGGTCGACGTGCGCGAACTGGCGCACCTGGAGCAGCTGTCGGTCTTCAGCGATCCGCACCGCGTCCCGGCCCCGCGCCGCATCGCCTCGGCCTACCTCGGCCTGGTCCCGCTCACCGCCGAACCCGAACTGCCGCCCGACACCACCTGGCATCCGGTCTCGGCGCTCCCGGCCATGTCCTTCGACCACGGCACCGTCGTCGAACACGCCCGCACCCGCCTCGCCGCGAAACTGTCCTACACGAATATCGCCTTCGGACTCGCCCCCACCGACTTCACCATGTCCACCCTGCGTGAAATCTATTGCGCCGCACTCGGATACGACGTCGACACCACCAACCTCCAGCGAGTCCTCACCCGCCGCAAGGTGATCACCCCCACCGGCGCGACCCGCCCCCCTGGCCGCGCGGGCGGCCGCCCCGCCGCCGTCTACCGCTACACCGACTCCTTCATCCGCGTCACCGACGAATTCGCCGCGCTGCGTCCCCCGACCTGATCGCCCCAACCGTCGAGCGCAGTCGAATGGCCGTGCGACACGCCGTAACCAACGACCATTTGACTGCGCTCGAACTCTGGCCGGGCCTTTTACGCGCCGAACGAATGGTGTTGCCCGGCAAGGCGGTAACCCGCGCGTACCAGGCGGCCACGCAATGCGCGGCGTGCTCTGCGGATCATGAGTCCACCGCCTGTTTGCGATGTTTGCTCCCCCGCCGATACCGCCGCTTGTTCGCGATCGGCTGCGCCGCATTGCTCTGCCGAATCGCATGCCGACGCCGCCACGCGACGAGATCGGCGCGCTCGGCAGGCTCCGGAGACAGGTCCGTCCCCGACACCGCTCGGCTGTCGTTCTTCATGGTCGAACCTCCTCCTTCAGTCTCGGCTGGTCGTTCCGACGGATCAGGGTAGCCAGGCCCACCGACAACCCTCCACCTATTTTCGCCGCCTCGCTATATACAGGCCGGTTGATAAGCGATACCGGGCAAGTGCTCTCGCCACACCTGCTCGTCGAGCCGAGGGCTCGTGACAGCACAGATACGGTCGACCGCATGCCGCGGATTCATATCCCACCACCAGGTACCGGCGCGGCCACTCGTCACCAGATATTTTCCCGTGGGATCGAACGCCAGATAGCCCGGCCGCTCCGACAACGACGTGCCGAGCGACGCTTTTACAGCCACCGGATGCCTGCGATCGCTGACGTCCCACAGCCGGATCTCCGAGTCCTCGGACAGAGTGGCAAGGGTACGGCCATCTGGAGCGAAAGCCATCGCGGTGATACCAGCGGCATGGCCGGCGAGCGGATCACCGATCGCCACTGGACGGGCCGGGTCCGCGATATCCCAGATACGAACAAATCGGGAGTCGTACGTGACCGCCGCCGTACGACCGTCCGGGCTGAATGCCGGACCGGTGATATAGATCCCACGCCCTGTCGGAATTCGCCCGAGGCGTGTCGAACCGCCCGAGGGCGGGGAGCGCCACAGCGTCACGTCGTTGCCCCCTGAGGTAGCGAGGACATCGCCTTCCGGAACGAAATGCGGGCGGAGATCGGTGGCTGCCGAGCTGACTTCCTCGATCAGTCTCGGGAGGCCACGGTTCGCCAGGTCCCACAACCGAACTCGGGTGCTCGGCCCACCGGCGTACAGGATTGCCAGACGTTTCGAGTCAGGGCTGAACGAGGCGAATCTGGTGGTTCTGCCGTCCTGTGGAAACTCGGCAAGCGGCGTGACAGCGGCAGGGTCGGTGATGTCGAAAAGCCTTGTCGGGCTGTCGTCCCACGCACTCATGGCAATCATGCGGCCATCGGGACTGAGCGTGATATCGGAGATGTCGTGGTCGATGGGGAATCTCCCGGCCAGCCGGCGAGCGCGCACATCGCCACCACGCCAGATCTCGACTGTTCTGCCATTCACGGTGACCGAGGTATTCCCACCCGCGTCGAATATCGGCGCGGCGGCAAAGGTCGACGCCTCCGAGTCACCGCGGGGCGATGACCACAGGTGAATTCGGCCGTCGGCACCACCGGTCACCAATTGCCCATCCGGCAGGAACATCACCGTCGTCGTATCGCCCCGATTCCCTGAGACCTGAGAGTCGAGCGCGGGCATATCGTCCGGGTCGACGATCGACCACACCGTCGACTTTCCCGAGCCGACCGCGGCGGCCAGCCGTCCGCCGTCCGGACTGAAGGCCACCGGCAACCCGAATTGGGCCTGGGCGACACTGACGGGTTTGCCCAGTTTTCGCGGATCACTCGCGTCGGACACATCCCACAGTTGCAAGGTCTCGCCCGTCGCCACCGCGAGTCTGCGGCCATCCGGACTGAATTCGACAGCGGATCGTGGCCCCGGCAACTGGCCGACCAACCGGCTCGAGCGCAGATCGGTGATATCCCAGATCTGCACCGATCCCCGCAGGTCGGCAACCGCCATCCGGTGCCAGTCCCGGCTGAATGCCGGCACGAGATTCGCCGTCCGATCTCCCTGGGGAAGGTCGGGCAGACGCAGGTCGAGGCGCTGCGGCCGTACCGGATTCGCGATATCCCAGAACCAGAATCCGCCACCGGCATCGGAGGTCAGCAATGTCCGCCCGTCGGGGCTGATGTCGACCACGGCGAACGGTCCTGCCGGTAGCGGGGCGCCGATCGAGACCGGGCGCCGCGGATCAGCGATATCCCACAGGCGCACGGTGCCGTCGTGACTGCTCGATGCCAGCATTCGGCCGTCCGGACTGAACCGCACCGACACCGCACGACGCGTGTGCCCGGTGAGCGGCTGTCCCAATGCCGTGGGATGTCGCCGATCGGAAATGTCCCACAGCCGCACCGTGCCGTCGTCATGCGAGGAAGCGAGCACGCGACCATCCGGCCTCGACGCCACCGTGGTGACGCGCCCAGCCGGACCGGACACCGTCGCCGCCAGCGAAAGACTCTGCGAATCCAACAGGCGCGCCTCGATTTCCGGATCTCCGGGCCGCAAGCGGGCGGCCGCCATCGTGAATTGCACGGACAGTGAGGGATCGGTGTCGTGCAACCTGTCCGCCTCGGCCAGCACTGCGGTCACGATCGCGTTGTCGCGCTGCTGTTTCGCGGTACCACTCTGCACCAGGGCCACACCGGCGAGTACCAGGGCAGCGCCGCCGAGCAGAGCGAGCGCGGCCCGCGTCACCGATGTCCTCCGCTCCGTATGGCGGCGGGCGACCTGTGCGGCAGTCAGGAACTCGGCAGCGACCGTGCCGATCGTGCCGCTGTCGGCGTGGCCCTGCATCGTGGTCAGCCGTGCGCCCCGGTACAGCAGTGATGGGTCGCGGCCGTGTGCTGTCCAGTCCGACGCATCCGCTTGCAGGCGTTGGCGTTCCAGGTAGCCGACGCGGTCTTCGTCGATCCAGGAGCGGAGGCGGGGCCAGGCGTCGAGGACGATTTCGTGGGTGAGGTAGGCGGAGTCGGCGTCGAGGGTGACCAGGCGGGAGCGGGCCATGGCGTCCAGGGCGGCTTCGGCGGCTTGCACTGTCTGCCTGATCAATTCGGCGCGGGCGACCTTGCGGCGGGTGTCGCGGGAGTCGTCACCGACGGTGACCAGGCCGAGCAGGACCTGTTTGCCGACGGACTGTTCGAATTCGGAGAGTTGATTCCAGGCGCGCTCGGCGGTCGCGGCGACCGAGCCGAGTACGCCGCCCGCCCGCTGGTAGCCGTCGATGGTGAGCCTGGTGCCGTCGCGGCGCTGCCATACGGCTTCCATCACGTGCGAGACCAAAGGCAGTGCGCCGGGGTCGTATCCGCGCCGCTCACCGCGCCCACCCAAACCGCACAGCTCGCTGACGACGAGCTCTTCCAACCCGGATTCCAGTTTGTATCCGGCCAATTCGGCGGGACGCGCGATGGCTTCGGCGAGTTCGTCCAGGCGCATCGGACCGAGCAGATAGCTGCGGTGTTTGAGCGCGTCCTCCAGCACAGGGACATCCAGGCAGCGGGCGTAGAAGTCGGCGCGCACAGCGGCGACCACCGCCGCAGGCTCGCGCTCACCTCGAATCGCCATGTGCTCCAACGCCCCGAGGAAGATCTCGCGCTGAGCATCGTCGCGGCAGAGGGTGAACAACTCCTCGAACTGGTCGACGATGACCACACGGCGCCGACCCGCTCCCCACGAAGCCAGCTCCGCCGCAACGAATTCCGCTGACGCCGCGCAGTGGTCGACAAGCGCGGCGGCCTCGACACCAGGGTCGCCGACAGCACTACCGGAACCCGTTGCCATACCGATCTGTCCGGCAGATTCGGTATGCGATACACAGTCGGCGCCGATCGCGGTCAACAGGGCGTGCACCGGACTGGCGCCCGGCGTCAGTGTTGCTACCGCCCATTGGTCGGCCGGGTCGACCAGCGCCGGGAGCAGCCCCGCGTGCAGGAGTGAGGATTTGCCCGCGCCCGACGCGCCGACCAGCATGACGAGGCCGCCGTGGCCTTCTGGGCCGGTGGTGTCGCGGATCAGTTCGGTGAGTTCGGTGGTCGGCCTGGCGCGGCCGAAGAACAGGTCGGCGTCTTGGCGGCGGTACGAGGTCAAGCCGAGGTAGGGGCATTCCGTCGACTCCGTGTCCGGGTCCCAGGCGTTGGAGGCGTGCCACAAGCGTTGCCACTCTTGGACATCCAGTAGCGCGGGCGGCACCGGCTTGCTCGATTTGCGTGCCTCGGCGATGAGGGTGAGCAGGACCGGCAGCAGGGATTCGAAGCGGGCGGGGACATTTCGGCCCGCCTTCCAGTCGCTGATCCGCTGCACCGATGCCCCGCCCTTCTGCCCGGCGGCCCGTGTGCCGCGCATCCGCGCCTCGGCCGCCGCCGCGACCCGGCGCAGTGTCGGATTGCCCGCGGCCTCGAACAGTGCCGCGAACTGTTGCGCGAACACGGTTCTCGGCGACGGGCGCCAGCGCGATCCCGGTGGGCGCGAATCCATCTGTCCTCCTGCGTATCCCGATGCGGGAGCAGCCCCCCGACCTGTTCCGAGAGTACGGCCGCGGCTGCGGTGCCCTCATGTGATAGCCGGCAAATGCCGAGGTAGCGGCCCCGCAACCGGATTCCGGACCGGACACCGCACCTGCCAACTGTCAGGCGGTCGGCCCGAGCGGCCTCGCGGCGGCGACCGCCAGCGCGCGGGCCCGTGTCCAGCACGCCGCCAGCGCGGTGAGCTCGGCGATCTCGCCGCCGACGTCTTCGGCGGTGGAGGGCAGGGGAACGGCACTGCCGACGGGTGGTTCGCCGCGCGATTTCGCGGCGCAGGCATGGGCGATGCGGATCGCGAACGCCATCACCTCATCGGCCGGGCCGGCGTCGTCCTGCTCGGTGTATCGCGACAGGATGCGCAGGCAGTCGCGGATCTCGATCACCGTGCGGTGCAGCAGGTATCGGCTGCCGAGGGCGGCGGGAGACGGTGCGTGGTAGACGATCTCCGGACAGGCGGCGGTCAGGTCGGTCCACAGCGGCAGCAGTCGTCTGCGGTGGCGGGAGTCGCGGTCGATGCCGAGCCGGTCGGCGAGGTGCGCCACCACCGGAATGCTGACGACGGCGGCGAACAGCACCGCCTGGTACAGGAGTACGTCGCGGTCGATGGCGGCCTGGATACGCGCGAAAACCGTATCCCTGCCGCTGATCTGGTAGATCGCGGCGATCGGCGCGCACACGAAGCCGCCGCCGAGCAGCAGGACGAACGTCGCGCCCGCGCCGTAGACCACGAAATCCCTGGCGTCGACGCGCTTGCGGAACTCCGCGAGGCAGATCCGCACGAGCAGCACATCCATCCACCAGGTCAACGGCAGCAGCGACATCCAGAACCCGAGCGCGCCCCACCCGGCGGCCTGTTCGATCATCACGCCCTCCGCGCGCGCCGCACTCCCGCAGATCAGTGCGAGCGCAGCCGATATCACCCCCAACCCGACCAGCGGCCCTGCGCGATAACCGATTCCGAGGACCGTGCCGATCGTCAGGATGTTCACCGCCCCGACCACGCTCATTCCCGCCATGGCGAACTGGTACAGGAATGCCTCCGACAGCCACCCACCGGAGGCGGAGATGATCGCGTGCTGCCAGGTCGGCTCGCGCAGCGCGCACGCGACGGCGAGCCCACCGAGCGCGAAATTCGCGCGGCGATCGAGCACCGTCGCGTTGAACAGCGTCAGTTGCGCGGCGAGCAGCGCGAATATCGCGAGCACCAGGGGCGCCGAGATCGCCGTCGGCCAGGACGATTGCATGCGAAAACCTCAGTCCCGGAAGACCACCCGGCGGATCGGCGATCCCGCGGGGGTATCCCTGGCCGTGGACATGATCAGCGAGGCGAACAGCTCCGCCTGCCGTTCGGCCAGTTCGTCGTAGTCGGTCCTGGCGAGTACCCGCAGTACGGTCGCCGGATCCACACTGGGAAACAGGTTTTCGAGGGTGGCGCGGTCGGTGTGATCCGCGCCGGCGTGCCCGAGCAGCAGGTGCCCGATCTCGTGCAGCACGATGTGGTCGGCGTGGTAGCCGGAACTGGTCGCGTCGTAGGCGATCACGATGTCCTCGGCGCGTTCGATGACGAGCCCGCACGGCAATCCCTCGGTCACGGGCAAGGGATGCAACCGAATCCGCTTGCCGACCACCGCGGCGACCTGCGCGAGGAATTCGTCCAGCTGCCACGGTTGCGGCACCGCGAGCGGCGCGGCCACCCGGCGCACGTGTGCCGTCACCGGATCACGCCGGCGCCGCAACCTTTCCCACACCCGCCTGACGGTACCGCGTCAAGCGCTTTTCATCTCCGGGGTCGGCGGTGGTTCCGGTGCGCGCCTGCCGAGCCGCGCGATACCCCAGAAGCACAGCTCGACGAGCCAGAACAGCACGCCGAACACGGTGACCACGGTCGCGGGCACCGCGAGGAACAGCACCGACGGCACCGCGATGAGGAAACACAGCACGATCTGGCCCACCGAGGCGCCGCGCAGGCCGCTGCCGAATCGCACCGCGGCCCACATCATGTAGCGCCGCGGAATGGAGACGTTGTCCTCGTGCAGGCAGCGCCGGAAGATGCCGTCGGCGTCGGCGGCGCTCACCGTATGCGACTGGCGCAGGAAGTCGTGCAGGATGGCCGCTTTGGTGTAGACCCCGTAGCGGGGCACCAGCCACACCACCGCGCGCGGCACCGAGGCGAAATCGGTGCGGAAGCCCTCGGGAACAATGAATTCCTGCCTGGCACCGTGATAGACGACTGGCGCGGCCACCCGCCAGTATTTCGCGTCGAGTTCCTCGACGATGGGCCCGCTACCGACGAACACCACGATCCGTTCCTCCTTGAACGCACAGCGTGTACCACAATTCTAGAACTGAGTGGTACAGCTGTACCGTCGCGCGAGCAACGGTTCGGACAACGTGTCAGCGCGATCCCGGCGCCGCGCCGGAACCAGCCTCCCCGGCGGGTTCGTATCCACCGTAGGGCAGCATCGCGGCATCGGGACCGTACGACCCGAATGTGCTTGCCGCGTGCCGTGGTTCGGCGCCGGGATCACCGAACGGCGCACGATTGCCGGTGCCGAGATCCTCCGAGGCGCTGAGCGCGGCGAGGAACAGCACCACCAGCGAGGCGACCAGCGGTTGCAGCAGCAGCGCGAGCCAGGTGTCCAGTTCCGGTGCGATGGTGACGATCTGCCCGACCGGCGGCGTGGTCGGCTTCGGATGGTGCCATCGCGCGACCTGATCGCCCACCTGCCACATGACCGCGGCGCCGACGCCGGAGGCGATCAGCAGCGCGAGCTGCAGCGCCGGCCCGCGCATCGCGCGCCGGCGCCAGGCCGCGGCGGCGCAGAGCACGCCGATGACCGCGCCGAGGCAGAGGAAGATCGCGACGGCGTCGAAGCGATGCGCGCTCTCCCCGATCAGCAGCGCGCCGCACAGCGCGTCCTTGTCGCACTGACCGGACGGTTCGACGACGAGGAACTGCTGGCCGGGCGCGAGCAGACCCCACACCACCCCACCGAGCGCGCTGACCAGCAGTACGACGGCGCCGACGAGTGCGGCCGCCCGCGTCTCCCGCGAGCCCACTAGCGCAGTTCCAAACCGGCCGAGTCGATCACGCCGTGCCTGGAGCACTTCGCCCACCAGCCGTCCGGACTGACCTGCACGATCATCCGGCGGCCGCAGTGCTCGCAGAAGCGCGGCGGTTCCAGGCCCAGCGCGGCAGCGGCCGGTACCGGGTCGTCGAGACCGGGCACGATCCGCTTGCCGGTGAACGGGTTGTAGCGCTCGTCCATGTCCATGACATTACTCATGGTGCACTGCGCGAACGACGGGCCCGGAGGCGGCAGCTTGTGTAACCACGGAGGGACCCGTGAGCGCAGTCATGGATACAGCAATCAGAGCGTCTCGTTGAGCGCCTTGATCGGCATCTTCAACTCGCCCAGCAGATCGAGATCCGCTTCGGCGGGCCTGCCGAGAGTGGTCAGGTAATTGCCGACGATGACGGCGTTGATGCCGCCGAGGATGCCCTGCTTGGCGCCGAGGTCGCCGAGGGTGATCTCGCGGCCGCCCGCGAAGCGCAGCATGGTGCGCGGCAGCGCGAGCCGGAACGCGGCGACGGCGCGCAGCGCGTCGGACGCGGGCAGCACCTCCAGATCGCCGAACGGCGTGCCCGGACGCGGGTTGAGGAAGTTCAGCGGCACCTCGTCGGGTTCGAGATCGGCCAGCTGCGAGGCGAATTCGGCGCGCTGCTCCAGCGTCTCGCCCATGCCGAGGATGCCGCCGCAGCACACCTCCATGCCCGCCTCGCGCACCATGCGCAGGGTGTCCCAGCGCTCCTCCCAGGTGTGCGTGGTGACCACCTGCGGGAAATGCGACTTGGCGGTTTCCAGGTTGTGGTTGTAGCGGTGCACGCCCATGGCGGCCAGCTGGTCGACCTGCGCCTGGGTGAGCATGCCGAGCGAGCACGCGACCTGGATGTCGACCTCGTTGCGGATGGCCTCGACGCCCGCGGCGACCTGTGCCATCAGCCGCTCGTCCGGGCCGCGCACGGCGGCGACGATGCAGAATTCGGTGGCGCCGGATTTCGCGGTCTGCTTGGCGGCCTCGACGAGGCTGGGGATATCGAGCCAGGCGGCGCGCACCGGCGACTGGAACAGGCCGGACTGCGAGCAGAAGTGGCAGTCCTCGGGGCAGCCGCCGGTCTTCAGGCTGATGATGCCCTCGACCTCGACCTCGGGACCGCACCACTTCATCCGCACCTCGTGCGCGAGGGCGAGCAGATCCTCGAGCCGATCGTCGCCGAGCTGGAGCACCTCCAGGGTCTGCTCCTTGGTGAGGCCTTCGCCGCGCTCGAGCACCTGCTCGCGGGCAATGGCCAGTATGTCGGTGGTGACGGGCACCTGGGTCACTGCGCGAATCCCTTCGTCCTGGCGGGGGCGGTCATGCAACTTGAACGGTGTTCAGGCTAGGGTAGGTTGGACAGTGAGTCAAAACACTGCGGCGCGAGCGACGGCCCCGGAGGCGGCAGCCTGCGTAACCACGAAGGGGCCCGGGAGGGCCGCCATCGAACACTGCGGGAAGGGATTCAAGGGTGCAGCTGCACAGGGCCGATGTGGTCGACGGCGCGATCGCCATTCTCGATCAGTACGGTCTCGCCGATCTGACCATGCGCCGCCTCGCGGGCTCCCTTCAGGTGCAGCCCGGCGCGCTGTACTGGCATTTCCCGAACAAGCAGGCACTGCTCGGCGCGGTCGCGGACAAGATCCTCGCGCCGATGGAGGATCCGATCGAGGCGACCGAATGGTCCAGCCAGATCGGCGAATTGGCGCACCGGCTGCGCGGCTGCCTGCTCGCCTACCGCGACGGCGCCGAACTGGTCTCCGCCACTTACGCTTCCAGGCTCACCACGAGCAAGGGCCGGGAACGGTTGGTCGGCGCGGCGATTCGCGCCGGGATGCCGCGCCAGGAGGCCGAGATGGCCGGGTTCACCGTGCTGTACTACGTACTCGGCCAGACCGTCGACGAACAGTCCAGGATGCAGATGGATTCGGCGGGCGCGCTCACCGAGGACGCCTCCCCGCTCTACGACACACCGGACGCGACCGCGCGTTTCGACTTCGGCCTGCAGCTGTTCATCGCCGGTGTGCGTCATCTGCTCGGCGAGAAGGTGCGCTGAGCGCCGGTTCGGCAACCGCGGCGGCCCGGATCGCGGCGCGGCCGGGCAGTGCGAGGGCGACGAACGCGCCGAGCGCCGACAGGCACGCGCCCACGGTGATCGCCGGAACGAATCCGTCGACGAACGCCGCCGCCGAGCCGTAGCCGCCGGAACCGGCGAATACCGCGACCACCAAGGCGATTCCGAATACCCCGCCGAGCTCGCGCATCATCGCGTTGGCACCGGCCGCCCTGCCGATGGCGTCGTGCTCGACCGCGCCGACCACCGCGCTCTGCGCGGTCGGAATCGCCATGGAGACACCGACACCCGAGACGACGAGCGGAATCACCAAGGCCGCGTACGACATCGCGGGGTCGGCCGCCATGGCGATCCACAGCATGCCGACGGCCTGCAGCGCAAGCCCGGCCGTCATGATCGGCCGCTCGCCGATCCGGTCGGCGAGCGCACCGGCGATCGGTGCGCAGCAGAACAACGTCAGCGTCCACGGCAGCAACCGCAGCCCGGCGCCGAGCGGGCCGTAGTCGAAGACCACCTGCAGGAATTGGGCGTAGAAGAACACCGCGCCGAACAGCGCGCCGAAGGTCAGGAAGATCGCCGTATTGCCCGCGGCGAAACCCCGTGCGGTGAACAGCCGCATCGGGAACATCGGCACCGTGGTGCGCGCCTCCCACACCACGAAGGCGGCGAGCAGCGCGGCACCGCCGAACAGCGTCACCACGATCTCCACACTGCCCCAGCCCGCGACATTGCCGCGCACGAGTCCCCACACCACACCGAGCGCGCCGCCGGTGACCAGCCCGAGCCCGACGCCGTCCAGCGCGGTACCGCCGCCGCGGCTCTCCGGAATCCGGTTCAGCGCCAACGGGATCGCCACCAGGCCGAGTGGCACGTTCACCCAGAAGATCCACTGCCATGACAGGCCCTCGGCGATGGCGCCGCCGATCAGCGGCCCGCAGGCCACCGCCAATCCGGTGACGCCCTCGAGTATCCCGATCGCGACGCCGCGCCGTTCGGGCGGGAACGCGGCGCCGACCAAGGCCAGCGCCAGGCTCATGATCAGCGCCGCGCCCACGCCCTGCACCACGCGCGCGGCGATCAACGTCGTGGCCGAGGCCGACACCGCGCAGGCCGCCGAGGCGGCGACGAAGACGCCGAGCCCGACCACGAACATGCGCTTGCGGCCGAACCGGTCGCCGAGTATCGCCGCGGTGATCAGCAGGACGGCGAAGCTGAGGTTGTAGCCGTTGACGGTCCATTCGAGCGTCGCGAGCGAGGCGGCCAAATCCTGGCGGATGGTGCCGAGCGCGGTCGACACGACCAGCGTGTCCAGTGCCGCCATCATCGAGGCGACGGCGGCGAGTGCGAGTACCCAGCGCCTTGTCGACGCCGAAATCATCGTTGTGTTCACCCAGATACCGACCGGGGGCGGCGGGAAAGTCATCGTGGCGGCACCGATGAGTTCCGCGGGCCTGGCCGGTCGGTATTCGAGGAGCCGGATGTGCACAAGGAGGTCGGATGATCGACAGCTACGAGTTCGCCGCGCGCACCGCGCCGTACCGGCGGGAGTTGCTCGCCCACTGCTACCGGATGCTCGGTTCGGTGGACGATGCCGAGGATCTGGTGCAGGAGACCATGCTGCGCGCCTGGCGCTCGTATGGCGAATTCGAGGGACGCGCCTCGATGCGCACCTGGCTGTACCGCATCGCCACCAACGCGTGCCTGAACGCGCTGGAGCACAGCAGCCGTCGCGTGCTGCCGACCGGATTGGGCGGTGCGGCAGACGATCCCCTGCGGCTCGGCGGGCCCGCGCTCGATCTGCCCTGGCTGCAGCCGCTGCCCGACGCACTGCTCGCCGGGGAGTCGGCGGATCCGGCGTCGATCGTCGCCGCGCGCGAGGGTATCCGGCTCGCGCTGGTCGCCGCGTGGCAGTACCTGCCGCCGCGCCAGCGCGCGGTGCTGATCCTGCGAGATGTGCTGCACTGGAAGGCCGCCGAGGTGGCCGACCTGATCGGGGTCAGCGTGGCCGCGGTGAACAGCATCCTGCAGCGCGCGCACGCGACGCTCGGCCAGCGCGGCGCCGAGACCACCGTCACCGAGCCCGACGATCCCGAAATCCGTTCGCTGCTCGACCGATACGCGACGGCCTTCGAGGCGGCCGACATGGAAACCTTGACCACGCTGCTGAAAACCGACGCGACCTTCGAGATGCCGCCACTGACCGAATGGTTCCACGGCAACGCCGCCATCATCGATCTGATCGAGCGGGCGTGCGCCTTCCGCGCGGGCGACGTGCGCATGCTGTCCACCGCGGCGAACGGCCAGCCCGCCTTCGGTTTCTACCGGCACGGCGTCGCCGAATCCATCCAGGTGCTGACGATCACCGCCACCGGTATCGAGCACATCGTGTCGTTCCAGGACAACAGCCTGTTCGAGGCCTTCGGCCTGCCGAAAACCCTGTCATGACCGATGATCTGCTCGAGCGCGCCATCGCCTACCTGCTGGCCGCGCTCCCCGACGCACGCGCCGATCTGGACGGCCCCACGCCGTGCCACGACTGGAACCTGCGCATGCTGCTCGCCCACATCGACGAATCACTCACCGCATTGCGCGAGGGCTTCGGGCACGGCCGGGTCTGCCACACTCCCACCGCACCCCGTGCCGTGCGCGCAGGGGCGCCACCGATCCGGATGCGCGCCACCGGCCTGCTCGGCGACTGGACCAACGCCCGCCCCACGCACGTCACCGTCGACGGCCGCCCCATTCCCGTCCCCCTCTTCAGCGCCGTCGCCGCCCTCGAACTCACCGTCCACGCCTGGGATCTCACCGCGGCGACCCACACCCCCACCCCGATCCCGCACCACCTCGCCCGCGAACTCCTCACCGTCGCACCACAACTGGTCCCACCCACCGACCGCCACCCCCTCTTCGCACCCCCACTCCCCACACCGACCACCACACCCTCCAACGTCCTCCTCGCCTACCTGGGCCGCGCTCCCCGCTGACCCAGTGCGGCGTCAGGGGTTCGGCCGGGGAACCAGCGGTGCCATGGCCATGGCGCCGGTGGGGGTTTCCAGCGCCTCCTGGCTCACCGCACGCGCACCGGTGTGCTGGGACAGGGACTTTCCAGTGGGGCGCGGCTCACCGCGACAGCGCGGGGTCGGCGTGCCTGCTGCGCGGCGTCGGCAGGCAGAGGTGGTCGCGCAGTGTGGTTCCGGTGTATTCGGTGCGGAACAGGCCGCGCTCCCGCAGGATCGGCACCACCGTGGCGGTGAAGACCTCCAGCCCGCCCGGGTAATAGGGCGGCATCACATTGAATCCGTCGGCGGCGCCGTACCGGAACCACTCCTCGATGGTGTCGGCCATCTGCTGCTCCGGCGTGCCCGTGACCACCCGGTGCCCGCGCGCACCGGCCAGCCGGTGCAGCAGCCCGCGCACGGTCGGCCGCTCACGCCGCACGATGCCGGCCACCACCTGCAGGCGGCTCTTCGCGTTGTCGGTGACATCGCCCGCGTTGGTGAACAACGCGTCCGGCACCGGCTTGTCGAGTGACAGCTCGCTCAGGTCGAGGCCGACGATGCGCCCGAGCTGCGCGAGCCCGTACGCCGGCACGGTGAGCTCGTTGAACTCCCGCTCCAGCCGCCGCGCTGCCGCTGTTCGGTCATGACGCTAGTTCTTCCTCATGCTCGGTGGTCACGACGCCGAGGCTGGCGAGCAGCAGCTCGCGCAGCGCGGTGAACACCGGATCGCCTTGGCGGCGTGGCCGTTCCAGATCGATACGCTGGTCGACGGCAATGCGGCCCTCGTCGAGTACCAGTACCCGGTCGGCGAGCAGTACCGCCTCGTCGACATCGTGGGTGACCAGCAGTACGGCGGGCTTGTGCCGGTCGACCAGATCCTGCAGCAGCGCGTGCATGCGGATGCGGGTCAGCGCGTCGAGCGCGCCGAACGGTTCGTCGGCCAGCAGCAGCTTCGGTTCGCGCACCAGCGATCTGGCCAGCGCGACCCGCTGCTGTTCACCGCCGGAAAGTTCTCTGGGCCAGGCCTTTTCGCGACCGGCAAGTCCGACCTCGGCCAGTGCGGCGCGCCCACGCTCGGTGGCGTCGCGCCCGGTCAGGCCGAGGATCACGTTGTCGAGCACTCGGCTCCACGGCAGCAGCCGCGAATCCTGGAACACCACCGCGCGTTCGGCGGGCACGGTCAGCTCGCCGGAACCCGGCACGTCGTCATCCAGTTCGGCGAGCGCGCGCAGCAACGTGCTCTTGCCGGAGCCGCTGCGCCCGAGCAGCGCGACGAATTCGCCGCGCGCGATATCGATGTCGATGCCGCGCAAGACGACTCGCTCGCCGAAGCCACGGGTGAGCTCGCGGGCCCGTACGGTCAGTCCCCCAGCGTCTGCCGCCATGACAGCGCCCTCCTCTCCACCGCGCGCACCGCGATATCGCCGAACAGCCCGAGCAGCCCGTAGATCACCAGCCCGACCACGATCACGTCGATCTGCCCGTAGGTGCGTGCCTGGGTCATCAAATAGCCGATGCCGCTGGTGGCATTGACCTGCTCCACCACGACCAGCGCCAGCCAGGCGATGGTCACCGCGAGCCGCAGCCCGAGGAAGAAGCCGGGCAGCGCGCCGGGCAGCGCGATCCGGCGGATGAAGCTCCACCGCGAAAGGCCGACGGTCTCGGCCAGTTCCACGTACCTGCCGTCGATACCGCGCAGGTGCGCATGGGTGTTCAGGTAGACCGGAATGGCCACGCTGGTCACGATGACGATCAGCTTCATCTGCTCGCCGATGCCGAACCAGACGATGAACAGCGGGATCAGCGCCAGCGTCGGAATGGCGCGCTTGATCTGGATCGGCCCGTCCAGCAATGCCTCTCCGACCCGGCTGAGCCCGGCGAGCAGCGCGGCGACCAGGCCGATGCCGACGCCGAGCGCCAGCCCGAGCCCGGCGCGCTGCACCGAGGTGAGCAGGTTCGATTGCAGCGTGCCGTCGGAGATCAGCTGACGGGCGGTCTGCGCGACGGTCCACGGCGCGGGCAGCGTCTCGGCATCCAATGCGCCGGAGGCGGATCCGGCGATCCACGCGGCGATCAGCAGGGCAGGTCCGATGGCGATACCGAACGGGATGGGCCTGCCGGGTCCGAGCCTGCGGCGCTTGGGTTTACGCGTCGTGAGCGCGGGCGCGGCGTCGGCGGTGCGCGTAATACGGTGCGGTACAGCAATATCAACGGTGGCCATCAGCGCGCCTTCAGTTCGTGCGCGGCGCCGCTCTCGGTGACGGCTTGGGTGATCGCCGCGTCGAAGCGCAGATCGAAGCCGTCGGCGGCCTTGACCTTCTTCGGCAGCTGCCCGGCCGCGGCGATGGTATCGATGGTGCGCTGCTGGCGATCGACGAGCTGCTGATCGAGATGCGGGAACGCCAGGGTGCCGCGGGCATCGAAGATCCGCTTGCCCTCCTCCACGGTCAGCTTCTGGCTGTCCACGTAGTACTTCTGGATGTATTCCTGCGGATGGGTGTTCGACCACTGGTACGCGCGCACGAACGCGGCGGCCAGCGCGCGCGTCGCGCCTGCCTTCGCCGGGTCCACCACCACCGCGCGCCGGGCGTACAGGTAGGCCAGGCCGGGATAGAGGCCCTCGCCCTCCGCTTCCGACACCACCGAACTGCCCGGCGTGCGCAGGAACCGGCTCAGCGTCGGCTCCGACAGCGGCGCGACATCGACCTGGCCGGTGCGCGCCGCGTCGAGGAATTCCGCGAGCTGCAACCGGATCAGTTGCACGTCATCGGTTTTCAGCCCCGCCCTGGCCAGCGCCCTGAGCACCACCGCCTGCTGCGCGGTGCCTTCGGCGTAGGCGATCTTCTTCCCCTTCAGATCGGCGAGCGTCGCCACCGACTTGCCCGGCGCCACCGCGAGCCGCACGGCGAGCGCACTGGTCTGGTATGCCGCGATGATCGGCACCTGCTGGCCCGCGGCCTGCGCGTGGATCGGCGGCACGTCGCCGACGATGGCGGCATCGGCCGCGCCGGCGCGGAACGCCTCCAGAATCGCCGGGCCGCCGGTGAAGTTGGCGTATTCGATCTGGAACGGCAGCTTGTCCTGTTCGCCGGAGATCTTCAGGATGGTCTGCAGCGCCTCGGACTGATCCGCGACCACCAGCTTGGTGCCCGCGGGCACCTCGGTGGGCAGCGGTGTGTCGGCGGCAGCCGGCCCGACCGGTTTGTCGCCGCTCGCACAGCCGGTCAGTCCGAGCGTCGCAACGGACGCCACGGCGAGCAGTGCGGCGGCGGTGCGGCCACGAAGGCCGGTCGAGAACGTGCTTGGTCGGAACATGCAGGGATTCAAACAGGGCGAATCCGGCGGGAACACCGTTGCCGTCAGCGAGATTCCAAAGCCGTCAGCGCGGCGAAGCGGCGTTGCCCGCGGCCCTGATCTCGCGCTGGAAGCGCTGCAGGAACGGCAGGATCTGATCGGCGATCACCGCGTTGTACTCCTGCGGCCGCTGCACCGGATTGGCGTGCCCGGCATTTCGGGTGAACACCACAAGCAGCGTGCCGTCCACGCCGCCGGAGCGCTCGATCAGCACCTCGTGCGAATACTCGACATCGACGATCGGATCGCGCCGCGGCTCGTGCGGCCGGATGAAGACGATCGCGGGCGGCGGCTTGCCCGCCACCGGGCGGGCAAGCGCGCGTAGGTCATTGGCGGCGCCGCCCGCGACGATCGCGGTGAACTGCGCCTGGATCAACCCGTTGCTCGCCGCGTCGGCGGAGAAGATCTTGTCGCGCAGCACCTCCGCGAGCACACCGCGCAGTTCCCGAATCCTGATGCTGGGCACACCGTTCGGCGCCTGTTCGAAGTAGCGCCGATGGCGGGCCGAGGTTTCCACCACCAGCCGCAGCGTCCTGCTCTCGCGCGCGCCGGGCAGCCAGCCCATCCAGCGCAGCATTTCCGCACCGCGGCTGCGGCTTTCCGGGCGTACCGCGTTCAGATCCACCGGCGTGCAGTCCAGGATCACCCCGACCAGCCTGCGGTCGCTGTCGTTGTGGATGTGCCTGGCCACCTCCAGCGCGATCACCCCGCCCATGCTGTGCCCGGCCAGCACGATGTTCTTCAGCCCGGACAGCTGGGTGGCGCGCACGATCAGGTCGGCGATCACCTTGGTGTCGATACCGCGATTGTCGTAGCGGATCGCCCACACCACGCCGAGCCCGCGCAGCGCGGGCAGCGCGGTGGCGGTTTCGGTGGCGTCCAGATTGCCGAGCCCGACCATGTCGACCACCACCGTGTCCCAGTTCTTCGGGTCCGACGGGACCGCGACGGGCGCGATGGCCGGTGTGGTGAGCGCGAGCCGATCCCGCTCCGGCACCACGTCGTAGACCCAGTACTGCGCGAACACGATCAGCAGGGCCAGCAGCAGCGCGGCGCCCCGAAGCAGGGTCACCCTGGTGCGGCGCAACGTGTTCCACCGGTACCCGAGGCGGGTTTCCCGCAGCCGGGCCCGACGCCGCGCATCATCCCAGTCAGCGACGGTGGACGGGTGCCGCTCCTCGAACGGCGACACCCACTCCACTGTAGGGACGCCGCGGGCACCCGGCCACGCGGCAAACCCGACCGGACGGTAGAGTTCGCCCGTCATCCTCGGCGGGTGCGGGAATCCGGTGTGAATCCGGAACGGTCGCGCCACTGTGATCGCCCTCGGGCGAGAGTCAGACCTCCCCTGCCGCGCACATACTCGAAAGGCCGCGACTTGCCTGTGGAGCGCCGATGATCCGTGTCCGGACATCGCTCGCCGTCCCCGTCCTCGGGGCACTGTTGATCTGCGCGATGGTCGTCGCCACCGGTTTCGGCGCGGAGACGCTGCCCGTCGGCTCCGTCGTCGAGGTGCTCACGCACCGGTTCACCGGCCGCATCCCCGCCGACCTCGGCCTGGACACCATCGTCTGGCAGCTGCGGGTGCCGCGCACGGTGCTCGCCGCGATCGTCGGCGCCGGCCTGGCACTGGCCGGTGCGGCGATGCAGACGCTGGTGCGCAATCCGCTCGCCGATCCCTTCCTGCTCGGCGTGTCCTCCGGCGCCGGTGTCGGCGCGGCCGCCGTCATCACCTCCGGGCTGTTCGTCGGCGCGGGCATCTGGGCGCTGTCGGGCGGCGCGCTGCTCGGCGCGTTCGTCGCGGCCGGACTGGTGTTCCTGATCGCGATGGCGCAGGGCGGATTGACTCCGCTGCGGCTCGTCCTCACCGGCACCGTGCTCAGCTGCGCGTTCAGCGCGTTCAGCAGCTACCTGGTCTTCCGCAGCCCCGATCCGGCCGCCGCCCAATCGGTGCTGTTCTGGCTGCTCGGCAGCCTCGCGGGCGCGGACTGGACGAAGATCGCGCTGCCGTTGGGCGTGGTCGCGGTGTGCGGTGTGGCGCTGCTGCTGTCCAGCGGCTGGCTCGACGCGCTCACCATGGGCGCGGATACCGCCGCCTCGGTGGGCGTTCCGGTCCGCGAGGTGCGGATCGCGCTGTTCGGGCTGCTTGCGGTGCTGGTCGGCGTGCTCGTCGCGGTATCGGGCGGCATCGGCTTCGTCGGGCTGGTGGTGCCGCATGCCGCGCGGATGATCGTGGGGCCCCGGCACCGCAATCTGCTGCCCGTGTGCGCGCTGTGCGGTGCGCTGTTCCTGGTGATCGCCGACGCGGCAACGCGGATCCTGGTGCGGCCGACCGAGATTCCGGTGGGCGTGCTGACGGGGTTGATCGGCGCGCCCGCCTTCCTGATGCTGCTGGGGCGGCGGCAGTACCGGTTCGGTGGTTCATGAGCAACAGTACCGGCGCTGCGATCTCGGCCGTCGCGCTGAGCTGCGCCGCGGGCAAGCGGATCGTCGTCGACGACGCCGCGTTCACCATCGGCGCGGGGGAAACGATCGGCATCGTCGGCCCCAACGGCGCGGGCAAATCCACCCTGCTGCATGTACTCGCCGGAGTGCGCAAACCCGCGCACGGCCGGGTGCTGGTGGACGGGCATGTGCTGCACGATCTTTCACCGCGCCGGCGGGCACGGGTGGTGGCGCTGGTCGCCCAGGACGAGCAGCCGCCCGCCGACCTGCGCGCGGGCGAGGTTGTCGCACTGGGCCGTACGCCCTATTTACCGCCGTGGGGCGCGGGGTCGCCGCGAGAACAGCAGATAGTCGAACAGGCACTGGCGTCCGTGGATCTCGAAGGTTTCGCCGATCGCCCGGTGCACCGGCTCTCCGGCGGCGAACGCCAGCGCGTCCTGCTCGCCCGCGCCCTCGTGCAGGACACCCCGGTGCTACTGCTCGACGAGCCGACGAACCACCTCGACATCACCCACCGGCTCGAATTGCTCGCGCTGGCACGCACACTCGGCCGCACCGTCGTGATGGCGCTGCACGAGCTGGCGCTGGCCGACCGCTACTGCGACCGAATCCTGGTGCTGCACAACGGCGGCGCCCATCCACTCGAACCACCGGAGACCGCGCTGCGGCCCGAGGTGCTCGACACCGTATTCGGCGTGCGCGCGAGCCGCGTGCCGCATCCGGATACCGGCGAATCCCATCTGCTCATCACCGCGCGAGAGGCGAACGCATGAGACATCTTTCCCGAGTGGCCGCCACGGCCGTTCTTGCCGCCGCGCTGGCGGCGTGCAGCGCGCAGGCACCGGCCACGGGCGGCATTACCATCCCCAATTGCGGTGCGGAGGCGAAGTTTCCGGCGCCGGCCAAGCGGCTGTTCGTCAACGACGGCAACCTGATCTCGATGGTGCTCGCCCTCGGCGCCGCGGATTCGGTGGCGGCGGTCTCCAGCGTCCAGCGCGACGCCGACACCCTGCGCAAGCACTACGGTCCGGTCGTCGACACGCTCAAATCCGTTGCCACCGAATACCCGTCGCGCGAGACCGTGCTCGCGCAGCGCCCCGATGTGATGGTGGCCGGCTGGAACTACGGCTACGACGAGGCCAAGAAGCTGACCCCGGACACGTTGCGCAAGGACGGCGTCGCCGCCTATGTGCTCACCGAGAGCTGCCGCCAGCACACCGGCGAGAAGCAGCGCGGCGTGGTGGAACCGTGGGAGGCGCTGCGCGGCGATCTGCTCAATCTCGGCGCGATCACCGACCGCGGCGAACGCGCCCGCGAGGTGACCGCCGACCTGGACCGCAGGCTCGCGGCACTGCGCGGCGCGCCGCAGGCCGAGCGCCGCCCGAACATCTTCCTGTTCGACAGCGGCACCGATTCGCTCATGTCCAGCGGCAGTTTCGGTGCGCCGCAGGCGATCCTGGACGCGGCGGGCGGGCGCAACGTCCTGTCCGACGTACCGGACACCTGGACCAAGGTCTCCTGGGAGCGCCTGGCCGCGGCCGACCCGGACGCCATCATGTTCGTCGACTATCCGCCGCAGACCGTCGCGGAGAAGATCGCGCTGCTGCGCGCCAAGCCAGGGATCAATCAGCTGCGCGCGGTCACCGAGAACCGTTTCCTCAATCTGCCCTACGCGCTGTGGACCAGCGGCCCGCTGAACATCGATGCGGCAGAACAGATCCGCAAGCAGCTCGAACGCTGGAACCTGGTGCCGCCGTCGGCGATCGCGCCGCAGGCCGACGACACCGTGCGCTGAGCGAGCACACCGGCGCGGCTAGTGGGCCAGGATCTGCACCTCGCCGGTGTCGGCGAGCACGGTGGCGCCCTGTGTCAGTTGCGCGTCGGCGATGCCGAGGCCGCGCACGACCAGGGTGCGGCCGCTGCCGCCGAGCGCGGCGGACCACGGATGAACTTTGCCGTCGCAGGCCACGGTGACCGGTGTGGTCATCTGCAGTGCGATCGGGTTCATATTCGGGCTCGGCAGCCGGTGCGAGATCATGCCGCCGACGGTCACCGTGGCCTGACCGCCGCCGGAGCAGGCCGCGGTGCCCCTGGCCAGCAAAGTATCGGCATCCATCCGCATCGTCGGTTCCAGATTGATGATCGCGGCATCGGCCGAGGCCGCCGGTGCGGACAGCAGCACGCCGGTCGCCACGGCCGCCGCCGAGAGCAGCGCCTTCGCGCTCGTGGCCGGAAACATCGGGTCTACCTCCTTTTCGTGATGCCTGAGCAGTGCGAATGCGAGGTATGACAACAGCGATTCCCGGGTTAATCGTAGAGCCGAATCACCACGGCAAATGTTTCATTTCGGGCAATTCAGGCGTGGCCGGTCACTGTTCGGCCACAGCAGGCGCGCGGACCAGTCCGGGTCGAACCAGGCGGGCGCGGCCGCGGTGAACCGGTCGCGCGACCAGCTCCCCGCGCCCTCGGGCACCGCGCCGACCACGCCGACACCGGTGTGCCTCGGCAGATCGATACGATTGCATTCCGACGCGAGATCCGGCGCGGCGGGCCAGGAGCCGATCACCAGTCCCGCGCAGGCCACCCCGGCCGAAGACAGTGCGCGCGTGGTCAATTCGCTGTGGTTCAGAGTGCCGAGCCCGGCCATCGCGACCACCAGCACCGGCGCGCCCAGCTGCTGCGCCAGCTCGAGCAGCGTGAAATCGCCCAGGCGAACGAGCAGCCCACCGGCGCCCTCCACCAGTGTCAGCCCGTCACCGTCGAATTCGGCGATGGCCGAGGCGGTTTCGGCCAGCGTCAGCTCCGGGCGCCCGCAGCGCCGTGCCGCGGTATCGGGCGCGAGCGGATCGGGATAGCGCGCCAGTTCCAGGCCGCCACCCACACCGGAGAGGCGTTCGATCTCGGCGAGATCGCCGGGTTCGCCCGGCCCCACACCGGTCTGCGCCGGTTTGCACACCGCGACCGAACGGCCCGCGGCCACCGCCGCGGCCGCCACCGCCGCCGTGACCACGGTCTTCCCGACCTCGGTGGAGGTTCCGGTGATGAACAGCACACTCATGCGGGCACCGCATCCCATCCGCGCGCCTCGACCAGTACCTCGCCGAGAACCACAGCGATCGTAGTCATTTCGGCCTCGGTCAGGTTGGCCCGTGCGGTCAGCCGCAGCCGCGAGGTGCCCTCTGGCACCGACGGCGGCCGGAAACAGCCGACGTCGAGGCCGCGGGCCCGGCAGGCCTGCGCGGCGTCGAAAGCCACCTGCGCCTCGCCGAGCACCACCGACACCACCGCCGAATCCGGTTGCGCCACACCGGCGATGCGCGCGATATCGGCCGCGCGGGTGAGCACGCGCCCGGCCAGCTCCGGTTCCCGGCGCAGGACACGCAGCGCCGCACGCGCCGCGCCGACCGCCGCCGGGCTCAGCCCGGTATCGAAGATGAAGGTGCGCGCGGTATCGATCAGATGCGCACGCACCCGCTCCGCGGCCAGCACCACACCGCCCTGCGCGGCAAGGGATTTCGACAGCGTCGCGGTGATCACCAGATCCGGCGCACCGGCCAGGCCCGCCTCGTGCACCAGCCCGCGCCCGCCCGCGCCGCGCACGCCGATGCCGTGCGCCTCGTCCACCAGCAGCACCGCGCCGTTGGCCCTGGTGACCCGGTGCAGTTCGGCCAGCGGCGCCAGATCGCCGTCGGCGCTGAACACCGAATCGGTGAGCACCAGCGCGCGCTCCTCGGTGCGCGTCGCGAGCAGCCGGTCCACGGCGGCGACGTCGCCGTGCGCGGCGATCTCCACCCTGGCCCGGGAGAGCCGGCAGGCGTCGACGAGCGAGGCGTGGCTGCCCGCGTCCGACACCACCAGCGCGCCGCGCCCGGCCAGCGCGGTGACCGCGCCGAGGTTGGCCGCGTAGCCGGAGGAGAACACCAAACCGGTCTCGGTACCGGCGAATTCGGCGAGCTCGGCCTCCAGCAGCGCGTGGTCGGTGGTGGTTCCGGTCACCAGCCGCGAGCCGGTGGCGCCCGCGCCCCAGCGCCGCACCGCTTCGACCGCGCCGTCGATCACCTCCGGATGCCGGGTCAGGCCGAGGTAGTCGTTGGAGGCCAGGTCGATCGATGGCGACTCGGGTGCGCGGGGCCGTAGCTCGCGACGCAGTCCGGCGGCCATGCGCTCGGCGGCACGCGAATCCAGCCAACTCAACGGATCGGTAGTCACAGCTCCGCAGCATACTTGAACACCGTTCAGGACGGCTACTCTCCACTGTTGCCGTGGCCGCTCGCGCCCGGCGCTGCTACGGTGAAGTTGTCTTGGTTTGTCGTCGCCGGCCGGCCGGTGGCGTTGCGGTTCCGGGGAGGCAAACGGCCGGATGCCACGGTGGGCAGTAGTTGTCGAAGAGACCACGGGCGCGGGCGACCACAAACGATGGTCACCGCGCATACTCGCGGAGGTGGTCGGCACCCGCGAACAGGCGATGACCAAGCTGATCTCGCTCATCCCCACCTTCACCCCCGAACATCCCAAACTGCGCGGCCGCCGCATCGTGCTGCGCGACGGCGACACCTTCCTGCTCATCGCGCGCGGCTGGTCCGACGACTACCACTGCGTATTCCGGGTGTGGGAAATGCTGTCCGACAGCGACCGCCCGGAGATCGCCGAGGACCGGCGGACGGTGCACGACTGAGCTACGGACTGTCCGGCCGCACCGGCGCACCGAACGGCCCGAAGTCGAGATCGCCCGGCTCGGCGGGCTCCGCCGGTTCGACCGGCGTCGGTTCGACCGACACCGGTGCGCGCGAATCCGGTTGCGCGAGCGGCTGTTGCGGCTCGTGCGGCCAGCTCACGCCGACACCGAACGAGCCGGACTGCCCGGCGGCCGCATCCGGCGGCAGGATCACGATGCTCCCGCCCGGCACCCGAATGACCCCCGGCTCGCCGGCGCTCGGCACCACCGGCCGCGGCGCACGCGCGGCGGCGACCGCACTGAGCACCGCGGACACGAACGCGACCACCGCGGCGGCCACGATCGCGAACAGCCCGATCCACAGCCGCCCTTCGGGATTGAGCAGCGCGGCGGCCATCGCCACCGCGGCCGTCGCCATGAACACCAGAAATGCCGCGAGCAGCGCGCACACCCGCAGCGCCGGATACCGGACACCGAGACCGACCAGCGGCAGCACCGCGACCATCAGCCCGAGCACACCCGCCGCTACCAGCGGAATCCCCAGGTACACCGTCGAACCGCCGCCCTCGGCCAGCCGCCACGCGGTGTAGTTCGCGGTCGCGCCGAAGCCGCCCCGCGCCGAGATCGGCGCGAGCGAACCGGCGATGGCGAGCAGTGCGGCGAGGATCAGGAAGGTACCGGCCGCGCGATCGACACCCGCTCCCGTCGACACCCGGCGAGGCGGGGTGTCCGGCGCGGCGGTGGTAGCCGGGGTATGCACACCGAAAGCGTAAGGGGCCGAACGCGACACTGTCCGCTGTTCGGCGGCGGTCGGCCGGATCGCTCACACCGACTGCGCGCGCACCGCCGCCGCCATGCCAGCGGTGATCGCCGCGATATCGGCCGAGGAGCTGATGAACGGCGGCATCGCGTACACCAGGTTGCGGAACGGCCGCAGCCAAACACCGTGCGCGACAGCCGCATCGGTGGCCGTACGCATATCGACGGCCGCGTCGAGCTCGATCACGCCGATCGCGCCGAGTACCCGCACCTCGGCCACCCCCGGCAGTTCGCGCACCGGCGCCAGCCCGCCGATCAGCTCGGACTCGATCCGCGCGACCTCGCCGCGCCAATCCCGCGAGACCAGCAATTCGATCGAGGCGACCGCGACGGCGCAGGCCAGCGGATTGCCCATGAAGGTCGGCCCGTGCATCAGCCCGCCGTGGCCCGCGCTGATCGTCTCGGCGATCGCGGTGGTGCACAGTGCGGCGGCCAGCGTCAGGTACCCGCCGGTCAGCGATTTGCCGACGCACATCACGTCGGGGGCGACACCGGCCTGATCGGCCGCGAAAAGCGTTCCGGTGCGGCCGAATCCGGTCGCGATCTCATCGAAGACGAGCAGCACGCCGTGCGCGTCGCACAGCCTGCGCAGATCCGCGAGATAGCGCGGGTCGTGCCAGCGCATCCCGCCGGCCCCCTGCACGACCGGTTCCACGATGACGGCGGCGAGTTCGTCGGCATGACCCGCGATCGCCCGCTCGAGTTCGGCGGCGTACTCCGGCAGATAGTCGCGCGGCGGCGCGGGCACGAAGACCTGTTCGACGAGCACGTCGGTCCAGATCGAATGCATGCCGCCCTGCGGATCGCACACGCTCATCGGGGTGAAGGTGTCGCCGTGGTAGCCGCCGCGCCAGGTGAGCAGGCGCCGCTTGCCCGGCCTGCCCACCGAGCGCCAGTACTGCAGGCACATCTTCACCGCGACCTCGACCGAGACCGATCCGGAATCGCAGAGGAACACCTTGTCCAGCCCGGCCGGACTGAGCTCGACGAGCAGTTCGGTCAGCCGCACCGCCGGTTCGTGGGTGAGCCCGCCGAACATGACGTGGCTCATCCGCTGCGACTGCGCGATCAGCGCCGCGTCGAGCACCGGGTGCCGGTAGCCGTGGATCGCGGCCCACCAGGAGCTCATGCCGTCGACCAGCTCGCGGCCGTCGGCCAGCGTGAGCGTGGTGCCCGCCGCCGAAGCCACTACCAGCGGTTCGGTCGTCGCGGGGAATCCGCCGTAGGGATGCCAGACGTGTTTCGCGTCGAGTGCGGTGATCTCGTCAACAGTGAGTGCCACAGGAATCCGTCCTTGGTCTCGGCAGCGCCGGGGCTTGAACGGCGTTCAAGTTACCACCGGAGCTGGCGCGGTACGAATTTCGCTGCGCCGGAGGCGGTCCGGGCGTATTCTTTGACTCGGTCAAACAATTTGCCGAGACAGGAGCCGTTGTGAGTACCGTCGCCGCCGCGGATATCGCCGCCGTCCGCGCCTTCAACCGCCGCTACACCGCCGTCATCGGCGTGCTCGGCGAGGGTCTGCTCGACACCGACTATTCGCTCACCGAGGCGCGAATCCTGTTCGAGCTGGCCACCTCCGGCTCCACCGAGGCCATCCGGCTGCGCCACGATCTGGATCTCGATCCCGGCTACCTCAGCCGCATCCTCACCAGGTTCAAGAACAAGGGGTTGATCGAGACCGGCCGGTCCAGCACCGACGCCAGGCGCCAGGAGGTGCGGCTCACCGATCGGGGCCGCGCGGAATTCGCCGAGCTCAACCACCGCTCCGGCGAGGACGTGCGCAAGCTGCTTGGCACGCACTCCCCCACCGACCGGCTGCAACTGCTCAAAGCCATGCAGCTCATCCACCGGATCCTGGACCGGCCGGCCGATTCGGGGGCCGCCACCCCTTTCGTCCTGCGCGACCCAGAACCCGGTGACTACGGCTGGGTGGTCAAACGGCACGCCGAGCTGTACACGGCCGAATACGGCTGGGACACAACATATGAGGCGCTGATCGCCCGGATCATCGCCGACTACCTGGACAACCGCGACGAGCGCCGCGAGCGCGCCTGGATCGCCGAGGTCGGCGGCGAGCCGGTGGGCAGCGTCTTCTGCGTCGCGGACGGCGAGCACACCGCGCGGCTGCGGCTACTGCTCGTCGATCCGTCCGCGCGCGGCCTGCGGATCGGCTCGGCACTGGTCGAGCAGTGCCTGCGGTTCGCCGCCGAGACCGGCTACCGCGAGATCGTGCTGTGGACCAACGACGTACTCGCCTCGGCGCGCCACATCTACGAGCGCGCCGGGTTCGAACTGGCCGACTCCTACGAACACCACAGCTTCGGCGCCGACCTGGTCGGGCAGACCTGGCGGAAATCGCTGATCCCCACCGCACCGGACATCCACGCGTAGGGCTGTTCCGGAGGCGACGATCCGCGTAGTGCGCCGGGCGCAGTTCGTCGTGCACGAATTCTGGAGTGAGGCACCGGATACCGCGTTCGATCACGGGATCCGCCCGCCGCTGCGGCACTGGGAGATGTTCGTGCTGTGGCGCAATCTCGACGCGGCGGGCAAGACCACCGCGTCGAGGATCCCCCGCGACCCACTGGCATCGGCGTTGCTGTGGGATTACCAGGACGGTTACCTCGGCGGCGTCCCCGCCTGGCTACAGCGCGCCCTACTAGGCGGTCTTGCCCGGTTCGCCCGATTCCTCGGCTACCGTCGCCGCCGGCTGGAAAACGGTCCCGACCACGGGTGATTCGCCCGGGTCGCAACCGCCCCGCTAGGGTCGTTGCTATGGCCAAGCCCGACGCAGCGACCGGTGACATGACACCACTCGGTGTGTGGCCCGGCACCGCCTACCCGCTTGGCGCCACCTACGACGGCGTCGGCACCAACTTCTCGGTCTTCTCCGAGGTTGCCGACGCGGTCGAACTGTGCCTGATCGCCAAGGACGGCAGCGAAACCCGGATCGCGCTCGACGAGGTGGACGGCTTCGTCTGGCACGCCTATCTGCCCGCCGTCGGCCCCGGCCAGCGCTACGGCTTCCGCGTCCACGGCCCCTACGATCCCGAACGCGGATTGCGCTGCGACCCAAGCAAACTCCTGCTCGATCCGTACGGCAAGGCATTCGACGGCGATTTCGACGACGACCCCTCGCTGTACACCCACGGCCTGGATTCGCTCGGTCACACCATGGCGACGGTGGTGATCAACCCGTTCTTCGACTGGGGCGCCGATCGACCGCCGAACCGGCCCTATCACGAGACGGTGATCTACGAGGCGCACGTCAAGGGCATGACGATCACCCACCCCGACGTGCCGGAGGAATTGCGCGGCACCTACGGCGGCCTGGCGCATCCGGCGATCATCGAACATCTGAAGGGGCTCGGCGTCACCGCGATCGAGCTCATGCCGGTGCACCAGTTCCTGCACGACCGGGTGCTGCTCGATCAGGGTCTGCGAAACTACTGGGGCTACAACAGCTTCGGCTACCTGGCCCCGCACAACGAGTACGCGGCCATCAAGCGGGCCGGCTCGGCGGTGACCGAATTCAAGGCCATGGTGCGCGAATTCCACGCCGCCGGTATCGAGGTCATCCTCGACGTGGTCTACAACCACACCGCCGAGGGCAATCACCGCGGCCCGACCATCAACTTCCGCGGTATCGACAACGCCGCCTACTACCGGCTGGTCGACGAATATCCTTCGCAGTACATGGATTACACCGGAACCGGCAACAGCCTCAACGTCCGCCATCCGCACACGCTGCAGCTGATCATGGACTCGCTGCGCTACTGGATATTGGACATGCACGTCGACGGCTTCCGCTTCGACCTGGCCGCCGCGCTCGCCAGGGAACTGCACGATGTGGACCGGCTCTCGGCGTTCTTCGATCTGGTGCAACAGGATCCGGTGGTCAGCCAGGTCAAGCTCATCGCGGAGCCGTGGGATGTCGGCGAGGGCGGCTACCAGGTCGGTAACTTCCCCGGCCTGTGGACCGAATGGAACGGCAAGTACCGCGACACCGTGCGCGACTACTGGCGCGGCCAGCCGGCGACGCTCGGCGAGTTCGCCTCCCGGCTCACCGGCTCCTCCGACCTGTACGAGGCCACCGGACGGCGGCCGGGCGCCAGCATCAACTTCATCACCGCGCACGACGGCTTCACGCTGCGGGATCTGGTGTCCTACAACGACAAGCACAACGAGGCCAACGGCGAGGGCAACCGCGACGGCGAATCGTGGAACCGCTCGTGGAACTGCGGGGTCGAGGGCCCCACCGACGATCCGGAGATACTCGCGTTGCGCGCCAGGCAGAGTCGCAACCTGCTGGCGACGCTGGTGCTCAGTCAGGGCACGCCCATGCTCGCGCACGGCGACGAGATGGGCCGCACCCAGTTCGGCAACAACAATGTGTACTGCCAGGACTCCCAGCTGGCCTGGATGGATTGGTCACTGATGCAGACGAACTCGGACCTGCTCGAATTCACCCGCTCGGTGATCGCGTTGCGCACCGAGCACCCCATCTTCCGGCGCCGCCGCTTCCTGGAGGGCAGGCCGATCAGGTCCAAGGAGGACGCGCACGATATCGCCTGGCTCACCCCGGCCGGTGAGGAGATGACCGCGGCGGACTGGGACAGTGGATTCGGCAAATCGCTGACCGTCTACCTCAACGGCGCGGGCATCCCCGAGCCCGGCCCGCGCGGCGAGCGCATCACCGACGATTCGTTCCTGCTCTGCTTCAACGCACACGACCAGGGCATGGACTTCGCACTGCCCGGCACCGACTACGGCACCGAATGGACTGTCGCACTGGACTGTTCGACACCCACCGGCCAGGCCGAAGGAACCTACCCCGCGGCGAGCGTCGTACCTGTCCCCGCCCGCTGTCTGCTCGTCCTCCGCCACGCAGCATGACCGAGAATATGAACGAGACGCACGTGACCGATCCGCTGTCGCTGCGCCGCCCGCGCGCCAGGCAGACCACGATCCGCAGCACCTACCGGCTGCAGCTGCGCCCCGACGCGCTGACCTTCACCGAGGCCCGCGCCATCGCGGAATACCTACAGCAGCTCGGTATTTCGCATCTGTACCTGTCGCCGATCCTCACCGCGGCACACGGTTCGACGCACGGCTACGACGTCACCGATCCGACCACCGTCTCGGCGGCGCTCGGCGGGCCCGCCGGGCTCAAGGCGCTGTCGGACGAGGTGCGCAGCCGCGGCATGGGCCTGATCGTCGATCTGGTGCCCAACCATGTCGGCGTCGCCGATCCGCGGCAGAACCCGTGGTGGTGGGATGTGCTGCGCAACGGGCGCGAATCGCAGTTCGCGCACTACTTCGACATCGACTGGAGCCCGGGCAACGGCGCGGGCGGGCGGCTCGCGCTGCCGGTACTGCAGAGTGAGAACGATCCCGCGGCGCTCACCGTCGACCGCAGCGGCGCCGAACCGATGCTCGCGCTGCACGATCTGCGCTTCCCCATCGCGCCGGGCACCGACGGTGACAACGCGCTGCGCATCCACGACAAACAGCACTACCGGCTGGTGAGCTGGAAGGCCGGATTGTGCACCTACCGGCGGTTCTTCGCGGTGAGCAGCCTGGCCGCCGTGCGCGCCGAGGATCACGAGGTCTTCGAGGTGATGCACCGCGAGCTGGCCGCCTGGTGCGAACACGACCTCATCGACGGTGTACGGATCGACCATCCGGACGGATTGTCCTATCCCCGTGCGTATCTGGACCGGCTGCGCCGGGTCATCGGCCCGCACCGCCTACTACTCGTGGAAAAGATCCTCGCCAATCGCGAACCGCTCGACGCCACCCTGCCCATCGACGGCACCACCGGCTACGACGCGCTGGCCGACCTGGGCGGTGTGCTCTTCGACCCGGACGGTGAGGCGGCGCTGACCGAGCTGTCGCGCCGGTTCGCCGGCCACGGCAGCGATCGCGCCTGGATCGGCGAGACCGAGCACCGGATCAAGCGCGCGGTCGCCGAAAGCCTGCTGGCACCGGAGATCCGGCGCCTGGTCGCCGCGATCAAGCGCGATGCGAACGCCGAGAGCTTCGACACCATGGCGCTGACCAACGCCACCATCGAGGTACTCGCCTTCATGCCGGTCTACCGAGTCGATTACGCGCCGCTGGCCGGGATGACCGGCGCGGTGGTCGCCGAGGTGGAAAAGCGCAACAGCGAACTCACCGTGCCGCTTTCGGTGCTGGTCGCCGCGCTCGCGGCCGACGGTGAGGCCAGCGTGCGATTCAGCCAGGTGTGCGGTGCGATCACCGCGAAGGCCGTCGAGGACACCATGTTCTATCAGGCGGCGCGGTTGGTCTCGCTGCAGGAGGTTGGCGGCAACCCGGCCCGATTCGGCCACTCGCTCAACGAATTCCACCTGTCCAACAGCGAACGCGCCCAGCGCTGGCCCGCCACCATGACCACGCTGTCCACCCACGACACCAAGCGCGGCGAGGACGTGCGCGCCCGCATCGGGGTGCTCTCCCAGGTCGCCGACGCGTGGGCGCGCGGCGTGGATTCCTGGCAGGAGACGACGCCGGGCCCCGACGGCGCCACCGCACTGTTCCTGCTGCAGAACATGTTCGGCGTCTGGCCCGCCGACGGCCGCCCCGCCTCCTCGGTGCCCGGCCTGCGCGAGCGGCTGCATCTGTTCGCGGAGAAGTCTATTCGCGAGGCGGGCGTGCACACCTCGTGGGAGGAGCCGGATACCGAATTCGAGACGGCGGTGCACGGCTGGCTGGACGCGGTGATCGACGGCCCGGTCGGCATCGAGATCGGCGATCTGGTGCACGAGCTGGCCCCGCACGCGTGGTCGGATTCGCTGTCGCAGAAGCTGCTTCAGCTGTGCGGGCCCGGGATCCCCGACATCTACCAGGGCTGCGAGCTCTGGGAGGATTCGCTGGTCGATCCGGACAACCGGCGCCCGGTGGATTTCGCGGTCCGCGCCGGACTGCTCCAATCGCTCACCGGCACACCGGCATTGGACACCACCGGCGCGGCGAAGATGTGGATCGTCGCCTACGCGCTGTGGCTGCGCCGCGAGCGGCCCGACTGCTTCGTCGGCGGCACCTACCTACCCCTGTTCGCCACCGGCGAGCAGGCGGGCAGGCTGGTGTCCTATGCCAGGGGCCGGACCGGCGAGACCCCCGAGGTGATCGTCGCGGCGACCAGGTACAGCGTGGGCCTGGCCGAGGCGGGCTGGGCCGATACGACCCTGGATCTACCGCAGGGCAACTGGACCGATCGGCTGACCGGCCACACCTTCCAGGGCCGCGCCAGGCTGGAGAAGCTGTTCGCCCGGCTGCCCGTCGCCCTGCTGGTCCGCTGAGCCCCGCTCGTCCGCCGAGTGCGCCGAACCGGCGCCGGTCTTCTCGATCAGCTCCTCGGGGAACATGCCGCCGAGTTCCTCGCGCCAGTCGCGCACATTGGGCGGCCGGTAGTCGGCCACATCCTGGGCGCTCGACGCGAGCCGCACGCACTGATCGGTCGGGACGGACAGGCGCCGCCACGAATTCCAGTGGAACCGCGGGTTTCTCGGCCTGCGCACGGTCCGGATCAGGTTCAGCACGCGATAGGCCATGGACAGCGAATCGTGCAGTTCCAGGTGATCGTCGCAGCCGCGGCAGTCCTTGGCCAGCCGTTCCAGCCTGGCCTTGTCGAAGACCAGGCCGACCTCCTCGGCCTCGCGGATCATCCAGCGCAGCGTGATGTCGGACAGTCCGCACTGCTCGTAGCCGCCGCCGATATCGCTGTGCACACCCTCGAACCAGACCTGCTTGACCCGCTCGAATCGCTTGCGGTACTTGACATTCGGCTCCACCGGCACATCCCACAGGCAGGGCTCGAAGGCG
The DNA here is from genome assembly GCF_044547285.1 of Nocardia sp. NPDC052566. Taxonomy (NCBI): domain Bacteria; kingdom Bacillati; phylum Actinomycetota; class Actinomycetes; order Mycobacteriales; family Nocardiaceae; genus Nocardia; species Nocardia sp. NPDC052566. The sequence goes on along the minus strand of NZ_JBIUAF010000009.1, from coordinate 60,757 downwards.
CGGCGGCGCTCATCGATGGCCAGCGCCTGGCGGGCGCAGTGCACGATCGAGGGCAGTTTGACGTCGTGGAAGCCGTGCAGGAACGAGCTGAGCCCGGGCACGCCGAGCGCGCCGACGGTGTCGAAGACGCCGAGGAAGTCGATCTTGACCCGGTGCGGCGAGTTCAGCTTGCGGAACTGCTTCCACTCCGGCGGCACCGAACCGTCGGCGGGCGCGGGCGTGCGGTAGAGCTGCATCGCCTTCGGGTACACGCCGCGGATCATCGCCTCGGGTGTCAGGATGCCGACGCGGTTGATCAGCCCGGCCAGGCTGCGCGCGGTGTAGGCGCCGCGGCTGAAGCCGAAGATGTAGATCTGATCGCCCGGCTCCCAGTTGAGTGCGAGATGCCAGTACGCGGCGGACAGATTGGCCTCGAGCCCGAGGCCGAACGCACCGCCCATCAGCCGATCGGCCAGGAACCCCCGCGCACCTGGCCCGGACACATAGCTGACCCACTGCTGGATCTGCTCCCCATTGGGCCCAGGCGCGTCGAACGCGATCGTCTGGGCAATCTTGATGATGTTGGAAACCGTCGTGCTCGACTCGGCCTTCCATGTACCGTCACAGCAAACAACCAGGCGTTTCATGGGTCCATCCTCCCGCCGGACTCCGGTCGAGACTTGCGTACTCGACTACTCGAATCATCGCTGGCGGAGCGGGGACGTTAATGAAAATCTGGCATTTTAGAGCCAGGTCGGGTCGCCGAACACCGCGCCCGAGTCGTCCACCTCGGGGGATTTCACGTCGGCGTAGGTGTATTGCCGCAGGGTGACTGGGCCAGTGCAGGAATTGACCTTGATGTGATAGTCGCGAATGCTCAGCTGGATCAGCTTGCCCGGGATGATGTCCTTCTCCATCAGCGCCACCTCGGTCACTTCGCCGGGGCTGAGGTTGATCGTGAACACCGGATTGGGGTTGGCGCTCGGCGTCGCGCCGATCACCAGGTCCGGCGTCGCGCCGAGGGTGGCGGCGCCGAGGGTCACCGCGCAACCGATGTGATACCCGGCCCGGATCTTGCCGCCCGCCGCCGCCCCTTGGGTGCGTCCATAGGCGATCAGGGTGACCAGCGCTTCGCGGGTGGTGCCGGACATGTTCAGCGGGGCGATCCGGTTGATCTTCTCCTCGCGGCTGCCGACCATGAAGCCCATCGGGGTTTCCCCGGGTGAGACGAACGACCTCTCGTGCGGCGGCATGCTGATGATCTCGGCACGCACCGGCGACGCCGTCACCAGCGACAGCACGCACACGGCGGCCGCACCGGCGACGGATGCTATCGCCCGCAGGAGATTCGACGACATGAGCCGAACTTTAGTAGCGACCGGCTATATCCCGTGGGTATGACACGGCCCGAGGCACAACCTGTTATCGCGGCAGCCGGTGCGCGAGCACCGCGTACATGGTGACCGACAGCAGGTAGTCGCCCTCGGCGATGCCCTGTTCCATCTCGGCGGTGAGCGTGTCGTGCTGCTCCTGAGTGATCACCCCGGCTTCCAATGCCGCCCTGCGCATCTCGGTGTACAGCGGCCGCGCCGCCTCCGGATCCCAGATCACCGCCTCCGAGCCCATATCGTCGATCGCGAAACCGGCGCGCACCAGCAGCCCGCGCAGCCTGCGGCCCGAGGTCGGATTGACGGTGCGGGTCAGCAGCGCCTCGGACGCCGCACGCACCACCTCGGGATCACCGGGATGGGTGATGGCGGTGGCCCAGTCGCTATCGATGAGGATCACCCGCCCGCCGGGACGCAGTACCCTCGCGATCTCGGCGGTGGCCGCGGCCGGATCGTCGAGGTGCTGGTAGACCCGCTCGCAGCGGACCGCGTCGAACGACGCGTCCTCGAACGGCAGCTGGTAGGCCGAGCCGTCGACGAAGCGCGCCGTCAGCCCCGCCGCCGCGGCCCTGCGCTCGGCGACGGCGATCATCGCCGGATTCGGGTCGACGCCGACCGCCGCCCCGTCTTCGCCCACCCGCCTGGCGAATTCGAGCACCTCGGAGCCGGTGCCCGAGCCGATATCCAGTGCCCGCTCCCCCGCACGGACGTCGAGCACCGCACCGGCCCACGCCCGCATCCGCTGGATACCGGGCAGCGCGGCCTGCTTGTCGAGCACATCGACGAGCAGATCGATCGTCGCGGTGTCGATTCCGTCCGCGTGAAACGTCGGCAGCTGTGCCTCTTCCTGAGCCATAGCCACGACCGTACCCGGTCGGCGACCGGATACGGTGGGGGAATGCTCCACGGTAGAGAGGCCGAACAAGCGCGGATCGATCGGCTTCTCGCCGCAGCGCGCGAGGGCCGCAGCGGCGCACTGGTATTGCGCGGTGAGGCGGGGATGGGCAAGACCGCGCTGCTGGATTACGCGGCGGGCGAGGGGATCACCACGATCCGCAGCACCGGGATCGAATCCGAGGCCGAATTGCCGTTCGCCGCACTGCATCTGCTGGTGCGGCCCGCACTGCCACTGCTGGACGCGCTGCCCGATCGGCAGCGTGACGCGCTGCGCGGCGCTTTCGGTCTGGCACACCACGATCCGGCCGACCGGATGCTGATCGGGCTCGCGGTGCTGTCGCTGCTCGCCGAGGAGACCACCGAGGGGCCGCTGCTGTGCCTCATCGATGACGCGCACTGGCTCGACCGCGCCACCGCGGAAACCCTGCTGTTCGCCGCGCGCCGCCTCGACGCCGAGGGCGTCGCGATCATCTTCGCCACCCGGACCGGCGACAACGACTTCCCGGCGCCGGGACTCGACGAACTGCGGCTGACCGCGCTCAGCCCGGAGTCGGCGGCGGCGCTCGTCGACCGCCGCGCCCCCGATCTCACGCCGGCGGTGCGGTACCGGCTGCTGGCCGAGGCGGCGGGCAATCCCCTTGCCCTGCTGGAACTTCCGGCACTCCTGGCGGCCGAAGCGCCGGATACCGGGCCGAATCCGCTGCCGCTGACCCAGCGGCTGCAGGTGGCCTTCCACGGACAGGCGGCCAAGCTGCCGGCGGCGACCAAGGCGCTGCTCGTGCTCGCCGCCGCGGCGGGCAGCGACGATCTCGCCACGGTGCTGCGCGCCGCTGCCACCGACGGCGTGCAGCTGGCCGACCTGCAGCCCGCACAGGATGCCGGACTGGTGCGCACCGACGGCGTGACCCTCTCGTTCCGCCATCCGCTGCTGCGCTCGGCGATCTATCAGGGCGCGCCGCTGGCCCAGCGGCTCGCCGCGCACCGCGCGCTGGCCGCCGCGCTCACCGACCCGAACGATGCCGACCTGCGCGCCTGGCATCTGGCCTCGGCCGCCACCGGCGCGGACGAGAACGCCGCCGCCGCACTGGAAGACACCGCCGCGCGGGCGCGCGGGCGCAGCGGCTACTCCGGCGCGGTCGCCGCGTACGAACGGGCCGCGGGCCTGAGCACCGACGCCGCGGCCAGGGTGCGCCGCCTGGTGCTCGCCGCCGAAACCGCCGGTGAGGCCGGGCTTTTGGACCGCGCGGGCGAGCTGGCCGACCGTGCCGCGCCGCAGACGGCGGATCCGCTGCTCTCGGCGCGCCTTGATCTGGTCAGGGCGACCGCGGAATTCGGTGCGGGCAAACCCCTTTCGGCGCACCGCCTGCTGCTGGCCGGTGCCGATCTGGTGCGCGAGGCCGACCCGTCCCGCGCGGTGCGCATGCTCGCGCAGGCATTGCACACGGCCTGGTATCTGAGCGCCACCGAGCTGGCCGAGGTGGCCGAAAGGATCACCGCGCTCGCCCTGCCGGAGAGCGATCCGATGACGCCCATCACCCGCTACGCGGTGGCCGCCATCGACGGCCGGTTCACCGTCGACCTGCGCGCGGCCGCCGCCGAGGCCGCCGCCCTCGGTGCCGACAGCCCGCGCGATCTGGTGCAGATGTGCGGCACCGGCCTGGTCATCGGTCAGGACGACCAGGCCGCCGAGCTGGCGGCGGCGCTGATCGCCGAATGCCGGGATCAGGGCAGGGCCGCGCCGCTACCCGCGCTGCTGTTCTTCCGCGCCGAGGCCGAGCTGTTCCTCGGCCGCCCGCGCGAGGCCAGGATCGCGGCGGTCGAGGGCCTGCGCATCGCCGAGGACAGCGGGCAGGGGCAGTGGATCAGCCAGATGAACGCCTTCCTCGCCTATCTCGCCGCCCTGGACGGCCGCGAGCAGGACTGCCACGGGCTGATCGGCCTCGCGCTGGCCGACGAACTCGGCGGTGCGGCCGCCCCCGGCGCGCCGTGGACGGTCGCCGCGCTCGGCATCCTGGAGCTCGGGCTCGGCCGGGTGGACAGCGCGCTGACCCGGTTCGAGGCGCTCACCGTCGAACCGGCGAGGCATCACGTGATCGGACTGCGCACGCTGCCGGATCTGATCGAAGCCGCGGTGCGGGCAGGCGATCAGGAGCGGGCGGCGGAGCAGCTGACACGGCTCACCGCGTGGGCCGCATCGGCGCGGCAGCCGTGGCAGGCCGCGCTCGTCGCGCGCTGCCGGGCGCTCGTCGCACCGGATGCCGAGGTGGACAACCACTTCCGCGTCTCGCTCGAGCACGGCGGGCGGCCGTTCGAACAGGCGCGCACCCGGTTGCTGTACGGCGAGTGGCTGCGCAGGACCCGGCGCAAGAACGACGCGCGGGCGCAGTTGCAGCCCGCGCTGGCGGCCTTCGAACGGCTCGACGCGGCGCCGTGGGCCGACCGCGCGCGCACCGAGCTGGCCGCGCTCGGCGTCGGCACGGCCGTCAAGCCCGCGCACGGCGTGCTGGCCAGGCTCACGCCGCAGGAGTTGCAGATCGTCCGGCTCGCGGCGCAGGGCATGTCGAATCGGGATATCGCGGCGCAGCTGTTCCTCAGCCCGCGCACCGTCGGCCATCACCTGTACAAGGCGTATCCGAAACTCGGGGTGCTCTCGCGGGGCGAACTGGCCGATCTGCCGCTGGACGCGGACCGGCTCAGCGCGTGACGAGTGCGACGATCCAGCGCAGCGCGGCCACCGCGGCGGCGGCAAGCACCGCGATCTGCGGCGAGCCCGTGATCAGTGCCAGGATCAGGCAGGTCACCACGCCCGCGGCCACGGCCTCGAGTTTGTAGGTCGGCCACGCGCTACCCGCGATGTCGACCGTCTGGGGGTGGACCGCGGGTGGGAGCTGGGTGGGATATGGCACTGCCATCTCGTCAGGGTACACAGAACTCAATGTTCGGTCCACCTAACATTTCAACGGGAACACTCGCGCACCCCGGTATGTTCTGCTTGGTTATGCCACTTTCAGGAGAGTACGCACCGAGTACCAGCGATTGGGCCCGTAAGCAGGCGGAAGCCATCGAGAACTCCGGCGGCGCCGAGGGCACCGTGCTGCAGGGCAAGCCCGTCATCGTGCTCACCACCGTGGGCGCGAAGTCCGGCAATCTGCGCAAGACCGCGCTCATGCGGGTGGAACACGACGGCGAATACGCGGTCGTCGCCTCGCTGGGCGGCGCGCCGAAGAATCCGGTCTGGTACTACAACGTCAAGGCGCAGCCGCATGTCGAGCTGCGCGACGGCGAGGTGGTCAAGGACTACACCGCGCGCGAGGTCTTCGGCGAGGAGAAGGCGCTGTGGTGGGAGCGGGCCGTCGCGGTCTGGCCCGACTACGCGAATTACCAGACCAAGACCGACCGCCAGATCCCGGTTTTCGTGCTCACCCCGCAGTAGCCGCCCTGCCACCCGCCGCGTCGCGCCGACGCGGCGGGTGGCAGCATATTTCGGGTGTCCAATCCGCTTGATGTCATCGACGCACAGTCCACCTCCCGTCCCGTGCTGAGCGCGGACGAGATCGACGCCGCCGCCAAGCGAATTGCCGACATTATCGATCCGACCCCGCTGCAGCGCAGCGAGCGGCTCTCCACGCTGACCGGAGCCGAGGTCTATCTAAAGCGCGAAGATCTTTCCGCGGTCCGTTCCTACAAGCTGCGCGGCGCCTACAACCTGGTCATCCAGCTGACCGAGAGCGAGCGCGCCGCGGGTGTCGTCGCGGCGAGCGCGGGCAATCACGCCCAGGGCGTCGCGTTCGCCTGCCAGGCGATGAAGATCAAGGGCCGCATCTACGTTCCGACCACGACCCCCAAGCAGAAACGCGACCGGATCCGGGTGCACGGGGGCGCCTTCGTCGAGCTGATCGCGGTCGGCGAGACCTATGACGCGGCCGCCGCGGCCGCCGCCGCCGATGTGGCGCGCACCGGCGCGACCATGGTGCCACCGTTCGACGACGCGCGCACCGCCGCCGGACAGGGCACCATCGCCGCCGAACTGCTCGAACAGCTGCCGAGCGCACCGGATCTGGTGGTGGTCCCGGTGGGCGGCGGCGGCTGCCTGGCCGGTGTCGGCACGTATCTGCGCGAAAGGTCGCCGCGCACCGGCATTCTCGGTGTCGAGCCGGCCGGCGCCGCCTCGATGACCGCCGCGCTGGTCGCGGGCGGGCCGGTGACGCTGCCGGAGATCGATCCGTTCGTCGACGGCGCCGCGGTGCGCCGGATCGGCGACGTGCCCTACGCCGCGGTCGCCCGCTTCGGCGGCCGGGTGGTCTCGCATGCCTCGCTGCCGCTGCTCACCGCCACCGATGCACCGCGCGGCGCGGGCGCGTTCCGGATGATGCAGATCGACGAGGGCGCCATCTGCACGGCGATGCTGCAGCTCTACCAGAACGAGGGCATCATCGCCGAACCCGCGGGCGCGCTCGCGGTGGCCGCGCTCGGCGATATCGGGGTCGAGCCCGGGTCGACGGTGGTGTGCCTGGTGTCCGGCGGCAACAACGACGTGTCGCGCTACGGCGAGATCATCGAGCGCTCGCTGGTGCATCAGGGCCTGAAACACTATTTCCTGGTGGACTTCCCGCAGGAGCCCGGCGCGCTGCGCCGCTTCCTCGACGAGGTGCTCGGCCCGGACGACGACATCACCACCTTCGAATACGTCAAGCGCAACAACCGGGAGACCGGTGCGGCGCTGGTCGGCATCGAACTCGGCGCGCCGGAAGGGCTGGGGCCGTTACTCGCTCGGATGGAGGAGTCGCCGATCCAGTGTGAGCAGTTGGAGCCGGGTTCCCCCGCCTACCGTTACCTGACCTGAAACCCGAACCCGTAGCGGCCCCGAGGATTACACCTCGGGGCCGCTGCGGGTCTCGGGCCGCTGCGCGTCTGCGAGGCTCGCACCGCCGCAGGTCTCGCGGCCGTGGGTCTCAGGCCGCTTCGCGAATGTCCAGCGCGGTGGTCCGGCGTCCCGTGCGCAGGCAGTTGAGCGTCATCGGCAGGATCCACGCCGCCGCCGACATATCCAGCGGCAGCAGGCTCACCGACAGCCGGTTGTGCACGAAGCCGACCGCGAGTCCCGAGCGCGGATCCGCCCAGCCGAACGAGCCGCCGAGCCCGATATGCCCGAACCCGCCGTGCGCGCCGGGCATCGGCAGCGAGTGGTATCCGAGATGCCAGAGCATCGGCGCGTAGAACAGGCCGTGGTCGAGCCGGTAGCTCTCGATCCTGCGCATCGCCTTCAGCGTGCGCGCCGAGAGGTATTCGTAGCCGTCGGGCGTCTCGCCGGTGGCCAGCGCGGCGTACATGGCGGCGAGCCCGTCCGCGGTGCAGACGGCGTTGCCCGCACCGAGTTCGGTGTCGAGGATCGGCGGGTCGGCGCCCTCCAGGATCTCCTCCAGGCCGGGCAGGAACAGCGAGCGCGCCGCGGCGCCCGCTGCCCCCGGCACCGCGTGGGTGCGGCCGAGAACCCGTGTGGTGAGCGGATTACCGATCGAGCCGAGCTGACCGCCGGACAGGATCGCGTACTCGATCGGCGCACCGGCGGGCGGACGGCCCAGGTGGATGCCGTCGATGCCGAGCGGCTCGGCCACCTCCGTGCGGAACAGCTCGGCCATGCCGTGGCCGGTGACCGCGCGGGCCAGCCCGGCGCACAGCCAGCCGAAGGTGAGCGCGTGGTAGGCCGGAATGCCGAGCAGGCGATCGGGTTTCGCGGCGGCCAGGCGCTGCTCCATCAGCCGATGGTCGAGCACCTCTGCCGCATCCTTGGCGAGCGGCCGCAGCGAGCCGAGCCCGGCACTGTGCGTCAGCACTTGGCGCACTGTGATTTTCGCCTTGCCATTCGCACCGAACTCCGGCCAGTATTCGGCGACCGGCGCGGCGTAGTCGAGCAGTCCGCGATCGGCGAGCCGGTGGATGACCGTCGCGGTGATGCCCTTGGTCGCGGAGAAGATGATCGCGCCGGTCTCGGCGGACCACACCCCCGATCCCGTACTGCCGGTCCAGATGTGGACCAGCGGCTCACCGTGCCGGTACACCGCGAGCCCGCCGCCCGCACCGCGACGGCGGCCGAATGCCTTACCGAAAGTGCGTACCAGCGGCCCGAATTCACCGGCGGCACTGCCGCCGACACCGGCGGGCAGATCCGCCGGTCCCCCGAACGAAGCCTCGTTGCTCATCTTTCTACGGTAATGGCGCGCATCCACCTCGGCAACGGTCTGTCTCGGACAGTTACGATCCGAGGGTCACGGTTCGAGCTCGAGCACCGCGAAGCCGTGGCCGGGAAGTACTGTTCCCGAGCCGGATTCGGCGCGGCGCGGCGGTTCCCAGGCCAGCAGCACCGCGCCGGTCACGGGCACCGTGACCGGATTCGGGGCCAGGTTGTAAGCCAACCGCAACCCACCCCGGCGCAGCACCAGCCAGCCTGCGTCCTCGTCGTACTCGACACCGAGGTGGGGCAGCCACGGATCGGTGAGCTCGGACCGGTTGCGGCGCAGCGCGATCAGGTCGCGATAGCAGGCCAGCAGCCTGGCGTGGCCCGGCTTGCCCGGTTCGGCCCAGTCCAGCTTGGAGCGCGAGAAGGTCTGGGGGTCCTGCGGATCCGGCACTTCCTCGGCGGACCAGCCGTGCTCGGCGAATTCGGCCTTGCGCCCGGCGGCGGTGGCGGCGCCGATCACCGGATCGGTATGCGAGGTGAAGAATTGGAACGGCGTGCGCGCGCCCCACTCCTCCCCCATGAACAGCATCGGCGTGTAGGGCGCGAGCAGCACGAGCGCGGCTTTCAGCGCCAGCTGGCCGTCGGTGAGGTAGGCGCTCGGCCGGTCACCGAGCGCGCGATTGCCGACCTGATCGTGGGTGCAGGTGTAGGCGAGCAGCGCGCTGGCGGGGACGAGCCCGGTGTCGATGGGGCGGCCGTGGATGCGGCCGCGGAAGCTGGAATACGTTCCGGCGTGGAAGAACCCGTTGCCGAGGGTGTGCGCGAGACAGGCGAGCGAGCCGAAATCGGCGTAGTAGCCCTGCCGTTCGCCGGAGACCGCGGTGTGCACGGCGTGATGCAGGTCGTCGTTCCACTGCCCGGTCAGGCCGTAGCCGCCCGCGGCGCGCGAGGTGATCAGCCGGGGATCGTTGAGATCGCTCTCCGCGATCAGGGTGAGCGGCCTGCCGAGATGGGCGGCCAGGCCCGCGGTTTCGGTGGCCAGCTGTTCGAGCAGGTGCACGGCGGTGTGGTCGACCAGTGCGTGCACCGCGTCCAAACGCAGTGCGTCGATATGGAATTCGCGCAGCCAGCGCAGCGCGTTGTCCAGGATGTAGCGGCGCACCTCGTCCGAATACAGATTCAGGCTCTGGCCCCAGGTGTTGCGTCCCTCGGTGAGATACGGGCCGAAGCGCGGCAGGTAGTTGCCCGACGGCCCGAGATGGTTGTGCACGACATCCAGCGCGACCGCCAAACCCTCGGCGTGGCAGGCGTTCACGAAGCGCTGTAAACCGTCAGGGCCGCCGTAGGGCTCGTGCACGGCATACCAGAGCACACCGTCGTAGCCCCAGTTGTGCACGCCGTCGAAGGCGTTGACCGGCATCAGCTCCACCACCGTCACACCGAGATCGACCAGGTGGCCGAGGCGTTCGACGGCGGCGTCGAAAGTGCCTTCCGGCGTGAAGGTTCCGACATGCAGCTCGTAGTAGACCGCACCCGCCAGTGGCCTGCCGGTCCAGTGCGTATCGGTCCAGCCCGCCGGGTCGAGCGTATGCAGTGCCGAGCGGGCGTGCACACCGTCGGGCTGGCGCGGCGAGCGCGGATCGGGCAGTACGGCCGGATCGTCGTCGAGCAGGTAGCCGTAGCGGGCATCGGGCGCGGCGGGCACCTCGGCCCGCCACCAGCCGCCCGCGTGGCAGGTCATCGGATGGATGACGCCGTCGAGATCGAGCCGTACCAGCTCGGCCCGTGGCGCCCACACCTCGAATGTTGTCACCGCGCCAGCATCGCATGGGCGCGGCGCCGATGCGGTCTGCGGCATTTCCTGACACAGTGGTGACGTGGGTTTTTACAACGATCGCGTCGTGCCGCGCCTTGTCGAGCTGACCTGCGGAATGAAGTTCACCCAGCCACTGCGCAAGCGCGTCTGCGCCGAGTTGCGGGGCCGGGTTGTCGAGATCGGGTTCGGGTCCGGGCTGAATGTGCCGTTCTATCCGGCGGCGGTGGAGTCGATCAGCGCGGTGGAGCCCGCGGATCTGGGCTGGCGGCTCGCGGCCCCTAGGGTCGCGGCGGCCACCGTGCCGATCGAACGGGCGGGGCTCGATGGCCAGTCGCTGCCCTTCGCCGACGACAGTTTCGACTGCGCCCTGTCGACCTGGACGATGTGCACCATCCCGGATATCGCGACCGCACTGGCCGAGCTGCGCCGGGTGCTTGCACCCGGCGGCACCCTGCACTTCGTCGAGCACGGTCTCGCGCCCGATCCGAAGGTGCAGGTCTGGCAGCACCGGTTCAACCCCATACAAAAAGCTGTAGCCGGCGGCTGCCATCTCGACCGCGATATTCGTGGTCTGATGTCAGCCGCCGGCTTCGAGATCCGCGACGTCGATGTGTTCTACGGCGAGGACGCTCCCCGGATCTTCGCCGCGCATTCGCTCGGCGTAGCGGTCTCGCCCTGACTAGTTGATCGTGACCGACAGCGTGTAGTTCGCGTCGCCGTGGGTCGGGTAGACCTGCACGGTGTACCAGCCGTTCTGCGGCAGGGTGATCTTGCTCCAGGTCTGGTTGACGCAGATCTTGTGGCCGTTCGGCGCGATGATGGTGAACCGCGCGGTGCCCTGCACCGAGGTCAGGTCGGTGATCTGGGTCTGGCCGGCACGGGCCTCCAGCCGGTAGCTGTCGACGCCACCCTGCCAGACGGTGCCGCTCACCGAGGCGTGGTTCGAGCCGGGCGCGAAGTAGATGTCGTAGCCCGAGGCGTTGGCCGCGCCGGTGCCTGCCAGTGCGAAGGCCGCCGTCGCGGCGATCGCGACCATGCCCAGGAGGAGCAAACGGACTTTTTTGAAGAGAGACTGCATGATGTTCCTTTGTTAGGTGTTGTGGCCTTGCGAGAACTACTTTCGGCCAGGGTCCCTAACGAATGCTTATGAGCCACTTGCAATTAGAGATCGTCCGCGGTGATCGAGGTTTTGCCGGTCCGGCTTCGGGCCGCGCCGCTGGTCACGCGGCCGTGCAGCGCGCGGGCACAGTTTTGAAACGTACAGTCCAAAACCGTGCTACCGTCTAACACATGGCACGACCGAGGCGGTTCGACGAGGAGCGGGCGGTGGACGCGGCGATGCGCGCGTTCTGGCGCGCGGGCTACGAGGGCACATCGACCCAAGACCTGTGCGAGGCAACAGGTTTGGGCCGCAGCAGCATCTACAACACCTTCTCGAGCAAGCACGACCTGTTCGAGCGGGCGCTGCGGCGGTACATGACCGTCAAGAACGCCACCATCTTCGAGCTGCTCGACGGTGATCAACCGGTGCGCGCCAAGATCCGGGCACTGCTCTGGCAGGTCGTCGAGGCACCGGAGGCGGAACCGCTCGGCTGCCTCGTCGTCAACTCGACGGTCGAACTGGCGCCGCGCGATCCCGAGGTGGCGGCGACGCTGCGCGAGGATCAGGAGCGGCGACTGGCCGCGCTCACCGCAGCCTTCGAAAGCGGTAGGCGCGCAGGCGATATCGACAAATCCAAGAACGCGCGCGACCTGGCGCACTTCGTGAACGCCACCATCGCGGGCATGCGGGTGGCGGCGCGCGGCGGCGCGGACAAGAGCGCGCTGACCGCCATCGCCACCACCGCGCTGAGCACCTTGTAGCCCCTGAACACCTTGTAACCCCAGGCGATCTCGGCCGCCTTCGTCATGTCCTCATTTTGAACCGAACGATCCAAAACAAGAGAGGTTTCCGATGCCGTTCGCTGTCTACGTCCTCGGGCTGTCCATCTTCGCCCAGGGCACCTCGGAGATCATGCTCTCCGGCCTGCTCACCGAGCTGGCCGCCGATCTCGGCGTCTCCATTCCGCAAGCGGGACTGCTGATCTCGGCCTTCGCCATCGGCATGCTGATCGGCGCGCCCGTCCTCGCGGTGGTGACGCTGCGCTGGCCGCGGCGCAGCGCGCTGCTCGCCTTCCTCGCGGTGTTCATCGCCGCGCACGTCGTCGCGGCGCTGACGCCAGGCTACTGGGTGCTGTTCGGCACCAGGGTGGTCGGCGCGTTCGTCTACGCCGGATTCTGGGCGGTGGCCGCCACGACGGCGCTGAGCCTGGTGCCGCCGGACGCGCGCGGCAAGGCGATGAGCATCGTCGCCGGCGGGCTCACCATCGCCAATATCGTCGGACTGCCCGCGGGCACCGTGATCGGCCAGCACTTCGGCTGGCGCGCCGCGTTCTGGGCGGTCGCCGCGCTGTCCGCGCTGACCATGGCCGGTGTCGCGGCCAAGATTCCGGGCGGGCGGCCCACCGAGGTGCCCGACCTGCGCCGCGAGCTGCGCACCATGGCCAACCCGCGACTGTGGTTGTCCTACAGCACCACCGCGCTGTCCACCGGCGCGCAGCTGGTCATCTTCGCCTACCTCGGCACGCTGCTCGCGAAGACGACCGGCCTGGCCGACGGCTGGATTCCCGCCGTGCTCGCCGTGTACGGCATCGGCGCGCTGCTCGGTATCACCCTGGGCGGCAGGACCGCCGATCGGTATCCGTTCCACACGCTGATCGTCGGCGTGGCCGGGCTGATCGTCATCGCCGGTGCGCTCGCGCTCACCGCGACCATGGCCGCGCCGGTGGTGGTGCTGGCATTCCTGCTGGGTGCCTTCGGTTTCGCCACCAACCCGGCACTGAATACCCGGGTGTTCAGCCTCGCGGGCGCCGCGCCGACGCTGGCCACCGCGGTCAACTTCTCCTCGTTCAACGTCGGCATCACCGTCGGCCCGTGGCTCGGCGGGCTGGCCATCGGCGGCGGCTTCGGCTACCCGTCGGTCGCCTGGATCGGCGCGGGACTCGGTGTGCTCGCGCTCGGCACCATCGTGCTGTCGATGGCGTTGCGGCGCAAGGAATCCCCCGCAGCCCCGGCCGAGGAGCCGATGCTGGTCGCCGCGCACTGACCGAAACACGAACTCCCGCATCCGCGATGGATGCGGGAGTTCGTCGGCTAACCCGCCAGGCAGCCCGGCCCGAGCAGTGCCTTCAGATCGCCCATCAGCGCCGAGGACGGCGAAACCCGCAGGCTGTCATCGAGTTTCAGCAGGGTGGTCTTCTCGCGGGCGCCGATGTGGCGCACGTGGACGTCCGAGGTGCCGGGATGGCGGGCGAGCACCCGCTTGAGCTCGCCGATCTTGTCGGGGGTGCACAGGCGGGTGGACAGGATCACCGCGAGCGGTTTGGCGACGCCGATGGCCGACAGGTCGGGGACGACGAGATCGTTGGCGATCAGCGAGATCCGGTCGTCGCGCACCGAGACCCGGGCCTTGACCAGCACCACCGCGTCCTCGACCACGTCCATGCCGTAGACCGAATAGGACTGCGGGAAGAACAGCACCTCAACGCCACCGGTCAGATCCTCCAGCTGCGCCGACGCCCAGGCCAGGCCGTTCTTGTTGATGCGCCGGTTCACCGAGGCGAGGATGCCGCCGATGGTCACCTGGGCGCCGTCCTTGACATCGCCCTCCAGGATCGCCGGAATCTGCGTATCCACCTGTGCGGCAAGGACATGTTCCACGCCGTTGAGCGGATGCCCGGACACGTACAGGCCGAGCATCTCGCGCTCCAGCGCCAGCTTGTGCTTGGACTCCCACTCGTCGTCGGGCACCTTGACGTTGAACACCGAGGCCACCGATTCGTCGGCGTCCATGCCGCCGAACAAGTCGAACTGCCCGATCGCCTCGGCCTTCTTGGTGGACATCACCGCGTCGATGGCGTCGGAGTGCACCAGCAGCAGGCCCTTGCGCGGATGCCCGAGCGAATCGAAAGCCCCTGATTTGATGAGGGATTCGGTGACCTTCTTGGTGCAGGCCAGCGCGTCGATCTTGTTCAGGTAGTCGGAGAAGTCGGTGAACTTCGACTTCTCCTTGCGCGCGGCGATGATCGAGGACACCACGTTCGCGCCGACATTGCGCACCGCGCCCAGGCCGAACCGGATGTCCTTGCCCACTGAGGCGAAGTTCTGCTCGGATTCGTTGACGTCCGGCGGCAGCACGGTGATACCGAGCCTGCGGCAGTCCGACAGGTAGACCGCGGCCTTGTCCTTGTCGTCACCGACGGAGGTGAGCAGGCCCGCCATGTACTCGGCCGGATAGTTGGCCTTGAGGTAGGCGGTCCAGTAGGAGATCAGGCCGTAGGCGGCGGCGTGCGATTTGTTGAACGCGTAGCCGGCGAACGGAAGGATGGTGTCCCACAGCGCCTTGATGGCCGGCTTGGAGAAGCCGTTGGCCTGCATGCCCTCCTCGAAGCCCTCGAACTCCGCGGCCAGCACCTCGGCCTTCTTCTTACCCATCGCGCGGCGCAGAATATCGGCTCGGCCGAGCGAGTACCCGGCCACCTTCTGTGCGACGTGCATGATCTGCTCTTGGTAGACGATCAGGCCGTAGGTCTCGCCGAGAATATCCTTCAGCGGTTCGGCCAGCTCCGGATGGATCGGCTTGACCTCTTGCCTGTTGTTCTTGCGGTCGGCGTAGTCGTTGTGCGCGTTCATGCCCATCGGGCCGGGCCGGTACAGCGCGCCGACGGCGACGATGTCCTCGAACGCGGTCGGCTGCATGCGGCGCAGCAGGTCGCGCATGGGGCCACCGTCGAGCTGGAAGACGCCCAGAGTGTCACCGCGGGACAGCAATTCGTAGGTCGCGGTGTCGTCGAGCGGCAGCGTGTCCATATCGAGCTCGATGCCGCGGTTGGCCTTGATGTTGTCCAGCGCGTCACCGATGACGGTGAGGTTGCGCAGGCCGAGGAAGTCCATCTTCAGCAGGCCGATGGCCTCACACGACGGATAGTCCCAGCCGGTGATGAGCGCGCCGTCCTGCGGCCGCTTCCACACCGGGATCGCGTCGGTCAGCGGATCACAGGACATGATGACCGCGCAGGCATGCACACCCGCGTTGCGGATCAGGCCCTCGAGGCCGCGGGCGGTCTCGTAGATCTTGGCGACATCGGGATTGCTGCCGATGAGTTCGCGGACCTCGGCGGCCTCCTTGTACCGCTCGTGATCCGGATCGGTGATACCGGAGACCGAGATGTCCTTGGCCATGATCGGCGGCGGCAGCGCCTTGGTGATCTGATCGGCGATGGCGAAACCGGGCTGGCCGAACAGCACTCGCGCGGAGTCCTTGATCGCGGCCTTGGTCTTGATGGTGCCGAAGGTGATCACCTGGGCGACCCGGTCGGTGCCCCACTTCTCGGTGGCGTAGCGCACCATCTCACCGCGGCGGCGATCGTCGAAGTCGATATCGATATCGGGCATCGACACGCGCTCGGGGTTGAGGAACCGCTCGAACAGCAGGCCGTGCGGGATCGGGTCGATATTGGTGATGGTCAGCGCGTAGGCGACGATCGAACCGGCGGCCGAACCACGGCCGGGGCCGACGCGGATGCCGACCTCGCGCGCGTGCTCGATCAGGTCGCCGACCACGAGGAAGTAGGCGGGGAAGCCCATCTCCAGGATGACGCCGATCTCGTAGTCGGCCCGATCCAGATAGTTCTGCGGCACACCGTCGGGGAAACGCCGCTTCAGGCCGCGGGCCACCTCCTTACGCAGGAAGCTGCCCTCGGTTTCGCCCTCGGGCACCGGGAACACCGGCATCCGGTCACGGTGTGCCCACACCTCGTCATAGGACTGGACGCGCTCGCCGATGCGCACCGTGTTGTCGCACGCGCCCGGCACCTCCGCGTCCCAGATCTCGCGCATCTCCTCGGCGGACTTCAGGTAGTAGCCGTCGCCGTCGAATTTGAAGCGGGTCGGGTCGCTGAGCGTCTTACCGGTCTGGATGCACAGCAGCGCTTCGTGATTGGTCGACTGATCCTTGGTGACGTAGTGGCAGTCGTTGGTGGCGATCGGCGGGATGCCGAGCTTCTTGCTGATCTCCATCAGGCCCTCGCGGACCCGGCGCTCGATGGACAGACCGTGGTCCATCACCTCGAGGAAGAAGTTGTCCTTGCCGAAGATCTCCTGCCACTTGGCCGCGGCCTCCAGCGCCTCGCGGTCGTGGCCGAGGCGCAGCCTGGTCTGCACCTCGCCCGAGGGGCAGCCGGTGGTGGCGATGATGCCCTCGGCGTACTGGGCGATGATCTCCTCGTCCATGCGCGCCCACTTGCCGAGCTGACCCTCCAGCGAGGCGAGGCTCGACAGTTTGAACAGGTTGCGCAGGCCGGTCGCGTTCTCCGCGACCATCGTCATGTGGGTGTAGGCGCCCGAACCCGAGACGTCGTCGCCCTTCTGGCTCGGATCGCCCCACTGCACGCGCTTGGTGTCGAACCGCGAGCCGGGCGCGATGTAGGCCTCGATGCCGATGATCGGCTTCACGCCGGCCTTCTTGGCGGAGTTGTAGAACTCCGACGCCCCATACATATTGCCGTGGTCGGTCATGCCGACCGCGTCCATTCCCAGCCGTTTCGCCTCGGCGAACAGGGGCGAGATTTTAGCAGCCCCGTCCAGCATCGAGTACTCGGTGTGGTTGTGGAGGTGTACGAATCCGGCAGACACGGGACCCGATTATGCCCCAATTTTGGGCTGCCGATGGGACGCTCGCCGCGCTTCGATCACAGCATTCGCGCTGACGTCACGCGGGTGAAAGAGATCGTGGCAGACGTCACGGCGTGTCCAGCGTGAACCGCCGAGACGACCTCGCAGTACAAGGAAACTGAGCGCGGCTGCAGAGTGGCGAGACTTCCCTGGAGGCTCGGCGTGTCGGTGTGCAGACCGTCGGCGCCGTTGAAATCCTTTTCCGAGGAGGCCGCACGATACCACCATCGCCGCCTCACTGGAGAATCACATAGCCGACATCAGCGCGTGTGCCTTCAGCCACAGAGCTGGGCGCGATAATCGGTCGGTGTCTACGCCATTGATCCAAGATCCGCGATGACAACCACCTTCGTCGCCGCGGTCGCCGCCGCCATGCTGATCGCCGGTGCGCTGGTGATGTGGCAGCGCGCCAGGCGCGTGGTGACCACACCCGCCGAGCGCGCCGTGCACGCGACGCTGCACACCGCGTCGCTGGCGGCGGTCCCGTTGCGGCGCGGGCTCACCGAGGAGTCCGCGGCCGCGGCCGCACCGCATCTGCGCGCGCTCACCGGCGCGCAGGCACTCGGCATCGCCGATGCCGAGGGCGTCGTACTCGCCTGGGACGGGCCCTATGCCGAGCTGGCCGCGCACTTCGCCGACGCCGCCAAGCGGGCGGTCGAGGGCGAGCGCGCGGTGCTGGTCGCCGGTCCCGGCCGCGGCGGGCAGGCGCACACCGCGCGCACGCTCATCGCGCAGCCGCTGCTCATCGAAAGCAACGGCGTGGCAGGGGCGCTCGGTGTGGTGACCACCGGACAGCCGGGGCCAGGCACGCTCGGCGCCGTCGCCGAGGTGGCCCGCTATGCCTGCGGGCAGCTGGAATTGGCCGAGCTCGACGCCTCTCGCGCGCGGCTCGACCGCGCCGAGGTGCGGGCACTGCGGGCCCAGATCAGCCCGCATTTCATCTACAACGCGCTCAACACCATCGCCTCGTTCGTGCGCACCGATCCGGATCGGGCGCGCGAGTTGATCCTGGAATTCGCCGATTTCACCCGCTACTCCTTCCGTGCCGCGGGGGAATTCACCGTGCTGGCCGACGAGCTGCGCAACATCGAGCGCTACCTGGCGCTGGAGCGCGCGCGCTTCGGCGACGCGCTACAGGTCAAACTGCAGATCGCGCCCGAGGTGCTCGGGGTGGTGCTGCCGTTCCTCGCGCTGCAACCCCTGGTGGAGAACGCCGTGCGGCACGGCCTGGCCGGTGCGGCGCGCGGCGGCACCGTCAGCATCCTCGCCGTCGACGCGGGCACCGACTGCCTGATCAGCGTCGAGGACGACGGCATCGGCATGGATCCCGAGCTGCTCCGCTCCGGTGCCCTCGACGCCATCGAAACCGGCACCGGCCCAGCGGGTTCCGGTGAGACCGCACACGTCGGCCTGGCCAATGTGGACGACCGGCTGCGCGCCGCCTTCGGCAACGACTACGGCCTGATCGTGGAGACCGCACCCGGCGCGGGCACCAAGGTGAGCATGCGCGTCCCCAAATTCCGCGCGGGCATTCAGGCATGAAAACGGCAGTGTTTACGATGGAACAGCTGTGACCCGGACCACCGACCTTCCCGGCGGCGCACTGCGCGTGCTCGCCGTCGACGACGAGAAGCCCGCTCTGGACGAGCTGGTGTATCTGCTGCGCACGCAAGACGAGGTCGGCGAGATCCATGCGGCCGGCGATGCCACCAGCGCACTGCGCGAGCTTCGTGCGCACGCGGTGGACGCGGTATTCCTCGATATCAATATGCCCGGGCTGGACGGAATGGAGCTGGCCGGGATCCTCTCGGAATTCGCCGCACCGCCCGCGGTGGTGTTCGTGACCGCGCACGACGATCGGGCGGTGGCGGCCTTCGACCTGGGGGCGGTGGACTATCTGCTCAAGCCGCTGCGCGAGGCACGGCTGGCCGAGGCGGTGCGGCGCATCCTCGCCGCGCGCGGCGCCGGTGCGCAGCCCGATGCTTCGGCGGTCGGCGCCTCGACTACCGGTGCGTCGAATGCGCCTGCGCCCAAGGCGGATCCGAACGAGGTGATCCCGGTGGAGCTCGGCGGGGTGACCACACTGGTGCACCGGTCGAGCGTGCACTGGGTCGAGGCGGACGGCGACTACGCCCGACTACATACCGGCGATGGCTCGCATCTGGTGCGAATTCCGCTGTCCGCGTTGGAGTCCCGGTGGGAGGATGCCGGATTCCTGCGGGTGCACCGGTCGTATCTCGTCGCGCTGCGGCTGGTCACCGGGTTGCGGACGGTCGGCAACGGCACCGTGGTCTGCCTGCGCGCCGACGGCGCCGCCGGTGCGGTGGAGCTGCCGGTGAGCAGGCGGCAGGTGCGAGAACTCAAGCAGCGCTTGGTACACGGGCCGCGCCAGACCTGGACACAGCGGTGACGGGGCCCGCCCGCCCGGCGCGTCAGCGGGTGGTGCTCGCCGAGCGGCGCGGGGCGCGGCGGGTGCGCACCAGGGTGGAGGTGGCCGAGCAGACCGAATTCGGCGAGGCGATGATCGGCGGGCTGATCCGGGCGCAGTTGGGGCTCGCGACACGGGCCGGACTGCTGGTGGTGCTCGTCTTGTGTTCGCTGCCGGTACTTTTCGGGATCGACTCACTGGGAACGATGACGCTGCTCGGCATTCGGCTCCCGTGGCTGCTGCTCGGCGTCGCCGTATATCCGGTGCTGTACGGCGCGGGCCTGATCTATGTGCGGCTGGCCGAGCGCAACGAGCAGGATTTCCTCGACGTGGCCGAGGACTGAACGCGTGAGCTCAGCGACCGCGCCCGCGCTCACCGTCACCGCGCTGGTGCTCGCCGCACTGGCCACCGTCGCGATCGGCGCGTACGGGGTGCGGATGGCGCGTACCACCTCCGATTTCCTCGTTGCCTCGCGCAGCGTCGGACCGCGCTGGAACGCCGCCGCCATCTCCGGTGAATACCTTTCGGCCGCATCCTTTCTCGGCGTCGCCGGGCTCATCGCGAAGTACGGCGCGGACGCGCTGTGGTACCCGGTCGGGTTCACCGCGGGATATCTCGGGCTGCTGCTGTTCGTCGCCGCGCCGCTGCGGCGTTCCGGGGCCTACACGGTGCCGGACTTCGCCGAATTCCGGCTCGGCTCACTGCGTTTGCGCAGGCTCGCCGCCGTGGTGGTGGTGCTGGTGTGCGGGGTGTATCTGATTCCGCAGTTCCAGGGCGCCGGGTTGACGCTGCGCATTCTGCTCGGCGTGCCGGACTGGGTGGGCGCACTCGCGGTGGGCGCCATCGTCATCGGCAATGTGGCCGGCGGCGGCATGCGCTCGATCACGCTGGTGCAGGCGTTCCAGTACTGGCTCAAGCTGACCGCGGTGGCGCTGCCCGCGCTGGTGCTGCTCGGGCATTTCCTGCACGACGATCGGGAACTCGGCGCGCCGGCACCGCCCATGGTGTCCGAGCGGACGACGGTGGACGTGAACACCGATGTCCGGGTCCAAGTCGGTGCGGCGCAGCAGGTTTGGTTCGTCGGGCGACTCGACGGCGTCCCGATCGACGGTCCGGTCCTGCTGACGCAGGGCAGGCATGTGGTCGCGGAGGGCAGCCGATTGATCCTCGACGCGGGCGCGCCCGTTCCGGTGGTGGCGGGCGCGCCGACCGACGGCGCGGCCTGGCTCTCCCCCGGCGGCGGGTTCGGCGGGAGACACCCTGCGTACCAGGTGTATTCGCTCATCATCGCCACCTTCCTCGGCACCATGGGCCTTCCGCATGTGCTGGTGCGCTTCTACACCAATCCCGACGGCAGGGCGGCGCGCACCACCGCGCTCGCGGTGATCGGCCTGGTCGGTGTGTTCTATCTGTTCCCCATCCTGCTCGGCGTCTTCGCGCGCCTGTACGTGCCGCAGTTGCTGATCACCGGCACCTCCGACGCCGCGGTGGTGCTGCTGCCCGGTTCGGTGCTGAGCGGCCTGCCCGGTCAGCTGCTCGCCGCGCTGGTCGCCGCGGGTGCGATCGCGGCCTTCCTGTCCACCTCGTCGGGGCTGCTCGTCAGCATCGCCGGGGTGCTCAGTACCGACATGCTGCACGGGCGGATTCGCGATTTCCGCGCCGCCGCGGTGTGCGCGGGCGCGGTGCCGGTCGCGCTGTCGCTCGCGGTCGCCTCGCTCGATCTGTCGCGCACCGTGAGTTTGGCGTTCGCGGTGGCCGCCTCCACGCTGTGCCCACTGCTGGTACTCGGCATCTGGTGGCGCGGGCTCACCGCGAAGGGCGCGGCGACCGGGCTGGCGGCGGGCGGTCTCGTCGCGGGCAGCGCCACGGTGGTCTCGGTGCTCGGCGGCATCTCCCACGAGGTCGCGGGCGGCTGGCCCGCCGCGCTGCTCGGCTATCCCGCGGCGATCAGCGTTCCGCTGGCCTTCGCGACGATGATCCTGGTCAGCAAGGTGACGCGGGGACAGAGTGCGCGCACGGTCGGGCGCATCTTCGTGCGGATGCACGCACCCGAGCCGATGGGCATGGGCGCGGACCGGGAACGCCGCCTCCGGTCGAACTGACCCTCGATCGCCGTGGTGACCAAGCGACCGTTCGTCGCAGCCGAGTGACCGTTCACCGCACAATCGGCTACCTTCACGGAGTGACCCACACCACATCATCAAATCCTCACGCGCGCCTCGTTATGTTCTGCGGTAGTAAGCCATGTCACACGCAAGGACGCTCACATGACCACTACCGACGCGCAGGGCCGCAGCCCGAGCGCCGATGAATTCCTCGCCATGCAGGCGAGTCCGGAGTTCCAGGAACTCCGAAGCAGGCTGCGCCGCTTCGTCTTCCCGATGACCGCGCTGTTCCTGATCTGGTATCTGAGCTACGTGGTACTCGGCGCCTACGCGCACGACTTCATGGCTACCGAGGTATTCGGCAAGATCAACGTCGGATTGCTGCTCGGCCTCGGGCAATTCGCCTCGACGTTCCTCATCACCGGGCTCTACGTCCGGTTCGCCAACAAGGAGCTCGATCCGCGCGCCGCCGCGATCCGCGAAGAGCTCGAGGGAGACCACGCGTGAACATCAGCGTCACCGCTGCCGCGACGACGGTCGGCAACCCCGTCGCCAATATCGGGATCTTCGCCGTCTTCGTCGTGATCACCATGGTCGTGGTGATCAGGGCCAGCCGCAGCAATGCCACCGCCGCCGACTACTTCACCGGCGGCCGCGGCTTCTCGGGCCCGCAGAACGGCATCGCCATCGCGGGCGATTACCTCTCCGCCGCAAGCTTTCTCGGCATCGCGGGCGCCATCGCGGTCTACGGCTACGACGGCTTCCTCTACTCCATCGGCTTCCTGGTGGCCTGGCTGGTCGCGCTGCTGCTCGTCGCCGAGATGCTGCGCAACACCGGCAAGTTCACCATGGCCGACGTGCTGAGCTTCCGGCTCAAGGAGGGCCCGGTCCGCACCGCGGCCGCGCTCACCACGCTGGCGGTCTCGCTGTTCTACCTGCTCGCCCAGATGGCGGGCGCGGGCGGTCTCGTCGCGCTGCTGCTCGACATCTCCGACAAGACCGGGCAGTCGATCGTGATCGCCGTCGTCGGCGTGCTGATGATCGTCTACGTGCTCGTCGGCGGCATGAAAGGCACCACCTGGGTGCAGATCATCAAGGCGGTGCTGCTGATCACCGGCGCGGCGCTGATGACCGTCATGGTGTTCGCCAAGTTCGGCTTCAACTTCTCCGATATCCTCGGCTCGGCCCAGGAAGCGGTCACCGGCTCCAAGAGCAAGGCCGTCGCCGCGCGCGACGTGCTCGCCCCCGGCGCCCAGTACGGCGCCACCGGCACCTCGAAGCTGAACTTCCTCTCGCTCGGCCTCGCGCTGGTACTCGGCACCGCGGGCCTGCCGCACGTGCTGATGCGCTTCTACACCGTGCCGACCGCGAAAGAGGCCCGGCGCTCGGTGGTCTGGGCGATCGGCCTGATCGGCGCCTTCTACCTGTTCACCCTGGTGCTCGGCTACGGCGCGGCCGCCATCGTCGGCCCGGACCGGATCCTGGCCGCCGCGGGCGGGCAGAACTCGGCGGCACCGCTGCTCGCGTTCGAACTCGGCGGCGTGGTGCTGCTCGGCGTCATCTCCGCCGTCGCCTTCGCGACCATCCTCGCGGTCGTCGCCGGCCTCACCATCACCGCGGCCACCTCGTTCGCGCACGATATCTACGGCAGCGTGCTCAAGCGCGGCGGCGCGGACGAGAATGCGCAGGTGCGGGTTTCGCGGATCACCGCGGTGGTGATCGGCCTACTCGCCATCGGCCTCGGCATCCTGGCCAACGGGCAGAACATCGCCTTCCTCGTCGCGCTGGCCTTCGCGGTCGCCGCCGCGGCGAACCTGCCGACCATCCTCTACTCGCTGTTCTGGCGGCGGTTCAACACCACCGGCGCACTGTGGAGCATGTACGGCGGCCTCATCTCGACGATCGTGCTGATCGTCTTCTCCCCCGCCGTCTCCGGAACCAAGACGTCCATGCTGCCCGGCTCGGACTTCGACTGGTTCCCGCTGTCCAACCCCGGAATCGTCTCCATCCCACTGGCTTTCGTGCTCGGCATCGTCGGCACCTACGTCGGCGGCAAGGCGAGCGATCCGGTGAAGGAAGCCGAGATGGAGGTCCGCGCGCTTACCGGAGTCGGTGCCGAGAAGGCGGTGGTGCACTGATCCGGTAACTGTTTGCCGCCCTTGGTACTTTCGATAAGGAGATTTCGTCTTGACCAGCGTCACCGACCAGACCGTCTACTCGCCGAGCGCCGAGTTCACCGCGCAAGCCAATGCCGGTGCGGGGCTTTACGATCGGGCCGCGGCCGACCGGTTGGAATTCTGGGCCGAGCAGGCTCGGCGGCTGTACTGGGAACAGCCGTGGAGCCGGGTACTCGACTGGAGCCGGGCACCGGTGGCCGAGTGGTTCGTCGACGGGAAACTGAACGTCGCCTACAACTGTGTCGACCGGCATGTGCTGGACGGTCACGGCGATCAGGTGGCGATCCACTGGGAGGGTGAGCCGGGCGATTCGCGGGATCTCACCTACACCGAACTCCTCGCCGAGGTATCAAGGGCGGCAAACTATCTCACTCAGCTCGGGCTGCGGGCCGGCGACCGGGTCGCCATCTACATGCCGATGGTGCCCGAAGCCATCGTCGCCATGCTCGCCTGCGCACGGCTCGGCCTGACCCACTCGGTGGTCTTCGCCGGGTTCTCCCCCACCGCACTGCGCCAGCGCGTCGACGACGCCGAGGCGCGGCTGATCATCACCACCGACGGACAGTGGCGCCGTGGTACCGCGGCGCCGTTGAAAGCCGCGGTCGACGAGGCACTGTCGGAGGGCGCGCACACCGTCGAGCACGTACTCGTGGTGCGGCGCACCGGAATCGACGTGCCGTGGACCGAGGGCCGCGACCTGTGGTGGCACGACACGGTCACCGACGCCTCGCCCGATCACACGGCACAGGCCTTCGACGCCGAGCATCCGCTGTTCATCCTCTACACCTCCGGCACGACCGGTAAGCCCAAGGGGATCCTGCACACCTCGGGCGGTTATCTCACCCAGGTCGCCTACACCCACCACAATGTCTTCGATCACAAAGCGGGACAAGACATCTACTGGTGCACCGCCGACATCGGCTGGGTCACCGGGCACAGCTACATCGTCTACGGACCGCTGGCCAACCGTGCCACCCAGGTCGTCTACGAGGGCACGCCGAACTTCCCGGATGAGCACCGGCACTTCCAGATCATCGAAAAGTACGGCGTCACCATCTATTACACGGCACCCACCCTGGTGCGCACATTCATGAAGTGGGGCAGGGAGATTCCCGACTCGCACGACCTGTCCTCGCTGCGCCTGCTCGGCAGCGTCGGCGAACCCATCAACCCCGAGGCGTGGCGCTGGTACCGGGAAGTCATCGGCGCCAACCGGACTCCGATCGTCGACACCTGGTGGCAGACCGAAACCGGCGCCATCATGATCTCCCCGCTGCCCGGCGTCACCGCGACCAAGCCCGGCGCCGCCATGGCGCCGCTGCCCGGCATCTCGGCCAAGATCGTCGACGACGACGGTGCCGAACTGCCCGCCGACAGCTCCGGTCTGCTCGTCCTCGATCAGCCGTGGCCGTCCATGCTGCGCGGCATCTGGGGCGACATGACGCGCTTCCAGGAAACCTACTGGGACCGATTCGCCTCCGCCGGTTGGTATTTCGCCGGTGACGGGGCCAAGGTCGATGCCGACGACGCACTCTGGGTGCTCGGCCGCGTCGACGACGTGATGAACGTGTCCGGACACCGGATCTCCACCGCCGAGGTGGAATCGGCGCTGGTCGGACATGCCGGGGTCGCGGAGGCGGCGGTGGTCGGCG
Source organism: Nocardia sp. NPDC052566 (assembly GCF_044547285.1). Lineage (NCBI taxonomy): Bacteria > Bacillati > Actinomycetota > Actinomycetes > Mycobacteriales > Nocardiaceae > Nocardia > Nocardia sp. NPDC052566. The sequence continues at coordinate 35,365 of NZ_JBIUAF010000009.1, read as the reverse complement.
CCACCGACGCGACCACCGGGCAGGCCATCGTCGCGTTCGTCATCCTCACCGCGGGGACCTCGAATACCGGCGACGCGCTCGTCGGCGAGCTCAAAGCGGAGGTATCGCGGGAGATCAGCCCGATCGCCAGGCCACGGGAGATCCACGTGGTGCCCGAACTGCCCAAGACCCGCAGCGGCAAGATCATGCGCAGGCTGCTGCGCGACGTGGCCGAAGGCCGCGAACTCGGCGACACCTCGACCCTGGTGGACCCCAAGGTCTTCGAGGCCATCGCCCGCGGGTAACCCCCGCCCGTGTGACGGGCCCGGCCACCCTCGGTGGCGATGAGCGGGCCGGGTCCGTCGCCCCGGAAATCGATGGCGTTTCCCCAGTTCGGCGCCCCGCTAGAATTCCGGCTGTGCGAAACACCACGCTTCGCCTCTTCGGAGTTCTGCTCCTGATCACCAGCGCCTGCCTGCTGTTCGGCCTACCGAACGCGCAGGCGCAGGCGGATAAACGCTGCTACACCAACGCCGCGGGCACACGGTGCTACTACCTGCACGTCCCGCCCGGCCCGGCCGCGGGCCGACCGCTGATGGTGTACCTGCACGGCTGCAACGATCCACTGAACGACCCGCAGCCGACCGGTTTCTCGCTCACCCGGGTCGCCGACGAGCTGGGTTTCGTCCTCGCCTATCCGCTCCAGGACAAGGCCGCCAACAAAGAAGGCTGCTGGAACTGGGACAAACCCGAGCACCGGGAACGCGGACAGGGTGAGCCGTCGCTGATCGCGGGCATCACCTCGACGCTGATCAGTGAATTCGCGCTGGACCGCTCGCGCATCTACCTCGGCGGGTATTCCGCGGGCGGCGCGATGACAACCAACCTCGGCGTGCTCTACCCGGATCTCTACGCCGCGATCGCACCGATGGCGGGCGCACCGTTCCGGCTCGAGCTCGGCGGAAAGGTGATCATCGACGCGATGGGCTCCCGTGCCCGCCCGATGCCGACCTACTTCCTGCAGACCCTCTTCGACCAGATCAGCAACTACGTCATCGGCCGCACCAATATCGCGCAGTGGCTCGAAGCCGACAATCTCGCCGATCCGGGTTCGGCCCCGACACTGCCCACCGGGCTCGAGGTGCTGGTCGTCGGGCCGGGCCTGCCCATCCCGCTCACCGTCGAGCACTACGCCAGCCAACGCGGCTGTGAGATCGCACAGTTCACCACACCGCTACTGGCCGAACACTCCCTCGGCGCACGAATAGTCCAGGACGAGTCCGGCATCGAAGTCCAGCGCAACCTCATGCGCTTCCTCCTCGCCCACCGCCTGACCCCACCCCACCAGACCTGCTAGCACCCGCCCGAAAGAGCTGCGGCACTACCAACTCCGGCCAGCTTCGTCGAGCGCAGTCGAATGGCCCTGCGACACGCCGCAACCAACGGCCTTTTGACTGCGCTCGACGGCGGATTCAGTGGACGGTGCTGTGCACCAGTGCATACCGAGCCAGGTGCCGCGCAATCCCTGCGCCCTGAGCAGTATGCGGAGGAGCTCGTCGAGCGCAGTCGAATGGCGGTGCGACACGCCGCTATCGGCCACCAGTTGACTGCGCTCGACGGATCTCGGTTACCTGGTGGCCGCGACGCTGGCCAGCCAGGCGGTGACGGCGGCCATTGCTTGCGGGTCGAGGAGGGCGTCGGGGCTGTTGTAGTCGGTGCCGATCGTCAGATCTGAGCGGGGCCGAAGTTCTTGCTTCAGTACGTGGTTCGCGTTCTCCGGGAACAGGAATTGTACGTTCGTACCAGCGACGCGGCGAAGTGGGTCACCGTCGGCCTGCCAGTCCACCTGGATGTCCTTCTTGCCGATGACCACCAGCACCGGAATGTCGATGCGCCCGAGCAGCTCGGCAGCGTCGGCGGTCCAGAATTCCCGGGTGAAGGGCAGGTTGATCGGAGTCTCCAGGCTCCGCAGCAACTGCTGAAGTCCCTCGGGGAGTGCGGGATCCGGATCCACCGGTTGTCCGGCCAGGAATCGGTCGATCGCTTGGTCGAACAGCTCGAGCAACTCGTCACTGTTCGGCAGGCGGGCGGCCTGTGCGGCCAGTTGCGACCGTGCGACAGCGCCGATCACCCGGCCCGGTGGCGCGATCAACACCATTCCGGCCAACGGGATTTCCGGCTTCCTCAGCTGGTAGTGCAGAGCGTGCAGCGCCCCCTCACTATTGGCGACGGCGAAGATGCGCTCACTGTTCAGCTGTTCCGCGGCGGCACGCACCGCGCCCGCGAGTTCGTCGGCGAAACTCTGCATGCTGACTTTGCCGACGAGCGCGTCGAGCTGTTGCACACCATGCGGGCCGATACCCCGCTTGTCGTAGCGCACCGATGCGAACCCGTTGCGCGCCAGCACTTCCGCGATGAGCTTGCCGCTGCCGTTGGCGCCGGGCAACAGCGGGGAATTCCAGTCCCGGTCCGTCGGTCCACTGCCTGCCACCAGGACCGCCGCCGGAAACGGGCCGGGCCCGTCCGGCCGGATCGCGCTGCCGTAGACGGTCGTCGAGTCGAGCGGCCAACTGATTTCCACGCTGACACCTGACGGGCTCATGTTTCCATCCTCCGTCAGGCTGCCGAATTCAGCCGAAGTCGAAGGTGGTGTCATCCCGCGTGAGCCGCTGCGTGCGAACCGAGCCGGATTCGAGCGGCCCTGTCGCGGCGGTCAATTCGCGAACGACCAGGTCGAGGGTCGGCCCCGATTCCTCGTGCATCGACTCGGCGACGATCAGCACCCGCCGCGTCGATTCGCCCGCGGCCGACAGCGCGCTCTGGCGGTGACACCAGCGACGGGCGTGCACGTTACGGGCGTCATCGCGGAAGATGACCTCCCCCGGCTCCGGCGTCTCGGTTTCGCCGGAGAACGCCAGGTAGGTTTCGTCTCCCGCACTGAAATCGACAAGCAGCGAACCGGACACCTTGTCGAGATCGAACACCGCGATGGGCACCGCGGCGGCGACCGACACCGCATTGTAGTAGTCCACCAGCGGGTTGACCTGCGGCATATCCCCCTGAATCCGCAGCCTGCGCAACAACGCTTCGGCCGCACACCGATACTTCGTCGGCTTCAACCCCATACTCCCGAAAGCCGCACGCCACGCCTGGATCTCGGGAAACTCACTTTCGGCGGCACCTGTCAGCCGCTGCTGCGCGTCCCCGGTCAACCGGACGCGATCCTCATGCGCCCCCTCGAAATCCGCCCGCAACCGCCCCGTCAGCGCCACCGCACCGAGCCCGGGAAACTTGCTCCAGATATCACCGGAATGACCGAATGTGCTCACGAAACCCGAGCTCCTCTGCTACCAGGCAAACCAACCGTCGCACCCGCGTCCCGCCACGCACGTTCGACCGGCCGCATCAGCGCACATGGTAGCTCCACCCGACTCGACGCAGCCGACAGCCGGGATCGAAGGCCTGAAAAGTCCTGTGGCTGAAGCCATATCGGCATTCAGATCGACGGCGGATCAGCCTGTCGTGACCGGACCGATGGCGTCCAACCGGACGTCGAAGACGAAGGGCCTATCGTCGGCCATACTCGTCACCCACCGTGTGCTGACGGTAGCGATGCCGTCGTCGACGCTATCGATCGTGCACTCGATGCTGGCCGGGCAAGGGTAGGTCGATGTCGGCCACAGGTCACCACCGAAGTAGGCACTCTTCCCGACGAGTTGGTGCGGGCGGCCGTACGCATCCACCAACTCGACGAGAACAATCCCCGGTTGCGGTTCGTCGGTAAGCCAGAAGACAGCGGTGGCAGGCAGTTCGCAGCCGTCACCACTGTTCGAGATCGACCCCATGGCACCACCTTATCGACGGACAACCAACAGATGGCCGGTGACAACGCCTTCCGGCCGCGCGCGACGAGCCACAGGTATCGACCGCAGTCGAATGGCCCTCGAATACGGCGTGTCGCAGGGCCATTCGACTGCGCTCGGCGATTCGGCTTGCCTAGGCGACGAACGGGGATGTACTGCGGGCGGTTCGTAAAGCTGTTGCCCACCAGGTGAGTTGGTCAAGGGCGGTGCGTACGGCTTCGTCGAGTTCGGGGTCGCGGCGGGGCCAGGTGCCGTCGGCGGCGAAGCGCTGCCAGGCGCGGGCGATGGTGACGGTGCGGCGGATGGGGACGGCGTCGAGTTCGCTGAAGACCTGGCGGAGTTGGGCCGCGGCGCGAGCGCCGTCGGTGTCGCGGCCGTAGCTGACCACGGTGACCGGTTTGCCCGCCCATTCGGTGTCGAACCAGTCGATCGCATTCTTCACTGCCGCGGGGAAACTGCCGTTGTATTCGGGGGTGATCACGACGAAGGCGTCGGCGGCGGCCAGGCGGGCGCCCAGTGCGAGCACCGGGGCCGGTGCCGGCTCGTCGTGGTCGGTGAGCTGATCGGGCAGTTCGACGGCGGCGAGATCGATGCGGTCCGGTTCGAGGTCGCGACGGCGGCGTACCCGGTCGGCGAACCAGTCGGCGACGGTGGGCACGAACCGCCCGGTGCGGGTGCTGCCCAGAATGAGCGCCACCCGCAGCCGGTCGGAGGTCGTCACCGCGCGTCCTTGATGGGGGCGTCGAGGAAGGCCGGGATCATCGGGAGCAGCAGTTCGGGATGGTGCGGCAGGGTGACGTGCGAGGTGCCCGGCAGGATGGCCAGCTGCGAATTCGGCAGGCCCGCAGGGGTATCGCCCATGATGCCGCCACCGAAGAGGCGGAACATCTCCACCGCGTGCTCGGGGCGAACGATATCGGAGTCGCCGATCACGGTGAGCGTCGGCGCCTTCACCTGGCGCGCGGTCTCCGGTGTCACCTCGGGCGTGCCGTTCTGGTCCTGCTCACGCACCCGCTCGACGAGGCGCGGAAAGTCTTGCGGCCGTGGGGCGTTCTTCAGGTAGTCGGTGTGGAACGGTGAGCCGTGCAGCATCTCGGGCTTCAGGTCGGCCAACCCCTCCAGCAGATCGGGATGCAGACCGGCAGCGCCGAGACTGCCCGCCGCCAGCACCTGCTTACGTACCAGATCCGGATGTTTGATCGTAATCTCCAGCGCCACACCGGCTCCCATGCTGTAGCCGAGGATGTCGGCGCGCTGCACGCCGATCTTGCGCAGCAGCGCCACGGTGTCCTCGGCCATCTGCGGAGTGCGCAGCGGCCGGTCGACATCGGCGGTCCGCCCGTGTGCCTGCTGCTCGATCGCGATCACCTGCCGCGTCTTCGACAACTCGGGAATCAGCTGGCCGAAATCGGTGCCGATACCCGACAGCGCGCCGTGCAGCAGCACCAGCGGCGGCTGCTGGGTCGGCTTGCCGTGCACCTCGTAGTACATGTGCAGTCCGTTCACGTCGGCGTAGGCGCCGGGCTGTACCGGCTGCGTGGGCTGCTGGTTCTCGGCGGACCCGCAGCCGGTGAGCACCGTGGTGGCGGCGATCGCGGTGGCGGCGAAGACAGTGGTGAGTTTCATGTCGGGCTCCTTGCGTGGTTGGTTCCTCGTTGACGCCAACTCTGCGGGGAGCACCTTCCGGTTTGTTTACGGTCGGATTCCGCCCCCACTCGGCGCTCGCTACCCGGCTCCGCACACCGCAGTCCGATCAGCACATCGACGCCGGATCCGATGCTCGACACGGGCGAGCGAACACCACTGCGCCGTTGCCGCACTGCGGCGCACCCGCATCCACCGCACTCGATATCGGAGTGCAGCAGATACCGTCCCCATGCGCGGCGCGTGACGACCGCCGATGCGCACCCGTCCGGATGCCCCATCGACGCTGCCTCGCCTCCGAGCCCAGCGTCCTGGTCGACCGCAGCGTGTGCACCGTGCCCCACAGCGCCGCTGTGGGGATCGACGTGGTCGGCGCGCTGATCATCGTGTTCGTCCGCGCCGAAGGCACGCCTCCGCGCTCACGGCTGGTCGACGGTTGCCGACGCGGTCGCCCGATCATCGGCCGGGCCCACTGGAACTGGGGTCCCCTTGGGAAGCTGGTTACGCTGCGTGCATGCGTTTCGGTGTGCTCGGTCCGTTGAGTGTCTGGACGGACGGGGGCGCCGTGGTGCCGGTGCCCGGCACGAAGGTGCGCGCGCTGCTGGCGGATCTGCTGATCGCCGCGGGGCAGCCGGTATCGGCCGACCGGCTCATCGATGACATCTGGTCCGATGATCCGCCGGGCAATCCCGCGGGCACGCTGGCGGCGAAGGCGTCGCAGTTGCGGCGGGCGCTCGAGGACGCCGAGCCCGGCGGGCGCGATCTGGTGGTCTCCCCGCCGCCGGGCTACCGACTGGCAGCCACCGACGTCGACGCGCTGCGATTCCGCGCGCTGCTCGCCACCGCGCGCGAGGCCGTCGACACCGAGATCCGAGTGCGGGTGCTCACCGAAGCGCTCGCGCTGTGGCGCGGGCCCGCGTACGCCGATTTCCGCGACGCCGAATTCGCCACGCCCGCCATCGCTCAGCTGGAAGAGCAGCGGCTGGTCGCGGTCGAGGAGCTGGCCGAGGCGCGTCTCGCACTCGGTGCGCACCGCGAGGTGGCGGGCGATCTCGCCGCCTTCGTGCGCGCGCACCCGCTGCGTGAACGACTGCGCGCCAATTACCTACGGGCACTGTACGGTTCGGGTCGGCAGGCCGAGGCGCTCGACAGCTACGAGGATCTGCGCACCCAGCTCGCCGACGAGCTGGGCCTCGACCCGGGCCCCGAGCTGGTCGCGCTGCAGCGCGCCATCCTCGGCCAGGAACTCGACATCGCCGCTCCGCGAACGGAACCCGTGATCCGGCGGCGCACCACCAACATTCCCGCCCAGCGCACCGCACTGATCGGCCGGGACGGCGAACTCGCCGAGCTGCGCGAGACCGTCCGTGACACCCGGCTCGTCACGCTGACCGGTCCTGGTGGCGTCGGCAAAACCCGGCTCGCGCTGGCCGCCGCGGCCGGGCTGACCGCCGAATTCCCGGACGGCACTTGGCTGGTCGAACTCGCCCCGCTGCACCCGACCGCCGCCGACGGCACCCTGTGGCTGGCCGGCACCGTCGCCCAGGTGCTCGGCATCCGCGTGCCCGAGGGCATGCCAGCGGACCCGGTCGAACTGCTCCGCGACACCCTCGCCGAGCAGCACCTGCTGCTGGTGCTCGACAACTGCGAACACGTCGTCGACCACGCCGCCGATCTGGCCGAACTGCTGCTCGGCGCGGCGCCCGGCCTGCACATCCTGGCGACCAGCCGCGAACAACTGCGGCTGCCCGGCGAAGATATCGTCGCGGTCGACCCGCTCACCGTTCCCGCCCGCGACACCGCGCTCGCCGAACTCGAACAGGCCAGCGCCGTCCAGCTTTTCGTGACCCGGGCCCGCGCGAGCGCCCGCGATTTCGTCCTCGACGCCGACACCGCCGAACCCGTCGCCACCCTGTGCCGCAGGCTCGACGGCATCCCCCTGGCCCTGGAGCTCGCCGCCACCCGCGTCCGCGCCCTCGGCGTCCACGAGATGGTCGCCCGCCTCGACGACCGCTTCAAACTCCTCGCCAGCGGCCACCGCGGCGCCCCACCTCGCCAGCAGACCCTGACCGCCATGATCGATTGGAGCTGGGAACTCCTCGACACCACCGAACGCACCGTCCTGCGCCGCCTCGCGGTCCACGCGGGCGGCTGCACCCTCGACGCCGCCGAATCAGTCTGCGCCGGAAAGTACTTCGGCGGGCGCGGCACCGAGGCCGTGGCGCGGGCCGAACACACGACAATGCCTGGACAGTTCGGCAGGCCGATCGCGGCGGAGGGTTCGTCGAACGTAGCTGCCCTCACCGGCACCGACGAACGGCCCGGTGCCCGCACCGGGGTCACCAGCGACCCCGCAGCCGATCGCGTGACAGCACTCGCGCCGTCCGGTCAGTCGATGGATGCGAATGAATCGGTGTCGGGCGCAACCCATTCCACCGACTCCGCGGATAATACCGAGGGGGCGGACCCGATCGATGCGGCGATGGTCGCGGATATTGTTGCGCGGCTGGTGGATCGGTCGCTGGTGCAGATGACGGGGCGGCGGTATCGGCTGCTGGAGTCGGTGGCGGCGTTCAGTGCGGATCGGCTGGCGGAGGCCGGGGAGTCCGGTGCGGTGTACCGGGCGCATCATCGCTATTACCTGCGCGTGGCCGAGCTGGCCGCACCCGAGTTGCGTGGTGCGGATCAGCAGCGGTGGTTGCGCAGACTCGATGACGAATCCGCCAATCTGCGTGCGGCGCTCGATGGTTTCGTTCGCGCAGGTGATGCCGACGCGGCCTTGCGGCTCGTGAACGCACTCGCCTGGTACTGGATGTTGCGTGGGCGGCTCACCGAGGCGCGGCGCTGGTTCGAGGCCGCGCTCGCGCTCGGCGGTTCGGCGCGACGGCGCGCCCCGGTGCTGGCCTGGCAGGCCGCATTCTCCTTCCAGCAGGGCGAATTCGCCGACGCGGCGGCCAAGCGGGCCGAGGTGTTCGCCGTCTATGACACCGTCGACGATCCCGCGGGCCGCGCACGCGCGGAGATCCTGCTCGCCATGACCGCGCTGGAGTCCGGTGATCTGCCCGATCTGGAAATGCTGCTGCGGCGGGCACTTCCGGTATGCGAGCGGCTCGGTGACCGGTGGAGCACCGCGACCGCGCATGTCGCGCTGGCCAAATGCGGGCACGCCAAGGTCGACCTGACCGCGCTGGAACATCACGGCCGCACCGCAGCCAGGCTGTTCACCGAGATCGGTGACCGCTGGGGCAGGCTGCAGGCCGCCGAGTGGCTGGGCGGGCTCGCCGAATTGACCGGCGACCTGACCGGCGCGGCCGAGATCCACACCGAGGCACTCGGTCTCGCCCAGGAGCTCGAACTCTGGGGCCAGGTGTGCACCCACCTGTGCTGGCTGGGCTGGATCGCCATGCAGCACACCGACTTCGATCGCGCCGACCATCTCGCCCAGCAGGCGATGCGCGTCGCCGCCGAGCACGGCTACGGCCCCGGCCGCATCTTCGCCTCGGTGGTGCTCGCCTTCACCGCGCGCCGCGACGGCAAACCCGAAGCCGCCGAACACATCCTGCGCGAACTGATCGCGCTGACACCGGCAGGCAGCGAGGACACGCCCCTGTTCCTGCCGATGCTCCAGGTCGAACTCGGCTACATCCTCGAACAGCGCGGCGACGCGGCGGAAGCACTCACCATGCAGCTCACCGCCTTCGACGGCGCCCAGCGCATCGCCGCACCCCGCGACACCGCCTTCGCCCTGGCCGGATTGGCCGCCGCCGCAGCCGGTCTCGGCGACTACGACACCGCCGCCCAGCTCCTCGGCACCGCCGCCACCGTCCGCGAAGCCAACGGCATCCCCCTCCTCCCCGCCGAGCGCCCCGACATCGACCGCCCCACCGAAACCATCCGCTCCGCCCTGAGCGAACCAACGTTCACCACCGCCTACACCACCGGCACCACCCTCACCCCGCCGGAGGCCGCCGCCCTCGCGCGCAACACCGCAGCGAACGGCTCGTAAGATCCGATCGTCTGCCGCGCGGCAACTCGGCATGACCAGCGCGCCGTGCGCTCGCGGAGCAGCCACACCGATTGCTACCGCGCACCGATTGCCGCGCCGCACTGCGGATTTCGCGATGTTTAGGCGGCGTTCGAATGATCGCGCGGCACCGCTGCCACCGATCGTGTGCAGGATCGGGAACGCGACCACCACCGGTCGACGAGGCTGGAAGCTGAGCCGAAACCGACGGGCGGGACGATAGGCGCTCGCCGATTTCTTGATCTTGAAGCGGGACCTACCGGTCCGGCGCGACGGGAAATGGTCTGTTTGCCAGGGGAATTCGTCCGGACATCCGCTGTATGGAAAGGCCTCGGGTTAGGGGACCGCAAGGCGCGACGCGGAATGTGGCAACACGCCGATTATTGCTGTCTTGAATGTCTGATTGAACCGTCGAGGTGTCCTGGCCCGTAGACAATTCGAGAAGCGGATCCGCGCAATATCGAGGAGATTCTATGAAGCGGCTGGGACCTTGGCTCACGCTCGCGGCCGTCGCCGTGCTCGGCATTGCGCTGGTTGTCATCAATATGTCCAAAGACAGCGAACCCGCGGCGCAGAACGCCAATACGGGGGTGACGACCACCAGCGCGGCCGCGGCGCCACCGACCACCGCACCACAGACCACGGCACCACCCACCACCGCCGCGCCGGCGAAGTTCCCGGCGAAGGCCGACTACGTCGGCGCCATCGCCCAGCAGACCGGCGGCGCCATCACCGTGTCGATCACGGTGCAGGGCGACAAGGCCACCGCGTACGCCTGCGACGGAAAGTCGATCGAATCGTGGTTGCAGGGCAGTGCGATCGACGGTGTCTTGCAGCTGACCGGGAAGAACGGCGCGAAGCTCGACGGCCGCCTCGACGGCACGGCGGTGCGCGGGACGCTGTACCTCGGCGACAAGAAGTGGGATTTCACGGCGCCGCCGGTGCAGGCGCCCGCCGGACTGTACGTCTACAGCGAGGCGGGCACCCGCCAGAGCTGGATCGTCGACAGCAACGGCGGCGTGACCGGCGTGCAGCGCGCGCCCGACGGCAGCACCTCCCCCGCCCCGGGCCTGGCGCCCGACGGCACGGCAATCGTCAACGGCAAGAAGATAACTGCGAACAAGGTAAGTGGTGGTGACAGTGTCGGCTGATCGTGAGGCGCCCACCGTACGGGCCAGGACGAATCCCGCGCCCGCGGCGGCGATCATCATCCCGCTGCTGGTCGGCGCCGCGGTCGCCATCGTGCTCGGCGTCTACGGCAAGGTGCACGAGCCCCGGTTCTTCTCGGTGAACGTGGCCGGATTCTCCAGCCCGACCGCGGTGAAGGCATGGCTGGCCACCCTCGCCGCCGTCCTCGCCCTCGGCCAATTGACCTCGGCCCTGGCGATGTACGGCAAGATCCCCGGTTTCAACCCGCCCTGGATCGGCGCCGTGCACGTGTGGACCGGCAGGCTCGCCGTGCTGGTCAGCGTGCCGGTGGCGGTGCACTGCCTGTTCGCCCTTGGTTTTCAGGACTACCAGACGCGGGTGCTGCTGCATTCGCTGTTCGGCTGTTTCTTCTACGGCGCCTTCGTCGCCAAGATGCTGCTGCTGACCCGAAAGGGACTGCCCGGCTGGGTGATCCCGGTCGCGGGCGGGCTGGTGCTCACCGGGCTCGTCGGCATCTGGCTCACCTCGGCCCTGTGGTTCTTCCAGAACCACGGCCTCACCTTCTGACAGATCGGAGATCGGCACATGACCAACGAGGACCCGGTGCTCAGCCGCCGGTCGGTGATGGCGGGCGCGGGTGTGGTGGCCGCGGCCGCCACACTGTCCGCCTGCACCACCTACGGCAAGAACGAAAGTCCCGCACCGCCGCCCAACCCGGCACCACCGCCCAACCCGGCACCGGCGACCACCGCCCAGCCCGGCGCGAACCCGTCCGCGCAACCGCCAGCACCGCCCGCGGCGAACGCCATCGCCAAGACCGCCGACATCCCTGTCGGCGGTGGCGTGATCGCGGGCGACACCGTGGTGACCCAGCCGACCGCGGGCACCTTCGTCGGCCTGTCCGCGACCTGCACGCACGCGGGCTGCAAGGTGGCCACCGTGTCCGGCGGCACCATCAACTGCAACTGCCACGGCAGCAAGTACGGACTCGACGGCTCGGTCGTCAACGGCCCGGCGCCCAAGCCGCTCGCCTCGAAAAAGGTGCGCGTCGAAGGGGATTCGATCGTGCCGGGTTAACCCTGGCTGCCGAACAGCTCTTTCATCCGCTTGTCCATCTCGTCCGGCGAGACATCCTCGATGTGCGTGGCCACCGTCCAGCGGTGCCCCCACGGATCCTCGAACGCTCCGGTGCGGTCGCCGTAGAACTGGTCGGCGATCGGGGTGATCTCCCTGGCGCCCGCACCGATCGCGGCCGCGAAAGCGCCGTCGACGTCATCGACATAGACCATCAGGTTGACGGGTGTGCCGCCGACCGTCTTCGGGTCGAGGAATTCCATATCCGGGGCCGGATCACCGAGCATGATCACCGAATCGCCGAACATCAGCTCGCAATGCGCGATCTTTCCGTCCGGACCCGGAATGCGCATCCGCTCGGACGCGCCGAATACGTGCTTGTAGAAATCGATCGCGGCAGCGGCGCCGTCGATCGCCAATCCGGGTGAGACGACCGGATATCCGTCGGGAATGGGTTTGACATCGGACATGGGAAAACCTCCCAGCAAGGCGATGGATCGGAACTCCCCGAGCCTATTCCCGGGCACCGACAAAAACGCCCCTATCGCCGGAATGATCTCGGCGGCTCACTCGGTCCAGGTGACCTTGGTATCCAGGGTCTGCTGCAGCACCACCGCGCTGCGCGGGTCACGGTAGGACTGATGCCCGCCGACCGTGATCGATCCGGCCACCGGCAACGGCAGCCCGAGATCGACGGTGATGACACCGGTGCCGGTCATGCCGTAATCCTGGATCTCCAGCTTGCCCGCGTTGTTCGGCAGGTTCCACACCGGCGATTTCGGGCGCTGGGTCACGTTCAGCGCGATGGTCAGCCGGTTGCCGTCGCGCTTGGTCAGCGTCGCGGTGGTCACCTGGTCGAGCGTGACGCCGCCGGTCACCTCCTGTCGCACCGTCCACACCGCGCCCTCGCCGACCGGCTCGTCCGGAAACGCGATCGACTGATAGACCGCTTGATAGAAGGCCTGTTCCAGCGCGGCCCGCGCGGCGTTGGAGGTATCGGGCGACGGCGCGAGCCGCAGCGCGGTGATCGCGCCGAGCTCGCTCATGTCGAAACCGGCGCGTGAGCCGCCCGCGGCGGTCAGCGCCTTGTTCAGCAACGGATCCGGCGTCGTGACGGTGCCGAGCGTGCAGTCGACACCGTCGGCGCCGGTCTTGGCCGTCATCGGGATGGTCAGCGACGGCGTCGAGAAGTCGCGCACCGGCTGATCGTTGATCTGCTGGGCGATCCGGTGATCGGTGCGCAGCGTCACCTGCTGCACCGTGCCCACCGGGTAGTCGGGGCGCAGCAATTCGCGCGGCTCGTCACCGGGATGGACGACGGTGGCCACCGCCATCGCGATCGGCACGGTCACCTCTTTGCCGATCCCCAGCGGCTCGGTGCTGTCGCTCGCCGTGCGTGTTCGGGTGTCATCGCTGCAGGCAACGCCGAAGGTGGACAACCCGACCGCGAGCACCATCAGCAACACGCCCGACGCCGCGATTCGGGGAACGTGGGGGGAAGACAACACCGTCACGAGTCACAGAGTACGACCGGATCCTGAGTGTCTCCTGGGACATGCGGGACACCGACGCACCGGGCTCCGCATAGCTCGAGAGATGATGGTCGTCGTGAGTGATGACCGGCCGCCCGAGGAGACCACCGCCGACACTGCCGAGGAGGCGGTGCGGCCGCCACGGCGGTTGCGCACCCTGCTGATCATCGCGGGTGTGCTGCTCGGCCTCGACCTGCTCACCAAGACCCTCATCGTGGCGAATGTGACGCCGGGTCATCCGGTGTCGATCATCGGCGACGTGGTGCAGCTGCGCCTGGTGCGCAACCCCGGCGCCGCGTTCTCGATGGCCACCGGAATGACCTGGCTGCTGACCCTGATCGCGACCGCGGTGGTGATCGGCGTGATCCGCATCGCACGCAAACTGCACTCGCTGTGGTGGGCCGTCGGGCTCGGCATGGTGCTCGGCGGCGCGCTCGGCAACCTGATCGATCGGTTCTTCCGTTCGCCCGGTCCGTTGCAGGGGCATGTGGTCGACTTCGTCTCGGTCGGCTGGTGGCCGGTGTTCAACGTGGCCGACTCGTCGATCGTGTGCGGCGCGATCCTGCTCGTCGCGCTGACCGTCTTCGGTTTCGAACCCGACGGCAGCCGCACCAAGCACGACAGCACCGAGACCGCGGTGAAGCCGACGGGTGAGGAGAACGCGGCGTGAGTGAGCGAAGCGAACGAACCATGTCACAGCGGGCTTCGCTCATGCCGGAACCGGGCGCCAGCGAGGTGGAGGCGTGAGGGAGACCAGGACCATGCCCGTTCCCGACGGGCTCGACGGGATGCGGGTCGACGCCGGACTGTCCCGGCTGCTCGGACTTTCGCGCACCGCGGTCGCCGCGCTCACCGCGGACGGCTCGGTGCAGCTCGACGGGGTCGCCGCGGGCAAATCGGATCGGCTCGTCGCGGGCGCCTGGCTCGAGGTCGAATTCCCGGAACCCAAGCGGGAACTCACCATCGAGGCGGCACCGGTCGAGGGCATGAAGATCCTCTACGCCGACGACGATATCGTCGCGGTGGACAAGCCGGTCGGCGTCGCCGCGCACACCGGTGTCGGCTGGACCGGGCCGACCGTGGTCGGCGGGCTGGCCGCCGCCGGCTACCGCATCTCCACCTCCGGCGCGCACGAGCGCCAGGGCATCGTGCACCGATTGGACGTCGGCACCTCCGGTGTGATGGTGGTCGCCCAGTCCGAGCACGCGTACACGGTGCTCAAGCGCGCGTTCAAACAGCGCACCATCGATAAGCGGTATCACGCACTGGTGCAGGGACATCCGGATCCGAGCAGCGGCACCATCGACGCGCCGATCGGCCGGGCGCGCGGCAACGACTGGAAGTTCGCGGTGACCGCGGACGGCCGTCCGAGCATCACCCACTACGACACGGTGGAGGCGTTCCAGGCCGCGAGCCTGCTCGACATCCACCTGGAAACCGGCCGCACCCACCAGATCCGGGTGCACTTCTCCGCGATCAGGCACCCATGCTGCGGTGACCTCACCTATGGCGCCGACCCGCGCCTGGCCGAACGGCTCGGGCTGCAACGCCAATGGCTGCACGCCCGTTCGCTCGGCTTCAACCATCCGGCCGACGGCCGGTACCTCGAGATCACCAGCGATTATCCGGACGACCTGAAGAACGCGCTGGACGTCCTGCGCAATGCCTGACCGGCGGGACCTGCCGTGGCGCGGCATCGCGTACAGCGTCGCCGCGGCAGGTCTCGTGGTCTTCATCGTGCTGCTCGGTGTGCTGATACCGCCACGCCAGATCGGGGTTTCCACCGACCGGCTCGGCCCGGAACAGGGCGAACAGGTCACGAATTATCTTGCCCGCGCCCACGATACGCTGAACCAATCCGATGACGCCGAGCACTGGGCGCTGGTCTCCTTCACCGAATACCTGACACCCCAGCAGATCCCGGCCCACAGCGGTGGCCTGCGCATCGCCAGGGTGATCCACCACGTGCCGATCGACCGCGTACAAACCCCGGTACTCGCCATCCCCGTGCCGCCGGGCGACGAGGTCGCCGTCGCCTCAGCGAACGCGGCGGCGAGCGCACTCTCGGTGGGCAACACCGGAAATGAACGCACCGATCGCGTGCACGCCGTCTCCGCGGCCCGCCTCCGCGCCGGATGCGCCTGCACCGCGGCCCTTCTCGTCCGCGGCCCCCTACCCCAACTTCGAGCACTCGCCACCCAGCCCGGCATCCGCGCCGTCGAAGCACTACCCCCCGACGCGGAATCCGGCCGCTTCGCCCTCGTCCCCCTCCTCCCCGAACAAACCAGCGCCATCCTCCCACCCCCAGACGACGGCCCAGTCCCCAACCCCTGACCGCCGAGCGCAGTCGAATGGCCCCTCTTCACGGCGTGTCACGGGGCCATTCGACTGCGCTCGACGAAAACCCAGCCCACGCAGGTGGCCTCGGCCGCCGACGTTGCGGGATCGGCTCACTCACCTGGCTTCGGTGGAGCGCACCGCATTTCAGCCATCCCCTGACTGAGGTTCAGCGGGCGGACGCACGCGAGCGCAGTCGAATGGCCCCTGTTCACGGCGTGTCATAGGGCCATTCGACTGCGCTCGGCGGATGGTCAGCAGGAGGGGGTGATGAGGCCTGCTTCGTAGGCGGCTATCACTAGTTGGACTCGGTCGCGGACCAGGAGTTTCGCGAGGATTCGGCTTACGTGGGTTTTTACGGTGAGGGGGCTGAGGACCAGTTTCTCGGCTATTTCGGCGTTGGTGAGGCCGCGGGCTATGAGGATGAGTACGTCGGTTTCGCGGTCGGTGAGGCCGTGCAGGTCCGGTCGCGGGGCGGGGTCGGGGACGGCGCGGACGCGGGCGATGACGGCGGCGGTGGCGCTCGGGGAGAGCAGGGCGTCGCCTGCGGCCACGGTGCGGATGGCGTCGAGCAGTACGGCGGGTTTGGTGTCCTTGATGAGGAATCCGCTTGCGCCCGCGCGTAATGCGGCGAGGACGTTGTCGTCGGTGTCGTAGGTGGTGAGCACGAGGACCCGCACGCCGGCGAGGTTTTCGTCGGCGGCGATGAGGGCGGTGGCGGCGATACCGTCCAGGTCCGGCATGCGGATGTCCATTACCACCACGTCGGCCCGCTCGGTGCGCGCCATCGCGACCGCCGCGCGTCCGGTCGCCGCCTGGCCGACCACCTCCATGCCGGGATCCGAAGCGATCAGCAGCGCGAACGCCTCGCGAACCAGCGACTGATCATCAGCGATGAGCACCCGAATCATGAGGCGGCCCAGGCGGGTTCGCTAGGCATCGCAGCGGTGTGCGTGGTGTCCGGGGCGCGGGACTCCGCCGGTATCTGACGGGCGATGGGAAGTTCGGCCATGACCACGAACCCGGACGAATGGCCCGCCACCACCACGGTGCCGCCGATCGCCTCGGCACGCTCGCACATCCCGCGAATACCGAATCCGGTGGCAGGCCACTCGGTTTCGCGCGCCGCCGCGCGGCGACCACTGTCGGTGACGTGGATAGTCAGCCGATCCGGCCCGTAGTCGAGCCGGACCTCGGCCCGGGTGGCGGCGGCGTGCTTCGCCACGTTGGTCAGTGCCTCCTGGACGATGCGGTAGCCGATCATTTCGACCGTCGCCGCCAGTGGGCGTACCGCCCCGGTGATCGCGAATTCGACCGTCACACCGGCCGCTTCGACAGGACCGGCCAGTGCGGGGAGTTGAGCGAGGGTGGGTTGGGGGGCAAGGGATTCCGGGGAGGGGGCGCGCAGGACGCCCACCGTGGCGGCGAGTTCGGTACGCGCGTCGGCGCAGGCGTCGGCGATGGTGTCGAGTGCGGCGGCGACCACGGCGGGGTCGGCTCGGCCGGTGTGCACGAGGTGAGCAGCGACGCCCGCTTGGACCTGGATGACGGTGATGGTGTGGGCGAGTAGATCATGCAGGTCGCGGGCGATGCGCAGGCGCTCCTCGGTGACCTGTCTGCGCGCTTCCTCGTCACGGGCCTGCTCGGCGCGCTCGGCGCGCTCGACGGTGGTCGCGAGCAGCGCGCTCTGCAGCCGCATCGCTTCACCGGCCACGCAGGCCACCAGCACCCAGCCCGCGGAGCCGATGGAGTCGACGAGGGTGTTGTCGTTGGGCGCGGAGTAGATCCAGATCCCGACCACCACGATGACCGCGACGATCACCACCACCAGCGTCGTCCGCGCCCTGCTGCCGTAGCGCGCCACCGTGAGCAGCGCGAACATGGTGGCCGGGATCAGCGCCTCGTGCGGGTAGTCGTAGAAGTGGTAGACCAGCGACACCGCGGTGTGCGCGACGAGACCGAGCAGCGCCGCGTTGCGATACCACAGCAGCGGCACGATGGCCGCGGTCATGAGCAGCACCCCACCCACGTCCAGCGGATGCCCCTCCGGCACCAGCTGCGCCCAGCCGATCCCGAGCAGCAGCAGCCCGGCGATCAGCGCGCCGTCGATTCGCCATCGCCTGTCCATTCCAGCCATTGTCCGCGTGCCGGGCGGTCGCGGGTACTCCGCGCGGAGTATCCGCAAGTGCCGACCAGGGGCGGACGTATCGGCGGCCCGATCTCGGAACCCTGCAAGGGAACCCGTAATCGAGGAGATATGTGATGGGACCGAGAACGACCGCGTCCGCCGTCATCGCCGGATGGCTCGTCGCGCTGGCGGTGCTGCTGCCGCTGGCGGGCAAGCTCGGCGATGTGAAGACCGATCGGCTGATCGACTACCTGCCCGCGTCGGCACAGTCCACCGAAGCGGCGCAGCTGGAACAGAAATTGCCCGGCGGCAATTCGAACCTGTTCGTGGTGGCCTACTCTCGCGCGACCGGCCTGACCGAGCAGGACAGATCCACTGCCGCACAGCAGTTTTCGATGCTGAGCGCGCGATACGCCCCCGATGCGCCGATGGACGCGCAGCCGATGGCCGCTCGCGACGGCACCGCGCTGCTGTATCAGCTCGTCGTCGACGAATCCCACGGCAAGGCAACCGAATACATCAAGGACCTGCGCGCGGCACTCACCGACCGCCCCGACGGCTTACGGGTGCAGGTCACCGGACCTGCCGCGCTGCAGGCCGATTTCGAGGGCACCTTCGACGGCGTCGACGGCAGGCTGCTGCTGGTGACGGTGCTCGTGGTCGCGGTGCTGCTGTTGCTCATCTACCGCAGCCCGCTGCTGTGGCTGGTGCCGCTGATCTCGGTGGCAGTGGCGAACGTCGCGTCGATGGCGCTGGTGTACGGGCTGGTGCGGTGGTTCGACATCGTGGTGAGCGACCAGAGCGCCGCGGTGCTCACCATTCTGGTCTTCGGTGTCGGCACCGATTACGCGCTGCTGCTCGTCGCCAGGTATCGCGAAGAGCTGCACCGTTATCCGTCGCCGAGCGCCGCGATGATCGCCGCGCTGCGCCGGGCCGCGCCCGCGATCATCGCCTCGGCCGCCACGGTGACCGCAGGCCTGCTGTGCCTGCTTGTCGCCGATATGAACAGCACCGCGGGCATGGGCCCGGTGGGCGCGGCGGGCATCGTCTGCACGCTGGTGGTGATGCTGACGTTCTTCCCCGCATTCCTGGTGCTGTGCGGACGCTGGGTGTTCTGGCCGCGAATCCCGCACGCGGACAACGTCGTCGCCGAGCAGCGGGTGGGTCTGTGGGATCGCGTCGGTACGGTCATCGCCCGGCGCCCCGTACTCGCGGCCGCCGCGACCACCGCCGTGCTGGCGCTGCTCACGCTCGGTCTGCTCGCCGACACCGACAATTTGGCCCAGGTCGACCGCTTCGTCAGCAAACCGGAATCGGTGGCAGGCCAGGAACTCGTCGCCGAACGATTCCCGGAGCGGGGCGGGCTGCCGCTGACGGTGATGGCGCGCACCGAAACCCGTGACGCCGCACTGCGCGCGATCCAGGCCGATCCGGGCATCGGCTACGCGGAGGCGGGCCGTACCGGTCAGGGGTACGCGGAAATCATCGCGATTCCCCGCGACCGCCCGGATTCGGCGGCCGAGTACGCCACCATCGATCGGCTGCGCGAGATCCTGCCGAAGGTCGCGCCCGGCGCGCTGGTCGGCGGCGCGAGCGCGTCGAATCTCGATACCGACACCGCATCGGGCCACGACAACAAACTGGTGCTGCCGCTGGTACTGCTCATCGTGACGCTGATCCTCGGGCTGCTGCTGCGCTCGGTGGTCGCGCCGATCGGGCTGGTGCTCACCGTGGTGCTGTCGTTCGGCTCCGCGCTCGGCGCGAGCGTGTTCCTCTACCAATACGCCTTCGGTTTCCAGGGATTGGAGCCGTCGCTGATCGTGATGACCTTCCTGTTCCTGGTCGCGCTCGGCGTCGACTACAACATCTTCCTGATGAGCCGGGCCAGGGAGGAATCGCTGCACTCCGGCACCAGGACCGGCATCCTGCGCAGCCTCGCGGTGACCGGCGGCGTGATCACCTCGGCCGGTGTGGTGCTGGCCGCCACCTTCGCGGTGCTCACCACGCTGCCGCTGGTCGCCATGGTGCAGGTCGGCTTCACAGTGGCCTTCGGCGTGCTGCTCGACACGCTGCTGGTGCGGTCGGTACTCGTCCCCGCGCTCACGCTGATCGCGGGTGATCGCACCTGGTGGCCGTCGAAGGTGCCCGCCGCCGCACACGATGACCGGCCGCAGGTCGAGCGCGAGCCCGAACCGGCACGGATCTGACGCGGAGAAGGCCCCGAATTCGTTCGGGGCCTTCTCGTTTCACAGGTCGGGTAGCGTCACGACACCGTCGAGATAGCGACGGCACCGCCCGAACAGCAGCACCCGATCACCGGCCAGCTCACCGCGCAGCGTGCCGCCGCGCGCGGAAAGCTGCCTGGCGGTGAGGGTGTCGCGGCCGAGTTCGCGGCTCCACAGCGGAATCAGCTGGGCGTGCGCCGATCCGGTGATCGGATCCTCGATCACGCCGAGATCGGGACCGAAGACGCGCGAGACGATATCGGCGCTCTCCCCGCGCGCGGTGATCACCGCGTCGAACGCGATGGGCGGGAAGGCCGCGAAATTCGGCTTGGCGTCGCGCACCTCCTGCTCGGAGCCGAGCACGATCACTTCGTCGAAGCCGGTGAACGCGCGCAGCGGCCGCACGCCGAGCGCCTCGACCAGCGCGGGATCCGGTGTGATCTCGGTGGATTCGAGCGCGGGCAGATCGAGCACGTATTCGTCGTCGTCGGTGCGGTCGACGTGCAGCCAGCCGCTGCGGGTGAAGAAGCTGACCCGATCCGCGCCGGGGTGCACATCCTCGAGTATCTGCGCGGCCGTGGCCATGGTGGCGTGGCCGCACATGTTCACCTCGACCGTCGGGGTGAACCAGCGCAGGTGGAAGGCGGGCCGATCACCGGGGGGCGTACCGGCCTCCGCCGGTAACTGCGCGGTGTAGAAGGCAGTTTCGGCGAGGTTGTTCTCCTCGGCCAGGTGTTGCAGCAGGTGGTCGGGCAACCACGACGGCAGCGGCATCACCGCGGCCGGGTTGCCGGAGAACGGAGCGTCGACGAACGCGTCGATCTGGTGCAGCAGAACCTCCATATTCGGAGAAGGTACTCCAACCCCGAATCAGCGCTTCGCACAAGGCATCTCGCGGCGCGCCAGGTCGGGCGTCCAGTTGACCCGGCGCCGCGGACGCGCTGTTCAGGCCCCTGCGCCGCCGGGCGAAGCCGGGAACAACTTGTGCTTTTCGCCCTGCATCGCCGCGCTCACCCACCAGGCCGCCTCGACGAGCACGATGCCCACCGCGCCGCAGACGAACGCCGCGGTGGTGAGCCCGACATCGGACGGATCGAGCTTGAAGAAGTGCCGGGTGAACGGGATGGTGAACAACAGCACATACGCGGCGACGGACGCGCCGATCAGCACGACCTTCCACCACACGTACGGCCGCGCGACGATCGCGAGCACCCACACCGCGATCATGATGAGGGTGATCAGCGCGGTGGTGCCCGCCTGCTCCTTCTGCTGTGCGGTGGCGTCCGGTCCCGCGTAGGCGATCAGGTACGCGACGAAGGTGGCGACGCCGATGACCACACCGGAGGGAATCGCCAAACGCATGACGCGCGCGACGAATCCGCTGCGGGCGCGCTCGTTGTTCGGGGCGAGCGAGAGGATGAAGGCGGGGATGCCGATGGTGAACCAGGCCGCGATCGTGACGTGGCGCGGCAGGAACGGGTAGCCGATCGGGTCGTAGCCGAAGATCTGCGAACCGACGCCCGCGATACCGACCAGGAAGGCGAGCAGCACCGAGTAGACGGTCTTGGTGAGGAACAGGTTGGAGACCCGCTCGATATTGCCGATCACCCGCCTGCCCTCCCCCACCACATACGGCAGGGTGGCGAACTTGTTGTCCAGCAGCACGATCTGCGCGACCGCGCGGGTGGCAGGGCTGCCCGCGCCCATCGCCACGCCGATATCGGAATCCTTCAGCGCGAGTACATCGTTCACGCCGTCACCGGTCATCGCGACGGTGTGGCCGCGAGATTGCAAGGCGGCGACCATGGCTCGCTTCTGATCGGGGCGGACCCGGCCGAAGGTGGTCTTGCGCTCCAGCACGTCGGCGAGTTCGTCCTGATCGTCCGGTAATTCCCGGGCGTCGACCGCGTTGTCGCCGCCGGGCAGGTCGAGCGAGGAGGCGACCGCGCCCACCGAGACCGCGTTGTCGCCCGAGATCACCTTGATCGCAACATTCTGACCGGCAAAGTATTCGAGAGTTTCCCTGGCGTCGGGGCGCACCTTCTGCTCCAGCACCACCAGCGCCGCCGGGTCGACATGGCCGGGTGCGTCGGGTGCGTCCACCGGGCGGTCGCTGCGTGCGAGAAGCAGGATGCGCAGGCCCGAGGAACCCAATTCCTCGGCGACCCTTGCGTCTTCGGACTGCGGGTCGAGCAGCACGTCCGGCGCGCCGAGCAGCCAGTTGCCGTGCTCGCCGTAGGAACTGCCGCTCCACTTCTTCGCCGAGGAGAACGGCGCGATCGCGCTCTGCCGCCAGCCCGGCGTCTCGTCGAGGCCCTCGGCGATGGCCTGCACGCTGGCGTTCGGGCGCGGATCGTCGGCGGCCATGGCGGCCAGCGCGTTTCGCACCTCGGTATCGTCGAAACCGGTCAGCGTCTTGATATCCGACAGGCGCATGCCGTTCTCGGTGAGCGTGCCGGTCTTATCGGCGCACACCACATCCACCCTGGCCAGGCCCTCGATCGCGGGCAGCTCCTGCACCAGGCATTTGCGCCTGCCGAGGCGAACCACGCCGACCGCGAAGGCCACCGAGGTCATCAGCACCAGGCCCTCCGGCACCATCGGCACCAGCGCGGCCACCATGCCGGTCACCGCGGGCCGCCAGCTCTCCTTACTGGAGAACAGCTGGTTGTAGATGCTCAGCAGGCCCGCCGGGATCAGCAGGTAGGTGATCACCTTCAGGATGGTGTCGATACCGCTGCGCAGCTCCGACTTCACCAGCGTGAACTTGCTCGCCTCCTCGGCCAGCTTCGCCGCGTACGCGTCCTTGCCGACCTTCGTCGCGCGATAGCAGCCGCTGCCCGACACCACGTAGCTGCCCGACATCACCGCGGCGCCGACCTGCTTATCGATCGGATCGGCCTCACCGGTGAGCAGTGATTCGTCGATCTCCAGCAGCGCGGACTCCTCGACGGTGCCGTCCACCACGATCTGATCGCCGGGCCCGAGCTCGATGAGATCGTCGAGCACCACCTCGCGCGGCGCCACCTCCACCGAGGCGCCGTCGCGGCGCACCGTCGGCTTCGCCTGGCTGACGATGGCCAGCTGATCCAGCGTGCGCTTGGCCCGCACCTCCTGGATGATGCCGACCGCGCTGTTGGCCACGATCAGCAGGCCGAACATCCCATCGATGATCGAGCCGGTGGACAGCACCAGGATGAACAGCACGCCGAGGATGGCGTTGATCCTGGTGAAGACGTTCGCGCGGACGATATCGCGCACCGAGCGGCTGGCCCGATCCGGCACATCGTTGGTGAGCCCGTCGCGGCGGCGTTGCTCGACCTCGGCCGTCGTCAGTCCGGTTGCGCCCTTGGCGAGGGTTGTCGACATGACCGCCAGCCTAATGAGAAAGGCGGGCGTTCTGGTGCAGCGCAGCGGCCCGGCCCGTGGTGTGGCGTGCGCCGGGTAGTTGGCGAGTCGCACAGCGACGTGCCGGGCGACACGCCACAACGGACCGGTAGCGGTGTGCGAGATTCCGAGGTGCGGGCGGTAAACCGTTGCAGTGGCGAAGGATTCGTGAGGGCGGGCTAGGTTGAGGTACCGCCGGTTGTGGATACCGACAGGGTGGAATGCCACCGGATTTCGGTACATTGACCGCGATCACCGCAGGACTGGAGGGGTTGGATGGCCTTGGACGACGCACGACTGGACCGGGCGGCCGGTGTGCTGCTCGGCACCGCGGCGGGCGATGCGCTCGGCGCGGGCTACGAATTCAGCTATCCCGCACCGGATGTGACGATCGACATGATCGGCGGCGGGCCGTTCCAGTGGGCGCCGGGCGAATGGACCGATGACACCTCCATGGCGCTGGCCATCGCGCTGGCCGCGGACAAGGGGCCGGGCATCAACCTCGATGATGTCGCGGCCGGATTCGTGCAGTGGTGGGATTCGGATCCGCCGGACGTCGGCAACCAGACCAGGCGGGTGCTCTCGGCACGGCCGAAATCGGCCAGGGAGATGCAACTGCAGGCCATGTCGCTGGAGGGGCTCACCGGCGGCAACGGATCGCTGATGCGCACCGCTCCGGTGGCACTCGCCTATCTCGCCGATGCCGACGAATGCGTCCGCATGGCAGGGGCCATCGGCGCGCTCACCCACCACGATCGCCAGGCCATCGAGGCGTGCAAGATCTGGAGCTACGCCATCCAGCACGCGGTACTGCACGGCACCTTCGACGGCGTCCGCCGATACGTCGCCGCCTCCGACAGCGCCGCCTACTGGACTCCCCTGCTCGACCAAGCGGAATCCGGTGCGCCACGCGACTTCTCGAAGAACGGCTGGGTCGTCCACGCACTGCAAACGGCATGGTGGGCGATCACCAATACCGACCAGTCCGGCCCCGAGCACCTCCCGCGAGCACTGGAACTGTGCGTCCGCGCGGGCGGCGACACCGACACCACCGCCGCCATCGCCGGCGGCCTGCTCGGCGCCCGCTGGGGCGGCCACGCCGTCCCGAAACACTGGCGCGACCTACTCCACGGCTACCCCGGCCTCAACGGCGACGACCTCGTCGCCCTCGCCCTCCGCATCGCCACCGACAACCCCGCGCCGTAAACCCCGCGCACGGACTCCCGGGTCGAATCGTGCGCGGCGCGAAGACCGGTGCGCTGCGGCGAGCTCGGCCGCCGGATACGCCACGCGCGGATTCCGGTGCGGCGCACCGAGTACACCGCCACGCACAAATCTCGCGACCAGTCGGTGCGCGGCGGCGGGCGGGTCAGCCGTGGTGGCGCAGGACGCGGGAGCTGGTGCCGAAGCGGTCGCGGAGCAGCGCTTGGAGGGCGCCCGGGTTTTCGTAGCCGACGCTCTTGGCGATCGCGGCGAGCGAGAGGTCGGTGGTGCGGAGCAGGTGGGTGGCCTGTTCGACGCGCAGGTTCTGGACGAGGCGGATGGGGGTGCAGCCGAGGGTGCGGACCACGGTGCGTTGCAGGGTGCGTTCGCTGACGCCGAGGTCGTGGGCGGCGGTGGCGATGGCGAGCGGGTGGCTCAGGCGGGAGCGAACCCACTGTTCGAAGGCCGAGACGAGCGGGTCGTGGCGGGTGAGGGCGCTGGGAATGGTGTAGGACGCCTGGGAAGCTCGGTCGTCGATCACCAGATAGCTGCGGACCAGGTCGGCCAGCGCCGGACTCCGCATGCCGACGATGGCGAGCGCGAGATCGAGGTGGCTGAACGCCGCGCCCGCGGTGGTGACGCCGTCGGCGGTGGTGACCATGCGGGTCTCGTCGACGGTGACGCGGGGGTAGTGCTCGCGGAAGACCGGGGAGAGCCACCAGCTCGTGGTGGCCTGCAACCCGTCGAGCACGCCGGACTCGGCGAGTAGGAACGTCCCGGTACACGAGGACGCGAGCGGGGTCCGTCTGGCCCTGGTCTCGGCGAGTAGTTCGCGGATGGGGCGATGCCGCTCGGAGGCGACGAGATCGAGCAGCGCCGCGGGCTGTCGCTCGGCCAGCGCGGGCAGTACCACCAGATCGGCTGTCGCGGCGACGCTCAGCGGCTCCGCGTCGATCCGGTGCCCGAGACCGGTGCGTACCGATTCCTGCACACCTACCGTGTGCACCTCGAAACCTGTTGGCGGACTGTCCATCTGACCACGCAGAGCGTTGGCCGACTGCAATACGTCGAGTACCGCGGAGACGCCTGAGTCGAAGACGCCCTCGGCAGCGAGCACAGCGATCTTCATGTCGGGAACGGTAGCAAAGGTGTCGGATCCGACCCTTTCCGGACACCCGTTTCGCCCCCTACCGTCGATGACATGACAACGACGCGCACCCTGCGCACCCGCACGCACAGCTGGCAACCCCGCCCCGAGACCATGCCGGACCTGAGCGGCATGACCGGCCGGGAGATCCTGCAGGGCGCGCTCGACGGCATCTTCCCCAGCGCGTCGATCATGAGCACCCTCGGCTTCCGCCTCACCGAGATCGGCGACGGCACCGCGACCTTCGAGGGCGACCCCGGCGACCACCTGCTCAACCCCATGGGCACCGTCCACGGCGGCTTCATGGCCACCCTGCTCGACTCCGCCCTCGGCTCGGCCGTCATGACCGAACTCCCCGCGGGAAGCTCGTACACCACCGTCCAACTAGGCATCCACCTACTACGCCCCGTCCTCGCCGACACCCCACACCTACGCTGCGTCGGCACCACCATCCACGTAGGCCACACCACGGCCACCGCCGAAGCCCGCCTCACCGGCACCGAAGACAACAAGCTCTACGCCCACGCCACCACCACCTGCGCCATCCTCAGACTGCGTCCAGAAAGCCGCTGAGGCAACCGGATCCGCCAGCCTCGTGGCGCCACCGCCGCCGGTGCGCTCCTGCGCTTGCGGGAGTGTCGTAGTCGACTTCGCGCGCGAAGACCGGCTAGTAGGCGACGTTGATCGGGCCCGGGTTCCAGAAGCCGGAGCGGTCGGTGGGGGTTACCGACAGCTGGGCCGGGGTTGTCGTCGGGTCCATGCGGCTGAACTGCTGGAGCTCACCCCAGTCACGGCGCCAGTCGTGGTTCAGATAGGTGGCGAGGGTCTTGGAGCGCAGGAGCAGGCCGGTCCAACCGAGGGGGCCGCCGTTGTCGTGGCCGAGCCAGAGGCTGGTCATCTGCGCGCCGCCGCGGTCGGGCAGGATGCGGTAGGCGGGGATCTCCACGGCGACGCCGTCACGGTGATCGAATGGGCGCTGGCACGGGAACTGCAGTCCGACAAGCCAATCCGGCAGCGTCGGCACATCCGAACCGACCACCTGCTGCAACGTCTTCGTCTGCGGGACACGCGGCGGGGTCAGCGCGACCCACTGCTTCGGGTTGCGGTCGCGGTCGGTGGCGACGATGCGGATGACATCCGCCTCGTTCGGGATCTCGGTGAACGGCACCCGCAGGTTGCGCCACGACGGCGCGGGACCGATATCGATCGGGGTCACCTTGCCGAGCGGCCGCGCCGTGGTCGCGGAATCGGTGGCGCCGTACTCGATTTCGACCGGCTGACCGGGCTTCTCGACACCGTCGCGATCGAACGATCTGATCCGTCCCGCCGCGCTCACCGCGACGATACCGTCGCGCTTGCCGACCTCGGGCAGCCGGTACCAGCCGGTCGTCAGCTCGGCGGGCCCGAGATCGCCGGAGCGGTAGCTGCCGAGCATCGGTGTCGTCGCCGGATCCAGTCCGAAAGGCAGTGCCGCGGTGCGGGTTCCCGCCTTGTCGTCGGAGGCGGCCTTACCGCTGAACGCGTCCGCGATACTGGCGGACTGGCTCTCCTCGGTATCGGGGCGCAGATCGTCGGCGACACCGGCTGGGCTGAATCCCGTTGCGGCGGCGGCGAACGTACTCGCCGCATCACCGTCGAGGGGCCGCAGCATGCCCGCGTTCGGATCGGACTCGACCAGCACCTGATCGGCCAGCCCGCACGACTTACCGAGCACCGCATTGATATTCGAGCTCGCCAGCGAGAACGCCGGATACTGCGCGACCGAGGACTTCGCGAACGAGGCCACATCGAACAGCACCAGCGCCACCAGCGCGATGGTCAGCGGCGGCAGCGCCGACACCCGCCAGCCCACCCGCGAAATCCGGTGCGGTGTCCCCGGTTCCGGCGCGCGCACCTGCCACCAGGCGGCGACGACCAGCAGCAGGATGGTCAGCACGAGGAACAGTTTGTTCACCCCGATGCCCGCCAGCACCGGCGGCTTGTCGCCCCACGGGATGGCCCAGTTGGAGACGTACCACCAGCCGTTGGTGCCCGAGAACACCAGCGCGAGCATGAATGTCACCACCGCGGCGAACAGCGCGCGGTTGCGCGGCGAGCGCAGCACCCGCGGCCCGACCGCGACGGCGGCCAGCATCGCGACCACGCCCGCCACGCCGGCGAAGACGCCGAGGTGATGGGTCCACTTGGTGGGGGTGGTGGCGATCAGCAGCATCGCGCCGACGGTGACGCCGAGGATCCGCCGGGACGGTCCCGGCGCGGTGAACGGAATCCGGCCACCCTTGCGCAGCAGGACGAAGACGCAGACGAAGATGCCCAGGATCATCGCGAAGATGCCGATGCGCCTGCCGACCGATCCGTCGATCTCCGGCTGGAAAAGGTACTGGTAGCGCACGTATTCGTTGAACCACTCGACATTGGGGCCCAAAGCCTCGTGCACCCTGCGCATTTCGAACACGGCGGCGAGCGGCTGGTCGGAGAAGGCCACCGCGAGGACCATGGTGCCCGCGGCGAGCAGCGGCGCGACGAACGGCAGTGCGGCGATGATCCGCGCGCGCACCGAACCCGCGTCACGCACCCGGGAGAGCACGATCCGGCTCAGCGGCCGAATCCCGGCCACCAGCGCGGCAATACAGATGAGCCCGGACGGTCCGGCGGTATTGGCGAACGCCGCGGCGAGAATGGCGACGGCGGCGGGCAGCAGCCGCCTGGTCGCGATGGCACGCTCCATCGAGCACCAGCTGAGCAGCAGCGCGCCCGCCACCCACGGCTCGGGGCGCAGGCCGTTGTTGTAGGCCAGCCACACCGCGAGGAAGCCGAACGCACCGGTCCACATGGCAACCCTGTTGTGCCGCACCGCCGTTCCGAGCCGTGGCGCCACCTCACGGCTGAGCAGCAGCCAGATCAGCACGCCGACGAGCAGCGCGGGCAACCGCACCCACGGGCTCGCCGTCGTCACGCCCTCCATCACCCGGATCAGGTCATAGGGCAGGCCGACCGGCGTCTCCGGCACATTGAAGTAGCCGAAGTAGTTCGCCATATATCCGGCGACACCCGACGCCCTGGCCATATTGAACTGGTAGCCGTCGTCGGAGGTGGCCGAGCCGATGAAGTACCAGACCACCAGCGTGCCGAGCACCACCGCGTCGAGCAGCGAGAACGTCCACCACCGCGCAGGCAGGAACCGGCGCGCGCGGTGCCCGTCGAGCAGGTCGAGCCGGTGCAGCGCGAGCAGCGAGACCAGGGTGGCGAGCAGTGCGAGCACGATGGCGACGCGCTTGATCGGCGTCGGCGTGGAGGAGAAGCGCGAATCCACCTCAGCGGTGACGCGCGCGCCGTCGGCCGCGGCCAGATCGCTGAAGACACCGACCATTTGGGGCCGGTAGTCACCGTTCAACGTCAGCGGCAGGCCGGGCGCCGTGCCGCCGGACATGGTGACCGTCGCCGTGGTGAAGTCGGCGTGCACGCTGAGTTCGGAACCGGGCGTGAGCTGTTCGACCGGCACGCTCAGCAGTGCCTGATTGCGCAGCATCACGTCGAGCCGGGCGGGCGTGTCGGCGCTCGGCGCCTGCACCCGCGCGATGAATCCGTAGCGCGGCAGGTCGGGCGCGCCGTTGGGGCCGGTGGCGGCGAGCACGCCGCCCTTGACGGCGAGCTGCTCGATGGCGGCGTACGGCAGGGTCGCGTCGAAACTCAGTGGCGCGTAGCCGACCAGCGGTGCCTCGATGCTGCGGGCCGAACCCGCCTGCGGCCAGGTCAGCGTCGTCGCGTCCACCCGCACCGGAAGCAACGGCACCGCGATCGCGCACAGCGCGCCGATCAAGGCCGCGATCAGCGCGACCGGCCGAGCCCATCCCCCACCACTTCTGCTTTGTGTCGTACCGCGTTCGGATCCCTCGACGGACGACTGCCCCGCCCACACCATCGTGTCAGCCACGCCGAGGATGTTAGCGGGGACACCGATCCCGGAAATACTTGCGCGCGTGAGCGATATCACATTTCGACGCGAGAAAGGCGTGCCAGCTGGGCTTTTCACATTTCTGAGAATTGGCTGTCAACTACGGCCGAGAGGTTGCGCGAACGGCGCGCAACGACAACGGTCCGGCACCCGAGTGAACGGGTACCGGACCGTGGCAGAGCTGGATCAGGCGGAAACGCCGATCAGGCAGCGCACGCGGGCGACTGCTTGCCGAAGTTGGTCAGCATCTGGCAGGCCCACGCCTTCTGGACCTTCCACTTGCCGTTCTCGGCGACGAACGGCACGTCGGCGATGTTCTCCTGGCCGTTCAGGGTGATCTTCGCCTTGGCGTTGATGGTGTCACCGAAGGCGGTCACCTCGGTGACCTCGATCTTGGCGCCGGTCTGCTTGTATGCCTCGGCCAGGATGTTCGGCAGTTCCGGATCGGCCTGCGCGCCCTGGACCATGTCCAGCTTCTCGCCGTTGGGCACCGACGGATCGAGCGCGCGCTGCAGCTGGGTATTCAGGTCCGCCACGGAGGGGACCGGCGGCAGGTTGGTGTTGCTGGCAGCCGCCTTCTGGCTGGTCGACGTCTTGGCCGGCTTGGCGGTGTCCTTCTTGTCGTCGCTACCACATGCGGTCATGGTCAGAGCGGCGACGATGGCCAGCCCGGCGATCGCGATGCGTCCAGTCTTGTGCAACTTGCTCGTCCTTTGCGTTCGAGTAGGTACGTGTCGTAACACCGATGGCAGCGCCCCACCGAACGGCGGCGCTGCACGAGTTACACAGGCTACCCGTCAGCGGAGACTGCCGAGCGGATCCGCCCGCGACAAACTGATGTCGTCGGCAGCGAACGTACGCGCCGGACCCGGCCCTGTCGAGCTCGTCTCGAAACGGACCGTCACCACTCCGAGCCCGGCGCCCTGTACCCAGCCGTGCCCGAATTCGGGGTGTTCGACATCCATTCCGGGATACCAGACAGGCCGTGCTGCCGCCACCGGCCGTGCCGCGGCAGGCACTGGATCGCCTGCGGGCGCGCCCGAATCCCAGTGGGCGACATCACCTTCCGCGCTCTCCGGCATGGGCGCCCGATCGAGCTCGGGGAACAGCGATTCCTGGCGCACCGTGGAAAGCCCGCCGTAGCCGACGCCGACCAGCCGGACCGGCCCGAGTTCGACCGGATCGATGGCCGAGCGCTGCGCGGCGGTGGTGAGCGTGGCCAGATCCGTTGTCGCGTAGGGCAGCGTGAACGAGCGGGTCACGATGCTCATATCGGATTTCTTCAGCTTGAGCACCACGGTGCGCGCGGCGCGCCCGTCCTTGCCGAGGCGGGTATGCGCGGCGGCGGCCATCTTCTCGATCGCGACGCGCAGCTGCGGCATGGTGACGATGTCGTGCTCGTAGGTGTTCTCGGCGCTGATCTGCTTGGCCTCGGCGCGCTCGGCGACCGGCCGGTCATCGATGCCGCGCGCCAGCCGGTGCAGCGCGGTGCCCATCGCGCCGCCGAGCAGCGACGCCGCCTCCGATTCCGGCAGCGCGGCGAACGCGCCGACGGTCTCGATGCCGAGCGAGCGCAGCCGCCCCTCGGCCACCGGCCCGATCCCCCACAGCTTGCGCACCGGCAGCGCGGCGAGCATCCGCTCCTGCTCGGCGGGCGAAACCACCCGGATACCATCGGGTTTCGCGAGCCCGGAGGCGATCTTCGCCAGCTGCTTGCCCGTGCCCGCACCGACCGAGGCGACCAATCCGGTGCGCTCCAGCACCAGCGCCCTCAGCCCGGCACCGAATTCGTGCACCTGCGCCACCGACGCCCCGGCCAGTTCCGCGGGTTCACCGAAGGCCTCGTCGAACGACAGCGTCTCCAACACCGGAATGCGGCTGCGCAGCGCGTCGAACACCTGACCGCTCACCACGCCGTAGACCGCACCGCGCGGCGGCACCACCACCGCGGCGGCACCGACCAGCCTGCGCGCCTGATGCATCGGCATCGCCGAGCGCGCACCGAATACCCGCGCCTCGTAGCTGGCGCCCGCCACCACGCCGCGCCCGCCCACGCCGCCGACGAGCACCGGCCGCCCGCGCAGTGTCGGCCTGGTCATCTGCTCGACCGAGGCGAAGAACGCGTCCATATCTATGTGCAGCACCCAGCGCCGAGCGGTGCGCTCGGCATGGTCGGGCGGGTACGGCTCGGTCACCGCGGCCCGGCCTGCCGCTTCCCGCGCCGGCGCACCGCGCACGGGCACCCGATTCGCTCGCTGCGCTCACCCATGCCCGGAAATCTACGCTGCCGTACCGACAGGTCCGGTGCACCGGGAACGGCAGGCCCAGCGGCCGGTGTCGGCGATCAAATCCGCAGGTCCGCGCCCCGCCCGCGGACCGCGCGCGACGCCCGATCGAAACATGAGATACCCCAGGCGAATTCACCGCAGGGGCCGGGTACTCTTGCCCGAATCTGTTCTCTAGCGAGGGGTGTGGCGCGTGCGTAGCTCGATGGTTTCCGTAATGGCCGCCGGTGCGGTGCTGCTCGGCGGCGGTGTCGCCGCGGCGGCGCCGAACACCAACGATCTCGGCCCGTTCTGCCAGAAGATCAGCGAGGAGATCCGCGGCAGCGCCGAGGACCGCGCCATGGTGAAAGCACTGCTCGGGACGGACAATCCCACCAAACGCGACGTCAAGAAGTTTCTCGAGGCGATCATCAACAGCGAACAGGGACGCAAGGATTCGACGCCGGAACAGCGGGCGTCGGCGCTGACGATGGTCGACGAGCAGTTGCGCACCGTGCCCGCCTGCGCGGCACTGCCCAACTGACACCGGATCGGCAGCCGGGGATCGAACTCGCGGCGGCTCGGACATATGTGATGATCGGACGCATGAAGATCCGCAAGGCCGTGATTCCGGCCGCCGGTATCGGTTCCCGACTGCTCCCGCTGACCAAGGCCATTCCCAAGGAAATGCTGCCGGTCGGCGACAAGCCGGTCATCGAGCACACCGTGCGCGAGCTGGTCGCGTCAGGGATCACCGATATCACCATCGTGGTGAGCAGCGGAAAGTCGTTGATCCAGGACCACTTTCGGCCGAACCCGGCCCTGGTGGCGCAGCTGCGCGCCGACGGCAAGACCGCATACGCCGACGCTGTCGAAGAGGTCGGCGAGCTGTCGCGGCTCGGGCATATCACCTACCTCGATCAGCACGGCCCCTACGGCAACGGCACGCCGGTGCTGAACGCGGCCCGCAACCTCGGCGACGAGCCGATGCTCGTGCTGTGGCCCGACGACGTCTTCGTCGCCGAGGTGCCGCGCGCGCAGCAGCTCATCGACGCCTACGAGGCCACCGGCGCCCCCGTGCTCGCGCTGATGCCGATGGATCCGGCCGAATCGCAGCGCTACGGCGTGCCGGTGGTCGCCGACGATCAGGGCAACGGCCTGCTGCGCATCACCGGCCTGCGGGAGAAGCCCAAGCCCGAGGACGCGCCGTCGCAGTTCGCGGCGATCGGCGGCTACGTGGTGACACCGGGCATCATCGACGAGCTGAAGATCCAGACCAAGCGCTGGTACGAACACCAGACCGGCGAGGTGTACCTGACCGACGCGATCAACGCGCACGCGACGGACAACCCGGTATTCGGCCAGGTCATCCGGGGCCGCTGGTACGACACCGGCAACCCGGCCGACTACCTGGTCGCCCAGTTCGCCTCGGCGCTGGCGCATCGGCAGTACGGACCGCTGCTGCGCCAGCTCGCCGCGGATCTCGGCTGACCTACACCGCGACGATCACGATCTTGTTCTCCGGCATGGCCGGGATCAGCAAGTACTTGCCCGACTTGTCGAGGGTGAAATCGGCTGTGCCGCTCGGGGTGCCGGGCAGCTGCACCTTCGACACCTCGGTGCCGTCGGTCTGGTAGACGGTGACCGCACCCGGCACAGGGTTGTCGGAGGAAACCCAGTCGGAGACGACGAGGTTCCCGTTGGGCAGCAATGCGATCCCGTCGTACACGCCGTGCAGGGTGCCGATCCGCTTCGGGATGACGGGTGTGCGCCCGAGGTCGAGCTGGAACAGGTCACCACCCTCGAATTTCGCGCCGTTGGCGGCGACGTAGGCGATCTTGCCCGACGTGTCCACCACCACGCCGTTGGCGCCCGCCACGCCGGTGGTCAGCGTGCCGAACTTCTTGTCCTCGATGCCGAGCTTGTACACCGAGCCGCGCAACGTATCGGTGACGAGCAGGGTCTTGTCGTCGAGCACCGCGATGTCGTTGAGCAGTGTCGGGGCGTCGCCGCCGATCGGCGCCTCGAAAACCTGCCCGAGGGAATCGATGTCGTAGCCGACCACCCGGTCGATATCGGCGACGAAGATCTTGTTGTCGGCGAAGGCCATGCCCTTGGGCGCGTTCAGCGGCGGATCGCCCGCGCGCGGAATCGCTTTCGCCGCGGTCACTTTCCCGGTCCCATCCAGCCTGGACAGGAATCCGTCACCGTCCTTGGTGACCGGCTCCACCGCCGCACCGACGTTGGAGACGAAGTACCCGTCACCCACCACGAGCACGCTTTCCGGCGTCGAAAAGCCGGATAGCACACCGGGTTTCAGATCGGCCCCGGCCTTGTCGGCACCACCCTTGCCGTCGCTGCCGCAGCCCACCGCCGCCACGGCGAGCACACACGCGACGAGCCCACTTCCTAACGCACGCATTGTCATCCGAATCGCTCCCTCATCTTCGGCTGCCCCCTTGCAGGCGAAAATAGCCGATGCCGCAGGGGATTTCGCGGGTTCAGAAGCGACGGATGCTGTAGATGTCGAATTCGCCGAGCGGATGCAGGCCGACCGGCACGCCCCAGTCGTGCGCGTCGAGGATCTGCCCGAATCCGGCGTAGATGCCGACGTGCGAGGCATCGGTGTTCAGGATGACCACGTCACCGGGCGAGAGCGCGAAGAACGGGACCGCCATCCCGGCTCGCGCCTGCTGCCAGGTGGTGCGCGGAATGGCGACCCCGACCTGACGGAAGGCCCACTGCACCAGCCCGGAGCAGTCCCACGCGTTCGGGCCGACGCCACCCCACTCGTACGGTTTGCCGGTCTGGGTGGAGGCCGCGGTCAGCGCGCCGATGCCCGCGGTGCTCGGCAGCGGAATCGACCCCGACCCACTGGAGCTGCCCGACGCCGAGCCCGAACCCGCCGAGCCCGAGCCGCCGCTACCCGAGGCACTCCCGGTATCCGACCAGGCGGGCCCGGCGAGCAGCAACGTCGCGAGCAGGCTCACGACGAAGCCGAACAGAATGCGGCGCAACGGTTTTCTGGTCACGGGCCTGCCCGCCTTTCAGCAAGGACAACACGCGGTAACACTGGACAGCCGTATCAGTAGTTGACTGTCGTCACAGCAGCAACATTTTCGATTCTGCCGGGACGCCGGCGAGCCCGACAAGAGTTCAGCAAACTTCCAGCATGTGACCTTGGTCACATCACCGCCCGAGATTCAGGTGCCGCCCGAGCCAGCGGCATCGATACGGTCGGGGGGGGGGGGGGGGGGGGGGGGCCCCGCCCCCCCCCCCCCCCCCCCGCCGGGGCGCCCACCCCCCCCCCCCCCCCCCCCCCCCCCCCCCCCCCCCCCCCGCGGCCCCCCCCCCCCCCCCCCCCCCCCCCCGCCGGCCCCCCCCGCCCCCCCCCCCCCCCACCCCCCCCCCCCCCCCCCCCCCCCGCCCCCGCCCCCCCCCCCCCCCCCCCCCC
>NZ_JBIUAF010000008.1:0-480614 GCF_044547285.1 Nocardia sp. NPDC052566 | reverse complement strand
CCCGCAATAATAAACCCCCCCCCAGACCGCGCGGGGCATAACCGCCCCGCCGGGGTCGTCGCCCCAGCAAATCTCGGCGATGGGGCCGATCATCTGATCGGCCACTTCGTCGACCAGGCCCGGCGCTCCGGCGCCTCATGGACCGATATCGGCGAATCCATGGGTGTCACCAAGCAGGCCGCGCAGAAGCGGTTCGTGCCGAAGGGACCCGAGGATGCGGCGGCCATGGATCCGAACTCGGGTTTCGCGCGGTTCACCCCCCGTTCCCGTGCGGTGATCATGGGCGCCCAGGAAATCGCGCGATCGATGGGCAACGACCAGATCGGCATCCCGCACGTGATCCTCGGCCTGCTCGACCAGCCGGAAGGGCTTGCCGCACAAGAGATCATCGTGCAGGGCAGCACGCTGGAGCTGGTGCGCGCCGCCGCGACCGCCGCGGTACCTACCCCCGAGGGGACGGTTCCCCCGCTCATTCCGTTCGCACCCGAGGCCAAGAAGGTGCTCGAGCTGACCTTCCGCGAGGCGCTGCGGCTCGGCCACAACTACATCGGCACCGAGCACATCCTGCTCGCGCTGCTCGAGCAGGAGAACGGCCTCGGCCTGTTCGCCGGGCTCGGCATCTACAAGCCGCAGACCGAGGCCCATCTCGTCGAGATCCTTTCGCAACTCCTCCCCGGCCAGTCGTGATCGGTGGCCGTGGGAGGGCCGTGCTCGACGCGGTCGTCCTGCGCCGGATCAGGATCACGCTGCTGCTGCTCCATGCGGCCCGTCGCGCCCGGACCGGCCGACGGGCCCCGAGTTCTCGGGGCCCTGGGCTGTGCGCCCGATGCCGCAACCTCGGGTTAGGGTGAAACGCGAGCTAGTCGGATGCCGATTTCAGGTCTGCGGCTCGAGTTCTCTTGGAGGGGAAGCGTGAAGTCTCTGACAGTCGGCCTACTAGCCGCGGTGCTGATGGTCGGTGCCATCCTGGCCGCGGGCCAGGCGCGGGCCTGGTCCTATACCGGCGGCGCCACCATCGCCAAGTGCAGCGGCACCAACGACTACTTCGGCGGGCACTACTACGCCGACACCTATCAGTGGGTCGAGGTCAGGGACAACACCGTCCGCGACGAACAGCACGCCTTCACCTTCGGCGGCTTCCTGACCGGCTTCGAATCGGCGGGCCGCCTCGACGTGTGGAACACCCACGTCACCTACCGCATGGCCTGGCGCGATATCGCCGTCCCCACGGTCCCCGGCGAATACCTCCTGGTCCGGGACAACCGCTACGCCAAGAACGACCCGAACGGCCAGTGGGTCACGCTCTGCTGAAACGTCCGCAGGCCGAAACGCCGGTCCGCGCGTGTCTCGCCGATGGAGTGCCAGGTCAGGCACCGGTCCCGGGCAGCCGTCCGAATCGGCGCCATCCGGGGCGCTACTGACTAGCTAAGATGAGGGAATGGCGGACACCACGGATTCCGATCTAGTGGCGGGTGAGCGTCGCGACGATCTGCTCCGTGCCCTGTCCTATGTGTCGACCGAGTCCGGTCCCGATGGCGAGTACATCGTGAACGGCGATCTGCCGCCCGAGGTCGCACCGCCCTTCATTCGCGCGATCATGCGCATCGAGGCCGAACTGCTGTTGCACGACGCCGAACAGGTGACCGTCGAGACCGGCGAGCCCAGGTCGCCGGACGAACGTCGCGCGGACGCGTTCGTCGCGCTCGCCCTGCGCGTCACCGATCGAGCCTGAGCTGACCTGACCTTGCACTCGTAACCGCCGAGTGCTAAAAATGGCTTTGGCACTCTCTACCGGTGAGTGCTAGGTCGGGACGGTGAGACCGGGTTCCATCGACACCCTCGGTCGTCCGTCGCGGGCACCGCACCTGGCCAGCGTAATGGGGCGATCCAACCTGAGATCGTCCTGTGTGTCAGCCATATACATGGAGGATCTCAACAACGCCATGGCCAAGACAATTGCTTACGACGAAGAGGCCCGTCGCGGCCTCGAGCGGGGCCTGAACGCCCTCGCCGACGCTGTCAAGGTGACGCTGGGCCCGAAGGGTCGCAACGTTGTCCTGGAGAAGAAGTGGGGCGCCCCCACGATCACCAACGATGGTGTTTCCATCGCCAAGGAGATCGACCTCGAGGACCCGTACGAGAAGATCGGCGCCGAGCTGGTCAAGGAAGTCGCCAAGAAGACCGACGACGTCGCGGGCGACGGCACCACCACCGCCACCGTGCTCGCCCAGGCGCTGGTGCGCGAGGGCCTGCGCAACGTCGCGGCCGGCGCGAACCCGCTCGGCCTGAAGCGCGGCATCGAGAAGGCTGTCGAGGCCGTCACCACCGCTCTGCTCGACTCCGCCAAGGAGGTCGAGACCAAGGAGCAGATCGCCGCCACCGCCGGTATCTCCGCGGGCGACTCGTCCATCGGTGAGCTCATCGCCGAGGCCATGGACAAGGTCGGCAAGGAAGGCGTCATCACCGTCGAGGAGAGCAACACCTTCGGTCTCCAGCTGGAGCTCACCGAGGGCATGCGCTTCGACAAGGGCTACATCTCCGGTTACTTCGTGACCGATCCCGAGCGCCAGGAAGCGGTGCTCGAGGATCCGTACATCCTGCTCGTCGGTTCGAAGATCTCGACCGTCAAGGATCTGCTGCCGCTGCTGGAGAAGGTCATCCAGGCCGGCAAGCCGCTGCTGATCATCGCCGAGGACGTCGAGGGCGAAGCCCTGTCGACCCTGGTCGTGAACAAGATCCGCGGCACCTTCAAGTCCGTCGCCGTCAAGGCGCCTGGCTTCGGTGACCGTCGCAAGGCTCAGCTCGCCGATATCGCCATCCTCACCGGTGGCGAGGTCATCAGCGAAGAGGTCGGCCTCTCGCTGGAGACCGCTGGCATCGAGCTGCTCGGCCAGGCGCGCAAGGTCGTCATCTCCAAGGACGAGACCACCATCGTCGAGGGCGCGGGCGACGCGGAGGCCATCAAGGGCCGCGTTGCGCAGATCCGCACCGAGATCGAGAACTCGGACTCCGACTACGACCGTGAGAAGCTGCAGGAGCGTCTGGCCAAGCTGGCCGGCGGTGTCGCGGTGATCAAGGCGGGCGCGGCGACCGAGGTCGAGCTCAAGGAGCGCAAGCACCGCATCGAGGACGCCGTCCGCAACGCGAAGGCTGCCGTCGAAGAGGGCATCGTCGCCGGTGGTGGCGTGGCCCTGCTGCAGTCGGCTCCGGCGCTCGACGCGCTGAGCCTGACCGGTGACGAGGCCACCGGCGCCAACATCGTGCGCGTCGCGCTGTCGGCTCCGCTGAAGCAGATCGCCTTCAACGCGGGCCTGGAGCCCGGCGTCGTCGCCGAGAAGGTCGCCAACCTGGCGGCGGGTCACGGCCTGAACGCCGCGACCAACGAGTACGAGGACCTGCTGGCCGCCGGCGTTGCCGACCCGGTCAAGGTCACCCGCTCGGCCCTGCAGAACGCGGCCTCCATCGCCGCGCTCTTCCTCACCACCGAGGCTGTCGTCGCCGACAAGCCGGAGAAGGCCGCCGCTCCCGCCGGCGACCCGACCGGCGGCATGGGCGGCATGGACTTCTGAGTCCTGCCCCCAGGCAACACATCTCGAACCGGAAGCCGGTCCACCCTCGGGTGGGCCGGCTTCCGGCATACGATGGGCCGGACCGAATTCCCGACATCGAGGTGATCATGAGCGTATTGCCGGCGTGGGCGACAGACCCGGAGATGCTCCTCATCACCGAGGAGGGATACGACGCGCTGCCGGAAGAGGTACAGAAGCAGATCGAGGTGATCGACGAGCGGGTGATCTTCTGCCGAAGTGGCGGCGTCGAGCACAACATCGTCGCACGTCGGCTCGCAAATGGTTTCGATGCGGCTCGCCCAGCCGAGCCGTGTACCCGAGTGGTCACCGACTTCGAGATGCACTATCAGAGGGTGCGGCCGCGAACTCGAGGGTTCTCCTTTCGCAGGCCGGATGTCGTTGTTCATCGATGCATCCCGCGCGGTGAGAAGCTGCACTCCGACGATGTCTTGCTGGTAGTCGAGGTTGTGTCACCTGGGTCGGAGTACATCGACACTGTGGACAAGCATGCCGAGTACGCCACCGAGGGCATTCCGGTCTACCTCGTCGTCCATCTAGATGACGAACTGCGGGTCAAGATAATCCAGGAGTATCGACTCGATTGGGCGAGTGGCAGCTATCGCCGAGCCGAACCGCATCAGGAGGTTCTGATTCTGAATGAGCCATTTCCTGTGCGAATCCCGTTCACCGATCTCGATAGCTGACCGATTCGTATGTGGAGTACGGTGCGGGCGAATCCGGTTGGGTACGGGTTCTGGTTGGTGGTGTTCGGGGCGTTGATCGCGTGGGGGGTGGTCGGGTTGCTGGATTCCGATGTGCTGTGCCAGAAGTGGAGCCTGACCGACTTTCGTAGCTACTACTTGGAGCCGGGGGAGCGGTGTGCGCCGACCTCGGCGCAGCCGTGGAGTGGGCGTAGTTATCGCAGTACCGCGCGTGCCAACGATGTGACGGATTGGGTCAAGATCGCCGCGGGGGCCGTGCCGCTCGCGCTGCTCGTGTGGGCGGTCGCCGACAAGGCGCGGGCGCGTGGGGATGAGCCTGCGGGCGATTGATGGTCGAATGTCCGGACCGGAATCGAGATTTCGCGGCTCTAGCTGGGGCTTTGGGATTCTGTTAAGGGTTTTCGGGCGAGGGGGTGGCTAGCGTTCTCGGCGTTCGGCAGTGGGCACAGGGCCCGGGCCACGGCGGGTGGGAATGATGAAGCGAATTCTGATGGTGGTGGCGGCGTTGATGGTCGCGCTCGGGTTGGGGGCGGGATCGGCGCAGGCGGCGACGTTTTCGTCGTCCAACTCCGGAAGTTGCTCCGGGACAGTGCAGAAGTGGGGGTATTTCTACGCCTACACCTATCAATACGCGTACATCAGCAACGGCAAGATCGAGAACGAGAACCACAACTTCAACTTCAACGGATTTCTCGACGGCGCCGAAAAAGCCAGGCTGTTGGAGGGCCGCGACAGTAAGTGGATCGTATATCGAAGCGGTGACTTCGATCTCGCTGTTCCGTACGTGAAGGGCGCCGGATTGTTCGTGCGCGACAACCGCGTTCGCGGCAGTGACTACATCAAGCTCTGCAGCTACTGACCTGCCGAAGCCGGTCCACCGGGTAGGGGGACCGGCTGCGGGTGTGCCGGGGTGTCAGAGGTTGTCCACCGCCAGGACGGCGAAGGGGGCGGGGGTGCCTTGGCCCATGGGGCCACCCTTGTCGAATTGGGAGGCGACGACCAAGAGGTGGTTGTCGGCGTGGGTCAAAGTGGTTGGGATGGAAAGGGATTCGTTGGTGAGGGTGGTTTCCAGGGTGGCGGTGGTGTAGTCGTCGGTCAGGCGCCAGCGGGCGATGGTGTTGGCGGTGTTCTGGACGACCCACAGGGTGTCGCCGTTCAACTCCAGGCCGTCGCCGTGCTTCACGTCGCCGCCGCGCAGGGTGACCTTGCGGATCGGGGCGGGGTCGGCCGGATTCAGTGCGATGCGGTGCAGTTCACCCGCGGTCATGTCGACGACAAGCAGGTAGCGGCCCGCTGCGTCGGCGACGATGCCGTTCAGGGTGATGGCGTCCGGGCCGTGTGCGGCGAGGGACGGATTCAGGTCGACGGCGACGGTCAGGTCGGCGCGGCCGCCGTTGGCCTGCGCATCGGTGACCTGCGCGGGGGTGACGCGGTAGACGACGCCGCGCATGGAGTCGGTCAGGTAGGCGGTGCCGTCGGGGGTGATGGCCAGGTCGTTGACGAAATGCGCAGCGGTGCCGGTGATCTCGAACCGCGCGAGCGCGGCACGCGTCGCGATGTCGTACACGGTGACGCCCTTGGTCGAATCGATCACCCAGAGCCGCCCGGCCTGGTCGACCCGTAGACCGTTGGCGGTCTTGCGGCCGTCGGCGCCCGCGGGCAGGAATACCTCGGCCCGCTGCGCTCCGCGTGCGGCTCGATAGACGGCGCCGTTGGTGTACGAGCCGACGTAGGTGTCGCCGGTGCGTGGGTCGGCGGCGATGCCTTCGGGATACGCGCGGTCGTCGGGCAGTGCGTACGCGCTGGTGATGCGCGGGCCGCTCGGCGCGGCGGGTTCATCGGACTTACCGCAGGCCACGGCCGTGACGGCGGCCAGCGCCAGGCTCACCGCGACGGTCGGAACGCGGCGCCGGAACAGGTGGGACATGGTCGAGCCTCTTTGTCGATCGGTGGCTGGATGTAGTCACATCCAAGAACGAGCACGAATCTATATTAGTACTCTAATGATCGTCAAGAGTCTTATGAAGGAGCGGGCAGATACGATGCGGAGATGACGTCCATGCCCGCCTCCGAGCGCATCGGCAGCTACATCAAGCGCGCCGAACAGGCGCTGAGCGCGGCCAAGAACGCCGCGTTGAAGCCCGCGGGGCTCACCGTCGCGCAATATGCCGCCCTGCTACACCTCGGCGAGAACCCCGGTATCTCGGCCGCCGCGCTCGCCCGGCTGTGCGGCGTCACGCCGCCGACGATGAACACCGTGCTGACCAACCTGCAGGACCGCGAATACATCGAACGCACGCCGCACGAATGGCACAGGAACGTGCTGGAGATCCGGATCACCGACGAGGGCGCGGCCGTGCTGAAGCAGGCCGATGCCGCCGCGGTCCGGGTGGAGCGCACGCTGGCCACCGAATTCACCGAGGCGGAGCGAAATACGCTGCTGGACTTGTTCACTCGCTGCGCGGACGCGTTGGATGCGATTCGCCCCGAGCAGCCTGCGGCGAAGAAGAAGTAATATCACCGCTTTTGCGTCAACCTGATCGAAACGACGAGCGGCCGGTAAACCCCCAGCTCGAGCCGCCGGCGCCGGTGCCGCCAGGTGGGCAGGACGCCCTGAGCGGGCGAAAGGTCCTGTTACCGTTTCTCTGCTGACGATGAGGAAGACACCATGAACCGGAAATCACCCAGCTGCTGCTGTTGTTGTCGCTGCTCGTAGCGCGACCGGACAGTACGCGCACACCTCGATAACTTCGCGCTCCGCGTGAATTCACGCGCATGACAGCCACATTCATGCGTGTCCACAAGTGTGTCTTCGATCCGCCGGAGGTCTTCCGGCGGATTCGGGTTAGGAATTACCAGCAATGAGCAAGATCTCGTCCCGCTTCCGCATCGTCGCCGGCGTAGTCGTCGCCGCGGCCACCGTCGGCCTTGCCGTCGGCTGCGGTGATTCCGGAAAGGGCGAGTCAGGCAGCGGCCCAGTGTATTTCGGCATCTCGGGCCCGAGGACCGGAACCTCCGCCGAGTACGGCAGGCTATGGCAGCAGGGCTTCGACCTCGCACTCGACGAGATCAACGCCGCGGGCGGCATCGACGGCCGCAAGGTCGAATTGAAGTGGGCGGATTCGCAATCCGATCCCAAGCAGACGGTGCCGATCGCGACCAAGTTCGTCGACGACAAGTCGATCATCGCCGAGCTCGGCGATTTCTCGTCCCCCGCGTCGATCGCGGCCTCGCCGATCTACAACCGCGGCAAGCTCGTCCAGTACGGCTTCACCAATTCGGCGGTGGATTTCACCAAGGGTGGCGCCTATTCGTGGAGCCCGTCGATCACCCTCGACGTGTACCAGGAGCGCAACGCCGAGTGGGTCAAGAAGAAGGCCAAGAAGGTTTCGGTGGTCTACCTCGAAACCGACTGGGGCAAACAGGCTTTCCAGTTCTTCGAGAAGTTCGCCAAGGAGAAGGGCATCGAGATCGCCTATTCCTCGCCGATTCTGCCCGACTCCACCGACGTCAAGCCGATCCTGATCAAGGGTCGTGAGGCGAATCCGGAGGCGTTCGTGCACCTCGGCTACGGGCCGGACGGTGCGCTGGTGGTCAAGCAGCTGCGCGACGTCGGGTTCACCGGCCCCTTCTTCGGCGGCCAGAACACACCGCAGTTCATCTCGCTCGCCGGCGCGGCGGCCGAGGGCGACATCGTCAACGGTGTGTTCAGCCCGGCCGATCCGGACCCGAAGATCCAGGATTTCGTCACCAAGTTTCGCGCGAAGTTCAACACCGATCCGGGGGACTTCAACGTTTATGCCTACGACGCGCTGAAGGTCGTCGTGCAGGCGGCGAAGAAGGGCGGCGCGACCCGCGAGGGCGTGCTGAACGGCCTCGAGACCGAAACCCAGTTCACCGGAATCGGACTCGGCACCTTCGCCTTCGATCAGCAGACCCGGCGCCCGAACGGAGTGACGCCGCGCGAGCTGGTGCTGAAGGACGGCAAATTCGTGCCGGCCGGTAGCCGCTAGCATGTTCGACACTCTCATCGCCGGGCTGGTACACGGCAACGCGTACGCACTGCTCGCCGTCGGCATCACGCTGATCTTCGGCGTCACCAACGTCATCAACTTCGCGCACGGCGCGGTGTTCGCGCTCGGCTCCATCCTCGGCTGGTGGCTGATCGCCGAACACGGTGTGCCACTGTGGCTGACGATCGTGCTCGTGGTCGCGGTGACCAGCGCGGTCGGCATCGCGATCGACGTCATCGCGGTCCATCCGCTGCGCAAAGCGCCCG
Organism: Nocardia sp. NPDC052566; assembly: GCF_044547285.1. Taxonomy (NCBI): domain Bacteria; kingdom Bacillati; phylum Actinomycetota; class Actinomycetes; order Mycobacteriales; family Nocardiaceae; genus Nocardia; species Nocardia sp. NPDC052566. Next base: position 472,044 of record NZ_JBIUAF010000008.1, on the reverse strand, counting down.
CGATCGCCGCGCTGCTCGCGACGGTCGCGGCGGGCCTGATCATCGAGAACCTGGTGCAGATCATCTTCGGCCCGGATACCAGGCCGTTCCCACAGGTGCTCGATACCAACAACTTTCAGGTCGGCGGCGTACGCTTCGGCACCTCCGATCTGGTGATGCTCGCGATCACCGTGGTGGTGATGCTCGGGCTGGCCGGGTTCCTGCGGTTCAGCCGCTACGGCCTGGCCATCAGGGCGACCGCGCAGGATCCCGACGCCGCCGCGCAGATGGGGATCGGGGTGGCCCGTATTCAGGTGCTCGCGTTCGCGATCGCCTCGGGACTCGGTGGGCTGGCTGGCATCTTCGTCGGGCTCTACAACTCGAACATCTCGCCGACCAGCGGATCGCTCGCCGGGCTCACCGGTTTCGTCGCGGCGACCATCGGCGGCCTCGGTTCGATTCCCGGCGCGGTGATCGGTGGTTTCGCGCTCGGCATCGTCGAGGCGTACGGCATCTACATTTTTGGTGACGGCTACCGGGATCTCATCACCTTCGGTGTGCTGGTCGGGTTCCTGATCCTGCGTCCGGGCGGGCTGCTCGCGAAGCTGCCCTCGATCGCCAGCGAGCCGTTGACCGGCACCTTCCTCGGCGCGGGACGGCATCTGCGGGTGCGCTGGTGGCATATCGTCGCGGTATTCGCGGTGGCGGGCATCGTCGTCCCGCTGGTGGCCGACAACTACGCCATCGTGGTCGGCACCCAGATTCTCGCGTATGCCATTGTCGCGGTGTCGATGACGCTGGTGGCCGGCTCGGCCGGACAGTTGGTGATCGGCCAGGCCGGACCGATCGCGATCGGCGCCTACACCTCGGCCATCCTGACCGTGAACCACGACTGGCCGTTCCTCGCGGCGCTGGTTGCCGCGGGAGTCGTTGCGGCCGTCGTGTCTTCGATTCTCGCGGCGCCGCTGTGGAATTTGAACGGGCATTACGTCGCCATCGCGACGCTCGGTATCGGCATCGTGACCGTCGCGGTGATCCGCAACTGGGAATCGCTGACCAGGGGTAGCTACGGCATCTTCGGCATTCCGGTGCCGACCGTGTTCGGCCGTGAATTGGCCGACGGCACCGAGGTTTTCCTGCTCGATCTGGTGGTACTGGCGATCACGCTCGCGGTGGTGGTCGGCATCCAGCGCTCGCGCCTCGGCACGGCGCTGCGCGCGGTCGGCGCGGACGAGATCGCGGCGCGCTCCTCCGGCGTCCCGGTCCGCGACTACAAGGCGCTGGCCTTCGCGATCAGCGCGCTGTTCTCCGGCATCGCGGGCGCGCTGCTCGCGCACCAGTACAGCTACATCGACCCCACCGTGTTCAATCTGCCGATGTCACTGCTGGTCGTCACCATCCTGGTGCTCGGCGGCACCGGATCGCCCTACGGCGCGATACTCGGCTCGGTGGTGCTGATCGGTGTGCCGGAGGCGCTGCGGCTGGCGCCCGAGGCGCGGATCCTGCTGTACGGCGTCGCGCTGCTGCTGATCATCCGGTTCCGCCCGCAGGGCATTCTCGTGAGGAGCGATCGTGTCCAAGTCGCCAGGTGAACCGGTGCTCGCGGTGACCGGGCTGCGCAAGTCGTTCGGTGGCGTGCACGCGGTCGACGGCGTCGACCTGTCCGTCGCCCCAGGCGAATTCGTCTCGATCATCGGCCCGAACGGGTCGGGCAAGAGCACCACCGTCAATCTCATCTCCGGGCTGCTTCGCCCCGACACGGGACAGATTCTGGTGCGCGGTGCGCGGCTGCGCGCGGGCAGCCAGGAGGCGGCCGCGGCGGCCGGCGTGGCGCGAACCTTCCAGAACGGCAGGGTATTCGGCAATCTGACGGTGCGGGAGAACGTGGAGGTCGGCCTGCACACCACGCTGCGCGCGGCCCGCCCGCTGCCAGGGTTGGCGCGGTATCCGGTCCTGCGCTGGCTCCCGCTGCTCGCCGAACTGCTGCTCGCGCTCGTGCCATCGCCCACGGTGCGCGCCGAGCGGCGCCGGACCGCGGCGCTGGTCGATGCCCAATTGGCCAGGTTCCCCGAACGTCTGGTCCCGCGTGCCGAACACAACGCCTACACGCTGTCCTACGCCAACCGGCGGCGCACGGAGATCGCCAGAGCTCTTGCGCTGCAACCGATCCTGTTGCTGCTCGACGAACCGGCCGCGGGTATGAACCAGACCGAGACCGCCGAGGTCGGTGAACAACTCGCCGAGCTCAAGGCGCAGGGCCAGACCATCGTGCTGGTGGAACACAAACTCGAACTGGTGAATTCGCTGTCCGATCGCGTGATCGTGCTCGACGAGGGCCGCGTCATCGCCGAGGGCACACCCGCCGAGGTGCAGAACGACGAGCGGGTGATCGAGGCCTACCTCGGCCGCAGGCGCGCCAGGTCGGCGCACGAGGGGAAGGTGGTCGCCGGTGCCGAACAGTGACCCCACTCCGCCCATCCTCGAATTCGACGACGTCACAGTGCATTACGGGCCGTCGAAAGCATTGGACCGGGTCTCGCTCCAGGTCCGTCCCGGTGAGATCGTCTCGCTGCTCGGCGGCAACGCCTCCGGGAAGTCGACGACGATGAAGACCGCGCTCGGGCTGCTTCGCCCCAGTTCGGGCACCGTGCGGATCGACGGCGTCGATGTCACCGGTAAGCCGCCCGCCGCGCGCATCGCCGCCGGTCTCGCCTCGGTGCCCGAGGCGCGCAGGGTGTTTCCCGCCATGACGGTCGAGGAGAATCTGCATGTGGGCGGATACATCCGCAAAGAACGCCGCGCGGTGCTCGCCGCGCGCGCGGCCGAACTCTACGAGCACTTCCCCCGGCTGCGCGAGCGCCGAAACCAGCAGGCGGGCACCCTGTCCGGCGGTGAGCAGCAGATGCTCGCCTTTGCCCGCGCGCTGATGAGCAAGCCACGGTTGATCTGCATGGACGAACCGACCATGGGCCTGTCGCCGCTGTTCGTCGACCGGGTGCTCGACGAGATCGCCCGGCTCAATAGCGAACTGGGGTTGGCCATCCTCATTGTCGAACAGCAGGCCGAGCTCGCGCTGTCCATCGCGCACACCGGCAATGTGCTGCGCGGCGGCGAGATCGTGCTGCGCGGTACGGCAGGGGAGTTGCTCGGCAATCCGGCCGTCCGCGACGCCTATCTGGGAAAGGTGACCGCATGACCTACCGCAAACGGCTCGGCCTGTTCACCAGGCTCGTTCGTCACCACGACGAGCAGCGGGCGAGCGAGGTCTACGCCGACGCGCTTGCGCAGATCGACCTGGCCGAGCGGCTCGGCTACGACGTCGCCTGGGTGGCACAGCATCACGTCGATCCGGCCGAGGGCGGGCTGCCGTCGCCATTCGTCTTCCTGGCGCACGCCGCCGCCCGCAATACCCGCATCCGGCTCGGCACGGCGATCGTCACCCTCGGCCTGGAGGATCCGATCCGGGCCGCCGAGGACGCGGCCGTGCTAGATACTCTGTCCGGTGGCAGGCTCGAATTGGGGTTCGGCAGTGGCGGATCCAAGAGCTCGTTCGATCTCTTCGGGGTACCGGGCGCCGAACGGCAGCGGGTGTACGCCGAGAAGCTGGCACGGATCACCGAGGCGCTCGACGGATCCGATCTGATTCCGGGCAGGCGGCTGCATCCACCGGCCGAGGGACTGCGGAACCGCACCTGGCAGGCCACCTTTTCGGTGGCCGGTGCGGAAAGGGCGGGCCGGGCGGGTGCGGGCCTGCTGCTTTCGCGGACCCAACCGCGTGATCCGGCCGCACCCGATGCCAGGATCGACGAGGTCCAGCGACCGCTGATCGACGCCTACCTGGATGCACTGCCCACCGGCGTCGCACCGCGAATCGGCGCCTCCCGCAGCGTCTTCGTCGCCGACGACCGGGAAGAGGCGCTGCGCCAGGCACATCGCGGCGCGATCCGCTTCCTCGACCACCTGCGCACCGCAGGCACACCGGAACTCGCGGAAACCGTCGACGACGTGCTGCGCGACTCCTACATCGGCACACCGGACGACGTCGCGGCGCGGCTGGCGGCCGATGTGGCGGCCAGTGCCGGTGACCTCATCGTGCAGATCCATCCGGTCGATCCGGATCAGCGGGCCAGTCTGCGCTCGATCGAACTCATCGCCACCAAGGTTGCGCCGCAACTGGGTTGGCATGTCAGCGAAAGGTAATTCCGTGACCGACGTCATCGATGCGGTGCTCGGCGGCGAGCGCGCGGCAGCCGTGCGCGCTGTCCGCGACGCCAGGCCCGCCGTGGTCGCCCACACCCAAGCGGTGCACGACGCGCTGTTCGACGGCCCCGCGGGGCGTGCCTTCGGGCGGGAGCGGCTTGCCGCCGTCGCCGCCCATGCCGCGACGCTCGCCGACGCGAAAGACCTTGCCGCGCACTATGCCGAGTCCGCGGGCAGCGCGGGAACCGAGCCGGATTCGGCGGGCGACGGTGTGCTCGCCGCCGCGCTACGGCATGCCGCGCGGCTGACCACCGCCCCGGTGACGAGTGCGCACACCCACATCGATGTGCTGCTCGCCGCCGGGCTGACCGAGCGGGACATCGTCACCGTCACCCAGCTGGTCGGATTCGTGAACTACCAGGTCCGGCTGCTGGCCGGGCTCGCACTGATCGGAGATTCGCATGAGTGAGGTGCGCGACGTCGAATCGCCGAGGCGCCCTGCCGGTTTCACCCAGGAGACGCTGGACTGGGCGCCGTGGGCCGAGCCGATCGCGCTGGCGGATGCCGACGACCGGCAGCGGCCGCTGCTCGAGGGACAGCGCGGCGAGAGCCCGTACTTCCGGCTGCTCGCCCGCAATGCCGAGGTGCTCGCCCATCGCAGCGCCAACGACAAGGAGATCTTCTACAGTCGTGACGGATTGTCCAGGGCCGAGCGGGAATTGGCGGCCACCGTCACCTCGCGGCACAACGGCTGCGTGTACTGCGCCTCCGTGCACTCGCATTTCACCGCACAGCTGTCCAAGCGCACCGAGGACGTGCAGCGCCTGCTCGACGAGGGCACCGGCGTGCGGATCGACGAACGCTGGGACGCCATCATCGATTTCACCAGCGCGCTGGCCGCCCAGCCGCCGCGCGCCGAGGCCGCCCATATCGCACGCCTGCGCGCGGTGGGCCTGCGCGATAACGAGATCCACGATCTAGTGCTCTCGACTGCCTCGTTCTCCTGGGCGAACCGGATGATGCTCAGCCTCGGCGAGCCGGAAGTGCCCGCCTGACCGTTCGTCGAATCGTTACTTTGCGCGTCCGCCCCTATCCGGTTCACTGGAGGTATGGGGAGGATATTCATTCTGGTCGTCATTCTGGTTTTCGTAGGGGGACTGACCGTTTCACAGCTCGCGGCGGGCAGCTATCTGCTCGCCATACCGCTGATGATCTTCACTTTCGGGTTCGCTGTCTGGGCGCTGGTGCAGCTCAAGCGCGGCGCGCCGCCGCCGAGCCGCGACACCAGGCGACGCAGCCGTAACCGCCACTGGAGCGCCGCCGGTGCGGGCGACGGGGTCGGCGGTTGCGGCGGCGGCGATTCCAGCGGCGGTGGTCATTCCCACGGTTGCGGTGGTGGACATTCCGGTTGTGGCGGTGGCGGCGGCTGTGGCGGAGGGGGGTGCGGCGGCGGTAGCTGAGGCCCTATCTCGGTTGCCCTGAGTCGCTGAACCTCGCGACGACCTCGCTCACCGTGTTCATTCCGGTGACGAGGAGGGAGCCATCCGGTTCGATTTCGATATCGGTTGCCACGCAACCCTTTCCGACGGACTTCCTGGCAACTCCCTCGGAACCGAATCCGCGGTCCCTGCTGCCGTCGATGTTGTAGCGAATGATCGCGAATTCGGTATCGGTGCTCGCGGCGGCGACCAATCTGCCGTCGGGCTGCCAGGCGATTCCGGCCGCCCTGGCGCCGTCGCCGATAACGGTGGTTATGGTGCCGTCGACGCCGAAATAGGTGTCCGGGCTACCGTCGGGATGCTGCCGGGCTACCGTAATTTCGGTATCCGTGCTGGCGACTGTGACGATCTTGCCGTCGGGTTGGGCGACCTGCATGCTCATGGCAATTTCCCTTTCACGCGGTAATGCGAGGTGAGGATCAGCCGAGAACTGCGCGGACAAGCCTGCGCACTCGAATTTTAGGCGGGCTACTCCCGGTATCCGGCGCGAACGCGGGAATCGTTGCCGAATAAGGGCTTTCCAAATTGTCCGTTTCGGGGTTCACTCGGGAGTATGGGGAGGAACCTTGTCACCGGGCTCGCGATCGTCGTTGTCTGCGGCGGGCTGGTTGCGGTGAGTCTTGTTACGGATCGGACGCCGCACGCGGTGCTGTTCGGTGTTGCCGGTGGGGGTTTGCTCCTGTGGCAGACCGTGCGCGCGGTGCGGCAGGCGCGGCGGCTGCGCAAAGCGAAGCGAAATCGGGGGAAGTGGACTGTGGCTCATGCCGCCTTGATCGATCTCGGCGGTGGGTGCTCGGGTGGCAATAACGGGAGCGGTGGCCACGACGGGTGCGGTGGCGGCGGCTGCGGCGGGGGTGGCGGCGGCTGTGGTGGCGGAGAGTGAAATTGCCCCGGGTGCAATGACTATCGCGTGCGGAATGGGACAAAACCGGCTGGTGTGAAATGTCGGCATCCACGGCATAAAATATGCTAGAAAACTCCTGTAAAACACATCGGGTGCGCGCGGGTGCTCGAATGCGCTCGATTTGGCAAACATCCAGTGATGGCAGAGTGGTGCGCCATCGTCGAGTGAGCTACTGTCTGGCCAACTTTCGGCTATCACGTGGTTTGCGGAAGGTGGTAACGAAGGAGCCGATCCATGACGGGGGCATCGGGCGCTTCGGTATTGTCTGCCCCAATGTCACAGGATGCGAATACGGGACGAATGTATGCCGGGCAACCCGTCGAGGACCGGCAACGTCAGCGGCGTGCGCGTTTTCTGGAATCGGGACTGACGGTCTTCGCGCGCGACGGCTACGCCAATAGTTCGGTCGGCGCGATCTGTAAGGACGCCGGGCTCTCCTCACGTCAGTTCTACGAGGAGTTCACCGGCCGCGAGTCCCTACTACTCGAGCTCTACGAGCAGATCGATCGGGAATCGCGCGACGCGGTCACCACCGCGTTGGAGTCGAAGGCCGATGCGAGCGCGCTCGAGATCATCGACGCGGCCGTCCGCGCTTACGTCGAATCCATCGGCTCCGATCCGCGCAAGGCGCGGGTGGCGCTCGTCGAGGTGGTCGGCGCGGGGCCGAAGGTGGAGAAGTTCCGCCTGGAGCTGCGCCGGGTCTGGGGCTCGCTATTGGCGAGCGCCGCCGAGGATGCCGCCATGCACGGCGAGATCCCGCCCGGCGACTACGAGATGCGGGTGCTCGCCATCATCGGCGCCGTCAACTACGTGGTCGACTCCTGGAGCGGATCGGATCCGCGGCCACCGCTGGACGACGTGATCCGTGTGCTCAGCCGGGTGATCATGGGTGCGGTCGGCGCCTGACGTCATCGCCGGATCCGGCGGTGGTGCGGCAGCCGCGGGCTGCGCCGATCCGCCGGGATGACGATGGCCGAAGGCGCCGGGTAGCGTGCCAGGGATGGAGATCGTTCCGATCCAGATGCCGGACGGAAGTACCGTTCCGGTGCGGCTGATCCCGGCCGAGGGCGCTCATCGTCACCCGGTCACGCCGGATGCGCCGCGTCCGGTCGTGGTGATCGTGCCTGGGCTCGGCGTCCCCGCCGGGTACTACGAGGGGATCGCGCTCGGGCTGGCGCGGCGCGGCTTCGACGCGGCCATCGGTGAATTGCGCGGCAACGGCGACAGCAGGCCGAAGCCGAGCTCGGCCAGCGCCTACGGCTACCACGAACTGGTTTCGGTCGATTTCCCGGCGATGTTCGAGGTGGTGCGCGACCGGTTCCCGCAGAGCACGCCGTATCTGCTCGGGCACAGCATGGGCGGGCAGCTTGCCGTCATGTACGCCTCCCGCATCCGTGGCAGGCTCGGCGGGCTGATCCTGATCGCCTCAGGAACGCCGTATTACCGTGGCTACCCGGGACTTTCGAGTCCCGGCATCCTGTTCGGCACGGCCGCCGCCTCGCTGACCGCGAATATCGCCGGGTTCTGGCCCGGCGATCGGCTCGGTAAGGCAGGCTTCGGCTGCCAGTCCAAGGTGCTGATCTCCGATTGGGCCCGGCTGGCCCGGACCGGCCGGTTCGTGCCGGTCGGCGCGGATATCGACTACGAGGAGCGGATCGCGCGCCTGAAGCTGCCGGTGCTGTCGATCACCATGACCGGCGACGATCTCACCCCGCCCGGCGCCGCCGAACATCTGCTGACGAAGCTGCCCGATGCCGAGGTGACCACCTGGCATCAGCCGGAACCGCTGGGGCACAACGGCTGGATCCCGAACTACACCAGCACGGTCGACCAGCTCGAAAAGTGGCTGCGCGACCGTTAATTCGGCTGCGCGGCCTGTGCCTCGTCGTAGTGCCGCCGTGCTGTCGCCACGTATTCGCGGTGCCCGTCGGCCCATTCGATGAGCACGCCGACGTGGGTCGACAGTGTCGCGCCCACCGGGGTCAGCTCGTAGTCGACCCGCGGCGGCGACGTCGGGGTCACGTGCCGCAGGATCAGCCCGTCGCGCTCCAGGCTGCGCAGCGTGAGGGTGAGCATGCGCTGGGAGATGCCGTCGATCGACCGTTGCAGTTGCGAATAGCGTTGCGGCCCACCGGCGAGTAGCGCCATCACCAGCACGCTCCACTTGTCGCCGACCCGGTCGAGGACATCGCGCAGCTGGCAGATCGATGCCTCCGCGCCGACCGGTCCGGTGGGTACCGCGTTGGCACGCACACCGGTGTTCGGTACGCGGGTCAAAGTGCCTTCTTCCCTCATCCCGCCATTCTCGACCAGAATCGGTATGCGCACAAGAAGTAAGTAACGAACAGAAAGTGCGGTACATGGAGGTCGATCTCAGTACCCCGCCTAGGCGGTCCGGCATCAGGCCGACGACCACCGGCCGGGAGATTCCCCACGATCAGCTCGACCAGTTCTCGCCGCCGGAGATCCGGGCCGCGCTGGTCGCACAGGCACAGGAGCTGCCAGGCGTATTCACCGGGCCGAGTCAGGTCTCCGAACCGGCGTCGCTGGCGCTGCGGCTGCGCGAGCCGCGCGGTCCGTGGGCCGCGTTCCTGCATCCGAGTCGCGACGAATTCGGGCATATCCATCGGAGCGGATTCCTGCATCTCACTGTGCCGCAACGGTTCATCGCGCCGCTGACCGAGGCGGGCTGGGGCGAACCGCATCCGATCACCCGCCGCCCGGAATGGCCGGACAGCATCGTGATGCTGTACGCGCCACGCGACGCGGACGAACTCGACCTGGCCATCGCGGTGCTGCGTGCCTCGTGGCAGCAGGCCACCGATCCCACTGAGTAGAAAGCGAATACATCATGCGTGCAGTTGCCTTCGGTGACTTCGGCCAGAGTCCCTTGCTGACCGAGCTGCCGGTCCCCGAGCCGGGACCGGGAGAGGTGCTGGTCCGGATCGGGCACTCGTCGATCAACGGCTTCGATCTCGGCGTGCTGGGCGGATATCTGAAAGGTGTTTACGAGTACGAGTTTCCGGTGGTGCCCGGTAAGGACTTCGCCGGGACCGTTGCCGCGGTGGGCGCGGAGGTGAGCACCGCCGTGGTGGGTGATGCGGTGTTCGGTGTGATCATGCGGTCCGCGCTCGGGCAGGGCGGCTGGGCCGAATATGTCGCGGTGCCTGCGGAATACGGGATCGCCGCGATTCCGGCCGGGCTCGATCCCGCGGCTGCGGGCGCGCTCGGATTGGCCGGTACCGCCGCGCTGAACTCGATCGACGCGGTCGAGCTCGATGCCGGTGCGACCGTGCTGATCTCGGGGGCGACCGGCGGTGTCGGCGCCTATGCCATTCAACTGGCGGTCGCGCGCGGCGCCATCGTGATCGCGACCGCGCGGCCCGGTGCGGAAGCGGATTTCGTAACCGGGCTCGGCGCCGCCCTCGTCGTCGACCACAGTGGCGACCTGACCGAGCAGGTCATGGCATTGCGTCCCGATGGTGTCGACGCGGTCGTGCACCTGGCGGGCGAGGGGCGGGTACTTGCCGAATTGATCCGCGCGGGTGGGCGATTCGCCTCCACCGTGCACTTCACCCCGGAGCATGCCGCCGCGCGCGACATCAAGGCGGTCACCATCATGTCCGACCCGAATCGCGCCACGCTGGACCGGCTGGCCGCCGACGCGGCGAGCGGCGCGCTGCGCGTGCCGATCGCCGGACGGTATCCGCTGGCGGAGGCGCCGCAGGCGATCGCCGCCTTCACCGGCGGCACGCTCGGCAAACTGGCCATCACCATCGAGTAGTCCACTGCGCCTTGCGGTCCGGGGCTGAGCCCGGACCGCAAGGGCGAGCTCAGGCGGACTTCTTGCCCTCGACGAGCATCTGGGTGAAGAACTCGTAGATCAGCGCGGCCTGGAAGGCGGACTGCTTGTTGTCGGCCGCGCCGCCGTGGCCGCCCTCGATGTTCTCGTGGTACCAGACGGTGTGGCCCTCCTCCTGCAGCAGCGCCGCCATTTTGCGGGCGTGGCCCGGGTGCACGCGGTCGTCGCGGGTGGAGGTGGTGAGCAGGATCGGCGGGTAAGCCGTTGTGGCGCTGGTGTTCTGGTACGGCGAGTACTTGCTGAGGTACGCCCATTCCTCCGGCTTTTCCGGGTCGCCGTATTCGGCGATCCACGAGGCGCCGGCGAGCAGCAGGTGGTAGCGCTTCATATCCAGCAGCGGCACCTGGCAGACGATCGCGCCGAACAGTTCCGGATACCTGGTCAGCATGACGCCCATGAGCAGGCCGCCGTTGCTGCCACCGACCGCGCCGAGCTGGCCCGCGGTGGTGATGCCGCGCGCGACAAGGTCTTTGGCGATCGAGGAGAAGTCCTCGTACACCTTGTACCTGTTCTCCTTCTGCACGGAGGTGTGCCACTCCGGACCGTACTCGCCGCCGCCGCGGATATTGGTCATCACCCAGGTGCCGCCCTGTTCGAGCCAGCCCATGCCGGATGCCCCGCTGTAGGCGGGGGTGCGCGACACCTCGAACCCGCCGTAGCCGGACATCACCGTCGGCGCGGGCGCGCCCTTGTGATCGCGATGGCGAATCACGAAGTACGGCACCATGGTTCCGTCATCGGAGCGGGCGAAGAACTGCTCGGTCTCGATACCGTCCGCGTCGAAGAAGCCAGGCTCCTGCTTGAGCTGGGTGGTCGCGCCGCCCACCGAGCTGGCGAGCAGCGTGCCCGGCGTGGTGAATCCGCTGGTGGTCAGCATGAATTCGTCGCCGCCCTCCAGCGGGTCAAGGTTCATCACGCTGGTGGTCGCCATCGGCGGGGTATCGGCGAGCGGTTCGGTGGTCCAGCCGTCCGCGCCGGGGGTGAGCACGTGCAGCTTGGTCTGCACGTCCTGCAGGGTGATCAGCAGCAGATGGTTCTCGGTCCAGCCGTAGCCGTGCAGCGAGGTGTGCGCATCCGGGGTGAACAGCACGTCGAAATCGCGCGCGCCGGAGAGGAACGCGTCGAAATCGATGGCGATCAGCGCGCCGGACGGATAGGTCTGCCCGCCGACCTCCCACGCGGTCTTCAGCCGGATGGTGAGCCAATCTTTGTACCAGGACTTGCTCGCATCGGTCGGTGCGTCGAGATGCCTTAGCGTGCCGTCGGATTCGAGCAGGTATACCTCTTCGTTGAAGAAGTCGGTGGCGCGGCCGACGAAATGCCGCTCGTAGCCTGGCGTCCGGTCGTAGCCCGCCGAGGCGGCCACATCGCCCGGCTCGCCCTCGAACACGGTCACGGCCTCGTCGAGCGGTGTGCCGCGATGCCAGCGCTTGGCGATGCGCGGATACCCGGAGTCGGTCAGCGAGCCGGGGCCGAAATCCGTTCCGACATAGACGTTGTCGATATCGATCCAGCCGAGCTGCGATTTCGCCTCGGGCAGGAAGAAGCCGCCGTCCTCCTGCGCGATGAATTCCCGCTTCTCCATATCGAATTCGCGGACGACCTTGGCGTCGGCGCCACCGCGCGACAGGCTGATCAGCGCACGGGACTGCTCGGGACGCAGCACCCCGGCGCCGCCCCACACCCAGTTCTCGTCCTCGGCGGTGGCCAGCGCGTCCAGGTCGATCAGCACGTCCCAGTCGGGGGACTCTTTGGCGTACTCGTCGAAGGTGGTCCGCCGCCACAGCCCGCGTGGGTGCTCGGCGTCGCGCCAGAAGTTGTACAGCCAGCGGCCGCGCCGCCCCGGATAGGCGATCTTGGTATCGGTGTCGAGCATGTCCAGGATGCGGCGCTCCAACTCGGTGAACCGGTCCGACGAGGCGAACCGGCCGACCACGACATCGTTGTGCGCACGCGCCCAGTCCAGCGCTCGCTCATCGGTCACTTCTTCGAGCCACAGGAAAGGATCGGTCACAGTGTCGTCAACGCCGTTCATGCCCACATTGTTGCCGAGCTCTGCGCTCGATCGCTCCGAGACGGTCGTTTGCGCCGGTCGCATAGCGGTTCGGCTCCGTACGATCGGAGGTCGAAGACCGATCCGACCAGGAGGTTTGTGTTTTGCCACCGTTTCTCTGGGAGCAGCACTGCTGTCTGCCGCTGCAGCCATCGGCCCGGATCGCGGACCTGGCGCGCTATCCGCTCGGCTCGTACCTGTCGGTGAACGTCGGCTACTCGCCGCAGTCGACCGACGACTCGCTGGCGTTGCTGCACCATTTCCGCGACGCCGCCCGCGCGGACGGGCGGTTCCGGCTCGTCGCCGGGCACGCGGATATCGGCGCTGATCCCGAGGTCATCGCGCTGGCCTTCGACCTGGAGGATTCGGGCCCGCTCGGCGGGAAGCTGGACAACGTCGCGATGTTCTACGAGCTCGGCGTCCGCTCGCTGTTGCCCGCCTACAACTACGCCAACGAGGCCGCCTGCGGTTGCCTGGACACCGAGGACACCGGGCTCACCGACTACGGCAGGGATCTGGTGCGCATCATGAACGAGGTCGGCATGTTCGTCGACGGTTCGCACTGCTCGGCGCGGACCGGCCTGGAGATGTCGGACCTGACCGCCGTGCCGATGATCTACAGCCACTCCAATTTCGCCGCGCTGTGGGCACATCCGCGCAATATCACCGACGATCAGGCGCGGGCCTGTGCGGCGACCGGCGGCGTGATCGGGATCAACGGTGTGGGAATCTTCCTGGGGTGCAACGGAATAGACGAGCGCGCCGAACGGGTGGCGGCGATGGCCGCGCACATCGCCTACGGGGTGGAGCTGGTCGGCATCGAGCACATCGGCGTCAGCTCCGACTATTCGTTCGACGGTCCGGAGTTCAACGAGGAAATCGCCAACAATCCCGGGGCCTTCTCCGAGGACTTCACCAAATGGGGTCCGCTGCAATGGGTTCCGCCGGAAGATCTGCTCGGGCGCGACGGTGTGCCCGGTCTGGACGAGCTGCTGGCCGCCCGCGGCTTCAGCAAGGCGGATCGGGCCGCCGTCTTCGGCGGCAACTTCGCCCGTGCGGCGGGGCAGGTGTGGCGCGACTGACATGATCCGGCGGCCTCGATGACGGAAGCCGCACAACGGATGCGGCGTGACTGCCGGGCCCCAGTGGCGACGGGTATCGCCGAGCGGCCACGCGGCGGAGGCGCGACCCAGGAGGTCGCGCCGTTCGCCCGACGTGCCGTTCACCCGAGGCGGACCAGCATCTTCCCGGTGTTGGCGCCCGAAAGCACGCCCAGGAAAGCGGCCGGAGCCTGCTCGAGGCCCTCGTACACGGTCTCCTTGGTGCGCACGGTGCCGTCGGCCAGCCAGCCCGCCGCTGTGGCGATGTACTCGCCGAAGATCGGGAAGTAGCTGCTGACCAGCATGCCGCGCAGTGAAACCTCCTTGGTCGCAGCTTTGTACAGGTCCGGCCCGGCCTCCTGCGCGTCGCCGTTGTAGCCGCTGATCGCGCCGACCAGTGCGATCCGGCCCTTGGGCCGCATGGCGTCCACCGCGATCCGCAGATGTTCGCCGCCGACGCTGTCCAGGTAGACATCGATGCCATCGGGCGCTGCGTGCTTCAGTTGTCCGGCCAGGTCGCCCGCCCGGTAGTCGATGGCCGCGTCGTAGCCGAATTCCTCCAGCAGCAGTCGGGTTTTCGCGGGTCCACCCGCGGAACCGATGACCCGGCCCGCGCCGAGGGCCTTCGCGATCTGCCCGGCGACGCTGCCCACCGCGCCCGCCGCGGCCGAGATGAACACGGTGTCGCCGGGGCGCACCGGTGCGATGTCGGTCAGCGCGGCATAGGCGGTCAGGCCGGTGGTACCCAGTGCGCCGAGGAAGTGGTGCACATCGGCCAGTGCGGGATCGATCGGTGTCGCGAAGGCGGCATCGATCACCGCGTAGTCCCGCCATCCCGCGAAGTGAGAGACGTTGGAGCCCACGGGAATCGCCTCGGATCGGGAGGCGATCACCTCGCCGACCGCGGAACCCTCCAATGCCTCGCCCAGCTGGAACGGCGGGATGTAGGACTCGCGATCGTCCATCCGGCCGCGCATGTACGGGTCCACCGACATCCAGGTGTTGCGGACCAGGATCTGCCCGTCGGCCAGCTCCGCGATGGGACGCTCCACCAGCGCGAAGTTCGCGGCCGTCGGTGCGCCCACCGGACGCGCGGCCAGCTGGATCTCACGGGCGTTGGTCGGCTGATTCTCCATGACACTCATACCTTTTCGTAGTACTCGGTGGACCGTTCGATCCGGCACCGACGACGTTATGAGCCCCCGCCCCCGGATCCCAGGTCCTGCGCCGCCACCCCCCGGTCCATTCGTGACACCCACCGAGATCCGCCGAGCGCAGTCAAATGGCCCTGTGACACGCCGTATTGGGGGGCCATTTGACTGCGCTCGGCGATTGCATGTGTACGGGGCTTGACCGCGTCGGTGGCTATCGCGCTGAAGATGCTCGCTGTGGGGGTCGGCCGGTGGCGCGCAGTTGGGTCGGTGATGCACCGCTCCAGCGGCGGAAGGCCTTGCGCAGGGCGCGGTCGTCGGTGAATCCGAGGCGGGTGGCGATCGCGGCGGTGGTCAAACGGCCTTCCGTCAGAAGAGATTTCGCCTGTTCGTAGCGGACCAGGTCGTATTCGTGCCGCCAGGTGGTGCTGTGTTCGGCGAGCTGCCGTTGCAGGGTGCGCGGGCTTACGGCGAGCCGGTGGGCGACGGTGATCAGCGACGCGTCACCGGCGGTGATCCCGGCCGCGAGCGCGATCCGGAAGGCCTCCAGCGGACCGGGAATCGGGCGGGCCGAGGCGAGTACCAGGTCGGCGTGGCTGCGCAGCAGGTCGGCGAGCATCGGGTCGGCGCGCGGCAGTGGTGCGTTCGCGTCGGCCGGTGTGAAGGTGATTTCGTCTGCGGGAGAATCGAATTCGATGCGGGCGGTGCCGAATGCCGCGATCAGCGTCTGATGGTTGCGCGGGGCGGGGTTGCTGAAAGCGACGCGCTCGGGGACCACTGCGCGCCCGAGTGCCTCGCGGGCGCGGCGCAGGTAGTAGGCGAGCACGTACTCGTTGACCACCGCGGATACCGCGGGATCGCCAGCGCTGGTGCGGTATCCGATGGTCAGCGCGTCGTCGTGACTCAGGTCGAATCCCTCGGCCGCGGCGGTGACCAGACGGTGGTACGGCTGGGCGGCGCGTAGCGAATCGGCAAGTGTCGCACCGTTGGTGATCAGGTAGTCCCAGGTGTTGAGGGTGCCGAGCGGTGCGGCGGCGGCCACCGCGATGCCGGCGCCCGCCTCTGGTCCGGCGTGTGCGATGAGTTCCCACAGCCGCACCAGTGAGCTCAGCGGGAGGCGGTTGAGTTCGCCGGACAGCACGGTCTCGTTCATGCCCGGCACGGTCGTGAGTTGTTCCGCGTCGACGCCGCTCTGTCGCGCGCCGCTCAGCACCAGCCGCGCGAGATGAGTGGAAATGGTGCCGTCGATCGGGTCGAGCGGTGCGCGACCGTCCGAGGTCGGGGTCGCGTCGGTGCTCGGGTCGAGCGCGGCGGATCGAGGTGCGGCGGATCGAGGTGCGGCGGCCGCCGCGTCGATGCCCGGTCCGCCAGCTGCCACGCGCCAACAGTAATCTCCCCGGTCGTCGGTCCGCCCTGGCGTGCACGGCTCGGCTCGTGGATGCGCGGCATCGAAGCGTTTGTGCACGTCGCGCGCAACCGCCTATATGCCGTGCGTTCGAAGGCGAACATGTCGCGCGCTCAACGGTGCGTGGTCGTTCGCGCCGACGACGGCCCCACTCGAAGATGTGAGGCATCGAGCACCGGAGTGTCGGTGCTCGACGCGCGAACGGGCGGTGTGCAGGTGCACGGCGTGGCGCTCTGGGGCCGTGGTAGCCGGTAGCTATCAAAGCTCTGGAGGTATTCACCGCTTGCCCGTGCCGGGGATGTTCGGTCGACTGTGCCGTGGTGTGCTGCCGCGGTCGGTGACCGATGGGGTGCGGGCGATGGTGTGGACCCGGCTACGTGGACACTTTTCCGGCGGTGCAGCGGAATTCTGGGCCATACCTCGGAAAAGTGTCCGCCTAGCCGAGCTCGCCGCGCCCGCTGTGGCTCGCGCCACAATGCACCGGGGGACCGGTGGGTGAAGTTTGCCAGGCAGCGTTAGGCTCGGTGACGTGACTTCCCATTACGACGTTGTCGTTCTCGGTGCCGGTCCTGGCGGTTACGTCGCCGCCATCCGCGCGGCACAGCTTGGCCTCCGTACCGCAATCGTCGAGCAGAAGTATTGGGGCGGTGTGTGCCTCAACGTTGGCTGCATCCCCTCCAAGGCGCTGCTGCGCAACGCTGAGCTCGCACACATTTTCACGAAGGAAGCCAAGACCTTCGGCATCTCCGGCGATGTGAGCTTCGACTTCGGTGCGGCGTTCGACCGCAGCCGCAAGGTCGCCGACGGCCGGGTCAAGGGCGTTCACTTCTTGATGAAGAAGAACAAGATCGACGAGTTCGACGGCAAGGGCTCCTTCGTCGACGCCAACACCCTCTCGGTCGCGCTGAGCAACGGCGGCACCGAGACCATCACCTTCGGCAACGTCATCATCGCCGCGGGCACCGTCACCAAGCTGCTGCCGGGCACCTCGCTGAGCGCCAACGTGGTGACGTACGAGGAGCAGATCCTGACCAGGGATCTGCCCGGCTCGATCCTCATCGTCGGCGCGGGCGCGATCGGCATGGAGTTCGGCTATGTGCTGAAGAACTACGGCGTCGACGTGCGCATCGTCGAATTCCTCGACCGGGCGCTGCCCAACGAGGATGTCGACGTCTCCAAGGAGATCACCAAGCAGTACAAGAAGCTCGGCATCACCATCACCACCGGTGCGGCCGTGCAGTCCATCGATGACGACGGCGCCAAGGTCACCGTCGCGATCAAGGACAACAAGTCCGGCGCGATCGAGACCGTCACCGTCGACAAGGTGCTGCAGGCCGTCGGCTTCGCACCGCGCGTCGAGGGCTACGGCCTGGAGAACACCGGTGTGCAGCTGACCGATCGCGGCGCCATCGCCATCGACGACAACATGCGCACCAACGTGCCGCACATCTACGCCATCGGCGATGTCACCGCGAAGCTGCAGCTCGCACACGTCGCGGAGGCGCAGGGCGTGGTCGCCGCCGAAACCATCGCCGGTGCGCCGACGGTGACCCTCGGCGACTACCGGATGATGCCGCGCGCCACCTTCTGCCAGCCGCAGGTCGCCAGCTTCGGTCTCACCGAGCAGCAGGCACGCGACGAGGGCTACGACGTGAAGGTCGCCACCTTCCCGTTCACCGCCAACGGCAAGGCGCACGGCCTCGGCGACCCGACCGGTTTCGTCAAGCTGGTCTCCGACGCCAAGTACGGCGAACTGCTCGGCGGCCACCTCATCGGCCCCGATGTCTCCGAACTGCTGCCCGAGCTCACCCTGGCGCAGAAGTGGGACCTCACGGTCAACGAGCTGACCCGCAACGTGCACACCCACCCGACGCTGAGCGAAGCCCTCCAGGAGGCCTTCCACGGCCTCGGTGGGCACATGATCAACTTCTGATCCGTTCTTCTGGCACGATCGGCCCGGTGCAAGCGAATTCGCGACCCACCGGGCCGACCGCGCGTTTCCTGCTGCCCGCCGCACTCGGCTTCTGCGCCGCGCTGATCCTGGTCGGCCTGATCGCGCTGGCCGACACCTGGGGCCCGCCGCATCGCGAAGGCTCCGCACCGATCCAGCAGCCCACCTCGATCGCCTACGCCGACGGCCGAACCCACTACGTCGCCCTCGTACGCACCCGGACCTGGTTGTTCCGCCGCGACGACACCTACTCCCTCTACTCCGGCAGCGACCCAGGCCTCTCCTACGGCCACTTCGTAGACATCCGCATCACCGGCGAAGACCACCCCTCCCTCGAATCCGCCGACTGGCAACCCGAGGGCGTCCGCCTCCACCTCACCTCCGGCCACGAACTCTTCATCCCCGCAAAAGAATTCACCTTCGGCCGCTGAACGATCGATTACAGCGGTACTTACGGATTGTCAGTAGTGGCAGTTTCTGGGGCTGGCCGGGGTGTTGGGGGCGCTGTTAGACACGGCGGATGGTTCGTAGATTGCTCAGTCGTAGGGTGCTTATCGGTACGGCGCTGGTGCTTGTGGTCCTGCTCGGGCTGTGGGTCGGTGTCTACTATTTGATGAATTCGCGGACGTTCCAGTTGGCGGGGCGGCTGGTGGACCGGGTCGATACCCGGGACAAGGTGGTTGCGCTCACGCTGGACGACGGGCCGACGGACAAGGCACCCGAGGTGCTGAAAGTGCTTGCGGATGCGGGGGTTCCGGCCACGTTCTATTTGATGGGGCGTGATCTCGCGGCGCATCCGGAGTACGGGAGACAGATCGCGCAGGCGGGGCACGAGATCGGCAATCACACCTACAACCATCGGCGGATGGTTTTCGTGTCGAGTGACACGGTGCGCGACGAAGTGGAGCGCACGGACGCCGAGATCGCGAAAACCGGTTACCGCGGCCCGATTACGTTCCGTCCGCCCAACGGTAAGAAGCTGTGGGAGCTGCCCAAGTATCTGTCCGACCACGACCGCACCACCGTGACCTGGGATGTCGAGCCCGATTCCGGCAAGATCGCGACAACCGACGAGATGGTCGCCGAAACCGTGCGCGAGGTGCGGCCCGGTTCGATCGTCCTGCTGCATGTCATGCACGAGTGGGCCGGGCCGTCGCTGGCCGCAATCCCCCGCATCGTCGCCGAACTCCGTTCCGCCGGTTACAGTTTCGTCACCGTCTCGGAGCTCATGAAGCACTGACGGTCAGCCTGCTGTGTGCGTAACTGCTTCAATCTCGGCCAACCGTGCCGCGCTAGGCGATCCGCGATGGCTCACCTACCATGCCTCACTCGAAACTTGCGAACGTAGCCCTTCATCGCATCGAATGAGGTGCGGTTGGCGTCGACGGTGCTCGTGACGAGGTGGAGTCGTCGTTGGCGAGGGTCGGTCAGAATTGGGACGATCATTGTAGGTATCCCTAGCTCGACGGCGGCTCCGTCGCGATAGACCCGGGCTCCGACCATGAGGGTTTGCTGTGCGGATACGTTCAGTTTCTCAAGCATCAGGAGAAATATGGCGGGATCAGGTTTCTGGATGCCGTGCTCGTTGGACAGGACGAATTCGTCGATCAAGCCGAAGAGCTGTGCTTCGACGAAGCTAGGGCGGATATCGAAGTGAATGTTGCTGAGAACGCCTATCTTGCAGCCCTTTTCGGCGAGCCTAGTTAGCGTGTCTGCGCTGTCATCGGCGAATTTGTTGTAGGTTGGGTCAGAGTCCACTTCGAATAGGGCGTCGGCGAGATCACCTTCTATTCCGGCGTCTTCGAACACCTCGTAGTACGCCGCGTTGTGCTGGTGGAATCTGGCGTTGCCCTGCGGTGATCGGCGTCGGTTCGGCTGGCTGGCGGCTGTCTGGATCCTTTCCAGCAGAGTTTTGGCGGCATCGGCGTCGCAATTCCGCCCCGCCCGCTTCAGTCCTTCTCGGGCCCAGCTATGGGGGGTGAGTTCTGTGACAAGTGTGCCTCGCCAGTCGAAGACAACTGCGTTGATGGGGCAGTAACGTGAGTCGGTGTCCCTAGCAGACTTTTTACCCAGGTGGTGGGTCTTTGGGGCTGCGTGACGATGGGGGACGGTGGGTCCCAGTGAGGCAGGCTTCGGCGACTGGGCCGCGGTTACCTTTCCGATTCGGGGCAGGTGGCTGTGGAATGCGTCGACGGCGGCAGCAGCGAGTTCGCCGCAATCACGGAACCGGGCCTCAGGGGTTTTGGCCAGTGCCCGCGCAATCACGGCGTCGAATTCCGATGGCAGAGAAGAATTCCGGATGGTGGGTCGTGGTACATCTACGTTGAGGTGAGCGTTTATCAGCTGCGCAGGACTATCCCCTATGTATGGCAGGCCTCCGGTCAGCATGTGAAAGAGTGTGCATCCCAGCGAATAGACGTCGGCCTGACGGCCGACAGTGGCGCTCGGGTCCAGTCGTTCCGGCGCAGCGTAGGCAAAGCTGGCGTGAATCCCGCCGACCTGAGTCAGAGTGCTCGTTCCACCGATAGCTTTGGCGATCCCGAAGTCCGCCAAAAAAACCCGTTCCTTCGCTCCGCGAGTGAGCAGGATGTTGGCGGGCTTGACATCACGATGAAGGACGCCCGCGTCGTGGGCGTAATCCAATGCCTCTGCGACTTTCGCGATTATCTGTGTTGCGCGGTCTGGTGCGAGCGGGCCGTGTTTCAGCTCGGCAGCCACGTCGGAGCCATCGATGTGTTGCATCGAAATCCAGAGGCGGTCGTCATCCTCGCCGCGGGTATAGATAGCCACGATGTTGGGATGCGTTAGCCGCGCAATGGTATCGGCCTCGCGCAGGAAGCGCTGGCGCAGCTGCGGGTCGCGGCTGGTGTCTCGGGCGAGAACCTTCAATGCGACGGACCGTTCCAGGCCGGGGTCGCGGGCGAGATACACCTCCCCCATCCCGCCCGCGCCAAGTGGCCGTTCAATTCGGTAACCCGCGAAGATCTGCCCTGCCCTCAACGAGTAAGCCACTGCTGCTTCCTCCCACCCCTGGTTTGTTGTGCCGACGATACGCTGCGGCCTTTTGCGCCGAGGGAGTCCCGGGGACCGCTGTGACATCGAATCGGGCACTGCCGGAGACGTGCATGTGGTCGAAGTCTAAGTCCTCAGGGCGTCTGGGCCTTCGAAGCATGCTCGGCGACGCAGCTAGTGACCTCGCAACGGGCAGGTAGTTGCTGGGGCGCTATGACGGTTCCGCCGTTCGTCACCGTCTCGGAGCTCATGAAGCACTGACCCACTCGGTGTCCGGTGTGGCGGCGGCCAGCGGGAGCGTGCCGTTGGCCACGGCGGTGGCGGCGGTGAGGTCCAGGTGGAGTTCGACGTCCGGATCCGTTGCCGGGCCGTCGTGATGGGTGATTCCGGTGTCGTCGATGACGACGTGGAAGACGGTGTCGCCGATGTGGACGGTGGCGGTGCCCTTGGGGAGGTGGTCGGCGATGGCGCGGCCGATGGGTAGGGCGAACCAGTGGGCGCGCACGGCGTCGGTGGGACGGCGGTCGCCCAGTAGTGGTGTGCCCCAAACGGATAGCGCGTCGAGAACCGGCCGCAGGGCAGCACCGGCCGGTGTGAGTTCGTAGACCGCGGTGGTCGCGCGCGGTCCTACTCGGTGACGCGTCACGATGCCGTCGCGCTCCAGGTCTTTGAGTCTGGCCGCGAGTACATCGGTGCTGATGCCGGGCAGGTCGGCGAACAGATCGCTGTAACGGCGCTGGCCCGAACATAATTCGCGGATCACCAGCAGGCTCCATCGATCGCCGACGACGTCGAGGGCTCGGCCGGCGGCGCAGTAGTGGTCGTAGGTTCGGCGTGGCACGCCCCCACTGTATCCGTTAGCTTGGAAATTCCAAGTGCATACTTGGAATTTCCAAGTAGAGTGGTCGGCATTCGCACCGAGAAGGGATGTTCATGCAGGTCAAGCAGTCGAGCAAGCTAGCGGGCGTGTCGTATGAGATCCGCGGCCCGGTGGCCGAGCAGGCGGCCAGGCTCGAGGCCGAGGGCCATCACGTGGTCAAGCTGAACACCGGCAACCCGCTGCTGTTCGGTTTCGAGGCGCCGGCGGCGATCCTGCAGGACATCGTCCGCACCCTGCCCGCGTCGAGCGGCTACAGCTCGTCGAAGGGGCTGCTGCCCGCCCGGCGCGCGGTGGTGCAGTACTACCAGACCCTCGGCGTGGCGGATGTCGACGTCGAAGAGGTGTTCCTCGGCAACGGCGCCTCCGAGCTGATCATGATGGCGATGACGGCGCTGCTGGAGAACGGCGACGAAGTACTCGTTCCCGCACCGGATTTCCCGCTGTGGACCGCGGCGACCACGCTGAACGGCGGCCGCGCCGTGCACTACATCTGCGACGAGAACGCCGACTGGTACCCGGACCTGGCCGATATCGCCGCGAAGATCACCGACCGCACCCGCGCGATCGTGATCATCAACCCGAACAACCCGACCGGCGCGGTCTATCCGCCGGAGGTGCTGCGCCAGATACTCGAGCTCGCCCGCAGGCACAACCTCGTGGTGTTCTCCGACGAGATCTACGACAAGATCCGCTACGACGACACACCGCACACCGCGACCGCCTCACTCGCGCCGGATCTGTTGTGCCTGACCATCTCCGGCCTGTCGAAGTCATACCGCTGCGCCGGATTCCGGTCCGGCTGGCTGGTGGTGACGGGCCCGACCCAGCACGCGCAGAGCTACCTCGAGGGCCTGACGATGCTCGCCGGCCTGCGCCTGTGCGCGAATGTGCCTGCGCAGCAGGCGATTCAAGCCGCGCTCGGTGGACACCAGAGCATCTACGACCTGACCCTGCCCGGCGGCAGGCTGCGCGAGCAGCGCGACCGAGCCTGGGAGGCGCTCAACGCGATTCCCGGCGTCTCCTGCGTCAAGCCGCAGGGCGCCCTCTACGCCTTCCCCAAGATCGACCTCGACATGTACCGGATCCACGACGACGAACAGTTCGTCCTCGATCTGCTGCTGCAGGAGAAGCTGCACATCGTGCAGGGCACCGGCTTCAATTGGCCGCGGCCCGACCACTTCCGGATCGTCACCCTCCCGCACGCCGACGAACTGGAGGCGATCATCGAACGCATCGGCCGCTTCCTCGCCACCTACCGGCAGTAGGCCAGCGGATGAAGATCACCGTGCTCGGCGGCGGCGAGAGCAATGAACGCGCCGTATCGGCCGCATCCGCCGCGGCCGTCGCCAACGCCCTACGCGCACTCGGTCATTCGGTCGACGAGATCGATCCCGCGGTCTGGCCGCGCGCCGCGACGTTCGCCGCGCAGATCGGCGTCGACGCGCCGCCCGCGGCGGAGGCGAAGCAATTGGAAGCCGATTTCCGGTCGAATCTCGGCAGCGCTGCCTTCTGGGCCGATATCGATGGCGATGTCGTCTTCCTGGCGCTGCACGGCGGCATCGGCGAATCCGGTGAGCTGAAAGCACTTCTGGAACAGCGCGGCAGCACGAGCACCGGCGTCCGCTCCGAGGTGATGGCCCGCTCCTGGGACAAGGCCGACACGATCGCCGCGCTGGCCGCGGCGTCGGTGCCCGTCCCTCGGTCGTTCGCCACCCCGCCCGACCGGACCGCCTGCATCGTCAAGCCCGCGCTCGACGGCTCGAGCATCAACGTGTTCAAATGCGCCGACGCCGGCGAGATCGAGGCGGCGATCGCACGCATCGACGGCCCCGTGCTGATCGAGGAGTTCCTGCCCGGCGCGGAGTTCACCGTCGGCGTCGTCGGCGCCCGGGTGCTGCCGCCCGTCCTGATCGAACCCGGCGACGGCTGGTTCGGCTATGCCGCGAAGTACCAGCCCGGTGGCTCCCGTGAAATCTGCCCCGCCCCTGTCGATCCCGCGTTGAACGACCGATTGATGGATCTCGCGACACAATCGATGTACGCCCTCGGCTACGGCGACACCTCCTACGGGAGGGTCGACCTGATGCTCGACGCCACCGGCGCGCCCCGTGTACTCGAGGTCAACTCCCTACCGGGGCTGACCGGCGCGAGCCTGCTGCCCCTGGCCGCCGGAGCCGCGGGATGGGACTTCCCCGCGCTGTGTCAGGAGATCCTCCGGCTCGCGACCTGAGACCGGCGCCGGTACGCCGTTGTCTGTGAATGGCATTGGGCGCCTGGGCAATCAGATCAGAGCATGCCGTAGGCGTGGGTGGGGGTGAGCCGCACGAGGGCGCGTCGTTCGGCGACCATCGCCTTGCGGTAGTCGTCCCAGTCGGGGTGCTCACCGGAGCCCGCCCGGTAATAGGCGATCAGTTCGTCGACGGTGGGATCGTCGGGGTCGGCGGCGACGGGGCTGAGCTCGACCGTGCCCTCGATGACGGCGTAGGCGAAGAAGTCGGCGCGGGTGACGTGGACGGCAGCCCACGGATCGCGCAGCAGGTTGTGATATTTGGCGCGGTCCGCGGTGATCGAGACACGGATCAGGCCGTCGTCGCCGACCACGTGCAGCACGTTGGACAGTTGCGGGCGGCCGTTGCGCCGGATCGTGGTGAGCACGGATCGCTTGGTGTTGCTGGCGAAGTCGAGTGCGTCGGCGAGTTCCATGTGCGTATTCAACCGGGCACGGCGCGTCGGCGTTCCCGATGCGCCGTGTCGCAGGCGTGTCGCTACTCGGGCCGAGGTTGTTCCCCCGGCGAGCTGAGTGTCGTTGATTCGCGCTTGGATTCGCCGGTGCGGACCGCCGCCTTGGTCACCCAGGTCATCGCCCGCTCGAGCGGACCGCGGCCGAAGTAGTGGATCCACAGCAGTGATCCGGCCGCGGCGATCGCGACGGAGCTGAGGAACAGCGCGGGGCTGTCCGCGTTGGATTCCCAGATCGCCAGCGAGACAACATGTCCGGTGTACACGGTCAGCGGCATATAGCCGATCGCGGTGATCGGGGCCAGGAAACGGCCGAGCACCGGCTGGCAGATCAGCAGCAGGCCGAGTATCGCCGCGGCGACGCCCGCCGAGCCGAGTATCTCGAAAGTGGTGCCGGAGTGCGGTTCCGCGTTGAGCAGCGAGGTGAATCCTGGGTCGGGGAGGTCGACCTTGTCGGCATCGACGGTCCCGCCGGTATCCGCGTCGGTGTAGGCGAAATCGGTGAAGGCATTGTCCTGGGGAACGAACAGCCAGGTGGCCAGCCACGCACCGCCGTAGCCGATGACCGCGGCGGCGATGCCCCAGCCCAGCAGTCGCTTCCGGGTCAGCGGGGCGGTCAGATCGCTGCGGCCGATGGCGAGGCCGATCAGGATGAAGACCACCCAGAGCGCGGCCGGATAGGTGCCGGTGATCCCGAGGTTGACGATTCCGCCTGCCATGCGGGCGCTTTCGGGCAGCACGGAGTACAGCCACCACAGCAGCACCGGCGCGGCCACCGCCCAGACGGCGGCCGCGGTCAGCAGTTTGCGTGGCGGCCAGGTCAGGAACGGGACGGCGAGCACGAACATCACCGCATAGAACTCCAGGATCACCGCGACCTCGGTGCCGGTGGCCGTGAGTATCCCGCCGATCAGGAACAGCAGGCAGGCGCGCACGATCACGCGCAGCCGCGCGGCCACCAGGTCGGCTCCGGTCGGCGGGGTCATCCGCCCGGTCATCAGGGCCAGCGAAGCGCCGCCGAGCACGGCGAACAGGATCGAGGATCGCCCGGAGGCGATGGTGTGCCAGTGCCCGGGATCGGACCAGGTGAGATCGCCGTAACCGAGGGTGTGCGCCGCGATCATGCCGATCACGGCGAGGCCGCGCGCGGTGTCCAGCGCGCTGATCCGGCTCGGGTCGCTCGTTCGCACGGCCATTGGATCGATCTTGGCCGAGCGCCCGGACATGGGCAAACGAGTTTTCCGGCCGGTATACCGCCGCCAGTCGAACCAACCCTGTGCGCCGTCCGAGCCGGCTACCCCAACACCCATGGCGCCCACTGTGCCGCGCGCACCATTAAGGGATCGTGAGCGCGCCAGGACGTCAGTCGCGGTGGTAGGCGGCCTGGGCCTCGCGCACTCGATCCATATTGGTCTCGACCACGACGATCAGCGACTCCAGGCGATCGGCCACCTCCGCGCCGAGCGCGGTGAGGGTGTACTCGACGCGCGGCGGGATGGTCTCGTGCACCTCGCGGTGCACCATGCCGTCGCGCTCGAGCGCCTGCAGCGTCTGCGAGAGCATGCGTTCGCTCACACCGTCGACGCGGCGGCGTAGGGCGCTGAAACGGTACGGCCCCTCGCGCAGTGCGACGAGGGCGAGGATTCCCCAGCGGCTGGCCACGTTCTGCAAAACCGGGCGTGAGGTGCAGTTTTTGGCGAAAACGTCGGCTTCCAGCGCGGGATCGTCGGTCTCCGCCGACGGGGTGCGCTGCATGGTCATGGATTCGATGGTACCTAACTTGACGACAGCATTGTGGGAATGCATAGTACTTACTATTAGTTAGTGCTTGCAGAACCGTCACATTCCTTGGAGGTAGTCATGACCGTCGCAGTCACCGGAGCCAGTGGTCAGTTGGGTCGCCTGATCGTCGAGGCACTGTTGCGTGAGGGCGCGGCGCCCGTCGTCGCCGTCGTACGCGATCCGCAGAAGGTCGCCGACCTGGCCGAGCAAGGCGTCGACGTCCGCCAGGCCGACTACGACGACGCGGCCGCGCTGGATCGCGCGCTGGCCGGTGTCGATCGCGTGCTGCTCGTCTCCGGCAACGAGTTCGGCGCGCGAGTAGCGCAGCACACCAACGTCATTCGCGCCGCCGAGCGCGCCGGTGTGCGGTTGTTCGTCTACACCAGCATCCCGAACGCCGAGACCAACCCGATGACGTTGGCGCAGGAGCACAGGGGTACCGAGGCAGTACTCGCGGAATCGACTGTGCCGCACGCCATCCTGCGCAACAGCTGGTACTGGGAGAACTTCGTCGGCGCGCTGCCGCACGCGGTGGAATCCGGTGTGCTGTACGGCGCGGCGGGCGAGGGCCGGGTGGCGGGCGCGGCGCGCGCCGACTACGCCGACGCGGCCGCCAAGGTGCTGACCACCGACGGCCACGCGGGCGCGGTCTACGAGCTCGGCGGTTCCGAGCGGATCACCTACACCGAACTGGCGCAGGTGATTTCGGAGGCGGCGGGTAAGCCGGTGCGGTATCAGGACCTGCCGGAAGCGGACTACGCCGCCGCGCTCGAGGCGGCCGGTAAGCCCGCCGCGTACGCGGGCGCGCTGGCCAACGCCGATTCCGGTATCGCACAGGGTGTTCTCGACGTCACCAGCGGCGACCTGGAGAAGCTGCTCGGCCGTCCGGCCACGCCCGCGGTCGAGGTCTTCCGCGCCGCGCTCAGCTGAACCACCCCTGCCGCGCAGACACTTTCGCGCCGACCAGGCGGGATTTCCGTCGAACGGCGACGAAAGTGTCCGCTTTGCGGAGCAAGGTCGCGAAGCAACCGCATGCCCCGGCCGCGAAGCACCCCTCCTCAGTGCGCTGTACTTTGTATGGAAATTCTCGAACGGCCGCACGATGACCCGCACCGTGCCGACCGCATCGTGATCGAGGAGGGGTGTCGTGGCCGACAAAAGAGGTGATCGCAGCAGTGCCGGTGATCCCGCGCGCACGCTGGAGTTGCTGTGGCGGATCGGCGGCACCGCGGGTTCGCGCGGTCCGAAACAGCGCAGCAGTGTCGACGCCGTCGTCGCGGCGGCCATCGAACTCGCCGACACGGAGGGGATCGGTGCGCTCACCATGCGCGCGGTCGCGACCGCGCTCGGTCTGACGCCGATGGCCACCTATACCTATGTGCCCGGCAAGGCCGAGCTGATCGATCTGATGCTCGACACCGTCTACCGCGAGATGCCGCGCCCTGATCTCGCCGATCTTCCTTGGCGGCAGCGGGTTTCGGCGATCGCCGCGGCGAATCGCGATCTGCTGGCCCGCCACCCGTGGGTGGCCTATCTGCCGACCACCCGCCCGCCGCTCGGTCCAGGCACGGCCGCGAAGTACGACTACGAACTCCGGGCCTTCGACGGCATCGGGCTCGCCGATCTCGAGATGGACGCGGCGCTGACCTATCTGCTCGGCTTCGTCACCTCGGTCGCGCGCATCGCCATCGATACCGCGCGGGCCGCCGCGGACAGCGCACTCTCCGACGAGCAGTGGTGGGCGCGCGCCGCACCGCTGCTCGAGCAGGTGTTCGACGCCGAGCGGTATCCGCTGGGGGTCCGGGTCGGTGCCGTCGCGGGCAAGACCCACGATTCCGCCTACAGCGCGGAGCACGCCTACGAATTCGGCCTCGCGCGGACACTCGACGGTTTGGCCGCGCTCATCGAAAAGCGCTGAGCGCCGGTCAGAATCCGTCCTGCTCGATGCGCAGGGTGGTGATTGTCGCCGCCAGACCCTCGTATTGGTTGACGAGCAGCACGATCTCGATCAGCGTGCGCTCGTCGTAGTGCGCGGCCAGCGCGGCCCAGGCGTCGTCGTCGATATCGCGGGTTCGGACGAGCTGGTCCACGGCGCCGAGCAGCGCGCGGTGCTTGTCCGACCAGCCGGGCGCCGACGGTCCGGTGCGCAACCGCTCCAGGATTTCCGAGGTCACCCCGGCCCGCTTGCCGAGGCGGATGTGGTGATCGGTCTCGTACGCGCAGTCACGCAGGTGCGCGACGCGCAGGATGACCAGCTCGGACTCGTGCCTCGGCAGCCGCCCGCCCGGCATGAGCTTGCCCGAGTAGTGCAGCCAGCCGCGGAACAGGCCCTTGGTGCGGCCGAGCGTGCTGAAAAGGTGCGCGTCGTCGGTGCCCGCCGCGCGCGAGAGTACTTGCCAGACAACCCAGTTGATCGGACCGAGCTCCCGGAACCGGCCCGGGGAGACGCGTGGCCGCAGCGCTGAAACCATGGGTGATGCCGCCTCTTTCGCCTGTCCAGCGCGCGTGCGCGCCGCGTGATCGTCGTTTGTGCGGCTGCCGTGCCGCCCGAATGGCGAGCGTACTCCGGCACCTCCTCAGACACCGGCGACTCTCGCGACCGACCGGTCCGTGCTGTGCGAATTGCCCTTACCCATCTTCGGTTTCCGGTGGTTTGGACGGGGATAGCCAGTCATTATCACTACAGTCGGAACAGGTGGGCAGGGGACTAACACGATGCTCGTACGGGTGAAGACCGGAGCGAATCTCTCCGGTGCCGAACAAGAATTCGTCGACTGCCTGCGCAAATATCCGACCACCGGCGTCGCCCTCGTCGACATGCAGGCCGGCGACAGCCGAGGCACCAGGCGGATTCTCGCGGTGATCTTCACACCGCGCGGCATCACCGTGGTGCAGGTGCTCGGTTTCCGGCGCCGCCAGAGCGGCATACTCACCGTGCCCGCCGACGGACCGTGGACGATCAGCGATACGCCCGCCGATCTGGACGATCCGCCACAGGGCAGGCCGTCGGACTGGCTGGAACAGAGCGTCTACGAGGTGCGCGGCATGCTCGAACGCGCGCTGCTCGACCCCGGGCACGTCTGCGGTGTCATCGCGCTGATCCCGTTCCGCGGCGTCGTGGTCCGTCCGTCGCGCACCAACCTGCACCCCGGCCTCGATGTGGTCGTCGCCAATGTCTCCGATTCCACCGAGCTGCGCATCTACCTGGAGAGCTTCTCGGCGGGCCCGCGCAACTGGACCGCGGATCGTGTGCTCGGCGCGTGCAAGGCGCTCGGGCTCACCGACGGTGCCCCGCGCCGCGAGGAACTGCTCGCGGACGGCTTCGAGACCACCGCGCCGGAACCGACGACAACCATTGCGCGGCCGGTGAAACCGCGCGAGGTCCCCACCCCGCGCCCGCCGTCGCGGCGCCAGACGGTCGCCGCGTGGGCCGTTGTTGTCGTCGCGATCGTCGGCATGCTCACCGTCCTCGGCGTCGTGATCGCCGCGCTGGCCAACGACACCGCGCACCCCACGCCGACCACCACCCAGGCGCCGAGCCCGACTCCGTCACCGTCGCCCTACCACCCGATCGAGTGCTATCCGTTCCAGCCCAACTGCTGAGATCGGCCGCGATCGATAGTCGGCAACAGGCTGGCGAACATCGCCGTAGCGCGCCTTTCTCTACTGCGCCGCGTCCGGGATAGGGTGATAGCGGGTTGCGCTGTAACGACTTTCGATGACGAGCCCGTTGCCGGTGTTCTGGCGGTGTGCGGCGTGCCGGTTACCGATCGGTGAATCTTTGTGACGACCCGGTCCGGCTACGGTTGCGTAGCGCGGGGATGGTGCGGCAGGCTTCGTTTGTACAACGTCAGAACATGGATCCCGCGGCTTGCCGGGTCGCGGAGCTGAGTCCGAGGAGGACACGGTGGGGCACTACAAGGCGAACGTGCGAGATATCGAGTTCAACCTGTTCGAAGTGCTAGGACTGGACAAACTCCTCGATACGGGTGCCTACGGTGATCTCGACTCCGACACCGTGCGCGAGATCCTGGCCGAGGTGAAGCGCCTATCCGAGGGGCCGGTGGCGGAATCGTTCGCCGCGGCCGACCGTGACCCGGTGGTCTACGACCCGATTACGTTCTCCATCTCCGTGCCGGACGCGCTGCGCAAGACGGTCGACGCCGTCCGTGCGGCCGACTGGAGCAGGCTCGGCCTGCCCGAGGGCATGGGCGGCACCTCGGCGCCCGCCGCGGTGGTGTGGGCGGTCAACGAGATGATCACCTGCGCCAACCCATCGGCCAGCTTCTTCAATATGGGCCCGGTGATGGCGTCGGTGCTCTACAACGTCGGCACCGACCAGCAGAAGCATTGGGCCACCGTGGGTTTCGAGCGCGGCTGGCAGGGCACCATGGTGCTCACCGAGCCGGACGCCGGTTCGGATGTCGGCGCCGGGCGCACCAGGGCGGTGCGGCAGGAGGACGGCTCCTGGCATATCGAGGGCGTCAAGCGGTTCATTTCCGGCGGCGATGTCGGCGACACCGCCGAGAACGTCTTCCACCTGGTGCTCGCCCGCCCCGAGGGCGCGGGGCCCGGCACCAAGGGCCTGTCCCTTTTCTACGTACCCAAATTCCTGTTCGACCACGAGACTCTCGAACTCGGCGACCGCAACGGCGTGTACGTCACCGGTGTCGAGCACAAGATGGGCCTGAAGTCCTCGCCGACCTGCGAGCTGACCTTCGGCGCCACCGCGGTGCCCGCCAAGGGCTGGCTGGTCGGCGAGGTGCACAACGGCATAGCGCAGATGTTCCAGGTGATCGAGAACGCCAGGATGGTGGTCGGCATCAAGTCGGCGGGCACGCTGTCCACCGGCTACCTGAACGCGCTCGACTACGCCAAGCAGCGGGTGCAGGGCGCGGACCTGACCCAGATGTCGGACAAGGCCGCGCCGCGGGTGACGATCACCCACCACCCGGACGTCCGCCGTGCGCTCGCCATGCAGAAGGCGTACGCCGAAGGCATGCGCGCGGTGTACCTCTACACCGCCGCACATCAGAATGCCGATGTGGCGCAGCTGGTTTCGGGCGCGGATGCGGATATGGCGCATCGCGTCGACGATCTGCTGCTGCCGATCGTCAAGGGCGTCGGTTCCGAGCGGGCCTATCAGTACCTCACGGAATCGCTGCAGACGCTTGGTGGTTCGGGCTATCTGCAGGATTACCCGATCGAGCAGTACATCCGCGACGCGAAGATCGACTCGCTGTACGAGGGCACCACCGCGATCCAGGCGCAGGACTTCTTCTTCCGCAAGATCATTCGCGACAAGGGCGCGGCCATCGGGCACGTCACCGGGCAGATCACCGCGTTCCTCGACGCCGCGACCGGTCGCTTCGAGGCCGAACGGGCGCTGCTGCGCACCGCGCTGGCCGACGTGCAGGCGATGGCCGCCACGCTGACCGGCTACCTGATGGCGGCCCAGCAGGCGCCCGCGGAGCTGTACAAGGTCGGCCTCGGTTCGGTGCGCTTCCTGATGTCGGTGGGCGACCTGATCATCGGCTGGCGGCTGCTCGTCCAGGCCGAGATCGCCGCGGCCGCGCTGGCCGGTGACGCCTCGGACAAGGACCGGCCGTTCTATGCCGGAAAGGTCGCCGTCGCAAGCTTCTTCGCCAAGAACGTGCTGCCGGAACTGACCGCCACCAAGGGCATCATCGCCGCGCTGGACAACGACATCATGGACCTCGACGAGGCCTCCTTCTGATGCGCTGATTGCGCCGCCGCGCACCGGTTTTCGCGAGAATTGGTGCGCGGCGGTGTAGTTCGCGCGTCGTCAGTCGGCGAGCAGCTTCAGGACCACGGGGCGCGACAGCGTGCCGCTGACCTGGCGGGCCAGCTGGTTGGCGCTCGCGCCCTCGGCGTTCGCGGCGCGCAGGGCGGCGGCGAGTTCGTCGCGGGCGGCGTCGGCGGCGGCCTGGGCATTGCGGAGGCGTTCGGCCGCGCGGTCGACCTCGGTGGTCACATCGTTGACCGATTGGGGGTCGTGCGGTGTGGTCGTCGTGTTGACCGCTGAGCGTTCTCCCGCTGCGGTCGTCATGTTGACCGGCCGGACGTCGTGCCCGGCGGTCGTCGTGTTGACCGGTTGGGTGCCGCGGGCCGCGGTGTGGCCGACCTCGCGCATCGCCGCCCTGGCGAAGTTCACCATGTATTCGCGGGTGGCGGCCTTGTCGTCGGCGGCGGGGCCGAGCAGTAGGCGGACGGTCTGCGGTACCGCGAGGTTCCAGTTGGACAGGCCGCACAGTGCGAGCAGCAGATGTCCGGCGGACTGCTTCTCCACGCCGAATTGCTCACTGGCGCGGGCGAATTTGGTCTCGTAGTGCTCGGCGCGCCAGCCATCGATATCGTGCGCGTCGGCGCCGCGGTGCAGCGCCTCCCACAGCATCAGGCGCAGCAGGTGCGGGTGCGCGTTGTGGTAGTCGAACAGTTTGCCGACGTATTCGCCCGGCTCGGTCTCGGCGAGCGGCTGGACCACCTCCATGAACTCGCGCAGCGTGTCGATCAGGATGACGTCGAACAGCTTGTCCTTGCTGCCGAACAGGCCGTAGATGCGTTCCTTGTTCACACCCGCCGCCTCCGCGATGCGGTCGACCCTGGCTCCGGCCAGGCCGTATTCGGCGAATTCGTCGCGCGCGGCACGCAAGAGGGCCTGCTTGGTCGCGTCGCTGCGCTTGATCATGGCCGTCATGGCGACGACTTTACCATTTCTTAAACCAACTGTTTGGTTGACAACCAACTGGTTGGAGTCGTAGCGTCTTCCGCATGGCAACGCAGACACTTCTCCTCCCGGCCGGTACCCCCGCTGCGGCGCCGGCCCGCAGCGCATCACCCCGCGCGCACACCGGCCGCACCCTGCCCGTCTTCGTGCTGTCCGCCCTGCTGGCCACCGGCCAGATGTACATCCCGATTCCACTGTTCACGGCCATGCGGGCCGACTGGAATGTCGGTGCGGGCGTGATGACCTGGATCATCAGCGCCTTCGCGTTCGGCTACGCGGGCGGTTTCGTCCTGTTCGGTCCGCTGTCGGATCGCTACGGTCACCGCAAGGTGCTGGTCACCGGCATGCTCGTCGCCGCGGTGGTCACCCTGTTGACCGGTCTGGCGGTGAGCGCGCCGCTGGCCGTCGGCCTGCGCATTCTGCAGGGGCTGGTGGTCGGCTCGATTCCGCCCGCGATCATGGCCTATGTCGCCACCCGGATCACTCCCGCACACCGGCCGGTGGTCACCATGTCGGTGGCCACGTCGTTCCTGGCCGCGACGGTGATCGCGCAGATCGTCTCGCAGGCGGTGGTCGGGTCCTTCCCCTGGCGCACCGTATTCCTCGGCTCGGCAGTCGTTTTCGCGGCACTGGCCTTCGCGCTACGCGCGGTGATGCTCGACGACGCCCCCACCGGGCGGGATAAGCCGTTGCGGCACAGCTACGCCGCGATCCCCGCGGTGCTGCGCATCAAGGAGCTGCTGCCGATGCTGGCGGCGGGCGCGCTCAGCATGGCGGTCATGGTCGGCGTCTACACCGGCATCGAAATCACCGGTCTGGTCAAGGGATCCGGCGAACTGCTCGCGCTGCGGGCCGGTGCGCTGCCCGTGATGGTCGCCCTGCCGCTGCTCGCGGTGCCGCTGTCGCGGCTGTCGAAGCCGGGCCAGATCGTGCTCGGTGTGCTGATCGCCGCGGGCGCCATGGTGGTCGCCACGTTCGAGGGCACCCATCTCGCGGTGCTCACCGTGCTGCTGGCCGTGCTGGTCGGCGGGCTCGGCACCATCGCGCCCGCCGTCCTGCAGAGCGCCGGTGAACTCGGTGGTGAGGCGCGCGCCGCCGCCACCTCGGTGGCCATGTTCAGCTTCTACGTCGGCGCCACCGTCGGCCCGCTGATCGCGGCGGCCGCCGCACCGCACGGCTTCTCGGTGCTGGCCTGGACGCTGGCGGTGCTCCTCGTCATCGCACTCGGCCTGACCCTGCTCGGCGCGCGTCTGCAGCGCGTCGCTCGGTTCGCCTCGACGGCTTCGTCAGCCTCGGCCGCCTAACGGGCCGAATCCCTCGCCGGTCGCTGTATGCCGGGTCGGCCGAGGACGAACAACAAAGGGCGGCACCGAATCCCGGTGCCGCCCTTTGTTGTCGGACAAGCCCCTACCAGCAGTAGGTGTAGTAGCCGTTGTTGAAGCAGTCGCGGGTCCAGGTGCGCATGTCCGGTTTATCCGAGGCCGGGATCGACGCGCCGATCGCACCGCCGATCGCGCCACCGATGATCGCGCCGAGCGGCAGCGCGAGGATCGCGAGCGGGATGAGCAGTCCCATGGAGCCGATCGCGATCGCGACGCCGATGATGCCCGCGGGCAGTGCGCCGAGGAACACGCCGATGCCGACGCCCGCGCCGATATTGCGTTCCCTGGGCGACGAGGTGACCCAGTGGCCGATCGGGGCGGCGGTCAGGCGGGTCCCATCCCTATCGATCGACGGCTGCAGGTTCACCGTGCCGTCGTCCAGCTTCAGATCGACGGGCGTGCTCGCGATGACCTTGCCGACCTGGTCGGTCACGGTGAGCGTGCCGTCGGCGACCTTGAAGGTGCCCCCGGTCAGCGTGGCGACGAGCGAATTCCCGTCCGTGGACTGCGAAATGGTGTATCCCACGCCCTGTTCCGTGCCGCTCGCGGTCTTCGGCTGGAACGAGCCGTCCGCGGCCTTCGGCTGGAAGGTGGTGATCTGGTCGGGCGTGGCCGGCGTCGGCTCGGCATGCGCGACTCCGCCGACGACCCCCGTCACCGCCGCCGTGAACAGCGCGGCAACGGCGAACTTCTTGACTCTCATCTATTTCCCCACAGGTGAATGGACGCGCGGTCGCGTCCAGCCCGTCAGGCTAACACCCATAAATCGAAGGGGCACAATTGATTTCGCTCACATAGCGAATGCTCGCACGGTGCAAGACTCGCCGCGCTCGGCCCATATCGATACGTGCTCACCGAGCCCGGCGCGCTCGCGAATTACTTGAGCACGTAAGGCGATACCGAGCTGCGGTGCTCGCTGATATCCAGCACCTTGCCCAGCGGCGGGAAGGCGCGCTGTGGGCAATTGGCCCGCTCGCAGACCCGGCAGCCCGCGCCGATGGGAGTCGCGCCTGCCTCGTCCAGATCGATGCCGTCGGCGTAGACCACCCGGCCCGCGTGCCGCAGCTCGCAGCCGAGTCCGATGGCGAATGTCTTGCTGGGCTGGCCATATCGGGTGGCGCGGCGCTCGACCGTGCGGGCAACCCACAGGTACTTGCGGCCGTCCGGCATCTGCGCGATCTGCGTCATGATCTTGCCGGGATAGGCGAAGGTCTCGTACACATTCCACAGCGGGCAGGTGCCGCCGCTGGAGGAGAAGTGGAAACCGGTGGCGGATTGGCGTTTCGACATATTGCCCGCCCGATCCACCCGCACGAACGAAAACGGCACGCCGCGCAGTTTGGGGCGTTGCAGCGTCGAAAGCCGGTGGCAGATAGTCTCGTAACTCTGGGTGAAGAATGCCGAGAGCCGCTCGATGTCGTAGCGGAAATCCTCGGCCACCTCGTGAAAATGCGTGTAGGGCAGCACGGTCGCCGCGGCGAAGTAGTTCGCCAGCCCGAGCATTGCCAGCTTACGGGTGTCCTCGGAGGCGAAATTGCCCTCCTCGACCAGCTTTTCCAGCAGATCGCCGCATTCGAAGTAGGCGAGTTCCGCGGCGAGTTTGAAGGTGCGCTGACCGCCGGACAGATGCGGTGCGATCTCCAGCCGCTGGCTTTCCGGATCGTAGCGGTGCAGCACGCCCTCGCCGAGGTCGATGCGCTCGACGATGCGGACGTCGTGTGCGCGCAGCCTGCGCGCGATCTCGCTGTTCACGTCGCCGCCGTGGAATCGGATCCGCGCGGTGAGTTCCTCTGCGGCGGTGTCCAATTCGTGGATGTAATTCTGCCGCTGATAGAAGAAGTCGCGCACCTCCTCGTGTGGCTTGCTGATCGCGGCGCTGCCCGATCCGTCGGCGAACCGGTCCTCGGTGGCCGCCGCGAGCTGGGCGGAGGTGTTGCGGTAGCGGTTGTGCATGTTGACCAGCGCGCGGGCCATACTCGGATGCGCGGAGACCATGTCCGCGATCTCCTGGGTGTCGGCCTCGATGCCGAGCTCCTGGTCCATCACCACTTCTTGCAGCTCGGCGATGAGCCTGGTGTCATCCTGGGAGGAGAAGAAGGTGGCGTCGACGCCGAACACTTCGCTGATCCGCAGCAGCACCGGCACGGTGAGCGGGCGCACATCGTGTTCGATCTGATTGAGGTAGCTCGCCGAGATCTCCAGCTTCTGGGCGAGCGAGACCTGGCTGAGCCCCCGTTCGGTCCGCAGCTGACGAAGCCGCGCCCCGACGTAAGTCTTGGCCATATGTCCAGTTTAAGATCGGATTCGCAGCTCTGCCAATGGTGAATTAGCAGCAGAGCTGAGCGATATGTCACACCGAGGAGTTACCGTCGATTCGTGCTGTTCTCGGATGTGGTGCTGGCCTCGGACACGGTGCGGGCGACCAGGTCACGTAAGACGAAGATCGCTACGCTCGCCGCGCTGGTGCGCGCCGCCGCGCCCGCCGAGCTCGCGCCGGTGGTCGCGTGGGTTTCCGGAGAGCTACGCCAAGGCCGGATCGGCACCGGTTGGCGCACCATCGCTTCGATGGAAACCACTCCGGCTTCGGTTGCCGCGCTGACTGTTTCGGCCGTCGACACGGCTTTGTCCGAGCTGGCGACGGTATCCGGGGCCGGATCGGCGAACCGGCGCAAGGAATTACTCGCCGCGCTATGGCGCGCCGCGACCGCCGAGGAACAGTCTTTTCTGGTGCGTCTGCTGACCGGTGAGCTCCGCCAGGGCGCGCTCACCGCGATCGTCGCCGAGGCGGTCGCGCAGGCCGCCGACGTACCGCTGGAGCTGGTGCGCCGGGCGCACATGCTGTCCGGGCAGCTGCCCGTTACCGCGGTCGCCGCGCTGACCGGCGGCGCCGCGGCACTCGGCGAATTCCGGTTGGAGATCGGCCGCCCGATCCAGCCCATGCTCGCCTCGCCAGGGGCGACGCTCGACGAGACGCTCGCCGAATTCGACGGTGAGGTGAGCGTCGAACACAAGATGGACGGCGCGCGGATCCAGGTGCATCGCGACGGCTCCCGCGTGTGGGTATTCACCAGGACGTTGCGCGATATCACCGCGAGCGTGCCCGAATTGGTCCAGCTGGTCGCCGGATTGGACTGCACGAGCACCGTGCTCGACGGGGAAACGCTGGCGCTAGACGATTCCGGGCGCCCCCGCCCGTTCCAGGAGACGATGAGCAGATTCGCCGAGGTGAGCTCCACCCGTGAATTGCTGCTGCACCCTTACTTTTTCGACTGCCTGCATCTGGACGGGCAGGACCTGCTCGACGCGCCGCTGTCCGAGCGGCGCATCGCGCTCACCAAAGTCGCCGCCGAACACAGCATTCCGGCGTTGATCCGGCCCGACGCCGAGGCGGCCGCCGAATACTTCGACGGCGCGCTCGCGGCGGGACACGAGGGCGTGATGATCAAATCGCTGACCGCGCCCTATGCGGCGGGCCGCCGCGGCCGCGCCTGGCAGAAGATCAAGCCGACGCACACCCTCGATCTGCTCGTGCTCGGCGCCGAATGGGGATACGGCCGCCGCACCGGCTACCTGTCGAATCTGCATCTCGGCGCGCGTGATCCGGAGACCGGTGAACCGGTGATGGTCGGCAAGACCTTCAAGGGGCTCACCGATGCCCTGTTGCACTGGCAGACAGCGGAATTCCCGCGGCACGAGCGTGCCCGCGACGAGTACACGGTGTATCTGCATCCGGAACTGGTCGTCGAGATCGCGCTCGACGGCGTCCAGGTCAGCCCGCGCTATCCTGGCGGCGTCGCGCTGCGCTTCGCGCGCGTCGTGCGGTACCGCCCGGACAAGGAATCCGCCGACGCGGACACCATCGATACCGTGCGCGCGCTGCTCCCGTAGCGAAATTCGGTTGCGGCCGCCGTGAGCTGCGGCGAATATGGCTGTGCCACTGTAACTATGGGCTCCGATTCCGGCTCGGCGCCCGTCAGAATGCAGGGGGGAACTGGCAGGGTCGTGTTTCGGGATAGGTAGTAGCGGTGGGTTTTGGGGCGCGCTTGTCGCGTGCGGGGCGGGTCGCGGCAGCGCGGATCACGCATGTCTTGGTGGCGGTACTGATGATGGGCGCGCTCGATGGCGCTGCCGCGCAGGCGAATCCGCTCGATCAATTTCTGACGCCGTCGCGCGATCCGGCGGGCATCCTGCCGACGCCGCTCGGCGATCCGTTCTACACACCGCGGCCCGGCTTCGAGGATGAGCCGCTCGGCACGATTCTCGCGTCCCGTCCGGGCGGGACCGGCGCCACACTCTTTCCGGTGATCGCGACCGAACTGCTGATCCGGTCCACCGACGCGAAGGGCAGACCGGTGCCCGTCGTCGCGACCCTGCTGATGCCGACCGCGCCATGGACCGGGCCGGGGCCCCGCCCGCTGGTGTCGCTCAACGCGGCGATCGATTCGCTCGGGCACAAATGCGCGCCGTCCTACATTCTCAAACAGCAGTCCGACGACCTGTGGACATCGCAGATCTCGCTGTTCAAGGGCTTCGCGGTACTGGTGCCCGACCATCAGGGGCCGCGGCAGGCCTACGCGGCGGGCCGGATGGCCGGGCATGCGGTGCTCGACGCGGTCCGTGGCGTGGTGAACGCGCCGTGGCTCGGCCTGCGACCGGACACGCCGACCGTGCTCACCGGCTACTCCGGCGGGGCGATCGCGTCCGGATGGGCGGCGCAGCTCGCACCGCAGTACGCGCCGGAACTCAATATCGTCGGCGCCGCGTTCGGTGGGGTGCCTGCCGACTTCGCCATGCTGATCGGCAGCATGAACGGCCGCAACGCGGCCTCGGGGGTATTCCTGGCCGCCACGCTCGGTCTGGCCCGCGAATACCCGGAAATGTTGAGCCTGATGAACGACAACGGCTGGCGGATGGCGCAACTGGGCAAGGATCTGTGCTTCACCGCCGAAGGCGCGCTCGGCGCGGTCGCACCGCTGCCGGTGCAGACGTTCACCGATGCGCCGATGCCGACCGAGATCCCGTGGATCAAGGAGATTCTGGCGGAGAACAAGCTCGGTGCCACCGCGCCGACCGTACCGATCTTCCTGTACCACGGTGTCAACGAATTCTGGATTCCGTTCGCCGGCGCGGCCAACCTCTACGACGACTGGTGCGCGAAGGGCGCGCGGGTCCGGTTCGAGGGATATCTGGGCGAGCACGTTGTGGTCGGGCTCAGCGGGATACCCGCAGCGCACGCTTGGATCGAGGACCGGGTCACCGGCAAGCCGGTCGCGGAGGGCTGCTCCAGTTCCGGTCGGTGAACGGACGCTTGGGTTAAGGATTCACGTTAGCGGACGCCACTCGCCGCGCGATATTCGGCAACCGTTTGGCAATCCGTGCTAGCGGTGCTTCACACTGGTGGGGTGACCGTCGAACTACTGGTTCTCCTGATCGTCATCATCACGGCACTCGCATTCGATTTCACCAACGGCTTCCACGACACCGCGAACGCGATGGCGACCTCGATCGCCACCGGCGCGCTGCGACCACGCGTCGCCGTCGCACTGTCCGCGGTGCTGAATCTGATCGGCGCGTTCCTGTCGGTGGCGGTCGCCGCCACCGTCGCCAAGGGCATCGTGCGGCTCGACGCGGTGCAGGGGCACGACCTGCTCATCATCGTGTTCGCCGGACTCGTCGGCGGCATTCTGTGGAACCTGCTGACCTGGTTGTTCGGCCTGCCGTCCAGTTCATCGCACGCGCTGTTCGGCGGTCTGATCGGCGCGACCATCGCCTCGCTCGGCTGGAGCGGCGTGATCTGGGCGGCCGGCTCCGAAGGCGTGCTCACCAAGATCATCCTGCCCGCCGTGCTCGCGCCGATCGTCGCCGCGCTGGTCTCGGCCCTCGGCACCTGGTCGGTCTATCGGATCACCCGCGGCGCCGACGCGGACAAGGTGAACGAGGGCTTCCGCTGGGGACAGATCGGTTCGGCCTCACTGGTCTCGCTGGCACACGGCACCAATGACGCGCAGAAGACGATGGGCGTCATCTTCCTGGCGCTGGTCGCGCACGGCACCCTCACCAAGAACGACGAAATGCCGCTGTGGGTGATGGCCGCCTGTGCCGTCGCCATCGCGCTCGGCACCTACCTCGGCGGCTGGCGGATCATCCGCACCCTCGGCAAGGGGCTCGTCGAGATCGATTCGCCGCAGGGCCTGGCCGCCGAATCGGCCTCCGCGGCGATCATTCTCACCTCGGCGCACTTCGGCCTGCCGCTGTCGACCACGCAGACCGCGACCGGCTCGATCCTCGGCACCGGGCTCGGCAAGGGCGCCGAGGTGCGGTGGGGCGTGATGGGGCGGATGGTGGTCGCATGGCTGCTCACCCTGCCGCTCGCGGGCGTGGCGGGCGCGGTGTGCTGGGCGATCGCACACTTCATCGGCGGGCTGCCCGGCGTGCTCGTGGTGTTCGCGATCCTGATCACGCTCTCGGGTGCGATCTATCTGCGGTCGCGGCGCGATCCGGTCGACCACGGCAACGTCAACGAGTGGCCCGAGGTGGATATCCCCGCCGCGCCCGCCGAATCCGCGCACTCCGCACAGGTCTAGGAGGATCCGGCGTGCACACTCTGCTCACCAACCTGAACTCGCTGTGGAAGGTCACCCTCGTCGCGCTGGTGCTCGGCGCCGGGCTGCCGATCGTGTTCGCCGTCGGGGTGCGGCTGTGGTCGTCGGCCGAGACGGTGAGCGGCCGCGCGGTGCAGCGCAACTACCAAGCGCTGGCCGGCGCGCTGGCCTGCTTCGCGCTGGTGATCGTGGCGATCATCACCGGAATCCTCTACACCGCCAAGGCATTCATCGCCGCCAAGTTCGGTATCCACCTGTTCGGACAATAAGGGGCGCAATCGTGACCGATCAATCGAAAGTCTCGCGGCCGAAGGTACTCGGCCGGGTGGTCGGCTGGCTGCGCGCCGGATATCCGCAGGGCGTGCCGAGGTCCGACTATGTCGCGCTGTTCGCGGTGCTGCACCGGCACCTCACCGATTTCGAGGTCGTCGCGATCGCCGAGGCTCTGGCGGACGGCAACGACGGCGAGCAGATCAGCCACGAGGCGATAGAGGAGGCGATCGCGCGGTTCGCCAAGGAGCAGCCCGCCGCGAACGACATCGCCCGCGTCGCCTCGCATCTCGCGGCGGGCGGCTGGCCGCTCGCCGCACCACTGTCCGAGTCCGACTCCGACTGAGCGAAAAGCGTTCGCCGATGCCACCTTTCCTGAACGCCATCATCGACTGGCTGCGGGCCGGATATCCGGACGGTGTCCCGGAATCCGACTACATCCCGCTGCTCGCGCTGCTGCGCCGCCGCCTCTCCGACGACGAGGTGCGCCAGATCGCCGCGGAACTGCTCTCCGGCGGCGATCACCCGGTCGACAAGGCCGATATCCAGGTCATGATCACCAAGATCACCAACGAGATGCCGTCGGAACCCGACGTCGCGCGGGTCCGCGCCCGCTTGGAAACCCACGCCTGGCCGACGCCCGAATAGCTTCGTCGGGCTATGCCTGATCGCTCACTCGTGGTTGCGACGTACCCCTGCCGGGGCGATGCATAAGGCTGGGGTGGCTCGAGTCCAGGGGTTGCGACCGGATCGTCCGCTCGCTGATACCGGCGAGGTAGGTCCGGGCATACATATGGCCGGGTGGTTTCACCCAGGGGCACGACCAGATCACCCCCCTTCGCGGCTACTGACACCGGCATACGTATAGGCGGTTGGAAAGTACTTATACGACGACTGATTCGGCACCGGTGCCTTCGGAAATAACGTAGTTCCTGTCAGCAACACAGACAGAAACCACCAGCTCACACCCCCTTTCGGAGGACATCATGAACGACATCGTCGCCCAGTACCTCGAAGCATGGAACACCACCGACCCCACCGCCCGCAAAGCCGCGATCACCCGCCTGTTCACCCCCACCGCCACCTACACCGACCCACTGATGGCCGTGGCGGGCCACGACGAAATCGACGCCGGAATCGCCGCCGCCCAAGCCCAATTCGCCGGCCTGACCTTCCGCCTCGCCGGCCCCGTCGACGCCCACCACAACCAGGTCCGCTTCACCTGGGAACTAGCCCCCGCCGATGCCCCCGCCATCGTCATCGGCTTCGACGTAGCCACCATCGAAAACGCCCGCATCACCAACGTCTACGGCTTCCTCGACAAAGTCCCCACAGGCCTGTAATCCCGTCACTGGCCTCGACACTCAGTGACCACTACAACCCGCCGACCGCAGTCAAATGGCCCCAGGTCACCACGTGTCGAAGGGCCATTCGACTGCGCTCGGCGAGCTCCCGCCCACCCTGGGCTCGCAGGGCGGATACGCACCCGCCCCGACGCCACATCGGCATCGGCATCGGGCCGGTGGTACTGGCAAAGCACTTGTGTCCCAAGC
Source organism: Nocardia sp. NPDC052566 (assembly GCF_044547285.1). Lineage (NCBI taxonomy): Bacteria > Bacillati > Actinomycetota > Actinomycetes > Mycobacteriales > Nocardiaceae > Nocardia > Nocardia sp. NPDC052566. The sequence goes on along the minus strand of NZ_JBIUAF010000008.1, from coordinate 428,972 downwards.
CTTTTACTCGAACCCGCTATAGGAAGAAGCATCATCATGACTACCAGCACCGCGCCCGGCTACCTGGCTACCCTGCTCGCTCCCGGGGACAAGCTGTTGCGGCTGTCGCTGCGTACCGACGCTGTGGTCACCACCGGCAACGGGCTGGCCTACCTTGCGCTGTCGGGGCCGCTGGAGACACTGCTCGGGCTCGATCAGAAGATCGGCATCCCGATCGGGGTCTTCCTCACCCTCTACGGCCTCGCTGTCGCGGTCACCGGTTTGCCGAAGACCATCAACACCACCGCGGCCACGGTTGTCGCCGCGGGTAATACCGCCTGGGTCGTGGTCAGCCTCGCCGCGCTCGTCGAAGGCGCGCTCGACCTCAACCTTGTCGGCTCGATCTGGACCGTTATGCAAGCAGGCACCGTCGGCGCTTTCGCCGCCATGCAGTACCTGGGCGTACGCCGCGCCAAGTGACGCACCGCCATCACCGCCCCACCCCGACCGGCATAGTTCGACCAGATAAACCAACCCCACCCACGCGGCCCCGGCATCACGCCGAGGGCCGCGTTCGGCGTTCCCGCACATCTGTTTTCGTGCCGTACGAACTGTTCACGGAATCGGTGCGTGGCGCCGTGGAAAGTGTGCGGGACGGGCAGCGGTGGTTGGGTTTGGTGTTCCCGCGCAATGGTTTTGGTGACGGGGGATCTTCGCGTGGTGGTGGGGAGGGTTAGTGGTGGTGGGTGGTGGGGAGGTGTTCAGGGTAGAAGAAGGTGGTGTTGGGTTTGGTGGGGAGACCGGCTATGTAGCCGAAGGGGTATTGGACGGAGATTATGGGTGGGCCGCCGGTGGGGTCGCGCCAGACGTGGATGTTCCAGAAGCGGCCGTGGGTGGGGCCGAGGGCGGCGGTGGGGAGAGGAAGCATGTCGCCCATTTCTTCGCCGCGATAGTGTTCGGGTGGGGGTTGGGGTTTGAATCCCCAGTCGGGCAGCGCGTGCACGCCCTGTTCGTGGATGAACCAATCCAGTTGGCTCACACAGAGATCCGGTGAGGTGGGCAGCGCGCCGGGCGTGTACATGATTCCGTGCGCCCAGCCGATCAGGTCGTAGGGGAACGCGGCACGGTAAGGATCGCCGGTGTAGGGCACCTTCTGGTTCGCGCGATAGACGAGTACGCCGGGATTGCCGGAGTGGACCTGCTGATCCAGGATCGCGTCCGCCCGCCCGATCGAGGTACCGATATTCTCGAAGCTGTTCAGCATGTGCATCGGAATCGCGTATCCGAGCCCGGCCAGTGCGGCGATATCCTCCGGCCCGCGCAGCACGGTGAGAGTGCCCAGCCGCGCCAGCATCCGCTTCTCGTCCTGCCGCAGTGACGCGGTCCGCGCCTCGCCATCGCAGTTCCCGACATCGGCACCGTTCGCGGGTGGCGCCAGGGGTACCGCACATACCGCCGCGACAACCACCGCCCACCCGACCCGCGCACCTCGCATGGCCAGCAATGATAGCTATCACGCATCAAACTGCGTTGCGACGCACCGCTGGACTTACCGCGCACCGATTCCTCGGGCAATTCGCGTGCGGCGGTAAAACCATTGCGCTGACGCGCCGGTCATCCGCCGGTGGGGTAGTTGCGCGGGGTGCCGAGGTCGGGGAGGCGGCGGTGGCCGGTCGAGACGTCGTCGGCCAGGTCTTGGTAGCCGAGGGCGAGTTCGGCCAGGCGCTCCCAGGCGTCGTGCACCGCGCGGTTCGGTGCCGAGAGCATGATTTCGTATGCGTGCGTGGAGAATTGGGCGATCCGATCGATCACCGTGCCGACGGTTTCGGTGTGCAGGTGCGCGCCGCCGTGCGGGACGGGCGCTTCGGCGGCGACCCATTGATCGATGGTCAGCACCAGGCGCGCGCGGTGCTGATCGATCTCGCCGGTTCTGCCCGGTACCGCGCGCAACCGCTGCCGGTGTAGTCCGGCGAGTTGATGTGCGGCGTCGAGAACCGGGTGCGTTGTCCTCGGCACCGCGCGGCACGCTTCGAGGACCTGCTCTTTGGACGGTAATACTTCCATTGGAACTACCCCTGAGAATGTATTGCTGGACAACGGGTTTGTTCGCCGCTGCGCCAGTTGCGGATGGTCCGGGCAAAGCTGTGCCCGCCGTCGCCGGAGTGGTACGGAGCCGGTGCCCGGCGTTGCCGGGGCGCAGCCGGTTCTGGCGTTGCCGGGGAGAAGTGTTGGTGCACGGCGTCTTTGGTCGAGGTGTTGGTGTGGTGTCGTTGAGGCAGAGCTGGTGTCGGGCATTGTCGAAGGCCGGTTGGTCCCCGGCGCTACTGAACCGGAGTGCGCGTGCCCGCTGACGCTACGTGGAAAGCCGGTGTCAGCCGGCCGCCAGGCGGAAGAGTCGGTGGTCGTCGACACGGTAGGGCGTGCTGCTTGCCCGAATGCCGGTAGGAGTGCTTGTGCCTGCTGTGGATGGGTGGAGGAGCTGGTTCCCGGCATCGCCGGGTGAAAGTGCGCGCGTCGTTGTCGTCGTGCGGACGTGCGGGTTGCGACGAAATCGACGGAGAGGCTTGGGCCCGGCGACGCCAGCGGAAAGGCTCAGTGATCGGTGTTGCCGGGTGGCAGTGCCGCTGTCAGGCGGGTGGAGCAGCTGGTCCTGGCCGGAACTGTGTCCGGGGTCTGCAGGCAGAAGAGCTCGGTGCCAGGTATCGCCTGGGGCTGGCTATCAATGCGATCTACTCGATCGGCCGGGCGCATGGCGCGTGGAGAATGTTGTCCCACTGCCTATTCCGATATCGCGCAAAGCGCGGCCTGCTGCCGCGTGCCGATGGTGTCGCAGGTATTTCGCGTGGTGCTACTCGCTCGGGCGGGGTGCGGCCTCCTGTCGGAGTCGGTGCCGCTCGACGGCCGGAGTGACCTACCGGCGATGCCTCCCGCCTTGTCGGCCGATCAGTAGTCGGTTTCGGGAGAGCTGTGTCCCCCATGGTGTTTCGGATTTCGCCAAGCCCATTGCCTCCAGTGCTGTCAGCCCCATTCGGCTTGCGAGTTCATCCATGTGTGTCACCGTTTCGGCGGCCTGGATGGCGGCGGTCGCCTGCTCGGTCGTGAGCATTCGCCCGCGCAGGTACGACACAACCCACGCGTCATCGCTCACTCGACGCGCTTGATGCTCTGTTCGGTCGCCCACCATCCACGACCGATCAATGACGTGTACTGCCATGTAAACCCCCTGGTTCCCGGCGGGCGGGGCCGGCTGGAGAACTCTCCGGCTGTGATGCATGACACCAACGACCCTAGATTTGTAGACTATACAAGTCAATCTAGGCCTCAGCATTTGGCCGAAATTAAGAAGTAGGATGCCCGCCATGGGCTTGTCACCTGCGGTCGCACGCTGGGAGCTCGCGCGCCGATTGCGGCAGCGACGCCTGGAGCTCGGCATCGGCTCCGCCTCGCTCACCAGGGTTCTGGATGTATCACCCGCCTACTGGTCGCACATCGAAAATGAGCGAAACCTGTTGCCCAAGGACAAACTCGACGAGTTACTCGAGGTGCTCGATCTCGGTGACGCGGAGCGCGACGAGTTGCACGCGCTGCGGGACGAGGCCAAGGGGCGTGGCTGGTGGAGCGGCTACACCGCGCTGTTCGGTGACGAATTGCTCAGGTACTACGGCATGGAGTGGGGCGCGCGGTCGATCCGAACCTACGAGGGCATCTTCATGCCGGGGTTGCTGCAAAGCGAGGAGTACAGCCGGGCACTGATGGAGGCCGCGGCGGCGGTCATCCCCGCGAAGGAGGTTGCGCAGCGGGTAGAGGTGCGCAGGCGCCGCCAGGAACGGTTGGACGGTGATGACCGCGTCGAGTTCATCGCGGTGATCAGTGAAGCCGTGTTGACCCAGCAGTTCGGCGGTCCCGGTGTGTTGCATCGGCAGTTGTGCCATCTGGCCGAGGTCGTCCGATCCCATCCCGACAATGTCGATCTGCGCGTCATCCCCTTCGCGGCGTCGAACATCTTGGGCGGCACCACCTTTCATCTGCTCGACTTCGCCAGTCCGCGGCTGCCGACGCTGGGGTGGATCGAAACATCGGTATTCGGCCAGCTGCTGGTGGACGGTCCGAGCAAGAAGGAGTCCAAGGTGCGCGATCTGGGGTTCGTCCACCATCGCGGTGTCGAATCGGCGCTCGGCCGCGAAGAAACGCTCGGGCTGATCGATGAGACCGCCGCTCGGCTAGAATCCAGTCTGTGAGCTCTGCCGAATCCGACTCCGCCGGCTGGTTCAAGTCGTCGTACTCCTCCGCCGAAATGGCCTGTGTCGAAGTGAAATTCGACGAGGGACACGTCCTGGTGCGCGACACCAAGCAGCAGGGCGAGGTCCGTCCGATCCTCGCGTTCAGCCGGCCCGAATGGTCGACATTCCTGGCCGGTGTGCGCGCGGGAACCTTCACCGACGCCTGATTGCCCTGCCGCGTCACGGGATCCGTGACGGACCCCGTGACGAGCTACGGCTGCGCGGGTCGGCATTCGATCACGCGGCGTCGAGTGCCGCGGTGATCTTGCGTGCCATTTCGACCATGGCAGGGGTGGATTGGTGAATCTGTGCGGCGTCGATGGCGACGAGCACGGTGTTGCGGAAGTTGTCGGCCTCCGCCGGCGCCTGCTCCCCGAGCAGGGCCACGGCTGCGGTCAGGGCGGGGAATACCTGGTCGGCGAGCTCGGCGACGGATTTGCCGACGAGCTTTACGCCCGTCGACCTTTCGGCGAGGACGTACCCGACGAGACCGGTCGCGGAGGTGAGGGCGATCGTGCCTGCGGTGGCGGCCTTGCCTGGCTTGTCACCGGCGGCCGCCACCAGCGAGACCGCGCCGTAGGCAGCCGTGCGCAGGGTGGACTTGTCCTGGGTGGCGAGGGTGATGGACATGGTTGTTCTCCTTGAAATCGGTTGGGGGATACGGGTTCGGCTCTTACCGGCCGTGGGCTGCCACGGTTTCGCGGACGACGTCGGCGACGGCGCGGAAGTCCTTGCGCAGGATGTGGGAGTGGTTGCTGGGGACCCTGACGCCGATCCGGATGTTGGGGTTGGTGGCCAGGACCGGGTCGAGTGAAGCGCGCACGGCTGCCATTTCCTCCTCCTGCGCACCGAAGTTGGCGCCGGTGGCCAGGGCGTACCGCACCGGGTAGGTCGCGCGGTGCAGGACCGGCGCGAGCGCGGCGTGCAGTTCGTTGGCTTCGATGTTGACTTCGGCGTGCTGGTCGGCGCTCATCCGTGCGGCCAGGCCGAGCGGGCGGGCGATGGGCATGAAGAACCTCGTGCGGCGGAACAGTTTCCGGATGCGGTCGCGGCTTTCCTCGCCGGTGATGCCGTAGGGCATGGCGCCGTCGACGGAGACGACCGCGGCGATCCGGTCGGGGTTGCGGTCGGCCCAGTGCACGGCCAGTAGCGCGCCGTAGGACCAGCCGACCAGGATCGGCCGCTCGACACCGCGCGCCGCGAGCACGGCGTCGATGTCGCGCAGGCACGCCTCGAAGGAGTAGTCCGCCGACTTCTTCGACTTGCCGCGCGCCCGCTCGTCGAAGGTGATGTGCCGGTAGCTCGGGCCGAGTTCGGTGATCAGCTTCCGCCAGTGCGAGGTATCGGCGTAGGAGCCGTTCAGGTAGACGATCGCGGGGCCGTTGCCGCCGGTGTCGGTGACGGCCAGTGCGGTGTCGTCGATCTCGACCATGCCGGTCCATGCGGCGGTGGTGTTCGAGGTGGCGCTCATGAGGTTCTCCCTGTCTGGTCTGTGAGGCTCCCTTGTGTTCGGGAATCTCTGAACTTCTGCAAAGGTACATTGCGTTCATAGAATCGTCAACACGCAAAGCTGGGTTGTTTCGACAGGTCAATAAGGCTTATGGCCATGCTTTGCAATGACAATGACAGTGAACGCAAAGGCGGTAAGCCTCCACTTCTTTGCAATGGGCATCGTCTGAATGCATACTGGGCAACGGTGCGGGCGCGAGGCTCCGCGCATGTCGACACGAGGAGACCAGCGCAGATGCCAGGAGGCAGACTCACCGACGAGGACCGCGAGCGCATCGCCGCCGGCCTGGCCGAGGGGCTCGGATACGCGGAGATCGGCCGCCGTCTCGAGCGCCCCGCCTCGACGATCATGCGCGAGGTCACCCGCAACGGCGGCCCCGACGGCTATCGCGCGGAGGCCGCGCAGCAGGACACGCGCCACCGCGCGCGCAGGCAGAAGCAGACTCCACCGCCCGTGCCGTCGCTCCCCGATGTCGGCTACGGTCGCGACCCCCGAGCGGTCCAGGACATCACCGAATCCTTTACCGCACTACTCGTTCAGCAGGGCCTGCCGCGGATGGAGGCCAGAGTGCTCGCCTGCCTGCACATCGCCGACGCCGGCGCGCTCACCGCCGCCGAGCTGGTCGCGCGGTTGCGGGTCAGCCCCGCGTCGATCTCGCACGCCGTCGCATTCCTGGAGCAACAGGGCATGCTGCAACGCGAACGGCTACCCGGCGAACGCCGCGAGCGCTACGTCATCGACGACGGGATATGGCTGCGGAACCTGCTCGCGGGACTGCAGATGACCCAGGCGCTTGCGGCCGAATCGCGGCGCTCCGCAGCGGTTCTCGGCGCGGCGACGCCCGCGGGGGCCCGCTTCGAGTCCTCCGCCGAACTGCTCGATCTCGTCAGCGACGCCTTCCGGCAAGCCATGGACAAATGGCGGCAAATCCTGGCCGCCCGCGGCGTCGATCAAGATTGACGCGGGTCAGGGGGCAAGCAGGAGAAGGAAGCGCTCGACCTCGTCGGTGATGGTGGTGCGTGCCGGGCTCAGGTATTTGCGGGGGTCGGCCACGGTGGGGGAGCCGATGAGGATCTCGCGGATGGTGTCCGACATGAGCACATTGAGCCGGGTGGCGATGTTCACCTTGGTCATACCGTGCTCGACGGCGGCGCGCAGGCCCGTGTCGGGCACCCCGGACGAGCCGTGCAGCACAAGGGGGACAGGGACTTTCGCGGCTAGTCGGGCGATCAGCTCATTGTCCAGTTCGGCGGTGCGCGCGTGCATGGCGTGCGACGAACCGACGGCCACCGCCAGCGCGTCGACGCCGGTGGTCGTGGCGAATTCGACGGCCTCGTCCGGATCGGTGCGCACGCCCGGCGCGTGTGCGCCGTCCTTGCCGCCGACCTCGCCGAGTTCGGCCTCGACGAAGACGCCGCGGTCGTGGCACCAGCGGGTGATTTCCGCGGTGGCGGCGACGTTCGCGGTGTAGTCGAGGGTGGAGCCGTCGTACATGACCGAGCGGATGCCGAGGTCGACCGCGGCGCGCACCAGATCGGCCGAGGTGGCGTGGTCGAGGTGCACGGCGATGGCGGCCGTGCTGTCCGCGGCGATGCGCAGGCAGGCGAGCGCCAGCGGGGCGAGAGCGCCGTGGTACTGCGCGGTGTTCTCCGAAATTTGCAGTACCACAGGACGTTTCGCGGATTCCGCAGCGGTGGCGATGGCCTCGGCATGTTCCAGGGTGATCACATTGAAGGCGCCGAGCCCGCCGGGGCGTGCGGCGGCGATCAACTCGGGAACAGGCGTCAGCGGCATGGGTGAATCTCCTACGCTGGCGGAACGGCCAGCTTTTCGATGTGGACGGTCGGGAGTAGCCGAGTGCGGATCGCACGATCGATCTCGCCCGCGACCGGGATGACGACGGCGGCCGCGGAGGTGGCCACGGCATCGGTGAGTACGGCGGGCCAGTCCGGATCGGCCTCTTCGGACAGGATGGCGATCACCGCGGCGGTCGCGGAATCGCCTGCGCCGGTGGGATTTCCGTTCAGCGGTTCGGGCAGTGTCGCGGACCACGCGCCGTGCGCGGTGACGGCCACCATACCCTCGGAGCCGCGGGTGGCGAGCACGGCGCGGATGCCGCGGTCGATGAGCGGGCGGGTACAGGCGACGATGTCGTCGGCCGTCTTCGCTACGGTGCCGGTAAGGCGTTGCAGCTCTTCGCTGTTCGGCATGAGCACGATGCCGGGCACCTGCGCGGCGAGGCGAAGTGCCTCACCGTCGACGTCGCAGATGGTCGGCACGCCCGCGGCGATGGCGGTGCGCGCGATATCGGCGGGCAGGCTCGCGGGGACGCCGCCGGGTAGTGAGCCCGAGACGACGAGGCCGTTGATATCGGGCAGCAGCCCAGCCACCCGCACCGCGAGTTGTTCGGCGGCATGTGGATTGGAGATCCGGGCGCCCGGCTCCCACAGCGCGGTCGCGGTGCCGTCCTCGGATTCGCTGATCACCACGGTGCGCCGGACCCAGGGCAGCGCGTGCACGAAATCGACGGGCAGCTCCAGCTCCGCCGCGGCGGCGAAGGCATGGTCGGAGAAACCCGTTGCGCGCGCGTACTTCCCGAGCTGGTTCAGCACCCGGGTCACGTTGATGCCCTTGCCGCCGATGCGCTGCTCGACCGACCTGACGCGATGCGCCTGGCCACGTTCGAAGCGTTCGACCCGGTAGGTCATGTCGTACGCGGGGTTCATTGTCACGGTAAGGATCACGACAACCACTGTCCTCGTCTGAGTACTCGGCGCAACCGTAGATCATCATCGACAACGAGCAGGTCGGCGAACCGGCCGGTCCGCAGATCGCCGACATCGGCGAGTCCGGCGGCCGCCGCGGGTATGGCGGTGCTCGCGAGCACCGCCTCCCGCAGCGGCACGCCGCAGGCCTGGACAGCCCAGGCCAAGCATTGCAGCAGGGTACTGGTGCCACCGGCGATGGAGCCGTTGGCGATTCGGGCGACGCCGTCGGTGACCGTGACCGCCTGCGGACCGAGAATGTAGTCGCCGTCGGGCATCCCCGCCGCCTGCATCGCATCGGTGATGAGCGCGACCCGCCCCGGCGCCGTCGCGAAAACCAGTGCGCCGAAGCCGGATTCGACATGGACCCCATCGCCGATCAGCTCGACGATCGCATCGCCCTCGGCCGCGGCGACCAATCCGGCCGCGACCGGTCCTGGATGGCGGTGATGCAGCGGCGGCATGCCGTTGGCGAGATGGGTGACCAGGCCGCCGAATCCACGTGGGCGCAAGGCATCCCGAAATTGCGTGTACGCGGTGTCGCTGTGTCCCAGTGCCACCACCACATCGTGCTCGCTGAGCCGCTGCGCGACTTTGCCATAGCCGGGAAGCTCCGGCGCCAGCGTCATGACCCGCAGCTGCCCGCCCGCGGCATCGAGCAGCCGATCGGTCAGCTCCAGATCGGGTTCGCGCAGGTAGCGCGGGTCCTGCGCGCCGCACCGTGCGGCCGCCAGGAACGGCCCCTCCGCGTGGATCCCGCCGAGTACACCGTCGGTGGCGAGCTCGCGCAGCATCGCGACCTGCGCGACCATATCGTCGGCCGCGCCGGTGACCACGCTGGCGAGCACCGTTGTCGATCCGCGCCCCTGATGGAATTCGGCGGCGGCCCTGGCCTCGCCGGCATCGACCGTGTCGAACCGATGCCCGAACCCGCCGTGATTGTGGATGTCGACCAGGCCGGGCAATACCGTGCCCGCGAACTCGGGCACCGGTGAAGAGCCGTTGGCCGCAACCCATTCCGGTAGCGATAGCACGGTGACGATCCGATCCCCATCGACCGTGACCACCCCGTCGTCGAGTTCGGCTGCGGCCGAAACGATTCGACCGCGCACCTGGAACGCCTCGGCTACACCCATTCGCGATCACACCTCTCGACACCGGCTGTCGTACGCATCGGCTGCTCGTCGAATGACAGTGCTGCCGACCTGATTCCGGTGATCGTGCCGCCGACGCGGGCCCGCGGCCAGGCGGGCGCGACAGTTACCGGTGCGAGCCGGATCATATGAGCGCACCGTGGCGGGCGAACAGCGCCGCGCCGATCAGTCCAGCGCGGGCACCGAATTCGGCGACGATGACCTCGGGCGGCGGCACCAGGCGCAGCCGCTCGGTGATCGCGTGGTGCAGCGGTTCGGTGAGCGCGGCGCCCGCACCGGCGAGGCCGCCACCGAGGATGATCAAGCTGGGACAGGCGGAGTGGATGAGCCCGATGAGCCCGTCGGCCAGCGCCTCCACCGCGTCGCCGATGACCGTCTTGGCGTCGGTGTCGGTATCGCGCAGCGCGAAAACGACTTCGGCGCCCTTGATATCGCGACCGGTGCGCTGGGTGTAGGCCCTGGCGATGGACGCGCCGGAGGCGACGGTTTCGACGCAGCCGATATTGCCGCAGGGACAACGCAATCCGTTGCTGTACCGGACCGGGATGTGCCCGTACTCGCCGACCTGGCCGTATTCACTGCGCAGCAGCCTGCCGCCGACGGAGAGGGTGCCGCTGATCCCGGTGCCGATCATGACGACGCAGACGTCGTCGTGGCCGCGCCCCGCGCCGAAACGCCATTCGGCCCAACCGGCCACGGTCACATCGTGATCGATCAGCACCGGCATGCCCCAGCGGTCGCTGAACCGGTTGCCGATCGCGACGTCGCGCCAGCCGACATTGCTGCTGAACAGCGCGATCGACCGCGCGGTATCGACGATGCCTGGCAGGATGACCGACGCGCGCGCCACCCGATCCCGCTGGTCGTCGGTCAGTTCGGCGAGCAACTGGTCACCGAGCGCGCCCATCGCGTCGAAGGCCGCCTCACCCTTGGGCGTGTCGAGCACCCCGGTGGAAAGGACGGTGCCGTCGGCGGCGGTCACCTCGCCCTTCATCGTGGTGCCGCCGACGTCGATGCCGAGTACGAGCGCGTCCGCGGGCAGCGGATCATCGGCGGACTGCCGGATCGACCCCGATGGGTGGGGGGTCGACCCGGCGGATACCGAGGCGGCCGAGGTGCCGGCCGCCTGGAACGACCGGCCCGAGGTGGTGTCCGGGCCGGGTGACGGTGGTGTGCCCGCTGCGGGTCTTGCCGTTCCCATTGAGGCGACAGTAGTTCCCGGCAGCGGGCCTGTCGCTGCGTGTCGGTGCGCGGCGCGGACGGAGGTCACTGGTCCAGGACGACCGAGCGGTTCAGGCTGCGCGGGTGGTCGGGGTCGAGGCCGAGGTCGGCCGAGCGGAGCACGGCGAGCTGGTGCACGCGCACCAGATCGGCCATCGGGTCGATCTCGCGGTGCTCGAGGTGCGCGCCGGTGACGGCGACGTCGGCGGCGAAGTTCGGCACCAGCGGCCCGAACGCCCACACCGCGCGGCCGGGGGCGGCGATGCTGATCGGGCCGTGCCGCCATTCGGTGGCGGGGTAGGCCTCGGTCCAGGACTGGCAGGATTCGCGCAGCTTCAGGCCTGCCTCGTCGGCGATGGCGGCGGCGAAGTCCATGCCGACGAAACTGATCTGTTCGGCGTAGCGGACGGCGGCGAGCGATTCGGCCGGATCCTCGGCCAGCACGGCGCGGGCCTGGGCGATCACCGGGTTCAGGTCTTCACCGAGATGCCAGCGCAGGATGGCCAGCGTGGTGGTGGCGAAGCGGGTCTGCACCACCGATTCCTCGTCGACCTCTTCGATGAGGATCGGATCGCCGAGGTCGAGCACGGGCGTGCCCGGGCTGCTGCAGATGACGGTTCGCGGAATGTGTGCTGGGATCTGGCGCATGGCCTCGACCACCTCGGTGGTGGTGCCGGAGCGGGAGATCACCAGGTAGCGGTCGTAGTCGCGGCCGAAGCGCACCTGGCTCGCCGGCCAGGGGTCGGTCAGGCCCGCGCCTGCGCCCTCACGCAGTGCGGAAATGGCTCGGGACATGAAGAAGGAGGTGCCGCAACCGATTACGGCTACCCGCTCGCCCGGTTGGGGGAGTAGGGCGCGGTATTCGGCGGCGAGCTTCTCGGCGCGGGCCCAGTCGTCGGGCTGGGTCGCAACCTCGGCGGCAAGGTGGGTCACTGGAGTGGAGTGAGCGGAGGTCGGCACAGCACCAGAATCCGCTCGGTGATCGTTCATGTCAAATTTACGAGCGAATCAGTCACATACGATCACTATTGGGTCTAGATTGTGGGTCAAACGATCGTTCGCTCCATCATCGGCGGTCCGATGGTGCCGGGTGTGCATATTTGAAAGGTTCGTGCTCGTGAAAAGACCACTCCACGGCATCCTCGCCGGGGTTGCGATAGCCGCCAGCGTGGTGCTGGCGACATCGTCGTGCGGGTTCGGGTCGAAGGATTCCTCCGATTCCGACACCACGATCAACTTCCTGGCCCCGGTCTACAGCGACGGTGCCACCGGCACAAAGGCGCTGTGGGACGGCATCATTGCCGACTTCAAGAAGAAGAACCCGGATGTCACGGTGAATCTTCAGGTGGAGTCCTGGAACTCGATCAACGATGTGGTGCGAACCAAGCTGCAGTCGAAGTCGAGCACGCCCGACATCCTGAACATCGACGCGTACGCCAGCTTCGCCGGTGACGGCCTGCTCTACCCGGCCAGCGAGATCGTTTCCGACTCCGTGCTTTCCGATATCCAGCCCGGCTTCAAGAAGAACGCGTCGCTGAACGGGACGCAGTTCGGGCTGCCGCTGTTCGCCTCGGCGCGCACGCTGTTCTACAACAAGGACCTGTTCACGCAGGCCGGTATCGCCGCGCCGCCGAAGACCTGGGCCGAACTCACCGAGGCGGCCAAGAAGATTCAGGCGCTCGGCAACGGCGTCTCCGGCTACGGCCTGCCGCTCGGCAGCGAGGAAGCCCAGGGCGAGACCTCGATCTGGACCTTCGGCGCGGGCGGCAACTGGTCCGATGGCGACAAGGTCACCGTGAACACCCCGCAGAACCTCGAGGGTGTGCAGGCGATGCGCGCGCTGGCGGATGCCAATGCCACGCAACCGAATCCGGGCGCGACCGACCGCAAGGACGTGATCAACGCCTTCATCCAGGGCAAGATCGGCATGATCGAGGGCCTGCCGCCGACCATCGGCCAGATCAAGACGAAGAACCCGAGCCTGCAGTACGCGACGGCACCGACGCCGACCAAGACCGGCGACGCGGTCACCCTGGGTGTTGCCGACCACCTGATGGCGTTCAAGAAGGACGGCAAGAAGGCGGCGACGATCAAGAAGTTCCTCGACTTCTTCTACTCCGCCGACGTCTACGCGAAGTTCGTCTCCACCGAGGGCTTCATTCCGATCACCAACAGCGCGGCAGCGAAGCTCGCCGACGACCCGGTGACCAAGGCGTTCGGCCCGACGCTGCCCTCGGCCAAGTTCTACCCGAGCAACAACCCGAAATGGGCTGCGGCGCAAGGCGCCATTCGTCAGCAGATGGGCACCATCGCGCAGGGCGCCGATCCGGCGCAGGTGTTGCAGCGGATCCAGGAAGCCGCGAAGTAGGGTGCGGCGCAAAAGCACACTGGCGGCGATGCCGTGGATCGGGCCTTCCCTGGTACTGATCGCGGCCATCGTCGCCTTCCCCGCCGGTTACATGGTGTGGACCAGCACGCGGGACCTCAGCCCCTATGGGCAGGATCGGGGTTCCGCGGGGCTGGACAACTTCCGCACTCTGTTCGGTATCTCCGAGCTCGGCTCGGTGCTCGCGCACACGGTGGTCTGGGTGGTGGCGGTCGTCGGCATCACCCTGGTCATCTCGGCAGGCCTGGCGCAGTTCCTGAACAAGGACTTCCCTGGCCGCACCGCGGTGCGCATGGCGATCCTGATCCCGTGGGCGGCATCGGTCGTGATGACGACGACCATCTTCTACTACCTGCTCGATCCCGACGTCGGCATCGTCAACCGGCTGCTCGTCGATATCGGATTACTCGATCGCGGTTACGGTTTCACCAAACAGCCGACGCAGGCGTTCATCGTCGCGATCGTGGTGGCCGTGTTCGTCTCGGTGCCGTTCACCACCTACACGATTCTGGCCGGGCTGCAGGCGATTCCGGCCGAGGTCGAGGAGGCGGGCCGGATCGACGGTGCGAGCGCGTGGCAGCGCTACCGGTATCTGACGCTGCCGCAACTGCGTTCGGCGATCGCGGTGGCGACAATCATCAACATCATCAACGCGTTCAACTCGCTGCCGATCCTGCAGGTGATCACCGGCAGCATCGCCGGATTCGCCGCGGACACCACGACCACGCTCACGTTCAAGCTGATCCGGCAGAACCAGCAGGTCGATACCGCGGCCGCGATGAGCGTGTTCAACTTCGTGCTGATCATCGTCATCATCGCGGTCTACGTGAAGCTGATCCGGCCGACCCAGGAGGTCGACTCATGACGACCCAGGCCGATGTCGCACGCATCGCGCGCGAGACGGGTATCGCCGCGGGGCCGCCCGATACGGGCGATCGAATCCCACAGCAGCCCAAGCGGCGCCGGTGGGGCATGACCGCCGTCGGCGTGCTGATCGCCGCGGTGTTCCTGATCCCGTACGTGGTGATGGTGCTCGGATCGCTCAAGAGCAAACCCGAAATCCTGCGCATCCCACCGACATACCTGCCGGAGCAGTGGCATCCGGACAACTACGCCACCATGTGGGACGTCACCGAGACGCCGCTGCCGTTCAACCTGATCAGCACCGTCATCATCTCGGTGGCCGCCACGATTCTGGTGCTGCTCGTCGCCATCCCGGCGGCGTATTACACGGCGCGGCACAAGTTTCCGGGTAAGGCGGTCTTCCTGGGGTTGGTGCTGATCACCCAGATGCTGCAGCCGACGGTGCTGGTGACCGGTCTGATCCGGGAGTTCTTCGTGCTCGGCATCAACGACACCTGGCTGGCGATGATCCTGGTGAACGCGGCGTTCAACCTGTCGTTCGCGGTGTGGATCATGCACTCCTTCTTCGCCTCCGTTCCGGTGGAGATCGAAGAGGCGGCGCAGCTCGACGGGCTCAGCCGGTTCCAGATCCTGGTGAAGGTGAGCCTGCCGCTGGTGTGGCCGGGCATCGTCACCGCGACGATCTTCGTTGTGGTGTCCTGCTGGAACGAATTCGCCGCCAGCCTGGTGGTGCTGACCACCCCGGAGAATCAGCCGCTTTCGGTGGCGCTGACCAAGTTCGTCGGTCAGTACGACACCGCGTGGCAGTACGTCTTCGCGATCTCGACCGTCGGCATCATCCCGGTGGTCATCCTGTTCGCGCTCATCGAGAAGCGCCTGGTCGCAGGCCTTACGGCGGGCAGCGTCAAGTAGCAAGCCGGCGCGCGGCACACCATGGAGAGACTCCTCTCGGTTTGCCGGAACCGTGTGCCGCCCGCCGGCCACTCGAACTCGCGGCCCCGTCAGGCGGTGCCGCCGTTCACCCGGATGTTCTGCGCGGTCACCCAACCCGCCGCGTCACCGGCGAGAAACGCGACGACGGAGGCGATTTCGCTCGGGCGGCCCAGGCGGCCGAAGGCGCTCATGGCCTCGAGACGGGACAGGAATTCGGGAGATTTGCCGATTCGGTAGGACTCGGTTTCGGTGGCTCCGGGGCTCACCGCGTTCACGGTGATGCCGCGTGGGCCGAATTCCTTGGACAGGATGTGCGTGAACTGTTCGACCGCGCCTTTGGTGGCGTCGTAGACGGCGTAGCCGGGCAGCATCAGCGCGGTGGTGGAACTGGAGATCGTGATGATCCGGCCGCCGTCGGTCATGTGCTGCCAGGCCAGTTGCATGCCGTGGAAGACGCCCTTGACGTTGACGGCGAAGCTCAGGTCGAACTCGTCGTCGGTGACTTCCTGGAACGGCTTGGTGATGGCGACCGCGGCATTGTTGACCAGGATGTCCCAGCGGCCGTACTCGGCGAGCAGCCGCTCGACCATGGCGGTGTACTCGTCGCGGTCGCGCACGTCGGCCGCGACGGCAATGGCCCGGCCGCCGTCGGCCACGATCGCGGCGACCACCTCGTCCGCCGGATCCGGCGTGTGCGGGTGATTGACCACCACCCGCACCCCCTGCGCGGCAAGGGTTTCCGCGATGGACCGGCCGATGCCGGTGGCCGCGCCGGTGACCAGTGCGGTTTTGGCATCGTCAGGCATCAGTCGAACCAGTAGTCGAGCCACACCTGCGCGCCCGCACCGAGGTCGGCGCGGAAGCCGCCGGAGCCGCGCAGGCCGGTGAGCTCGCCGGTGCCGGAGCCGGGGACGACGAACCACTCGCCGCTGACGATGTTGTCGGCCACGGTGCCGTTGTCCTGCAACAGGAATGAGCCCGACTTGCCGTCCACCGCGCCCGTCACCCGCTCGATGCCGACGAAGCTCGCGCTGCCGTCGGCATCGGCGGCCTGGAGGAATTCGACGATGCCGTCACCCTCGATGCCGCCACTGAAGCTCTCTTCCAAGTGGATTCGGCTCAGCACCGGCCCCTCGGCGGGCTCCTCGTAGACGGCCGGTTCGTACTTGTGCACCGTGATGGCTGCTTCGACATGGGTCGTCGTGGTCATGGGTGTTCTCTTTCTCTTGTTCCGGCCCCGGTCGGTCACCGGTAGCCGTACTTCTCCCAGTTGTCGAGCACGCGCCGCTGAATCTCGACGGGCCAGCCGTTTTCGAAGCTGCCCTTCACCGGGCGGCGGCCCTGCGGATACAGGTCGGCGAGCAGGCAGTTGTAGATGACCTTGCCCGCCATGAAGGTGTGCTGTTCCTCTGGCGACAGGTAGACGGCGAGCTGATCGCTGACCCTGTGCGGGAAGTGGAATTCGCCCCGATCGACGTCGGGATGGGAGCGGGTGGCGAACGCCCACACGACCTGGCTCAGGTCCGTGATATCGATATCGTCCTCGACGAGCAGGATTTTCGGTGCGTTCACCCCGGGCTTCCCGCTGAAGATGACCCGCGCGATCCGGTCGACCAGCTCGTGCGAGGCGAGGCCGGTGATTTCATGCCAGTCGCCGCGCACCGCGAGGGTGAGCCAGTGCACGGCGGCCTCGAAGTTGTACCAGGCCGAGGCCATCGGCAGCCCGGCGCCGCGCAGCTGGTGCAGTATCTCGGCGGCGCTGGTCGCGCCGATGATGGTGTGGTCCTCCTCGACAGGGGGACCGGCCGCCACCACCGGCTGAATGGCGTTGTCGCGGTAGGTGATCGCGGAGACACGGAACAGCTGCTTGGGTGAGGCCTCGGTGGCGTTGTAGCCGGGGAACTCGTTGAAGGGGCCCTCCATGACCGTCTCGTCGATCGAGATGTGGCCCTCGACAATGATTTCCGCGGTGGCGGGCACGAGCAGATCCACCGTCTCGGCGGGCACCAGCTCGATGCCCTCACCGAACAACGCCCCCAGATAATGGCTTTCGTCCGCGCCCTCGGGAATCGGCATGCCGCCCACCAGCGGCAGCCCCGGTTCGACGCCGATAGCCAGCGCGATGGGCATGGGCTCGCCGATCTCGGTCCACTTCGAACGGATGATGCCCAGGTGCTGCGGCGCCGGAATCAGGCAGGCCAGGGTGTCCTTGCCCGCGATCATCATTCGATTGATGGACCAGTTCGTCCACGACCCGTCCGGCGTCTTGACGATGTTCATGCCGTAGGTCTGGATGTACCGGCCGCCGTCATTGCCGTGGATGATCGGGGTGGGGAAGGCGTACAGGTCGATATCGTCGCCGATGACTATGTGCTCCTTGCACGGTGCGGCGTCGCGATGCACCACCACCGGTGGGATGCCGGGCTTTTCACGCGCTCCGGCCAGCGCCTCGACGATCTCCTGGCCGGATGCGGTGGCGGGCAGGCCGACCGCGAGCGCCAGGCGGGCCAGCGGATGCTCCGGTCCCGACAGCGCGCCGGGCGCGCCGAGCAGCCGGAAGCCGCTGTCGCCGTAGCCGGTGAGGTTGGTGAACAGCGGTGCGGGAGCGCGCAGGTCGTAGGAGCGCCGGATGATCGCGCCGACCTCGAGGTTCCAGTCCACCTCGGTGTCGATCTGCTGGATCTCCCCGATCCGGTTCAGTTCGGCGACGAACTCGCGCAGGCTCTTGATATGCGGCAAGGCTTCTCCTGAAGGTCTATTCGCCCCAGCGGGGCAGGTCGGGCACGTCGATGCCGAGCAGGTCGAGTGCGCGAGCGGCGGTGTGCTCGACGATGTCGGCGACGGAGGCGGGCGCGAGATAGAAGGCGGGCACCGGCGGCATGACGACGCCGCCCATCTCGGTGACGGCGGTCATGGCCCGCAGATGCGCGAGCGTCAACGGTGTTTCGCGCACCATGAGCACCAGCCGCCTGCGTTCTTTGAGCGTGACATCCGCGGCGCGGGTGAGCAGATTGTCGTTGTTGGCGTAGGCAACGGCCGACAGCGTGCGGATCGAACACGGCGCGACGATCATCCCTGCGGTGCGAAAGGATCCGGAGGCGATCGCCCCGCCGATCTCGGCGGGGCGATACACCACGTCCGCCATTTCAGCGAGATCCTGTGCGCTGAGTGAGGTTTCGTAGGCCCGTGTCTGCTGCCCGGCAGTGGTCACCACCAGGTGGGTTTCCAGTCCCGCCTTGCGGGCCAGCTCCAGCACCCGCACGCCATAGGCGATGCCGGTCGCTCCGCTGATGCCGACCACCAGGCGCCTCATGTCCACATGTTGAGCATCATCCGTGGTCACCGCGCTATCAACGGGCGAATTCGGCAGTATCGAGAAGTACGGCTTATCGACAGCGAGGGTGGCCATTGAACGACGAGCGCATCGAGCTGCCCGAACTGGAAGTCTTCGTCGCACTCGCGGAGGAGCTGCATTTCGGCCGCACCGCAACGCGTTTGGGACTCACGCAGCCACGGGTGAGCCAGCTGCTTCGTGCGCTGGAACGCCGGATCGGCGGTCGGCTGTTCGAGCGCACCAGTCGCAGAGTGGAGATCACGCCACTCGGCCGGCGGCTGCTGCGGGATGTGGTGCCCGCCTTCAGCATGCTGCACCGGGCGATCACCGAGGCGCGCAATGCGGCGCAGGGCTTGCGCATCGGATTCCTCGGCCCCTATGCCAGCACCCTCGATCAGCCGATCGCGCGATTCCGGGCGCGGCATCCCGCCTGCCTCGTCTCGCTGGTGCAGCTGCCGTGGACCGATGTGTTCGGGCCGCTGCGCCGTGCCGAGGTGGATCTGCAGCTGTGCCTGGCCCCGGTGGAGCAGCCCGACATCACCGTCGGCCCCGAAATGGGGGTGTTCCCAAGGATATTGGCCATCGCGCGCACCCATCCGCTGGCCGCGGCCGCCTCGGTGGATCTGGAGGAGCTCGCCGATCTGATCGTGATCGGCCCGTCCTCGGTGCCGCCCGAGATCGCGCGCACCTTCTGGCCGCCGAGTGCGACGCCGACCGGCAGGCCCATCCGGCGCGGACCGGTCGCCCGCACCGAACAGGAAATGCTCAGCACGGTCGCCGGTGGCGGCGGCGTATTCGTCACCACCGCCGCCATGCCCGCGCATTTCTCCCATCCCGGTGTGGCATTCGTGCCCTTCACCGGTATGCCGGATACCCACGTGCTGCTGGCCTGGCGGGCCGGTGACCCGGGCGACAAAGTCCTCGAATTCGCGCGGCTCGCCGCGAAATAGGGGCATTCGCCGGATAGTGCGGCCCGAACGGCACTACCTAATCTCCGACCGTGAACATCTCCGTCGACCGCAGGCAATGCGTCGGTTCCGGGATCTGCGTGCGCCTGGCTCCCGACGTCTTCGATCACGATCCGGGCGATGGCAAGGTGCTGCTGCTTTTCCCCGATCCGCCGCAGCGTGCGCTGGTCGCCAGCCATCGGGCCGCGCACGAATGCCCGGCCCGGGCAATTACCACCACCGCCTAGCCCCGATTGCTCGAATTCCGTGGCGCCGAGAGCGGGCGGTAGCATCGAACAGTGGGACGGCGGGATGGTGAAATCAAGGATGGTCGCAGCTATGGCGGGCTGTCCAAGGAGCAGCGGGTAGCGCAGCGGCAGACGCGATTGATCGATGCGGCCCTGGAATTATTCGGTACTCAGGGTTATGCCGCCACCTCGATCGAGCGATTGTGCGCCGTCGCGAATGTGTCGACGCGCAGCTTCTACGAAGATATGGGCAGTCGTGAGGCATTGTTGATCGCGCTGGTCAATCGCACCACCTCGCGGGCGGTCGAGCGGACGCTGGCGGCGCTGGAGAAGACCGAGGACGAACCGCTGTCGACGCGGGTGGTCGAGAGTTTCCGCGCCTATCTGTCGGTCACCTGTCAGGATCACCGGACAGCGCGGGTCTGCTATGTCGAAGTGGTCGGAGTCAGTGCCGCCGTGGAGGATTGGCGGCGCCAGCAGCGGCGCCTGCTGTCGGCGCTCGTGGTCAGCGAGGCCGAGCGGGCGGTGGCGAACGGGGAGATCAAGCCGAGGCGTTTCGACCTGTTCGCGCTCGCGGTGCTCGGCGCGGTGAACTCGCTGGCGCAGGAGCTGGTGCAGCGAACCCATCCCGATTCGGTGATCTCACCGGAGGAGATCTGCGAGGAGATCGCGGTCATCGTGAATTCGGTGCTCGCCCAGGGCTGATTCGACAGCTTCCGATAGGCACACTTTTCGCACGTCGGCAAGGGGTGGACATCCGGATCACCATCTGAAAATATCGCTTACCGATATGCCGTCTGAGACGCGGCATCGAAACACGTAGGTGAGCAATGCAGATGACCCGCGGCGCCTTCGCCACCCTGATCCACGCAACCGCGCTGGTCGCCGTCCTGTTCGCCGCCGCCGCGGCGCCGACGGCAACGGCCGACCCGGCGCCACCGGCCGCCTTCCCGAAGGCGAACGCGCGCACCGGATTACCCGACGACTGGCGGCCGGGCCCGGAACGCTACGGCATCGGCGAGACCAAGAACGTCGAGATCCCGATGACGGACGGCGTCGTGCTGCGCGCCGACGTCCGCTATCCGACGGATGCTTCCGGTGCGCCCGCGCCGGGGCCGTTCCCGATCGTGCTGACCCAGACGTCCTACGGCAAGGACAGCGCTGGGTTCATGCGGTTGGTGTCCTATGAGGGGCTGGGGCCACTGCTGGAGGGTGCGCTGCCCAGTGTGATCGACGTGCTGAAGCAGGTTTCCGATGCCGCGGGCTACGGCGACTACTTCGTCAAGCGCGGCTATATCAGCGTGATCGCCGATATTCGCGGCACCGGCGCGTCGGGCGGGCAGTGGAGCGTGTTGCAGCCGCAGGAACGGGAGGATTCCAAGCGCCTCGTGAAATGGGCGGCGGGACTGCCGAATTCGACCGGTGAGATCGGGCTGTGGGGCCTGTCGTATCTCGGCATGAGCGAGCTGATGACCGCGGGCGTGCTCGAACCGGGCTCGCCGATCAAGGCGCTGTTCCCGCTGATGCCGGGCAATCACGCGTTCCAGGATCTGATCAGCCACGACGGCTTCCTGAATATCGCGTTCCTCTCCTCGATCCTGGCCTTCCCGATCACCACACTGCCGCAACTGGATCCGATCCTCGGGCTGTATCGCGAGCCGGGCAAGATGGCGAGCGTCTTCGTCGACCATCTGCTGGCACACCTCCAGCCGGACGGCACATGGCCCTCGATCATCAACGCGCTGCTCGACGGCGACAAGCTCTACAACGGCCCGTACTGGGAGTCGCGCGCGATCGACAACGTGATCGAAGGCATTGCCGCGAACGATATTCCGACCTACCTGATCAGCGGTCAGTACGACCTGCTGCAGGACGGCACTCCGCGCACCTTCGCCGGTCTGCAGAACGCCTACGCGGGCCGCTCGCACAACGGCCCGATGCCGGCGGACGCGAAATCCAGCGGCCGCTTCCAAATGCTCACCGGCCCTTGGTTCCACATCCAGCCCGGTGTACAGCGCAACACCGATATCGATATGCACGCCATTCAGCTGGCCTGGTTCGATCGCTGGCTGAAGAACGACCGCAACGGGATCGACGAGACCCCGACCCCGCTGCACGCCATCGATATCGACGGCAACGTGATCGAGAGCGCGACCTACCCGGTGCGCGAGGCGCCCGCCAGGAATTTGTATCTGGAAGCGGGCGGACGGCTTTCGCCGGACCGGCCGACGGCTCCGGTCGGCTCGGACCGGGTCGACTTCACGCCGGTCAACGGCGGCACGATATGCAACGCCTCGTTCTCCCGCAATTTCTCCGGCGTGTACGAGACGCTCGCCTCGATGTTCGGTGCGGACGATCCGTGTGCCCGGTTTCCCGCGCACCCGAATGTGCCTCCCGTACTGGTGAATCCGCAATACACCAGCGAGGCGTTCAGCGAGCCGACCGTGCTCGCCGGTCCGATCGGCGCCACCCTGTTCGCCGTATCCAACAGGCCCGCATCGGCATTCAGCGTCACCGTGCAGGACATCGCACCCGACGGATCCGCCGTCGCGCTCACCGACGGGCAGCTGGCCGGGAATTACCGTGCGCTCGACGAAGATAGGACCTGGCGTGCCCAGGACGGCAGCGTGCAAGCCGCGTTCCATCCCGGCACGCGGGAATCGCTGCTGCCGGTGGTGCCGGGCGAGGTGACCGAATACAACGTCAAGGTGCGCCCCGCCTTCCATGTCTTCCAGCCGGGACACCGGCTGCAGATCACCATCGCCTCCGGTGACCTGCCGACGCACATCCTCAATCCGAAGGACTACCCGTCGCTGTTCGGCGGCGCGTACGACATCCAGCGAACCGGCAGCGCGGCCTCATTCCTCACCGTCCCGCTGGCCGGTGTGTCGCGACCGGAACGCTGAACGAATGTGACGCTGTCGGCGACGGCTTGGCAATACCGGCGCGGAATCCCTACGGTCGGCGGCGTGGCTGTGGTCCTATTGTTCGCGTGCGTAGAGAAATGCCAGGTCGTCAGGGTGACCAGGGTGGTGTGACATGACCGCGCCTACAGATCGTCCGCAGCGGTGGAACCGGCTGCTGGAATTGCTGGCCGAATCGGGCAGGCTCTCGGTGGAGGAGGCCGCCGAGCGCTTGGCCGTCTCACCGGCGACGGTGCGCCGTGACTTCACCGCGCTCGCCGAACAACAGTTGGCGACCAGGACTCACGGCGGTGTCGTTGCCACCTCGGTCGCCTATGACCTGCCCGCCCGCTACCGGCAGACTGGGGGCGGTGAGGCCAAGCAGCGGATCGCCGAACATGCGGCGGCGCTGGTGGATCCGAGCGCGGTGGTCGGGTTCAACGGCGGCACCACCACCTCGGCGGTGGCGCGGGCGCTGGCCGGGCGGGCCGATCTGGGGAAGTCGGCCGACGATCAGCTGACCATCGTCACCAACGCGCTCAATATCGCGGGCGAGATGGTGCTCCGCCCGCATCTGCGCACCATCTGCCTCGGTGGGGTGGCCCGCAGGGAGTCCTATGAGCTGCACGGGCCGCTGGCCGAGCGCGCGCTCGCCGAATTGCGGCTGGACGAGCTGATCCTCGGCGTCAACGCGATCTCCGCCGAGGGCGGCGCGCAGTGCAGGCATATCGATGAGGCGGGGGTGAACACCGAGATGGTGCGGCGCTCGCATCACGTCATCGTGGTGGCCACCGCGGACAAGCTGGAGAAGACCGCGCTGGCCCGCATCTGCGCCATCGAGCAGATCGACGTGGTCGTCACCGACTCGGCGGCGGACAAGGCGGCGCTGGCCGCGATGCGCGCGGCGGGCGTCCGCGTGGACGTGGTCTGACGATCGACAGGCACGGCCCGCGCGCGAGGCGTCTTCGCGCGCGGGCCTTTTCTGTCTATTGACCAGGTCATGGTGTCTCACTACTGTGAATGGGACGGCACGTCCCACATGACACGAAGGGGCCGGATATGGCCGATGTCGATATCCCCGGTGATTCCACGCTGCATCCGCCGAAGTGGATGCCGACCTTCATTCGCTGGCACGGCACGCAGGTCGGGTGGTGGCAGTCCTGGCGGCTGGCGCTGAAGATCCTGCCGCGGGTGCGTGATCACACCCTGCTGGACTACGCGGTGGCGCTGCCCGGACCCGACGACGTGATCGTGGCGCGAGTGCCGTTCGCGCGCTTCGTGATCGTGCGCAGCCCCGAGCTGGCCAGGCAGGTACTGGTGACCAACCAGGGCAGCTACATGAAGAGCCCCGAATACGACATGCTCGCCGTCGCTTTCGGCCGCGGACTGGTGACCGACCTGAACGACGAGACGTGGCAACGGAATCGGCGGCTGGTGCAGCCGATCTTCGGCAAGCGCAACGTCGATGGCTTCGCGCCGGTGATGGTCGAGGCGGCGCGGGACGCGGTATCGCGGATCGGGGAACTCGCCGCGCAGGACGGCATCGTCGATGTCGGCGCCGAAATGAACCGGCTCACACTGGATATCACCTCACGCACGATGTTCGGTACCGATATCACCGGACCGATGTCGGAGGTGGTGCTCGCCCGGCTGCTCCGCTTCTTCGGGCGCGGCTTCATGACCAACCTCAGCCACCCGATCCACCACGTCGCGATCTGGCTGCACAAGCGCTTCGGCAGCGGTGACGCCGCGAATTCCCGGCTGCCCATGCGGATCATGCGGGTCGGCGGCTGGCTGATCGAGCCGAAGGCGATGCGCGATCTGCGCCATGCCGAGCGCGTGGTGGACGGCCTGATCGCCGACCACCGCAGCGGTCGCATCGATCGCAAGGACAACCTGCTTGCGCTGCTGATGGACGCCGAGGATCCCGAGACGGGGTACCGCTACAGCGATCAGGAGATCCACGACGAGCTGCTGACCTTCATCGGCGCCGGAATGGAAACCACCGCAACGGCATTGAGCTGGGTCTGGCAGCTGCTGTCGGAACATCCCGAGGCGCGCGAGCGGCTACGCACCGAGGTGCGCTCGGTGCTCGGCTCGCGCCCGGCGACCGCCGCGGATCTCGACCGGCTGCCGTGGACGCAGGCCGTCGTCGCCGAGACCATGCGGCTGCTGCCGCCGGTGATCGGATTGGCGAGGACCGCCAAGGAGCACGATGTGCTCGGCGGCTATCCGATCAAGCCGGGCACCACGGTCGCGGTCATCCTGCACGGCCTGCACCACCATCAGCGGGTGTGGGAGCGCCCTGAGGAATTCGATCCCAGCCGGTTCCTGCCCGAGAACCTCGACCGCGAGCAGAAGCGCGCCGCCATTCCGTTCGGTGCGGGCAAACGGATGTGTGTCGCCTCGGGATTCGCCAGCATGGAGGCGGCGCTCGTGGTCGCCACCTTCGCCCAGCACCTGGAGTTCGACGCGGTATCCGACCAGCGGGTGCGGCGGCAGATCTCCTTCACCGGCGGCCCGGACGGCCCGCTGCCGATGCGGCCCCGGTTCCTGCCGGACCTGGAGCCCGTCGACACCGCCGTATAGTCGGAGCCGTGAAACCGCCCGTCGACTTGCGTAGCCATCGCAGGCGCGCGGGCGGGCAGCGCTGGAAGGAACACAACTCCGCGCGCCAGGCCACGATTCTCGAGGCCGCCATCGCATTGATCGAGGAGGGCGCGCCCGGCGCCGAGGCATCCATTCAGCAGATCGCCGAGCGCGCCGGGTTGGCTCGCTCGGTGGTCTACCGCCAGTTCGAGAACCGCGAGGATCTCGACGCGCAGGCGCGTGAGTTCATCTTCCAGCGCTATCTCGCCGAATTCGAAGAACTGCTGGTACTCGATCCGGGCAGGAGCGCGGAAGAGGTACTGCTCGAGGTCATGCGCACGGTGGTGCGCTGGGCCGACGAGCACCCGAACCTCTATCGATTCGGCCAGACCGGCTCCCTACCCGGTCCCGATGCGGGCGCCGGTGCGATGGCCACGTTCCGGCACCGCGTCGCCGACATGCTGTGGCAGCGGTTCTCGTCCTGGACCGCGGTACTCGGCATCGATGTCGCCCCCTTCCATCCGCTGGTGTTCGGCGTCGTCGGCATGGTCGAAGGCGTGGTGACCCAATATCTCAGCACGCCGAAGGGCGCCGATCGGCCCGCGCTGGAAACCATTGCGCGCCTACTAACCTCGTCCACCTGGTACCTGTTCGAAGGCCACGCCCGCGAACTCGGCTACCGGTTCGACCGTTCCGCGAATGTGGCCGCCGCGCTGAGCGAGCTGTTCGCCGACGCCGCCAAACATCCGATGGCGGATCCCACTTCATAGGCCTGGCACGGCGGGCGTGCGCAGTGAATGTGCCTAGTGTTCGGCCGCGACGGCGACCGGGGAGTGGGCCGCGCTCTCAGTGGCGCGCAGGTTCCTGACCCACACCACGAAGCCCCACAGCACGAACCCCGCGTAGACCAGATACAGCGTGGCCGACGGGTAGTAGCCCGCCTTCAGCAGCAGCGGGATGCCGACGATGTCGACGGCGATCCAGATCAGCCAGAACTCGGCGAGGCCGCGGGCCATGCCGTAGGTGGCCAGGATCGAGCCGGTGAAGATCCACGCCTCGGCCCACGGGCCGTAGGAGCCGATCAGATCGAAGAGCTGCGCGAAGCCCGCGGTGCCGGCCAGCATCGCGGCGACGAGCAGCCAGCGTTCGCGCGCGCTCGCCCAGCGCGGTTCGACGCCGCGGTGCTCGAGTCCGGTCTCGTTGGCGTGGCGCTGCCACTGCCACCAGCCGTACACGCTGACCGCGATGAACATCAGCTGACGTCCCGCCTGCCCGGCCATGTTCAGATGCTGCGGCGTATTGAAGACGCCGCCGACGAAGACGGTGAACAGCAGCGCGTTCCCCGCGATGCCGATCGGCCACGCCCACACCCGCCGCCGCATGCCGCCCACCGCGGAGGCGAGACCGAACCCGTTGCCGATGATTTCGCGCCACAGGATCTCCGAGCCCGCGATGTGCAGTTTGGCGTCGAGCAGCGTGAGGAAGGGGTTCACCTGCAGTAGAACCCGGCGTGGTCCGTCTTTCATCCGCCTGACTCGTCCTGATTCGAAAGACCTGCGGGAACGCCGACGCGCGTAACTCTTGCGCAATCTGGTGCGGCGATTCGCAATATCTGTGCAACGGACCCCTTCTAGGGTGACTTTTATGAGCACGGAAAGCAGCGCCGGGGGGACTGGCATCCACATCAGCGGGTTGACCAAAACATTCCGAGTCGGCAGGCGCACGGTGCGGGCACTCGACTCGGTCGATCTGCACACCGAACAGGGTGCGTTCCTGTCGCTGCTCGGCCCGTCCGGCTGCGGCAAGTCGACGGTGCTTCGCATCTTGGCCGGGCTGGAGAATCCGACGGCGGGCGAGGCGTTCATCGACGGCCACACTCCCGCGGACCTGCGGCGCAAACATGAACTCGGTATCGCCTTCCAGGATTCGGCGCTGCTGCCGTGGCGCACGGTGGAATCCAATATCAAGCTGCCGCTGCAGGTCGCGGGCATCACGCCGGATTCGGCGCAGATCGCCGATCTGATCAGGCTTGTCGGGCTGGACGGCTTCGAGAAGGCCAAGCCCGCACAGCTGTCCGGCGGTATGCGCCAACGGGTTTCGATCGCGCGTGCGCTGGTGGTCAAGCCGACCGTGCTGCTGCTCGACGAGCCGTTCGGCGCGCTCGACGATATGACCAGGCAGCGGCTGAACCTCGAGCTGCTGCGCATCTGGACGGAAAAGCCCGCGACGACGCTGATGGTCACGCACGGCATCGCGGAGGCGGTCTTCCTCTCCGACGTGGTCGCGGTGATGAGCCCGCGGCCGGGGCGGGTGCTCGAGCTGGTCGAGATCGATCTGCCGCGCCCGCGCACGCCGGAGATGATGCGCACCCCGGAGTTCCACAAGCTGCACGACTACCTCTCGGAGTTGCTGTTCGGTAAGTCGGGCACCGGCGGTGTCGAAGGGCAAGCGGTCGCGGCGGACAAGGGCGGCAAGGCATGAAGCGCATCGGCGGCGTGCTCGGCGTCGTCGGGCTCATCGCGGTGTGGTGGGTGCTCGCGGCGGCGGGCGTCGCCGGCGGCACCATTCCGAGCCCGTGGCAGGTGGTGCACACCATGTACACCGACGGCTGGGCGCTGTACGGCCCGAACTTCCGCATCACCGCGCTCGGCGCCCTGAAGGGTTTCGTCTGGGGCAACGCACTGGCGATCGGGCTGGCGATCCTGATCATGCTGATCCCGCCGATCGAACCGCTGGCCACCCAGCTGGCCATCCTCAGCTACTGCACACCGCTGCTCGCGCTCGGGCCGATCATCCTGGTCGTCTTCGGCGGCCGCACCCCCACGGTGTTCCTCGCCGCCATGTACTGCTTCTTCACCACCATGGTCGGCACCGTCACCGGGCTGCGCTCGGCGGATGCGACCAGCCTCGATCTGGTCCGCGCCTACGGCGGCGGGCGCTGGCAGCGGCTGTACCGGGTGCAGTTGATCTCCGCGCTGCCGAATACGTTCGCGGCGTTGAAGATCGCCGCGCCGTCGGCGGTGCTCGGCGCGATCATCGGTGAATACCTCGGCGGCATCGACAGCGGTATCGGCGTCGCGCTGACCGCCGCGCAGACCGCCTACAACGTGCCGCGCACCTGGGGCATGGCGCTGGCCGCCGCCGCGCTCGCCGGGCTCGGCTACGCCATCGTCGCTCTCGCCGCCCGCGTGGTGGCGCCGTGGACCGCCCAGGAGGCGAAGTAGATGAACGTGCTGCGCCGCATCGTGGTGTTCCTGTTCCCGCTGATCATCTCGCTGCTGTTGATGTTGGGCATCTGGTGGATATTCCTGAAGGCGTATCCGCAGGTCGGTCCGCGGATCGGTCGGACGCCGGGCAATATCTGGGATTACCTGGTCACCTCGTCCAGCGCGTCGAACGCGCGGCAGGCGATCCTCGACGACCTGCAGATCACGCTGCGCGACGCCGCGATCGGCTTCGGCGTCGGGATGGGCGCGGCGGTGGTTATCGCGGCGCTGTTCGTCTCGTTCGCCGCGGTCGAGCAGACGTTCATGCCGGTGGCGATGCTGCTGCGGTCGGTGCCGCTGGTCGCGCTGACGCCGATCATCGTGCTGGTGTTCGGCCGCGGGCTGGCCGGTGTGACGGTGATGGCGGCGATCGTCGTGCTGTTCCCGGCGCTGGTGATGATCATGGCGGGCCTCCGTAACGCGCCGAGGCAGGCGCTGGATCTCGTTGCGGCCTACGGTGGTTCGCGATGGAAGGGGCTGCGCATGGTCGCGGTGCCCGCCGCGCTGCCCTCGGTGTTCGCCGCGGCGCGTATCTCGGTGCCCGGTGCGCTGATCGGTGCGCTGATCGGTGAATGGCTCGGCAGCGGAACGGGTTTGGGCGCCAGCCTGATCCGGGCCATCCCGACGTTCCAGTACAACAAGCTGTGGGCATCGATCGCCATCGTCACGATCGTCTCGGTGGTGCTGTACGCGATCGTCGGCGTGATCGAGAACCTGGTGCTCGCCCGCTTCGGACCCGACGCGGGCCGCTGACCGGGCGAAATTCGAGCAAATCTCTGCTCGGAACCTCAAAGCAAAGAAAATGAAACGAAATCGACCTAGATTCGGCGCATGACACCCGTGCACCGCTCTTCGTTCGGGACGAGCCTGGACCGCCGATCGTTTCTCCGTTACTCCGCGCTGGCCGGCGCCGCACTCGGCGGCAGCGGCCTGCTTGCCGCGTGCGGCGGTGACGACAAGAGCTCATCGAGTGGTTCCTCGCCGGACGGCTCCAAATTCGGCACCGTGGCGATTCAGCTGTCCTGGCTGAAGAACATCGAATTCGCCGGCGAGTACTTCGCCGACTCGAAGGGGTATTTCAAGGACGCCGGATTCGGCTCGGTGAACCTCATCGCGGGCGGCGCGGCCAGCACGTCGGTGGAGGCGGGCCTGGACACCGGCAAGGTCTGGCTCGGCCTCTCCGCACCGCAGACCACCGCGCCCGCGGTGCTCGAGGGACTGCCCGCGAAGATCATCGGCACCACCTACCAGAAGAACCCGTTCTGTATCGTCAGCTCGGCGGCCAAGCCGATCAAGAACCCGCAGGACATGAAGGGCCGCAAGATCGGCGTGCAGGACACCAACCAGCTGATCTTCAACGCGCTGCTGACCGCCAACGGGATGAAGCCGAGCGATGTCACGGTGGTGCCCGCGCAGTTCGATCCGACCCCGCTGGCCAACGGCGAGGTCGACGGCTGGGTGAGCTATGTGACCAACGAGCCGATCACGTTGGCCGCCAAGGGATTCGCCAACACCAACTTCCTCTTCGCGGACTACAACCTACCGCTGGTCGCCGAGACGCTCACGGTCAAGCAGTCCACCATCGATAAGGAGCGCGACAAGCTCAAGGCCTTCCTGATCGCCGAGATCAAGGGTTGGAAGGACGCGGTGGCCAGCCCTGCCGAATCCGCCCGCCTCGCCGTCGAGGTGTACGGAAAGGACCAGAAGCTGGACCTGGCCGAGCAGACCAAAGAGGCCATGGCGCAGAACGATCTGGTCGTCTCCGCGGATTCGAAGGCCAACGGGCTGCTCACCATGACCGATCAGCTGATCGAGCAGAATATCGCGGCGCTGCGCAGCGCCAAGATCGACATCAAGGCCGAGCAGCTGTTCGACCTGTCGGTGCTGCGCGAGGTGTTCGCCGAGAATCCCGGCCTCAAGTAGCCGGTAGCGGCGTCAAAGCCCCAGTCCGACTGGGGCTTTCGCCGTGACGGACGGTTGGGCGTACACGTTGTATGACTGGTGCGCCCCCGACCGGCCCGCCCTGGCGGCGAGCAGTTCGCCGATGATCGATACCGCGGTCTCCGACGGGGTCCGCGCGCCGATATCGAGTCCGGCGGGCGAGTAGAGGCGGGCCAGGGTGGCGTCGTCGAAGCCGCCCGCCTTCAGGTCCTCCATGCGGCGGATGTGCGTCGCACGGTTGCCGATCGCGCCGAGATAGCCCAGCTCGGGTAGTCGGAGCGCGATGGTGAGCAGCGGGATCTCGAACTTCGGATCGTGCCCGAGCACGACGATGCCGGTGCTGCCGTCGATTTCGCCCGCCGAGGACAACGTGTTCAGATAGCGGTGCGGCCAGTCGACCACCACCTCGGCGCCGGGAAACGCATTGGGCGTGGCGAATTCGTGGCGCGGATCGCAGATGGTGACCCGGTAGCCGATCATCCTGGCCTGCGCGGTCAGCGCACCGGCGAAGGAGTTGGCGCCGAAGATGATCAGCCGCGGCGGCGGCGCGAAGGAGGAGACGAAGATATCCGAATCCGGCAGCGTCACCAGCTCGGTGGGGTGGCGCTTGTCGGTGATCAGGTGCTGCCCGATCATGTCCACATCCGAATTCCACACGACGGTGAAGACGGTGATCCGCCGGTGTGCGGCGATTTCGGCTGCGACCGTAGGGAATTCGGGAAAGTCCCGGCGGGAGAACGGCTCGGTGAACACGTCGACGGTGTCACCGTCGATCGAACCCGTCTCCATTCCGGTTGCCACGCTGTAGCGATGCATCGCCCGGCGGCCGGTGCGCACGGCTTGCAGCGCGGCCTCGTAGACGGTCTCGTCGAGCCCACCGCCGCCGATCGAGCCGTGCACCCCGCCGTCGGGGTCGACCAGCATCGCCGCGCCGATCGGGAACGAGGCCGCACCGACGGTGCGCACGATGGTGGCCAAGCCGCCGGTCCGGCCGGAATGCCACATGCGTAGTAGGTCGTCGACGATGTCCCGCATCAGGTTTCAGCTCCGATCACCGTGCGGTCGTGGCCGGGTAGTCACGATCGCTTCCCGTCGCCAGATCGTCGCACGTGACGCACACCATATCGTTCCTACCGGACAAATAGGTGCGGGCGCCCGAATCTCCTACCGCGACGGCGCAAACCGCTCTCCAGTGGCGGTGTTCGATGACGACCGGATGTCCGGGTGTGTTCTGGAACACAGCGCGCGCAAGGCCGCTCGGCGCGGCGATGGCCGCGGCGCGCACCCTGGCGATCACCTCGGCGCCGATATCGGGGGTATCCACCGGCATGATCGCGGCGTACTCGGCGGCGGTTTCCGCGGCCGCGCGCAGCCCGGCGCGCAGCGAGGCGCCCATGCCGGTGGCCCAGTCGGCGGCCCACACCGCGCGCACACCGTCGGGCAGCGCGACGGCGTCCGGTGCCGGGCCGGTGGCGCCGAGTACGACGATGATCGGCGCGCAGCCGCCGTCGCGCAGTGCGGTGACCGCGGCGCGCAGCCAGGAACCGCCTTCGGCCAGCGCTTTCGGCATGCCGTAGCGGGTGCCCGCGCCCGCGGCGAGCACGATGCCCGCGCAAGGGGGTGCGGCGGTGGGGGAGCTGTCGGAGGCAGCCATGGCTAGACGGTAGCCCGGCGAGGTAGCCAGTGGGTGTCCGAAAAGCGTTAGGGGCGTGATTCGATCGCCGCGACACGCCGAAGGTGATCTATCTCTGTTCGAGTGGCACGGCGGGCCCGCGTATTCGATGCTGGTCCGATGACAGCGGACGCGGCGGGGATCGACGGATTGAACGTACTGTCCGCTGCCGAAGCGGCGAATGCCCTGCTCGACTGCTGTGCCTCGCCGGAATGGGCCGCGACGCTGGTGGCGCTGCGGCCTTTCCTGGACCGCGCAGCGCTGTTCGACGCCGCCGACGCGGCAGTGGCGCGGCTGCCCGAGGCCGAGATCGACCTGGCGCTGGCCGGGCACCCGCGCATCGGCGAGCGGGCCGATTCCGCGGCATCGGCCCGCGAGCAGGCGGGCGTCGCCACCGCCGAGGACGAAGTGAAGGCGGCGCTCGCCGCGGGAAACCGCGCCTACGAGGCCAGGTTCGGGCACATCTACCTGGTGTGTGCGAGCGGCAGATCGGGCGCCGAACTGCTGGAGCTGCTCACCGCCAGGCTCGACAACGATCCCGAGACCGAAAGGCGCGTCATGCGAACGGAATTGGCGAAGATCAACCGAATCCGGTTGGGCCGGTTGCTCGGGTGAGCACCCTCAGCACGCACGTACTGGACGCGGTGCGCGGTGCGCCCGCCGCGGGCATCGCGGTCGGGCTGTATCGCGGTGCGCGGTTGCTCGACTCCGGCATCACCGATGCGGACGGCCGGATCGGCGCGCTCGGCGGCATACTCGCCCCCGATGCGTACCGGCTGGTGTTCGATACCGGCGCCTACTTCGCCGAACGCGGGGTCGAGACGTTCTACCCCGAGGTCGCGGTCGAATTCATCGTCGGCGCCGAACGGCACTATCACGTACCGCTGCTGCTGTCGCCGTTCGCGTACTCCACCTATCGAGGGAGCTGAGCCAGTGCTGGAATTGTCCGGGCCGATCGAGCTGTCCGACCACCGATACGGCAAGGCCGAGAACCGGATCGTGCGGGTATACCGTGACGGTGCGCGCCACGAGATCCGCGACGTGAACGTCTCGACGGTACTGCGCGGCGATTTCGCCGACGCCTATGTTTCCGGTGATCAGTCGAAGGTGCTGCCGACCGACACCCAGAAGCAGACCGCCTACGCGTACGCGAAAAAGCCTGGGCCGCAACCCATCGAGGATTACGCGCTGGCGCTGGCCGGGCATTTCGTCGACGCGATCGAACCGGTCGCCAGCGCGCGGATCGAGGTGGACGAGTACGCGTGGGAGCGGGTCGAGGTCGGTGGGATCGAGCACGACCACACCTGGGTGCGGCAGGGGACTGAGGTACGCACCGCCGCGGTCACGGTGGCGGGCAAGGGATCCGCGCAGCGCGCCTGGGTGATCGGCGGCGTGAAGGACCTGACCATCCTGAAGTCGACCGGCTCCGAATTCGCCGATTTCCTCACCGACGAATTCACGGTGCTCGCGCCGACCAGGGACCGGATGCTGGCGACCTCGCTCGCCGTACAGTGGCGTTTCGCCGATACCGCAGGCATCGACTGGGACGCGGTGTACGCGGGCGTGCGAGCCAGGCTGGTCGGCACTTTCGCGACGCAGCATTCGAAAGCCTTGCAGCAGACGCTGTTCGAGATGGGCAAGGCGGTGCTGGCGGATTTCCCGGTGCTCGCCGAGATCCGGCTCGCCGCGCCGAACAAACACCACTTCGACTACGACCTCGGCCGATTCGGCATCGAGAACAACGGCGAGGTCTACCACGCCGCCGACCGGCCGTACGGGCTGATCCACGCCACGGTGCGCCGCGCGGACGCGCCCGAGGCGGGACAGGCATGGGAGCAGTGACCACGCAAGCAGTGACCCTGATCATCGATGGGTGTGCGGTGGCGACCGTCGACGCCGACGGCACCGAATACCGCAGCGGGCATGTGCTCCTGTACGGCAACAGGATCGGTGTGGTCGGCGCGGGTCCCGCACCCGATCTCGGCCCAGGGGTCCGGCGGATCGACGGCACCGGCTGCCTGCTCACACCCGGCCTGGTGAACACGCATCACCATCTCTACCAATGGATTACCCGCGGGCTGGCCCCCGACCACACCCTGTTCGAATGGCTGACCACGCTCTATCCGATCTGGGCAGGCATCGACGAGGACGCGGTGCGCGTCGCCGCCACCGGCGGGCTCGCCTCGCTCGCGCGCAGCGGCTGTACCACCACCACGGACCACCACTATGTGTTCCCGCGCGAGGGCGGCGACCTGCTCGGCGCCGAGATCGCGGCGGCCGCCGATATCGGGCTGCGCTTCCATCCCTGCCGCGGCTCGATGGATCTCGGTAAGAGCAAGGGCGGGCTGCCGCCGGACGACGTGGTCGAATCGCTGGACGCCATCCTCGCCGCCAGCGCCGACGCCATCGATCGCTGGCACGATCCGTCCTTCGACTCGATGCTGCGGATCGCGCTCGCACCGTGCTCGCCGTTCTCGGTGACACCCGAGCTGCTGCGCGAATCGGCGACGCTGGCACGCGAATCCGGCGTCCGGCTGCATACCCACCTGGCCGAGACGCTCGACGAAGAGGACTTCTGCCAGCAGAGCTTCGGGTGCAGCCCGGCGCAATACATGGAGCAGCTCGGCTGGCTCGGCCCCGACGTCTGGTACGCGCACGGCATCCACTTCGACGACGCGGCCATCGCCTCGATCGCCGCGTCGCGGACCGGAATCGCGCACTGCCCCACCTCGAACGCGCGGATCGGCGCCGGTATCGCCCGCACCGCCGACCTGCTCGCGGCCGGTGTCCCGGTCGGGCTCGGGGTGGACGGCGCGGCGAGCAACGAGTCGTCCTCGATGCTCGAGGAGCCGCGCAACGCACTGCTGCTCGCCCGCGCCCACGGCGGCCCGCGCGCACTGACCACGCGAAAAGCCTTGGCAATGGCGACCATCGGCGGCGCGCGCGTGCTCGGCCGGGACGCCGAACTCGGCTCCATCGAACCGGGCAAGCTGGCCGACCTCGCCCTCTGGCGCCTCGACACCCCCGCCCACGCGGGCATCGACGATCCGGTGGCCGCACTGATCCTCGGCGCGCGACCGCCGCTGGCCGCCCTCATCGTCAACGGCCGCGAGGTCGTCACCGACGACGCGATGCGAACGATCGACGAATCCGAGGTGGGGCGCCAGGTAGCTCGCGCGCAGGCCGCTCTGGTCGCCAAGGCGGGCTAGGCGCGACCCTGGATCGGGCTTGGAGAAACATCCAAACGGCACGATGCGGCACAATCCCGCCGGGGTGCGGTATCTCCCGCACCGCACAGGAAGGAGCACCACGGTGACCGCGACGCGGATTCCCGAAAACGTTCGTGCGCGCGTCGAGGCCATGCTCGACGCGGTCGACGCCGATCTGCGCGCGAACTATCCGGGCGGCGACGGCCGCGCCCAGCCGATCCACACCGCGTATGTGCCCGCCGACCGGGTGACGGCCGATACGCCCGCTGAGTGGGGTAGGGCGGCCACCGAGTTGCTCGACACCCAGCACGCGCTGCTCGCCGAGCTGGACGGGACGGATTCGCTGCGCGCCGTCTGGCAGCGACTCGGCCAGGATCCGATCCAGGATCTGCGCATCGACTTCGAGGACGGCTACGGCTTCCGCGCGGACGACGAGGAGGACGCCGCCGCCACCGCCGCGGGCACGGTGCTGGCCGGTTGGGCGAAGGCCGGTGGACCCGCGAGCTACGGCATCCGGATGAAGGGGCTTGCCGGTGCCGAGCGCCGCCGCGCGCTGCGCACGCTGGAACTCGTGCTGGAATCGCTGGGCGGTGTGCCCGAGGGCTTCGTCTTCACCGTCCCCAAGATCCGTGCCGCCCAACAGGTGTCGGCCATCGTCGCGCTGTGCGAGGGTCTGGAGCGCGGGCACGGGCTCGCGGACGGCACGCTGCGCTTCGAGCTGCAGATCGAGAGCCCGCAGGCGATCATCGCCGCCGACGGTACCGCGCCGATCGCGACGATGCTCCGCCTCGCCGCCGGGCGCTGCGCCGGATTGCATTTCGGCACATACGATTACACCGCCGCGTGCGGTGTCGCCGCGCCCGATCAAGCGCTCGACCACCCCGCCGCGGATTTCGCCAAGTCGGTCATGCAGGTCGCCGCCGCACAGACCGGCGTGTGGGTGTGCGACGGTTCCACCCAGATCGTGCCCGATACCGATCCGGAATTCGCGCTGCGCAACCATCATCGGCTGGTCTCCCGCTCGCTGCAGCGCGGCTACTACCAGGGCTGGGATATGCATCCCGGCCATCTGATCACCCGCTGGCTCGCCACCTACGACTTCTTCCGCAGGGCCATCGATGTCGCGGTGCCGCGCCTGCAGGCCTATCTGGCGCGCCGCTCGGGTGGCGTGATGGACGAGCCCGCCACCGCGGAAGCCTTGGCCGCCACCGTCTTACGCGGCCTCAACTGCGGCGCCCGCACCGCCGGCGAACTGACCGCGCTCGCACCGGAACTCACCCCGGCGGTGCTGCGCGCCCTCGTTGCCCGCGAACCGATCCCGCAGGAGGCACTATGAGTGAGGACTTCACGCTGCTGCCCGATCTGGCCGTCCGGCCGCTCGGCGGCTCGGTGATCTGGGCCAACGACGAATTCTTCGCGGAGAAGGAGAATTTGATCAATCCGGGCCCGGCCGACTATCAAACGTCGACCTTCGGCCACAAGGGGCAGATCTACGACGGCTGGGAAACCCGCAGGCATCGCGGCAAACCCGGCGACGATGCCGCGATCGTGCGACTCGGCGTGCCGGGTGTGATCCGCGGCGTCGTCGTGGACACCGCGTGGTTCAAGGGCAACTTCCCGCCCGCCGTCTCGGTGTCGGCGCTGGAGATCGACGGCTACCCGACCGCCGAATCCATTGCCGAGCACGATGATTGGGTGACGCTGGTCGACCGCGCCGAGGTGACCGGCGACAGCCGCAACCCGTTCCCGATCGAGCACGACGGCCGCTGGACGCACGTGAAACTCACCATGCACCCGGACGGCGGTGTGGCCAGGCTGCGGGTGCACGGTGAGGGCCGCCCCGATCGCCGCCTGCTCGGCCTCGGCCCGGTCGACCTGGCGGCGCTGGAGAACGGCGCGCTCGTTCTCGACTGCTCCAACCGCTTCTACAGCTCGCCGAATCAGCTGCTCTATCCGGGCCTGGCCCGGCGGATGGGTGACGGCTGGGAGACGGCCCGCCGTCGCGACGACGGAAACGATTGGGTGCGAATCCAACTCGCGGGCCTGGGCCGCATCCATCTGGCCGAGATCGACACCTCCTACTTCCTCGGCAACAGCCCCGGCGCCGCGCGCCTCACCGGCCGCACCGCCGACGGCGCCGAGGTGGAGCTGTTGCCGCGCACCGACCTGCTGCCCGATACCAGGCACCGATTCCCGATCACGGTGCCCGACGCGGTGCGCGAGGCGCGCCTCGACGTCTATCCCGACGGCGGCCTCGCCCGGCTTCGCCTCTACGGAGAGTTGACGAAATGACCGGCCCCGCACGCGATTTCCTCGGCTACGGCCCGACACCGCCCGATCCGCGCTGGCCGGGCGGCGCCCGCATCGCGGTGCAGTTCGTGCTGAACTACGAGGAGGGCGGCGAGAACAATGTGCTCGACGGCGACCCGCACTCGGAGACGTTCCTGTCGGAAATGACGCCCGCGGAGGCCTTTCCGAACCGGCACATGAGCATGGAATCGCTCTACGAATACGGTGCACGGGCCGGACTGTGGCGGGTGCTTCGCGTCTTCGAGCGCCGCGGCCTGCCGCTCACCATCTTCGCCGTCGCCCGGGCCATGCAGCGAAATCCGGAGGCGGTGGCCGCTTTTCGCGAACTCGGCCACGAGATCGCCAGCCACGGCCTGCGCTGGAAGTCGTATCAGCTCGCCGATCGGGAGACCGAGCGCGCGCACATGGCCGAGGCCGTGCGCATACTCACCGAACTGACCGGCGCCGCACCGCTGGGCTGGTACACCGGCCGCGATTCCCCGCACACCCGCGAATTGGTGGTCGAACACGGCGGTTTCGCCTACGACGCCGACTCCTACGCCGACGACCTGCCGTACTGGGTCAGCGTGCTCGGCCGCGACCACCTGGTGGTGCCCTACACCCTCGATACCAACGACATGCGCTTCGCCTCGCCCGCAGGCTTCCCGACCGGCGAGCAGTTCTTCGCCCACCTGCGCGACGCCTTCGACACGCTGTATCGCGAAGGCGCGGAAGGCAGTCCGAAGATGCTCTCGATCGGCCTGCACTGCCGCATCGTCGGGCGCCCTGCCCGCACAGCCGCGCTCGAGCGCTTCCTCGACCACATCCAGGCGCACGACAAGGTCTGGATCACCCGCCGCATCGATATCGCCGAGCACTGGCGGCGGGAGCACCCGCCGCGCTGAACGACGGCTACCCGAAGAGCCCGCGCACGAAGGGCAGCGAGTCCGGCAGCGACGCGTTCACCGCGCCGCTGTGGTCCTCGTTGTAGGTGTGCAGGGTGACCGGCTGGCCGTTCAGCTTCAGCACCGCCGCGAAACGCAGCGTCTCCGGGGTGATCACGTCGGTGTCGCGCAGGCCCTGGCCGAGGAAAACCGGCTTGTCGTACCCGGATTCGGGCAGGCCAAGGTAGCGGCTGAGCAGCCCGCGCAGATCGGGGATCTGCAGCAGCGGCTTGCTGAACAGATCGCCGACGATCACACCGCCCGCGCTGAGTTCGTCGCCGAGCGGCGTGAGGCATTCCTCGCGCGCCTTCGTCACCCAGGACCGGCCCGCGTCGGTGAGGTAGGAATCGATATCGAGCTCGGGGAATGTGGTGCGCAGCCCGTTGAGGATGTACAGCACGTAGGCGGTGCTGTGCGCGCCGAGTTTGATCGGCGGCATATGCGGTCCGAGCGGAAGCAGAATGTCCTCGATATACGCGGGCACCCCGGTGCCGACAGCGCCGCGGTAATCCAATTCCGGGCCGCCGAATTCGCTGGCGTAGCGCGCGGCGAATACCGCGGCGCCGCCACCCTGTGACTGCCCGACGACAACCCACTTCTTCGCAAGCGACGAATACTGCCTGGTCGCCGCCTTTACGGCGTCAACGACATTGTGCGCTTCGACGATTCCGTTCAGGTACGGGTGCTCGCCGGGTGTGCCGAGCCCCGCGTAATCGGCGGCGACGATCGCATAGCCCTGCTTCAGCCAGGTGCCTAGGTAGGCCCAGTCGCGTTCGACCGAGCCCGGCCCGCCGACGCTGTAGGCGCAACTGTCGCCGAGCCCGACGGTGCCGTGCGCCCACGCGATCACGGGCCAGCCGCCCGCGGGCGGCTGGCCCGGCGGGAAGTACACCGCGGCGCTCGCTGTGGTCGGTGCGTCGTTCGCGGTGGTGGACGAGTACAGGATGCGGGTGGCGTTCACCGCGCCCGGCAGCGTCGCGACCTGCGCCAACGGCGCGGTGGACACCACGGTGCCCGGATCGGCGCCCGCCGCGGGCAGGTTCAGCAGGCTCGCCCCGCAGGCGAGGGTGACGGCCGCGGCGGTCCACAGTTTCCGCATGGTGCTCCTGTCGGTATGCGTGGATCCGCCGCGCGCGAGCGATGACTTCCGGTCGTGCGTCCAAGACGCGGATCGGTGCCAAGTCTGCCGGATCGTGATCGGCGCCCGCCCTTGGGTGGTCCAGCACACACAGGAAGCGACCGCCCGGACTTGTGAAGGTGCTCACAAGCGGGAATGCGGTGTGGCGCCACCACAAGATCGACCACGAACGGCAAACAGTACGAGCGTTATCCTAAAACCGCACGTCAGGGCTACTAGCCGGTAGGTTTCACGGTTGCAATTCACCGGCTAATTTCGCAGAGTTAGCAAATGGTTGTCGAAACCTAGCCAAGATTTGCAGTAGCAACAGGTAGACCGGCATTTCCGGATGTGCCATCGTGTGGAAGTACACCCCATGGGCCTAGCAAGCCTGCAAATTGCCGCTCCAGCAGTTCGAGTCGAACTCGACCGTGGGCGCACCGACCAACTCAGAAGTGGAGTCAGAGATGTCGACCACCGGCACCCCGAAGACCGCTGCGGAAATCCAGCAGGATTGGGACACCAACCCGCGCTGGAAGGGCGTCACCCGTAACTACACCGCGGAGCAGGTGTCGAAGCTCCAGGGCACCGTCGTCGAAGAGGCGACCCTGGCTCGTCGCGGCTCGGAGATCCTCTGGGATCTCGTCAACAACGAGGACTACATCAACTCCCTCGGCGCCCTCACCGGCAACCAGGCCGTGCAGCAGGTTCGCGCCGGCCTGAAGGCCATCTACCTGTCCGGTTGGCAGGTCGCCGGTGACGCGAACCTGTCCGGCCACACCTACCCGGACCAGTCGCTGTACCCGGCCAACTCGGTGCCGTCGGTCGTGCGCCGCATCAACAACGCGCTGCTGCGCGCCGACGAGATCGCCAAGGTCGAGGGCGACACCTCGGTCAGCAACTGGCTGGCCCCGATCGTCGCCGACGCCGAGGCCGGCTTCGGTGGCGCGCTGAACGCCTACGAACTGCAGAAGGCCATGATCGCCGCCGGCGCCGCCGGTGTGCACTGGGAGGACCAGCTGGCCTCCGAGAAGAAGTGTGGCCACCTCGGCGGCAAGGTGCTGATCCCCACCCAGCAGCACATCCGCACCCTGACCTCCGCGCGCCTCGCGGCCGACGTCGCCGACGTCCCCTCGGTGATCATCGCCCGCACCGACGCCGAGGCCGCCACCCTCATCACCTCCGATGTGGACGAGCGCGACCGTGAGTTCCTGGACGGCACCCGCACCCCCGAGGGCTTCTTCGGCGTGAAGAACGGCATCGAGCCCTGCATCGCGCGTGCCAAGGCCTACGCCCCCTACTCCGACCTCATCTGGATGGAGACCGGCGTGCCGGACCTCGAGGTCGCGCGCAAGTTCGCCGAGGCCGTTCGTGGCGAGTTCCCGGACCAGCTGCTGGCCTACAACTGCTCGCCCTCCTTCAACTGGAAGGCGCACCTGGACGACGCGACCATCGCGAAGTTCCAGCGTGAGCTCGGCGCGATGGGCTTCAAGTTCCAGTTCATCACCCTGGCCGGCTTCCACTCGCTCAACTACGGCATGTTCGACCTGGCCTACGGCTACGCCCGCGAGGGCATGACCGCCTTCGTCGACCTGCAGGAGCGCGAGTTCAAGGCCGCCGCCGAGCGTGGCTTCACCGCCGTCAAGCACCAGCGTGAGGTCGGCGCGGGCTACTTCGACACCATCGCGACCACGGTCGACCCGAACACCTCGACGGCGGCGCTGAAGGGCTCCACCGAAGAGGGCCAGTTCCACTGAGTCGCACCGCCGGCAGTAATGCAGGCTGACCATCCTCTACGCCAGTAGGGGTGTACTGCCCTCCCCGCTGAACAGCCCCAGCGGGGAGGGCATCCCTATACCTTGGACCATCGAAGGACACGCTCACATCCCCGAGCTGCCCCTTCGGTACACAAGCCACCTTCAGCCAGACCAACCCAGCAGGAGCGGGACGTGAGCAGCGAGAAGATTCAGCGCGTCGGCATCATCGGCGCCGGACAGATGGGTGCCGGAATCGCGGAGGTGTGCGCCCGGGCGCACGTCGACGTGCTCGTCTACGAACAGACCCGGGAACTAGCGGCCGCCGGCCGCGCCCGCATCCTGCGCTCGCTGGACCGCGGGGTGTCCAGCGGCAAGATCACCGAGCGGGAGCGCGAGCAGGCCGCATGGCGGCTGCGCTTCACCTCCGACCTCGGCGACTTCGCCGACCGGCAGCTGGTCGTCGAGGCCGTGCTGGAGAACGAAGAGGTGAAGACCTCGATCTTCGCCGAGCTCGACAAGGTCGTCACCGACCCGAACGCGGTGCTGGCCTCCAACACCTCGTCCATCCCGATCATGAAGATCGCGGTGGCCACCGCCAACCCCGAGCGGGTCGTCGGCATGCACTTCTTCAACCCGGTGCCGGTGCTGCCGCTCGTCGAGCTGGTCACCACGCTGAAGACCACCGAGTCGGTGTCCAAGCGGGCCGAGGCCTTCGCGAGCGACATCCTCGGCAAGCAGGTCGTGCGCTCCGCCGACCGCTCCGGCTTCGTGGTGAACGCGCTGCTGGTGCCGTACCTGCTCTCGGCCATCCGGATGGTCGAATCCGGTTTCGCCACCAAGGAAGACGTCGACAAGGCCATGGTGCTCGGCTGTGCCCACCCGATGGGCCCGCTGGCGCTGACCGACCTGGTCGGCCTGGACACCGTCAAGTCGATCGCGGACTCGATGTACTCCGAATTCAAGGAGCCGCTGTACTCCGCCCCGCCGCTGCTGATGCGGATGGTCGAGGCCGGACTCCTCGGGAAGAAGACCGGAGCCGGTTTCTACCAGTACAACCGTTGAACGGCAGCGGGCCGGGCTTCGGCCCGGCCCGCGTCGTATCCGGCCTAAGCTGCTAGAAGACCGCCGTACGCGGCGGTGATCGAAAGGGAGTCCCCGTAATGGTCAACGTCAGCGACGGTTTCGGGTCGAGCATTCTCGGCTACCCGCGAATGGGGTCGCACCGGGAACTGAAGCGGGCCCTCGAATCCTATTGGCGTGGTTCGATCTCCCGCGCGGACCTCGTCGAGGTCGGTCGCGATATCCAGGAGCGCCAGTTCAACGAGCTGGCCGCGACCGGACTGACCCAGGTGCCAGGCAACACCTTCTCGTTCTACGACCACGTGCTCGACAACGCGCTGCTGTTCGGCGCGGTGCCGAAGCGGTTCGAGCCGTACCGGGACGTGATGGATCCGCTGGACTTCTACTTCCTGATGGCGCGGGGTCGTCCCGATCTGCCGCCGCTGGAGCTGGTCCGGCTCTTCAACACCAACTACCACTACCGCCAGCCCGAACTCGACGCCGACACCGAATTCTCGCTGCACCCCGAGGCGCTGCTCGACGAGTGGGATCGGGCCAAGGCGCAGGACATCGAGCTCAGGCCGGTCGTGCTCGGACCGGTGTCGCTGCTGCTGCTCTCGAAGGCGGGCCACGTGCCCGGCGAGGCCGAGTTCGACACGATGAGCCTGCTGGACAAGCTGCTGCCCGTCTACGAGGAGCTGTTCGAGATCCTGGCCAAGCGCGGCTCCACCTGCGTGCAGCTGGACGAGCCCGCGTTCACCAGCGAGCGCACCGACGCCGAGCTGGCCGCGTTCGAGAAGGCCTACCACCGCCTGTCGAAGGCGCCGCTGCGCCCGCGCATCCTGGT
The DNA here is from genome assembly GCF_044547285.1 of Nocardia sp. NPDC052566. Lineage (NCBI taxonomy): Bacteria > Bacillati > Actinomycetota > Actinomycetes > Mycobacteriales > Nocardiaceae > Nocardia > Nocardia sp. NPDC052566. The sequence continues at coordinate 385,758 of NZ_JBIUAF010000008.1, read as the reverse complement.
CACCGGCCAGTACGGTGATTTCGGTGAGGCGCTGCGCATTCTGGCGCAGACCAATGTCGAGGCCATCGGGCTCGACTTGGCCAGCTACCGGATCACCCCGGAGGAACTGGCCGCGGTGCCGGGCATCCGGCGCAAGCGGCTGTATGCCGGTGTGATCAACGGCCGCAACGTGTGGCGGGCCGACCGCTACGTGACGCTGGAGTACCTGAACGAGATCGCCAAGGTGTGCCCGGATCTGGTGGTGTCCACCGGAACCACGCTGCTGCATGTGCCATATGACGTGCTCGCCGAGTACGACATCGAGGGCAATGTCGCCGACCGGCTCGCCTTCGCGAAACAGAAGGTGGGCGAGGTGGTTTCGCTCGCCAAGGCGCTCACCGAGGGTCCGTCGGAGAAGTGGCGCAAGCGGCCGACCGAGGTGCACTTCAAGCAGAAGCACGCGGTGCGGCAGCGGGTGTACGCGATCACGCCGCAGATGCGCGAGCGCGAGCCGTACGAGGTGCGCCGGGAAGCGCAGCAGCGCAGGCTGAATCTGCCGCCGGTGCCCGCCACCACGCTCGGCTCGTTCCCGCAGACCACTCGAATTCGCCAGGCGCGCTACGACCTCGGGCAGGGACGGCTGTCCTACGAGGAGTACCGCAAGAAGATCGAGGCCGAGATCGAGGCCACGATCCGGCTGCAGGAGGACATCGGTCTCGACGTGCTCGTGCACGGCGAGCACGAGCGCAACGACATGATCCAGTACTTCGCCGAGCTGCTCGACGGCTTCGCGACCACCCACTTCGGCTGGGTGCAGGTGTACGGATCCCGTTGCGTGCGACCGCCGATCATCTACGGCGATGTGGCGCGGCCCGCGCCCATGTCGGTGGACTGGATCACCTACGCGCAGTCGCTGACCGACAAGCCGGTCAAGGGCATGGTCACCGGGCCGGTGACGATGATCGCGCGCTCGTTCGTGCGCCAGGATCAGCCGCTGCACGAGACCGCCGATCAGGTCGCGCTGGCGATCCGAGACGAGGTCGCCGATCTGGAGCGGGCCGGCATCGCCATCATCCAGGTGGACGAGCCCGCGATCCGGGAGATGCTGCCGCTGCGTCCGACCGGGCGGGCGGAGTACCTGCGCTGGGCGGTCGGTGCGTTCCGGCTGGCCACCTCCGGCGTCGAGCCGGCGACCCAGATCCACACGCACATCGGCTATTCCGGCCGCGCCGAGGTGGTCGGGGCGATCGAGGAGCTCGACGCCGATGTCACCGCGATCGTGGCGACCCGGTCCATCGAATGGGTGCTCAAGGCGCTCAAGGAGGACTGCGGTTCCGGGAACGGGCTCAGCCACGGCGTCGGCCCCGGTGTGTACGAGAGTCGTTCGGCGCGCATCCCGGATATCGATGAGCTCGACGCACTGCTCACCGCCGCGGCCGAAGCCGTGACGGCGGACCGGTTGTGGGCGAATCCGGACGGTGGGCTGAAGACCCGCCACTACTGGCAGCTGGAGCCGTCGCTGCGCAATATGGTCGCCGCGGCCCGCAGGCTGCGCAGGCGGGTGACCTCGGCCGAGTAGCGCCGCGCAACTCGAAAACTGAAGGCCGCCTTCGCATTCCGGTGAAGGCGGCCTTTTGTTGGGTGGCGCGGATGTACGACGAGGCACAGCGGCTCGGCGAATTCGGCGTTGAGCCGGTGCCCGCCGAGAACCCGTGGATCACGCGACACTCCACAGGCGCACGGCGTCGCTGCCGGTGGCGAGCAGCGCGCCGTCCGGACTGAACGCGACCGCGCGGACGGAGTCCTGATGGCCGGTCAGCGGCGGGCGCGCCGGTTCGTGGGTCGTCATATCCCACAGCAGGACGGTCTGGTCGTCGCCGCCGGTGGCGAGCAGGCTGCCGTCGAGGTAGAACGCCGCCGAACGCACCCAGTCGGTGTGCCCGGCAAAGGGTTTGCCCTCGCGCGTGCGGGTGCGCACATCCCACACCCAGACGCTGTGGTCCCAGTGGACGGAGGCCAGCAGCGTCCCGTTGGGGTTGAAATCCATCGCGCTCACGTAGCTGTGCAGCCCGGTGAGCTTGCCCGCCGATCTCCCCGTGGGGACGTGCCAGAGTCCGATGCTGAAACCGACACCGCCGCTGGCGAGTACCGCGTGGTCCCGGCTGAACGCGATGGCGTGCACCGGATCCGCGCCGCCCATCGGGGGCGCGCGACCTGCGTGCCCGTGCGCACGTTCCAGAGTCGTGTGGTGCGGTCGCTGCTCCCGGTGGCCAGCAGCGTTCCGTCGGGGCTGAACGCCACCGCCTGTACCCAATCAGTGTGGCCGGTAAAGGTTTTCAACGACCGGCCGCTGCGCAGGTCCCAGAGTTGCGCGGTGTGATCCCAGCTGCCGGTGGCCAGTTGGGCGCCGTCCGGGCTGAATGCCAGCGCGGCCACCGGGTCCTGATGGCCGCGCAGCGTCATGACCTGGCGGCGGCCCGGTACGTGCCACAGCTCGACGGTGTTGTCGGGGCCGACCGCGGCGAGTAGCTGTCCGTCCGGACTGAATTCGAGTGCCCAGCCGGATCCCTGCTCGGTCAGCGTCGTCACGGGGATGGTGGAGCGTCGCACCCAGCTCGCTCGATGACGCGGGATACGCAACGAGGGATCGCTGGTCGGCGGCGGTGTCCGCGACGGCGATGGCATCGGCGGAACGGGGTGGTGGACAAAGGTTTCCCTGGCGGCGTCGGCGAGCACACCGGCGGCCGCGGCGGCGAGGGCCGCGCAGGTCTGCGGCCGCTGCTCGGGTGACTTGGCCATTGCCGCGGCGATCACGTCGTCGAGCCGGGTCGGCAGTCCCGGCTCGGTATCGCTCGGGCGCGGCGGCGGCGCCGTCAGGTGCGCGCCGACGACGGCGGCCTGATCGGCGCGCGGGAAGGGTGTTCGGCCGGTGAGGAGTTGGTAGAGGGTGCAGCCGAGCGAGTAGATATCGGCGCGGTGGTCAGCCGGTTCACCGCGGAACCGCTCCGGTGCCGTGTAGGCGAGCGTCGCGGTGATACCGGACAGCGTGACGGTGTCGTCGAGCGTGCGCGCGATACCGAAATCGGTGAGCAGCGCGCGCTCGATGTCCTGCCCGCCGTGTTCGATCAGCAGGTTGGCCGGTTTGATATCGCGATGGAGCACGTCGTTGCGGTGCGCGTAGTCCAAAGCCCGTGCGGCATCGGTGATCAGGCGCACCGCCTGCGCGGCGGGCAGCCTGCCGCCCGCGCGGGCGAGCAGCGCCGTCGCATCGCCGCCGTCGACGAACTTCATCGATAGCCACAGCGCGTCGTCACCGGGATCGCTGCGGTCGTAGACGGGGACGACATTGGGATGATCGAGCCGCGAGGCCAGCTCGGCCTCGCGGTCGAAGCGGGCGCGCACACCGGGTTCGGCCGCGAGCGCGTCGTTGAGCACCTTCAGCGCGACCATCCGCCGTAATCGAGGATGCCGCGCCAGATACACCACGCCCATACCGCCCGCACCGAGCGGTCGCTCGATGGTGTACCCCGCGAACACCGATCCCGGCTGTAACCGCACCTGCGCCAACACCTTTCTCGATGCTGAATCGTCGAAAAACGATACGCCGGTAGTTCGGCGTGCGCGGGGCGAACAGCGGTCGGCGCGTGGCCGTCGGCCGACCGAGGGCGGCGACACGCCGAACCGAGGGCTCCGGTGCGGGTATGTACGCGCAGACCTGCGAAAATCCCACACCCATGGCCATATTGCTCGCGCTGGTCTCGATGTGTTCGACGCTGGTCGGCGGCTGGGTCGCGCTGCGGGTCGGCGATCACCGGCGGCTGGTGCTCGGGCTGGCCGCCGGCGTGATGCTCGGGGTGGTGTTCTTCGATCTGCTGCCGGAGGCGCTGGAGCAGTCACCGCCGCCGGTGTGCGGCGTGCCGGTGGCGCTGCTCGCCACGGTGGTCGGGTTCTTCACCATCCACATCCTCGAGCGCGAGGTCGCGATCCACCGCGGGCACGAGGGCGAATACGGCACGCACACACACGGATTGGAATCGGTCGGCCTGCTCGCGGCGGCCGGGCTGGTATTCCACAGCATGCTCGACGGTTTCGGCATCGGGATCGGCTTCCAGGCGGGCTCCTCGGTGGGCATCGCGGTGGCGATCGCGGTGATCAGCCACGACTTCGCCGACGGTTTCAACGCTTTCACCATTCCCACGCTGTACGGCAACGCGCGCAAGCGGGCGCTGATCGTACTCGGCCTGGACGCGCTCGCGCCGGTGCTCGGCGCGGTGCTCGGCACGGTGATCCGGGTGCCGCCGGATCTGGCCGGGCTCTACCTCGGCTATTTCGCCGGTTTCCTGCTGTACCTGGCGACCTCGGACATCCTGCCCGAGGCGCACGCGGGCAAGCCGTCGCGCGCGGTGCTGGTCTACACGCTTGCCGGCGCCGCGCTGATGTTCGGCGTTGCGGCACTGCATGATTGAAGTGCGGGTTACTCCGGTGCGACCAGGCCGGTGAGCGCGCGCAGGCCCGCGGTGAGATCCTCGGGGGCCGGTGCGCGCTCGGGGTCGACGATCCACTGGATGAGCAGCCCGCCGATCAGCGTCTGCAGCACGGCGCCGACCTGGTTGTCGGGATCGCCGAACATCGCCGAAAGCCCGTCGCGCGCCTGCTGTTGCGCGCCACCCATCTCGGCGCGCATCTCGGGGGAGTGCATCGCCTGCGCCAGGCTCTCGGCATTGGCCACCCACAGTGCGCGGTCGGTGCCGAACGACTCGATCAGCTTGCGCCAGAACGTCTCCAGTCGCGCGGCCGGGGGTCCGGCGTCGTCACTGGGCAGTGAGTCGAGTATCTGCTGCACCGCGGCCGCCGTCGATTCGAGCATCGCCTGGTTGAGCAGCTTGTCGCGGGTGCCGAAGTGGTAGTTGATGGCCGCCAGGTTGGTGCCGGAGGCGGCGACGATGTCACGCACGGTGGTGCGGGCGTAACCGCGCTCGGCCAGGCATTGCTTGGCCGCGGCGAGCAGATCTTCTCGGGTTCCCACGTAGCGCAGCGTAGCAGTCGGGCATACGTCTGTTTGTGACATAGGTTTCAAACATTCGTCTGTTACAAATGTTTGAAACGTGTGTATGGTCGGGGTCATGACCACGCAACGCCTTCTTTCCCCCTTCGAGACCACCTTCTTCGGCACCGCCACCAAGCTGGGGAGCGTGCCGACCGCCGGTATGCCGCTCTACATCGGCACCACCGTGCGCGGCACGATCGATGCCGAGATCCTGCGCCGAGTGCTCGGTGAGCTGGCTGCCGGACATCCGCTGCTGCGCAGCCGGGTGCTGACCGACGCCGACGGCGCGCTGTGGTTCCAGCGCGACGATGCATACGAGCCCGCCCTCCACATCGGGGAGGGCGGCACGGCCGAATATATGAAACTGGTGAATTCCCACCAGAATTGGCGCGATGGCCTATTCCACGCGCGGCTGCTGCGCGGCGGCGGATACGACCGGATCGTGCTGGTGATCCACCACGGCATCGCCGACGGCCGTTCCGCCTTCGCGCTACTCGACGAGTTGTGGCGGCGCTACACCGGCCACCTCGCGGGAGCGCCGCTGCCGCTGTCGAATTCGGATCAGCGACTGCCGGAGGCGGTGGATGTGCAGCTGGCCGCGGTGACCTCGGACGCGGAGGTCGAGGAGTTTCTCGAGCTGGTGCGTACCGGTGCGCTGGCGATGGATCCGGCAGCTGCCCCGCGCGCGCTCCCCAGGGACGGCGACGGCGCCGGCCGCGATCCGCTCGGCCGGTTCGGCATGGAGCGCATCGAGTTGACCGAGCAGGAGACAGTCGGTCTGGTCGCCACCGCACGCGCGCACGGGCTTTCGGTCAACAGCCTGCTCACCGGCGCCGCGCTCGCGGCATGGCGCGCACAGCTCGAACCGGTCACCGGACCGCTGCCGATGTTGGCGGGCCATGCAGTGGACGTGCGCTACGAGCTGGTGCCGCGCCTATCGGAATCCACCATGCTGAACTGCGCTTCCGGTATCGGCACCCCGGCCGAGGTCGGCGAGGACGCGAACCCGATCGAGCTCGGCCTGCTGGCCGCGGCGGGCGTGCGGGCCGCGCTGGATCGGCACGAGGCGAGCGTGTTCCTGCTTGCCGCACAACGGGTTCGGGACGAGCTGACCGCCGCGATCTTCGCCGCCCAGCCGACCATGGCCATCTCCAATATCGGCAGGATGCCCGCGCACCCCATGCCCGAGGGCGTGACGGCCGTGCGCGACGACATCTTCGCGATGGGTCCGGGAATGCCGCCCAAGCTGACCGTCTTCACCGTCGGTGGCGAGCTCACCATCCAGGTCGAATACGACACCGCCGAACACAGCCGCGGCCAGATGGGCAAGGTGACCCTCGCGCTCGTCGAGGCGCTGCGGGACGTGCGTGTCGCGTAATGCCTACTCGGCGGGCGGTTTCCGTGCTCTGGTGAGCCGAATCGTCAACTGCCGTGTCCATTTCCGCTTTCGCTTGGGCGGATCGGCGGGCGTGGACTCCGCATCCGCCGTCACCTCGTAGCGGCGGATGTAGGCGCTGGAGAAGGCCTGGACGGTGGCGGTGACCGGAATGGCGAGCAGCGCACCGGTTGCGCCGAGCAGGGCCGCGCCCGCCAGTACGGCGCCGAACGCGACGGCCGGATGCATATCCAGCGTGGTCGCGGTGATCCTCGGTTGCAGGACATAGTTTTCGAACTGCTGGTAGACGAGGATGAAGCCCAGCACCCACAGTGCGTCGGTCGGGCTGTGCACCAGCGCGACGAGCACCGGCAGCGCACCGGCGAGATACGTGCCGACCGTCGGAATGAACTGCGAGACAACGCCGACCCAGAGCGCGAGCGCGAAAGCCGATGGCACGTCGATGATCCGCAGCGCGACATAGTGGGCGATGGTCGAGGCCAGCGCGAGTAGGCCGCGTGAATAGATGTAGCCGCCGGTCTTGTCCACGGCGATATCCCAGGCGCGCAGCACATGTCGCTGACTGCGCGGCGGCAGCACCGAGCAGACGGCATTGCGGAAGCGCGGGCCGTCGGCCGCGAAATAGTAGGTGAACAGCAGCACGCCGAGGCCCTGGAACACCGCGCCGACCGTCGCGGTCGCGGTGCCCCAGACATTGTCGGCCACGCCGTCGAGGTGCGAGCTCCAGTTCTTCGCGTACTTCTCGATATCGGTGCCGGCCAGATGCGTCTTGAAGGTGCGGTTGAACCAGTCGACGGCCTGATCCGCGGTGGCGGGCGCGTTGTCGATCAGGGTGGTGACCTGATCGACGAGCAGTGCGCCGAGCGTCCAGATGAACGCGACGATCACCACCGTCAGCGCCAGGAAGACCAGGCCGGTCGCCGGGCCGCGCCGCATGCCACGCCTGGCCAGCCAGTTCACCGCGGGTTCGATGGCGAAGGCGAGGAACAGCGAAACCAGCAGCACGGTCAGCAGGCCCTGCAGCCGCATCAGCACCCAGAACCCGCCGACCAGCCCGGCCACCGTCGCGGCGGCGAGCAGGAACGCGCGCAACAGCCACGGCGGCGGCCCGGCGGAGACCTCGGCGGTCACCACCGCGTCGCCGGTCGCTGCTGTGTCATCGGTCGCCGCCGCGGCATCGGTGGGCTTCGTGTCGTCATCTTCGGCAGCCACATCGCCAAACGTACCGAGGCGGCGGCCGATTCGCGCCACGACACTGCGGCGCGAGCGTCAGGCCCGGAGGCGGTAGCGCAGCGTAACCACGCAGGGCCCGGGAGCGCCGCCAATTCAACACTGCGGCGCGAGCGTCAGGCCCGGAGGCGGTAGCGCAGCGTAACCACGCAGGGCCCGGGAGCGCCGCCAATTCAACACTGCGGCGCGAGCGTCAGGCCCGGAGGCGGTAGCGCAGCGTAACCACGCAGGGCCCGGGAGCGCCGCCAATTCACCACCGCGGCGGCGGGCCGCTACATCGTCGAGGTGTCGATGACGAAGCGGTACTGCACGTCGCTGGCCATGACCCGGTCGTAGGCGGAGTCGATCTCGTCGGCGGAGATGAGTTCGATCTCCGCGCCGATGCCGTGCTCGGCGCAGAAGTTCAGCATCTCCTGGGTCTGCGCGATGCCGCCGATCATCGAGCCGGCCAGCGAGCGACGGTAGGCCGCGAGGTTGCGCCCGGTGACGGCCATCGGGTTCTCCGGCAGACCGAGGATCACCAGGGTGCCGTCGAGGGCGAGCAGCTTGAGGTAGTGATCGATCGGCAGATCCGCCGAGACGGTGTTGAGGATGAGATCGAACCGGCCGCGCAGATCCTTGAAGGTCTGCCGGTCGCCGGTCGCGTAATAGTGGGTGGCGCCCAGGCGCAGTCCGTCGTCGCGCTTGCGCAGCGACTGGCTGAGCACGGTGACCTCCGCGCCCATCGCCGCGGCGATCTTCACGCCGACGTGGCCGAGCCCACCCATCCCGATGATCGCGACCTTCTTACCCGGCCCGGCCTGCCAGTGCCGCAGCGGCGAGTACAGCGTGACGCCCGCGCACAGCAGCGGCGCGGCGACGTCGAGGCCGATGCCCTCCGGAATGGAAACGACGAAGTTCTCGGTCACCACCACCGCGGTGGAGTAGCCGCCCATGGTGTAGCCGCCCGCCTGCAGCGCGGGATCGGTCGGATTGTTGTAGGTCCAGACGGTGCCGCGCTCGCAGTACTGCTCCTCGTCGGCGAGGCATGGCGCGCAGACGCCGCAGGAGCCGACCATGCAGCCGACGCCGACCCGGTCGCCGACCTGATACTTGGTGACGGCCGACCCGACCGCGGCGACCAGGCCCGCGATCTCGTGACCCGGCACGCACGGGTAGCTGGTGCCCTTCCACTCGTTGCGCGCGGTGTGGATGTCGGAATGACAGATGCCCACGTATTTGATGTCGATCAGCACATCGTTCGGGCCGAGGTCGCGGCGCTCGATGGTCACCTTCTCGAACGAACCGTCGGGCGCGGAGATGGCGTAGGCGGCAGCAACAGTACTCATGCGTACATGCCTACCGCCGCATCAGCGCGGTTGCCAACAGCGACGCGAATAACCTGCTTTCCTGATCCTCGAGCAACCCACTCGATACGGAGGTTCCGCGTTTGCGCACGCTGGTTGTCCGACAGGCACTCGCCGCACCGGCCGATTACGTCTTCGAGGCGATCGCCGACTCGTCGCGCCTGGCCACGCTGCCCGGCATCTGGGGTGTCGACCAGCTACGCGACGGCGCGCGGGAGCGCTACGGCGTCGGCTCGCTGCGCCGGGTGCGGCTGGCTCCGCTGGTCTGGATGGAGGAGGAGGTCGTCGCCTTCGAGCGGCCGTTGCGCTGGGACTACCTGCTGCACAAGACGAGCCCCGTCGGCTTCCGTCACCACGGCGGATCCGTGCGCCTGCGGCCGGTGCCCGAGGGCACCGAGGTCGTCTGGACCACAACCTTCAGCACCGGGCTGCCGGTACTCGGCGCGACGATCGAGCGATGGGGCGAATTCGGCACCGATTTCGCGTTCCACACCGTGCTCAACGCCATCGATCGGCAATATCTGGCGACCTACAGCGAAACCTGGTGACCGCGTCGCGGTGCGGTTTTCCGATCTACGGTGAAGATCTCCGGCCACAATGGAATTCGTACACCTGAGCGGAGCGGGAGAGCCATGGACGACCGTAGAGGCGGTGGCAGGCGCGCGCTGATCGCCATTGTCGCCGCGCTGCTGGGCGGCGCCGCCTTCCTCGGCTACCGCGGCGAGCTACCCGGCTGGCCGCCGTTCGGCGGCGGCGCACCAGAGACGCCGGTGACGCTGGCCGCCGCGCCGCCGCTGGATCCGGCGCTCGTCACCGCCGTCGTGGAACCGGCGCTGGTGCACATCAGCGCCTCCACCAAGCCGTTCGGCCTGGGCGCGGCCGGCTCGGGCATCGTGCTCACCGCGGGCGGGCAGGTGCTCACCAGCCATCACGTGGTGAAGGGCGCCGACACCGTCTCGGTCACCGATGTCGGCAACGGCCAGGTCTATCCGGCCACCGTGCTCGGCTACGACTCGACCGCCGATATCGCGCTGCTCGAGCTGGCGGGTGCGGTGGATCTGGTGACCGCGCACATCGGCAGTTCGGCGGGCCTGCGGCTGCACGACGAGGTGATGGCGATCGGCAACGCGGGCGGCACCGGCGGCACCCCGACGGCGATCGCGGGCACCATCACCGATCTGAACAGCACCATCGTCGCGCTGAATTCCGCCGACCTGACCCGCAAATCGCTCACCGGCATGCTGGAGATCGCGGCGCCGGTGACCTCGGGACAGTCCGGCGGCGCGCTCGCCGACCGGGACGGCGCGGTGGTCGGCGTGATCACCGCGGCATCGGGCGAGCCGGCCCGCGAGGTCGGCCGTGCGCCCAATGGCTATGCGGTGCCGATGGATACGGCCATGCGGGTGGTGCGTCAGATCCGCTCGGGGACACCGACCGACGACGTGCACATCGGGCCGACCGCGACGCTCGGCGTGCTGATCTCCGATGCCAAGCCGAGCGGCGCCCGCATCGACGTGGCGATCTACGGCCTGCCCGCGCACAGCGCAGGACTGCTCGACGGCGAGGTGATCACCTCGGTGGACGGCAGGGCCATCACCACCGCACGCGCGCTGCGCGCCGCCATCAACGTGCGCAAGCCGGACGAGACCGTCCGGCTCGGCGTCACCGGAGCGGGCGGTGCGCAGCGGATCGTTTCGGTGGTGCTCGCACTCGGCGCCCCGAACTAGCGCGGCACTAGACCAGCGACAGCCAGTAGTCCTGGAACCGCAGGAACACCAGCAGCAGCACCACCGCGTAGAACAGCGCGACGATGGTCCAGCGCCACTCGGCGAGTATCCGCAGCGGACCGCGCGAATTGCCCCACAGCTGATCGGTCACCACCGCGAGCAGCGGGGTGATGATGGCCCAGACCACCATGCAGTACGGGCACAGCGCGTTGATCCGGTACAGGCTCTGGAAGATCAGCCAGCCGATGAAGATCACGCCGAGCAGCGTGCCCAACCACAGCCCGCCCCAGATCCAGCGCGGCAGACCGACACCGGCCACCGCGAGCACACCGAGGGTGACCACGACGGAGAAGCCGACGACGCCGATGATCGGGTTCGGAAAGCCGAAGGCGGCAGCCTGTTTCGTGATCATCACCGAACCGCAGGACAGGATCGGGTTGATGCTGCACGAGGGCGTGTAGCCGGGATCGGTGAGCAGTTTGAAGCGCTCGATCGTCAGGGCGATCGCGGCGAGCCAACCGGCCGCGCCGCAGAGCAGCAGCACCCATGCGGCCCTGGGCGGGGCGGCGGTGACGGTCACTGGGCCGCGGCGGCGGCGATCACGGGTGCGAGGCCGCCGGGTCCGAAGATCTCCTGGCTCGACTCGATCTGCTTGCCGTTCACGAAGACCGATGGCGTCGACTTGATGCCGCTGTTCAGCGCGTCCTGGGTCTTGGCCGCGATGTACTTGTTGTACTTACCGTCGGTGATGCACGAGCCCACCGAATCCGGATAGCCCGCCGCCTTGGCGATCTCGACCATCTTCTCGTCGGTCAGGCCCGCGCCGCCCTCCGGCGGCTGCTGGGCGAACATCGACGCGAGCCACTTGGCGTACTTGGTCGGATCCGCCTCGGCCACGCAGTACGAGGCATTCGACGCGCGGGTGGAGTACTGGGTGGTCGACATGCGGTCGAGGAAGGCGATCACGTTGTATTCGACGGCGGCGGTGCCGTTGTTCACCGCGTCCTCCAGCACCTGCGCATTGGCCGATTCGAAGCCCTTGCACGCGGGGCACTGCAGGTCGGCGACGACGCGGACGGTGACCTTCGCATTGGGCTTACCGATGCGGATGGCCCCGTTGTCGGTGATGGAGCCCTGAATACCCGCGGGGTCCGAACTGGCCGCGATGGACGGGGTGGCGCCCGGCGCGTCCTTACGCGCCTTCTTCACCGCGATGCCGATACCGATCGCGGCGACCAGGCCGACCAGCACGGCGGCCACTAGTACCTGGATCAGGATCTTGCGGTTGCGGTCGGAGTTGTTCAACCCCGCCAGCGGATCCTTCTTCCGTCCCGGATTCTTGCTCACCGTGCGTTCACCACGCCTTTCGCTCGCCTGCCGGTATCCATGCCGCCACGATGGTAATTCCGACTAGGGACCCATGGCGTGATCGGCCACGGCCACATCATGCTGGCCGAACCTGAGAGATTCCGAAATTTCGGGCACCCACTCGATCCGCTCAGGCGGTGTCGAGCCTGCGCAGCTGCTCGGTCACGTCGAATTTGGCGGGCGGCCAATCGAGCTGGAGCGTCTCCAGTGCGTCGACGAGCAGTTCGGTGATGGCCAGCCGGGAGAACCACTTGTTGTCCGACGGGAGCACATACCAGGGCGCGTACTTGGTCGAGGTGCGGTCGAGCATCGCCTGGTAGGCCTCCTGATAAGCGGGCCAATAGGCGCGCTCATCGATATCGCCCGGGTTGAACTTCCAATACTTGTCCGGGCGTTCCAGGCGCTCGCGCAGGCGGCGCTTCTGCTCGTCGAGCGAGACGAACATGGCGACCTTGATCAGCGTGGTGCCCTCGTCCACCAGTTCCCGCTCGAAGGCGTTGATCTCGTCGTAGCGCGGTTCCCACTCCTTCTGGGGAACGAGCTCGTGCACGCGGACCACGAGCACGTCCTCGTAGTGCGACCGGTCGAACACACCGAGCTGCCCGCCGCGCGGCAGCTGCTTGCGGATGCGCCACAGATAGTGGTGGCGCTTCTCCTCCTCGGTCGGCACGCCGAACGCGGCGTGGTCGACGCCCTGCGGATCCACCGAGCCGATCACGTGCCGGACGATGCCGCCCTTGCCCGCGGTGTCCATGCCCTGCAGCACGAGCAGCACGCTGCGCGAATCGCCGGAACGGCCGTTGGCGTAGAGCTTCTCCTGCAGATCCGACAGCACCTGCGTGCGCTCGGCCAGCAGTTCCTTACCCGCTTTCTTGTCGCCCTTGAAACCGGGCGTCGCCGAGGTATCGAGATCGGTGATCCGCAGCCCGTCGGCCTGCAGCGCCTCGGTGGCAGGACGCGACCAATGTTTCGCCATCTACCAGGACTACCACAGTGTTTGATGGCCGCGCCTGCGGCGCGGCGCGAACGGCGCTCGTAAGACTCGCGCTGAGCGGGTTGAGTTCGCGTCTCGGCTAGAGCTGCGCCAAGCGCAGGAGCTGGGCGGCGAAATCCTCGTCGGAGACCGGGGTGAGGATCAGGTCGTGCGAGGTGGTGAGCAGATAGCGGCCGTCGCCGGTGACATCGAGCCAGCTGCGGTGCCTGGTCGGCGGCGACATCGGGTTGTCCGGCGCCACGGTGACCGTGATGAAGCCACGGCCGTCCACGGGTTTTCGCAGCGTCTGCCGGAATCGGGCGGCGCCGCGATAACCATTGGTGACGAACGGTTCGGTGCGATCCGGGCTGAGCACCGCGTCCTGCGGTTCGCGCATCGGGCCGAGGCGCCCGGCCCGCGCGGAGCCGATGATCTGCACCAGCTGCTCGCCGAGGCCGCGCACATGGCACATGAGCACCGTCACCTTGTCCGGCGCGGCGACCAGAATGCCCGCGTGATGGTGCACCGCGGCGGCGAAGACCAGGATCTGCTCGTCGGCCGGACCGGAGCCGTTGCGCGCGGGGCGGGCGCGGCTGCCGGAGACGGTGACGGTCGTCGCGTCGGTTCGCGCGCACAGCATCAGCGCCGCGGCCAGATCCGGATCCGCCTGTTTGCCGAAGCGCTGGTCCAAACGCAGTGCGGCGTACTCGGTTTCGGTGCGCACCGTGCCGGAGGGCGCCAGGTTGACCGGGTAGGGCCTGCGGTCGAGATTCGTTTCGTTGGCCCAGACGTGGGTGAACTCGTCCGGGGTGAGTACCCACTTCACGATCGGCCGCCCGCGGGATCGGTTGTGCGGGGCGTGAATCGGGGGACCCGGTCGCCGGAGGCGGGCATGGTCGGGGTGTAGACGTAGGTCATGGTGTCCTGCGCATCGGCCTGCGCCGCGGCCGCCGCGCTGTCGTGATCCATCCTGCGTTGCCCGCCGAGTACCGTCTCGACGACCGGATCGTCCGCTGGGCGGTACTGCCCCGGCGGCGGAATGGCTGCCCGAATTGCTTGTGCGGCATCGCGATTCAACTCCATCAGCCGCTGTACCGCGCGGCATACGTCGTGTGCGGCGCCGCCCGCGTCGACGAATTCGCGTGTCGCCTGCCGCGCGGCGTCGGCGGCGCGGCCGGACCAGCGGGCGAATTCGTGGTCGGCCGCATCGGAAAAGGCTTGGAACGCCTCGCCGATCGCGTCCGCGCCGGCCCGCCACGCATCCGCCGCCCGGCCGAGCGCTTCGGGGTCGATGACCTCGTGCACCCGGTCCCAGATCTCCTGATGGGTGTAGCCGTCGAAGTGTTCGCGCTCTGTTGCGTATACGGGATCGGTTCCGCCACTGCCCGATTCGGTGTTCTCGGCGAGCGCCGACCGGATGCTGTCGGCGGCCGCTCTCAGCGCGGGGTCGGCCATTGCGTGTTCGCGATCAGATCGAACGCGGCCTTGTTCGCGGCCTCGGCGTCGGCGAATCTGCGGCCCGCGGCCAGGTAGGCGGCCTTGTAGAGCAGGGCGGTCTGCTGGAAGGCGGTCACGGTGTCCAGCAGCTGCCTGCCCTTGCCCGCGAAACCCGCGGCGAGGTCGTTCCCGGTGGGCAGGTCGGGAAATCCGCGCACCTCGGTGGCGAGATGTCCTGTCCGCCTTGCCTTCTGCAGATCGTCGACGAGTTTGTCGCAGGCGGTCGCGAGCTTGTCCGCGACGTCCTCGGACAGCCGGAACGGCTCGTCGCCGTCGGTCGCGGTGGCGGCCGCGTACAGCTCGCGCGCTTTCGTCTGCCCGGTCTCCGGCACGGTCATCTGGACAGGCCCCCTTGTGTTCGGTCCTCGCGGTACCGCCCTAATGGTCCGGCACTCTACCGTCGAGTAGGGGCCGGTGTGGCCCGATGAGGCCCACGCTGGGACGTTGTTACACTGCCCCGGGTATTCGGCGGTGTCCGCGGCGGAAGGCGTCCTGTGCCCGAAATCGAAGAAGTGGTCCCGAAATATCTGCAGATATCCGGGTATCTGCGCAACCAGATCGAGCGGGGTGAACTCGCGGCGGGCGCGGAGGTGCCCTCCGAGCGCGAGCTGGCCGCGAGTTGGAAGGTCGCGCGGCCGACCGCGGCCAAGGCGCTGAATCTGTTGCGGCAGCAGGGAGTCGTCGAATCCCGCCGCGGGTCGGGCACCTACGTCGTCGATCGGAGTATCACTCCGTTGGCGCGCGAAAAGTACAGGCGCGCACAGCGTTACGGTTCGGCCTATGCCGAGAACGCGTCGGTGACGATGCTCGACGTCGGCGTCAGCGAACCGCCCGGCTACGTCGCCGAGGTGCTGCGGCTGCCGCCGGGCAATGCGGCGATTCGCCGAAAGCGATTGGCCACCAACGAATCCAGCTCGCACGAGCTGGCCACGTCGTGGTTTCCCGCCAGCTTCGCCGCGACCGCGCCGCGACTGCTCGCCGCCGACCGGCTGACCGGCGGGCCCATCGGCTATCTCGAATCGGCCACCGATCACCGGGTCGCGCATGCCCGCGACCGGGTGTGCGCGCGGCTGGCCACCGCCGAGGAGCGTGAACATCTCGGACTCGCCGAACCGGCCGCCGTCCTGGTGTACGAATTGACCCTGCACGATGCGAGCGGCGCCGTACTCGAGTTCGACGAGGTGGTGTTCCCGCCCGACAGCTGGATGCTCCAGCAGGAGTATTCCGCCAGGTCGTAGCCAGTTTTCCCCGTTGACACCCGCCGTCGTTACTGGAATAGTCCCCGTAGCGAGGTCGGCATAGTCCAGAGGGTGGGAGGTGCGATGTTCGATCAGTTGACCATCGGAAGCTGGGTGGTCGTCGGGGAGCACTGCGCGGTGCGCCGCGCGCCGCAGCACCGCGACGACTACCTGACGTTCGTCTTCGAGGGTGCGGACGGCGATTTCGAATTCGTCCTGCATCCGACGATGCTGCACAAGATGCTGGCGCTCACCACCACGCCGCCACCGGACGACCCCGACTGAGCAACCGCTATACGCGGGCGGTCGCCGATTCCCAGCATTCGACCCCGCGCGGGTCGGCGATCTCGGGCCGGTGCCGGTACACGGGATTGCCGCCCGCGCGGCGCTGGCGCTGGTAGTCGTCGAGCAGGCGGAAGGCGATCACGCCGAGCGGGATGATGGCACTCAGGTTTACCAGGGCCATCACGCCCATGGCGACGTCGGCGAGGTTCCAGATGAGGCCGACCGAACCGAGCGCGCCGCCGAAGACGGCGAGCAGCACCAGGATTCGGAACGAATGCAGCACCGAGCGGCGGCCGGTGAGGAATTCGATATTGGCCTGGCCGTAGTAGTAGTTGCCGATCATCGAGCTGAACGCCAGCATGAACACCACCGCGGTGAGCACGTGCCCCGCCCAGGCGCCGAGCGTGGTCTGCAGTGCGGTCTGCGTGAGATCGGCGCCGCGGCGTTCGGACAGATCGGGATCGGTGGTCAGAATGATGAACGCGGTGATCGAACAGATCAGCATGGTGTCGAAGAAGACGCCGAGTGCCTGCACCAGGCCCTGCTTCACCGGATGCGAAACCTGTGCCGCCGCACCGGCATTCGGTGAGGAGCCGAGGCCGGCCTCGTTGGAGAACATGCCGCGGCGGATGCCGTGCTGGATGGCAGCGCCGACGGTTCCGCCCGCGACCTCGCGGAATCCGAAGGCGCCGCCGACGATATCGGCGAGCACCCTGGGCAGATCGCCGATATTGCACAGCACCACCGTGATGCCGAGCAGGATGTAGAGGATCGCCATCGCGGGCACCAGCACCTCGGTGACATGCGCGATGCGGTGCACGCCGCCGAAGATGATCACGCCGAGCAGCAGCACCAGCGCCAGCCCGAGCACCGGCTCGAACCAGGAACCGCGCAGCGCCGAGAACGAGGTGCGGCCGGTGCTGACGATCGTATTCGCCTGCACCGCATTGAATACGAAGCCGAACGTCACCGTGATCACCACCGCGAACAGCGCGCCCTGCCAGCGCCGCCGCAACCCGCGCTCCATGTAGTAGGCGGGCCCGCCGCGGAAGGTGCCCGGCTCGTCGCCGCGCGTCTTGTACAGCTGGGCCAGCGTCGATTCCACGAATGCCGAGGCGGCGCCGACGGTGGCCATCGCCCACATCCAGAACACCGAGCCGGGCCCGCCGAGGGTGAGTGCGGTCGCCACGCCCGCGATATTGCCGGTGCCGACCCGCGCCGCCGCCGAGATGCTGAACGCCGCGAACGCCGACACCGGTTTGGTGCCGTCCGGATCCGGCGGATTCTTCTCGGCAACCACCCGGAACATCTCCGGGAGCAGCCGCAGCTGCACCACTTTCGTGCGCAGGGTGAAGTACAGTCCGGCCGCGATCACCAGCGGAATCAGCAGCCAGCTCCAGAACGTGTCATTCAGATCGGCGACGAACGAACTCGGCGTTCCCATGTCCGCAGGCTACCGTTCGGCAACCCGCGCCCGCGGCAACCGGTTCGTCAGGCGGGGCGGGTGGCGCTCAGGTACTGGAGCACACGGTGCACCTGCTGGTCGATGTCGACGAGCCCGGCCTCGGCGAACAGCCGGGGGAAGGTGTCGTTGTCGAAGACCCGCAGCCCGCTCCAGCCGCCGACGACGCGGCTGGCGTAGCCGAACGGGGTGTCCGCGCGGTGACTGGTGGTGATCGCGATGCGCCCGCCGGGCGCGAGCACCCGGATCATCTCGCGGGTGGCCGCGATCGGATCCGGGATCAGGTACAGCGCGCCGAAACAGCACACCGCGTCGAAACTCCCGTCGGCGAACGGCAGGTGCCGCGCGTCGCCGCGCAGGTAGCCGACGCGCGGCCCCGCGTTGTCGGCGACCGCCCTGGCGAGCATCGGCGCGGAGTAGTCCAGCCCGACCGCGTACCCGTCACCCGAGAGCGAATTGCTCAGGTATCGCGTGAAATTGCCGGGCCCGCAGGCGATATCGAGCACCCGCTGCGCGCCGCCGAGCCGCAGCGTGCGCACCGCGTCGCGCCGGTCCGCCGCGGTGGTGCGCCCGCTGGCCAGATAGAACAGCGCAGGCCGCCATGCCCGCTCGTACACCGCGGCCAGCGCGGGCGCGTTCATCGTGCGCCTGGCGATGTTCATCGGCTCGCCTCGGCCGTCGGTACCCGCCACCCGCCGCCGCTGGGTAGTCGCGCGATCAATTCCATTGGGGCTCCTCGTCGTTGGGGAGTCGTACCCGGCGGCGTGCGTGCCGCCGGTGTCAGGCGCGATCGACCTCGATGGTCATGCCCGCGGCACGCAGGCGCTCGGTGAGCGCATCGCCCATGGCTGCCGCCGGGGTGAGGATGCCTGCCAGTTCGGGCTGCTTGCCGGTATCGAAGGCAAGGCACAGCCCGCTCTCGCCGAGCAGTACCGCGGTCGCCTGGTAGCCGGGATCGCCCTTGCCGGAGAAGGTTGCCACGTACTTCGCGCCGGAGGTGGTGTGCGCGTAGGTCTTCATGGTGAACCAGCCACTGTTGCGCGACTTCTCGTCCGGGCCGGTGCCCGGCTTGGGCAGCACCCGGTCCAGCAGTTTGCGGCCCGCCGAGACGCGGGAGAGCACCGCGCCCGCGGCCATCGTCGCCACGATGCCGCCCGCGATGCCCGCGGCGACCAGCGGCGCGGCCGGTGACTTGCCCGCGCTCATCACCTCGCGGTAGCGGAAGTTCTTGCCGTACACCCAGCCGAGCAGCCCATTGCTCCGGCGCACGATCTTGGTGTTGTGCGCGCCCATGATGAAGGTGGCGACCCAGCCGTCCAGGCCGGGGTGAATCGCGCTGGCGCGCATCAGCGCCTGATCGGTCTGGCGGCCGACGTCGGGATCCATCGTCTTGTCCGGGCTCAGCGAATACGGGTGCGCGAGTACCGAAGCCTTGGTGGAATCGGCCGCGATGGCCTCCATCATCGCGCGCCCCGAGTCGATGGTGCCGCCGCTGGCGCCGCCCTTCATCGAGGCGATCAGCGTGGTGTCCTCCAGCTCGCCGGTGTTGTCCTCGACCGAGCGCTTGTACAGCAGGTACACGCTCAGATCCGACGGAATCGAGTCGTAGCCACAGGAATTCACGATCTTCGCGCCGGTCTCGACGGCCTGCTCGTGATACCGGTCGATGGCGTCCCTGATGAACAGCGGCTCACCGGTGAGGTCGGCGTAGTGGGTGCCCGCCTTGGCGCACGCCGCGACCAGCGGCATGCCGTAGCGCAGGTACGGGCCGACGGTGGTCACCACGACCTTGGTCCGCGCCGCCAGCGCATCGATCGAGGGCTGGTCGGTGGAATCGGCAACCACCAGTTCCCAATTCGCCGCCGCCGGACCCAATTCCGCACGGACAGCGGTCAATTTGTCCAGCGACCGACCGGCCAGCGCGATCCGCGCGGTATCGGGCGCCGCGCCCGCCAAATACAGTGCGGTGAGTTTGCCGACGAAGCCGGTCGCACCGAATAGGGCGATATCGAATTCGCGAGTGTCTGCCATGGTCTTTTCCGTTCCCGAGAGTGTCGTTCAGGCGTCGGGCTCAGTGTCGCGCGCCCGCGTCGTCTTCTTGGCCCGACTCGTTTTTTTCGCCCGCCCGCGCGGTTTCGGCGCAGGCGGCGGATTTTCGGCGAGCCACCGGTGATGGACCTCGCCGAGCTCGGTGACCGGCGGCTCGTCGTAGAGCCATTCGCGCGCGATCAGATGCCAGTTCGCGGTCACCTCGAGCTGGCCGAGCATGCCGAAGGTGAGGAAATCGGCGCGGCGCGAGAACAGGTGCTCCGGCGGCAGATTCTGCTGCTTCATCCCGGCGAATTCGCTGGCCCTCGGGTCGACCGCGAGCAGGAACGCGCCGCTGGCCAGCTCGGGGGTGATGGTCAGTTCCTCGTCGACCAGGCACCACTCCGACGCCGCGAGCACGTACTCCAGGCATTCCTCGGCGCCGATTTCCTCGGGGGAGTCGATCACCCCGCGCTCGATCATCAACTGCCGCAGGTCTTCCGCGCGATCCTCGGCCGCGGCGCGCAGGCAGATCGCCTCGAACCGCACGTGGTCGGGATCCATCCGGTTGAACAGCCCGAAGTCGAGGAAGCCGACGCGGCCGTCGTCGGCGAGCAGCACATTGCCGGGATGCGGGTCGCCGCAGAACTCGTTGAAGGTGAACAGCGAACCGACATAGAACCGGTAGATGATCTCGCCGACCCGATTGCGCTCCTCCTGCGAGAGCCCGCGGATCTCGTTGAAGCCACGGCCCGCGATGTACTCGCTGACCAGCACGCGGGTCGTGCTGAGCTCGGGTAGCGAACGCGGAACCACGATGAACGGATGCCCGGCGTAGAGCTCGGCGATCTGCAGCTGGGTCGCCGCCTCGGCCTGGTAGTCGAGTTCGCCTTCCATGTTCAGCCGCAGCTCGTCGAGCACCGCGGGGGTCACCCACGGCATCGCCGACTGCAGCACCCGCCGGAACATGTTGAGGTTCTTCAGGTCCGCGCGCACGGCCGCGTCGATGCCCGGGTACTGCACCTTCACCGCGACCTGGCGGCCGTCGTGCAGCCGCGCCCGGTACACCTGGCCGATCGAGGCCGCGGCGACGGGTTCCGGCTCGAAGTCGGCGAACACCTCGTGCAGCGGCCTGCCGAAATCGTCCTCGATCACCTGGCGCATCGCTTCGAACGACACCGAGGGCGCCGAGTCGCGCAGCACGGCGAGCCGCTTCTGGAAGCGTTCGCGGTGTTCGGCGGGCACCAGATCCAGATCGAGCACCGACATCATCTGGCCGAGCTTCATGGCTACGCCCTTCATGGTCCCGAGGACCATGACCACCTGCTCGGTGGTGCGGATCATCGACTCCTCGGCCATCTTGGCGCGCACCGCCTCGGACCGCCCGCGCATGGACAGCCGGGCGCGCTGCGTCCGCAGCACCGAGCTAGCAGCGACGGCACCCAGTTTGGTGCCGCGAGCAAGCCGAGACGTCGGCACTTGCTTCGCCATCGAGGAACCTCCGTTGGTACCAGCGGTCGGAGCGGTGCGCGCCTCCGCGCGGGCCGCTATCGACCCCGCGAAGGCGGTGACACACACCACTCGGCGCGCCGCTCGGGGTTCAGAGTAGCCAACGTTGCGGCAAAGTCGAGCCCGCCCGTCGCTCTTCAGCTAGCGCTATAGCAAGCGCCCCAGCTAGCAGCCGGTATGGCCCGGAAGTCGGGCGATTGATCAGTTGGCGTTATCTGACCCGGGAGTAGGCAGCACGTGCGGCTGCGCGTTGAACACCTCGCGCGAACCGTTCGCCCGCGCCATGCCCTCGATCGCGCTCCACGCCATCATGGTCAGGTAATCCAGGACCTCGTCGCGCGACATGGTCTTGCTCGTCGTCCACCAGTGCGTGGCCAACTGGATGCCGCCGACCAGCACATACGACCAGAGCAGCGCGCCGTCGGTCTGGATGCCGCGCGCGCCCGCCCGGTCGGTGATGACCGCGGAAACCACCTCGGCGAACAGCTTTTCGAATTCGGCGAGCGAGGACTGGTCCGCCGAGCCGTTGCCCATGATGAATCGGTAGACCTCGGGATCGTCGTCCACCGTGCCGACGTAGGCGGCCAGCGCCGAGCGCACCAGCTGGTATTCGTCGGCGTCCAGGCTGATCGCCTCGTACACCCTCGGCATCAGCGTGGTTTCGATGAACCGCTGCATGGTCGCGTGGACCAGGTCGTTCTTATCGGAGAAGTAGCGGTAGAGCACGGTTTTGGAGACGCCGATCTCGGCGGCGATCTCGTCCATGCCCGCGCTGCTGCCCCTGGTGCGGATCGCGGCAAGGGTGCCGTCGACCAATTCCTCGCGGCGGTCGATCTTGTGCTGACGCCACCGGCGCTTGCGGCCGTCCATCCGGCCGCCGCGCACCGCCGACGGACGATCGGCGCGTTCGCCGATGTCGACAAGGTCTTCGGTGGACAGCGCAGGCTCCCTCGTTCGAAGTGGTATTTCGTGTGGCCCCCAGCTTAGGTCCAGGCAACCCCCGATACGCGCGTTTGGACCCCGATGCGACAGGTTCCACACAATCGGGCGCGCTGGCTCCCCGGTCGCGCGGCCGAACACAGCAGAATGGGGGTATGGAGAAATCCCCCGGCAACACTGCGGCGCGAACGACGGGCCCGGAGGCGGCAGCGGAGCGTGACCACGTAGGGCCCCGGGAGCGCCGCCAATCAAGCACAGCGGTGCTGGAAGAGCGAGCCACTGCCGCTTCGCCCGCACCGCTCGGTTTCGCCGCGTTCGTCGACGAGACCGGCAAGAAACGCGACCTGGTGCGGATGAAGGCGCTGGCCACCGGGCTGCTGGCACTGGCGACGGTGATCTACCTGTTCTGCCGCTGGATGGAGTCGCGCGGCTCGGGTGGTGAGTGGGTCGGTTATGTGCGCGCCGCGTCGGAGGCGGGCATGGTCGGCGCGCTCGCCGACTGGTTCGCGGTGACCGCGCTGTTCCGCCACCCGCTCGGCCTGCCCATCCCGCACACCGCGATCATCCGGAAGAAGAAGGACCAGCTCGGCGCCAGCCTCGGCAGCTTCGTCGGCACGAACTTCCTTGCGCCCGACGTGGTTTCGGCGAAGGTGAGCTCGGCGCAGATCTCCTGGCGGGTCGGGCGCTGGATGGCCGATCCCGGGCACGCGGCCAGGGTGGCCGAGGAGAGTTCCACGATTCTGCGCGCGGTGGTCGGCGTGCTGCGCGACGAGGATGTCGAGCAGATCATCGACAACACCATCGTCAAGCGGATCGCCGAACCGCTGTGGGGCCCGCCGATCGGCCGGGTGCTCGCCGAACTTCTCGCGGACAACCGGCAGCTGGTGCTGCTGGACATGCTCGCCGAGCGCGCGCACCAGTGGGCGCTCGGCAGCCAGGAGACGATCGACCGGATCGTCATGCGCGACGCGCCGCAGTGGGCGCCGAAATTCGTCAACGTGCTGCTCGCCGAAAAGATCTATCGGGAGCTGGTCGAGTTCACCTGGAAGGTGCGCTCGAATCCCGAACACGAAGTGCGGCTCGCCGCCAACAAGTTCCTCGAGGAATTCGCCGACGATCTGCAGCACGACGACGCGATGATCAAAAAGGCCGAGCGGATCAAGGCGCAGATCATGGGCCGCGAGGAAATCACCGGAATGGCCGAGGCGACCTGGCGCGCGGCCAAACGGCTGATCCTGGAATCGGCCGACGACCCCAACAGCACGCTGCGCCGTAAGGTGGCCGAGAACGTGCAGCAGCTCGGCGAGCGGCTGCGCGACGACGACGAGATGCGGGCCAAGGTCGACGGTTGGATCGATCGTGGCACGCGGTATCTGGTGGGGAACTACGCACAGGAGATCACCACGCTGGTCACCGATACGGTTGCCAAGTGGGATGCCGAGGAAGCGAGTAAGAAGATCGAATTGCAGGTCGGGCGTGATCTGCAATTCATTCGCATCAACGGCACCGTGGTCGGTTCGCTCGCGGGCCTGGCGATTTACACCATTTCCCATCTGATGTTCGGTGGCTGAACGATAGACCGCTGAATGTTTGCCCAGGGGGTGCTAGCAGACTGCTTGCAATAGTTAGCACCCTGCCCTAGAATTGGACACGTACAACCGCCAGAAGGTGAGTGATGGCAGACCAGCCCGAGGTTTCCGCCGAGTACACCGGACGTTCGGAGGAGCAATCCGCCGGCGCCGGCGAACGAGGGGGTCGCGTCGCAAGTGCGGCGCACGACATCGGAGGTTTCATCAGGGCGCAGCGGGAAGCCGCGCAAGTTTCGCTGCGTCAACTCGCCACCCTGGCGGGGGTGAGCAATCCGTACCTCAGTCAGATCGAGCGTGGATTGCGCAATCCCTCCGCCGAAGTACTCGCGCAGATCGCCAAGGCGCTGCGGGTGTCCTCGGAGGTGTTGTACGTCCGGGCTGGCTATCTCGAGCAGCGGCCGCACAGTCCGGTCCGGGACGCACTGCTTGCCGATACGGGGATCACCGAACGGCAGAAGCAGGTGCTCCTGGACATCTATGAATCGTTTCGCCGGGAAAACGGAGGAAGCGAGGTAGGGGGGGATGAATGGGACAGCGACGTTCCGCGCACAACCGAAACTCCGTCACGCCAGGAGACGCAAGAACCATGACCGAAAAGAACCCCACCGTCACCAAGCCACTGCTCGCCACCGTCGGCGCGGGCGATGCCATCTATGCCGCCGTGATCGACGTGGTCAGCCAGGTCCGTGAGCGCACGGGCACCGGCACCACCCGGGTCGAGGAGGCGCGCGAGCGCTTCGCCAACGTGCCCGCCGATGTGCAGGCGCAGTTCGAATCGCTGCGCGCCCGCCTGTCCGGGCTGCCCTCGGAGCTGCCGGAGGACCTCGCCGAGCTGCGCGAGAAGTTCACCCCCGAGGAGCTGCGCGCGCTCGCCGACAAGTACTACAAGCAGGTGCTCGACCTGTACGAGGACCTCGCCACCCGCGGTGAGGAGACCGTCGAGCGGCTGCGCGCCAACCACCTGGTCGAGGATCAGATCGAGCGCGTCGAGACCCTGTACAAGGACGCGGCCGATCGGGTGAGCGGTCTGCTCGGCCGTCCGGCGAAGGTCGAGGACGAGGTCGTCGCCGAGCCGGTCGTCGAGGCCGAGGTCGTCGAGGTCACCACCGAGACCGAGCCCGCCACGGACGGCGAGGTCGCGCCCGCTCCCGCCGCCAAGAAGGCACCTGCCAAGAAGGCGCCCGCGAAGAAGGCCGCGCCCAAGAAGGCCTGACCCCTGCGGCGCGAGCGACGGGCCCGGAGGCGGCAGCCTGCGTAACCACGCAGGGCCCCGGGAGCGCCGCCAATGCGGCACAGCACGATTCACAACGCCCCCGCGCACCCCTGGTGTGCGGGGGCGTTGCTTCTATGATGGTTCTCGTGAACTTCGTGCACGGATTGACCGGGCTTATCCTGCTCGTCCTGTGGCTTGCGGCACTCGGCGCGACCATCTTCGCGCTGATCCATGCCGTTCGGCAGCGCCCGGACGCGTTCACGGCGGTGGACAAGCTGACCAAGCCGATCTGGATGACGATCCTGGCGGTGGCGCTGTTGCTGCTGCTCCTCTCGCCGGTCGGATTCGGCTTCGTCGCGCTGCTCGCGGTCGTGGCGACCGGTGTGTACCTGGCCGACGTGCGGCCGAAGGTGGACGAGATCCAGCGGGGTCCGCGCTGGTAAGCGCCCTGTCGAACATCACATTTGGCGCCGACGCGCGGAATGCTCCATAACAATTTCGGGTGCTTGCACTAGCAAGCAGCGCGAATCGGGTTTACTGTGGCGAGCAGTAACACAAAGGAGTGTCCGATGCGTGCCTCTTTGCCGTCCGCGTTCGCGGCCATCCCGGGCCGAGTCCTTGCTGTCCTCGACGCCCACCGTGCGAACCTGCGATCGCGTACCTACGCGACCACCGCGCTGAACCCGCCGACCGTGCCGCACGAGGTGATCCCGGTGCTCACCCGCGACCGCACCGCGCTGCGGGTGCACGCCTACGGGCCCGCCGACCGCCCGGTGCTCGTGCTCGTGCACGGCTGGACCTGCTGCATCGAATACTGGAACGCCCAGATCAACGCCTTCGCGGGCGAATATCGCGTGATCGCCTACGACCAGCGCGGGCACGGCGCCAGCGAGCTCGGCACGAGCCCGCTGACCATGGATCTGCTCGCCGACGATCTGGCCGATGTGCTCGCGGCGACGCTGCCGCCGGGTAAGCGCGCGGTGCTGGTCGGCCACAGCCTCGGTGGAATGACGTTGCAGGCGTGGGCCGGTCGCTATCCGGATCGGGTGGCGAAACAGGCGCTCGCGGTGCTGATGACCAACACCGCGCCCGACCGGCTGATCGCCGAAACCACCGTGGTCCCGGTCGTGAACCGGCCACTGCCGCTGATCAAGGCGCGCATACCGTTGCCGTTCTTCCTCGGCCGCATCGGGCTCGGGCTGCCGATCGTCTTCCCGCCGCTGGCGCCGGTGCGCTGGATCTTCGCGCGCCAGATCATGAGCGCGTACGCCACCGGCGACATCCTCGACTACGGCATGGCGATCGTCCGCTCGTGCCCGGCGCCGGTGCGCGCCAGATTCGGTGTGCTGCTCGCGAACATGGACGTCGGTGAATCCGCGCGAAACCTGGTGGTGCCGACCACGATCGTCGCAGGCTCGCTCGATGACCTGACGCCGGAGGTCCATTCGCAGCGCATCGCCCAGATGCTGCGCGAGACAGGCACTCTCGCGGGCTACGAGGTGCTGCGCACCGGCCACCTCGGTAACGTCGAGGCCTACGAGCAGTTCAACGAGGTACTCGCGCGCGTCCTCGAATCCACCCGCCGCCCAGCCGAAATCGCGGGTTAGCCACAGTATCTAGCTGAATACCACCGTGCGGCGGCCGTGTACGAGCACGCGGCCCTCGAGGTGCCAGCGCAGGCCGCGGGCGAGCACGACGCGTTCGATATCGCGGCCCTGACGGACCATGTCGTGCACGTCGTCGGCGTGGTCGATGCGGCTGACGTCCTGTTCGATGATCGGGCCCGCGTCCAGCTCCGCCGTGACGTAGTGGCAGGTCGCGCCGATCAGCTTCACGCCGCGCGCGAAGGCCTGGTGGTACGGGCGCGCGCCGACGAACGACGGCAGGAAGCTGTGGTGGATGTTGATCGCCTTGCCCGCCCAGTGCGCGCACAGCTCGGCCGGCAGCACCTGCATGAACCTGGCAAGCACCACCGCGTGCGGATCGTGCCCGTCGACCAGCTCGCGCACCTGCTCGAAGGCAGGGCCGCGCTCGGCGGGATCCTTCGGGAACGGCACGTAGTGGAACTTCACCCCGTGCGCCTCGGTCATCCCGGCCAGATCGGGATGGTTGCCGATGACCGCCTCGATGGTCGCGGGCAGTTCGCCGCTGGCCGCCCGGCCGAGCAGATCGTGCAGGCAGTGCCCGTCCTTGCTGACCAGCAGCACGGCCCTGCGCCGCTCGCCCGAGTCGTGCAGCTGCCATTCGGTCTCCGGGCCGAACTCGGCGGCCACACCCGCGAACCGGTCGCGCAGTTCCGCCAGCTCGAACGGCACCGTCGACGCCTTGATCGCCTGACGGGTGAAGAACCACCCGGTATCGGTAGCTGTATTGGATGGCGGCGCTCCCGGGCCTTCCGTGGTTACGCGGGCTGCCGCCTCCAGGCCTGACGGTCCCGCCGCAGAGTGATACCCCGCCTCCACGATCGACCCGCCGAACTCGGCGATGAACGAGGTGATCCCGGCGATGATGCCCGGGCGGTCCGGGCAGCCGAGGGTCAACACGAAGCGGCGGTCGTCTCGAACGGATGGAGCGGAACTCATGGGCCCATCCTCCCAGGTCGGGTCGGACGGCAGCCGCGCGCACCGGGTGCGACGTGGCCTGTGGGATCGCTCACATCTCGTAAAACGGTTCGGCGTAGCGGAATTCGCCGACGATCCGCGGGTCGTAGGCGGTGAGCGGGCGCACCTGGAAATGGGAGATCCAGGCGGGTTCGTCCGGGGTGATCCCGAGCCGGGCGGCCGGGACGAAGCCGAAGCGCGGGTAGTAGTCGAGGTGCCCGAGCAGGCATACCAGCGGTTCGTCGAGCGCGTCGGCCGCGCCGAGCGCCGCGTGCATCAACGCCGATCCGACGCCGGTGCCGTGATGTTCGGCGAGCACGCCGATGGGGCCGAGCGCGAGTACGGGGAAGGGGCCGACGGCCGCGCGGGTCAGGCAGACATGGCCGATGACGGCGTCGTGCTCCACCGCGACGAACGACAGCGTCGGGATCCAGCCGGGATCGCTGCGCAGGCGGGCCACCAGATCCACCTCGGGGGGATCGGCCGCGCCCTCGTCGTCGGCTTCGCCGGTCAGCTCGGCGAGATCGGCGTCGTCGTCGGTATCGATGTCACTGTCCGCGTACTGCGGGCCGAACGCACTGCGATGCACCTCCGCGATCGCGGCGGCATCGTCGGCGCGTTCGCGACGGATCAGCACGGTGTCGTCTCCTCCCGAACGAAGTGTGGCCACCCGTACACAGCGTCTCTGACAGAGCTCTGCCTATTACAGAGCGTCGGCTTACTACAGAGCTCTGCTTACTACAGAGCGTCGGCGCAAAACAGACCGCCGACAGTTACGAGTGTGCGCGAACCTGCCGAGGCACGCAACGGAATTCGCCACCGGTGTGCCAGACTCTGACCTCATGGCCGATTCCACGCCGCTGACCCGGGCCGAAGTGGCCGCCATGATCGATCACACGCTGCTCGCGCCGGACGCAACGCCCGCCGACGTCGCCGCGCTGGTGGACGAGGCACGCGCGCTCGGGGTGCTCGCGATCTGCGTATCCCCGTCCATGTTGCCGGTGCGCGCACCGGGTTTGGTGGTCGCGACCGTCGCCGGATTCCCCTCCGGCAAGCACCATTCGCTGGTCAAGGGCGCCGAGGCGCGGCTCGCGGTCGAGCAGGGCGCGGCTGAGGTCGACATGGTGATCGATGTCGGCGCCGCGCTGGCGGGTGCGTACACCGAGGTGCTCGCCGATATCGTGACCGTCCGCGAGGCGGTGGGCGACCGCGCGGTGCTCAAGGTGATCATCGAATCGGCGGCGCTGCCCGATGCCGCGATCGTCGAGGTGTGCCGGGTCGCAGAGCGGGCCGGCGCCGATTTCGTGAAGACCTCCACCGGATTTCACCCCGCGGGCGGCGCGAGCGTGCACGCGGTCGAGCTGATGGCGCGGACCGTCGGCGGCCGCCTCGGCGTCAAAGCCAGCGGCGGCATCCGCACCGCCGAGGCCGCGGCCGCCCTGATCGCCGCTGGCGCAACACGTTTGGGACTCTCCAAATCCAGCGCGGTGCTGGACGGCTTTGCCCCGTAGTCAAAACCCCAGTAGAACAACTGATTTCGCGAGTGCATGGGTAACTCGCCGGGGACCGGCCAACTTGCCCACTACGCAACCGCCGGCCGCCAACGGTGGTCTCGCGGCACTTGGTCTGGCCTGAATTCGCGGGGAGGCGGAACAGCGCCGGGACCCAGCTCGGGGGCTGGGTCCCGGTGTGGCGGGAAAGACGAGGTGACGACTGTCCCGCGCTGATCACTCTGGCGTAGGGATCCGGTCAGCAGCTGCCTCCGTTCTGCGCTGCGGGGAGCTCGGTGCGGCCGCCTGCGAGCTTCACCGCGATGCCGTTGTCGGTGACTGTGATGGTCTTGGGCTGCAGGCCGAGTGGGTAGCTCTGCAGGCTCTGGGTGAACACGTCGACGATGCCGGAGACCAGGTCGGTCGGCAGGCCCATGCCGAGCAATTGCGCCGACATCGTCTCCACATGCACGACGCCATTGGTGACCTGCGGCTTCACCTGGAGTTTGGCGATGCCGCCGAGCACATCGAGCGTCAGCATGCCGCTGCCCGCCGAGGAGTGCACGCCGCTCACCAGCCCGCCGAGCGTCTGCCTGATGCCGTCGTTGTCCCACGTGACGTCGGCCGAGGAACTGCCGATCACGCCCTTGGTGCCGTCGATGCCCTCGATGTCGTTGAAGGTGGCGTGCACGACCATGCCGACGGCCGGGCCGAACTTACCGCCCTCGCTGTCCACCGAGACCCGCGAGACCTTGCCGTCGAGCCAGGTGACCAGCAGCGGCTTGTACCCGAAGCGCACATCGATCTTCGAGCCCATGTCCTTCTCGAATTGTGAACTGATGCAACGGGAATAGGTGTGCCGGGCGATGGCCTCCCCGGCGACGAGGACGGTCGCGAGCAGTACCGCGACCACGGTGACGGCAATCACCAGCGTGCGGCGACTGACCGTCCTGGCAGGTGGGGGCGGTGTGCTCATAGGCCGATTCTTCACCATCTTTCTGTGCCCGCTCTGTGGGCTCGATGAGGGCTTCGATTGTGACATCGAACACAAAGATCGGGCGTAGCCTGGTGACCATGGCTGGCGATGTGGCTGGGTGGCGGGTGCTGCGGCGCTTGGCCGGGCGCCATGCCGGATTCTTCACCACCAGACAGGTGCTGCGTACCGGCTGCGAGGCGCGGGTGCGCGCCGGGCTGGGCGACGGGACGGTGACGCGGGCCGGTGTCGGGGTGTTGCGGCTGGCCGAATGGCCCGCGGGCCCGCTCGACGAATTCGCGATGTGGGCGGCCTGGTTCGATGGCGCCGCCGCGGTGTCGCATCAGAGCGCGGCCGAGTTGCACGGGATCGGCCGACTACGGCCGAGGTTCCTGCACCTGTCGATCGGCGCGGGCAGGCCGCCGGTGACGCCGCGGCTTGTGGTGTTGCGGCGCAGGCTGATCGGCGCCGACGTGGAATCGGCCGGGTCGTTTCTGGTGACCACTCCGGTGCGCACCGTGCTCGATCTCGCCGAGGCCGATATCGGTCAGGCCGCGCTGGACGAGGTGGTGGCCGACGCCGTCGCCATCCACCGCTGCGCGAGTGAGGAAATACGTTCCGCGAGTGTGCGTCTGCCACCGCGCGCGGCCGCCAGGGTGTATCGGGCGCTCACCGCGGTGTGAAACCTGGCACCGTCTTATTCGGCTTCGCTATGGGTTCGATCCGCGTCCGGTGTTGCGCGGACCACATTCGTGGCAGTGTGACTGAGCATGGGGACGGTAGGTAGGTGGGATCTGGTCTTTCCGTCCTGTGCGCCGGAGCGGGCCGGTGATCTGTTCGCCACCGCGGTCGTCGCCGACGCGGTGCGCCGGTTCGACGCCGACCTCGCCCA
Source organism: Nocardia sp. NPDC052566 (assembly GCF_044547285.1). Classification (NCBI taxonomy): domain Bacteria; kingdom Bacillati; phylum Actinomycetota; class Actinomycetes; order Mycobacteriales; family Nocardiaceae; genus Nocardia; species Nocardia sp. NPDC052566. The sequence continues at coordinate 354,977 of NZ_JBIUAF010000008.1, read as the reverse complement.
AGAAGTGGAGACCTGCCGGAACTGGCAATCGGGGTACCGCACCGTCTTTCGCGCGCTGACCGCGCTCGCCGCGAGTTCGGCGCCCGCCGCGACCGGTATCGCTGCCGACGGCTTGCACGCGGCGCGTACCCTGCTGCGGTTCGCGGCCGGATACTCCGTGGCGCCGTTGGACAGCGTGGCACTCGGCACGGTGGTCGATCCCGCGACGGACGCGCTGGAAACGGGCCGCGTCGATGGCACCGCCGAACCGCTTGCTCGACTGGAGGTGCCGTATCGCGGCACCGTCCTCGCGGAGGACTCGCTGCGGCGCGAGCTTATCGAATGGCGGCGGCGCGGCATCGTCGAACCGGGTTTCGCCGACGCCGTCGGGCGGGTGATCGACCATCCGGAGTGGTTGGCGCTACCCGGTTTCCGGGTGATCGTCGCCGGTGCCGCCGCGCTGAGCCCGCTGCGTCCGCTGCTGCGCTGGGGCGCAGAGGTACTCGCAGTCGACCTGCCGGGACAGCGGCGCTGGCAGGAACTTTCGCAGTACGCCCGCGCGGGCGCCGGGGTGCTGCGCTTCCCGATCACCCGCGGTCCCGGCGCCGATCTGGTCCGGCAGTTCCCCGCGCTGATCCACTGGATTCGCGGCCAGTTCGACGATCCGGCCGTGCGCCCGGTATTCGGCGGCTACGCCAATCGGCCTGGGCCGCACGGTGTTCGCCTGGCGGCCGCGACCGATCTGCTCGCCGTCGACCTGCTCGACTACCGTGCGGATGCGGCACTCGCCTTTCTCGGCGCGCCGACCGACTGCTACGCCGTGCCCGAATCGGTTGTCGCGCAGGCGCGGGAGCGATTGTTCGGCCACGGCCTGCGCGGTGTGCTGCAGGAGGCGCTGTGCGTGCTCACCCGATCCGCGCTCTACACGCCGAATTACGGCATCGAGATCACCGACGAACTGGGTGCGCGGTGGAGCGTCGCCGATGCGCTCGTCACCGCGCAGGGTCCGAATCACGCCATGGCCCAGCGCATCCAGCGCTGGCGCGCGACAGTGGCGCAGCGCGCGGGGCATACCGTGTCGTTCACCGTCGCGCCGCCGACGCTGGCCGGGCGGCTACCCCGATCGCTGGCCGCGTCCTATCGCGGCGCCCATCACTTCGGCATCGAGGTCTTCGAATCCGACACCGCCCGAACGCTGTTGGCCGCGAAACTGGTCGCCGACCTCAACCACCCGGTCCGGTCGCACGGCAACCCGGAGGCGCTGTTCGCGACCGGCGCGGTGCACGGCGGACTGTGGCGCCAGCCCTTCGAGCCCCGCTCGATCCTGCCCGTCGCCATGATCGCCGGTTACGCGCGCGGGCTGCTCAGGCGCTGAGGTTCGGGCGTGCGGGCTCGGGCAGCACCGTCGACCACGGCACCGAGAGCACGCAGTCGCGCATCCTGCGACGGTAGCGGCGCAGCGGAAAGCCCTCCGCGCGTAGCGTTTCCGCCGCGGCGCGCCAGCGCACGCGCGGCCCGTACGGTGCGAGCGGTGCCGCCATCGCCCACGCACGATCGGCGGCGGTGAGCAATGCGTGGATGGGCTCGCCGGGAATGTTGCGGTGGATCAACGCCTTCGGCAGCCGCTCCGCGATATCCGAGGGGCGCTCGACGGTGAAGGGATCCCAGGCCAGCGTCAGCGACAGCGGCCCCGAACGGTCGAGCAGTACCCAGGCACAGCGCCTGCCGAGCTCGTCGCAGGTGCCGTCGACGAGCAGTCCGCCGGGCGCCAGCCCGGACAGGATCGTCTGCCATGCCTCGGGCACCGCCGCCTCCGGATACTGGCGCAGCACATTGAACGCGCGCACCAGAACCGGTCGCAGCCCGGCCAATTCGAATCCGCCGCGGGCGAAGGTGACGCCGTCGCGGCCCGGCACCACCCGGTCCGGATCGATCTCCAGCCCGACCACGCGCACATCGGGGCGCACGGTGCGCAGCCGCGACGCCAACTCCAGCGTGGTCCACGGGCTCGCGCCGTAGCCGAGATCGACGACGAGCGGATCGGGCGCGGCGAGCAGGCGCGCGGTGACCAGCTCATCGTGGATCAGCCAGCGGTCGCTGCGGCGCAACCGGTTGACGCCGGTGGTACCCCTGGTGATGCTGCCGACCGGTTTGGTCAGGCTGCGGGGTGGTGTTCGTCCAACCACTGAATCGTGAACTCCGCCTCGCCGCGGAACAGGTCGACCAGGTTCACCAGCATCAGCTGTTCCAGTCGCGGCCCGACCATCGGGATGAACACCTTCGCCTCCGAGGAGTAGCGCATGGTGCACCCCGTCTCGGTGGGGAACAGCCGCATGGTGCCGCCGAGGCTGCCGGGCCCGGCCGGAATCGACGCGGAGAACTTGCCGGTGACCTCCTCGGCATCGAACGGCCCGAAGCTCTGCTTGTGCGTGATCACCATGTCCTTGCGCATCACCGCCTGCGCGATCTCCGGCAGCAGCTCACGCGGCAGGGTGTGGTTCAGCTCGATATCGATGCCCGCGTCGCTGACATCGAGGTGCACCACCTTGTTGCCGGGGGAGTAGGTGTCCATCTCCGCCATCCGCGCGTCCCAGTACTCACGGTTCGACAGCGCCGCGTAGACCTCGGTGGTGGTGTGCAGCGGATAGCGAGCTGAATAATCCAGTCGGCGAGCCATGAGCGGACACGTTACCGGTGCCCGAAGCCGTCTCGTCGCTCGGCGGTAGGTGCGGCGCGGCGCACAAACCGGCCGGTCAGTGCTGGGCGATCCAGGTGTTGGTGAACTCTTCCTCGTTGGCGAGCAGCTGAACCAGCTGTTCCTGAATGGCGGCCTCGATCTTGCCGCCGAACAGCGGAACCTTCACCTCGATGCTGCCGGTGACGGTCTCGACCGCGCCCGCGCCGTCCGCGCTCAGCACGGTGGTGCCGCGGACCTCGGCCGGTGCGCCCTCGACGCGTGCCTCGAAGGTGCCGGTGTCGCCGTTCCAGGTCTCCACGCGGGGAATGATCAGGTCGCCGGGGCGCACCGCGGTCACGGCGGCGGGCAGCAGCTCGGCGGCGATCGCCTGCACCATCTCGACCCGGATGTGGTCACCGTCGATGGTGAGCGAATCGAGTCGCGCGTTCGGTCCGCCCACCTCGGCGATGCGGTCCTTCCAGTACTGCTCGTTCGCGTACGCGGCACGGACAGCGTCGACCGAATGCGGGTGGCGGGCAGTGAACGCCAGCGGTGTAGCCATAGGCGAACACGCTACCGTCTGCGGTGTGCGAACTTCTCGGGTGGTGTCCATGGACCGGCTGCGTGCGCTGCTGGCCGATACCGGCGCGCAGGTCCGGGAATCGGTGCGGCTAGCGGAGCTGACCACGCTGCGGGTCGGCGGCCCCGCCACCGTCGTGACCTGTGCGACAAGGGATTCGCTCGCGGCGACCGTGCGCGCGCTGGACGCGGCCGGTATCCCGCTGCTGCTGATCGCGGGCGGGTCCAACCTGCTGATCAGCGACGACGGGTTCGACGGCGTCGTCGTCCAGGTAGCGACCGAGCGAGTGGAGATCGGTGCGGACGGCGTGCTCGCCGAGGCGGGCGCGAACTGGGACACGGTGGTGGCCGCGACCGTCGCGGCGGGTCTCGGCGGGCTGGAGTGCCTGTCCGGCATTCCCGGTTCGGCGGGGGCGACGCCGGTGCAGAACGTCGGCGCGTACGGCGTCGAGGTGGCGCACCTGCTGCGTCGCGTGCGGCTGCTCGATCGGGCGAGCGGTGAAATCCGTTGGGCGGAACCGGAGGAACTCGGGTTCGGGTATCGCACCGGCGTGCTCAAGCACAGCGACAAGGCGGTGGTGCTCGCCGTCGATTTCGCGCTCGATCCGAGTGGCGCCAGCGCTCCGCTGGCGTATCGCGAGCTCGCGGTCGCGCTCGACGCGGCCGAGGGTTCGACGCGTCCGGCCGCGGAGGTCAGGCAGGCGGTGCTGCGGTTGCGCGCGGGGAAGGGCATGGTGCTCGACCCCGCCGATCACGACACCTGGAGCGCCGGGTCCTTCTTCACCAATCCGGTGGTGCCGCGGTCGCGGGTGGACGAGGTGCGCGCGGCGATCGCGGCGCATGTGGGCGATGTCACGATTCCGGTCTATCCGGCGCCCGAGGGCGTGAAGTTCTCCGCGGGCTGGCTCATCGAGCGCGCCGGCTTCGCCAAGGGCTTTCCCGGTGCTGAAGCGCCGGCCAGGCTGTCCACGAAACACACGCTGGCTCTGACGAACCGGGGCACGGCGACCGCCGCCGACCTGATCGCGCTGGCCCGCGCGGTGCGCGACGGTGTGGCCGATCGTTTCGGCATCACGCTGGAGCCGGAGCCGGTCACGGTCGGCGTCACGCTGTAAACGGGTGAAACGGACACCACACTCTTCGCTAGCCGATCGAACGATTTCACCCGCGTAAATTCGATGAAGTGAGCAACCGTCCAGTGAGCAGAAGACCGGTTGCCGCAGTGTCGGCTGTTTTGCTTGTGATTGTTGCCCTGGTGGCGGGATGCACGGCCGATCGCGGTGACAAGAGCGAGGCCGCCGACCGCGGCCCCGTCGCGAAGGTGACCTTGACGCCGGGGGCCGACGCCAAGAACGTCAACCCGGTCGCGCCCGTCTCCGTCACGGTGTCCGACGGCACCATCGATCAGATCGCGCTGACCAATGCCGACGGCAAACAGGTCAGCGGCGAGTTCGCCACGGACAAGCGCAGCTTCAAGGTCACCGAGCCGCTCGGCTACGACGCCACTTACACCTGGTCCGGTACCGCGGTCGGCACCGACCGCAAGCCGGTACCGATCGAAGGCCGCTTCACCACCCTTGCGCCGAAGAGCACCGCACCGGCGACCATCAATATCGCCGACAACCAGGAGGTCGGCATCGCCGCGCCGATCATCCTGCAGTTCAAGGGTTCCGTGCAGAACAAGGCCGCGGTGGAGAAGGCGCTCACCGTCACGACCACGCCGGCCACCGAGGGCGCATGGGCCTGGTTCCCGGACGACAACGGCGGCTCCCGGCTGCACTGGCGTCCCAAGGACTACTGGAAGCCTGGCACCACCGTGCACGTCGCGGCCAAGCTCTACGGGCTCGATCTCGGTGGCGGCACCTACGGATACTCCGATCTCACTTCGGATTTCAAGATCGGCCGCAGCCAGATCGTGAAGGGCAACGCGCCGAGCCACCGGATGCAGGTGGTCCGCGACGGGCAGGTCGTCTTCGACTTCCCGGTCAGCTACGGCGAAGGCAATGAACCGCGCAACGTGACCCGCTCGGGTGTGCACGTGGTCACCGAGAAGTACGAAGACTTCCTGATGTCGAATCCGCCGTTCTACACCAACGTTCGCGAACGCTGGGCCGTACGCATCTCCAACAACGGCGAATTCATCCACGCCAACCCGGAATCGCTGTCCGCGCAGGGCTCGTCGAACGTCACCAATGGCTGCATCAACCTGTCGCCCTCGGACGCCCAGGCATACTTCCCGACCGCGCTCTACGGTGACCCGGTCGAGGTGACCGGCACGTCGATTCCGCTGTCCGCCGCCGACGGTGACCTCTACGACTGGACCATCGACTGGGCCACCTGGCAGAGCATGTCGGCCCTGAAAGGCGCTCCCTCCCAGGTAGTCACCGCCACTCCGCTGCCGCCGCAGCCCGCAGGCGGCCGCTGATCCGTCAGTTCGGCCGTCCCTACCCCCTGGCCGACTCCGATTCGACACGGCGATCGGCCTCCCGCTCGGTGGCCATCGCGGCGTTGCGTTCGGCGAGCAGGTCGCGGATTTCGATGAGGAGTTCGGCTTCGGTGGGTTCGGTGACCTTGGTGGTGCCGAAGCGGTTCTTGAGTGTCTTCATCGGGAGGATGAGGACGAAATAGAGGACGGCCGCGATGACGACGAAGTTGATCGCGGCGGTGATGATGGGGCCGACCTGGATGAAGGTGGCGGGCTTGCTCGCGATCAAATGGAAGCCGAGGCCGAGTTCGTCGGTGCCGCCGAAGACCGCGAGCAGGGGATTGACCAAGCCCTTCGTCACCGAAGTCACCACGGCGGTGAACGCGGTGCCCATGACGACCGCCACCGCCAAATCGATGACGTTGCCGCGCATCAGGAAATCTTTGAACCCCTTGAGCATGACTCGGAAAACCCCAATCTGATGTAACTAGATTTCAAAACACCAGGCAGGGTAGCGGCCCTCAGGAGCGCCGGGCGAAACGGCCCGCGTCGGCCTGATCGCGCGGCTTCACGATGATCTGATCGAGGTTCACGTGCGGCGGGCGGCTTGCGACGAAGCCGACGATCTCCGCGATGTCCTGCGCGACCAGCGGATCGATGCCGTCGTAGACCTTGGCGGCGCGCTCCGCGTCACCGCCGAAGCGGACCAGCGAGAACTCGGTCTCCACCGCGCCGGGCGCGATCTCGGTGAGCCGCACGGGCTTGCCGAGCAGTTCGCCGCGCAGGGTGCGGTGCAGCACGGCTTGGGCGTGCTTGGCGGTGGTGTAGCCGGACCCGTTGTCGTAGGCGACGAATGCGGCAACGGAGGTGATGGTGACGATCAGCCCGTCGCCGGAGTCGATCAGTTTCGGCAGCAGCGCCTTGGTGACGCGCAGTGTGCCGAGCACGTTGGTCTCCCACATCCAGCGCCAGTCGTCGAGGTCGGCGTCGGCGACGGTGGCCATGCCCTTGGCGCCACCGGCATTGTTGACCAGCACGTTCGCGTTGTCGACGGCATCGGCGAAGGCCTGCACCGATTCGTCGGAGGTGACATCGAGTTCGAGTGCGGTGCCGCCGATTTCGTCGGCGAGCCGCTGCAGCCTGTCGAGCCTGCGCGCGCCGACGTAGACGTGGTAGCCCTGCTTGGCGAGTTCCCTGGCGGTGGCTTCTCCGATGCCCGAGCTGGCTCCGGTCACGACGGCAGTACGAATCTCGCTCATGGCCAAGATCCTAAGCTGGGCCACGGTGCGATGCTGTTGCCCGGATCACCGCGACGGCGGCCTAATGTCGGTGCCATGGCTATACGGGAAGCGATCAGCGCCGACGGAACCTCCATCGTCTACCGGGTGAGTGGCCCCGCGGACGCGCGCCCGCTGGTGCTGCTGCACGGCTGGGCCGCGAACCTGCGCTGCTGGGGCGCGGCCGCGGACGATCTCGCCGAACGCTTCCGGGTGATCGCCGTCGATCTGCGCGGCCACGGCTACTCCGGCGCTCCCGAGTCCGGCTACGACGATCCGAAGAACTGGGCCGCGGATATCGCCGCGGTACTCGCCGCCGAACGCATCGACGGTGGTGCGGTGCTGCTCGGCTGGTCCTACGGCGGCATCGTGCTGAGCGACTATCTGACCGCCTACGGCACCGGCGCGGTCGCGGGCGTGATCTACACCGGCTCGATGGCCAATATCGGGCGCGGCGTGCCGGGCGCGGCGACGGGTTCGGCAATGCAGGCGGCCATCCCCGGTGTCTTCGAGGAGAGCTCGGCCCAGGCGGTGCGTGCGTTCGGCGCCTTCGGCAACGCCAATACGGGAACGGGCCAGGACAAGGGCGTCGACGCCCAGCGACTGTTCGGTACCAGCCTCGCTACGCTGCCCCGGGTGCGCAAGGCGCTCTTCTATCGCACCGTCGACAACACCGAAACCCTTCGCGCCCTTGATGTTCCGGTCCTGCTGCTGCACGGGACCAACGACAACGTGGTGGCCATCGAGAACGCCGAATACATCAGGGACACTGTCCCGAACGCCCACGCTTCTTTCTGGGAGGGCGCCCATCACGGCCTGTTCATCGAGGACCGCCCTCGCTTCGTCGCCGAAGTGTCGGCCTTCGTGGACGCGCTCTGAGTCAGGGCTGAACCTGCCCGGCCGCAATCGATTCCGTGGCCGTAACCGCCCGTGACGTATCTGCGCCGCGAACCGGACGGCACGGTATCGATCAAACGTTCGATTATCGCATGAACGAAGCCGATTGCGCTGGCGGTTTCCGGCCCCGAGATCTCCGCCGTGTCCGAAATCCGCGATCCGAGAGGCAACTTCCCTGCGTGAGGGTGCTCACGAAACAGCTGTGATGGCTGTCACCTTGGCCGGTGACGGCGTCTGAGTCGGCGATCCACCGTGCACTATGGATAGTGTGAGTCAACGCCCGGACCTACGGCCGAACCGTATCGCCGTGATATCGGTGCACACCTCACCACTTGCTCAGCCGGGGACCGGCGATGCGGGCGGCATGAACGTCTACGTGCTGCAAACCGCGATTCAGCTGGCCATGCGCGGCACCGAGGTCGAGATCTTCACCCGCGCCACTTCCTCGAACGTGCCGCCGGTCCAGGAGGCGGCGCCCGGGGTGCTGGTGCGCAATGTGGTGGCCGGTCCCTTCGAGGGGCTGGACAAGCAGGATCTGCCGACCCAGCTGTGCCCGTTCACCGCCGAGGTACTGCGCCAGGAGGCGCGGCACCTGCCAGGCCATTACGACCTGGTGCATTCGCACTACTGGCTGTCCGGCCAGGTCGGCTGGCTGGCCAAGGACCGCTGGCGGGTGCCGCTGGTGCACACCGCGCACACCCTGGCCGCGGTGAAGAACGCCGCGCTCGCCGACGGTGACTGTCCGGAGCCCGCGACCCGTGAGATCGGCGAGAAGCAGGTCATGGTGGAATCGGATCGGCTGGTCGCCAATACCGCCGAGGAGGCGCGGCAGCTGGTCGAGCTGTACGGCGCCGAACCCGAACGCATCGACGTGGTGCCGCCCGGCGCCGACCTGACCCGCTACCGCCCCGGCGAAAAGGCTGCCGCCCGTGCCGAACTCGGTCTGTCGCCCGATGAGCAGGTGGTGGCGTTCGTCGGCCGGATCCAGCCGTTGAAGGCGCCCGACGTGCTGGTGCGCGCGGCCGCCGAACTGCTGCGCCGTGACCCGAGCCGCCGACTACGCGTGCTGATCGTCGGTGGCCCGTCCGGTTCCGGCCTGGAGCGCCCGCACGCGCTGATCGAGCTGGCCGCCGCCCTCGGCATCACCGATCGGGTCACCTTCCTGCCGCCGCAGCCGCCGGACCGGCTCGTTCAGGTGTATCGCGCCGCCGATCTGGTCGCGGTGCCGAGCTACAACGAATCCTTCGGCCTGGTCGCGATCGAGGCGCAGGCCAGCGGCACCCCGGTGCTCGCCGCCGACGTCGGCGGGCTCGGCACCGCGGTGCGCCACGGTGAGACGGGTCTGCTCGTCCCGGGCCACGCCACGCCGGACTGGGCCGATGCGCTCGGTGCGCTGCTCGACGACAGCGGTCGACTACATCGGATGGGCGCCAACGCCGTCGAGCACGCAGGCATGTTCTCCTGGGAGCACACCGCCGACGGTCTGCTCGCCAGCTATTCGGCCGCGCTCGCCGGTTTCCGTGCGCAACACGGTCGTTTCCGCGGTGTGCTCGGCCGCGCGGCGGGCCCCGTCGAGCGGACTAGTCTGGCCAGCGAACGCAGTGCCGCTCTCCTCGGCGAGAGCAGCCAGGCCAGGTCGCGTGCGCTGTGGCGGCGCAGAACGGGAGTGCATCGGTGAGCGACGTGCGGTCCACCGTGCAGCTGATCGATGAGACGTTGCGCGACAGGGAGATCGAGTACACCCACCCGGGCGAGGACACCTTCGTCGTCATCCTGCCGGGTGAGCGCAAGCTGAAGACCACGGTCATGCTCACCGTCGGCAAGCACGGCGTGCGGATCGAATCGTTCGTCTGCCGCAAGCCCGACGAGAACTTCGAGGGCGTCTACAAATTTCTGCTGCGCCGCAACCGCAGGCTCTACGGCGTTGCCTACACCCTCGACCGGGTCGGCGACATCTACCTGGTCGGCCGCATCGCCACGCACGCCGTCACGGCCGACGAGCTGGACCGCGTGTTCGGCCAGATACTCGAGGCCGTCGATGCCGATTTCAACGTGCTGCTCGAGCTCGGCTTCGCGGAATCCATTCGGAAGGAATGGAAGTGGCGGGTGTCGCGCGGTGAGTCGCTGAAGAACCTGCGCGCCTTCGAACATCTGGTGGATTCCGCCGACCAGCCCTGAGCGGGAATCTGCTCGGGGTCGATCACGCCTGAGCCGAACACCGGCATCTTCCGGGATACCTATCGCGAGCGGGGGCGGTCCGGCATGATCGGCGGGTGCGCGGAGTGCGCGCTCGGAAGGACGGCTCGCGCAGGCGGCGGTGGCCCGCTCGCGGCAGGAGGCACGACATGACGGTTCTCGCCCTGGATATCGGCGCGAGCAAATTCTCGGCGGGACGGGTGCACGCCGGTCGGCGGGTACGCGAGGTCCGTCAGGTGGATGTGCCGCGCGAGTCGGTCTGGGAGGTCTGCCGCGCGCTGCTGCTCGAGGTCGCGGGCGACGAAACGGTCACCGCGGTCGGCATCGGATCGGCCGGGCCGGTGGACGTGCCGTCGGGTGTCACCGCGCCGCTGAATATGCCGGAGTGGCGGTCCGGGTTCCCGATCGTGGCCAAGGTGCAGGAGCTGTTTCCTACCGCCGCAATACGATTCGCCATCGACGGCGCCTGTCTCGCGCTCGCCGAACATCATGTCGGCGCATTGCGCGGCGTGCCGAACGCGCTGGCCATGACGGTGTCCTCCGGCATCGGCGGCGGGATCATCGTCGACGGAAAGGTCGCGCTGGGCCGCACCGGCAACGCCGGACATGTCGGTCACATCGTGGTGCCGGGCTGGGACACCCCGTGCGCGTGCGGCGGCGTCGGCTGTGTCGAGGCCATCGCCAGCGGCATGTCCTCGGTGCGCTGGGCCCGCGCGCAGGGCTGGGACGGCAACACCGGCGCGGAACTGGCGAAGGCCGCGCATATCGGTGATCCGATCGCACTCGCCGCCCTGGAGCGTGCGGGGACCGCGCTCGGGCAGGCGATCGCTTCGGCCGCCGCGCTGCTCGATATCGATATGGTGGTGATCGGCGGCGGCTTCGCCCAGTCTGGCGATCCGCTGTGGACGCCGCTGCGCGCGGCCGCCGCGAAACACGCCCGGCTGGAGTTCCTGCACGGTCTGCGCGTCGTGCAATCCCGAATCACCAACGGCGCCACCCTCGTCGGCGCGGGTGTGCTGGCCGCGGGACATGCCACCGCCGACGTCATGGACTGACCCGCGCGTCGAACGCGGTCGAACGCGGCGCGGACCGCCATCCGGCCGCGCTCAGGGTGGGGAACTGGTGCGGCGCGGAATTCCGCACCTGCAAGAATGGCCCGCATGACGTACACCCTCGTGCTGCTGCGCCACGGCGAGAGCGAATGGAACGCCCTGAACCTGTTCACCGGCTGGGTGGACGTGCATCTGACCGACAAGGGCATCGCCGAGGGGAAGCGGGCGGGGGAGTTGCTCGCCGAGCACGGCATCGCGCCCGACATCGTCTACACCTCGCTGCTGCGCCGCGCGATCTCGACCGCGAACATCGCGCTCGACGCCGCCGACCGGCACTGGATCCCGGTCGTGCGCGACTGGCGGCTCAACGAGCGGCACTACGGCGCGCTGCAGGGCAAGAACAAGGCGCAGGTGCGCGACGAATACGGCGACGAGCAGTTCATGCTGTGGCGCCGCAGCTACGACACCCCGCCGCCGCCGATCGCCAAGGACGACGAGTACAGCCAGGACGCCGATCCGCGCTACGCCGAGATCGAGGTGCCGCCGACCGAGTGCCTGCTCGACGTGGTGAACCGGATGGTGCCGTACTGGGAGTCGACCATCTCCAAGGATCTGGTCGCAGGGAAGACCGTTCTCGTTGCCGCGCACGGTAACTCGCTGCGCGCGCTGGTCAAGCACTTGGATCGGATCTCCGACGAGGACATCGCGGGCCTGAACATCCCCACCGGCATCCCGCTGCGCTACGAGCTCGACGAGAACCTGCGCCCGGTCCGCCCGGCCGCCTACCTGGACCCGGAGGCCGCCGCCGCGGGCGCCGCCGCCGTGGCCAACCAGGGCGGCAAGTAGTCTCGCATCCGAGCCCTCGAGACTCGCGCCTTCGGCGCTGCGCTTCGAGGGCTCGGATGCGAGACGGCCGCTCACGGTCGCTCGTAAGACTCGCCCCGGACGGGGTGCGTGGCGCTTCGGACACAGCAGGGAACTGGGCGCGTGATCAGACGGCTTGATAGTGTGCGATGGTCTGTCGTCGTGCCGCAGCCGAGATACCGTCTGCCAGGGGGGATTTCGATCCATCAGGCTGGGGTTCCGTGCTGCCCGGCGGTGGGCGATCGAGGGTTTCCGGACGTTTCCGGGTAAGCAGAGATGAGTCGAGATGTTTGCAGCGGGCCGGGCCCGAGTTCTTCGTACCGCGGCGGCGCTGGTGGTCGCCTTCGCGGGTACGGCCATGATGTCGGGCCATGCCTCGGCCGCGCCCGCGGTGATCGGCGGTGGTTCCGGCATCTACGTTGAGCAGCCGGATCCGAACATGGTCGCCGAATGCACCATGACCGCGGTCGGCTACGACCGGGACAACCGCCTGGTCGCGCTGACCGCGGGACACTGCGGTGAGGTCGGCGCGCGGGTGCTCGCGGAGCAGTCGGTGCGCTCCGGCGTGCTCGGCACCATCGCCAACAAGAATGCCGACAACGATTGGGCGGTCATCGAACTCGACGCGGCGCGGGTGGCGCCGAGCAGGCAGATCGCGCAGTCGGTGGTCGCCGGTCTCGGCGCGCCGCCGCGGATCGGCGACATGGTCTGCAAGAACGGCCGCACCACCGGCTTCACCTGCGGGCCGGTCTGGGAGACCAAGCCCGCTTACTTCCGCAGCCAGGTGTGTGCCGACCACGGAGATTCGGGCGCGCCGGTGCTGATCGGTGATCGCCTGGTCGGCATGGTCGTCGCGGGCTCCAATTTTCAGGCGGGTCCCATCAGCATCGAGCTGGCGCCGTGCAAGGGACAGGGCGATCTGATCCACCAGCCCGAGCTGTCCACCACCATCGCGATGGTGCTCGCCGATATCGACCGCCGTGGCGGCATCGGCGCGGGCTTCCGCCCCTTCTGACCCTCTTCGACGACCCGCTCGGCGGGCGGGACATGCCGGTCATGTCCCGCCCGCCTGCGTCGTTTCGGGCCACCATCCATACCCCTGTGGTAAGTGTTTATTCTGCGTTAGGGGCGGACTTTAGGTGTCATACGCAGCCGCTATGGCACATATCGCGGGATATGTGAATCAACATTCGAAACGCGATAAGTGTGACCCCTCGTGCTTACCGACAAGTAGGTATGTAAGAATTCGGGCGTTCGACCAGTACGAGAGGTGGATCACGTCCGATGAAGCACGCGTTGCGGGCCACAGTGGCGGCAGTTGCCGCGACGATGCTCGTCCCCTTCCTGACCAGCGGCGCCGATGCGGCGCAGACACCCACCGGCCCTGACGGCGGCGCCGCGGGTGCGCAGTGGGCCGCCACCCAAGACGGCCCGCAGCAGTACCCGAACATCAACATCCAGTGGGATGTGCCGATCACCATGAGCGACGGCACGGTGCTCAAGGGCAACGTCTACCGCCCCGCGGATGCGGCGGGCAGGCCGATCGACGCCCCGACGCCGACCATCGTCAACCTGACGCCCTACACCAAGCTGGTGTCGAACCTGGCCGACCACGCGCAGTCGATTCCCGGCCTGTCCGACGCGCTGATCGGGCTGTTCCGCCAGATCGACCTGAGCGGTACACCGCTGTCCGGCGTCACCGATCTGACCAAGTCGTTCGGCGGCGGCGAACTGCGCAACTTCACCGTCGACCGGCAGCTGATCAAGAGCGGCTACTCGCAGGTCGTCGTCGATGTCCGCGGCACCGGCTTCTCCCAGGGTGTTTGGGACATGCTGCGCCAGCGTGAGCAGCAGGACACCGTCGAGGTGATCGACTGGGCCGCGAGCCAGCCGTGGTCCAACGGCAAGGTCGGCATGAACGGCATCTCGTACTCGGGCATCAATCAGGTGCAGGCCGCCGAGAAGCAGCCGGCCGCGCTGAAGGCGATCTTCCCCGTGGTCCCCGGCAGCGACCTGGTCGACGACGTGCTCGCGCCGGGCGGCGGCTTCGGCTTCAACTTCATCCCGCTGTGGCTGACGGCGATCAACGGGCTCAAGCTGATTCCCGATCTCGGCTCGGTGCTCAACGGCCAGTTCGACACCAGGTGGCTCGCCGACCGGGTGCGTGATCCGTTCACCTTCATGGACGTGCTGCTCAACGTGTACACCACCGCGCGCATCGAGGATCTCGATCCGCGCGCCAAGGAACTGCTCACCGACAGCTCGACCCCGCGTGCGGGCTGGATGGGCGACCCGAGCCGCGTTCAGGTGCCGACCTTCGTGGTCGGCGGCTGGCACGACCTGTTCACCTACTCCGAATCCCAGATCTACAACCAGATTCCGCTGCCTGCCGGGCAGAAGCAGCTGCTGATGGGCAACACCTATCATGTGAGCTCGGGCAACGAGTACGCCAAGCCCGGCCTGCCGCCGCGCCTGGATGTGCTGCAGCGCGCGTGGTTCGACAAGTGGCTCAAGGGGATCGACAACGGCATCGACGGCTACGGTCCGGTGACCCTGCGCCAGCAGGGCGGCGGCTGGGTGACCAGCAACGGTTTCGGTGAGACCGCGACCGGTCGTGACGAGGCCGAGTACCGCCGGATGTACCTGTCCGCGGCGCGCAGCGGCACCGCGAACAGCGTCTACGACGGATCCCTTACCGGGGAAGCGAATTCCGATACCGCGCGGCTTTCGGTCGCGCCCGGCCTCACTACCCTGTGCTCCAATGACGCGGCACAGGGTAGTGCAGGCATCCTGTCGATCATCGACGGTTGCGCGAAGGATTCCAGGATCGCCGAGCTCAACGGCCTGACCTTCACCAGCGCGCCGGTCGCCGGGCCGACCAGCATCTCCGGTCCGGTCGCGGTGCGGCTCAACACCGTTCAGGACGCGGCGGACGGCTACTGGGTCGTCACGGTGAACGACGTCGCGCCGGATGGTCAGTCGACGGTGCTCTCGTCCGGGCAGATCATGGCCTCGCTGCGGCAGGTCGACGAAAGCCGCAGCAGTCGTTCGGCCAACGGCGACTACACCGATCCGCGCGCCTACACCTCGCTGGATCGGCGCGAGCCGACCGTGCCAGGCGAGGCGACCACGCTGGATATCGCGCTGCCCGCCACCGAGGCGGTGCTGCAGCCCGGCCACCGGCTGCGCGTCGACGTGTTCGCGGGCAACTTCCCGAAGGGCCTGCCGATCCTGCCGATGTTGCTGGACACCGGTTTCCGGCCGGAGCACATTCAGCTGGATCCGGATCGGCCGAGCTTCGTGAACATTCCGGTGCGCGGTAACCCCGGCTGGTAAAGCGGAAAAGGTTTAAGGCGGGCGCTTTTCACATTTTGCTGAAAAGCGCCCGCCGTATTTTGTGAATCCGCACGACTTTTGGGTATTCCGCCGCGAACCGCATACAACCGACCGTTCCGTCCCTAGATTCAGGGAGCCCAGCTCTGTAGAAACCTGTGCTCTAGGAAAGTGGATCGAATGAGGTTGGCACTCCGATCCGCGGTCGCCCTGTGCGCCGCGGTCGCCTTGGCGCCCTTCGTTTCTCCGGCCGCCGCGGACTCACCGGCCGGACCGGATGCCGGCGCGGCGGGTGCGGCGTGGGCCGCGACCGAGGACGGCGCGCAGCAGTACCCGAATGTGTTCATCGAGTGGGATGTGCCGATCACCATGAGCGACGGCACCGTGCTCAAATCCAACGTCTACCACCCGGCCGGTGCCGACGGCAGGCCGATCGCGACGCCGACCCCGACCATCGTGAACCTCACGCCCTACACCAAATTGGGCTCGATGATCGGTGACAGCCTGATCTCCATCCCGTGGCTGTCGGACGCGGTCATGCAGGTGGCGCGCGATATCGATCTGTCAGGTACGCCGTTCTCCGGCATCACCGACCTGACCAGGGCGCTCGGCGGCGGCCTGCTACGCAACTTCACCGTCGATCGGCAGCTGATCAAGAGCGGCTACACCCAGGTGGTCGTCGACGTTCGCGGAACTGGCTTCTCACAAGGTATTTGGGACACACTGGGCGCGCGTGAACAGCAGGACAGTGTCGAAGTCATCGACTGGGCGTCGCGCCAGCCGTGGTCGACCGGTCGCATCGGTATGAACGGGGTGTCCTACTCGGGCCTGAACCAGCTGCAGGTGGCGGCGAAGAACCCGCCCGCGCTCGAGACGATCTTTCCGGTGGTGCCGAGCCGGAACCCGTTCCGCGACTTGGTCGCTCCCGGTGGCGCCATCGGCATCGCCTTCATGCCCGCCTGGCTGGCCGTGGTCAACGGCGGCAAACTGGTACCCGATCTGACGGCGCTGGCCCGTGGGCAGTTCGATACGAAATGGCTGACCGATCGCCTGGCCGACCCGCTCACCTTCGTCGACGCGCTGGTGAACATCCTGATCACACCCAGTATCGACCAGCTGAGCCCGAAGGTGCAGCAGCTGTTGCGCGCCGACGGCCCGCTGCGCCAGGCATGGGAGACCGACCCGGCCCGGATCACCGTGCCCACCTTCGTCACCGGCGGCTGGCACGACGTCTTCGTCAACTCGCAGGCCGACGTGTACCGGCGAATCCCGTTGCCGCCCGGCCAGAAACAACTGTTCGTCGGCGACGGCTACCACATCAGCAACGGCAACGAATCCGGCCGCCCCGGCCTGCCGCCGCGGATGGACGTGCTGCAGCGCGCCTGGTTCGACAAGTGGCTCAAGGGGATCGATAACGGGATCGATGAATACGGACCGGTGACCGTGCGCCAGCACGGCGGCGGCTGGATCACCGCGCCGTCGTTCCCGCGGCCCGGTGCCGAGCACCGGCGGATGTACCTGTCCGCCGCGTCCAGCGGTACCTCGGCGGGCAGCGTGCACGACGGATCCCTGTTCACCGCACCGGCACCGAGCGTCGACCGGCTCACCGTCGCACCCGGCGTGGCGAGCCTGTGCTCGCGCGACGCCGCGCAGGAATCCGTCGGTGTCCTCTCGATCATCGATGCCTGCGGTAAGGATTCGCGGATCCAGGAGCTCGACGGGCTGACCTTCACCAGTGCGCCGGTAGCCGAGCCGACCGGCATCTCCGGCCCGATTGCGGTGCACCTCAACACGATTCAGGACGCCACCGACGGCTACTGGGTGACCACCGTCAACGATGTCGCGCCCGACGGGCGCTCGACGGTGCTGTCCTCCGGGCAGTTGGTCGCCTCGCTCCGCCAGATCGACGAATCCCGCAGCACCCGCGCGGCCACCGGCGATTACACCGATCCGGTGCCCGATCTGTCGCTGGACACCAGGCAGCCGACGGTGCCGGGGGAGGCGACCCAACTCGACATCTCCGTGCCGGGCATCGAGGCGGTGCTGCAACCCGGCCACCGCCTGCGCGTCGACGTCTACGCCCTGAACCTGCCCAAGGGACTGCCGCCGACACCGCTGCTCGTCGAAAGTGGCCTGCGCCCACAGCATCTGCTGCTCGACCCGGCCGTGCCGAGTTACCTCAACATTCCGGTGTGCGGTAACCCTGGCTGGTAGTTACCGAACACCCTCCGGCGCGCCCATGTGGTGAAGTGGGCGCGCCGGTAGGCGTCACTACTTGTTCTTCTTCAGGCAGAAGGTCTTTCCATCCACCTCGTAATAGTCGGTGAACGAGAAGTACTTGCCGCCATCGCTCGGGCAGTCCTTGCTCTTACCCGCGCCGAGTACCGCGCTGACCCGGAAGGTGGCGTCCTTATCGCTGCACGGCACGATTTTGGCCTCGGACAGCTTGCCGTACGACTTGCCGGTGAGGCAATCGCCGACCTTCGCCTTCGCGGCGCCGGGGCTGCACGCGGTCGTCAGGGCCAGTGTGGCCGCGACGCCCGCGAGGCAGGCGAGCCCGCGAAAAAGGCGCGTTTGTACTGTCGAATGTGAATGGTTCACGAATCCCTCCGATACGAACCGGCGGCACCGGCCGTGCGATCCTCCCGATCGGGTTTCGGCGGTGCGCCGTGATGGCAGATACCGTACGTCCCGGAGAACCCGAATGGAAAGCCCAACGTTGGGCGCGAACAGAATTCACTCCGTCGTTACGTTCCCCGTCAGTCGGCGACGGCGAAGGCCGCCTCCAGTGGCGGGAACATCGCGCGCGCGTCCTGACCGCCGAACCACAATCCCACCGTGAATACCGAGGTGGCTTCGAGGTATTTGGCCCGATGCAGTCCGCCCGCCGAAATCGGTTGCAGCTTCAGATCTTCGGCGAGCCCGGCGACCAGGCGCAGCGCCGCAGGATCGTCGCCGCAGAGCGGCACCGCGAGCCTGCGCCCCTCGAATTCGCGGGTGTTCGACTCCCAGACTTCGGCGGCGCACAGGTTGAACGCCTTCACCACGTGTGCGCCAGGCGCGCCCGCCGCGATGCGCTCGGCGACGGCGTCCTCGGCGAGTACGAAAGCCGTGGTGCCCTCGGGCGCGGCGGTATCCGGCGCGTACGCGTTGGTGCAGTCGATGAGCGTGCGCCCGGTGAACGCGCCCGCCGCTTCGCGGCGTACGTCATCCCAGGCCCGCGGCGGAATGGCAAGCAGCACAACCTCGCCGAACCTGGCGGCCTCGGCGATGGTGCCGCCGTGCGCGCCGGGTCCGATGGCCGTCGCCGCCGCGTCCGCCGCGGCACTGGAACGAGCGCCGACCACGATGTCGTGTCCGGCCGCCGCCCAGCCGCCGCCGAGCGCCCGCGCCATCGCGCCCGCGCCGATGATTCCGATTCGCATGTGAACTCCTCAAACTCGGATGGAACCCGACCGAAGGTAGGGAGTCCGATAGGCACCCGCGGGTGCGTAATGCAGCTGGCAGGCTGTATCCATGAGGCCCGCGCTTGTCGAACCGATCACCGCCGAAGAGGTGGAGTTCGCGCCCTACGGTGACTACGAATCCGACTGCCCGGCCAGGATGGGCGTCGACCTGTTCGGCAATTCCTGGTTGCCCGTCATCGTCTACATGCTCCGCGACGGCCCGATGCGCCCCGGCGAACTGCGCACCGCCATCGGCGGCATCAGCCAGAAGATGCTCACCCAGACCCTGCGGCGGATGGAGCAGATGACGCTCATCGAACGTCGCCGGTACGCCGAGGCACCGCCACGCGTCGAATACGAACTCACCACCGCGGGCCGCGATCTGCTCATCCCGATCTACGCGCTCGGCGACTGGGTCGACCAACACGGCCGCGCGGTCAACGAGGCCATGGCCGCCGCGGAGGACTGATCTCACCCTCGACAGGCCGGTGTCGCGGGCGCAGAATTGGAGATCGCGAACCGCGCCGAAACGTCCGCGCACCATATCCGACCTGCGACGCCGGTGGTGCGCCCGCGCGACACCCAACTCTGCGTAAACATGCGGCTAACGGGGGCTAAATGCCCTGTGACCTGCGCGAAACTTCGCGCACCCGGAGTTGGTCAGCCGGTTGGCGACCGTACGATTCAAGTGTGAGTGTTCCGCAGGCCGTGCTGTTGGCAGTCCTAGCGGCTGTCGTCGGCCTGGCAGTCGGCGGGCTACTGATCCCGTATATGAACGCCAGACAGGCCGCGCGCAGGCAGGCCGATTCCGGGCTGACCATGTCGCAGGTGCTCGATCTGATCGTGCTCGCGTCCGAGAGCGGCATCGCCGTCGTCGACGAGTATCGCGATGTGGTGCTGGTGAATCCGCGCGCCGAGGAACTCGGCCTGGTCCGCAACCGGCTGCTCGACGAGCGCGCCTGGGCCGCGGTCGAGAAGGTGCTCGCCACGGGGGAGTCCACCGAATTCGACCTGACCGCGAAGAATCCGATGCCCGGCCGCAGCAGGATCGCCGTGCGCGGCGTCGCCAGGCAGCTCTCGCGCGAGGAAACCAGCTTCACCGTGCTGTTCGCCGACGACGATTCCGAACAGGCCCGGATGGAGGCCACCCGCCGCGATTTCGTCGCCAATGTCAGCCACGAGCTCAAGACCCCCGTCGGCGCGCTGAGCCTGCTCGCGGAGGCGCTGCTGGAATCCGCCGACGACGAGGAGGCGGTGCGCCACTTCGGCCAGCGCATGCTCGGTGAATCGCGGCGCCTCGGCAAGATGGTGACCGAACTCATCGCGCTGTCGCGATTGCAGGGCGCGGAGAAGCTGCCCGAGCTCGAGGTGGTCGACGTGGACACCGTGGTGATGCAGGCGGTCGACCGCTCGCGCACCGCCGCCGAGGCCGCAGGCATCACCGTCAGCACCGACCGGCCCAGCGGGCTCGAGGTGCTCGGCGATGAAACCTTGCTGGTCACCGCCCTGTCCAACCTGGTGGAGAACGCCATCGCGTACTCGCCGCCGGGTTCACACGTCTCGGTGAGCCGCTCGCTGCGCGGCGATCACGTGGCGATGGCCGTCACCGATCGAGGCATCGGTATCGGCAAGGAAGACCAGGAACGGGTGTTCGAGCGTTTCTTCCGATCCGACAAGGCCCGCTCGCGCGCCACCGGCGGTACCGGCCTCGGGCTGGCTATCGTCAAACACGTGGCGGCCAACCACAACGGTGAGATCACCCTGTGGAGCAAGCTCGGCACCGGATCGACGTTCACCCTGCGAATACCTGCCCACCACGAGACCGACGGAGAAGAGGACGCCGTGGAGCCGACGGTGAGCATGAGAGAAACAAGCCCGCGCCCCCAGGGGCCGAGCAGACCCAACGGTGTGGAGGCACGCAGATGACCAGTGTTCTGATCGTCGAGGATGAGGAGTCGCTGGCCGATCCGCTCGCGTTCCTGCTGCGCAAGGAGGGATTCGAGGTCACCGTGGTCGGTGACGGACCGTCCGCGCTCGCGGAGTTCGACCGGTCCGGCGCGGATATCGTGCTGCTCGACCTCATGCTGCCCGGCATGAGCGGCACCGATGTATGCAAGCAGCTGCGGACCCGCAGCGGTGTTCCGGTGATCATGGTGACCGCCAGGGACAGCGAGATCGACAAGGTGGTCGGGCTCGAGCTCGGCGCCGACGACTATGTGACCAAGCCGTATTCGGCCCGCGAGCTGATCGCCAGGATCCGTGCCGTGCTGCGCCGCGGCGCGGGCGACGAGCTGGACGGCGGTAACGAGAGCGGCGTGCTGGAGGCGGGCCCGGTCCGCATGGATGTCGACCGGCACACCGTGCTGGTCAACGGCAAGCCGGTCACCCTGCCGCTCAAGGAGTTCGACCTGCTCGAATACCTGCTGCGCAATTCCGGCCGGGTACTGACCCGCGGCCAGCTGATCGACCGCGTCTGGGGCGCCGATTACGTCGGTGACACCAAGACGCTCGACGTGCACGTCAAGCGCCTGCGCTCCAAGATCGAAGCCGACCCGGCCAAGCCGGAGCACCTCGTCACGGTGCGCGGCCTCGGCTACAAACTCGAAGCCTGAGGCCTGAAGCAGGAAACCCATGTGTTCACGAAACGGGACAACTGATTTCGTGAGCACATGGGTAACTCGTCGGGTACGCCCAGAACTTCGCCAGCGCCTTACTGCCGGCCGCCTACGTTACCTCCGTGGCACCCAGGTCTGGCCTGAAGTCGCGGAGAGGCGGATGAGCACAACGGGATTCGTGACTACACGGGGGTATTAAGGCAGGTAGAGCCAGGTGGGGCCGATGGGGGTGTCGGTCTTGCGCAGGGTGATCCAGCCCAGATCGTCTTCCTGCATGCAGTCGTACAGGTCGACCGTGGTGCCGTTGCCCTTGCAGGCGATGGTGCGCGAGGTCCCGTACGGGCTCATGATCAAGTTCTTGCCGGACGCCTTGGCATTGAGTGCGTCCGGGGTGTTGGCGGGCACGAAGTCGGCGGTGAAATCCGCGTACTTGGCCGGATCGGTATTCGGCTCCGCGTGTGCGACGCCGGTCATGCTGAGGGTGGCGCCGACCGCGAGGGTCACCAGCGCCAGAACTTTCTTCGACATGACCGAGTATCAAACCTCGAGTGAATGAAGCATGGGTGACCTACGTGTGAAGCTTGCCCGCCTCCCCGCGACTTCAGGCCAGACCGGATAGCCTCGATATTTCGCGTTGGCGTCCGGCGGTTGGCAGCCTGGCCGGGTTCCGGGCGTGCCCCAGGAGTTACGCATGTGCTCGCGAGATCAGTCGTCGCCTTTCTACATATCAGGCGCGCTGAGCGGGGGCTCCTTCATTCGGTTCGCGTGCACGGTGGCCGGGTGGATGGCGATGAGGCCGAGGCCCTCGCGGCGCTTGCAGTGCCTGGCCAGTTCCTCGTAGGCGGGGCCGCCGAGGAGTTCCTTCAGCTCGGGGCCGTAGGACTGCCAGACCGGGCGCTGGCCGACGTGCGCGTCGGGCGAGCCGGAGCAGTACCAGTCCAGGTCGAGGCCGCCAGGGCCCCAGCCGCGCCGGTCGTACTCGGTGACGACGGTGCGCAGGATCTGCACGCCGTCGGGCCGGTCGACCCAGTCCTGGGTGCGCCGGATCGGCAGCTGCCAGCACACATCCGGCTTCACCTCCAGCGGCTCGATCCCCTTGCGCAGCGCCATCGTGTGCAGCGCGCAGCCGACGCCGCCCTCGAAGCCGGGCCGGTTGAGGAAGATGCAGGCGCCGTCGAAGCGCCGGGTGCGCAGCGACACCTCGTCCTCGAGCTCGTCCTCCTCGAGGAAACCCTTCTTGGTGACCTTGCCGTTGGCGTCGACGGCCTCGCCCATCAGCTGCCAATCCTCGGGTGTGAGCATTTTCACAGCCTTCTGCAGCCGCTTGCGATCGTCCTTGTCGGACAGGAAGGCGCCGTGCGAACAGCAGCCGTCGTCCGGGCGGTCGGACAGGATTCCTTGGCAGGCGGGGGTGCCGAAGACACACGTCCATCTCGACAGCAGCCACGTCAGATCCGCGACGATGAGATGCTCATCGTTTGCCGGATCGACGAACTCGATCCATTCCCTGGGGAAATCGAGATCGACCTCTGGGCTCGGATCGATCTTCCCCGCTGGTCGGGGGCTACTCGGACCGCTCGCGGATGCGCCTACCGTCACACTGCCAGACGCTAACAGTTCAATGCCTGACAAGCACTGCCGGACGCAGTCCGTCTTCAGTCTCTTGCGCTTGGACGAGCGAAGCCGAGGCCACCGCCTTGGCCTAAAGTGCCGGAGTACCCAGTACCGTGTTCATGTGCGGCTTGGGGTACTAGACGTCGGAAGTAATACCGTCCACCTGCTCGTGGTGGACGCACACCGTGGTGGTCATCCCATGCCGATGAGCTCGACGAAGGCGACGCTGCGCCTGTCGGAGAACATGGATGACGCCGGCCGGATCACCGAGGCCGGCGCCCAGAAATTGATCGCCACCGTGGCCGAATTCGCGAGCATCGCCCAGACCTCCCGATGTGTCGAGCTGATGGCGTTCGCGACCTCCGCGCTGCGCGAGGCGACCAACTCCGACAAGGTGCTCGCGCGGGTGCGCGCCGAGGCCGGTGTCGACCTGCAGGTGCTCGCGGGCGCCGACGAGGCCAGGCTGACCTTCCTCGCGGTGCGGCGCTGGTACGGCTGGAGCGCGGGGCGCATCCTCAACCTCGATATCGGCGGCGGCTCTTTGGAAATGAGCAACGGCGGCGACGAGGATCCGGACATCTCGCTGTCGCTGCAACTCGGTGCGGGCCGGCTGACCAGGGAGTGGCTGCGCGAGGATCCGCCGGGTAAGCGCAGGGTCGCGGTGCTGCGCGACTGGCTGGACGCCGAGCTCGTCGCACCGTCGAAACAGCTGATCGACGCGGGCCGCCCCGACCTCGCGGTCGGCACCTCCAAGACTTTTCGGTCGCTTGCCCGGCTGACCGGAGCGGCACCCTCGGCGGCGGGCCCCCGGGTGCGTCGTACACTCACCAGCTCAGGTCTGCGCCAACTGATTGCCTTCATCTCCAGAATGACGGCGTCGGACCGTGCAGAATTGGAAGGGGTAAGTTCCGATCGGTCACAGCAATTGGTGGCTGGCGCATTGGTCGCGGAGGCGAGTATGCGGGCACTATCGCTGGATACGCTCGAAATTTGTCCATGGGCGCTGCGGGAAGGGCTGATCCTGCGCAAACTGGATACCGATATGAACGGCGGACTTAGGGCGATGACCACCCAGGGACCGGCGGCCGCGAGCGGCAAGCCGGTACCCGGCGGCGGTGCCGCCC
The DNA here is from genome assembly GCF_044547285.1 of Nocardia sp. NPDC052566. NCBI lineage: Bacteria > Bacillati > Actinomycetota > Actinomycetes > Mycobacteriales > Nocardiaceae > Nocardia > Nocardia sp. NPDC052566. Next base: position 330,899 of record NZ_JBIUAF010000008.1, on the reverse strand, counting down.
TATCGGAGGCGGTGCCGTCTTGACGGACGAAGGCAAGCAGCTATCGGTCGCGGAACTGTTGGCGCGCAACGGCCAAGGTGGTTCCGCGCCCGCATCGGGCGGCGGTGGCAGGCGCAGGCGTGGTGGTCGCGGCATCTCGGTCGCCGAGCTGACCGGTGATCTGCCGGTCATCGGCGGTGGGCAGTCCTCGCACGCCGCACCCGATACCGACATCCCGGACGAACCGGTAGCGGCCGCCCCCTCGTTCGACTACTCCGGGCCCGACTATTCGGTGCCCGATTATTCGGGATCGGGCTTTGCGGCCCCCGAATACTCAGCGCCGGAGCCGGTTTCGTACGCACCACCCGAGCCCGCGCCCGACCTGCCGAGCTACTCCCCGATGTCGGGGCCGATCTCGATGTACAACCCGCTCGATCCCTCGGGACGTTCCGGCCGCGTCATGCCGGGCCGGGAGATGCCGTCCTCGCGGCACGGCGCCCCCGCCGATCCGCTGCCCGATGCCTATGCGCCCGCGCCGGATTCGTATTCGCCCGATCGCTACGCACCGGATCCACTGTCCGGTGGCGCCGCACCGTCGATCGGTTCCGGCCGCACCGGCCGCAGGCACCGCCCCGAGCCCGAGGATCCGACCACCGAGGTGCGGCCGCTGCGCGATGTGCGCCCCGCACCGCCCGCGCGCGCACCGCTGCCGGAACGCGAGCGCGGCGCGCCCGCACTGGATTTCAGCGAGCCGAAGCCGGGCAGCCGCGCCGCGCGCCGCCGGGCCAAGGAGGCGGCCGAGGAGGCCGAGGCCGCCGTCGACGCGGGCCCGTCCACCGCGGCGTGGGCACCGCCCGCCGCGGAGTTCGCGCCGGAATCGGCGCCGCTACCGGTGGCGGAACCGCGTGGCAGCAGAGCGAACGCGCCCGTGCGCCCGCCGAATCCGGAACCGCCGCAACCGGATCCGCAGCGAAGACCGGCCAAGCGTGGTGCGGGCGACGGCGGTCTGCCCGCCTGGTCGGCCCGAAGACACAACAGCAAACCGGCCCCGCCGCCACGCGGCGAGCCGTCGCCCGAATCCGGTGGCATTCCGACCTCGGCCTGGTCGCTGGCCAGTCAGGATCAGCAGTTGCTCTCCGGTCAGACGGTGGCCGGTGACCTGCTGCGCGACGGCGTCGAACGCGCCGAGCGCGCGGATGCCGAACGCGAGCACGGCCGGGATCGCGGGCGCCGCGACGGCAAGCGCGGACGCTCGAAGCGCGACCAGCCCCGCCCGCCCGTCGACGACTTCGACGGGCTCGACGGTCGCACCGATGTGCACGGGCCGCTCGGCATGGACGCCGACGACGACCTGGACGACGAACCGGCCGAGCACGATTCGGGCCGCGCGACGGCGACCAAGACCGCGCCGCGCCGCTCGCGGGCCGCGCGCAAGGCGGAGGACGACGCCAACCGGCGGCAGTGGATGATCCTCGGCGGCCAGAGCGCTGGCGCGGCGATCGCCGGAATGTTGCTGTTCAAGGGCTTCGAGCGGATGTGGGAGATGCTGCCGTGGGTGGCGCTCACCCTGGCGATGATCGTGATCCTCGGTCTGGTCGCGCTGGTGCGGATTCTGCGCCGCACCGATGACGTACTCAGCACTGTGATCGCCGTCGTCGTCGGCACCTTTGTCACGTTGGGACCGCTAGCCTTTCTTCTCAGTACGAACTGAGTAGGGAGCTGCTGTGGGGAACATCGGGCAGGCGGACGGGACACAGGTGAAGCACGCTACGACGCCCGATCCCGCGCCGCGGCCCGGCGCGCGGCAGATCCAGGTGGGGCTGTCGACGGCGTCGGTGTATCCGCAGAACACCGAGGCGGCGTTCCGCTACGCGGCCGAACTCGGTTACGACGGCATCGAATTGATGGTCTGGGCCGAACCGGCCAGCCAGAGCATCGCCACCGTGCAGGCGTACACCCGCAAGTACGGCGTGCCGGTGCTCGCCATTCACGCGCCGTGCCTGCTGATCTCGCAGCGGGTGTGGGGTTCGGATCCGGTGAGCAAACTCGAACGCAGCGTGCGCACCGCCGAGGCGCTCGGCGCGGACACCGTCGTCGTCCATCCGCCGTTCCGCTGGCAGCGGCGCTACGCCGAGGGATTCGCCGACCAGGTGGCGGAGCTCGAGGAGGACAGCCCGGTCATCGTCGCGGTGGAGAACATGTTTCCGATGCGCGCGGACACGCTGTTCCGCGGCGCCGGTTCGGTGAAGCGGCTGGAGCGCCGCGGCGGACCCGGCCTGGCGCTGACCACGTTCAGCCCGTCCTACGACCCCACCGACACCGGTTTCCGGCACTACACCCTCGACCTGTCGCACACCTCGACCGCGGGCGCCGACCCGCTCGCCCTTGCCGCGCGCATGGGCCATGGCCTGTCGCACCTGCATCTGGCCGACGGCCGCGGCGCCGCGCACGACGAGCACCTCGTCCCCGGCGAGGGCACGCAGCCGTGCGCCGAACTGTGCGCCATGCTCGTGCGCTCCGGCTTCTCGGGTCATGCCGTCGCCGAGATCAACACCCAGAACGCGCGCACCACCCAGGACCGGGCAGGCATGCTGCACCGCACCCTGGCCTTCGCCCGCGAACACCTCAACGGCTTCGCCCCCGCGCAGAGCCGCCTCTCCGAGAATTCAGCGCACTAGTACCAGCCGCGAGATTTCGCGTTGCGGGCCGGCGGTTGGGTGTCCGGCCGAGTTCGCCCGTACCCGGCGAGTTACCCATGTGCCCGCGAAATCGGTTGAACCGTTTCATCCCTGTGCTGGTACAGGGGGAATGTGGAGTGGCAGAGCGGTCGTTCTACGCTGTACGAACGTCGTGTACCAGTAAACGGTCGCGGCGGTTGGAACGACAGGAGTTGCCGCATGCCGGAGTTGACCACCGATCTCGACCCGATCACCGCGACCGCACCGTTCAGCCGGGTGGTCGCGCTGACCGAGCTGCCGACGACCACTCCGGAGGTCGGCCGCTATGTCGGCACCATCGAGCCGACGTGGACGATCGGCCCGAAGGTGCACGGCGGCACCATGGTCGCGGCGAGCGCGGCGGCGGCCACCCGCTGGCTGCGCACCGCCCATCCCGAACTCGCCGAGATGGCCCCGATCGCCGCGAGCTCCGATTTCCGCGGCGCGCCTGATCCGGGCGAGATCGAGTACGAGGTGCGCATCCGCAAGGTCGGCCGCCAGATCTGCCTGGCCGACACAGATCTCAGGCAGCACGGGAAGACGCTGGTGCGCACCGCGTTCACCTTCGGCCACCTCGACGACGGCGAGCCGCTCTACGCGGGCGACGACGAGATGCCCACCGAGCCGCCCGCGGGCGCGCTGCACTACGGGACCGGTTCGCCGATGAGCGTCGTCAATGTCGCGCAGGGCGCCGAACTCGCCATCGATACGGACTGGGCCCGATTCCTGTCCGGCGAGAAGGGCATTCCGCGGCTGCGGCTGTGGATCCGCCCGTTCGCGGGCGACGCGGCCGATCCCGAGGTCGCCACCTTCTTCGCCATGATGTCGGCCGATATGAGCCCGCCGGTCCCGATGAACCTCGGCCATTTCGGCTGGGCGCCGACCGTGCAGATGACCACCTACCTGCGCCGCCGACCCGCCCCCGGCTGGCTGCGCATCATCGCGACCAGCCGCGAGGTCGGCGGCCGGATGTTCGACGAGGACCAGCTCGTCCTCGACTCCACCGGCGCCGTCGTCGCCCAGAGCCGCCAGCTCGCGCTGATGCCCGCCCGCATCCCCGGGAAGTCACCGCGCAGGCGGCGCGATTAGCCTTGAACGTCATGACCAGAATTGCGGTGATCGGCGGCGGCCGGATAGGCGAGGCGTTGATCGCCGGTTTGCTCGAATCGGGCCGGGCGGCAAAGGACCTGGTGGTTGTCGAGACCTATCGCGATCGGGCCGCGTTTCTCGCCGACCGGTTCGGGGTGCGGGTGACCGACGCGGTCGCCGATGCCGCCGTCGGCGCGGATCTGGTGGTGATCGCCGTCAAGCCCGGTGACGTCGACGCCGTGCTGACCGATCTGAGCAAGGCCGTCCTCGGCAGCGACCGGGATCAGGTGCTCGTCTCGCTGGCCGCGGGTGTGCCGACGGTGCGGCTGGAACGCCAGCTGCCCGCGGGCTTCCCGGTGATCCGGGTGATGCCGAATACTCCGATGCTGGTCGGGCAGGGCATGAGCGTGCTCGCCGCGGGCCGCTACGCGCGCCCCGAGCAACTGGCCCAGGTGACCGAACTGCTCGGCGCGGTGGGCAAGGTGGTGACCGTCGCGGAATCGCAGATGGACGCGGTGACCGCGGTATCCGGATCGGGGCCCGCCTACTTCTTCCTGATCGTCGAGGCCATGGTGGACGCGGGCGTCGCACTCGGCCTGACCAGGGACGTCGCCACCCAGCTCGTGGTGCAGACGATGGTCGGCGCCGCGGCGCTGCTCGACGAGTCGGAGCAGAGTGCCGTGGAGTTGCGCGCGGCGGTCACCTCGCCCGCGGGCACCACGGCCGCGGCGATGCGTGAACTGGAACGCGGCGGGGTCAGGTCGGCCTTCCTGGAGGCACTGCATGCCGCGAAGCAGCGCTCCGCGGAACAGGGCGCGTCGTCCGAGTAGGCCCTCGCGAGCCGTGTCCGTTCACCTGATGTTGTATGGACGCAACCGGTCGGTTCTCGATCAGGAAACCTGATTTCTCACTCCCGTCGCAGTAATCCCACTGGTCCCGCTAAGCTTCAAGGAGCACGTGCGTGTCTGTTCCGCCGGTGGGGAAGCCGGCGGCGCGGACGTGCCGGAGGTCAATGGTGCAATGATGTCTTCGAACAAGATGTCTGCAAATAGCGGCGGGTCGTCCAGCAGCTCGGGTCCAGGTGGCCGGAGCGGCACTCAGCCCGTCATCGGAGGTGGCACCCAGTTTCTGACGGTCGCCGAGGTGGCGAACCTGATGCGGGTGTCCAAAATGACGGTGTACCGACTCGTACATTCGGGCGAACTGCCCGCGGTGCGGGTGGGTCGGTCGTTCCGGGTGCACGCGAAGGCTGTGCATGACTACCTGGAGACGTCCTACTTCGACGCCGGTTGATAGCTCGACCGGACGCCCCGGTACGATAGACCCTCGGTTCGTGTTCGCCCCGCCGGCGGCGCCATTTTGTGGTGCCCCGTGGTATCCGGCGGCGCGGGCACTGGGCGTGAGGCATGCCGAGCGACCGGACAGTTTGCGTGCGTGAAGTCGCGTGCGCGCCGAGTAGAGAGAACGCGAGGAACAACCCTATGGGTTCTGTGATCAAGAAGCGCCGCAAGCGCATGTCGAAGAAGAAGCACCGCAAGCTGCTTCGCCGCACGCGTGTTCAGCGGCGCAAACTCGGCAAGTAAGACCGTGGCCGGACGCGAGTCCGGTCCGCGCTCTCGACGCTGTATATATTGCGGCGCTCGCGGGACCTGCGTGGTAACACTTCGCTGCCGCCTCCGGTCCTGACGCTCTCGACGCTGCGCGGTAGCTCGGAAGCCCGTCACCTCTCGAGGTGGCGGGCTTCTCGCTTTGCAGTGTTCATATTTGAAATGCTTTGCACGCCACCGTGTCAAAGTCGTGTATCAGGTGACTGAAGTCATCGTTAGATCCTGGTAAATACTCGCGGGGCTACGGATGACAGCGGCTACTCTGGAACGCGAAAATCATGAAACGGGGGCCTGTCAGGTGGGATCCGGTGTGGTGGGATCTGAAGTGAGAGACCGACACTCGCCCAAGGTGGTGATGGTGACCGGTGCCGCCCGTTTCTTCGGCGGCAACGTGGTCGCCCGGCTCGCGCAGGATCCCGGCGTCGAGCGCATCATCGCCGTCGACACCATGACACCACCCCGTGAGCTGCAGCGACGCATGGGCCGCGCCGAATTCGTGCGCGCCGACATTCGGAATCCGTTGATCCGCAAGGTGATCGGCGGCAACGATGTGGACACCGTCGTGCACGCCGCGGTCCTCGCCCACCCGCCGTCGGGCGGCGGGCGCGCGGTGATGAAAGACCTCAATGTGCTCGGCGCGATGCAACTGTTCGCGGTCTGTCAGAAATCGCCGACCGTAGAACGAGTTGTGGTTCGCTCGTCGTCGGCTGTGTATGGCTGCAGTGCGAAGGATCCGGCGAAATTCACCGAGGAAATGGGCGCGCGCACGCCACCGAGTGGTTGGTTTGCGCGCGACATGATCGAAATCGAAGGATTCGTCCGAGGTTTGGCGCGTCGTCGCCCGGATATTGCCACATCTATTCTGCGATTCGCGCCAATCGTCGGACCTCGCTTGGCGGGCAGCGACATCCAGTACCTGCGCTCGCCGATCACGCCCACCGTGCTCGGCCGCGACGCCAGGCTGCAGCTGCTGCACGAGGAGGACGCGATCGCCGCGCTGACCCTGGCGGCGCTGACCGGCCCCGGTGGCACCTTCAATATCGCGGGCGACGGCGCGCTCGCACTGTCGCAGGCGGTGCGGCGGGCGGGCCGGATCGAACTGCCGGTGCCGTTCGCGGTGTTCCGCACCATCGGCCGCACGCTGATGGGCCCGGTGATGCGGGAGTTCAGCGGCGAGCAACTCGACTATTTCCATTTCGGATGTGGCCTGGACACCACGCGTATGCGCACCGAACTCGAGTTCGTGCCACGCTGGACAACGGTGCAGGCTTTCGACGACTTCATCGGGGGCGCAGCGTTGCGGCCCGTCTTCGATCCCGCGTGGATCGATGTCGCAGAACGAAAACTGCTCGGCCTGATCGGGGCCGGTACGGGAGCACAATCATGAATGACGTTGCGAAGGTCATCCACCTGCACGACCTGCACACCGAGGCGCGCCAGCGCCCGGTCGCGCGGCGCTGGCCCGACCCCGTCGACGGCGAGGCGGCGCCGAGTTCGGTGACCTCGCTGACCGATCGGCTCGCCGCCGCGGAACCCCCTGCGCCGCAATCATTATCGGACCTGGTGCGCGGCGAGGTGAGCAAACAGATCGGCAAGGCAGCCGATTTCGCGCGGCGCCGGATCACCGGCGACTACCAGGTCGACGAATTCGGCTTCGACGAACATCTCCTCGAATCGGTCATCCTGCCCGCACTGCGGCCGCTGTCGGATCTCTGGTTCCGTGTCCAGGTCAGCGGAATCGAGAATGTGCCCGAGGTGGGCGGTGCGCTGCTGGTGGCCAACCACGCGGGCACCGTCCCGATCGACGGGCTGATGCTGCAACTGGCCGTGCACGACCGGCATCCGAAGCAGCGCGCGCTGCGCCTGCTCGCCGCCGACCTGATCTTCGAGACGCCGGTGCTCGGCATGCTCGCCCGCAAGGCCGGGCACACGCTGGCCTGCCGCCCCGACGCTGAGCGCCTGCTGCGCACCGGCGAGCTGACCGGTGTCTTCCCCGAGGGTTTCAAGGGCGTCGGCAAGAATTACGCCGACCGGTACAAACTGCAGCGGTTCGGCCGCGGCGGTTTCGTCGCGGCGGCGGTGCGTTCCGGGGTGCCGATCATCCCGGTCTCGATCGTCGGCTCGGAGGAGATCTATCCGAAGCTCGCCGATATCAAGCCGCTCGCGCGCCTGCTCAACCTGCCGTACTTCCCGGTGACGCCGCTGTTCCCGCACTTCGGACCGCTCGGCGCGCTGCCGCTGCCGTCCAAGTGGTACATCGAATTCGGCACGCCGATCCCGACCACCGGCTACGAGCCGGAGGCCGCGGACGACCCGATGACCATGTTCGAGGTCACCGATCAGGTTCGCGAGACCATCCAGCAGACCCTCTACAAATTGCTCACCAAACGCCGAAACCCGTTCACCGGCTAGCCGCAGCCGACGTTCTGGCCAGGGACGCCTTCCCCGTCGTCCCGGCGGACGCCGGGAGCCAGTCGGTAAACCCCTCGGCCGCACTGGATTCCGGCGTTCGCCGAAACGACGGGGCGAGAAATACTCAGTGTTCGATGTGAGGCGCTCCCGGGCCCTCGGTGGTGACGCTGCGCTGCCGCCTCCGGGCCTGACGCTCGCGCCTCAGTGGTCGCGCCGCCGGGTGACCACCGCGGCCACCGCGCCGCCCGCCGCGCCGAGCGCCAAAGCCGTTGGCACACCGACCTTCGCGGCCTTGCGCCCGGTGCGGAAATCGCGAATCTCCCAGCCCCGGTTCTTGGCCACCTCGCGCAGATCCGAATCCGGGTTGATCGCCACCGCGGTGCCGACCAGCGAGAGCATCGGCACATCGTTGTGACTGTCGGAGTAGGCGGTACAGCGCTTGAGGTTCAGGCCCTCGCGGATGGCGAGCGTGCGCACCGCGTGCGCCTTGCCGAGCCCGTGCAGGATGTCGCCGACCAGGCGACCGGTGAAGGTGCCGTCCACGCTTTCGGCCACCGTGCCGAGCGCGCCGGTCAGGCCGAGCCGCTTGGCGATCACCTGCGCCAGCTCCACCGGCGTCGCGGTGACGAGCCACACCTGCTGGCCCGCGTCCAGGTGCATCTGCGCAAGCGCCCTGGTGCCCGGCCAGATCTTGTCGGCGATGATCTCGTCGTAGATCTCCTCACCGAGCGCGGCCAATTCGGCGGTGGAGCGGCCCGCGATGAACGCGAGCGCCTTCTCCTTACCGCTGGCCATATCGGTGCTCGACTCCTTGCCGGTGACCCGGAACTTGACCTGCTTCCAGGCGACATCGACCAGATCGGAGGTCTTGAAGTATTTGCGCGCGGCCAGGCCGCGGGCGAAGTGCACGATCGACGCGCCCTGCACCATGGTGTTGTCCACGTCGAAGAACGCGGCCGCGGTCAGATCTCGCGGCGCCTCCGGTCCCGCGGATTCCTGTTCGGCGGCGGCTGATTCGGCCGCGGCGGCCAGTTCGGCGTCGTGCAGCGTCAGCGCCGCGTCGGCACTGGCCTCACCGGCCAGGTTGGCGCGCAGCTCCTCCTCGCTCGGGCCGAAGGGGCTGCGAGAGATGCGTGCCAGCTGGTCCTGCAGACCCTGGCCGAGGCGGCCTTGATTCCATCTGACCGGAAACTCGCCGAATCGTCCCGCGATGAATCCGGCCCTTGCCACCTTCGATCGTTCCGGCACCAGTACCTCCGCCCGTCGCGCGAACCATGTCCACACTAACCGGATTCGGTGACAGTCACGGCCAGACGGCGCGCACCGAACCCGACGTGGTGAGGGGATTTAATACTTGCCATGACCAATGCCACACATTCGGTGACCCTGCTGACGAGATCGGGTTGCGGCCTGTGCACCACCGCGCTCGCGCAATTGCGGGTGATCTGCGCCGAGTTCGGCATCGAGCCGAGCACCGTCGACGTGGACGAAGCCGCCGCCACCGACCCTGGCCTGCGCGCGGAGTACGGCGACCGGTTGCCGGTGGTGTTGCTGAACGGCCGCGAGCACAGCTATTTCGACGTAGACGAGCCGCGATTGCGCACTGATTTGGGCAGTGTCTAATTGGCGGCGCCCGCGGCGCCGCGTGTTCGCGGCCCCTGGTGTCTCGCGTCCGACCGGCCGAGACTCGCGCCTGCGGCGCATGCGCTTCGACCGGTCGGACGCGAGACGGGCCGCGAACGGCGCTCGTAAGACTCGCGCTGAGCGGGGCTGATTTATCGGTGAGATGACACCGGCGCGTGTCGCTTGCGCACACAGCGCTGGTCGCGGCGGAAAATGAGGCCAAATTCACCGACTTTGTGCAGGGCTTCACAAGCAGTTACGGTGGTGGCACGCGACCCGCGATGCCGAGGTTGCGGACCCACCCTTGAAATCCGACACATCGACCACGGCACCGGACCGTCCCGGGCACGAAGGTCGACAGACGACCCGGACCGCGCACGGGCCGGACGAGGAGCCGACGACGTGACAGAGCAGCATGAGGCGCCAGGCGGCGTCTCCGGCAGGGCTCTGCAGAAAGACATCCCGCAGGCCACGGTGGCGCGGTTGGCCACCTATCTCCGTGTCCTCGCCATGATGGCCGACGAAGGTGTTGCCATCGTATCGAGTGAGGAACTGGCTGTCGCGGCGGGTGTCAATTCGGCGAAGTTGCGCAAGGATCTTTCGTTCCTCGGACCCAACGGCGTGCGTGGCGTCGGCTACGACGTGGCCAAGCTGCGCGCCAGGATCGAGGACGTGCTCGGGCTGTCCGAGGGACATCGGGTTGTCCTGGTCGGCGCCGGGAATCTGGGCCGCGCCCTCGTCGGTTACGGCGGGTTCCGCCGCCGCGGTTTCACCGTGGTCGGCATGTTCGACAGCGATCCGGACGTGATCGGCCTCTCGGTCGCCGGTATGCCGGTGCTCGATGTGGCCGGACTGCCGGACGCGGTCACCTCGCTGGCCCCGACCATCGCCGTGATCACCGTGCCCGACGACGCCGCGCAGGATGTCTGCGATCGGCTCGTCGCCGCCGGCCTGCAATCCATCCTGAGTTTCGCGCCGTGCCAGCTGGTCGCGCCGGAGGGCGTCGAGGTTCGCCGGGTCGATCTGGCGGTCGAGCTGCAGATGCTCTCCTTCGAAACCGCCCGCAACGCACCGCAGCTGCCCGAGGTGGCGCACGCGGTTTCCGGGCGGATCACCCATCGCGTGCCGACGCCGCACGCCTCGCCGGCGCACCCGGCGCTGAAGCATTCAACGGCGTCGCATTCGACGACCTCGCATTCGGCAACGGAGCCAACAAGCAAGGGATCGGTGATCCAGTGAGTGTTCTTCTGGTCGGTATTTCGCATCGCAGCGCCCCGGTCCCGGTGCTGGAGAAGGTCGCGATCACCGACACCGATCGGCCGAAGCTGATCGATCGGATGCTGGCCTCCAGCCACGTTTCCGAGGCGATGATCGTCTCCACCTGCAACCGCGTCGAGGTCTACGCGGTGGTCGACGCCTTCCACGGCGGCCTCGCCGAGGTGGGCGAACTGCTGACCAGGCACTCCGGGCTGCCGCTGCCCGATCTGACCAAGCACGCCTACGTCCGCTACAGCGAGGCCGCCGCCGAGCATCTGTTCGCGGTGGCCAGCGGGCTCGATTCGATGGTGATCGGCGAGCAGCAGGTGCTCAGCCAGATCCGCGGCGCCTACGCCTCGGCCGACGCGCAGCAGGCGGTCGGCCGCACGCTGCACGAGCTGGCCCAGCACGCGCTGCGGGTCGGCAAGCGGGTGCACTCGGAGACCGGCATCGATCGCGCGGGCGCCTCGGTGGTTTCGGTGGCGCTCGATCGGTCCCAGCAGGTGCTCGGCGCGCTGACCGGCCGTACCGCCGTGGTCGTCGGCGCGGGTGCGATGGGCGGCCTTGCGGTGGCGCATCTTTCGCGCGCGGGCATCGGCCGGATCATCGTGGTGAACCGCACCATCGCGCGGGCGCGCAGGCTCGCCGCGACCGCGGGCACGCATGGTGTCGAGGCCGAGGCGATGGAACTATCGCGGCTCACCGAGGCCATGGCCGCCGCCGATGTGGTCATCACCTGTACCGGCGCGGTCGGCGCCGTGGTGACGCTGGCCGATACCCACCGGGCACTGGCCGACCGTGCGCGCGCCAGCGCGGTGGAGCGGCCGCTGGTGTTCTGTGATCTCGGACTGCCCCGCGATGTCGAGCACGCGGTCGCGGGCCTGCCCGGCGTCACCGTCATCGACATCGAGACTTTGCAGCGCGATCCGGCCGCGGGCGCGGCCGCCGACGACACCGTCGCCGCACGCGCGATCGTCGCCGAGGAACTCGCGAAATACCTTGCCGGACAGCGGATGGCCGAGGTCACCCCGACCGTCGCCGCGCTGCGCCAGCGCGCGGCCGAGGTGGTCGAGGCGGAGCTGATGCGCCTGGATTCGCGGCTGCCGGGCCTGGCCGATCCGGAACGCGACGAGGTGGCGCGCACGGTGCGCCGCGTGGTCGACAAGCTGCTGCACGCGCCGACGGTGCGGGTCAAACAGCTCGCCTCCACCCCGGGCGGCGACAGCTACGCCGAGGCGCTGCGCGAACTGTTCGAGCTCAAACCCGGTGCGGCACAGGCGGTGGCGGCGCCGATGGAGATCACCGCGATCGGCGGCGACCATCTGGCCGACGACTTCACCGCCGGACATCGCGGCGAGGAACAGGGGCAGACGGCATGACCGGTCAGGCCCGGAGGAGGCAGCGCAGCGTGACCACACAGGGCTCCGCTCATGCCGGAAGTGAAACAGCATGACAATGGTGCAGGAAGAGGACAACGTGACCGCAGGCAGCACGCACGCGCCGTGGCGGATCGGCACCCGAGGCAGCCTGCTGGCGCTCACCCAGGCGGGCACGGTCCGCGATGCGCTGATCGCCGCCGGGCATCCGGCCGAGCTGGTCGTCATCAAGACCGCCGGTGACCTGTCCTCCGACCCGGTGCAGAAGATCGGCGTCGGCGTGTTCACCTCCGCGCTGCGCGACGAGCTGGCCGCGGGCACGATCGACATCGCCGTGCACTCCTACAAAGACCTGCCGACCGCGCAGGATCCGCGCTTCGTCATCGCCGCGATCCCGCCGCGCGAGGATCCGCGCGACGCGCTGGTCGCCCGCGACGGGCTCGTGCTCGGTGAGCTGCCCGCCGGTTCCCGCGTCGGCACCTCGGCGCCACGGCGCGCGGCCCAGCTGCGTGCGCTCGGGCTCGGCCTGGACATCGTGCCGCTGCGCGGCAATCTGGACACCAGGCTGCGCAAGGTTGCCGAGGGTGAGCTGGACGCGGTGGTCGTCGCCAGAGCCGGCTTGGCCAGGATCGAAAGGACCGAGGCGGTGACCGAGGCGCTGGAGCCGGTGCAGATGCTGCCCGCCCCGGCCCAGGGCGCGCTCGCTGTCGAATGCCGCAGCGACGACACCACGTTGATCACCGTGCTGACCGGCCTGGACGATGCGGCGACGCGCGCGGCGATCACCGCGGAACGTGCTTTACTCGCCGAATTGGAGGCGGGATGTACCGCCCCGATCGGTGCGCTCGCCGAAGTGGTCGAATCGCTCGACGACGACGGCCGCGTGATGGACGAGCTGTCGCTACGCGGTTGCGCCGCGGCCATCGACGGATCCGACGTGCTGCGCGCGTCGGTGGTCGGCGCGCCGGAGCGGGCCGAGGAGCTCGGCCGGGCGCTGGCCCGCGAGCTGCTGGAGATGGGCGCGCGCGAGCTGCTCAGCACCCACGAGCCGGACGGCTCCACCACACCGGCGGTGACGACGCCCGCCGCAGACTTTGACAATCCCAGCCCAATGGAGAATCGCCAATGAGCAGCCGTGCCACCAAGAAGCAACCTGGTCGGATCATTTTCGTCGGGTCGGGTCCCGGTGACCCGGCGCTGCTCACCGTGCGGGCCCGCGAGGTGCTCGGCCGGGCGCGGCTGGCATTCACCGATCCGGATGTCGACAAGGGCGTGCTCGCGCTGATCGGCATCGCGGTCGAGGAGGATCCGGATGGCACCCGCCCGGTCGACGTGCGTCCCGCGCTCGGCGAGCCCGCCGAGGTGGCCAAGACGCTGATCGCGGAGGCGCGCAACGGGCACGACGTGGTTCGCGTGGTCGCCGGTGACCCGCTGACCACCGACGCGGTGATCAACGAGGTCAACACGGTCACCCGCTCGCACATGGTCTTCGAGGTGCTGCCCGGCCTGCCGAGCGGTTCGGCGGTGCCGAGCTACGCGGGTATCGCGCTCGGCTCCGGGCACACCGAGGCCGACGTGCGCGGTGAGGTCGACTGGGCCGCGCTGGCCGCCGCCCCCGGCCCGCTCGTCCTGCACGCCACCTCCGGCCACCTGGCCGAAACCGCCAGCGCGCTGGTCGAACACGGTATGGCGCCGCAGACCCCGGTCGCGGTGACCGTGCGCGGCACCACCCGTCAGCAGCGCACCATCGAGGCCACCCTGGCGACGCTGAACAGCGCGGCTTCCGAACTGGTCGGCCCGCTGGTGGTGACGATCGGCAAGGTCGTCGCCGCGCGGTCGAAGATGTCGTGGTGGGAATCGCGGGCGCTGTACGGCTGGACCGTGCTCGTGCCGCGCACCAAGGATCAGGCCGCCGAGATGAGCGAGCGTCTGGTGACGCACGGCGCCATCCCGATGGAGGTGCCGACCATCGCGGTCGAGCCGCCGCGCAGCCCGGCGCAGATGGAGCGCGCGGTCAAGGGCCTGGTCGACGGCCGCTACCAGTGGGTGGTGTTCACCTCGACCAACGCGGTGCGCGCGGTGTGGGAGAAGTTCGCCGAATTCGGTTTGGACGCACGGGCTTTCTCCGGTGTGAAGATCGCCTGCGTTGGCGAGGCCACCGCGGAGAAGGTGCGCTCGTTCGGCATCAACCCGGAGCTGGTGCCCTCGGGTGAGCAGTCCTCCGAGGGCCTGCTCGCCGACTTCCCGCCCTACGACGACGTGTTCGACCCGGTGAACCGAGTCCTGTTGCCGCGCGCCGATATCGCCACCGAGACGCTGGCCGAGGGCCTGCGCGATCGCGGCTGGGAAATCGACGACGTGACCGCCTACCGCACGGTGCGCGCCTCCCCGCCGCCCGCGGAGACCCGCGAGATGATCAAGACCGGCGGTTTCGACGCGGTCCTGTTCACCTCGTCCTCCACGGTGCGAAACCTGGTCGGCATCGCGGGTAAGCCGCACACCCGCACCATCGTGGCCTGCATCGGCCCGAAGACCGCCGAGACGGCCATCGAATTCGGCCTGCGCGTGGACGTGCAGCCCGAGACGGCGCAGGTCGGCCCGCTGGTCGAGGCGCTCGCGGAGCACGCCGCTCGCCTGCGTGCCGAGGGCCTGCTGCCGCCGCCGCGCAAGAAGAGCCGCCGCAGCCGCTGAACAGTCGGCGCGTAGTGCCCGCACCGAATTCGGTGCGGGCACTCGCGTTTTCACGGCGCCCACTATCGGTTTCGCCCGTCGCCTTTCAGCGTCGCGTGCGCATCAGGTCGCGCACCAGCCGGCAGGTGGTGTCCGACGGCGGGCGGATGCCGACGAGCTCGGCGGTGCGCCGGATCTCGTCGTTGCGGGCCTGCTTCGCGACATAGACGCCGGAATCCAGCAGCGCGATCGCCAGCCGCATCGCCTTCAGCCTGCGGTTGTGCGTGACGTACCAGGAGCGCGGACGTCCAGCGGGCAGCCGCTTCTTCTCCAGCGGGGCATACGGCCGATCGATCACCTTCGGCGCGACGACCTTCGAGGCAACGACCTTGGGTATAACAGTGGCCACAGGACTCCTCCCATCACGATCGGGGGAAGTCGATTCCCCCCTCGAACGTACCTTCGATTCTACCGGCCGCCACCGACAAGTTCCGCTGGCCACAAGGGTTTTCGCGCAGCCGCACACCCCGTGATTCCTGCGCATTCGCAGACGATTCGATGTGCGGGAAGCCGAAGGTGAGCGGCTGGGTGCCGGTCTCAGAGATCGTGCAGGAGGCGCAGCGCTTGCGGATGTCCCAGTGCCGCAGCGCGTTCGAGCCAGTCCTGTGCCTCCTGATGCGGCGAGGGTTCGCCGGTGATGATGCCCGCTACCGTGCGCAGGGTGTCCGGGTCGTCCAAACTGCCAGGTACGTGCTGAATGTGCTGTTCCCGCAGGAAGAGCGCGAGATGGAACATCGAATCCGGATCACCTGCCTCGGACCCGCGGCGCAGCCAGCGCTCGCTCGCCAGGTGGTCGCCGTCGCCGAGGCAGATCGTGCCGAGTACGGCCATGGCGTCGGTGCGGCCACGGCGCACCGCCTCGGTGAGCAGTGCGATGGCGCGGTCGAGTTGACCGCGCCTGGCCAGGTGCACGCCGAGACTTCGCATGGCCGTGGCGTTTCCGGCGTCGGCCGCGCTCTCGTACCAGTACTCCGCCTCCGCGTCGTTGCCGCGCTGGTTGGCCACGACGCCCATATTGCAGAGCGCTTCGGGCAGCCCCGCTTCGGCCGCGGGGCGGAACCAGCGCTCGGCCTCGTCGAGGTTGCCGCGTTCCAGTTGCAGCACGCCGAGCTGCTGGCCCGCCGCCTCGTCACCCGCCGCGGCGGCGGCCGCCAACCAGGTGACGGCCTCGGCGATCCGGCCGTCGGCGGCGAGGAATCTGCCGAGCGCGGCCATTGCGGTGATGCTTCCGAGTTCGACCGCGCGGCGCAGCCACGACTCCGCGCCCGCCGCATCGCCGGATTCCCACAGCCGTTGCGCGAGGTGCGCCATGGCGCGGACGTCGCCGTCCTCGGCGATGACGCGCAGCGCGTTCAGCTTTCGCTCGTTCGCGGCGGTCTGGTCCGGCGGATCGGTGGGCATGGGCGTCCTCTGGTCGGCGGATGCGATCGATGATTGCCGCGCATTGCCGACCTGTCATCACCCGAGTTCGCCGGTCGGGTGTTCACGCCGGATAGGGAATGTGGTGCTGATAGCCCTGATCGTGCGCGTACGCGGCGAGTTGGGCATCGAAGCTGCCGATGCTGCCGAGCAGCCAGGTATGTCCGGTGTCCTTGACAACCACGATCGGCCCGCCGCTGTCCGAGGCCAGCTGCGGCGGTGTGCCGTCCTCGTACCAGGAGGTGGTCGCCCACGGGAAGACGTAGGCCCAGCCGACATCGAACACGTGGGTCGGCGGACCGAGCTGGAACGGGTCGTGCGGATCGGCCCACTGCCTGCCGTGGTCGGCCAGCAGATGCCTGGCGCTGTTGCGGGCGACCCGGATATCGAGCGGTCCCGTGCTGGTGTTCGGGAAGGGCACGTTCTCGTCGGGGGTACCGAGCAGCCTGCGCCCCGCCGCCCACGACACCTCGCACGGCCTGCTCTCCAACCGCACGAACACCGTGTGCGCGGTATCGGAGAATCGCACCCGCAGTATCGCGTCATCGGTGCCGCCCACCAGATGCCTGCCCTGCGACTGCTGCCACTCGTGCATGTCGGGCGTCATGCCCAGATATTCGAAAGCCCTGCGCGCCACCGGCATCAGCTCGGGACCGGCGATCTTGCGCGCGATGAAACCGACACGGAACACCCGCCCCGTCCCGTCGAGCGCCCGCCACGCGCGCAGCGCGGTGACCGGCGGTGCGAGCCCGCCGGTGAGCAGCGGCCACCACTGCGCGAGCGCCACCGCCGCCCATGATTCGAAGTCGGCGGCCCGCGCGAGAGAGGCGTCGGTCTGCGGATCGGTCATGCTGGCTCCCCCAGGGTTGCCCTCCGTCTGAAGTATGCGCCTCGGACGGGTGATCTCGCTGAGTGTCCGTAACGGCGGGTCCGGCCAACCCGGTAGGTCGGCGGCGAATGTCCATCCGCCGCAAGGGTTCACAGGTAGCCGACCAGTCGTCGAGACCGCGTCGAATCGGCATGGGCCCGATCGTGATTGCGCGATTCGGCAGCAGGGATACGCCTGTGCCGGTAATGGTTGAGTGCGCGACGCCGACCCATGCCGGGTTTCACCCGGTTGAGAAGGGGGAGCGGCGCGCCGCACGACTCGGGAGGACAGCATGACCAAGGCTCAGCGGATCAGGACCATCGTGGGGAGTATCGGCATCATCGCGATCGCGATCGGCGTGTGGTTCCTTCCGGTGACACCGAGCTTCCGTATCACCGCGGCGGTGACCGGGCTCCTGGCCATGGGCACGCTGATCTTCGCGCTGAGCCAGAGCGCGGACCGCGGCTGAGGGCACCGCCCGACCCGTCGCGCGCGAGCGGGCATATCATGCGAACATGACCGGATTGGACCGCCCACGGCGGTTGCGCCGTACTCCAGCGATGCGGCGTCTTGTGGCCGAAACCACCCTCCAGCCACGGCAATTGGTATTGCCGATGTTCGTGGCCGACGGGCTGGACGAACCGCGCGAGATCAGCTCCATGCCCGGTGTGCTGCAGCATTCGATGGATTCGCTGCGCAAGGCGGCGGTCGAGGCGGTCGCGGCGGGCGTCGGCGGGCTGATGCTGTTCGGCGTGCCGCTGCCGGAGGACAAGGACGCCAGCGGCAGCAAGGCCAGCGATCCGGACGGCATCCTCAACCGCGGCCTGCGCGCACTGGCCGACGAGGTCGGCGGCGCGACGGTGATCATGGCCGACACCTGTCTCGACGAGTTCACCGACCACGGCCACTGCGGTGTGCTGTCGGCCGACGGCGCCGTCGACAACGACGCGACGCTGCACCGCTATGTGGAAATGGCGCTGGCCCAGGCGAATTCCGGCGCCGACCTGCTCGGCACCAGCGGCATGATGGACGGCCAGGTCGGCGCGATCCGGCGCGGCCTCGACGCGGTCGGCCGCACCGATACCGGCATCCTCGCCTACGCCGCCAAATACGCCTCGGCGTTCTACGGACCGTTCCGCGAGGCGGTCGGCTCATCGCTCCAGGGCGATCGGCGTACCTACCAGCAGGATCCGGCCAACCGCCGCGAGGCGATCCGGGAACTGGAGCTGGATCTGGCCGAGGGTGCGGACATCGTCATGGTGAAGCCCGCCATGTCGTACCTGGACATCCTGCGCGATGTCGCCGACCGTTCGACGGTGCCGGTGGCGGCGTACCAGATCTCCGGTGAGTACGCGATGATCACCGCGGCCGCCGAGCGCGGCTGGATCGATCGCCGCGGCGCCGTACTCGAATCGCTGCTCGGTATCCGGCGGGCCGGTGCGGATATCGTGCTCACCTACTGGGCCACCGAGGCCGCGCACTGGCTCGACCAGCGATAGGGAAAGCGCGGACGCCAACCGGCGCCGAGTTTGTCTCGCACACCCGAACATGTATCGTGAGGGTTGTCACAGTGGACAGGAATACCTGGAGTTATCTGCGCGTCAGCAGGCTCCGGTCGATCGGAGGCTTCGATGCGCGTGGTGATTCAACAGCCGCAGAGCATTCGGCGGGAATTGGCCGTGCTGAGCCTGCTGATCCTGTTCGGTGTTGTCACCGTCGCCGTCCTGCTGATCCCCGGCCTCATGCGCTGAGGCGGCCGCTGTTCCCGACGTGACCGAGGAGTCGAAGGCCGCTGCCCTGCTATTCGCCGAACCGGGCGCCCGCTGGCGCGCCGTGGCATACGGGCCGGTGCTGTGTGCGATCGTGCTGGTCGTCGAGCTGGTCACCGGTAGTTCGGTGCACTGGTTCGCGCTGATCTTCTGCGCCGCGCTGATCGCCGGTTTCGTTGCGCTGCAGGTGATCGCGGGCCAGCGGCACGTCAGTGTGGCGCTCACCGGCGAAGCGTTGCGCGAGGGTACCGAGACACTCCCGCTGACCTCGATCGCGGAGGTGCTGCCCGAGCGCGACGAGGATTCCTGGGACGATGAGGACTGGGAGTCGGCGCGCGCGCTCGGCGAACTGTCCGGCGTGCCGCGCAAGCGCACCGGTATCGGGCTTCGCCTCGCCGACGGCGGTCTGGTGCAGGCGTGGGCCAGGGACCATCGCACGCTGCGCACCGAACTGACCGGCGCGGTGCGGCGAATTCGGGATACCGACAGCGAGAACGGAGCGGACCGGTGAAGAAGTGGATCGTGGTGGTCGTCGACCTGGTCCTGACCGCGCTGTGCCTGCTCGGTGCGGTGGCGAGCTGGCGCGGCGGTCTGCGCCACACCGTATTCAGTGCGGTCGGTGAGATACCGGCCTTCGAGGCGACCCGCTATTCCGCACCCTGGCTGCTGCTCGCCGCCGTGCTTGTCGCGGTGGGCGGCCTGCTCGCGATCGACGGCGTCGCGCGGGCGGTCGGCGTCCTCCGTCGATAGCCAGTTTTGTGCCAGGGATCGGGGGAACATCGATCCCATGAAGCCAACAGTCCGCATCAAGGGCATCCTCGCGGGGGTCGTGGCGGGTGGCCTGATCGGTGCGGCGGCCGTCGCACCCGCTGCCGCGGCGCCCGCCGCCGAGGCGCCGGTACCGGTGACTCCCGTCCTCATCGCGACACCGCCCGCACCGTTGCTGCATCTGCTACCGCCGCCGCTCGATTGCCTGGTGACCACCGGCTGGGCGCTGTTCTGCCTGGGCATCACGTCGTCCTGACCAGGCATCGGCCGCCGGGATCGCAGGAATATGCTTGTGGCCGTTAGGATTTCGGGCGCAAGTGGAATTCGTGCGTTCGATGAAGGGTAATCCTGGTGAAGCGGCTGATCGGCAAGGTTTGTGCGACGGTGGCGGTGTCCGCCGCGATCGGAATAGGCGTCGGCGCGGTTCCGGCCACCGCTGGCGCGGCGGCTCCCGGCCTGCCGCTGGAACAGGCGCCGGAGGCGGTTTCGGTCGCGCCCGCGCCGATCTTCGTGCCGGAGAGTCTTTCCGCGGGCCCCTACAACTCCTTCATGTGCTACCTGCACACCGTCTCGGCCGCGGCGCCGTGCATGTACAGCTGACTCAGTGCCAGTTCTGGTAAATATCCAGCACACGCCCGTTCCTGGTGCCGGGCGCGTTGACGTAGAAGGTGACGGTGCCGTCGGGATGGTCGGCGGCCTCCATCATGATCTGCCGTAGCGAGGCGTGCACGCCGCCCTGATCGTCGCGGTAGATGGTCGTGTCGCTCTTCAGGCCCGCACCGATCCTGTTGAGCGGCACGAACATGGTGACGAGCGCGGGCAGCGGTCCGTCGGAGATCGCCGAGGTCTCCTCGTGGCTCAGGGTCAGGCCGACCCGGTCCTGCTGGCCGATCGGCACCGCGGCACCGGCGTTCCCAGCGCCGAATGCGAGTGCCGTGGCGAGCGCCGCGCCTACCGCAGTGATGAGGGCAATCCGCATGACGAGCCTCCCGGCCGATAGCTGGTCTGTGCTGGCAATCAAGAAGCTATCTCTAGGGGGTCCTTCTCCGGGCCAAAATGGGTCCGGCGTGTTGCGACGCACGCCACTCTCCTACACCCTGTCGTCGACGCGTGCGCGCCGGGCTGACAGACTGGTTCGCGTGAGTTCTTCTCCGCGCGCGACCAGGGCATCGGTTCCGGTTTCCGCTCAACTCTTCGAACGGGCGAGCTCGGTGATTCCGGGCGGCGTCAACTCCCCGGTGCGTGCCTTCAAATCCGTCGGCGGCACACCGCGATTCATCGCCTCCGCCAGCGGCTACACGCTGATCGATGCCGACGGCAACGACTACGTCGACCTGGTGTGTTCGTGGGGCCCGATGATTCTCGGGCACGCGCACCCCGCGGTCGTCGACGCGGTGCGGCGGGCCGCGGTCGGCGGTCTGTCCTTCGGTGCGCCGACCGAGGCCGAGATCGAGCTCGCCGAGCTCATCGCCGAGCGCACGCCCGCCGAGCGGGTGCGGCTGGTGAACTCCGGCACCGAGGCCACCATGAGCGCGGTCCGGCTGGCCCGCGGCTACACCGGGCGCTCCAAGATCATCAAGTTCGCCGGCTGTTATCACGGCCATGTCGACGCGCTGCTCGCCGACGCCGGATCCGGTGTCGCCACGCTCGGCCTGCCCACCTCGCCGGGGGTCACCGGGGCGCAGGCCTCGGACACCATCGTGCTGCCGTACAACGACCTCGACGCGGTCGCCGTGGCCTTCGCCGAACATCCCGGCGCGATCGCCTGTGTGATCACCGAGGCGGCCGCGGGCAATATGGGCGCGGTCGCGCCGCTGCCCGGCTTCAACGAGGGACTGCGCAAGCTCGCGCACGACAACGGCGCACTGCTGATCATGGACGAGGTGATGACCGGATTCCGGGTCAGCCGCTCCGGCTGGTTCGGGCTCGAGGGCGTCGCCGGCGATCTGTACACCTTCGGCAAGGTGATGAGTGGCGGCCTGCCCGCCGCGGCGTTCGGCGGTCGCACCGAGATCATGAATCAGCTCGCGCCGCTCGGCCCGGTCTATCAGGCGGGCACCCTGTCCGGAAATCCGGTCGCGGTCGCCGCGGGCCTCGCCTCGCTGCGCGCCGCCGACGACGCGGTCTACGCCGCGCTCGATCGCAACGCCGAGCGGCTCGGCGCCCTGTTCACCGACGCGCTGACCACCGCGGGGGTCGAGCACCAGGTGCAGTTCGCGGGCAATATGGTGAGCGTGTTCTTCGCCGACCGCCCGGTCACCGACTACGCCGCTGCCAAGGACAGTCAGACCTGGCGCTACCCAGCCTTCTTCCACGCGCTACTCGACGGCGGCGTCTATGCGCCGCCCAGCGCGTACGAGGCGTGGTTCGTCTCCTCGGCGCTCGACGAGGACGCATTCGACCGTATCGCCGCCGCTCTGCCCGCCGCCGCACACGCGGCCGCGGCCGCAACCCCCGAAGGATCCCGCGCGTGAGTTCCGATCAGCCCGATACCGAGCGCGAGCTAAGCGTCACTGCCGCAGCTACTTCCGACGCCGCCGTGCGTGCGGAGTCCGACGAGGACGACGCCACCCCCGCACTGGTCGAGACGATCGTGCACGTGCTGCGCCACGGCGAGGTGCACAACCCGAAGGGCATCCTCTACGGCAGGCTGCCCGGCTTCAGCCTCTCGGTGACCGGCCGGGCGCAGGCGGGCGCGGTGGCGCGCTCGCTAGCCGATCACGACATCGCGCTGGTGATCGCCTCCCCGCTGCAGCGGGCGCAGGAGACCGCCGAGCCGATCGCCAAGCAGCACGGCCTGATCGTGCGCACCGACGAGAACCTCATCGAGGCGGGCAACACCTTCGAGGGCCTGCGGGTCTCGGTCGGCGACGGCGCGCTGCGCAAGCCGAGGCACTGGTGGAAGCTGCGCGACCCGTTCACCCCGTCCTGGGGCGAGCCGTACCTGCAGATCGCGCACCGCATGCTGGCCGCGGTGAACAAGGCGCGGGTCGAGGCGGCCGGGCACGAGGCGGTGCTCGTCTCCCATCAGCTGCCGGTGTGGACGCTGCGGCGGTTCCTGCAGGGGCAGCGGCTCTGGCACGACCCGAGGCAGCGGCAGTGCTCGCTCGCCTCGCTGACTTCGCTTGTCTACCAGGGAGACACGCTCGTCGACATCGTCTACTCCGAGCCGGCGGGCGGGTCGGATCCCTCGGTGCACGGCGCATGAGAAGGCCCACCGCGCCGATCCTGCTCGCCTGCCTGGCGCTGATCGCCGCGCTGGCGGGTTGTGCGACCGGAACGGACGCGGTGGCCTCCGGCGGTACCTTCGAATTCGTCTCACCCGGCGGCAAGACCGAGATCCTCTACGATCCGCCGAGTTCGCGCGGCACCATCGGCAAGCTGTCCGGCCCCGATCTGATGACCGCGGGCAAGACCGATTCGGTCGAGGACTTCCCGGGCAAGGTCGTGGTGATCAACCTCTGGGGGCAGTGGTGCGGTCCGTGCCGCGCCGAGGCGCCCGCGCTGGAGCAGGTCTACGAGGCGACCAAGGACAAGGGCGTCGCGTTCCTCGGCATCAATGTCCGTGACCCGCAGAAGGACAAGGCGCAGGACTTCGTCACCGACAACAAGGTCGGTTACCCGTCCATCTACGACCCGTCCATGCGGACCCTGCTCGCGCTCGGCGGCAACTTCCCGACCAGCGTCATCCCGACCACGCTGATCCTGGATCGGCAGCATCGGGTCGCGGCGGTCTTCCTGAAGGCGCTGCTCGCGGACGATCTGCGGCCGGTGGTCGAACGCATCGCGGCGGAGAGCGACCGGTGAGCGAGGTTTCGGTGCTCGCCGCGGTCGGCGACTCGTTCCAGCAGACGGCGGCCACCGGGCCGTTGCTCGTCGCGCTCGGTGCGTGCCTGCTCGCCGGGCTGGTGTCGTTCGCGTCGCCGTGCGTGGTGCCGCTGGTTCCCGGCTATCTGTCCTATCTGGCCGGGTTGGTCGGTGCGGAAGCGCCACCGGCGACGGTCGCCCAGGCCAAAGGCGATGGTGGACGGGCGGTTTCGGTCGAACGCGCCGCTCGCACCGGCAAGCTGCGGATAGCGGGCGCGGCCGGGCTGTTCGTCGCCGGATTCACCGTCGTGTTCGTGCTCGCCACCGCAACGGTTTTCGGTGTCATCCAGACCCTCAACGTGAATCGTGAACTGCTGCAGCGCATCGGCGGCGTGGTCACCATCGTGATGGGGCTCGCGTTCATCGGCCTGATCCCCGCGCTGCAGCGCGACACCAGGATGGAACCGCGCAGGCTGACAAGCATTCTCGGCGCACCGCTGCTCGGCGGCGTCTTCGCGCTCGGCTGGACGCCGTGCCTCGGGCCGACGCTGTCCGGCGTGATGGCGGTGGCCGCGGGCACCGACGGAACCACCGCGGTGCGCGGCGTCGCGCTCATCGTCGCCTACTGCCTCGGGCTCGGATTGCCGTTCGTCATCCTGGCTTTCGGCTCGGCCAGCGCGTTGCGCGGGGTCGGCTGGCTGCGGCGCAATTCGCGGACCATTCAGATCATCGGGGGCATCCTGCTCGTCGCGGTCGGCGTCGCGCTGGTCACGGGGGCGTGGGACCAGTTCGTCGCCTGGGTGCGCGACGCCTTCGTTTCCGAGGTGACCCTGCCGATATGACCGTGATGGACCCGCCTGTGGCCGAACAGAATTCACCCGCCCAACCGCCCCGCCAGTCCCTGCCCGGCCGGGCGTGGGCACTGGTGCGCAACACCTGGCGCGGGCTCACCAGCATGCGCACCGCGCTGGTGCTGCTGTTCCTGCTCGCCCTCGGCGCCATCCCCGGCGCGCTGCTGCCGCAGCGAAGTCTCAACGAGCAGAAGGTCGCCGAGTACATCGCCAAGCGGCCGACGCTCGGTCCGTGGATGGACCGGTTCGAACTGTTCGACGTGTTCGGCAGCTTCTGGTTCACCGCCATCTATGTGCTGCTGTTCATTTCGCTTGTCGGCTGCATCCTGCCGCGCTGTCTCGATCACTACCGTGCGCTGCGTACGCCGCCGGTGCGGGTACCGCGCAACCTGACCCGGCTGCCGCATCACTACTCGGGCACCTCGACGCGGACACCGGACGCGGTGATCGAGCAGGCGCGAAAGCAGTTGCGCGGCTGGCGCACCGAGGTGCGGCACGGCGCGAACCTCGGGCCCGGAGGCGGCAGCCTGCGTAACCACGAAGGGCCCGGTGAGCGCCGCATTCAACCCAGCACCCGCGACGGCGAGGTCACGCTGTCGGCGGAGAAGGGCTACACCCGCGAACTCGGCAACCTGGTGTTCCATCTGGCGCTGGTCGGGCTGCTGGTGGCGATCGCGGTCGGCAAGCTGTTCGGGTACGAGGGCAACGTGATCGTCATCGCGAACAACGGGCCGGGGTTCTGCACCACCTCGCCTGCGGTGTTCGACTCGTTCAAGGCGGGCAACGTCAACGACGGCACCGGGATGACCCCGATCTGCGTGCGGGTCAAGGACTTCAAGGCCGACTACCTGAAGACCGGCCAGGCCGAGATGTTCACCTCGAACATCGCCTACCAGGCGGGCGACGACCTGAACACCGACACCTGGCGCGAGACGGCGATCCAGGTGAACCATCCGCTGCGGGTCGCCGGGGACCGGCTGTACCTGCAGGGCCACGGCTTCGCGCCGACGTTCACCGTCACCTTCCCGAACGGGCAGACGCGCACCGAGACCATTCAGTGGCGCCCGACGAATGCCACCACCTTCCTGTCCAGCGGTGTGCTGCGCATCGATCCGCCCGGCGGCATGTTCGCCACCGAGGAGGAGCGGCGCAAGAACCAGATCGCCATCGAGGGCCTTTTCGCGCCGACCGCCTCCTTCCACGGCAAGCTGCTGAGCTCCTCGTTCCCGACCATGGACGATCCCGCGGTCGCGGTCGACATCTACCGCGGCGATACCGGGCTCGACACCGGGCGCTCGCAGTCGCTGTTCGCGCTCGATCCGGAGATGGTGGCGCAAGGCCGGTTGACCAAGGAGGCCAGGGTCAACCTGCGCCCCGGCGAATCGAGCACGCTGCCCAACGGCACCAAGGTGACCTTCGACGGCGCGCAGGAATTCGTGAACCTGCAGGTGTCGCACGACCCGGCGCAGCAGTGGGTGCTGATCAGCGCGCTGGCCATGATGGCGGGGCTGATGGTGTCGCTGCTGGTGAAGCGGCGCCGGATCTGGCTGCGCGTCTATCCGGCCGGGGATTCTGCCGGTACGGTTGATCAACGACACACCGTAGTAGAGATGGGCGGGCTCGCGAGAACCGATCAAGCGGGCTGGGGCGGCGAATTCGATCGCCTGCGCGGCCGCCTGCTCGACAATGCCACGCCGGACGCGAACGTGAAGACCACGGGAGAGTAAGTATGCCGATCAACGAGACCCTCTCGCGCTTCAGCGATTTCGCGTTCAAGACCTCGATCGTGGTGTACGCGCTGGTGCTGATCCTGCTGATCGTGCAGTACGCGTCGACGCGTTCGAAGCAGGTCGCCGAGCGCGAACTGGCGTACGCGGGCGGGCCCGCCGATCCCGCGCTGCCCGGCCGGGTGCAGACGCCGCAGGCCAAGCCGCTGTCGGAGCGCTACGGCAATATGGCGTTCTCGGTGCTGATCGTCGGCGTGGTGCTGCACGTGGCCTCGATCGTGTTGCGCGGCTTCGCGACTCATCGTTTCCCGCTCGGCAACATGTACGAATTCGTCACCATGGCCGCCGGCGCCGCGGTGGCCGTCGGCGTGCTGTTCCTTCGCGAGCAGAAGTACCGCCTGATGTGGGTGTTCCTGCTCGTCCCCGTGCTCATCCTGATGTTCCTGGCCGGCACCGTGCTCTACGCCGACGCCGCACCGGTCGTGCCCGCGCTGAAGTCGTTCTGGCTGCCCATCCACGTCACCATCGTCAGCATCGGCAGCGGTGTCTTCCTCTTCTCCGGCGTCGCCAGCCTGCTGTTCCTGTACCGCCTGCGCCAGCCGGACGGTGCGGAATCCACCGGCGTCGTCGGCAATATCGCCCGCCGCCTCCCCGACGCGCGCACCCTCGACCGCCTCGCCTACAAAACCGCCATCATCGGCTTCCCCCTCTTCAGCGCAGGCGTCATCCTCGGCGCCATCTGGGCCGAAGCCGCCTGGGGCCGCTTCTGGGGCTGGGACCCCAAAGAAACCTGCTCCTTCATCGCCTGGGTCCTCTACGCCGCCTACCTCCACGCCCGCGCCACCTCCGGCTGGCGCGACACCAAAGCCGCCTGGATCAACATCGGCGGCTTCGTCGCCATGCTGTTCAACCTCTTCATCATCAACATGGTGATCAGCGGGTTGCACAGCTACGCGGGGCTGAACTGACCTCGTGCGCGGGCGTTATGTTTCCCGCGGCACGGTGACCGGCGACGAAGTGCTCGTGGTCGAGCAGCCCTTCGAGATCAGCGTGGCTCCCGACGCGCGCTACGAACTGGGCCGTCGAGACTTCGCTTAGGGCACTGGCCGACCATTCCCGGTCCCGCACACCTTTTGACAAACGCATGCGTTCCGGCGCGGTGCGTTGTGTGCGGGAAGTCAAAAGGTGTGCGGGGGTTGGGATTAGGAGGCGACTACCGGGTAGTGGTCGGAGAGGTTGGTGTAGGTGTAGGTCTTGCCTTGGCTGGTAACGGTCCAGGCGGGGGTGGTTTCTTGGATGACGCGGTTTTGCCAGGTTGCGGGCTTGGGGTGGCCTTTGCGGTAGAGGATGTAGTCGAGGTCTTCGCGCGGGTCGTTGGGGTAGCGGTCGGCGGCGATCGAGTTTTCCTTGGTGTCGAAGGAGAATTGGTGGCCGGTGCGGGAGGTGGCCGGTTCGAGGTTGGCGTCGGTGAGCATGGAGTTGTACTCGGTGCTGCGTGAGTCGACGTTCAAATCGCCTGCGATCAAGACCTGTTCGGTCGACGGGATGTTCTTCGCCTTCAGGAAGTTGTCGATCTCCTTGAATTGCAGTGCGCGGTCGCGGGCGGCTTCGCCCGCGGAGCAACCGGAGTCGGTCGACTGGGTGTGCGTGCCGACCACGTGCACCTTGGTGCCGTTGACCGAAAGCACCACGTAGGCAAAGCCTTTGTTGGACCACCAGTCCGCGCCGCAGGCGTCGGCGTAGACGAACTGCTCCTTGCGGAGCACGGGCCACTTGCTGAGAATCGTGACGCCGCCGTCCTCCGGCGTGGTCACCGAGTACTTGCCGCCGGTGGCGTCCCAGCCACTCTTCGATCGGCCGACCACCGGCGTCTGATGCGGGTACTCGGCGGACGCTTGGGCTTTCAGCGCGTCCGACGATCCGTTGTCGAACATCTCCTGCAGCACGACGACATCGTTGCCCTTGAAGAAGTCGGTCTTCGGGATTTCGGCGGCGCGATGGTCCTGCCCCCAGTTCGGGTACAGGTTCTTGCTCATCAAGAACACGTTGTACGTCAGCACCTTCAGCGCTGGTGTCGAGTCGGGTGCGGCGGAGGCTTGCGGTGCGGTCGCCATGAGGGTGGTGGCGAGTGCGGCGATGATGCTGAGCCGGGTCGGCTTTGTAAGCGGCAAGGCACTTTCCTCGAGTCTCACGAGATATCCGGACAGAACGCGGGCCATCCGATCAGCACCGAATGACCTGCCCGTTACGTCCGATCGTCCGGCAAGTGCCATGCGGACGCGACTGGGGGTGCAACTGGGGAAAGGCAGCTTGAACTCACGCGGACCGCATGATGCCCTCGTACAGGAGGACCTGGTACGAGGGCATCACTTCAGCTGCGTGAACCGAATCGAGACACCGCGGCGCCCGAGGGCGCGCCGCATTGGTAAAGGACAGCCATCAGCCGCACACGACCGATGTCAGGGCGATCAGCGTTCGGTGGAACCGTCGCCGTCGCGATGCTGGCGCGAGATCCGCCAGAGGAATTCGGGGTCATCGTCTGGCCCCTTGATCTGCTTACGCTGTGGTGAACGCGTAGGTGGGGTGGTCGGGCCCGCCGATTTCTCGGGGCCGAACGCCTTCCAGCACAACACCGCGACTGCCACGACCGCGATGAGTGCCAACAGGTACGTCACGTCGCTCACCTCCTGCTATCGAGGGTAGCCGCGTGCGTTGGCACTTCACACCACAGACACGAAATTGGCAGGCGTTCCGCACGCACCGGACGCGGGCCCCGGCACGATGGGCCCGCGTTCCGGTGTCAGCGCACGGAGGCTTCCGTCGTCAGCGACCTGAGCAGTTGCATGACTTCGGATTCGCGGAACCGGCGATGGCCGCCCGGTGTGCGCAGCGACCCGAGGCGCCCGGCGTGGGCCCAACGGGTGACGGTCTTGGGATCGACGTGGAACATGGCGGCCACTTGGCCCGGTGTCAGCAGGGTGTCCTGGCCGCCGACGGTGATCGCACTCATAGCAAACCTCTCCGTTCTCGACAGTTCCCTCATCAGTGGCGTCATCGTTGCACCCCAACCCCTAGGTACTCGAACCACCTACTGTTGGTAAAGGGGAAGTAATAGACAAAACGGATACGCGTTCGACCTCGGCGAGAGGTGTCCCCCGAGCGCGGGCAACAGTGTGGCATAGGCTGGCGGGCGTGAGTGATGCAACTCCACCGGACGGTGCACCCACCCGACCCAACGCGAGCGCGGGCAAGCGTCTTGCCGGGAATCTCGCCCTCTACACACTGGCCAGGCTGGCCCTCGTCGCCGCGATCACCGCGGCGATCGTCGGCGTCGCCCGGCTGGTCTCGGTGGAGATCCCGCTGGTCGTCGCGATACTTTTCGCGTTGATCATCGCGATGCCGCTGTCGCTGACGCTGTTCAAGAAGCTGCGTACCCGGGTTAACGAGGATATCGCGGTGGTCGACGAGAAACGCCGCCACGACAAGGCGCAGCTGCGGGCCAGGCTGCGCGGCGAATCCGACCAGCCGGGGTCGCCCTCATGAGGCACTGCGATCGCAGCACCCCGCGCGACTGGGTCGACAACGCGGTACGGCTGATCGATGCCGACACCCAGCGCAGCGCCGATACGCACCTGCTGCGGTACCCGCTGCCCGCCGAGTGGAACGTGCGGCTCTACGTCAAGGACGAGTCGACCCACATCACCGGCAGCCTCAAGCATCGGCTGGCTCGTTCGCTGTTCCTGTACGCGATCTGCAACGGCTGGGTTACCGAGGGAACCACGGTGGTCGAGGCCTCCTCGGGGTCGACCGCGGTGAGCGAGGCGTACTTCGCCAAGTTGCTCGGGCTCGATTTCGTCGCGGTGATGCCCGCGAGCACCTCGCCGCAGAAGGTCGCGCTGATCGAAGCGCAGGGCGGCCGTTGTCATTTCGTCGAGCGTCCGGCGGATATGTACACCGAGGCAATCCGTTTGGCCGACGAATGCGACGGCCACTTCATGGATCAGTTCACCCACGCCGAGCGCGCCACCGACTGGCGCGGCAACAACAACATCGCCGAATCCATCTTCCATCAAATGGAATTGGAGGCGTATCCGGTACCGGAGTGGGTTGTCGTCGGCGCCGGCACCGGCGGCACCAGCGCCACCATCGGCCGCTATATCCGATACCGCAGGCACGCAACGCGATTGGCGGTCGTCGATCCGGAGAACTCCGCCTTCTACGGCGGCTACGAGACCGGCGACAACGGGTACGAGACCGGAATGCCTTCGCGTATCGAGGGAATCGGCCGCCCCCGCGTCGAACCCTCCTTCGTCGGCCAGGTCGTCGACCGGATGATCGCGGTACCCGACGCCGCCTCCATCGCGACGGCCCGCCACGCGAGCAACGCGCTCGGCCGCCGGGTCGGCGGTTCCACCGGTACCAATCTGTGGGGCGTCTTCGGTCTCATCGCCGAAATGCTCGCCGCCGGTCGTGACGGCAGCGTCGTCACGCTGCTCTGCGACGGCGGAGACCGTTACGCCGGAACCTATTTCGATGACGAATGGGTCCGATCCCAGGGGCTCGACCTCGCCGAACCCACCGCCATCCTGGACAAGTTCCTCGCCACCGGCACCTGGACCGGCTAGCGAGCGTCAGCCCGGCGCGCTCAGACGGTCGTCGCCAGCCAAGCGACTCGTTCCTTGGTGTGGTGGCCACCGCCTGCCGCCACCGACTTCCCCTCGGCGACCAGCTCGTTCAGCCGGATCCGGAATCCGGTCGCGGTGACGTCGGCGATCCGCACCCCGGGGGTGTCGGGTCCGTTGAAGGTCTGCACCATCGGGATGACGACCACCTGCGAACCCGCCGGGAACGGCGTCGGGAAGTTGACCTGCGTGAAGGTACTGGTGTTGCCACCGTGGATTTCGCTGACATCGTGCGAATCCAGGTCCAGCATTCCGGTCAGGATCATGCTCATGACGAGCTCCTCTGTTACGACTATCAGGGCATGGCGGCCACACTGCGCGTCACCCACCGATTGTCCCGCGCCTAGCTCGAATCATGTTCCAGTACAACGCATTTCATTCGAATTGCACCGACTGCCCGGTATTGGTGCGCGACAACGCTTCTCGTACGCATCCTGACTCCGGCAGCCCCCATCATGAGGGGCGGATTCACAACGGAGACATCCCGTTCCGCGGTTCCGGGGGGACCACGTGGCGCTCACCCAACCCATAGCGACGGTGGCCACCGGTCTCCTGGCGGTCCTGGTCGGTCTGATCGCGTTGACGGGTGTGTTGCCGACGCTGCTGCGAGCGGAGAAGCAATTCGCCGAAACGCACGCACTGGCCCGTGACCGAGCGCTTCGGACCTGCGTGGACCAGATGGCGCACGACAAGCACTCGATCAGGCAGGCCGGCGCGCACGCGCTGGCGGCGCTGGCCGACGACTGGCTGAACGATCCGGTGCGAGGCGCTCCCTTAGTCGAGCGGCACGACCGTGTGGGCCCTACGCCGCTCGTCAATTTTTGTTGACAACTCGATAGGCGTCAATCAAAATTGACGGCATGACAGAGGCAACCACACTGGCGGCGGCCGCGGGCAGCCCCGACCCCAAGGTCGGGCTGCGCGCGGTGCTGGCGCTGCGACGGCTGCTCGAACGGCTGGAGGCGATCCAGGTGACCAATGCCCGCAATCAGGGCTGGTCGTGGCAGCAGATCGCGGAGGCGCTCGAGGTCAGCAAGCAGGCGGTCCATCAGAAGTACAACCGGAGAGGCGGGAACCGCTGATGTTCGAACGGTTCAGCAGGCAGGCACGGACGGCCGTCATCGTCGCGCAGGAGGACGCGCGCGAACTGCGGTCCCGAAATATCGATGTGGAGCATGTGCTGCTCGGGCTGCTGTCGGAGAGTGAGCACGAGCTGAAGGAGCTACTCGCCGAGGCCGGGCTGACTCACGAGGGGGTGGTGCGGCGGCTGGCGCAGGTGAGTCCGGGGCAGGCGCAGCCGAATGAGGGGGAGCCGCTCGGCGCGGAGGACGCGGAGGCGCTGCGCTCCATCGGCATCGATCTCGACGCGGTGCGCGAAACGCTGGAGGCGAACTTCGGCCTCGACGCGCTCGACAACGCGGTGCCGAAGGAGCAGCCGAAACGTGGGCGCTTCCGTGATCGCACGCCGAGCTTCGGGCACATCCCGTTCACCCGCGAAGCGAAGAAGGTACTCGAGCTGTCCCTGCGCGAGACATTGGCGCGCAAGGAGAAGAGCATCGAATCCGGGCACATCCTGCTCGGCATCCTGCGTGCCCCCAACGAGATGACGACGCGAATCCTCGGCGGCGCGAAGGCCATCGATGATCTGCGGCCGAAGGTGCACGCGCTGCTCGACCGTGCCGCATGAGTGCGTGGGCGGGTGCCCGAGCCGCCAATCGCGTTGTGAAGGCGCACCCGCCCGCCGGTCGGCTCTAGCATGGCCCCATGACGCTCGTGATTCGCTTGATCATCAACGCGGTGGCCATCTGGCTGGCCGCCACCTGGGTCGACAAGATCGACATCCTCTACCCGCCGGAAAAGGGCAACGGGGTGAAAATCATCGTCGTACTCGGCATCGCGCTGGTGTTCACCATTGTGAACGCCCTGGTCAAGCCGATCATCAAGCTGCTGTCCCTGCCGCTGGTCATCCTGAGCCTCGGCCTGTTCCTGCTGGTGATCAACGCGCTGATGCTGCTGCTCACCGCCAAGCTGACCGAGGCGTTCGACGCCGATTACGGCCTGCGCGTCACCGGTTTCTGGACCGCGATGGTCGGCGCCATCATCATCTCCCTGGTCAACTGGATCCTCGGCATCCTGGTTCCGGACAACGACGACTAGGACACCGAGGCCGCGCGACGCTAGGTCAGGCCGAGCGCCAGCGCGGTGACCAGGGACCAGACCAGCATGGCCAGACCCGAATCGCGCAGCGCCGGAATCAGTTCCAGCCCACCCTTATTGGCGCGGACCGGTGCGTTGGCGCGCAGCGCCAGCGGCGCGGCGACGAATCCGACCAGGGCGAACGGAGTCTGGGTGATCAGCGCCAGCGTGGTGACGAACGGGATCGCGAGCAGCGCCGCCTGCAGCGTGCGGGTCCGGGGATCGCCGAGTTTGACCGCGAGCGTTGTCTTTCCGGACTGGGTATCGGTGGGGATATCGCGCAGGTTGTTCGCGACGAGCACCGCGCTGGAGAACGAGCCGACGGCGACGGCGAGCAGCAGCCCGATCCACTCCACCCGCTCGGCCTGCACGTATTCGGTGCCGAGTACGGCGATGAGACCGAAGAAGACGAACACCGCGATCTCGCCGAATCCGCTGTAGCCGTAGGGCTTGCTGCCGCCGGTGTAGAACCACGCGCCCGCCAGGCAGGCGAGTCCGATGAGCACCAGCCACCACGCCGTGGTGGCGGCCAGGATCAGCCCGAGCACCGCGGCGATGCCGAGGCTGAGCATCGCGGCGGTGCGCACGGCGGCGGGCGCCGCCAGCTTCTGGCCGACCAGCCGCACCGGGCCGACGCGCACGTCATCGGTGCCGCGGATACCGTCGGAGTAATCGTTGGCGTAGTTGACCCCGATGATCAGCGCGAGCGAAACCAGCAGTGCCAGAGCGGCTTTCCACCAGTTCACGGCGTCGATGGCGGCCGCGGCACCGGTTCCGGCAATGACGGGGGCGATCGCGTTCGGCAGAGTGCGGGGCCGTGCGCCCTCGATCCATTGCGCTGCTGTAGCCATGATCGCAGCCTAATGGGCGCGGTGCCTCATGGCCGCTCGGGCCGCGCGTCAGGCGCCGTTCTCGGCGGTGGCCTTCAGCCGGGCGAGTCCTTTCTCGAAGTCCTTACCGACCATGCGATCCATCGGGATCACCCGCGACAGCAGGCCCATCACACCCTGGTGCTGCCCGGTCATTCGCCACACCACCTGGGTGCCGCCCTCGACCGGGTTCAGCTCGAAGGTCACTTGATTGGTGGCCGCCCACGGCTTCTCGAACTCCAGCCGGATGCCGATCTGGCGTTCGACGCTGGAGACGATGGTCATACTGCCGCTGCCCGCCTTGCGGTTGCCGATCCAGGCGTATTCGGCGCCGACACCGGATTCGGCGCCGCCGTAGCTGCGCTGCATCTTCGGATCGATGTCCTCCCAGGGGGACCATGCGGGCCATTCGTGAAAATCATCGATCAGCCCGTGAATGCGCGACGGCTCGGCCGAGACAACGGCCTGCCGGACCACTTCGAACTCAGCCATGCGCATCAGCGTAGGCCTGACCTCAGCAAATGGTGGTAAAAACCATGAGGGTCCGATGGGGCGCCCTCACCTACGATGAGCACGGGATGTTTCCGGATCAGAGCGGCCATGGTGCCCGCAGCAATGCAATGACCACGCCCGCAGGCGAACCACTCGTGGTGGCCCTGCTGGGTGAGATCGCGCTACGCAAGGACGGTGCGCTCGCGGCACTGCCCGGCGCCAGATCCCGGTTGCTGCTCGCGGCCTTGGCATTGCGGCCGGGGCGCAGCCGCAGCGCGCAGGCGCTCATCGACGACGTGTGGGGTGAGCAGCCGCCGCGCGCGCCGATGAACGCGCTGCACACCCAGGTCTCGCGGCTGCGCACGGCGTTGCCCGACGGTGCGCTCGAGATCGGGCCCGCCGGCTACCGGCTGACGCTGGCCGCCGATCAAGTGGACCTGACGTACGCGGGCGGGCTGGTGCGCGCGGCGCAGCGCCACCGCGACGCGGGCGACCTGCCCGGCTGCCTCGCCGCGGTCGCGGCGGCCAGAGCGCTGTGGCGCGGTGAACCGGCCGCCGATCTGCCCGCGGGCGAGGTGGCCGACGAACTGCGCACCGCCGCCGCGGCCAGGCTCACCGAGCTCGACGCCATCGAACTCGCGGCGCGCGAATCCTCCGGTGATATCGACGGCGCGTTGCGCCTGGCCCGGCTGCGCGCCGCGCGTGAACCGCTGGACGAACCGGCACAGCTCGCGCTGATGCGCCTGCTCGCCACGGCGGGACGGCCGAACGAGGCGCTCGAATCGTTCGCGACCTTCCGTGCCAGGCTGGCCGACCAACTGGGCGCCGATCCGGGACCCGCACTGGTGGAACTGAATACCGCGATCCTGCGCGGCGAACCGGTCGACGCGCTCGCGCCGCGCGAGGGCGCGAATCGCCGAGCCACCGGATCGGTGGGCAATGGAAACGGCGCGGCGCGGCCGGACGACGGGCAAACGCCGGGCGGGCGTACGGATTTCGCGCTGCCCATGGTGATCGGCCTGCGCGCGGCGCCCAACGCGCTGCTCGGCCGCGAGGCCGATCTGGCCGCGATCGACGCGCTGCTGTCCACCTCGCGGGTGACCACCGTGCTCGGCCCCGGCGGCGCGGGGAAGACCAGGATCGCCAACGAGGTCGGCGCGCGTGCGGCGGGCACCGGCCCGGTCGTGCTGGTCGAACTGGCTTCGGTGCGCGGTGCGGGGGAGCAGGCGCGCACCGAGATCGAGGACGCGATCGGCGCCGCGATCGGCCTGAGCGATATGACACTCGATCTGGGGCCGCGGCGTGGCATGCGGATACTCGACGCGCGCCAGCGCCTGCGTGACGCGCTGTCGATACGCCCGATGCTGCTGATCCTGGACAACTGCGAGCACCTGATCGACGCGGTGGCGGTGATGGTCGCCGATCTGATCGGCGCGGCCGATCGCCTGCGGGTACTGACCACGAGCCGGGCGCCGCTGATGATCACCGCGGAGACGGTCTATCCGTTGCCGCCCTTGACCATCGACGCCGCGGGCTCGCCGGCCACCGAGCTGTTCGCGGCGCGCGCCAGGGCGGTCCGGCCCGGTGTGCGGCTCGATCCGGATATCGTCGCGCAGCTGTGCCACACCCTCGACGGGCTGCCGCTGGCGATCGAACTCGCCGCCGCGCGGGTGCGGGTGCTCAGCGTCGAGGAGATCAACACCCGGCTCGCGGACCGTTTCGCGCTGCTGCGCCACGGTGATCGCAGTTCGCCCGAACGGCACCGCACCCTGCACGCGGTGATCGACTGGAGCTGGCAGCTGCTCGATACCCCGCAGCAGGTCGCGCTGCGCCGATTGTGCCGCTTCCCCGCGGGATTCACCCTCGCCGCTGCCGAAGTCGTCGCGGGTGGTCCGGAGGTCGCCGACGTGGCAGGCGCGGTGGACGGGCTGGTGAACCAGTCGCTGCTGACCGTGCTGGACGACGAGCACCTCGGCACCCGCTACCGGATGCTGGAGACGGTCCGCGAGTACGGCGAGGAGCAGCTGGCCCGCCATGCCGACGAGTCCGAGCTGGTGACCGACCGAATGATGGCGTGGGCCCGTGACTTCGCCGATGACGCCGCGGTGCGCTACGCCGACGGGGACCAGGTACTGCTCGCCCTCTCGGTGGCCGCCGAGCTGGACAATCTGCTCGCGGTGCTGCGATACGCGGTCGAGCGCCGCGATGCGTACACCTCCTACACCGTCTTTCCGGTCATCTCGATGCTGTGGGTGATTCGCGGCTCGCATCAGGAGGTGGTGAACTGGGCGACCCGGGTCTTCGAGCTGGTGCCCGCCGACTCCGGTCCCGAGATGCCGAGGGCCGATCTCGTGCTCACCAGCTACGAGATGTTGTTCCTGCATCTCGCTTACACCAAGGGTGACCCGCGCGAGCTGGCGCGGATCCGCTGGCGGGTGCGCACGGTGCTGCGTAATCGCACCGATCTCACGCCGAACTACCGCTTTATCGCCCAGGTGATGACCAGCAGGGCCGACGGCTCCCGGCTCGGGCGCCTCATCGTGGACGGACTGCGGTCGGGGGATCGGGACACCAAGGCCACCGCGCTGCTGCTGCGCGCCAACGTCAGGGAGAACGACGGCGACGTCCGCGGTTCGGCCAGGGATGCGATGCGCGCGCTGGAGATATTCGGCGACGGCAACGTCTGGAGCATGTCCATGGTGTGCAGGCACCTCGGCCAGGTGTGCGGCCAGACGGGCAGGTACGCGGAATCGATCGCGTACTACCGGCGCGCACTCGACGTACTGCTTCGCCTGGGCGCCTATGAGGACACGATGGAGACCAGGGCCATGCTTGTGGCCTCGCTGATCGGCACCGGGGAACTGGCGCAGGCGCGGCACGAACTGGATCTCGCCATGCGGACAACGGATTTCGGGACCGCAGGCGGAGGAATGCAGAACCGGCTGCTCGCCACGATCACCCAGAGCGCGGCGGAATTGGAGCTCGCGCAAGGGAATATCGAGGCCGGCCTCGGCGGCTATCGGCACACGCTGGAGCTGTTCGGCTGGCCGGACAACGGTGTCGGCCCAGGGCCCGGCGCCTTGATGATCGCCGCGGCGGCCGTGGACGCGCATGTGCTGTACGGTGCGCTGGAACCGGCCGCGCGGCTGGTCGACGAACTGATCGATGCCGCGGTGCCGATGCTCGGTCAGTATCCGGACCGCCCGCAGCTCGGTGCGGCGGCCTGTGGGATCGGCTCCTATCTCATCGCGAGCGGGCGCGCTCCGGACACCGGTCTCGAACTGCTCGTGCTCGCCCCCAATCTCGTAGCGCGCCAGGATTTTCCGGTCATGCTCTGGGAACGGCACGCGGACATGGCCAGGGCCGCGCTCGGCGCCGAGCGGGTGGCCACGGCCAGGAAACAGGTGGCACACCTGCGCAGAATCGTCGCGTTCGAGCGCATCCTCGGTGTGCTCGGCCGCCTGCAATCACAGCGCTGAACCCCCGCAACGACAATCGCGGTGGGAGACTCGAGTCTCCCACCGCGACAGTCGGTTTCGAGGGCTAGGCCCGGCGCATGTACGCCCTGACCGTCAGCGGTGCGAAGATCGCGATCACGACCAGCGAGCCGACCAGCGACCACAGCAGGTTGCTGCTGTAGACGTTGCCGTTCATCAGCTCACGGCACGCGTTCACCATGTAGTACACCGGGTTCACGTGGTTGAGGCCCTGCATCCAGCCCGGCATGGTGCTCACCGGTGCGAATCCGCCGGACATGAAGGTGAGCGGGAACATCACCATCATCGAGATGCCCTGCACCGAGCCGGCGCTCTTGCCGGTCACGCCGACCAGCGCCCAGATCCAGCTGATCGCGAACGAGCAGGCCACGATGACCAGCGCGGCGACCACCACGCCCGGCACGCCGCCGTCCGGCCGGTAGCCGAGCACGATGCCGACGCCGATGGTCAGCACCGACGCGAGGCCGTAGCGCACCATATCGGCGATCAGCGCGCCCGACAGCGCCGAAATGCGGGCGATGGGAAGGGATTTGAACCGGTCGAAGACGCCCTTGTCCATATCCTCGCGCAGCTGGGTGCCGGTCACGATCGAGGTGAGCAGCACGGTCTGCACCATGATGCCCGGGATCAGGACGGGCAGATAGTCGTGCACGTTGCCCGAGATCGCGCCGCCGAAAATGTAGGTGAACAGCGCGGTGAACAGAATCGGCTGCACCGTCACATCGAACAGCTGCTCCGGATTGTGCTTGATCTTCAGCAGCCCGCGGTAGGCCATGGTGAACGAGGTCGCCACGGTCTGGCGCAGGCCGATGTGGTTGCTGGCCTTGGGGATCGAGGCGGTCGCGCGCTGCGCCGCCGGGGTGGCGGTGATCGTAGTCGTCATGCTGTTTCCTTTCCGGCATTCGCGGGCCCTCCGTGGTGACGCAGGCTGCCGCCTACGGGCCTGACGCTCATGCCGCGCTCCGTTCGGTGTCGTTGTCGTCGGCCGGATGTCCGGTGATGGTCAGGAAGACCTCGTCGAGACTCGGCTTGCTCACGGTGATCTCGTCGATGGCGATATCCCATTCGCGCAGCCGGATCAGCAGGTCGGCGGTCACGCCCGCATCGCGCAGCGGCGCGGTGAGCCGGCCCGCCTCCGGCGTGATCTGGGCTTCGGCGCCGAGGAATTCGCCGACGATGCTGCGGGCCTGCTCGAGCTGAGCCCGCTCGACCAGGGTCAGGTGCAGCGAGGAGCCGCCGATCGAAGCCTTGAGCTCGTCGGCGGTGCCGTCCGCGATGACCCGGCCGTGGTCGATGACCGCGATCCGGTCGGCCAGCTGATCGGCCTCGTCCAGGTACTGCGTGGTGAGCAGCACCGTCGCGCCCTCGCGGACGAGGCGGCGGATGGTCTCCCACATCTGGGCGCGGGTGCGCGGGTCGAGGCCGGTGGTCGGCTCGTCGAGGAACAGCAGCGGCGGGGTCGCGATCAGGCTGGCGGCCAGATCGAGCCTGCGCCGCATGCCGCCGGAGAAATTCTTCAGCGGCTTGTTCGCCGCCTCGATGAGATCGAATTCCTCGAGCAGTTCGGCGGTTTTGCGCCTGGCGTCGATCCGGCTCAGCCCGAGCAGGCGGGAGAACAGGATCAGGTTCTCGGTGGCGGTCAGGTCCTCATCGACCGAGGCGTACTGCCCGGTGACGCCGACAAGCGACCGCACGGACGTCGGCTCGGCGACCACGTCGTGGCCGAAGATCCGCGCGCTGCCGCCGTCCGGGCGCAGCAGCGTGGCCAGCATCTTGATGGTGGTGGTCTTGCCCGCGCCGTTCGGTCCGAGCACACCGTAGACCGAGCCCTGCGGC
Organism: Nocardia sp. NPDC052566; assembly: GCF_044547285.1. Classification (NCBI taxonomy): domain Bacteria; kingdom Bacillati; phylum Actinomycetota; class Actinomycetes; order Mycobacteriales; family Nocardiaceae; genus Nocardia; species Nocardia sp. NPDC052566. The sequence goes on along the minus strand of NZ_JBIUAF010000008.1, from coordinate 291,328 downwards.
ACCGCCAGGCTCACGCCGTCCACGGCGCGCTGATCCCCGAACACCTTGACCAGGCCGTCCGCCTCGACGGCGAGCGCTGAAGTTGGTGCGAAAGAAGTCATGGGAACGACTGTGCGGTCCGCGTCTTGCACGCCTCTTGCGCCGGGATGGCGCGGCCGCTTGCACGCGGCTGTCGGGTGTCGTCAGTGCGTGGATTCGGTGAGCAGGTAGTCGCGCAGCTTCGCCCGGTCGGGCTTGCCGGGACCGCGCAGCGGAATGTCGTCGAGCACGGCGAGCTCGCGCGGCGCGGCGATCGACTCGAGCTCCCGCATCACGTGCGCACGCAGTTCGTCGAGGGTGGGTGCGGGACCGTTGGGCACGATCGCCACGGCGACGCGCTGGCCGAGCCGGTCGTCGGGCAGGCCGAGCACCACGCACTCCTTGACCGCCGGGTGGGTGATCAGCACGGCCTCGACGACCTGGGGGACCACGAGCAGTCCGCCGGTCATGATCGCCTCGTCCAGCCTGCCGGTGACGGTGAGCCTGCCGTTGTCGATGCTGCCCGCGTCCTCGGTGCGGAACCAGCCCGGTTCGGCGAAGGCGGGATGGTCGGGCTGGCCGCGATAGCCGGAGGCGAGCATGGCGCCGCCGAGCAGCACCCTGCCGTGCTCGATGCGCACCGTGGTGCCGTCGAGCGGTATGCCGTCGTACACGCAGCCGCCGCAGGTCTCGCTCATCCCGTAGGTGCGAACGACGTTGATACCGGCCGCTTTCGCGCGTTCGTAGACCGGCGCCGGGGTGGCCGCGCCGCCGACGAGCACCGCGTCCAGTGCGGCGAGCGCGTTCGCGGCGTCGGGTAGATCGAGCGCCTTGATCAGCTGGGTCGGCACCAGCGCGGTGTACCTGCGCTCGCCGCGCATGCCGGCGATCGCGCCTGCCAGCGCCTCGGGCAGGAAACCGCCCGACACGTCGAGCACGGTGGGTTCGGTGCCCGCCTGAATACTGCGCAGCAGCACCTGGATACCGGCGATGTGATGGGTCGGCAGTGCCAGCAGCCAACTGCCGGGCCCACCGAGCCGCTCGTGGGTGGCGGTGCCGCTCGCGCGCAGTGCCGCGGCGCTGAGCAGCGCGCCCTTCGGCACACCCGTGGTGCCCGAGGTGGTGACGACGAGGGCGACCTCGTCATCGATCGATTCGCCGGGCGAGAGTGCGTCGCTGAGCCGCTGGGCTTCCCTGCGGTCGGTGGTCGGGATCGGCAGCCACGCGGGCCCGCCACCCTCCAGCGCTTCGCGCAGATGCGGCATGACCTCGCCCACCCGGGATCCGGTCGGCATCAACAGGGTGCGCAAAGTACGCGTGCTCACGACTCCACCTCGGCTGTGCTGCTGGTTCGCTCGCCACGCCCGCTCACGACCCCACCTCAGCCAGTTCGCTGCGCTCCCTCACGAGTTCGATCGTGTCATGCCCGCGTCGCCGCGCGCGGAACGGGTCGGTTTGCTGGAATGGCGCGCGGGGAGTGTGGCCACTCCCACGCGAGGAGGCTCTGATAGGCCAGGCATGGAGTCTGCGATTCACTCGTCGGACGAAGATCGACGGCGGCCATCCGGACGTCGGCGGTCGGAGGTCACCCGAGCGCTATCGTCCTCGCCAGGTCGGCCGTTGGCAACTCGACCTACCGCGCATTCGCCCCGAAAAGGATCGCGATCAGTCCGGTGACCAGCGCGAATCGCGTCGAAGCGGATGCTCGGTAGGAACCTGCACCAGCACGATCGGCACACCGTCCGGATCGCGAATCCACATCTCGATCAGTCCCCACGGTTCGCGCACCGGGGACCGATCGATCCGAATTCCCTTCAGCGCCAGCTCCGCCGCCGCGTCATCGAGGTCGCGGACCTGTAGCCAGAGCGCGCCGTCGAAGGCCGACGACGTGCCGGAGCCACCGTGCGCCGCGACCTCCACCAGCGACTGTCCCGCGTAGAAAACGGTTCCACCTGGATATTCCCGGGCGATAGCCAGCCCGAGCCCATCGCGGTAGAACGCGAGTGTCTCCTGGTAGTTCCGCGGCCGCAGGATGACACGGCTGCTGAGAATGTCCATCGCTCAGATGTACCAGGGAACTCAGAAGTACCAGGGGTACGGCGTCCAGTCCGGCTGCCGCTTCTCCAGGAACGCGTCGCGGCCCTCGACCGCCTCGTCGGTCATGTAGGCCATGCGGGTCGCCTCGCCGGCGAACAGCTGCTGGCCGACGAGTCCGTCGTCGAGCAGGTTGAAGGCGTACTTGAGCATGCGCTGCGCCTGCGGCGACTTGCCGTTGATGTCGGCGGTCCATTCCAGCGCGACGTTTTCCAGCTCGGCATGGTCGACGACCTTGTTCACCGCGCCCATCTGGTGCATCTCCTCGGCGGTGTAGGGCCTGCCGAGGAAGAAGATCTCGCGGGCGAACTTCTGCCCGACCATCTTCGCCAGATACGCGCTGCCGTAACCGCCGTCGAAGCTGCCGACATCGGCGTCGGTCTGCTTGAAGCGGGCGTGCTCGCGGCTGGCCAGGGTGAGATCGCAGACCACGTGCAGGCTGTGCCCGCCGCCCGCGGCCCAGCCGTTCACCAGCGCGATGACCACCTTCGGCATGAAGCGGATCAGCCGCTGCACCTCGAGGATGTGCAGCCGGCCCGCGCGCGCCTGGTCGACGGTGTCGGCGGTCTCGCCGCTGGCGTACTGGTAGCCGTTGCGGCCGCGGATGCGCTGATCGCCGCCGGAGCAGAAGGCCCAGCCGCCGTCCTTGGGGCTCGGGCCGTTGCCGGTGATCAGCACGGCGCCGACGTCGGGGGTCATCCTGGCGTGGTCGAGTGCCCGGTACAGCTCGTCGACGGTGTGCGGGCGGAACGCGTTGCGCACCTCGGGGCGGTCGAACGCGACACGCACCGTGCCCTGGTCGACGTGCCGGTGATAGGTGATGTCGGTCAGGTTCTCGAATCCCGGAACGGGCCGCCACAGCTTCGGATTGAACGTCACCCCAGTGATTATTGTCCGGGGCCTGTCCCGGGCAATCCACCGACTTTCCAGGGCTGGTGACGGCGTGGCGGGCAAGGTAAGTGGAATGTCCGGCTTGACGGTGTAAAACAAAGCGTTACCGTGCAGGTATGAGTGAGCAAGTGAAACCTGTTGCAGAACGGGTGGGTGGGCGCAGCGGGCCACGCATCGATACCAGCGCGGTCGACGAGTCCCGCTACGAGAAGCACGGCGGCTTCCCCAAGGTGTCGCGCGCGAAGATCGGCGCCGAATTCGGGCCGTTCATCGAGGCCATGCGCACTCTGCAGGATCTGGCTGTCTCCGTCGACGCGCCCGACGAGGTCTTCGGCGCCGCGCTCGCCAAAGCCGGAGAGATGATCGAACTGCTCGAACCGCACCGCGCACCGGAGCTGCAAGGACCGGCCGGGCGCGCCGTCGAATTGCCGGGCCGCGGAAGCCTTTTACTGCTGCCATGGCAGGTCGTCAGCGCGGGGCCGGACGGCATCACGATGGCGGGCGAATTCCGTCGCTTCCATCTCGGCGGCAACGGCGCCGCGCACGGCGGTGTGCTGCCGCTGCTGTTCGACGACCTGCTCGGCATGATCGTGCACTACTCGGGCAGGCCGATCAGCCGCACCGCATACCTGCACGTGAACTACCGCAAGATCACCCCGCTGGAGACGCCGCTGACCGTGCGCGGCCGTGTCGACCACATCGAGGGGCGCAAGACCTTCATCACCGCCGAATTGGTCGATGAGCAGGGCGAAGTCCTCGCGGATTGTGAAGGACTGATGGTCCAGTTGCTGCCGTGGCAGCCCTGAGGCGGTGAGTGCCGTGAGATAACGGACATCGATGCGTATAGTTGCGGCTGCTCGTTCATCGAAACCGATCCGGAGGAACCTGAAAGTGGTTGCAGCACTGTCTGAATCCCTGCTCGACGACGCCAAGCGTAAGGCATTCCTTAGCGATGCCGTCGAGGTTCTGGATGCCGAGGTCTCGGACAAGGGTGGTGCGTCCGGCCTGGCAGTGAAGGGTGGCTACGCGGCGGTCAAGAAGATCAGCCCGTCCATCGTGCCCGATGGGCTGGAGTCGTTGGCGCCCAAGCTGGTCGAGAAGCTGGAGCCGTTCTGGCAGGAATACGCGGCGTCCGGATCGGGCAAGTTCGCCGATCTGCTGACCGCCAAGTCCGATGAGGTTGCCGAGGCGCTGCTCGCGGTCACCGATGCCCGTGCGGACGCGTCGACCCGGCCCGCACTGAAGAAGGTCTACTCCTCCATGCGCTCCTCGGCCAAGAAGCACGTCATCGAGGCGCTGCCGCGCGTCGGCGACCTGGTACAGCGGCACGCGGGCTGATAAGCACGCATCATGCACGTCTAGCGCGTCGCACATCGGAAGGCCTTGGGCAGTTGGACCATTCGACGTGCGACGCGCTGTGTCTCCGGCTCGACTTCTGGGGGACGACCGGCCACTGTGAGCAGGGTGACGAAGACGGCGACCATACTGTCTGAGAGGCTGGAGGCGTGAACCCGTCTACAGCACAAGCGCAGGTCGTCGTCGACGAGCTCGCGCGCGGGGGTGTGCGTGATGTCGTCCTCTGCCCTGGATCACGCAACGCGCCGCTGGCTTTCGCCCTGCAGGCCGCCGATGCGGCGGGCAAGCTGCGCCTCCACATGCGCATCGATGAACGGACCGCGGGATTTCTCGCCATCGGCCTCGCGGTAGCGAGCCGGCTTCCGGTACCGGTCGTGATGACCTCAGGCACCGCCGTGGCCAACCTGGGCCCCGCGGTGCTCGAGGCGAACTACGCGCGGGTGCCGCTGGTGGTGCTCAGCGCCAACCGGCCCTACGAAATGCTCGGCTCCGGCGCCAATCAGACCGTCGAGCAGTTCGGCCTGTTCGGCAGCCAGGTTCGCGCGACCATCAGCCTCGGACTTGCCGAGCAGGAACCGGAATCCGACGACTGCGCGGCCTACGGACACCAGAACAGCCAGTGGCGCTCGGCCGTCTGCCGGGTACTCGCCGCGGCGCGCGGCACCCGCTCCGGCAATGCGGGCCCGGTGCATTTCGATATCCCGCTGCGGGAACCGCTCGTCCCCGATCTGGCGCCGAACGAGTTCGCACCCGCCGGGCGCGCCGAGGACGAAGCGTGGACGCTCACCCAGTACGCCACGCTCGACGTGCCGCTCGATCTCGATCTCACCCCCGACACCGTGGTCATCTCCGGCCACGGCGCCGGCCTGCGACCGGAACTGGCCGAGCTGCCGACCGTCGCGGAACCCACCGCGCCCATGCACGGTCCCGCGCTGCATCCGCTCGCGCTGCCGCTGCTGAAACCGCGCCAGGCCATCATCACCGGGCGCCCGACCCTGCACCGCCAGGTGTCCCGTGTGCTCGCCGACCCCGAGGTCAGGGTGTTCGCGCTGACCACGGGCCCGCGCTGGCCCGACGTCTCCGGCAACGTGCTCGGCACCGGCACCCGCGCGGTGACCACCGGCGCACCGCGTCCGGAGTGGCTCGCGCACTGTCGTGAGCTCGACGCGAAGGCGAACCAGGTGGTGCGCGACGAGCTCGCCCGGCATCCGAAGCCGACCGGCATGCATGTCGCGGCCGTGGTGATGGACGCGCTGCGCGAGGGCGATCAGCTGCTGCTCGGCGCGTCGAATCCGGTGCGCGACGCCGCGCTGGTCTCGTGTCCGAAACCCGGTGTGCGCGTGCTGTCCAACCGCGGGGTCGCCGGTATCGACGGCACCGTGTCCTCCGCCGTCGGCGCCGCACTGCACCATCAGGGCCGCACCATCGCGCTGATCGGCGACCTGACCTTCCTGCACGATGCCTCCGGCCTGCTCATCGGCCGCGGCGAACCACGCCCCGCCGACCTCACCATCGTGGTCGCCAACGACGACGGCGGCGGCATCTTCGAACTGCTCGAGCAGGGCGATCCGCAGTACGCGGGCGTCTTCGAGCGCGTCTTCGGCACACCGCACGGCATGGACCTCGCCGCCCTCTGCGCCGCCTACCGCATCCCGCACCGCCAGGTGAACCCGGACGAACTCGCCATCGAACTCACCGGCAACGCCCACGGCATGCGCGTCCTGGAGGTCGCGACGGAACGCTCGAGCCTGCGCGAACTGCACGCCACGGTGCGCGCGAAAATCGCCCCCTGAATTCAGCAGGCTACTGGCGGGTCTCGTAATCGAACCCGAGATGGTCGCTGCCGAAACGCAGGGCCGCCGGGATCGAGACCATCGGGTTTCGGCAGCCCAAAGATGTTGTCGTACTGTGCGAGTCAGTAGCTGGGGGATGGGTCGCGTTCGTCGTCCAGCGGGACCGGTATCGACTGTTCGACGATATCGGCCGGGTCGGCGGTGAAGGCGTCGCGGTCGATGGCGGCCGACAGTTCCGCTTCGGTGTTCTCGTCGTCGGAACCGGTGGGATCCTCCGGGTATGCCGGGATGGACTGCTCGACGTAGTCCGCCTCCGGAACCGCGTCCATGGTGCGGGTTGTGCTGCGATCGATCATCGTGCTCGCTCCTCTCCGCGTTGACCTCCTCGGTGGGTACCCCACTTCGGCGTGGACAGTCCACTTGATTCGAGGATGCGCCGCGGCGCGCGACGGGGCAACCCGACCGGTCGCCCGAATTCATTCGTCGCTCAGTGGCCCCGCCCCGTTCGCCGGATGCTCCACCAGCGCCAGCGTGCGCCCCGCCATGAACCGCGCGGTACGCACCGGCGTGCCGTTGCGCGTCACCTCGCTGACTTCGACCACTCCGCGCGCGATGCGCACATCTACTCGCCGCCCCGCACGGGTTGCGACAATGTCGTAACTGCGAGACCCGTCGCCGAAGTCGACGACAATCTCGACTCGATCGCCCTTCATCTACCAATTCTCCTCTTTTCCAGGGCTTTTCGCTGTCACAACATGGTCGCGACGGGCCCGTTCGGGCGGCGTCGCGCGGACTGTGCCAGCGCGTGAGAACCGCCCGCATGCGTTCGGGAAACGACAGGGGATAGCGCATCGGTCGATGTACGGCCGAGTAGCCCCGCAGCGGATCAACCTGCCGTCCTCGATTCCGGGGTTGTGACGAATGTTCCTGCGGTGATGGCGTTTACGGCGGCCTGGGCGGCGGTGTCGGCGGCGGTGTCATCGATGGGGTCACCGCTGGCCAGCAGGCGGTAGTAGAGGGGGGCGGAGACGGCTGCGATGGCGGCGCGCGCGTCGGTGTTCGGCGGCGCTTCGCCCCGCTTGATGGCGGCTTCGATGCAGGCGGCCCATTCGGTGAGGCGGATGTCGTAGAAGCGGCGCAGCGCTGTCGCGGCGGAGTCGTCACAGGTGGCGGCGGAGATGACGGCCTGGAAGAGGCGGCCCTGGCGTGGATCGGTGAGCGTCTTGGCGACCAGGCGGGCGTTCGCGGTGAGATCGCCGAGCAATGAGCCGGTGTCGGCGTGCGGCAGTGACTGTTCGGCCATATCGGTCAGCAGGTCGGTGACCAGTCCGGTGGGGGTGCGCCAGCGGCGGTAGACGGTGGTCTTGCCGACCTCGGCCTTGGCGGCGACCTCGGCCAGATCGAGGTGCGCGAAACCGCGTTCGGCGAGCAGATCGCCCGCGGCCCGCAGGACGGATTCGCGAACGCGAGCGGTGCGCCCGCCAGGGCGAACCGAGCCGGGGGTGCTGACTTCGTCAGTCATAACGGAACTCCAGTTTCATTTATGGCGCGACAGGTGTAGGGTTCGACGTGTTAACGGAACTATAGACCCTTTAGGAGTCATCATGGAGTACCGGCGGCTCGGCGCATCAGGTCTGCTCGTCCCGGCCCTCAGCTTCGGCGCGGGCACCTTCGGTGGGCGTGGTGAGCTGTTCAGCGCGTGGGGCGACACCGATGCCGACCAGGCGCGGCGGCTTGTCGACATCAGCCTGGAGGCGGGCGTCAGCATGTTCGACACGGCCGATGTCTATTCCGACGGCGCCTCCGAGGAGGTGCTCGGCGCGGCCATCAAGGGGCGCCGCGATCAGGTGCTGCTGTCCACCAAGGCGGGCCTGCCCACCGGTCCCGGCGCCGGCGAGCTCGGTGCGGGCCGGGCCAGGCTGATCGGTGCGGTGGAGGCCTCGCTGCGCAGGCTCGGCGTCGACCACATCGACCTGTTCCAGCTGCACGCCTTCGACGCGCGCACACCGGTCGAGGAAACCCTTGCCGCACTGCACGATCTGGTGCGCGCGGGCAAGATCCGCTACCTCGGCGCCTCCAACTTCGCCGGCTGGCAGCTGATGAAATCCCTTGCCGCGGCGGACAAGAACGGCCTCACCCGCTACGTCGCGCACCAGGTGTACTACTCGCTGGTCGGCCGCGACTACGAGTGGGAGCTGATGCCGCTCGGCCAGGATCAGGGCGTCGGCGCGGTGGTGTGGAGCCCGCTCGGCTGGGGCAGGCTGACCGGCAAGATCCGGCGCGGGCAGCCGCTGCCGGACGGCAGCAGGCTGCACCAGACCGCGCAGGCCGGGCCGCCGGTCGACGACGAGCGCCTCTACGGCGTGGTCGACGTACTGGACGACATCGCCGCGGAGACAGGCAAGACCGTCCCGCAGATCGCGCTCAACTGGCTGCTGCGGCGGCCGACCGTGTCCACGGTCATCGTCGGCGCGCGCAACGAGGAGCAGCTGCGGCAGAACCTCGGTGCGATCGGCTGGCAGCTCGACGCCGAGCAGATCGCCCGCCTGGACAAGGCCAGCGCGGCGACCCCGCCGTACCCCTACTACCCGTACTACCGCATGCCCGACTTCGCCCGGCTGAATCCGCCTGCGGTGTGAGGTCTGCGGGCCTTGTCAGTACACGTCGCGGACGTAGCGCTTCTCCGCGACGAGCTGCTTCTTGAAGGCGAGCGCACCCACCTCGTCGAGCTTGCCGTGGATCCGCGCGATGGAGAGCAGGGTCTCGTCGACATCCTTGGCCATGCGCGCGGCGTCGCCGCACACATAGAGGTGGGCGCCGTCCTTCAGCCAGGACCACAGCTCCGCGCCGTGCTCGATCATCCTGTGCTGCACGTAGATCCGCTCGCGCTGGTCGCGGGAGAAGGCGAGATCGAGCCGGGTGAGGAAGCCGGAGCGGAACATGTCCTCCAATTCGGCGCGGTAGTAGAAGTTCTTGGCCGCGTGCTGATCACCGAAGAACAGCCAGTTACGGCCGGTGGCGCCTAGTGCGCGCCGCTCGTGCAGGAAGCCGCGGAACGGCGCGATGCCGGTACCGGGACCGACCATGATCATCGGCGTCGTCGGGTCGACCGGCGGCCGGAAGTGCGGTGCCCGCTGCAGGAAGATCGGCACCGTGCCGCCGGGTTCGGTCGCGCCGACCCGATCGGCGAGGTAGGTCGAGCACACGCCGCCGCGGCGCGTCGCCGCGTCCCCGTAGCGCACCACGCCGACCGTCAGCTGCACCTCGTCGGGATTGACCAGCGGGCTCGACGAAATCGAATACTGGCGCGGCTGCAGCTTTTTGAGCGTGCCCAGCCAGTCGACCAGATCGGCGCGCACCGGGAAATCGCGGAGCAGGTCGACGGCCTGACGGTCCCACAGGTAGTTGTCGAGCTCGATGCGGTTGTCGCGGCGCAGCAGCTTGGCGAGCTGGTTGCTCGGATTGCGGTCGGCGATGAACCCGAGCAGATCGGGGCTGATCTTGGTGATGTCGTAGCGGGTGCGCAGCGCCTCGGCCAGCGTCAGCTCCCGGTCGTCGAGTTCGACGATGCGGCGACCCTCCAGGCCGGTCACCGCCAGCCATTCGGTGACCAGCTCGGCGCCGTTGGCAGGCCACACGCCGAGCGAATCGCCGACCTCGTAGCTCGCTTCCGTGCCGCCGAGGTGGAATCCGAACTGCCGCACCTCCTTCGAGGATCCGGGCAGCGACAGGATCTCGTTGCGGACCAGCGACGCCGACAGCGGCGCGCTGCGGGTGAACGACGCGGGCGCGGCCTGTCGCCGCCCCGGTGCGGGCGCGGCGGCACGGGTCATGGTGCTGGAGTTGGCGATCCGCACCGTGCGCGGGGCCGGGCCGTCGAGCTGCGGTGCGGGCGGAGCCGAATCCGCTTGCGGTGCACCGGAATCACCCGCACCGTTCAGTGCGGCAAGTACGTCGTCGAGCCAGCGTGCCGCCGGTTCCTCGTAATCGGGTTCGCTGTCCACCCGGGGCAGCAGTCTGGTCGCCCCGCAGGCGGCGAGCTTCTCGTCGAGCTTGCGGCCGTGCCCGCAGAAATCGTCATAGGAGGAGTCGCCTAGCGCGAACACCGCGTAGCGCAATTGCGAGAGCCGGATGGCGCTGTCGCTCAGGCGGTCCCAGAAGTCCGACCCGTTGTCCGGTGCGCCGCCGTCGCCGAAGGTGCTGCTGATCACCAGCACATCGCCGGACAGCTCGTCGAGCGAACACGAATCCATATCGAGCAGTCGTGGGGTGAAACCGGATTCGGCGAGCCGCCCGCCCGCGGTGGCCGCGAACTCCTCCGCGTTGCCGGTCTGCGACGCCCACAGCACGGTGACCGGCCGCTCGGGCGCTGCTTCCTGCTGTCCCGTCGCGGTTGTCGTCCCACGCGAGTACATGCCTGCGAGCAGGCCGTCGATCCAGAGCCTGCTGCGCGGCGACATCGGCGCGGTGTCGGGCAGCACCGGCTGACCGATCACCGAAACCGCCTGCAGCGCGGACAGATACCCGCTCAGGTAGATTCGCTCGCTCTCCGACAGCGTCGGTGTGGTTGCCGCGTCCAGGCCGAGCATGACCGCCAGCGGATGCCGCGGCGGCTCCGCGGTCTCGGTGGCGGTGGACGCCTCGGGGGTGACGGGCGCTTCCGGCATGGTGGCGACCCGGCGCAGCGATACCGCGCACACCTTGAACTCCGGCTGTAGCGAGAAGGGATCCACCGCGTCGTTGGTGACCGCGTTGATGGTCAGATACTCGCCCTGTTCGTCGTTCCAGTGGAACGGCGCGAAGCAATTACCGGGGCGCACCCGATCGCTGATCGACACCGGAAGTACGGCGCGGCCACGGCGCGAGGCGATTTCGAGCTGATCACCGGCGCCGATCCCGAGCCGCTCGGCATCGGCGGGATGCACCTCGACGAACGGCCGGCCGTTCAGCTTGGTGAGCTTGTCGATCTTGCCCGTCTTGGTCATCGTGTGCCACTGATGCTGCAGCCTGCCGGTATTGAGCACGAACGGGTAGTCGTCGTCGGGCAGCTCGTTCGGCGCCAGGTGCGGCCGCGGCCAGAACACCGCCTTGCGGCTCGGCGTAGCGAAGGCGAGCGGCGGGCGATGCCCTTCCTCGTCGACGAACAGCGACTGGCTGACCCCGTCGTTGTGATACCGCATCGGGTTTCGCCGCCGGGTGGCATCCGCGCACGGCCACTGCATCGGCCCCTCGCGCAGCGCTTCGTAACTCATCCCGCGCAGGTCGTAGCCGGTGGCCGGATTGGCGAACCGCGTGATCTCCTCGAAAACCTCGGCGCTGGAGCCGAACTGGAAGCCGTCGAACCCCATCGCCGTGGCCACCTGCGCGATGAGCAGCCAATCGGGGCGCGCGTCGCCGACCGGATCGACCGAACGCCGTAGCAGGGTGACGTTGCGCTCCGAATTCACCATGGTGGCATCGGCTTCGGCCCACAGCGTGGCGGGCAGCATGATGTCGGCGTAGGCGTTGGTCGCGGTCTCGGTGTAGGTGTCCTGGGTGATCACCAGCTCGGCCGCCTCGAGGCCCGCGATCACGGTCTTCCGATTGGACACCGACGCAACGGGATTGGTGCAGATGATCCAGGCCGCCCTGATCCGCGCCTCGGCCATCTCGCGGAACATCTCGATGGTGCCGGGCCCGGCCTCGCTGCGAATGCTGCCCGGCTCGATGCCCCACGCCGTTTCGACGAAGGTGCGGTCGTCGGGGGAGAGCACGGTGCGCTGGCCCGGCAGGCCCGGTCCCATGTAACCCATTTCGCGCCCGCCCATGGCATTGGGCTGGCCGGTCAGCGAGAACGGGCCACTGCCGCGACGGCTGATGGCCCCGGTGGCCAGGTGCAGATTGCAGATCGCGTTGGTGCTCCAGGTGCCGTGGGTGGACTGGTTCAGCCCCATCGTCCACAGCGTCATCCATTCGCCCGCCTCGCCGATCCAGCGCGCGGCGGTACGGATATCGGCCTCGGCCAGCCCGGTGACCTCGGCCACCCGATCCGGGGTGTAGTCGGCGAGGAATTCGGGCATCGCGTCCCAGCCCTCGGTGTGCTCGGCGATGAAGTCCTTGTCGATATCACCGTTGGCGAGCAGCAGGTGCAGCAGCCCGTTCAGCAGCGCGAGGTCGGTGCCCGGCGTGATCTGCAAGAAGAGATCGGCCCGTGCGGCGGTGTCGGTGCGCCGCGGATCGACGACGATCAGCTTCGCGCCCGCCTTCAGCCGATCGGCCATCCGCAAGAACAGGATCGGATGACAGTCGGCCATATTCGAGCCGACCACCAGGAACAGATCGGCGTGCTCGAAGTCGTCGTAGGAGCCGGGCGGTCCGTCCGCGCCGAGCGACTGCTTGTAGCCGGTGCCCGCGCTGGCCATGCACAGCCGTGAATTCGACTCGATATGCAACGTGCGCAGGTAGCCCTTGGCGAGTTTGGTCGCCAGGTACTGCGCCTCCAGTGACATCTGCCCGGAGACGTACAGCGCGATCGCGTCGGGCCCGTGTTCATCGAGGATGGCGCGCAGTCGCCGCGCCGCCTCGCGGACCGCCTCGTCCACCGGGACCGGCAGCGGCACCTGGTCGCGCTCCGGGCGCAGATACGCCGTCTCCATCCGGCCCGGTGTGCGCATCAACTCCAGGTGGGTGGCGCCCTTGGTGCACAGCCTGCCCGCGTTGGCCGGATGCAGTTTGTCGCCGCTGACCTTGGCGATCACCGGCGCGCCGGTATCGTCGCGCCGGGTTTGCACGGTGATGCCGCAGCCCACTCCGCAGTACGAGCACGCTGTTCGAGCGTCACCCGTGCCGAGGTCCGAGGCTGTATCCGACATGTCACCGATCATGGCCAACCTCGGTTGCGCCGGATTTACCCGACGTTATCGCCAAGTGACAATTTTCCTCACCGCGCGCGGCGGCGGCGGTGAGGAAGTGTGATCAGCCCAGCTTGTAGCCGCGATGCAGCGCCACGACGCCGCCGGTGAGGTTGCGCCACTTCACCGACGACCAGCCCGCATCGGCGATCCGCATCGCGAGCTGGCGCTGGTTCGGCCACGCGCGGACGGATTCGGCCAGGTAGACGTAGGCATCGGGGTTGCTGCTGACCGCGCGCGCCACCTTGGGCAGCGCCTTCATCAGGTACTCCATGTAGACGGTGCGGAACACCGGGATGATCGGCGTGGAGAACTCCGCGATCACCATGCGCCCGCCCGGCTTGGTGACGCGCAGCATCTCGCGTAGCGCCTGATCGGTGTCGGAGATGTTGCGCAGGCCATAGGAGATGGTCACCGCGTCGAAGGAGTCGTCGGCGAACGGCAGGTTGGTGGCGTCGGCCGCCACCATCGGCACCTCGCGGAACTTGCCGGCGGCGAGCATGCCCTTGGAGAAATCGGCCGCGAGGCACCATGCGCCGGACTTCGCCAGATCCAGGGTGGACACCCCGGTGCCGGCCGCGAGATCGAGCACCCGCTCACCCGGGCGCGGCGCGACCGCCTTGTGCACCGCCCAGCGCCAGTACCGGTCCTGCCCGGCGGAGATCACGGTGTTGGTCAGGTCGTATCGCTTGGCGACACCGTCGAACATCGACGCGACCTCGTGCGGTTGCTTGTCCAGCGAGGCACGGACCGATTGCGTTTTAGCCACGTACTCGACCCTAACGCGGGACGGCCTGCTCATCGGCGTGGCACTGGACACGACGCGCGAAAGTCAGGCGGTATGTGGCAATCGCAACTGGGTGCCGGTGACGTCGGCGTAGTGGCCCATGAGCTCGGTGCAGATGGCGGGCCAGGTGCGGTGCAGCACGGATTTGCGGGCAGCGCCCGCGAATTTGGCGCGCAGCGCCGGATCGCGCAGTGCCGCAACCGCGCTCGGCAGCAGTTCGGTGAAGCGGTCCACCGGCAGCAGATATCCGTTGCGGCAGTGCGCGATCAGGTCGCGCGGGCCGCCCGCGTCGGGACCGATCACCGGGATGCCCGCGGACAGCGCCTCCTGCACGCCCTGGCAGAACGTCTCGTGCTCGCCGGGATGCACCATCACGTCCAGGCTCGCGTAGGCCTGTGCGAGCTCGGCGCCGCCCAGTTCGCCGGTGAAGACCGCACCGGACAGCAGCCGGGTCAGCCGCGCCCGCTCCGGCCCGTCGCCGACGATCACCAGCTGGACGTCCGGATCCGCGGCCAGCACCGCGAGCCGCTCGACGTGCTTTTCCGGCGCGAGCCTCCCGACGAAGCCGACGAGTAGTCGATCGTGGCCGCCGAGCCAGGATGCGCGGAGCTCCTCGCGCCGGGCCGAGGGGCTGAAGCGCGCGATGTCCACCCCGCGCGCCCACCGGTGCACCCGCGGAATACCGTGCCGCGCAAGATCTTCGGCGGCCGCGCTGGACGGCGCGAGCGTCCTGGTCGCGCCCTCGTGGATCCGGCGCGTCCAGCCCCATGCCGCGCGGCTGGCCAGGCCGAGCCCGTAGCTCTTGGCGAAGCCGGCCACATCGGTCTGATAGACCGCGACCGACGGTAGATCGAGCCGCAGCGCGGCGCCCAGCCCGCCCGCGCCGAGCAGGAACGGCGAGGCCAGATGCACCACATCGGCGTCGAATTCGTCGATGGCCGCGGTGATGCCCGGCTGCGGCAGCCCCACCGGCAGCGAACTGATCTTCGGCACCATCATCGCGGGTACCCGGTGCACCGGGAATCGGCCGTGCCAGCGTGGCGCGGGCGGTACCCCGCGCAGGGTGTCCGGCGCGACGATCATGGCGTCGTGGCCGTGCTGGTCCAGGTGGTCCAACACCCGCAGGACGGAGTTGACCACGCCGTTCATGTTCGGCAGGAACGACTCCGCGACGATCGCTACACGCACGATCTCAGACTGACCGCCGCAGCGCGCCGCCCTTCGACACCGACGTGACGCCGACGGAAAGTTCCGGCGAACTGTCGGGGCCGCTCGGTTCTGATCCGGCTCAGTCCTCGTCCGGCGTGCGCCTGCCGACCCGGATCAGGATCCACCACGCGGGCAGCGCCAGCGCCCAGCTCACCGCGATCACCGAGAGCGCGGGCGGTATCGCGACGCGCACGTCGCGCCCGGCCACCCGCACCAGGTCGGGATCGCTGCGCGAATACTCCACGTTGATCCGCTCACCGGCGGTCAGATTGGTCGGATACAGCACGCCGACCTTCGGATTGTGGTTGACGCCGTCGGGCGTCACATAGCTGACCGCCGAACGCAGCCGTCCCGCCGAGAGCACCTCGGCCGTCGCGACACCCTTGTCCGAGCTGATCAGATAGTCGTTGCGCCAGGCCGCGAGCACCAGCAGCACCATGAGGACGCTGACCACGGCGGCGGCCGTGATGACGCCGATCCTGGCCCGCCTCAGGCGGTTCGACCGCCTTTCCGACTGGCTGGTTTCCGACACCGCACAAGGCTACTCGGCGGCTCCGCTACCGTGTGCGCCCATGTCCCGAAAATTCAGCTTCACCGTGCCCTACTCCGTCCCGGTAGAAGAGCTTCACCGGGCAGTTACCAACGAGGCGCTCTGGCAGGCCCGTTTCGCGGAAGCCGCGACGGCGACGCTGGAGTTGTCGCATCCGGACGGCGACAGCACCATCCGCATTCATATGACCGAAAAGGCAAGTGAGGACAAGGTTCCCAGCGTGGTGAGCAAGGTGCTCAAGAGCCCGCTGGTACTCGAACGTACCGACGACTGGGGCGTGCTCGACGGCGAGATCGCCAAGGGCAGCTTCGCGGGCGCGACGACGGGGATCACCACCGAGATGTCGGGCACCTACGAGATGCGCTCGACCGCGGAGGGCTCCGAGATCGAGGTGGTCGGCACCGTCGAGGTCAAGGTGCCGGTGGTCGGCGGCGCCATCGAGCCGCTCGCCGAGCAGCTGCACCACCGGGTGCTCAAGAGCGAGCAGAAGTTCATCGAGGAGTGGTTCGCCAACCAGGCGGACGCGGTCTGACCGTCGCCTCCCGTGCCCTGGCGCCCGCCGGGGCACGGGAGGTGCTGCTCCGCGTGCTCAGGCAATGCGTGCTCAGGCGAAGTCCTCCGGCGAGTAGTCCTTCGGCTCCACCAGCACCAGCCAGTTGCCCGAGCAGTCGCGGATGATCGCCTCGGTGCCGTACGGGCGCTCGGCGGGCGGCTGAATGAATTCCACGCCCTTGGCGGTCAGCTCCTCGAACGTCTTCTGGCAGTTCTCGGTCTTCAGCCCCAGCGCGCCGTGGGTGCCGTTGGCCATCGAACGGCGGATCGCCTCCGCCAGATTGTCGTCCAGCGGCGGCCCGGGCACCATCAGGGTCACCTCCAGCTCCATGTGCTGCGGATGCGCGACGGTCACCCAGCGGAATCCGTTGTCGCCCATGGTGATATCGCCGGTCTCCACGAAACCCAGCTTGTCGGTGTACCACCGCTTGGCCTCGTCCTGATCGGTGCAGTACACCGTGACCAGGGAAACATTCGTAATGGTTGTCATGCGTCAAGGCTATGGCGCGGCCTCCGGCGCGGGCTTCTCCGAAATTGCGCGGTTCAGTCGACCGGCTTGCGATCGGACAGCCCGTGCATGAAGACGTAGCAGCCGGGGATGCGCGGGGCGCCGTCGGCGAATTCGGCCTGGTACTCCGACGGGGTCACCCCGACGAGCTGGCGGAATTTACTGCTGAACGAGCCGAGGCTGCTGTAGCCGACCAGCATGCAGACCTCGGTGACCGTCAGGTTGGTCGACCGAAGCAGATCCTGAGCCCGTTCGATCCGCCGCTGCGCCAGATACGCGGCGGGCGTCACCCCGTACACGGCCGCGAACGCGCGCAGGAAGTGGTACTTGGAAATGCCCGCGGCGCGGGCGAGCTCATCGAGATCCAGCGGCTCGGCGTAGTTCCGATCCGCGTGATCGCGCGCCCGCCGCAGGTAGACCAGCAGATACAGCGGCGGCAACCCGCGTGGCGCCTGGTCGCCCATAGGTCCTCAACCTACGCGCAGGGATCAGGTGAAGGGCTGGAGTTCGTCGAACCGCATCGAGGCGCGGCCCGCGGTCCGCCAGGCGCGCGCGGTGATATCCAGATCCTCGTCCGTGACGAGATTGCCCATCACGCGAACGGCGGTGCGCTGCAGGTACTTCGACCGCATCACCGGCGGCCCGCCGGTCGGCACCATGCGCGGATGGGTGGCGAGCCCGGCGATGCGGCGGGCCACCGAGAAGGTCCGCCCGTAGCGTGCGCGCAGCAGTTCCGGCCAGATCCTGGTGAGATCCGGCTCGTCGAGCAGATCGGCGAGCATGTGCCCGCCCTCGAGGCCGTAGTCGATGCCCTCGCCGTTCAGCGGGTTCACGCACCCGGCGGCGTCACCGATCAGCACCCAGTTGCGGCCCGCCACATTCGACACCGCGCCACCCATCGGCAGCAGCGCCGACGCGACGGCGCGCAGCTCGCCCTCGAACTCCCACTCGTCGAAGCGCAGCGAAGTGTAGTGCTGCAGTAGCGGTTTCAGCGCGATGTGGGAGGGGCGGCGTTCGGTGGCCAGCGAACCGACGCCGATGTTGACCTCGCCGTTGCCCAGCGGGAACACCCAGCCGTAGCCGGGCACCAGTTCGCCGTCGGCATCGCGCAGCTCCAGATGTGAGCTGATCCATTGGTCGTCGCTGCGCCCCGACTTGATGTAGGCGCGGGCCGCGGTCCCGTACGCGTACCGGCGATGCCAGGTGCGGCCGAGGAGTTTGCCGATCGGGGAGCGCACGCCGTCGGCGACCACCAGCGTCCGGCATGCGATGGAGCTCGTGCCGTCGCCGGTCTGCACCGTCACACCGGTGACGCGGTCGCCCTCGCGCGTGATATCCACCACTTTGGTGCCGTCGAGCATGGTCGCACCCGATTTAACCGCGGTTTCGCGGAGCTTGTCGTCGAGTTCGGTTCGGGGGACGGCGCTTCCGTAGGTCGGGAAGGAACCGCCCGGCCACGGCAGCAGCGCCTCGCGCCCGAAACCGGCCATCCGCAGGCCGTGATTGACCGTATGCGCGCGCAGCCACTCGCCGAGTCCGAGGTGTTCGAGCTCCTTGGTCGCGCGCGGGGTCAGCCCATCACCGCAGGTCTTGTCGCGTGGGAACACGGCAGAGTCGATCAGCAGCACCTCGCGGCCCGCGCGCGCGGCCCATGCCGCCGCGGCGGATCCGGCCGGACCCGCACCGACCACGAGCACCTCGGTGCGTACGGGCGTGCCCCCGTCGTTGCCCTCGGGTGTGACATCCGGTGAACCCATGCGCTCAATACTTGCAGGGCAGCCCAGTTGGTGTCGAAGGCGGTTCAGTCACGCGCAGGTAGGCGCGCGAAAGCGGCATACCCTGGTGTGCGAAAGTGTCTGATACACCGCATAGTGACGGTGTTCATGGGCCCGCGGACGGGGACACGCTAGGTTCTCTATACGTGGGGTCGGACGCATCGCTGGGAGAAGAGATGAGCACATCGGCTGTGGACGAACAGAGCACGGTGGTGGCCGGGGTCGATCTCGGTGACACCGAGCTCGCCTCGACGGTGCGCCTCGGCCTGGAGCAGGTCGAGCAGCTCCTGATCGACGAGTTGTCCGACGGCGAGCTCTTCCTGCAGGAGGCGGCGCTACATCTGGCCAAGGCGGGCGGCAAGCGGTTCCGTCCGCTGTTCACCATTCTCACCGGCCAGCTCGGTCCGCGCCCGACCGATCCGGCGCTGATCACCGCGGGCACCGTGGTGGAGCTGGTGCATCTGGCCACCCTGTACCACGACGACGTGATGGACGAGGCGTCCATGCGCCGCGGCGCACCGAGCGTGAATTCGCGCTGGGGCAACAACATCGCCATCCTCGCGGGCGATTACCTGTTCGCGCACGCCTCCCGGCTCACCTCGACGCTCGGCCCCGACGCGGTGCGCATCATCGCCGAGACCTTCGCCGAGCTGGTCACCGGCCAGATGCGAGAAACCATGGGCGCCCGCGAATCTCAGGATCCGGTGGAGCACTACCTGCGCGTGGTGTGGGAGAAGACCGGTTCGCTGATCGCGGCCTCCGGGCGCTTCGGCGGCACCTTCTCCGGCGCCGACAACGATCACGTCGAGCGGCTCGCCCGCCTCGGCGACGCGGTCGGCACCGCCTTCCAGATCTCCGACGACATCATCGACATCTCCTCGGCCGCCGAGCAGTCGGGCAAGACGCCGGGTACCGACCTGCGCGAGGGCGTGCACACCCTGCCGGTCCTGTACGCGCTGCGCGACGAGGGCTCCGAGGGCGACCGCCTGCGCAAGCTGCTCGCCAACCCGCTGCAGTCCGACGCCGAGGTCGAAGAGGCGCTCGAACTGCTCGCCCATTCCCGCGGCATGGTGCTGGCCAAGGAGAAGCTGCACGGCTACGCCGACCTCGCCCACGCCGAGCTGTCCGCCCTCCCCGCGGGCCCGGCCAACGAGGCGCTGGAGCGGCTGGTCCGCTACACCATCGAACGCGTCGGCTGAGGTACACCGGAACTTTGCCCGTGCCACCTATCGTTTGTCTGGTGTAAGGCACTCAACGGATGGGGTAGTGGGCGAGGAGACTGGATGCACGGGCATGGGTATGCGAACGGTCTGAAGACGTTCGGGCTGATGGTGGGTCTGTCGGCGTTGATCGTGTTCGCCGGTGCGATGTTCCGCAGCCCGATGATCCTCGGTTTCGCCATCCTGCTCGCGCTCGGCATGAACGCGTACGCGTACTTCAACAGCGACAAGATCGCGTTGAAGGCGATGCACGCCCAGCCGGTCAGCGAGCTGGAGGCGCCGGTCATCTACCGGATCGTGCGCGAGCTGGCGACCACGGCCAGGCAGCCGATGCCCCGGCTCTACATCAGCCCGACGAACGCACCGAACGCCTTCGCCACCGGCCGCAGCCCGCGCCATGCCGCGGTGTGCTGTACCAGCGGTATCCTGCAGATCCTCGACGAGCGGGAACTGCGCGCGGTGCTCGGGCACGAGCTGTCGCACGTCTACAACCGCGACATCCTGATCTCCTCGATCGCCGGCGCGCTGGCCGCGGTCATCTCCGGCCTGGCCAACCTGGCCTTCTTCGCGTCCATGTTCGGCGGCAACCGCAACGGTGATGGCCCCAACATGTTCGGCGTGCTGCTCGTCTCGCTACTCGGCCCGATCGCGGCCTCGCTGATCAAGCTCGCCGTCTCCCGCTCGCGGGAGTACCAGGCCGATCAGTCCGGCGCCGAATTGACCGGTGACCCTTTGGCTTTGGCCTCGGCACTGCGCAAACTGGAGCGCGGCGTACAGGCCGCTCCGCTGCCCCCTGAGCCGCAATTGACCGCCCAGTCGCACCTGATGATCGCCAACCCGTTCCGCGCGGGCGAGCGGGCCGCGCGGTGGTTCTCCACCCATCCGCCGATGGCCGAGCGCATCGCCCGCCTCGAAGAGATGGCGGGCGGTCCACGGACCCACTGAGGTCGAATATGCGCTGGGGTCGAATATGCGCTAGGGGTGAATTCGACCGTCCCGCAGGCGAATCGGCGATCCGACTCGCCTGCGCGGGCGACGGCCTACCGGTAGTTGACGAACTGCAGTGCGATACCGAAGTCCTCGCCCTTGAGCAGCGAGATCACCGCCTGCAGATCGTCGCGCTTCTTGCTGCTCACCCGCAGCTCCTCGCCCTGGATCTGCGCCTTGACACCCTTGGGGCCCTCATCGCGGATCTTCTTGGAGATCTTCTTCGCGTGCTCGGTATCGATGCCCTGCACCAGCGTGCCGGTGATCTTGTAGAGCTTGCCCGATGCCTGCGGCTCGCCCGCGTCGAATGCCTTCAGCGAGATATCGCGGCGAATCAGCTTCTCCTTGAACACATCCAGCGCCGCCTTCACGCGCTCCTCGGCCTCGGCCGTCAGCACGATCTTGTCCTCGCCGGACCATTCGATGGTCGCGCCGACGCCGCGGAAGTCGTAGCGGGTGTTCAGCTCCTTCTCCGCCTGATGCAGTGCGTTGTCGACCTCCTGACGGTCGACCTTGCTCACCACATCGAAAGACGAATCGGCCACACTTCGCTCCTGTCCTGACGGTCCTGCCCGGGGCGCGTACGCCGGTGATCCCCGGCCTTCGTCAGTTCTACCCCGAAGCCATGACGTTAGCCGCCCGGCAGGGCCGATAGCCAGCCGGTTTGCATTGGGGGTGCAGGTTCGTTGTATTCTGCTTCCGCGCCGAAAGCGCGACGGCAGATTGCCCGAGCGGCCAATGGGAGCGGACTGTAAATCCGTCGGCGAAAGCCTACGTAGGTTCGAATCCTACATCTGCCACCGAAACCCCCGTCGATCACGATCGGCGGGGGTTTTCGCTTGCCGCACTCCTTCTCACGCCACTTCGGCGCCCCTCGTTGTCCCTTGCCGCTGCCCCGTGCCGCGAATGTCTCGTGGAAACCGGCGCTGAGCAGCCGGTTTGGTGGTGTGGCCGTTGAGTGTGTAACCTCGTTCAAGGCTTCGGCGCTCCGGGTTAGAGAGATCAACACTCGGTGCGAAGGTAGCCATGCCCCCTTAGCTCAGTCGGCAGAGCGTTTCCATGGTAAGGAAAAGGTCAACGGTTCGATTCCGTTAGGGGGCTCGCCGGATTGCCGGTGGTGACCGACTCGGCATCGCTATCATGTCCACGGACGTGGGGCTGGGCGCGTCATCAAGGCAATGCGACGCCCGTGGCGGTGTAGCTCAGTCGGTAGAGCAAACGACTCATAATCGTTGTGTCGCCGGTTCAAGTCCGGCCATCGCTACCAAAGAACCGATCAGACCATCTGGTTGACCGAAAGAAGGAATGTCGTGGCCGCGAAGTCCACCGATGTCCGGCCAAAGATCACCTTGGCCTGCGAGCAGTGCAAGCACCGCAACTACATCACCAAGAAGAACCGGCGCAATGACCCGGATCGGCTGGAACTGAAGAAGTTCTGCCCGAACTGTGGCACGCACCGGGCGCATCGCGAATCCCGCTAGACCCACCACGCGCGATACTGCCGCGTGGTTGGGAGCCGGGACGCTGATCTCGGTTTACCTCGGATCGTGATTCCGCGAGGGCCGGACGTTTGTCCGGCCCTGACGCATTTCACGGGTACGAGGTGCGGTGGTGCGTGCTCCGCCGACTCCGTTGCGGGGTCAGATAGGTACAGTCCTCCACGTGACAATCAACACCGGTATTGACGAAGCGGTCCAGACGGGCGAAGCGGAAGCATTCGACCCGGCGGCGCACGCGGCGGCCATGGTCGGTCACCACTACCGCGTCGACGACTATTACGAAGTCGGCCGCGAAAAGGTCCGCGAATACGCCCGCGCCGTGCAGGACTACCACCCGGTGCACTGGGACGAGGATCTGGCGCAGGAATTCGGCTACGACGGCCTGCTCGCCCCGCTCACCTTCATCTCGCTCGTCGGAATTCTGGCCCAGCGCAAGCTCTTCGAGCAGATCGTCACGGGCTACGACCTGAGCCAGATCATGCAGACCGATCAGATCCTGGAATTCCACCGGCCGATCAAGGTCGGCGATCAGCTGGTCTGCGATGTCTACCTGCACTCGTTCCGGCAGGCATTCGGCGGCGACATCATCGTCACCAAGAACATCGTCACCGCGCAGAACGACGAGCTGGTGCTCACCACCTACACCACGCTCATCGGCCGCAGCGGCGGCGATATCGACCCGAACCTCAACGACGCGGTGCGCAACGTGCTCATGCACGGCATCGGCGAAGAGGCGCCGAGTCATCATCCGCGCACTTTGCGGCCAGGGGCCGTGCCGCCCGAGCCGGTGACCAGCCTGCCCGAGGTGGCGCCGAGCAAGCACGCGCTGAACTTCGAGGACGTATCGGTCGGCGACGAACTGCCGCCGCGCAGCGTCCGGCTGACCCGTGGCGATCTGGTGAACTACGCCGGTGTTTCCGGCGACGCCAACCCGATCCACTGGAGCGACGAGGTGATCAAACTCGTCGGCCTGGACAACGTGGTCGCGCACGGCATGCTCACCATGGGCCTCGGTGGCGGATTCGTCACGTCCTGGCTCGGCGATCCCGGTGCGGTCAAGGAGTACAACGTCCGGTTCACCAGCCCGGTCTATGTCGGCACCGACGAGGCGGCCGAGATCGAGTACACCGGTAAGGTGAAGTCGGTGGATCCGGAGACGCGGACCGCGGTCGTCGCCATCGTGGCGAAGTCGGCGGGGCGCAAGATCTTCGGGCGCGCGACGGCGACGGTGCAACTGGCCTGATCGGTCAGGGCCGGAGGCGGGGGCCTGCGTGGCCACGCAGGCCCCCGATCAGGCCGAATATGCACAGCCTGAGCTGGTCGGGTGACCCTGATTGGCGAATGCCGAGGGCGGTAACGTACACTCGGAAATCTGGGGTCACCAGCCGCTGCGCGCTGCTCTACGGGGCTGGTTCCAGGTGGTAGCGCAAGCTGTCGCCAACGGGGCCGGTTACCGCCGGAGTAGCGCGCGTGTTGTGTGACACCGGCGCACCGGACAGAAATGTCCAGTGCGACAACTGAATATCGAACAGTGGTTGGATGGCACGATCGGTTCACCGAATGTCCAACCGAAGGGGCGTAGCTCAACTGGCAGAGCAGCGGTCTCCAAAACCGCAGGTTGCAGGTTCAAGTCCTGTCGCCCCTGCCTTCCGTAGCGATTGCTTGCAGGTCGCTCGAAAGGGCCAGCATGCCATCGACGAAAGGATCGACGTGAGTGACGAGCGGGAATCTCGCCACGGCGCGGCCGATGAAGGCGAAGGCACCGCCGCAGTGAGTCGGCCGAGCGGCAAGCGTTCCGCTCGGCGTGGCCGTAATGCGTCGCCCTCGGACACCGGCTCGATCGCCACGCTCGATCGGCCGGCGTCATCGCAGAAGGCAGACAAGACCACCGGCAAGGCCAAGCGCACCGGAACGGCTAATCCGTTCAAGCGCCTGATCACCTTCCTGCGTCAGGTTGTCGCGGAACTGCGCAAGGTGATCTGGCCGAACCGGAAGCAGATGGTCACCTATACGAGCGTTGTGCTGGTGTTCGTGATCTTCATGGTCGCGTTCATCAGCGGGTTGGATGTGGCGTTCATCAAGGGTGTCAACTGGTTGTTCGGCTGAGCCGAGACAACACGCCGGTGCCGGCCGCCCGCGACCGATGGCAGGTCGGCCGATTCCGGGGCGGACGTGCGGAGTTGTTCCGCCGCGCCCGGCCAGGCAGCAGAGGATGTACGTGACGACACAGGAAGCGAGTGCCCCAGTGAGCACCCCGGAGAACGACACAAACGACGAGTTCCCGGTCGACGACACCGTGGTGGATGCCACCGAGTCCGTCGAGGATGCCGCGACCGCTGACGACGCCGCTGACGAAGACGAACTGGCCGCCGACGAGGCCGAACTCGTCGACGCCACCCCGATCGATGCCGAGCCGGCCGATCCGGTCGCCGAGATGAAGGCAGCGCTGCGGCGCGCCCCCGGTGACTGGTACGTGATCCACTCCTACGCCGGGTACGAGAACAAGGTGAAGGCCAACCTCGAGACCCGCGTGCAGAACCTGGACCTCGAGGAGTACATCTTCCAGGTCGAGGTGCCGACCGAAGAGGTCACCGAGATCAAGAACGGCCAGCGCAAGCACGTCAACCGCAAGGTGCTGCCCGGCTACATCCTGGTCCGCATGGAGCTCAACGACGAGTCGTGGGGCGCGGTGCGCAACACCCCCGGTGTCACCGGTTTCGTCGGCGCCACCTCCCGGCCGTCGCCGCTTTCCATCGACGACGTGGTGAAGTTCCTGGTCCCGGCCGCGCAGCAGCAGAAGAAGCCGGCCGCCGAGGCTGCCGCCAGCGGTGCGCAGACCGCCACCGATGTGGCGCCGAAGCCCGTCATCGAGGTCGACTTCGAGGTCGGCGAGTCGGTGACCGTGATGGACGGCCCGTTCGCGACGCTGCCCGCCAGCATCTCCGAGGTCAACGCCGAACAGCAGAAGCTGAAGGTGCTGGTGTCGATCTTCGGCCGCGAGACTCCGGTCGAGCTGGCGTTCACCCAGGTCGCCAAGATCTAGTCGGACGGGGCCCGCTGTACAGCGTGGCCCCGCCTTCGTATGACGGGACCCGCTCGCTTGCCGAGATCGCGGTCCCGGTAAGGTATGCGGGTTGCTTTGCCGCGCCCGCCTAAGGCTTACGGCAACCGTAAGGAACCGAAACCAAGGAAGAAAGATGCCCCCCAAGAAGAAGAAGCTCGCCGGGATCATCAAGCTGCAGATCCAGGCCGGCCAGGCGAACCCGGCCCCTCCGGTCGGCCCCGCGCTCGGTCAGCACGGCGTCAACATCATGGAGTTCTGCAAGGCGTACAACGCCGCGACCGAGTCGCAGCGTGGCAACGTCATTCCGGTCGAGATCTCGGTGTACGAGGACCGGTCGTTCGACTTCAAGCTGAAGACCCCGCCCGCCGCTCGGCTGCTGCTCAAGGCTGCCGGTGTGCAGAAGGGTTCGGCCGAGCCGCACCGCGTGAAGGTCGCGAAGGTCACCATGGACCAGGTCCGTGAGATCGCCAAGACCAAGCAGGAAGACCTGAACGCCAACGACATCGAGCAGGCCGCGAAGATCATCGCAGGTACCGCGCGGTCGATGGGTATCACCGTCGAGGGCTGAGCGCAGCGAAGCCCGCATTGAACACAGTGGGCTGAGTCCGCTTGTTCCAGTGGGAGGGCCGGCCAGGCCCGATAACCACTTCTGAACCAGACATTTAAGGACAGAGAATCATGGCAAAACGAAGCAAGGCGTATCTCGCCGCGGCCGAGAAGGTCGATCGCACGAAGCTCTACTCCCCGCTGGCCGCCGCGCGCCTGGCGAAGGAGACCGCCACCGCCAAGACCGACGCGACCGTCGAGGTCGCCGTTCGTCTCGGTGTGGATCCCCGCAAGGCCGACCAGATGGTCCGCGGCACGGTCAACCTGCCGCACGGCACCGGTAAGACCGCCCGCGTCATCGTGTTCGCGGTCGGCGACAAGGCCGCCGAGGCCGAGGCCGCCGGTGCGGACGCCGTCGGCGCCGAGGACCTGATCGAGCGGATCCAGGGCGGCTGGCTGGACTTCGACGCCGCGATCGCCACCCCGGACCAGATGGCCAAGGTCGGCCGGATCGCGCGTGTCCTCGGCCCGCGCGGCCTGATGCCGAACCCGAAGACGGGCACGGTCACCCCCGATGTGACCAAGGCCGTCAACGACATCAAGGGCGGCAAGATCAACTTCCGCGTCGACAAGCAGGCCAACCTGCACTTCGTCATCGGCAAGGCGTCCTTCGACGACGCCAAGCTGGTGGAGAACTACGGCGCCGCGCTGGACGAGATCCTGCGTGTGAAGCCGTCGACCGCCAAGGGCCGCTACGTCAAGAAGGTGACGGTCTCGACGAACACCGGACCGGGCATCCCGGTGGACCCGAACCGCACCCGCAACCTCCTCGACGAGGATGCGTAGCAACTGCTTGCAGGTCGCTCGAAACGATCAGCGTAAGTAGCACCCGGCTTTTCGGAAGCTGAACAACACCGCAAGGGCGGGAACGCGAATCGCGTTCCCGCCCTTCGGCGTTCTCCGGACTAATTCGGTATCGGCGGTCGTTGGCCTGAGGGTGACCGTTGTCTTGCTGATTTCCGGTAGTACCCGCGCCGCGTCGACCAATTCCGCCGCGTTGCGCACCGTGCAGGCGATCGCCCCGGAGGGCATCGAAACCGCCTGGTACGACGGGCTGCCCGAGCTGCCCGCTTTCAGTCCCGATGACGACGGCACCGGACATCCGTCGGTACTCGCACTGCGCGAACAACTTTCACGCGCCGACGCCGTACTCCTGTGCACTCCCGAATACGCGGGCACCCTGCCAGGCAGCTTCAAGAACCTCCTGGACTGGACCGTCGGCACCGCCCACCTCTACGAAAAGCCGACGACCTGGATCAATGTCGGCGCCCCCGGCCGCGGCGAAGGCGCGGACGCCACCCTGGCACTGGTACTCGGCTACGTCGGCGCGCACGTGGAACCGACCGGCCGGGCCAAACTCACCGTGGCCCGCGACGCCGTCGGCGAAGACGGCCTCGTCACCGATCCCGAATTCCACACAGCCGCACTGGAAGTACTGACCCGCCTCGTACACCACGCGACGCACCAATAGCGGCCCCCCGATCCGGAGCCGCGCTATCGCGGCCGACTCGCCGCCGAGCGCAGTCGAATGGCCCGGTGCGCTCGACGGACTTCGGCTACCTCGGAAGGTGCTGGTTCGCTGAATTCGGGTCCGGTTGTGCGGATTTGCGCCAGCCGAGGAGGACGGACTCGCCCTCTTGGACGCCCCACGGCAGGAAGATCGCGATGATCGCGGCGCATACGACGACCGCGCCCGCGGCGACCAGCGATGCGGTGTGTGAACCCTGGAGTGCTGCGGTTTTCATTGCGGTGATGAGGTTTTCGCGTTGCTGGTCGAGGAAGGGGACCAGCTGGCGGTTGCGCATCTCCAGCACGCTGAGCGGGCTGGCCTTGACCAGGCTTTTCTCGTTGTCGTTCATCAATCCCGCTGGGACGGCATCGATGCGTGGCGCGATCCTGGTCGTGTAATAGGACGCGACGATGGAACCGAGCACGGCGACACCGAGGGTGCCGCCGATTTCGCGGGTGGTGTCGTTGACCGCGGATCCGGCGCCCGCCTCGTCCAAAGGCAATGCCCCCATGATGGATTCGGTAGCGGGACCCTGCACGATCGCGACACCGAGCGCCATGGACACCATCGAGGGCAGCACATCGGTGAGATAGGGACTGTCCACGGTCACCTGGCCGCCGAGGTACAGGCCGAGCCCCATCACCAGCAGGCCGGTCACGATGACCGGCGTCGTGCCGAACCGCTGGGCCATCAGCGTGGCGATCGGCGCACCGAGGCCGACCGAGAACGCGAACGGCAGTGAGGCGATGCCGAATTCGAGTGGCGTGTACTCGCGCACCCCCTGGAAGTACTGCGTGATCAGGAAGAGGAAGCCGAACATCGAGAAGTAGCCGACGGCGATCGCCAAGGCGGGCATCGAGAATCGCCGATTACGGAACAGTGTCATATCGAGAATCGGTGCGCTGGTGCGCAATTCCCACACGATGAAGGCGGCCAGCAGCGCCGCGCCGAGCGCGCCCGCGGCGAGGGTGGTCACCGACAGCCAGCCGTAGCGCGGCGCCTCGATGATGGCCCAGACCAGCAGCGTGATGCCGGAAATGGAGAGCACGATGCCAAGCGGATCGAGCTTGCCGACCTGTGTCGCGCGGGATTCCGGCACCCATTTCAGGGTGGCGGCCAGCGCGATCGCCGCCACCGGCACGTTGATCCAGAAGACCGAATGCCAGGAGAACTGCTCCAGCAGCCAGCCGCCGGAGATCGGGCCGATGGCGATGGCGAATCCGGCGATCGCGGTCCACGCCGCGATGGCCAGTGCGCGCTCGCGTTTGTCGGTGAAGATGTTGATGATCAGCGCCAGGGTGGCGGGGAAGACCGCGGCGGCGAAGACGCCCATCGCGGCGCGGGCGGCGATGACCTGGCCCATGGATTCCGACAGCGCGCCCGCGATCGACATGACGGCGACGCCGACCAGGCCGATCATCATCACGAGCCTGCGTCCGTAGCGGTCGCCGAGGTTACCGAAGGCCAGCAGCAGCCCGGCGAAAGTCAGGGTGAACGCGTCCACGACCCACTGCAGGCTGCTGATATCGGCGGTCAGCTGCACGCCGATGGACGGCAGTGCCACATTCACGAGGGTGTTGTCGAGCATGACCAGCAATTCGGCCAGGCAGATCGCGGCGAGGGCGATATAGCGCTGGGCGGGTCGCTCCAGCAGCACCGGTGGATCGACTATGGAGGTTGCCATACTTCAGCAGTCTGACAGTAAATGTCACCCTTGGTAACACCTGAGGAGAGCGACCTCGGCCACATTCGCCCCAGAAAGTGATCCAGCACACAACGACTCGGCCGCGCAAAGGGCCCGATCAGGTCCCGATGGACCCCGTTTTGGCAGATGGGGACCCGTGCAGGTACTGTGGTGCCAAGTAATCGACTCGTTCGATAACTACCCAATCCGTTCTACCGAAGACCGTTGGTCGCTGTGCCCGTGAGGGTGCGGTCGAAGGTCCGGCGATATTGCCGGCGGCCCACGCAGGGAGAGCCGAGGTCGGGGAATTGATTCGGCAAGTCCGAGTCCATGATTCCTGTGCGCCCCGGAACGCTCTGCGTTCGGGGCGTTTGCTTTGCTGGCCCCTGGAATTCGGCAGTTCGATACGAACCGACCATCCAGAGAGGAGGCGAAGTATGGCAAAACCCGAAAAGGTCACCGCGGTTGCGGAGATCACGGAGCAGTTCAAGAGCTCGACGGCCACTGTTGTCACGGAATACCGTGGCCTGTCGGTCGGCAAGATCACCGAGCTGCGTCGTGCGCTCGGCGCGGACGCCACCTACTCCGTCGCCAAGAACACCCTGGTCAAGCGCGCTGCCGCCGAGGCTGGCGTCGAAGGCCTGGATGACTTGTTCGTCGGTCCGACCGCGATCACCTTCATCAAGGGTGAGCCGGTCGACGCCGCGAAGGCGCTCAAGGCTTTCGCCAAGGACAACAAGGCGCTGATCATCAAGGGCGGCTACATGGACGGCGTCGCGCTGTCCGTGTCCGAAGTTGAGCGGATCGCCGACCTGGAGTCCCGCGAGGTCCTGCTGGCCAAGCTGGCCGGCGCGATGAAGGCCAACCTGTCGAAGGCCGCTGCGACGTTCGCCGCGCCCGCGACCAAGATGGCCCGCCTGCTCGTCGCCCTGGAGGAGAAGCAGCGCTCCGGCGCCGCAGCCGCTCCGGCCGACGCCGCTCCGGCCGACGCCGAATAAGTCACCCACACAAAGCATTTCATCGCCGCCACGGCGGAGATGACCCAATCGAAAGGAAATATCAATGGCTAACGTTGAGCAGCTGCTCGAGGAAATCGGCGGCATGACCCTGCTCGAGCTCTCGGAGTTCGTGAAGGCGTTCGAAGAGAAGTTCGATGTCAAGGCTGCCGCCCCGGTCGCCGTTGCCGCCGCCGGCCCGGCCGCCGCTGCCGCCGACGCCGCCGAGGAGCAGGACGAGTTCGACGTCATCCTCGAGGGTGCGGGCGACAAGAAGATCCAGGTCATCAAGGTGGTCCGTGAGATCGTCTCCGGCCTGGGCCTGAAGGAAGCCAAGGACCTGGTCGAGGGCGCCCCGAAGCCGATCCTGGAGAAGGTCGCCAAGGATGCCGCCGAGGCTGCCAAGGCGAAGCTGGAAGAGGCCGGCGCCAAGGTCTCGGTCAAGTAATTCCAGACCGAATCGCGAAAACGGGCGGTCCCCCTCGGGGGACCGCCCGTTTTGCTTTTTCCCCCGACATGCGCTGTCCGGTCGGCTACCGGCGGCAATGCGGGGTTACTCTTCAGTCAGGTTGGGGTGTGCCAGGTCAAGGTCATGGGATACAGTGACCGCACCCACTGTGACGTGACACACCGCGATGACCGAGCGCGCGGTTCGCCGGTGGGCGGCTCGCTGAGAAATTGTGGAGGTAGGCGTGGGCGTCGAGGTCAGGACCGAGGGTGTTACCAAGTCTTTCGGTTCGCAGCGCATTTGGCAGGACGTGTCACTGACCCTGCCTTCGGGCGAGGTGAGCGCCCTGCTCGGCCCGTCGGGTACCGGTAAGTCGGTATTCCTCAAGTCGCTGATCGGGCTACTCCGCCCGGAACGCGGCTCGATCTATATCGACGGCACCGACATCACCACCTGCTCCAACAAGGAGCTCTACGAGATCCGCAAACTCTTCGGCGTGCTCTTCCAGGACGGCGCGCTGTTCGGCTCGATGAATCTGTTCGACAACGTCGCCTTCCCGTTGCGCGAGCACACGAAGAAATCCGAAGACGAGATCAAGAAGATCGTCATGGAGAAGCTGGAGCTGACCGGTCTGCTCGGGGCCGAGGGCAAGCTGCCCGGCGAGATCTCCGGCGGTATGCGCAAGCGTGCCGGGCTGGCCCGCGCCCTGGTGCTCGATCCGCAGATCATCCTGGTCGACGAGCCCGACTCCGGCCTCGACCCGGTCCGCACCTCCTACCTCAGCCAGCTGCTGATCGACATCAACGCGCAGATCGACGCCACGATCCTGATCGTCACGCACAACATCAACCTGGCCCGCACCGTGCCCGACAACATCGGCATGCTGTTCCGCCGCCAGCTGGTCATGTTCGGCCCGCGCGAGGTGCTGCTCACCAGCGACGAGCCGGTGGTCAAGCAGTTCCTCAACGGCCGCATGCAGGGCCCGATCGGCATGTCCGAGGAGAAGGACGAGGCCCAGATGGCGCGCGAGCAGGCGATGTTCGACGCGGGTCATCACCACGGCGGCGCCGAAGAGGTCGAGGGCATCATTCCGCAGATGCGGGCCACTCCGGGAATGCCGGTGCGCCAGGCCGTGATCCGCCGCAAGGACCGGGTCCGCGAGATCATGCACACCCTGCCGCACGCGGCGCAGGTGGCCATCCGCGAGTCGCTCGATCAGAACGACGACACGCAAGTTATGGCGTACAACGGCGGTGACCTGGGCGGGTCGTTCGACACTACCGTGCGTCCTAACACAACTAACGGGTAACATCTGCGATCGTGAACTCGACCCTGGCGCGATTGCGGACTCCACTGGAGTCGGGGTTTGCCCAGGCCGGCAATGTCTTTGCGCTGCTCATCGACGTCATGCGCAAGACATTCCGCCGGCCGTTCCAGTTGCGTGAGTTCATCGAGCAGTCGTGGTTCATCGCGAGCGTCTCGATCTTGCCGAGCGCACTGGTGGCCATTCCCTTCGGCGCGGTCGTCGCGCTGCAGACCGGCTCGCTGGTGAAACAGCTGGGCGCGGAATCCTTTACCGGCGCGACGAGCGTGCTCGCCATCGTGCAGCAGGCGGCGCCGGTGGTGACCGCGCTGATCATCGCGGGCGCCGCGGGTTCGGCGGTGGCCGCCGATCTCGGCTCGCGCACCATCCGCGAGGAGATCGACGCCATGGAGGTGCTCGGCGTCGATCCGATCCAGAAGCTGGTCGTGCCGCGCGTGCTCGGCATGACGCTGGTCGCGTTGCTGCTCAACGGTTTGGTGTCGGTGGTCGGCATCGCGGGCGGCTACTTCTTCAACGTGCTGCTGCAGGGCGGTACACCGGGTGCCTACCTCGCCTCGTTCTCCGCGCTGGCCCAGCTGCCCGATCTGTGGATCGGGGAGATCAAGGCCGCGGTGTTCGGCATCATCGCCGGCGTCATCGCCGCGTACAAGGGGCTGCATCCCAAAGGGGGCCCGAAAGGAGTCGGTGACGCGGTGAACCAATCCGTGGTGATCACATTCCTGGTCCTGTTCTTCGTGAACCTCATCCTGACCCTGGTGTATTTGCAGGTCGTCCCCGCCAAGGGCGCCTGAGCCGTGGCAAGTTCGTACCGCAACCCGGTCCTGGCCAAGTCCGCCCGCCGGGCCGTGCAGATCGTCCGCGCGCCACTGAATGTGGTGGATCGCGCGGGCGAGCAGATGTCGTTCTACTCCCGTGCCATCGCCTGGATTCCGCGTACCGCCGTGCACTACCGCAAGGAGGTCATGCGGCTGCTCGCCGAGGTGACCTTCGGCAGCGGCGCGCTCGCGGTGATCGGCGGCACGGTCGGCGTCATCGTGTTCATGTCCGGCTCGGTCGGTGTCGTCGTCGGCCTGCAAGGCTTCAAAGCGCTCGACGCGCTGGGCACCTCGGTGCTCACCGGCTTCCTCACCGCCTACATCAACACCCGCGAGATCGCGCCGCTGGTCGCGGCGCTCGCGTTATCGGCGACGGTCGGCTGTGGTTTCACCGCGCAGCTCGGCGCGATGCGGATCTCCGAGGAGATCGACGCGCTGGAGGTGATGGCGGTGCCGAGCGTGCCGTTCCTGGTGACCAGCCGGGTGATCGCCGGATTCGTCGCGGTGATTCCGCTCTACATCGTCGGCCTGCTCGGCGCGTTCTTCGCCTCGCGCGCGATCAGCATCTGGTTCAACGGGCAGTCGAGTGGCTCGTATGACCACTATTTCAGTCTCTTCCTGCCACCGGAGGACGTGCTCTATTCGTTCCTCAAGGTGCTGATATTCGCGTTCGTCATCATCCTGGTGCACTGCTACTACGGCTTCACCGCCAGCGGCGGCCCGGCAGGCGTCGGTGTCGCGGTGGGCCGGGCGGTGCGCGCGGCCATCGTGATCGTCAACGTGCTCGACTTCTTCCTGAGCCTGGCGATCTGGGGCACCACCACCACGGTGCGGGTGGCCGGATGAGTACGAAAAGCGTGCTGGCATGGCGCAAGACGGAGAAGTTGCGCGTGCGGCTGCTCGGCCTGGCGTTCTTCTTGATTGTCGCCCTGTTCGTCGCGGGCTCGATCGCGATCTACAACAAGGAGTTCACCAAGACCGTCGATGTCGACGTGGTCACCGACAGCGTCGGCAACGCGCTGACCCGCAACGCCGAGGTCAAGGTGCGCGGAGTCAGCGTCGGTGAGGTGCGCTCCAGCGAGGCCAACGGCAGCGAGGTGACGCTGAAACTGGCCATCGATCCCGCGAAGGCGCAGCAGATTCCGGCCAACGCGACCGCGCGGCTGCTGCCCAAGACGCTGTTCGGCGAGCGTTACGTGGATCTGGTGATCCCGCAGGAGCCGAGCGGCAAGCTGACCAACGGCGTGAAGCTGTACCAGGACAAGAGCGGTAACGCGCTGGAGCTGAGCAAGCTGCTCGACGATCTGCTGCCGCTGCTGCAGGCGATTCCGCCGCAGGATCTGGCCGCCACCCTCGGCTCGCTGTCGCAGGCACTGTCCGGCCAGGGCCTCGCGCTCGGTGAGAGCGTGGACAAGCTGGACACGATTTTCCGCGAGCTCAACGGCGTGATGCCCGATATCCAGCAGGATCTGCGCGATTTCGCCACGGTGGCCGCCACCTACTCCGATGCCGCGCCGCAGTTGGTCGAGGCGCTGGACAACTTCCGCACCACCAATGCCACCATCGTGCAACGCCGCTGGGATATCGACTCGCTGTACGCGGTGCTGACCCCGGCCTCGGCCACCAGCGCCGATTTCCTGGTCGCCAACCGCGACAACATCATCGACCTCGCCGCCGATTCGCGCGGGCTGCTCGAGCCGCTGGCCTACTACTCGCCGAGCTACGCGTGCGCGCTGGCCAACTTCGCGAAGATGAAGCCGCGCATCGATCAGCTCTTCGGCAAGGGCACCGATCGGCCCGGCTCGCGGGTCACCATCGAATTGACCAATACCCGAGGCAAATACCTGCCGAATCAGGACGAGCCGCGCTGGCTGGATACTTCGGGGCCGTGGTGCGTGCCGGAGTATCCGACGCCGACCGATCCCGGCCAGTACACCGGCGGATCGCTCAACGACGGCTCCTACCAGGTGCCCAGCCGCTACCCGGGTGACCAGGTGACCGGCAAACTGTCGCCGCCACAGTTCGGTGTGTACCCGGTCGCCGGTGCACCGACCACCGTCGGCTCGCCGATGGAGTCGCGCTCGCTCGGCACGATCTACGGTGCGGCCCAAGGGGTTTCGCCGGAGCAGGTGCCGAGCTGGATCACCGCGATCGGCGCGCCCGCCTTCCGTGGCAGCGAGGTGAGGGTCAAATGAAACAGCAATTGCGCGGCATGGCGGGACCGCTCACCAAACTGATCGTCTTCATCGTGGTGACGCTTTTCGCGACCACCATTCTCGGGCTCTCCATCGCCAATTACAGCGGTGGCGGTACCGAATTCAAGGCCCGCTTCGCCGATGTCACCTCGCTCAATCCGGGCGATGAGGTGCGCATCGCCGGCGTGCGGGTCGGCAAGGTGACCGGCGTCTCGATCGTGGACCGGCGCCTCGCCGAGGTGAAATTCGAACTGCAGAACCGCAATTGGCTGCCCGCCTCGACCACCGCGACCATCAAATACCGCAACCTGGTCGGCCAGCGCTACATCGCACTGGAGCAGGGCGTGGGCGAGCAGGGCCGAAAGCTCAACGGCGGCGGGACCATTCCGCTGGAGCGCACCAGGCCCGCGCTGAATTTGACCACGCTGTTCAACGGTTTCCGCCCGCTGTTCCGTACGCTGACCGCCGATGACGTGAACAAGCTTTCCTTCGAGATCATCCAGGTGTTCCAGGGTGAGCAGGGCACCATCCACGATCTGGTCGGCACCACCGCGAACCTGACCAACAAGATCGCGGACAAGGACGCTGTGATCGGCGAGCTGGTGAAGAACCTGACCGCGATCCTCGAGACGGTGAACAAGCGCGACGACCAGTTCGATCAGCTCATCGTGAATACCGAAGCACTGATCAGCGGGCTTGCCGCCGAGCGCGACACCATCGGCCGCTCGGTGAGCTCGCTGGGCAACCTGGCCTCGGCCACCGCCGATCTGCTAGTTCCGGTTCGCCCGACCCTGCAGGGTTCGATCGCCGGGCTCAGCCAGCTGACCGGCACGCTCAACGAGCGTTCCGACGATGTGAACGAGGTGCTGAAGAACCTGCCGATCAAGATGGAAAAGCTCGGCCGCGTCGGCAGTTACGGCTCCTGGTTCCAGTTCTATCTCTGCGGTATCGACATCGTTGTCGGGCCGGGCGCGGTGGATGCGCCGCAGCTCAACCTGCCCGCGGGGCTGCCGACGGTCAACCAGCCGCTCTACACCAATGCCGCACCGCGCTGCAGTGGGAAGGGAGGCCACTAAATGGACGACCGGATCCTGCTCGGCAAGCGCAGCCCCGCGTTCATGGGCCTGCTCGGCGTTTCGGTGGTGCTGCTGATCACCCTGTCCGCGTTCTTCCTGAACCGGCTGCCGATCATCGGCGCGGGCACCAAGTACACCGCGGAGTTCTCCGAGGCGGCGGGCATCAAGAAGGGCAACGAGGTACGCATCGCCGGCGTGAAGGTCGGCGAGGTGGCCGATGTGAAGTTGGCCGGTGATCGGGTGCTCGTCGATTTCCGCACCCAGGACGCCTGGATCGGCAACGAGACCACCGCCTCCATTCAGATCAAGACGCTGCTCGGGCAGAAGTACCTGGCGCTGGATCCGAAGGGGTCGAAGC
Source organism: Nocardia sp. NPDC052566 (assembly GCF_044547285.1). Lineage (NCBI taxonomy): Bacteria > Bacillati > Actinomycetota > Actinomycetes > Mycobacteriales > Nocardiaceae > Nocardia > Nocardia sp. NPDC052566. The sequence continues at coordinate 255,124 of NZ_JBIUAF010000008.1, read as the reverse complement.
CCGCCGATCCAGCGCAGCGAATTCCGCTGTCGCGCACCGTCTCCCCGTACGACGTGGTGGACGCGTTCACCGACGCCGCGAAGAACATCGATCAGATCGATACCGCGCAGCTGGCCACCAGCATGCGGGTGCTCTCGGACACCTTCGCGACGACGCCGCCGGAGATCCGCGGCTCCATCGACGGTGTCGCGCGGCTGTCGGAAACCCTCGCCAAGCGCGACGAGCAGCTGAAGCGAATGTTCGCCGCGACCCGCCAGACCACCAAGGTGCTCGCCGACCGCAACGCCGAATTCGAGCGGCTGCTCGCCTCGGGCGGTCAGCTGCTCACCGAGCTGAACGTGCGCCAGCAATCCATTTCGCAGCTGCTGTCCGGAGCGCGGACGGTCGCGGCCGAGCTGAGCGCGCTGGTGCACGACAACGAGGAACAGATCGGGCCTGCACTGAAGAACCTGCGTGCCTCGATCGATCTGCTGAATGCCAACCAGCAGAACATCTCCAAGACACTCGAGCTGGCCGCGCCGTTCTACGGCCTGTACGCCAACGTGCTCGGCACCGGCCGCTGGTTCGACGCGGTGATCGTGAACCTGGTGCCGCCCGGGCTGCCGGAGATTCCGGGCGACCGGCCGCCGGTGCGCAACCTGGGAGGTAACTGACGTGGCGACCTGGCGTAAGGAACCGCTGACCGCGCTGCGTGAATCCAGCCGTGGCACCAAGGCGGCCGTCGCGCTGGTCGCGGCGGCGGCCGTGCTGCTCGCCGGTGTGCTGTGGTGGCTGTTCGATCGGCTGACCACGACAACCATCACCGCGTACTTCGATCAGTCGATCGGCATCTACGAGGGCTCGGACGTGCGCGTACTCGGCGTGCCGGTGGGTTCGGTCACCTCGATCGAGCCGATGGGCGACAAGGTGAAGGTCGTCATGAGCGTCGACCGCTCCTACGACATCCCGGCCGAGGCCAAGGCCGCGCAGATCACCCCGTCGATCGTGTCCGACCGCTACATCCAGCTCACGCCGGTGTACACCGGCGGCCCGAAAATGGGCCGCACCGCGACGATTCCGCGCGAGCGCACGGTTACCCCGGTCGAGGTCGACCAGCTGTACAAGAGCATCGCCGAACTCTCGGATGCGCTGGGGCCCAACGGCGCTAACAAAGAGGGCGCGGTGAACGAGCTGGTGCGCACCTCGGCGGCGAACCTGGCGGGCAACGGAGAAGCGCTGGCCAACAGCCTGACTCAGCTGTCGCGGGCGGCGCGGTATTTCTCCGATGCGCGCGGTGACATCTTCGACACCATCAAGAACCTCCAGAGCTTCGTCTCCATGCTGAGTCGCAACGATCAGCAGGTACGCGAATTCAACGGCCAGCTCGCCGATTTGGCCGGTTTCCTGGCCGGGGAACGGCAGACGCTCGGCGAGGCCTTGAACCTGCTTTCCGTCGCGCTCGGCGATGTCGCCCGGTTCATCGACGACAACCGCGAGCTGGTGGCCAGCAACGCCGAGGGGCTGGTCACCCTGACGAAGACGCTGGCCGATCAGCGTAACGATCTGGCCGCCGCGCTGCCCGTGCTGCCGCTGGCGCTGAGCAACCTGATCAACGTGCACAATGCCGAATCCGGCACCCTCGACATGCGCGCCAATTTCACCGATCTGCAGGATCCGTTCGGCGTGGTGTGCAAGATGCTCGACCTGAGCAAGCTGATGCCGGGTGATCCGCGGTTCGAGGCCATCGGCAGGCAGATGCGCCCGCTGCTCGAGCACTGCAAGGCGATCACCGATCAGATCACCGCCGGGGTGAAGACGCCGACGCTGATCCTGCCGTTCGGTCTGCTGAGCGGTGAGAACGAGCAGCGCGCGCCGGTGCCCGGTACCGTGCCCGGCACGCCGTCGGACCGGCTGCCGCCCTCGCAGGGAGGTGAAAGGTGATGCGAAACCATTGCCTCGCACGCGGTTTCGGCGCCGCCGTGGCCATCGGCGTGGCCGCCGCGCTGGTCACCTCGTGCTCGTCGGACGGCATCTACAGCATTCCGCTGCCCGGCGGCGCCGATGTCGGCGCGCATCCGATGACCATCAATATCCAATTCGACGATGTGCTCGACCTGGTGCCGCAGGCCGCGGTGAAGGTCGAGGGCGTGCCGGTGGGCCGCGTCGAGGACATCACCATTCAGCGCGACGAATGGGTCGCCACGGTCAAGACCCTGGTGAATTCGTCGGTCGATCTGCCCGCCAACGCGCGGGCCGAAGTGCGGCAGTCGAATCTGCTCGGCGAGAAGTTCATCGAGCTGTCCAAGCCGAAGGACGACGCGGATACCGCCAAACTGGTGAACAACGCGACCATCCCGATCACTCGTACCAGGCACGCCACCGAGATCGAGCAGGTGCTCGGCGCGATGTCGTTGCTGCTCAACGGCGGTGGCGTCGCGCAGCTGCAACCGATCGTCACCGAGCTGAACAAGACGCTCGGCGGCCGTGAGGACAAGGTGCGCTCGCTGCTCGAACAGGCCAACACCCTGATCGCCGGGCTCAACGCGCAGGTCGACGACATCACCAGGGCGCTGGACGGTTTGGACGTGCTGAGCAGCCGGGTGGCCAGGCAGACCGAGCAGATCGGCAAGATCCTCGACGAATTACCCAAGGGCATAAAGATTCTCGATGAGCAGCGGCCGCAGCTGATCGGTCTGCTCACCCAGCTGGACCGGGTCGGGCAGGCCGGTTTCGACGTGCTGAACACCTCGAAGAACGATCTGATCACCGACCTCACCTCGCTGCGCCCGACGCTGCAGGAATTGGGCAGGGCCGCACCGGATCTGGTCACCGCGCTGCCGCTGGTGCCGACCTATCCCTTCCCGGATTCCTCGCTGGAGGGCACCTTCGGCGGCCAGGTGAACACCTGGCTCTCGGTGGATCAGCAGATCGGTGTCACGCTGAGCAATCTCGGCGTCGGCAAACCGGATCCGGTCTACATCCCGCCGGCCGGTCCGCCGGTACCGGTGAACCCGACCAACCCCTACTACAACGGCAACGGCGCGCGTCCCGGCTGGCCAACGGTGTCGCTGCTGCCGTTGCCGCCGAATATGGCGCTCGCGCCCGCCGTGGGTGTGCCGGGCGCGCCGGATCCGCTCGGCAAGTTCCTGGAGCAGCTCGGAGTGGGTGGTCCGCGATGACCAAGCTCGTTCGCTGGCAGTTGATCGTCTTCGTGGTGGTCGCGGTGGTCGGCGTCGCCTTCGTCGGCGCCAAATACATTCGGCTGGATCAGATGTTCGGCTTCGGCCAGTACCTGGTGAAGGTGCAGGCCAAGCAGACCGGCGGCATCTACAAGGGCGCCGAGGTGACCTACCGCGGCGTCCCCGTCGGCCGGGTCGGCGATCTGCAGCTCACCCCGGACGGCGTCGTCATCGATCTCGAGATCACCTCGGGCACACCGAAGATCCCGGCGTCGGCGCAGGCCGTGGTGGCCAACCGCTCCGCCATCGGTGAGCAGTACCTCGATCTGCAGCCCGACACCGATAAGGGACCGTATCTGAAAGACGGTTCGGTGATCACCTCGGCCACCGTGCCCATCTCGGTGGAAAAGCTGGTGACCAGCGTCGACAGCTTCACTCGTACGGTCGATCTGAACGCGCTCACCACCACCGTCACCGAGCTCGGCAAGGCGTTCGACGGCAAGGGCGACGACCTGAAGGTGTTCGTCGATTCGCTGAACAAATTCACCGCGACCTTCAACGAGACACTGCCGCAGACGATCGCGCTCATCCGCGACAGCCGTACCTTCCTCGGCACCCAGGTCGCGCAGTCCGACGCGATCCGCCGCTTCAGCGACGGCCTCGACCAGCTCACCGCGCAGTTGCGGTCCAACGATCCCGACGTGCGCAGGCTCATCGGCACCGGCGCCGATTTCGGTGAGCAGATCGCGGCGCTGCTCAACGAGAGCGGCGGCACGCTCACCCAGGATCTGACCAATCTGCGCCAGCTGATGCTGGCCATCTCACCGAAGTTCTACGCGATCCGCCCGTTGCTGCAGATGCTGCCGCACCTGTCCATCGGCGCCTCGGCGACCGCGCCCGGCGACGGCACCAGCCACTTCGGCCTGGTACTCGAGGTGAACAATCCGCCCGCGTGCACCCAGGGCTATGAGGGCACCAAGCAGATCCTCGACGAGATGAAGGCGAAAAACCCGGATTTCGACGACACCCGCGACGAATTCCCGTTCAACAAAGACGCGAAATGCACTGTGCCGTTCGGTAATCCGTCCGCGGTGCGCGGCGGCCTGCGTGCCGATCTCGCCGATCCCAATATCGTTCAGCCGTGGGATTCGAATCCTAAAACCGATCCGGAAAAGCTGAACCTGAACCCGATCGCCGTACAGCTCGCGACTCTGATGGGAGTTACGCCCAAGCGGTGACCAGTAGTAGTGACGTTAGGGTGGCTGGCGTGAGTGAAGTCGATCTCTCCAAAGAGCCGGATTCGACCGTGCCCGAAAAGGCGGCCGAACCGTCGGGTGGGCTCGCCGACACCGTGCCCGCGCGAACAGAAATCAAGCCCGCGCGCACGGATACCGGAACGGTCAGATTGGTCGCGTTCATCGCGGCGACCGTCGCGCTGGTATTCGCCGTTCTCGCGTCGCTGTGGTTCGGCGGCCGCTGGGTGCAGCAGGAGTTCTTCACCGTCACCCCGCGCGTCGACGCCCGCGATGCCGCGCTGGACGGCGCGCGCCAGGCCGCGCTCAATATGAGCACGACCAACCTCGACGATGTGCCGGGATCCTCGGCACTGCAGCGCTCGTCGATGACCGGCGCGCTGCTCGATTCGGCGACCAAGAATCAGCAGCAGATCGAGGCGATGATGCGCAGCGCCGGAGTGAAGGTGCAGGCCAAGATCGTCGGTTCGGCGCTGAGCGAGCTGAACAGCGAACGCGATAAGGCCTCGGCCGTCGTGGTGCTCCGTGTCACCGAGACCAGGCCGGATCGCCCTGCCGCCAACTACCGCTACACCTGGAGCCTGAACATGGCCAAGGTCGGCGACGTGTGGAAGGCCGAGCAGGTGGCCTCGCTGGAACCGCCCGTGCTGCTGGGCGGTAACGCCGACTCCTCGACGCCCGCACAGCCCGCGGTGCCGCCGCAGCCCGCGCCGGGACAGCCGGATCAATCCGGTCAGCCCGGTCAGCCCAAGCCCGGATCGTAGGAGAGCGCCGTGAATTCTCGTCGACCGGTCAATCGGGTCACCTCCAAGCGCAAGCCCGCGGCGGAGCAGTCCGCCCAGCCGCAGCGGCGTACCGTCGCCCGTCCGGCGGGTAAGCGCGACGCCCGTCCGGTGAAGACCGCCGGTTCGCGCACCGCGGAAAAGCCGCAGCGCCCCGAGCGCGTCGCGCCGGGACTCCAGTGGTTCGCGCGGCCGGTGCCGCGCATCGTCGCGCGCCCGAAACCGACGCCCGTGTCCGGCCCGTCCTGGACCGTGGTCGCGGTCGTCGCCGTCTTCGCGGTACTGCTCGGCACCTTCGCGGTATTCGGCGCGCTGCGACCCGGCGTCGACGATTCGAACAAGGCCTTCGTCGACAACAAGGCCACCGAGGAAGTGAAGGCCGCGGCGGAGAACGCGCTGAAGACCATCTACTCCACCGACTCGGCGAACGTCGCGGGCTACAAGGCCGCGCTGCCCAACGTGCTGACCGGGGCGATGCTCACCGAGTTCGACAAGTACGCCGACACCACCTTCTCCTCGCTCGGTCAGGCGCAGGTGCGCGCCGATGCCAAACCCGGCCCATCCGGGGTGACGCTGCTCACCAGCGATCGTGCCGAATTGATCGTGAACCTCGTGGTCAGCGCCTCGAAGGGGGGAGTCGCGCAGCAGAGCGCCTTCGGTCCGGTGATCGTCAGGATGCAGAAGGTCGGCGGCAAGTGGCTGGCCAGCGAGATTCCCGATCGACCCGTTCTGCAAGCCCCGCCCCAGTAGGTTTCGCCGAGTTTCGCCCGCTTGTGGGCGTGATCTTGTAGCGCGACAGGCGATCTCACTCCTTTGCCGGGTCGAGCCCGCCACTTGACGAGTTTCGCCCGACACGTCACGCTATTCACAACAGCGGCAGCTGTCACAGTGGCTTCAGGCGCACCGCGGCTCACTACGCAGCCAGCGAATTCGGTCCGGCGCGCCAGCCACGCGGATGTTCGCACGGGTGGTACTTTGACACCCCCGTGTAGTTGGGTGTAAGTTTGGACGTTGCGCTGGCTGCCTCCTGTCCATACCTCGATTCGCACACGTAAGTTCCACCCTTCCGGTGTTACTTCCGTTGTTGCCTGTTCGGGTTTCGTTCGGGTTGTAACCAGCGGAATTCGTAGCAGAAGCAAGCGACGGTCGCGGACCACCACGCGACGCGCGTGAGGTGCTGGAAGGACGCATCTTGGCAGTCTCCACCCAGACCAAGGCAGTTGCCGGAATCCCCGGAGCCCCGTTGCGGGTGTCTTTCGCGAAGATCCGTGAACCCTTGGAGGTGCCCGGACTTCTCGATCTACAGACGGACTCTTTTTCGTGGCTGATCGGTTCAGCGGAATGGCGTGAAAAAGCCGCGGCTCGCGGCGACGTCGGGCTAGTCGGTGGCCTCGAGGAGGTGCTCGAGGAGCTCTCGCCGATCGAGGACTTCTCCGGCTCCATGTCCCTGTCTTTCTCGGATCCTCGGTTCGAAGAGGTCAAGGCCTCGATCGACGAGTGCAAAGACAAGGACATGACCTACGCGGCGCCGCTGTTCGTCACCGCTGAGTTCATCAACAACAACACCGGTGAGATCAAGAGCCAGACGGTCTTCATGGGTGATTTCCCGATGATGACCGACAAGGGCACGTTCATCATCAACGGCACCGAGCGTGTGGTCGTTTCGCAGCTGGTGCGTTCGCCGGGTGTGTATTTCGATCACAGCGTCGACAAGGCGACCGAGAAGGACCTGCACAGCGTGCGTGTCATTCCGTCGCGTGGCGCGTGGCTCGAGTTCGACGTCGACAAGCGCGACACCGTCGGTGTGCGTATCGACCGCAAGCGCCGCCAGCCGGTCACCGTGCTGCTGAAAGCGCTGGGTTGGACCACCGAGGAGATCGTCGAGCGCTTCGGCTTCTCCGAGATCATGATGTCGACCCTGGAGAAGGACAACACCGCCGGTCAGGACGAGGCGCTGCTGGACATCTACCGCAAGCTGCGTCCGGGCGAGCCGCCGACCAAGGAGTCCGCGCAGACTCTGCTGGAGAACCTGTTCTTCAAGGAGAAGCGCTACGACCTCGCGCGCGTCGGTCGCTACAAGATCAACAAGAAGCTGGGCATCCACCTGGGTGAGCAGGTCATCGGTTCGGTGCTGACGAAGGAAGACATCGTCACCACCATCGAGTACCTGGTGCGCCTGCACGCGGGTGACCGCAACATGACCGCGCCGGGTGGCGCCGAGGTGCCGGTCGAGGTCGACGACATCGACCACTTCGGCAACCGCCGCCTGCGCACCGTCGGCGAGCTGATCCAGAACCAGATCCGGGTCGGCCTGTCCCGCATGGAGCGCGTGGTCCGCGAGCGGATGACCACCCAGGACGTCGAGGCGATCACGCCGCAGACCCTGATCAACATCCGTCCCGTGGTCGCAGCGATCAAGGAGTTCTTCGGAACCTCCCAGCTGTCGCAGTTCATGGACCAGAACAACCCGCTGTCGGGCCTGACCCACAAGCGTCGCCTGTCGGCGCTCGGCCCGGGTGGTCTGTCCCGTGAGCGCGCCGGCCTGGAAGTCCGCGACGTCCACTCCTCGCACTACGGCCGTATGTGCCCGATCGAGACCCCGGAAGGCCCGAACATCGGCCTGATCGGTTCGCTGTCGGTGTACGCGCGGGTCAACCCGTTCGGTTTCATCGAGACCCCGTACCGCAAGGTCGTCGACGGCCGGGTGACCGACGAGGTCAAGTACCTGACCGCCGACGAGGAGGACCGCCACATTCGTGCGCAGGCCAACTCGCCGGTCGACGCCGAGGGCCGCTTCCTCGAGGAGAAGATCCTCGTGCGCCGCGCCGGTGAAGAGGTCGAGTTCGTCTCGGCCTCCGAGGTCGACTACATGGACGTCTCGCCGCGCCAGATGGTTTCGGTGGCGACCGCGATGATTCCGTTCCTCGAGCACGACGATGCCAACCGCGCCCTGATGGGTGCGAACATGCAGCGTCAGGCCGTTCCGCTGATCCGTTCCGAGTCGCCGCTGGTCGGCACCGGTATGGAGCTGCGTGCCGCGGTCGACGCGGGCGATGTCGTCGTCAACGAGAAGGCCGGTGTCGTCGAGGAGGTCTCCGCCGACTACATCACCGTCATGGCCGACGACGGCACCCGCAAGAGCTACCGGATGCGCAAGTTCGCCCGCTCCAACCAGGGCACCTGCGCGAACCAGCGTCCCATCGTCGACGAGGGCCAGCGGGTCGAGAAGGGCCACGTGCTCGCCGACGGTCCGTGCACCGAGAACGGTGAGATGGCGCTGGGTAAGAACCTGCTCGTGGCGATCATGCCGTGGGAGGGGCACAACTACGAGGACGCGATCATCCTGTCGCAGCGTCTCGTGGAAGAGGATGTGCTGACCTCGATTCATATCGAGGAGCACGAGATCGATGCGCGTGATACCAAGCTCGGTGCCGAGGAGATCACCCGGGATATTCCGAATGTCTCCGATGAGGTGCTGGCGGATCTGGACGAGCGCGGCATCATCCGTATCGGTGCCGAGGTTCGTGACGGTGACATCCTGGTCGGCAAGGTCACCCCGAAGGGTGAGACCGAGCTGACCCCGGAGGAGCGGTTGCTGCGGGCGATCTTCGGTGAGAAGGCGCGTGAGGTGCGTGATACGTCGCTGAAGGTGCCGCACGGTGAGTCGGGCAAGGTCATCGGTATTCGGGTGTTCTCGCGTGAGGACGAGGACGATCTGCCGCCGGGTGTCAATGAGCTGGTGCGCGTGTATGTGGCGCAGAAGCGCAAGATCCAGGACGGTGACAAGCTCGCCGGTCGGCACGGTAACAAGGGTGTTATCGGCAAGATCCTCCCGACCGAGGATATGCCGTTCATGCCCGATGGCACGCCGGTCGACATCATCCTGAACACCCATGGTGTGCCGCGTCGTATGAACATCGGCCAGATCTTGGAGACCCACCTGGGGTGGATCGGCAAGGCGGGCTGGGATGTCGGCGTCGGTGCGGACGGCACCCGTCCGGACTGGGCCAAGGCACTGCCGGAGGAGATGCTGGCGGCTCCGGCCGACTCCAACATCGCCACCCCGGTGTTCGACGGCGCGCGCGAGGAGGAGCTGACCGGTCTGCTCGCCTCGACCCTGCCCAACCGCGACGGCGACCGGATGGTCGACGAGAACGGCAAGTCGACCCTGTTCGACGGCCGTTCCGGCGAACCGTTCCCGTACCCGGTCGCGGTCGGCTACATGTACATCCTGAAGCTGCACCACCTGGTCGACGACAAGATCCACGCCCGTTCGACCGGTCCGTACTCGATGATCACCCAGCAGCCGCTCGGTGGTAAGGCACAGTTCGGTGGCCAGCGCTTCGGTGAAATGGAGTGCTGGGCGATGCAGGCCTACGGCGCGGCATACACGCTGCAGGAACTGCTCACCATCAAGTCCGACGACGTCGTTGGCCGTGTGAAGGTCTACGAGGCGATCGTGAAGGGCGAGAACATTCCGGAGCCGGGCATTCCGGAGTCGTTCAAGGTGCTCCTCAAGGAACTCCAGTCGCTGTGCCTCAACGTCGAGGTGCTGTCGTCCGACGGCGCCGCGATCGAGATGCGCGATGGCGACGACGAGGACCTGGAGCGCGCTGCGGCGAACCTGGGCATCAACCTGTCCAGGAACGAAGCAGCCACCGTCGACGATTTGGCGAACTAGGCGGTCGGCCGGATGTCGTTGCGCATTCGCTTGAACGCCAACGGCATTCGGCCCCGCGTTTTACCCACTAGTGAACTTTTGCTCGAACTCGACCCGCACAGGGGAAAGGAAGTTACGTGCTAGACGTCAACTTCTTCGATGAACTCCGGATCGGCCTTGCCACCGCCGACGACATCCGCCAGTGGTCCTTCGGCGAGGTGAAGAAGCCGGAGACCATCAACTACCGCACGCTCAAGCCGGAGAAGGACGGCCTGTTCTGCGAGAAGATCTTCGGTCCCACCCGGGACTGGGAGTGCTACTGCGGTAAGTACAAGCGTGTCCGCTTCAAGGGCATCATCTGTGAGCGCTGTGGCGTCGAGGTGACTCGCGCCAAGGTGCGTCGTGAGCGGATGGGCCACATCGAGCTGGCCGCTCCGGTTACCCACATCTGGTACTTCAAGGGCGTGCCTTCGCGCCTCGGGTACCTGCTCGACCTGGCGCCGAAGGATCTGGAAAAGATCATCTACTTCGCCGCCTACGTCATCGTCGGTGTCGACGAGGAGCTGCGCCACAACGAGCTCAGCACCCTCGAGGCCGAGATGGAGGTCGAGAAGAAGGCGGTCGCCGACCAGCGCGACGCCGACCTGGAGTCCCGCGCCCAGAAGCTCGAGGCCGACCTGGCCGAGCTCGAGGCCGAGGGTGCCAAGTCCGACGTGCGCCGCAAGGTCAAGGACGGCGGCGAGCGCGAAATGCGTCAGCTGCGCGACCGGGCCCAGCGCGAACTGGATCGTCTCGACGAGATCTGGACCACCTTCACCAAGCTGTCGGTCAAGCAGCTCATCGTCGATGAGGTGCTCTACCGCGAGCTGATCGACCGCTACGGCGAGTACTTCACCGGCGCCATGGGTGCGGAGTCCATCCAGAAGCTGATGGAGAACTTCGACATCGACGCCGAGGCCGAGAACCTGCGCGAGACCATTCGCTCGGGCAAGGGCCAGAAGAAGCTGCGCGCGCTCAAGCGGCTCAAGGTCGTCGCGGCCTTCCAGGCCAACGGCAACTCGCCCATGGGCATGGTGCTCGACGCCGTTCCGGTGATCCCGCCGGAGCTGCGCCCGATGGTTCAGCTCGACGGTGGCCGCTTCGCCACCTCCGACCTGAACGACCTGTACCGCCGCGTGATCAACCGCAACAACCGCCTCAAGCGACTGATCGATCTCGGTGCGCCCGAGATCATCGTCAACAACGAGAAGCGGATGCTGCAGGAGTCCGTCGACGCGCTGTTCGACAACGGCCGCCGCGGCCGCCCGGTCACCGGACCGGGTAACCGCCCGCTGAAGTCCCTGAGCGATCTGCTCAAGGGCAAGCAGGGTCGTTTCCGGCAGAACCTGCTCGGTAAGCGTGTCGACTACTCCGGCCGTTCGGTCATCGTCGTCGGTCCGCAGCTGAAGCTGCATCAGTGTGGTCTGCCCAAGCTGATGGCGCTCGAGCTGTTCAAGCCGTTCGTGATGAAGCGCCTGGTCGACCTGAACCACGCGCAGAACATCAAGTCCGCCAAGCGGATGGTCGAGCGTCAGCGTCCCCAGGTGTGGGATGTCCTCGAAGAGGTCATCGCCGAGCACCCGGTGCTGCTGAACCGCGCGCCCACCCTGCACCGCCTCGGCATCCAGGCGTTCGAGCCGCAGCTCGTCGAGGGTAAGGCGATCCAGCTGCACCCGCTCGTCTGTGAAGCGTTCAACGCCGACTTCGACGGTGACCAGATGGCCGTGCACCTTCCGCTGTCCGCGGAGGCGCAGGCCGAGGCCCGCATCCTGATGCTGTCCTCGAACAACATCCTGTCGCCCGCCTCGGGTCGTCCGCTCGCGATGCCGCGTCTGGACATGGTGACCGGCCTGTACTACCTGACCCGCCTCGCAGAGGGCGCGAAGGGCGAGTACCGGGCGGCCACAAAGGATTCCGCCGAATTCGGCGTGTACTCCTCGCCCGCCGAGGCGCAGATGGCGGTCGACCGTGATGAGCTGACCGTACGTTCGCTCATCCGGGTGCGGCTCACCCATCAGCGTCCGCCCCGCGAGATCGAGGCGGAGCTGTTCCCGGAGGGCTGGCAGCGCGGTGACGCGTGGATCGCCGAAACCACTCTGGGCCGTGTGCTCTTCAACGAGCTGCTGCCCGCGGACTACGCGTTCATCAACGAGCAGATGCCGAAGAAGCGTCAGGCGACGATCATCAATGATCTGGCCGAGCGCTACCCGATGATCGTGGTCGCGCAGACCGTCGACAAGCTGAAGGACGCGGGCTTCTACTGGGCCACCCGCTCCGGTGTCACCGTCTCCATGTCGGACGTTCTCGTTCCGCCGGAGAAGGCCGAGATCATGGAGCGCTACGAGGCGCAGGCCGATCAGATCGAGAAGAAGTACCAGCGTGGTGCGCTCGATCACCAGGAGCGCAACAACGCCCTGGTCAAGATCTGGCAGGAAGCGACCGAAGAGGTCGGTACCGCGCTGCGGGCGCACTACCCGCCGGACAACCCGATCATCACGATCGTCGAGTCGGGCGCGACCGGTAACTTCACCCAGACTCGTACCCTCGCCGGTATGAAGGGCCTGGTTACCAACCCGAAGGGTGAGTTCATCCCGCGGCCGATCAAGTCCTCGTTCCGTGAGGGCCTGACCGTTCTCGAGTACTTCATCAACACCCACGGTGCCCGTAAGGGTCTGGCCGACACCGCGCTTCGTACCGCCGACTCGGGTTACCTGACCCGTCGTCTGGTGGACGTCTCGCAGGACGTCATCGTGCGCGAGCACGACTGTGGCACCGAGCGCGGCATCGTGGTGCCGATCGCGGAGAAGCAGCTCGATGGTTCGCTCATCCGGGACGCGCACGTGGAAACCTCCACCTACGCACGGACGCTGGCCACCGATGCGCTGGACGCCAAGGGCAATGTCGTCGTGGCGAAGGGCGCCGACCTCGGCGACCCGGCCCTCGAGGCGCTGCTCGACGCGGGCATCACCGAGGTGAAGGTCCGCTCCGTGCTGACCTGCACCACCGGCACCGGCGTGTGCGCGACCTGCTACGGCCGCTCCATGGCGACCGGCAAGCTGGTCGACATCGGTGAGGCCGTCGGTATTGTCGCCGCGCAGTCCATCGGTGAGCCGGGTACCCAGCTGACCATGCGTACCTTCCACCAGGGTGGTGTCGCGGGTGACGACATCACCGGCGGTCTGCCCCGCGTGCAGGAGCTCTTCGAGGCTCGTGTGCCCAAGGGCAAGGCGCCGATCGCCGAGGTCTCCGGCCGCGTGCGGATGGAAGACGACGATCGCTTCTACAAGATCACCATCATCCCGGATGACGGTGGCGAAGAGGTTGTCTACGACAAGCTCTCGAAGCGTCAGCGGCTGCGTGTGTTCAAGCACGACGACGGCACCGAGCGCCTGCTCGCCGATGGCGATCACGTCGAGGTCGGCCAGCAGCTGCTGGAAGGCGCGGCGGATCCGCACGAGGTGCTGCGCGTGATGGGCCCCCGTCAGGTGCAGGTCCACCTGGTCCACGAGGTCCAGGAGGTCTACCGCTCGCAGGGTGTGTCGATCCACGACAAGCACATCGAGGTCATCGTGCGCCAGATGCTGCGTCGCGTGACGATCATCGATTCGGGTGCGACGGAGTTCCTGCCCGGCTCGCTCACCGAGCGTGCCGAGTTCGAAGCCGCCAACCGCCGCGTGGTCGCCGAGGGTGGCGAGCCCGCGTCGGGTCGCCCGGTGCTGATGGGTATCACCAAGGCGTCGCTGGCCACCGATTCGTGGCTGTCGGCGGCGTCCTTCCAGGAGACCACCCGAGTCCTGACCGATGCGGCGATCAACTGCCGCTCGGACAAGCTCATCGGCCTCAAGGAGAACGTGATCATCGGTAAGCTGATCCCGGCCGGTACCGGTATCAACCGCTACCGCAACATCCAGGTGCAGCCGACCGAAGAAGCCCGTGCCGCCGCGTACGCGGTGCCGTCCTACGACGACACCTACTACAGCCCGGACAGCTTCGGCCAGACCACCGGTGCCGCGGTTCCGCTGGACGACTACGGTTTCAGCGACTACCGCTGATCTGTAGGTAGGCAATAACATCCGGCCCCCGTTCCACCTCGGAACGGGGGCCGTTTGCGTATCCGAGCTCGAACGGGCCCACCGCTCGAGCATCGTCGTCAGTCCCTGCCGTCACGGCCTATCGTGCGTATGATCGCCTATCATGGGGCAATGTCCTCTGTGAGCCCTCTACCATCCGGTGACCCACACCGTGTGATCACGGGTCCCGACGGTGAGGTCGAGGTCATTGTCTCTTTGCGGGAGTACCAGCAGCTCAAGGCGGCCCGAGAGGAGCTGCGTCGGCTCCGTGAGCCGCGCGGCCGCGACCACATCGCCGCGCAACTTCGCGAGGGTATGGCGTACTACGCCACCAAGCCCGAGGCTTTCCGCACTTTGACTCGTGAAGACTTGCAGCAAGAAGACATATTTGATCGGCCGTAGGGTTCTCATCGAGGTCAACCCACGGGCCGAGCAGCAATCTATGAACTCCCCGAGCTGCTTCGCATCAAAGTCCGGCTCGCGCTACTCGACCTGCTCGACGATCCATTGCCCCTCGCGAAGGGCGCCATCCCATTTCGGGCCGGAGGTGACGAGATCCCTGACGCCTACGAGTGGGATCTCGGTGGCGTAACCATCTTCTACAATCTCATCGAAACCGGCCCGCTACTGATTCAAGTGATAGTGCAGGTCATCGTGGTTGACGCGCTCTAGGAGCGGGGCACGCCGATCGCTGGAGCGTGGACGGCGGTGGGGATATGGCAGGGATCCGTGCGAAACCTGCTTCCATGGGCAATACTTCCTGGCACAATATTTTCGTTTGAAGGTGTTCGGGTGTCGGTGGTGCGCAGGCCGGGGTGCCCGGATGCTGTTCCACTGTTGGAAAGCAGGTTGTTTCATGACCGAGCACCAGGTCTTCGATCTCGGTGATTTCACCACTCAGCACGGCGCCACACTGCGCGGGGCCTTCTTGGCCTACACCACCTATGGTGAGCTCAATGCCGACAAGAGCAATGCCGTTGTCTATCCGACCTGGTATTCCGGGCGGCACTGGGACAACGAGTGGCTCATCGGACCGGGGATGGCGCTGGATCCGGCCGAGTACTTCATCATCGTGCCGAATATGCTCGGCAACGGACTGTCCAGCTCACCCAGTAATACGCCGCAGCCCTACGACCGGGCGCGGTTCCCGCACATCACGGTCTACGACCAGGTGGCCGCGCAATATCGGCTGGTGACAGAGCAATTCGGGATCGAGCGGCTCGCGCTGGTGACCGGATGGTCGATGGGCGCGGGGCAGACCTACCAGTGGGCGGTGAGCTATCCGGAGATGGTCGAGCGGATCGCCCCGTTCTGTGGTTCGGCGCGAACGAGCCTGCACAACAAAGTCTTTCTGGAGGGTGTGAAGTCGGCGCTCACCGCCGACGCGGTCTTCGCGGGCGGCTGGTACGGCGACGTGTGGCCGACCACCGGATTGCGCGCGCTGGCAAGGGTTTACGCCGGTTGGGGTTTCTCGCAGGCCTTCTACTGGGAGAAGGAGTACGAGAAGCTCGGCTACACCTCGCTGGAGGACTTCCTCATCGGCTTCTGGGAAGGCTTCTTCCTCGACAACCGCGACCCGAACAACCTGCTCGCCATGCTCTGGACCTGGCAGAACGGGGACGTCGGGCGGACACCGGGTTTCGACGGTGACACCGAAGCCGCGCTGGCCTCGATCAAGGCCACCGCCCTGGTCATGCCCGCCGTCAAGGACCTGTATTTCCCGCCGGAAGACGAGGAATGGGCCGTCGGCCACATCCCGAATGCCGAACTGCGCGTAATCCCGGGAATCTGGGGCCATTTCGCCGGGCATGGCAGCAACCCCGAAGACACCCGCTTCATCGACACCGCCCTGCGCGACCTGCTCGCCAAGCCGGGCGGTCTCGCCTGATCGCACGCGAATCGCCGTCTTCGCAAGCATGATTCGCACCGGCGAAGGCGGCGGCTCGCGCGCGGAACCCGTGCGGATGGGGGACGATGGATGGGTGCGTCGAGCGTTCGCGGCAGGAATCGTCGGATTGCTTGCGGCCGGGTGGGTGACCAGCGCCGTGGCCGGAGCGAGGGAACCGGGGCGCGCGTTCGACCTGCAGGCCCATCGCGGCGGCATCGCGCTGGTAGTGGAGAACACCTTGGCGGCGTTCGCCAATGCGCTCGAACTCGGGGTGAGCACGCTCGAGCTGGATGTGCAGATCACCGCCGACGGTTACGCGGTGGTCACCCACGATCGCGATCCGAGCCCGCAGAAATGCGTGGACACCGTTCCCGCGTTTCCGGGTGACCCGCAGTTTCCGTATGTTCCTGGCACGAAATACATCCGGGACCTGACGCTCGCACAGGTGCGCACGATCGACTGCGGCACACTGCGATCGGCGGATTTTCCGGAACAGCGCACGGTGCCGGGGCAGCGAATGCCGTTGCTGGCCGAGGTTTTCGACCTGCTGACCGCCTATCACGCCGACCAGGTGAAGCTGAATATCGAGACCAAGGTGGAGGCGGGCGCACCGGAGCAGACCGCGCCGAGGGAGCAGTTTGTCCAGGTGGTCGCGGCGGAGGTGCGGCGGGCGCATCGGCAAAGTCAGGTCACCATCCAGAGTTTCGACTGGGGTGCACTGATGCGGATGCGTGCGGTGGCGCCCGAATTGCCGATCGTCGCGCTGACCAACGGGCAGCAGTTCCTCCAGGCGGGCCAGCCGGGTGCGTCGCCGTGGCTCGGCGGACTCGACATCGACGATTTCCCCGGCTCACTGCAGGAGAAGTACGTGGCAGCGGCGGCCTCCATCGGCGCGGACGCGGTGTCCCCGGTGCACGGTGACCCGCAGAACGGCCACGTCGACGACCCCGGCTACCAGGCCTTTACGACCGCCGAGTTGGTTACGGCCGCGCACCGGAACGGAATGCTCGTCATACCGTGGACCGTCGACGACCGAGCGACCATGACGTCGCTGCTCGACCTCGGCGTCGACGGCATGATCACCAATCGGCCGGATCTGCTGCGCACGATTCTCGAGGAGTACGGCTATGAGCTGCCTCGGACCTATCGGCGGGAATGACACGATTCCGGTGGTAGTCGTGGTGGATTCGTTCGACGGGTAAGTTCCTCGGCGGAGGGCGCTCGGGCGTCCTCCGGGAGGAGAGTTTCGATGACATCGGGGGATTCGCCCGACTGGCTCGCCAAATCGGGTGACGCACGGGCCGCGGGCCCTCAGGATCAGCCGAATGGTGTTCCGGCCTATGGGAATCCGCACGGCTATCAGGATCAGCCGAGCGGCGGCCAGCCACTTCAGAATCCATACGGTTATCCGTACAGTCCTTACCCGCCGCAGGGCTATGGATATGTTCCGTACGCACCGTACGGGCCGCCGCTTGATCCGGCCGCCATGCCGCCCAAGTACCTGGCGTGGTCGATCATCGTGACGGTGATCGGCGCCATCGGCTGCACATTCGGTTTGGCTTTCGGCATCGTCGCGATCGTCTACGGCAATCAGGTGTCGAGCAAATGGCAGATGGGCGATGCCTATGGGGCGGAGGCCGCCTCGAAGAAGGCGAAGATGTGGGCGATCGCGGCCACGGTGTGCGACGGTTTGATCGCGGTGTTCGTCGTGGTCATGCTGATCGTCTCCGCCATCAACCCGTCGGCCTTCGACTAGCTCACCGAAACTCCCGCTCGGTGGACAACGTTCGCGTGCCTCGGGTATGAAAATAGAACACGTTTCAGTTCGGTAGTGCGGGAGATGCGATGGACAACGCCACCATGGGCGAGTTGGTGATGGCCGGTTTTCAGAAGCTGGGGTTCATCCAGTACACCGGCATCGAGGGGGTCGAATTCCGCGCGGGCTACAACCTGGTGCGGATCGCGCCGCGGCCCGAACATCTCAACCACAACGGCGACCTGCACGCCGCTGTGTTGTTCGGGCTCGCGGAAACCGCGGCCATGGGCACCTCGATCTCCGGCATCGTCGACCTGATGGCCGAGACGTTCATCGTGGCCAAGGACGGGCGCATCGAATATCGCGCACGGGCCAAGGGGACGGCCGGGCCCTTCCTGGCCACCTCCGAACTGTCCGCCGACACCATCGACCGGGTGCGCGCCGATATCGCGGCGCGCACCCCGATCGAGCTGGAGGTGCCGGTGCGCATCACCGACAGCGCGGAAAAGCTGGTCGCCACCGCGGCATTCACCGCGGTGATGCGACCACGCCGCGCCTGAATCGGTGCCGCGCCCGAACCAGCTCAGTGCTCGCTGTCGAGATGCGCCATCTGGGCCGCGGCGTAGCGGTCGCCCGCGACCTGATCGGCCGGTACCGCGGCCTCGATGGTGCTCAGCTCGTCGGCGGTGAGCTGGATATCCAGTGCGCCGACGGTTTCCGTCCAGCGCGCGCGGCGGCGGGCGCCGATGACCGGGACGATGTCCTCGCCGCGGGTCAGCGCCCAGGCGATGGCGAGTTGCGCGACCGAAACATCCTTGCTCGCAGCGATTTCGGCGAGCGCCTCCACCAGTTGCAGGTTCTTACTGAGGTTTTCACCCTGGAAGCGCGGGCTGTGCGCGCGGAAATCGTTCGGCGCGAACGTCGCACCGCCGCGCACGGTATCGCTGAGCAGGCCGCGCGAGAGCACGCCGTATGCGGTGATGCCGATGCCGAGCTCACGGGTGACGGGCAGGATGTTGGCCTCGATCCCGCGCGAGATCAGCGAGTATTCGATCTGCAGATCCGCGATCGGATGCACCGCGGCCGCCCGCCGGATGGTGTCCGCGCCGACCTCGGACAGGCCGATGTGGCGGATGTAGCCCGCCTCGACGAGTTCGGCCATCGCACCGATGGTGTCCTCGATCGGCACCGACGGGTCGAGCCGGGCCGGGCGGTAGATGTCGAGGTAGTCGACGCCGAGCCGCTGCAGCGAGTAGGTGAGGAAGTTGCGCAGCGCCTCGGGGCGGTTGTCGACGCCGCCCCAGGTGCCGCCGGGGCCGCGTAGCGCGCCGAACTTCACGCTGAGCACCACGTCCTCGCGCGCCCGCTCGGCGATGGCCTTGCCGATCAGTAGCTCGTTGTGGCCCGCGCCGTAGAAATCGCCGGTGTCGATCAGGTTGACGCCGGAGTCGATCGCCGCGTGGATGGTCGCGGTCGATTCGGCGTCGTCGGCGGCGCCGTACATGCCGGACATACCCATCGCGCCGAGCCCGATGCGGCTGACGGTGGGGCCGGTCTTGCCGAGTTGCACTGTGGTGATCTTCGCACTGGTCATGGCACCAGCCTGACCCTGTCGAACCGGGTGCGGGAGAGATCCTTTATCGGGGGATCGGCGATCCCTGGCTTACCGCGGCACCGTGCGGGACAGTGGTGACATGGACCGTACGGAACTGGCCGATTTCCTGCGTCGCAGGCGCGAACAGCTGACGCCCGCCGACGTCGGGATTGCCCCCGGTGTGCGCAGGCGCACGCCGGGCCTGCGCCGCGACGAGGTCGCGCTGCTGGCCGGCATGTCCACCGACTACTACACCCGGCTGGAGCAGTCGCGCGGTCCGCGCCCGTCCGTGCAGGTGCTCGCCGCGCTGGCCCGCGCGCTGCGCTTCAGCAGCGACGAACGCGACCACCTGTACCACCTGGTCGGGCATCCGGCGCCCGGCCGGGATCATCCCGACAAGCACGTCGGGCCCGGTCTGCTGCACCTGCTGGCGAAACTGGACGACACACCCGCCACCGTCATCACCGATCTCGGCGAGGTGCTCGTCCAGAATCGGATGCACACCCTCCTGGTCGGCGACCATGCGAACCGGCGCGGCCTCGACCGGTTCTATGCGTGGCGCTGGTTCAACGATCCACAGGCGCGTGAGATCTTCCCCGTCGAGGACTGGGATCGCTTGGGCCGCAAGCACGTCGCCGACCTGCGCGCGACGGCCGCGCGCCGATCCGGCGACGCGGACGTCACCGGCTTCATCGCCGAGATCCGGGCCGCCAGCCCGGAATTCGAGGCGCTGTGGAACGAGCACGAAGTGGCGGTGCGGGTTTCGGATGCCAAGCGGATCATCCATCCCGAGGTCGGTGTGGTCGACACGATCTGTGAAGTCCTGGTCACCCCGAACTCCGCACAGCACCTGCTCGTCTACCTGCCGCGCCCCGGTACGGACGCGGCGGAGAAGCTGGATCTGTTGCGCGTCATCGGAACTCAGCGCCTGGCCGCCGCGGACGTCACGCCGTCCTGATCAAGGCATGGTGTCGAAGTAGTCCACCGCCGCCTCGACGGCGGGCTGACCGCCGCCGACCGCGAGGCCGACGAACGCGCCGAGCGCCGTGCCGATGACCGTCGTGATCGGGATCGTGATGAAGTCGACGACGAACAGCCCGAGCGGGAAGCCGAGCAGGAAGCCGATCGCGCCGCCGATGCCGGCGCCCGCCAGAATGGTCGGCATGGTGCGCTCGACCTGCGTGAAGAAGCGTTCCTCCGCGCTGACGTCGCGCAGCGGCGCCTCCGCACGTGCCACCGGTTGGACGCTGAGCTGGGTGCCCGTCTCGTCGATGACCGGACTGAGGCCGATGCGCTGACCGCCGATGCGCAGCGCCATCGGGAACGCGGCGACCACCTGGCCTGTCCGGTCGGTCAGCGTGACGATCTTGCCGTCACGTGCGACGTCGAAGCGGCCGTCCTGGATGGTGGTCACCGTGGACCGCCGATCCTCGGATGGCGCGACCTGGTAGGCGATTTCGTGGAACGAGCCGCGTAGCGCGAGCGGGTCGGCGGACGGCGCGGTGGCCGCGGGCGGCGGCGCGGGTTCCGCGTGGGTCACGGTGGTGGTGAAGGCCGTGGCGCACAGGGCCAGCACGGCCGTGGCGGTGATTCGGGAAATCCTCATCCTGCTTCTTTCGTCGCCCCCTGCCGGTGTGCCCGAGACGATACCGTGTCCAAACTGTAATCAAAAGTACTTCGCGCACAATAGATTTGGAGGTATCGGCTATCACCGCAGGTCGACCGCCGCGATCTTGTCAACCCGTGGGAACTACCGTCTGCGCGCGAAGTCCGGTGCGTGTTCCGCGCGCAGGCCGACGCCGCCGAGGTAGGCGGTGAGGCCGGCCAGCGCCGGTATCCGATCGACCAGTCGCAGCGGCGCGGGCACCGCGGTGAGTGTGCCGTCCAATGCCGGTTTCAGCAGCATGTCGTGCTCGCCGCGCTGTGACCGCTGGGTCACCGCCGTCGGCAGCGACCGCCTGCGCTGCACCTTGGCGAGATCGGTCGTCGACACCTGTCCGCGTCGTAGCGGATCCGCCAGTATGCGCGCCGCCGCGACGGCGTCCTGGATCGCGAGGTTCACCCCGACTCCGCCGACCGGCGACATGGTGTGCGCGGCATCGCCGAGACACAGCAGGCCCTCGGTGTACCAGCGGTCGAGGCGGCCCATCGTCACCTCGAGCAGCTTCACGTCGTCCCAGGATCGGATCTCGGCGAGAATGTCTGCGTCCCAACCGAAGAGCGCGCCGAGCTGGTCGCGCAGCCATTGGATGTCCTGTTCACGCAGGCTCGCGTCGGCGCCCTTCGGAATGAGATATGAGGTCTGGTAATAGTCGCCGCGGTCCATCGTCACCGCAGCCCGGCCGCCGCCGAATCTGGCGAACACCTGTCCGTCGTTATGGCGTTGCGCCGGAACGGGTATACGCACCGACCAGACATCCATCGGCACCTCGACCATCGTCTGGCGCAGTCCGGCCGCCGCCCTGGCGGCCGAGTCGCGGCCGTCGCAGGCCAGGACCAGGTCGGCGTGGATCTCACCCTCGGCGCCGTCGGCGGTGCGGTACCTGACGCCGCACACTGCGCCCGAATCCCGAAGCAGCCCGGTCAGTTCCGTGCTCATCCGCACGGTGCAGGTGGGCTCGGCGGTCGCCACGTCGGCGATCATGTCGAGGAAATCCCACTGCGGCACCATCGCGATATAGCGGTGCGGGAAGCGGATTCGGCCGAAATCGGCGGCGACGACGGTCTGGTCGCCGATGTGCATCCGCATCTTGTCCAGCCTGCGCTGCGGTAGCCGGGCGAACCGCTCGCCGAGTCCGAGTTCGTCGAGCAGTCGCAGCGTCGACGGATGGACGGTGTCGCCGCGGAAATCCCTGATGAAGTCGCGGTGCTTCTCCAGCACCGTCACCCGCACCCCGGCCCTGGCCAGCAGTAGCCCGGCCATCATTCCGGCGGGCCCGCCGCCGACGATGCAGCATTGCGTACGTTCCATGACAGTCCCCAACACTCGATATCAACCAAATACATTTACTACTACTCAACGTAGTAGTCGATCTTGGTTCTTGTCGAGTGGTTGGGTGGTAGGCCTGGTCGGATGCGGTGACCGGCGGGATTCGAACCCACGGACAGGGTCGGAGCAGGGGCGCTCGTTGCCCGTCAACCCGCGCACGAGTTATCCCTTCGTGCGCGGGGCGCAATCGGCCGCTCTGCCACGGGCCGCATCCTGACGGGATGGCGCCATCCCGCTGGCTGAATCGTAAAGGCGGACTACACGATCTGGAGAACGATTTTTCCCCGGGTGCGGCCGTTTTCGCCGTAGGCGTGTGCCTTCGCGGCGTCGGTGAGCGGCAGTACGGTGTCGATCGTCGGCCGGAGTTCTCCTGCCGCAACCAGATTCGCGATCGCCAGGAGGCCGTGCCGGTCGGGTTCGACCACGGTCCAGCCGGTGTGGATATCGCCCGACTGGTCGGCCGGGGGCACGTCGTCCGGCGTAGGCAGCGTCACCAGGTGACCGCCGGGCCGGAGCACGCGCAGGGAGCGGGTGCCGTAGTCGCCGCCGATCCCGTCGAGCACGATGTCGACATCGCCCACCGCTTCGCTGAAATCGGTGGTGGTGTAGTCGATTACCTCGTCGGCGCCGAGGCCGCGCAGGAATTCGTGGTTGTCCGCGCGCGCCGTCCCGATGACGTACGCGCCGTGCGCCTTCGCGATCTGCACCGCGAGATGGCCGACGCCGCCCGCCGCGGCATGGATCAGCACCCGTTGCCCCGCTTGCAGTTTCGCGGTGTCGACGAGCCCCTGCCACGCGGTGAGCGCGGCCAGCGGCAGCGCGGCCGCCTCGATATGCGAGATCTCGGCGGGCTTGCCGACGAACTGCCGCGCGGGCGCGGCGACGAATTCGGCGTACCCGCCCGCCTGGCCGGGGAAGTGCGGCATGCCGAAGACCTCGTCGCCCGGCTGGAACAGCGTCACGCCCGGCCCGACCGCCTCGACGGTGCCGGAGACGTCCCAGCCGATGATAGGTGTCTCGGCCCACGCGATCAGACCGCCGCTGTTCCGGGTCTTCCAGTCGACCGGGTTGACTCCTGCCGCATGCACCCGCACCAGGATCTCGGTGACGCCGGGCTCCGGCCGCTCGATCCGGTCGGGCGTCAGCACCTCGGGGCCGCCCCATTCGGGGACGGTGACGGCGAGCATGGTGGTCATCTATCGGTCCTTTCCGGTCGTCGCTCACTGGCTGAGCGATGACCAGATTGCCCCGCGACGACCGCTCGTGGTGCTGGCCGGATGGCCAATATGTGACAGAATCCGGCCATGGCCCTCGTTCCGCATCGTGTCGTGCTGCTCGCGCTCGACCACGTCCCGCTGTTCGAACTCGGCATCCCGTCGCGGGTGTTCGGACAGGCCCTCGACGAGAACGGGGCGCCGCTGTACGACGTGACGGTGTGCTCGGTGGATGGCGGGCCCGTACTCAGCGACGAGGGCATTCCGCTCGCCGTCGCGCACGGTCCCGAGGCGCTGGCGCACGCGGATACGGTGATCATCCCGCCCGCCGAGGACCTCGGCGACCTGCACTTCGGCGGTCCGCTGCCGGATCGGCTCGCCGCCGCGCTCGCCATGATCCGGCCGGGCGCCCGGCTGGTCTCGATCTGCACCGGCAGCTATGTGCTCGCCGCCGCGGGCATGCTCGACGACCGACCGGCGACCACGCACTGGGAGCGCGCCGAGGAGTTCCGCCGCGCCTACCCCCGGGTCCGAGTGAACGAGGACGTGCTCTTCGTGGACAACGGCGACGTGCTCACCTCCGCGGGAACCGCCGCGGGCGTGGATCTTTGCCTGTATCTGGTGCGCCGCGATCACGGCACCGCGATCGCCAACCATGTCGCTCGCCAGTGCGTGGTCCCGCCGTGGCGAGATGGCGGCCAAGCGCAGTTCATCGAACGCCCTGTCCCCGAGCCCACCGCGGCCTCCACGGCCGCGACCAGGGCTTGGCTGCTCGATCGGCTGACCGAGCTGACCTCGCTGGAGGAGATGGCCGCGCACGCCAAGATGAGCGTTCGCACCTTCACCAGGAAGTTCCGCGACGAGGTCGGCGATACGCCGGGGCGCTGGATCACCGCCCAGCGCCTGGAGCGCGCCCGCGATCTGCTGGAGAACAGCGATCTGAGCATCGACCTCGTCGCGCACCGCGCGGGGTTCGGCACCGCCAATTCGCTGCGCCAGCACATGCGTTCGGTGCTCGGCACCTCACCGAACAACTACCGCAGGACATTTCGCGGATCAGTGGTCTGAGTTCGCCAGGTACCGCTGCCCGAGGCGCTGTCTCGTCCGCTGCCACAGCACAGGACTCGCGGCGTCCGTAGATAACCTGCTGCGGCTCAGCGAGACCGGGCCGCGGGCTGCAATCAGCTGTGTGCTGTGCCCATCCGGCGTTTGCGCGGTTTGAGGTGCAGAGCGGGCAGCGGTGGTGCCGGGATGCGCTGATCGGGGGTGTGGCCCGCGATATCCGGGAACCGGTCGAGATCGTGGTTCTCCCAATCGTTTCGGGCCGCGACGATCTCCTCGTGGCTGCGCGCCACGAAGTTCCACCACATCACGAGTTCCTCGCCGAACGGCTCGCCGCCGATCAGCGCGAAATGCGCACCGGTCGAGCTGCCCAGGCGCAACTCGTCGCGCTCGGTGCCGAGGTACAGCAGTGGTCCGGGGGTGAGTTCGGTTCCGGCGACGGCCAGATCGCCCTCGATCACCATCACCGCGTGCTCGAAGTCCGGCCGCACCGGCAGCGTGATCTCGGCGCCCGGCTCGATCCGGATGTCCGCGCCGACCAGTGGCGTATAGGCCTCGGCAGGCGAGGTCAGTCCGGCGAGCGAGCCGATCAGGATGATCGCGCGCAGCCCCCGCGTCTGGTAGATCGGCAGCTCGCGGTGCTGTTCGAAATGCGCGTCGATTCCGGTGCTGTTGCCGGGCAAGGCAATCCACAGCTGCAGCCCGTGGCCCGAGTGCACGCCCGCGACCCCGTATTCCGAATGGGCGACGCCGCGCCCCGAGGTCATCAGGTTCAGCTGACCCGGCTCGATCTCGACATCGGAACCGACCGAATCGCGATGGCGGATCCGGCCGTCGAACGGCCAGGTCACCGTCTGCAGGCCGATATGCGGATGCGGGTCGATATCGGGGGATGCGCCGGTCTTGGTGACCGTCGGCGAGCCGAAGTGATCGAAGAAGCACCAGGCGCCGACGGTGGGCAGATCCCGTTGCGGCAGTACGCGTTCCACGAAGACGCCGCGCACCCCGCCGAGCGGCACCTCGCGCGCCGGGTAGAGCTCGGCGACGGGGCCGGGTCCCGGCGCCGGTTCGCAGACCGCGACGTCGGGAACGGCCTCGAGGTCGCTCACCGCTGGATGCCCTTGCCGATGACATGCGCGTCGTACTGCGGGTGCTTGTCCAGGTAGGCCTTGATGAACGGGCACAGCGGGCGGATGACCCGGCCCTTGGCGATCGCATCCTCGATGGCCGCCTTGGCGAGCACACCGCCGAGGCCCTTACCGGAGAAGGCGCCGTCGATCTCGGTGTGGATGAACACCGTCTCGTCCTCGCGCAGCTGGTACTCGGCGAAGCCGGCCAGCTCACCGCCGTAGAACACCTCGTAGCGGTTCTGCCCCGGGTTGTCGGCGACCTTGGACTCGGGGTTCGATTCGCTCATGGCCTTCTCCTTTCGCGCCCGCACCGGGTGCTTGCTCATGATCGACACGCGGTTGAACGCGCCGATCGTGGTCGCCACCCAGACGACGGCCGAGATCTGATCATCCGACAAGTATTTGCGAGCGAAAGCGTACTCACGCTCGATGGCGTCCTCGTCGGGCAGCGCCGTGGTGACCTCGGCGAGCGCGAGCGCGGCCTGCTCCTGGTCCGAATACAGCTCGGCGCGCCGCCACGCGGGCAGCACGGCGATATCGCGTTCGGTGGCGCCCGCGGCGATCGCCGCCCGGTGATGCACGTCGAGGCAGAAGGCGCAGCCGTTGATCTGGGACACCCGCAGGTTGATCAGCTCGATCAGCTTGCGATCCAGGCCCGCCGCCGCGCCCGCGGCGCGGACCGTTCCTGCCACGGCATTCAGCGCGCGGTAGACATCGGGAGTCTGCTTGTCGATCCAGACGCGGGCATCGGTGGCGGGTGACTCCATGGCTCAGCCGATCTCGGTGAACCGGCGGATCTGGAACGGCTCGGCCAGGATCTCCTGGAGCACCGGCACGGCTTCCTTCAGGTACGGGGTCTCGAAGTGGTCGGCCAGCGCCTGCTCGTCGACCCACTCCTCGAGCAGCACCATCCGCGCCTGATCGGTCGGGTGCAGGTACAGCTCGTAGCGGATATTGCCCGCCTCGGTGAGTGTCGGTTCGATCAGGCCCTGCAGCACCTCGCGCAGTGCGGCCTCCTGACCGGGCTTGGCTAGGAAGCGGACGTTGAGGGTCAACGTGGACATCGGTGCTCCTGACTTTCGTGGATGAAATGCCTTGCCTTCAGATTCTTTACACCTGCGTATGAGATGCGTACAGATCGCCCCGTTGATCTCGCGCTGTGCGACGCGGCGGCAGACGATGGAAGGCTCATCGAAGGAGAACTGTCATGGAATTCCGCCACCGCTCCGCGCCCACGTTCGTTGCCGCATGCTGCAGGCGAGCGCAACGGATCTGGGCGCGGCAGGATCTGACACCGCAGGAACGGGCGAACCTCTTGGCGAGCTGGTCGCCGCCCGCGGTCGTCACCGCCTCGCTGGGCGGCCGGACATTCCACTGAGCGCACGGCCCCCGTTCCGGAGACGGGGGCCGGTTCGGTTCCCGGCTACTCGCGGCCGACGGAGGTGAAAGACATATCCGGGTAACGGTTTCCGGCTACCTGGTCGGCGATCGGCTCGAGTGTCGCCAAGTCCTCGGTGGTCAGCTCGATCGTCGCCGCGGCCACATTGTCGTCGAGCCTGGTGCGGCGGCGCGTGCCGGGAATCGGAACAACCGACAGCGCATGGCGTTTCGCCTGTGCGTGCACCCAGGCCAGCGCGACCTGGGCGACCGTGCCGCCGTGCGCCTCGGCGATGGCCTGCAGCGGGGCGAGCAACTCGGCGTTGTGCGCCGCGTTGTCACCGGAGAAGCGCGGTTGGTTGCGCCGGTAGTCGTTGTCCGTCAATTCGGATGCCGAGGACCATGATCCGGTGAGGAAGCCGCGGCCGAGCGGCGAATACGGCACGAATGTCACGCCGAGTTCGGCCGCGACCGGCACCGCGCTGTGCTCGACATCCCTGGAGAACAGCGACCATTC
The DNA here is from genome assembly GCF_044547285.1 of Nocardia sp. NPDC052566. Lineage (NCBI taxonomy): Bacteria > Bacillati > Actinomycetota > Actinomycetes > Mycobacteriales > Nocardiaceae > Nocardia > Nocardia sp. NPDC052566. The sequence goes on along the minus strand of NZ_JBIUAF010000008.1, from coordinate 227,635 downwards.
GGACTGCAGCGCCGCGATCGGATGCACCGCGTGCGCCGCCCTGAGCTCGGCGCCGGTCACCTCGGACAGGCCGATCGCCCGAATCTTGCCCTGCGCCACCAGTTCCGCCATGGCGCCGACGGATTCCTCCAGCGGCACCGCGGGATCGCGCCGGTGCATGTAGTACAGGTCGATGGTGTCGATGCCGAGCCTGCGCAGGCTGGCGTCGACCGCCGAGCGGATGTAGGCGGGGGAGTTGTCGATGCCGCGATATGCCGGATCCTCCGCCTTGCGGACGATGGCGAACTTGGTGGCGAGCACCACGCGGTCGCGGTTGGCCCGCACGAACTCGCTCAGGAATTCCTCGTTGTGCCCCGAGCCGTAGGCATCGGCCGTATCGAACAGGGTCACACCGAGTTCCAGCGCCCGGTCCAGCGTCGCCCGCGACTCGGTGAGGTCGGCCGCACCGTAGAACTCGCTCATCCCCATGCAGCCGAGGCCCTGTGTACCGACCCGAATTCCGCTGGCGCCCAGTGTGGTTGTCGGCAGTGTGGTCATGCCCTTTTCCCTTCGCTTCGGTACTGTGTGAGCGCGGCCGGCCGGACCGTCGAGGTCTTGCCCTCGTAGACGGCGATCTTGTAATCCAGCACGGCCACGGTCTGTTGCAGTTCGTCGATCTTGGCCAGCACTTCCGCGCGGGTGTTGCGGAACATGTCGAGGCGCTCGGGGAGCGTGGCGTCCCCGGCCCGCACCAGTTCGGCGTAGCGGACCATGTCCGCCACCGACATCCCGGTGGTGCGCAACCGCCCGATCAGCGACAGCCAGTCCAGGTCGCGATCGCTGAACCGCCGCTTACCGGTGTGATCGCGGCCGATGTAGTTCATCAACCCGATCCGTTCGTACCACCGCAGCGTGTCCCGGCTCAGCCCCGACCGCTCGGCCGCGTCGCCGATCGAATACCGAGGCTGCTCCCACTCCGCGCCCTGCCGTATCGCGTCACCCACCGCTGCACCCTTCTCGTCGAACACCGGAAACGCTATCCACCTGGAGTGCACTCCAAGCAAGCCCCATTCTTCCGATTGTGCTTTCCACCCGGGCGAGTGGACTTGGCCTGGGCGGATGACCGACTATGGCGGCATGGTGGTCATGGCGTATGAGGCCGATGTGTTCGAGGGCTTCCGTGGGCGGTTGGAGGCGATCGCCTATCGGCTGCTCGGCTCGGCGGGGGATGCCGAGGACGCGGTGCAGGATGTGTATCTGCGGTGGCAGTCGGCTGATCGCGGCTATGTCGAGACACCCGAGGCCTGGCTGACGAAGGTGCTCACGAATCTGTGTCTCAATCAGCTCGGCTCGGCGCGGGTCCGGCGGGAGACGTATGTCGGGCAGTGGCTGCCCGAGCCGGTGTTCGCGGGTGACCGGATGCTCGGGCCCGCCGATACGGTCGAGCAGCGTGAGTCGGTGTCGATCGCGATGCTCACGCTGATGGAGCGGCTCTCGGCCAAGGAGCGCGTGGTGTACGTGCTGCGTGAGGCATTCGGCTACGCGCACGGCGAGATCGCGGAGCTGCTCGATATCAGCGAGCCGAACTGCCAGCAGATCTTCCGGCGGGCCAAGCAGCATCTCGCCTCCGATCGGACGCGCGTCGAGGTCGACGAGGCCGCCGCCCGCCGGATCGTCGAGGAGTTCCTGGCCGCGGCGATGAGCGGCCGGACCGAGGCGCTGGTCGAGCTGCTGACCGACGACGCCTTCAGCATCGGCGACGGCGGCATCTACATCCCGACGCTCAACAGGCCGCTGGTCGGCGCGTCGCGGGTGGCGCTGTTCGTGCGCCTCGGCATCAAGCCGACGGACGTCAAACGGGCATGGTTCGGCGGCAGCCCCGCCATGTTCGCCGCGGTCGCCAACGGCAGGCCCGCGCTCGTGCTCGTCGTCGCCGGGCGGGTCGTCGGTGTCGTCTCGTTCGAGGTGACCGCCGACGGCATCGCCGCGCTGCACGCCATGGTCAACCCCGAAAAGCTCGAGCGCGCCAACCGTCAGTGGGCGGCCTTCGAGCATGGAGAACCGCTCATCGAATCCTGGTGACCCACATCACTGTCGGCTGCTGTCAGCATTCGCGCCGCTGTCCGGTTCAGGATGCGAACCCACCAAGACAGGAGCAAGACCATGAAGCACCGCATCGTTGTCCTCGGCGCCGGATACGCCGGAGCGATCGCCGCAGGGCGCCTCGCCAAGCGGCTGCACCGGAACGACGTGGAGATCACCCTCGTCAATGCCGACCCCGAATTCGTCGAGCGGGTGCGCATGCACCAGCTCGCCAGCGGGCAGGATCTGCCCGTTCGCCCGCTGCGTGACATCTTCGCGGGAACGGATGTGCGGCTTCGGATCGCGCGGGTCAGCGCGGTCGACGCGGACCGCAAGACTGTCGACCTCATCGACGAGAACGGCGCCGAGACCCTCGGTTACGACACGCTCGTCTACGCACTCGGCAGCACCGTAGCCGACTACGGCGTCCCCGGCGTCGCGGAGCACGCCCACAACGTGGCAGGGAAGCAGGCGGCGCTGCGGCTGCGGGCCCGCTTGAGCGAATTGAGTTCCGGTGCGTCGGTTGTGATCGTCGGCGGCGGTCTGACCAGCATCGAAGCGGCCACCGAGATCGCAGAGGCCAGGCCGGACCTCCAGGTCGCGATCGCCGCGCGCGGCGGCGTCGGCGACTGGCTCGACGAGAAGGCCCAGGTCTACCTGCGTGGTGCGTTCGAGCGGTTCGGCATCACCGTGCACGAGCACGCCGATGTCACGGGTGTCACCGAGGATGGTGTGCAGACGCGCTCGGGTCAGCGGATCGCGGCGCAAATGACCGTTTGGACAGCCGGTTTCGCCGTGCATCCGATCGCGGCCGCCAGCACGCTCGAGGTGACGGATGCCGGGCAGATCGTCGTCGACGCCACCTTGCGCTCGGTCTCGCATCCCGATGTGTACGCCCTCGGCGATGCCGCGCATGCCATCGGCGTCGGCGGTAAGGCATTGCGGATGGGTTGCGCAACGGCCTCACCAATGGCGTGGCTCGGCGCCGACGCCATCGCCGCGCGCCTGACCGGCCGCGAGGTGCCCGACGCCCCCATCGGCTACCGCAAACAGTGCATCAGCCTCGGCCGCCGCGACGCCATCGTCCAGGCGGTGACAGCGGACGATCAGCCGACCGCCAAGGTGACCACCGGCCGGATGGGCGCTCGCGTCAAGGAGCTCATCTGCGGGGCGGCGGCTTGGAGTGTCTTGCACCCGACCCTGCTGGTGCCGAGCCGCCGCCGCCACCTCGTGGCCAGCGGCGCACGCGTCACCGCGTGATCGGCAAGGCAGGCACAGTGACGGACCCCGGCTGATCCGAGGTCCGTCACCACTGTCCTATTCGCCGAACTTGTCGATGAATTCGGCGATGAGGGGGGCGATGTCGGGCAGGAACTCCTCGAGCGCGAAATGGCCGGTATCGAAGACGTGCAGCGCGGCATCGGGGAGATCGCGCAGGTAGGCGTGGGCGCCCGGTTCGGGGAAGAAGATGTCGTTGCGACCCCAGATGATCAGTGCGGGCGGACGATGCTCGCGCAGCCACTGCTGCCAGACCGGGTACAGCTCGACATTGGTGTGGTAGTCCAAGCCGAGCGCGATCTGCGCATCCTGGCGTTCGGGCTTGTCGAGGAAGTACTGGTCGAGCACCCAGCCTTCGGGTGCGACGAGCTCGGAATCGGTTGTGCCGCCGAGGTATTGGCCCTGGGTCACGGGCAGCGCGAGGATCTGGCGTACGCCGTCCTCGGCGCCGGGCACGCCCGGCTTGTTGGCGATCGCCTGCTGTGCGAGCTCCGACAGTCCTTCGGTGTAGGCGTTGGCGTTCTGAATCACCAGTCCCGCAATGCGTTCCGGCTTGCGCGTGGCCACCCGGAAGCCGACCGGCCCACCGAAATCGAAGACATACATGAAGAATCGGTCCAGCCCGAGCGCCTCGACGAACCCGTCGAGCACATCGGCGAGCGCATCGAAGGAGTACGTGAAGTCCGCGGGCGCCTCCGTATGCCCGAAGCCGGGATAGTCGGGCGCGATCACCCGGTAGCGGGTGCCGAGCGCGTCGATCAGCCGCCGGTACTGATGCGACGCGGACGGAAAGCCGTGCAGGAGTAGCAGTGTCGGCGCGCCCTGCGGCCCTGCCGTGCGGTAGAAGACACGCACGCCGTCGATGTCGACGAATTTGTGCGAGACACGGGCAATATTCACGGGACCACCTAAACGAGAGAAACGTCGATCAGCACGGAGCTTCGCAGACCTGTTTCTTCGCTCGGTGATCGGCCCTCATTCAGTTGTATTTCGGCAGTTGCTGAATTGCCCACCGGTTGCCGTCGGGATCGGCGAAGAAGGTGAACAGACCCCAGCCCATATCCTTCACCGGCGTCGCCTCCACTCCGGCCGCCACGAGCGCCCGGTAGGCCGCTTCGGCGTCGGCGACGACCATCTGCATGCCCTCGACGCTGCCTGGCACCGCATCGGTGATGCCATCGCCGATGCAGATGGAACAGCCGGATCCGGGCGGGGTGAGCTGGACGAAACGGAGGTTCTCGTTCACCCGGTGATCGTGATCGGCGTTGAATCCGATCCCGGTGTAGAAGGCTTTCGCGCGGTCGACATCGGTCACCGGGATGGCGACCAGTTCGATTTTCCAATCCATCGGTCGAGCATCCCACTGTGTCCGGGCATGCGCGCCTGATTCGTCTTACCCTGGGGGCATGCCTGGTAAGGACTTGAACCGGATCAAGGCGCAATCCGCCTTGGCGACGGTGAAGGAAAATCCGGTGATCGCCGCCATCGCGGCCGCACCGTTCGTTGCCGCGCTCGTCGCGGTGTGGCTGCTGGTCGGCGGGTTCGCCGCCTTCCTGCTGCTCGTCGTGTACGGCATCGTCGCGGTGGTTGTCGTCAAGCGCCGCTGACGCCGACGGCGCCACCCGGACGGCGCTACCGAGGGATGTGGAACCGCACCAACTCCCCGGTGCCCGGATCGATATCGGCCCACGGCCGGTCGAATTCGAGCACCGCGAGCGCCGACGTGGGGAACTTGCGGCTGAGCTCGACGGCCTGCGCCGAGTCCCGGTTGCCCGCCAGTTCCCATGCGGTCCACGGCATCCCGGGTGCGTGGCCGACCACGAGCAGCGTCGATACGTCGTCGTCGCTGAGCTGGACCAGCTCGATCAGCGCGCTCGGTGACGCCTCGTAGATCGAGGATTCGTAGACCACCGGCGCGGAAATCGCGGTGGCGGCCAGCGTCTGCCTGGTGCGGGTCGCGGTGGAGCAGCGCACCGCGTCGATCGGCGGCTGCGTCTCCCGCAGCCACTGCCCGGCCAGTCCGGCCTCGCGCTGACCGCGCGGCGCCAGCGGGCGCTCGTGATCGCCGACGCCGTCGGGATAGGCCGACTTGCCGTGCCGCATGAGGATCAAGGTCCGCACCATGGGACATACGTTAAGGCCTGCCGAATCGGTTGCCTCGGCCACACTCGAGGCAAACTGAAAGCGGCGTCACAACCCGGACGCCCCGCAACCAGCCCCGCGGGAACCCCTGGGTCGCTACAGCCCACGTACCCTTTTCGAGGATCTGCACAATATGGCCTACGTAATCACGCAGCGTTGTTGCAACGATGCCAGCTGCGTCACCGAGTGCCCGGTCGATTGCATCCGTCCCACCCCGGACCAGCCGGAGTTCGCGACGACCGAGATGCTCTACATCGACCCCGACACCTGTATCGACTGCGGGGCCTGCGTCGACGCGTGCCCGGTCGAGGCCATCTTCTCCGAGGACGACCTGACCGCATCGCTCGCGAGATTCCGCGATATCAACGCGGCCTACTTCCAGCGGCATCCGCTGGAATCGAACTTCGATCCGATCATCACGCCTGCCCGGCCGCCGAAGGAGCTCGGCACGCTGCGGGTCGCGATCGTCGGCGCGGGACCGGCGGCCTGCTACGCGGCCGATGAGCTGCTGCGCCGCTGCGATGTCGAGGTGGAGATGTTCGATCGGCTGCCGACGCCGTGGGGGCTGGTGCGTGCGGGCGTCGCGCCGGATCACCCGGGCACCAAGACGGTCTCCAGCCTGTTCGAATCGGCGTTCCGCAGGGAGACGCTGCAGTACTACCTCAATGTCGAGGTGGGCAAGCACATCTCGCACGAGGAGCTGCTCGCGCATCACCACGCGGTGCTCTACGCGGTCGGCGCGTCCACCGACCGGCGCCTCGGCGTGCCTGGCGAGGATCTGCCGGGCAGCCATTCGGCCACCGAGTTCGTCGCCTGGTACAACGGCCATCCCGATTACGCGGACCGCCAGTTCGATCTGTCCGGTGAACGCGCGGTGATCGTCGGCAACGGCAATGTCGCGCTCGACGTGGCCAGGGTGCTGACCGTGCGCCCGGACGAACTCGCCAAGACCGATATCGCCGACCACGCCCTGGATGCGCTGCGCCGCAGCAACATTCGCGAGGTGGTCGTGCTCGGCAGGCGCGGCCCGCTGCAGGCGGCCTACACCTCGCCGGAGTTCCTGGCGCTGACCCACCTGAAGGGCGTCGACATCATCGTCGACGAGGCCGAGCTGGCACTCGATCCGGCGAGCCAGGAGCTGCTCGACGATCCGGATGTCGAGCCGTCGCTGCAGCTCAAGTACACCCTCGCCAAGGAGTACGCGGCGGGCAAGCGCGATCCGGCCAACAAGCGGATCATCTTCCGCTACCTGGCCTCGCCGACGGCGCTACTCGGTGACGGCAAGGTCGAGGCGATCGAATTCGCGCACAACGAATTGGCCGACGAGAACGGCCAATTGGTGGCGCGCCCGACCGACCGCACCGATCGCCTCGACGCCTCGCTGGTGCTCAGGTCGATCGGCTACCGCGGCGAACCGGTCGCGGATCTGCCCTTCGACGAGCGGCGCGGCGTCGTCCCCAACGAACACGGTCGCGTGCTCGGCGCGGACGGCACGCCGCTGCCCGGCGTGTACGTCAGCGGCTGGATCAAGCGCGGCCCGCGCGGGGTGATCGGCACCAACCGTATCGATTCCGAGGAGACCGTCGAGCAGCTCATCGCCGACTTCGGCACCGGCAAACTGGCCGCGCCGCTCGGCGATCGGGCCGCGCTGAAAACGCTGCTCGGCCAGCGCCAGGCGGATCTGGTCGACCGCGAGGGCTGGAAGGCGATCGATCAGGCGGAGAAGGCGGCGGGCAAGCCCGCGGGCAGGCCGCGGGTCAAGTTCACCACCCGCGAAGACCTGCTGAAGGCCGCGCGGGGTTGACGCGAAGCGCTGGGCCCAGGTGACGCGACCTGGGTTCCGGCGCCGGTCAGTTCGTCGGCAGCGGCATGATCCGCACGACCGTCGTCGTGGTGCCGCCGACCACGAACCACAGCCGCAGCACCGGATGCCCGGTCACGTCGCCCGGCTCGTACCGGCTGCGCACGGTGACGTGCTGGCGCGCGTACACCGGCGCAACGTACTCGATGACCGCGCGGTGCGGACCGCCGAGCAGCTTCGGATATTCGACGAGGAACTGTTCCACCGCCTGCCAGTAACAGGCGTTGTTGACGTGGTTGTACTGGTCGATATCGGTGGCGCGCACCGGGAACGGCAGATCGGTATCGGATTCCGGCGGTGCGGGATCGGTGAGGTAGGCCCGCCAGCGCAGCCGGTGCTCCTGGGTGGTCTGCGCCAGGTAGGCCAGGCCCTCGTCGCTGATCCTGGCCGGCCGGTTGTTGGACTCGCTGATATTGATCCAGAAGCCCTCGGTCTCGATCAATCCGCCGTTGCCGCTGGTGATTCGCACCCGCATATTCGTCCAGCGGGTCGACATGCTCGAGCACCAGCGCAGCAACCGCACCTCGTCGGGCCACATGATCGGCCGGATGACATCGATGACGGTGCGCCGGACGATCCAGCTCGGATCGCTGCGGTGCAGGAAGGTCTGATGCAGTTGCTCCCAGGCGATGTCCTGCAGGTAGCGGGCGATGGCGTCGAACCGCAACCGGTTGTACGGATCCACATCGCCAGCCCGGATGGGCCACGCCGAAGCAAAGCCCGTGCCCTCCTGGGGAAGCGGGGCGAGTGGCTGATCGAGTGACACTGGTGCTCCTCGCGCTGCACGGTAGTGCTGCGTTTCTTCATGCGGTGCTGTTGTGACACGACTTTACGGGGCGTGGGTCACACACTCGCGTCGAGTCACCTGTACCCGGCGGCATGTCTCAACGGCGACATTTTCGCGTAGCCTGAGCGCGTGGGCACAGGATCTAGGGAGGGGTCCCGTTTCGGGCAGTACGAACTGCGCAGACTGCTCGGCGTCGGCGGGATGGGGGAGGTCTACGAGGCCTATGACACGAGCAAGGGGCGCACCGTAGCGCTGAAGCTGCTCGATCTCGAGCTGGCACGGGACCCGGTATACGTCGAGCGGTTTCGGCGTGAGTCGTTCGCGGCGGCGAGATTGCAAGAGCCGCATGTCATTCCGGTGCACGACTGGGGCGATATCGACGGCGTCCTCTATATCGATATGCGCCTGGTGCAGGGCCACGATCTCAAGGAGCGGTTGCAGGAGCAGGGGCCGCTGCCGCCCGCGCTCGCGGTGACGATCGTCGAGCAGATGGCCGCCGCGCTGGATGCCGCGCACGAGGCCGGGCTGGTGCACCGGGATGTCAAGCCTGCCAACATCTTGCTGACCAAGGGGCCGTTCGCCTACCTGGTCGACTTCGGTATCGCGCACTCCGAATCGGATGTGCAGCTGACCGTCACCGGCAGCGCGGTCGGCTCGTTCGCCTATATGGCGCCGGAGCGTTTCGAGAACGTCGCCGCGACCGGCGCCGTCGACATCTACTCGCTGAGCTGCGTGCTCTACGAATGCCTGACCGGCAGGGTGCCGTTCCCCGCCAACAGTTTTCTGGTGGCGATCCGGTCGCATCAGATGGCGCCGCCGCCGCGGCCGAGCGCGGTATCGCCCGCGCTCGCCGGTTTCGATCAGGTGATCGCCCGCGGCATGGCGAAGGACCCGCGGCAACGTCACCGCACCGCGGGCGAACTCGCCTACGCCGCGCGCGCGGCGCTGGCCCATGTCCCGCAGGCGGGCGCCCGGATGGCACCGGTGGGCAGGCCCGCGCCGGAAACGGCGGTCACGCCGGTGGCCGAGATCTCGGCGCCGCAGCGCCACCCGCAGCAACTTCCGCAGGCCGGTCGGCCGCCGCAAACCCAGCACCTGTCGCAGCCGCATCAGCTCTCGCAGCCGCAACAGCTGCCGCCGACCCGATTCGAACCGCTGCACACCCATCCCTCGGCGCCGCTGCCCATCCCGCCGCCGCTGCCGCAGGGCGGCGGCGGACGCCGTGGTGGTGGCATGGCGCCGCTGCTGACCGGCGCGCTCGGCGCGGCGGTGGTGCTGCTGGCCGGCGCGATCATCGCGTGGCTGCTGCTGTCCGGTAGGGACGGCGGCACGACTACCACCTCGACCGGGCCAACCACCGCGCCTTCGGCGGGGAGTACAGCGCCGACGTCGACGCCGGATACGTCGACCGGCGGCACACCGCCGACGACACCGGTGACCACGCCGCAGCCCGTCACCACGCCGCCGCTGGTCGGCACGGTCGCAGGCAGCGACGGCCAGGGCTTCACCGCAGGACCGCGGTGCAACTCCACCAATCCCGCGGTGACCATCGGCCGGACCGGGCGCTCCCGCTTCGTGGTGTGCCAGACCGGCGTCGGCCGGTTCTACTACAAGGGGCTGGCGGTCAGCAACGGCAACGGGATCGAGCTCGACGATCCGGTGCCGACGGGCAACGGCGGATTCACCGCGACCAATCCGAAAGACGGCACGGAGTACCGGATCTCGTCGCGCGCCCTGATAATCGTGCAGGGCGGCGCCGTCGTCTCCAACGAGCCGATGCTCGAGTTCGCGTACCGCTGACCGGGATCGGCCCGATTCGTGACTCGCAGCTGTTGAGCACGGCGCGTGCGCGCGGATAGGTTGATCCAGGTGTCGTCGGCGATGACGGCGCTGTCGAGAGGACAGAGAGGTCGGCATATGCGCGCAGCTCAGGTCAGCAAGCTGGAGGGGCCGGAGTCGGTCGAGATCGTCGACATTCCGGAACCGGACGCCTACCCCGGCGGCGTGGTCATCGATGTGCACGCGGCGGGCGTCGCCTTCCCCGATGTGCTGATGACCCGCGGGCTGTACCAGATGAAGCCGCAGCTGCCGTTCGTCGTCGGCGGCGAGATCGCCGGCGTGGTGCGCTCGGCGCCTGCGGACGCGCACGTGCGGCCCGGCGATCGGGTGGTCGCGCTGACGCTGCTCGGTAACGCCATGGCCGAGGTGGCGGTGGCGCCCGCGCAGATGGTGTTCAAGCTGCCGGACAATGTCTCGCTGGAGGCGGGCGCCGGTGTGCTGTTCAACGACCTCACCGTGCACTTCTGCCTGCGCAATCGCGGCAGGCTCGCCGACGGCGAAACCGTGCTCGTGCACGGCGCCGCGGGCGGTATCGGCACCTCCACGCTGCGGATGGCGGCGGCGCTCGGCGCGGGCCGGGTGATCGCGGTGGTGAGCACCGAGGCGAAGGCCGAGGTGGCGCGCGCCAACGGCGCCACCGATGTGGTGCGCACCGACGGCTGGCTGGACGCGGTCAAGGAACTCACCGGCGGTCGCGGCGTGGATATCGTGCTCGATCCCGTCGGTGGCGACCGGTTCACCGACAGCATCCGTTCGCTGGCGTCGGCGGGCAGGCTGCTCGTGGTCGGCTTCACCGCGGGGGAGATTCCCACGGTCAAGGTGAATCGCCTGTTGCTCAAGAACGTCGAGGTCACCGGCGCGGCCTGGGGCGAATGGGTGATGACCCATCCCGGTTACCTGACCGAGCAGTGGGCCGAGGTGGAACCGCTGCTCGCCTCCGGCAAGATCGCCCCGCCGGATCCGGTGCTGTACCCACTCGAGAAGGCCGCCGAGGCGGTGGCATCGCTGGAAAACCGCACGGCCACCGGCAAAGTCGTCGTGACGCTCCGCTGAGTTGACGGGAGCCGCGCATGAATCAGCGCGCCGCGCACGGTTTATCGCCGGAATTCGTGCGCGGCGGCGCGGTCGGTGCGCGGGACATCGGAATGTGGGCTATGCCGGTACGGTGATGGAATCATGAAGCTCTCCAATCGGGTGCTGAATCGGACCCTGCTCGACCGCCAGCACTTGCTGGAGCGTTCGTCGCTGACCGCGCACGAGATGTGTGATCACCTCGTCGGCTTGCAGGCGCAGGACTCGCCACCGCCGTTCATTGCCTTGTGGAGCCGCACAGTCGATTTCGATCCCGCGGTGGTCTCGGCGGGTCTGGAGGATCGCTCGCTGGTCCGAATCACCCTGATGCGCGGCACGATTCACCTGGTTACCCCGCCGGATGCGCTGCGGATCGCTCCGCACATCCAACCGGAGCTCGAAAAGGTGCCCTTTCGAAAGGGTTTCAACTACGGCGCGATGGTCGGGCTCGATCCCGACGAGGTGCGCGAGCGCGGCGAGGCGGCGCTGGGCGACGAGCCGATGTCGGCGGCGGACCTGCGTGCGGTAGCCGCTGCCTTGTATCCGGACCGCGACGCCGGTGCGGTACTACAGACCTGGCTGTATCAGCTGCCGGTGTTGCAGACCCCGCCGCGCGGTAAGTGGAAGGACAACAGCAGGCCGATCTGGTCGCGGGTCGAGCCGTGGCTCGGCGCACCGCTCGATCCGTCGTATCCGCTGGCGGAGTTGATCGTTCGCTACCTGCGCGCGTTCGGCCCGGCGAGCACCATGGATATGCAGACCTGGTCCAAGCTGACCGGCATCAAGCACGCGGTGGCCGAACTCGGCGACCGGCTGCGCACCTACACCGACGAACGCGGCCGCACCCTCTACGACCTCGCCGACGGCGAGCTGGCCGATCCGGAGCGTCCGGCCCCGGTGCGGATGCTCGGCTGGTACGACAATGCCGTGCTCTCCCACCAGGATCGGACCAGGATCGTGCCGGAACCGGTGGGCCAGCCGCTGCGCCGGTTCGCCGCCGCGGTGTCCCCGATCCTGGTCGACGGCTACGTGGCCGGGTTGTACAAACTCTTCCCGGAGAAGGGCGTCGCCCGCCTGCGCATCAGTCCGCTGCGCCCGTGGACCGCGGCGGAACGCGCCGAGGTCGACGCGGAAGCGCATGCGCTGCTGGCTTTCCTGGAGGTCGACCTGAAACCCAGCGTCGAAATCCTCGACGTGGACGCCGATCTCCGCCCGTAACGCGGTGGCCGTCGGCTGATCTCGGCCGCCGGATGACCGCCCTCGCTCCTAGCGCTCCGGCTCGTTTGCCGAGCGCAGTCGTATGGCCCTGCGACACGCCGTAATCGAGGGCCATACGACTGCGCTCGACGGATCTCGATTACCTCAGAGGCTATCTGGACGCGGCACTAGGCAATGCGCGGAGTGCGGCGGCGAATCCGGAACTCGGGCACCGCGTGCCCCTTGCTCAGCAGCCAGTGCTCATAGAGGTTCAGCGCCACCAGAATCGCGGTGGTCAGCGCCACGACCACGATGGCGGGCAACCAGGTGGCAACGGCCGCGACCGCGATGAGCGCCGTCGTGCTGACCACCCGGGTCATCGAAGGCGCGCCGACGGTGCGCCATCGAGTGAAGATGAACGTGCCGACGAACAGCGCGGCGCCACCGGGCGCCAAGGTCGCGGCGACACCGTGCGCGGTGTGCCCCGGATCGGCGACCGTATGCCCGAGCCCGACGGCCACCGCAACCAGTGCGGCCACCAGCACCAAATGCCCGTAGCTCAACACATCTCGCACGATCAGGCCGGGCGAGGGCAGCGTCGCGAGCGCGTGCTCGATCACCTTCGAGCTGAAATTGAAGTAGATCCACCACAATCCGGCCCCGACGGCGAATGCCAGTACCAGCGCGAGCACCACCTCGGGGGTGAGCCCCGCCGCCGACGCCTGTGCGCCCGCGTCGACCACCGACTCGCCCAGCGCGATGATGATGAACAGCCCGAAGCGCTCCGACAGATGCGATACCCCGATCTTCCTGTCGCGCACCGCCCTTCCGTACATCAGCGGCGCACCGAGCTGCACGACGATCGCGGCGGCCCACACCCAGATCCTGGGCTGCGCGGGCAGCGGCGCGCTCAGCAGGATCACCGTCGAGGTGACCATGCTGACGCTCATCGGGTTGATCGACGTCTCGAAGGCGTGCGTGCGGATCACCGCGACAAGCAGGATGATCCGCAACACAAAATGCGCTGCCGCGAAAATCATTGCCGCGCCACGTGGTTCGTCCAGTGCCGCGGGCGCGGCCACCGCCATCAAGAAGATGCACAGCCCGGCGCCGAACAGCACGAGCCGCTGCGCGTTCGTCTCCTCGACGGTGTTCACCAGCACGGTCACCCCGACCCAGCCCCACCACAGCGGGGCGAGCAGCACGAGCGCCTCGCCCAGCGTCGCGAGGGAGGTGTGGTGGCCGAGCACCTGGGCGGTCTGGGTGACCGCGAAGACCAGCACCAGATCGAAGAAGAGCTCGGCCCAGGTGGCGCGGGCATGGGGGCTTGGTTCGACGGTCGTCTTATGGTTCAACTTGCTGACGCTCACTCACAACAGATCTCGATAACAGCGGCACACGAACGACCGCCTGGCCGCCGCAACGGCGCGAACCAGGCGGAGATTCCCGTATCCGCCGAGAGCGTAGCGGTGCGCCGCCCGCCCGCTCGACTCGATCAGCCCTCGCGGACCTCGCGGTATGCCGGGGCTTTGCTGGTTCCGGTCGGCGCGAGCGTGCGCAGCAGCGGCAGCGTGCGATGCGAGATCACCGTGGACAGCACGATCACGCTGTGTGAGCGCACCACCGAGTTGGTCCGGTCGATGCTCAACAGCACCGCCTGCAGCCCGGCGTGCGAGTCGGCGCCGATCCGGCACAGCACATCGCCCGATCCGGTGGTCGCGTACGCCTCCAGCACGCCTGGGATGGCGTCGAGTTCGGCCGCGACGAGATCGAGCGCGCCCTGCGCGATCTCCAGCGTGACAAACGCCTGCACGTCGAAACCCGCTGCGGTGACATCGATGTGCGGATCGTAGGAGGCGATCACCCCCGATTCCTCCATCCGGCCGATCCGTGACTGCACGGTGGCCCTGGCGACTCTGGTCCGGCGCGACAGCTCGAGAATCCCCGCCTTCTGGAACTCGTGCATGGCGGTGAGGATGGCGAGGTCGAGTTCGTCGAGTTTCGCCGGTGTGCGCGGCATTGCGTCCTCCTGTGTGGTCCAGCTCATATCTATTCAAATTGTCCAGCATTACCGACCACTTGCTAGCCCAATTCGCCACAGTGCCTACTCAAAAATCGCGCTGTTGCCTACTGTGGCCGGGCGGCGATTACCTTGGTGCATGACGATCGAGCAACTGCCGACCCAGGGTGAACTGCGCAAACTGGTCGGGCTGGTGGACCACGACGAGAGCGCCGATCCGTTTCCGGTCATCGGCTGGGACGCGCTGGTCTGGGTAGTCGGCAACGCGACACAGACGGCACACTTCCTCGAATCCGCCTTCGGCATGCGGCTGGAGGCCTACGCCGGTCCGGAGACCGGCAACCGCGACCACAAGTCGTACGTATTGCGCAGCGGCGGCGCGCGTTTCGTCATCAAGGGGGCGGTGGATCCGCAGAGCCCGCTGGTGCCCCACCACGTCAAGCACGGCGACGGCGTCGTCGATATCGCGCTCGAGGTGCCCGATGTCGACCGCTGCATCGAGTGGGCCCGCGAGCACGGCGCCACCGTCCTGGTCGAGCCGCACGACGAGACCGACGAATTCGGCACCGTCCGCTCGGCCGCGATCGCCACCTACGGCGAGACCAGGCACACCCTGGTCGACCGCTCCCGCTACGACGGCCCGTACCTGCCCGGCTATGTCACCCGCCGCGCCGGCTATCAGCCGCGCGAGGGCGCGCCGGTCCGGCTGTTCCAGGCGATCGACCACGTGGTGGGCAATGTCGAGCTCGGCCAGATGGACGAGTGGGTCGACTTCTACCGCCGGGTCATGGGCTTCACCAATATGGCGGAATTCGTCGGCGACGATATCGCCACCGAATACTCCGCGCTGATGAGCAAAGTCGTGGCGAACGGCAATCATCGGGTGAAGTTCCCGCTCAACGAGCCCGCCGTCGGCAAGAAGCGCTCGCAGATCGACGAGTACCTCGAGTTCTATCAGGGGCCTGGCGTCCAGCACATCGCGCTGGCCACCAGCGACATCCTCGGCTGTGTCGACGCGCTGCGCGCCGAGGGCATCGAATTCCTCGACGCGCCGGACAGCTACTACGACGATCCGGAACTGCGCGCCCGCATCGGCAAGGTGCGCGTCCCGGTCGAGGAGCTCAAGAAGCGGGCCATCCTGGTCGACCGCGACGAGGACGGCTATCTGCTGCAGATCTTCACCAAGCCGCTCGTCGACCGGCCGACCGTCTTCTTCGAACTGATCGAGCGGCACGGCTCGCTCGGTTTCGGCAAGGGCAACTTCAAGGCGCTGTTCGAAGCCATCGAGCGCGAGCAGGAGGCGCGCGGCAACCTCTGAATCCGACTGATCGTTGGCCTGGCAACGCTGCTCTGGTCGTGGCCGTCGCGACTTCCACGGAGCGAGTTTTGCGAGCGACGTTCGCGGCCCGTCTCGCGTCCGAGTGGCCGAAGCGCATGCGCCGAAGGCGCGAGTCTCGGCCGCTCGGACGCGAGACACCAGGGGGCCGCGAACAGCGACGCCGGAGGCGGCGCCATCCAGCACAGTAGAGTTCGTTGCATGCGGATCCCGTCGGCCATCGTCACCGGAATGGCCTTGGCATTGATGCTGTCGGCGTGTGGGTCCGGTGGTGATTCCGATTCGACGAGTGCCCCGCTGCGCCCGCCGCCGAAGGTCGCCTCGCTCGGCCCTTTCGTCGGCGAGTGCGGCCATGTGAAAGACGACGAGGTGCGCGACCTGGCCGGGCTGCCGCAGGTGTCGCAGGTGTTCAAGAACTCGACCGGGTGCAACTGGCAGTCGGCGGGTTTCGGTTCGGCCAGCGTCACTTTCGCCTCCTACCGGGGTAGCCCGATCGCGCGCGAGAAGGCATGGGTGTCCACCCAGGGCCGCAACCCGCAGGACATCGAGGTCGGTGGCCGCAAGGGGTTCCAGGCGCTGGAGCCGAACGGTCAGGTCTGCGACCTGGCCGTGCAACTCGACGACGATTTCTTCGAATGGTCGATGACCTTCGGAGTATTCGGTTCCACCGGCAACCCGTGTGACCGGATGCGCAAGCTCGCCGAGCTGACCGTGCAGCGGCTCGGGTAGGGGGAGGACAGCATGAATCGTCGTCGCAACGCCAAGGTGCTCGCCGCGGTCGCGCTGCTCGCCTGCGCCGCCTCGGTGTCCGGCTGCGGGCGCACCGTCAGCGGCACCGCCCAGCCCGCGGGCGCGAGCGCCTCGGTCAACACCAAATTCGACAAGCTGCTGCGCGAATGCGAAGCCGTCTCCATGGACAAGATCGGTGAGGCGGTGTCCAAGGGCGCCTTCGCCATGCCGTCGTTCTACGGAGCGGTCTGCATGTGGGATGTGCAGGGCGCCGCGGGCGGCGATGCCATGGTCACGCTGAACTGGTACGAGATCGGTTCGCTGAACAACGAGAAGACCACCAACGACAAGCTCGGCTACACCACCACGCCGGTCACCGTGCAGGGCAGCCGCGCGCTGCAGACCCAGCGCCCCAACGACCCCGACTCCTGCGGGGTCAGCGCCAGCGCGCCGGACAGCGGTATCGTCGGATGGTGGATCAACTACCGCGCGGGCTCCAGTCATCCTGATCCGTGCGCGGGCGCGAAGAAGCTCGTCGAGCTCACGTTGAATCTGGCCAGGTAGATGGGCGTCCGACCCACCCCGCTTTGACCCCCCGTCGGGACCGCGGGTATCGTGGATCGCTGTGCCCGGAAGCATGCGGGCAAGTTCGTGAGCAAACGTAGGCCAGCGAAAGCGGCCGAGCCTTTCCGGCATGCCCGGAATTCGGACCCTGTTTCGCGCACGACACGCCCGACCTCGGGACGCGAGAAACGTGGACGGACGTGCGAGCTAACGCTCGATTACAAAGACATGAAGTTCCAGACACCGCGTTACTAATAAGGAAAGCCGGTCTATGCCAACCATCAACCAGCTGGTCCGCAAGGGTCGCCGCGACAAGGTCGCCAAGACCAAGACTGCGGCCCTGAAGGGGAGCCCGCAGCGCCGTGGCGTGTGCACCCGCGTGTACACCACGACCCCGAAGAAGCCGAACTCCGCGCTGCGTAAGGTCGCGCGCGTTCGCCTGACCAGCGCGGTCGAGGTCACGGCTTACATCCCGGGTGAGGGCCACAACCTGCAGGAGCACTCGATGGTGCTCGTTCGCGGCGGTCGTGTGAAGGACCTCCCCGGTGTCCGCTACAAGATCATCCGTGGCTCGCTCGACACCCAGGGTGTGAAGAACCGCAAGCAGGCCCGCAGCCGTTACGGCGCCAAGAAGGAGAAGAGCTGATATGCCACGCAAGGGCCCCGCACCCAAGCGTCCGCTGATCAACGATCCGGTCTACGGTTCGCCGCTGGTTACTCAGCTGGTCAACAAGATCCTGCTGGACGGCAAGAAGTCCACCGCCGAGCGCATCGTCTACGGCGCGCTGGAGCAGGCGCGCGAGAAGACCGGCACCGATCCGGTCGTCACCCTCAAGCGCGCGCTGGACAACGTCAAGCCTTCTCTCGAGGTCAAGCCCCGCCGTGTCGGTGGCGCCACCTACCAGGTGCCGGTCGAGGTCCGTCCGGGCCGCGCCAACACCCTCGCGCTGCGCTGGCTGGTCAACTTCTCCCGCGCGCGTCGTGAGAAGACGATGGTCGAGCGTCTCGCCAACGAGCTGCTCGACGCGAGCAACGGCCTCGGCGCTTCGGTGAAGCGTCGCGAGGACACCCACAAGATGGCCGAGTCGAACCGGGCCTTCGCGCACTACCGCTGGTGATAGCCGTCCGGCCCGTCGCTTGTGTCGGCGCCGGTAGGCACACAGTCGGTGTGGCACTCAGGTGCCACTTCCGGCGTTGACATAGTGATGACCCGACAGGGTCTTACCCGAAGATCCCAACTAGCTACGAGCGGGGAAGATTTCCGTGGCACAGGACGTGCTCACCGACCTGAACAAGGTCCGCAATATCGGCATCATGGCCCACATCGATGCCGGTAAGACCACCACTACCGAACGCATCCTCTTCTACACCGGTATCACGTACAAGATCGGTGAGGTCCACGACGGCGCGGCCACCATGGACTGGATGGCCCAGGAGCAGGAGCGGGGTATCACCATTACCTCCGCCGCCACCACCTGCTACTGGAACGACAACCAGATCAACATCATCGACACCCCCGGGCACGTCGACTTCACCGTCGAGGTGGAGCGTTCGCTGCGCGTGCTCGATGGTGCCGTCGCCGTGTTCGACGGCAAAGAGGGTGTCGAGCCGCAGTCGGAGCAGGTGTGGCGTCAGGCCGACAAGTACGACGTGCCGCGGATCTGCTTCGTCAACAAGATGGACAAGCTGGGTGCGGACTTCTACTTCACCGTGCAGACCATCAAGGACCGCCTCGGTGCCAAGCCGCTGGTCATCCAGCTGCCGATCGGCGCGGAGGACACCTTCGAGGGCATCGTCGACCTGGTCGAGATGAACGCGAAGGTCTGGCGCGGTGAGACCAAGCTGGGTGAGAACTACGAGGTCGTCGAGATCCCGGCCGATCTGAAGGATCGCGCCGAGCAGTACCGCCAGGAACTGCTGGAGACCGTCGCCGAGTCGGACGAATCGCTGCTGGAGAAGTTCTTCGGCGGCGAGGAGCTCTCGATCGAGGAGATCAAGGGCGCCATCCGCAAGATGACCGTCAACTCCGAGCTCTACCCGGTGCTGTGCGGTTCGGCGTTCAAGAACAAGGGCGTGCAGCCCATGCTCGACGCCGTCATCGACTACCTGCCGACCCCGCTGGACGACGGTGGCACCGATGGTCACGTTCCGAACAAGGAAGACGAGATCATCCACCGCAAGGCGAGCGTCGACGAGCCCTTCGCGGCTCTGGCGTTCAAGGTTGCGACGCACCCGTTCTTCGGCAAGCTGACCTACGTCCGGGTGTACTCGGGCAAGGTCGACTCCGGCGCCCAGGTCATCAACTCGACCAAGGGCAAGAAGGAGCGTCTGGGCAAGCTGTTCCAGATGCACTCCAACAAGGAGAACCCGGTCGCCGAGGCCCAGGCCGGCCACATCTACGCGGTCATCGGCCTGAAGGACACCACCACCGGTGACACCCTGTGCGATCCGCAGAACCAGATCGTCCTGGAGTCCATGACCTTCCCGGACCCGGTCATCGAGGTCGCGATCGAGCCGAAGACCAAGGCCGACCAGGAGAAGCTGGGCACCGCGATCCAGAAGTTCGCGGAGGAGGACCCCACCTTCAACGTGAAGCTGGACCAGGAGACCGGCCAGACCGTCATCGGCGGCATGGGCGAGCTCCAGCTCGACATCTACGTCGACCGGATGAAGCGCGAATTCAAGGTCGAGGCCAACATCGGCAAGCCGCAGGTGGCCTACCGCGAGACGATCACCAAGCCGGTCGAGAAGCTCGAGTTCACGCACAAGAAGCAGACCGGTGGCTCGGGCCAGTTCGCGAAGGTCATCATCGCTGTCGAGCCCTTCAAGGGCGAGGACGGCGCGACCTACGAGTTCGAGAACAAGGTCACCGGTGGCCGCGTTCCGCGTGAGTACATCCCTTCGGTGGACGCCGGTGCGCAGGACGCCATGCAGTACGGTGTGCTCGCCGGTTACCCGCTGGTCAACCTGAAGGTGATCCTGCTCGACGGCGCTTACCACGACGTCGACTCCTCGGAGATGGCGTTCAAGATCGCCGGTTCGCAGGCACTGAAGGAAGCGGCCCGCAAGGCCGGTCCGGTGATTCTCGAGCCGCTGATGGCGGTCGAGGTCACCACGCCCGAGGAGTACATGGGCGATGTGATCGGCGACCTGAACTCCCGCCGTGGCCAGATTCAGGCCATGGAGGAACGCAGTGGTGCCCGTGTCGTCAAGGCGCTGGTTCCGCTCTCTGAGATGTTCGGTTACATCGGCGATCTGCGGTCGAAGACCCAGGGCCGGGCGAACTTCTCGATGGTGTTCGACTCGTACGCGGAGGTTCCGGCCAACGTGTCGAAGGAGATCATCGCCAAGGCGACCGGCGAGTAATACCGATCGGGGGCAGGTGACACACTTGCCCCCATCAGCCGGGCGTCAGTACGACCCCATAAATAAACCGCACTGCTGCAACTGCACGCACCAACAAGTCCAGGAGGACACCAAGTGGCGAAGGCGAAGTTCGAGCGGACGAAGCCGCACGTCAACATCGGCACCATCGGTCACGTCGACCACGGCAAGACCACGCTGACCGCAGCGATCACCAAGGTGCTGGCTGACAAGTACCCGGATCTGAACGCCGCGTTCGCGTTCGATCAGATCGACAAGGCGCCGGAAGAGAAGGCTCGTGGTATCACGATCAACATCTCCCACGTCGAGTACCAGACGGAGAAGCGCCACTACGCGCACGTCGACGCCCCGGGTCACGCCGACTACATCAAGAACATGATCACCGGTGCGGCGCAGATGGACGGCGCCATCCTCGTGGTCGCGGCCACCGACGGCCCGATGCCGCAGACCCGCGAGCACGTGCTGCTCGCCCGTCAGGTCGGCGTGCCCTACATCCTGGTCGCGCTGAACAAGTCGGACATGGTCGACGACGAGGAAATCCTCGAGCTCGTCGAGATGGAGGTCCGTGAACTGCTGGCTTCCCAGGAGTTCGACGAGGATGCGCCGGTCGTGCGCGTCTCCGGTCTGAAGGCGCTCGAGGGCGACCCGAAGTGGACCCAGTCGGTGCTGGACCTGATGGCCGCCGTCGACGAGTCCATCCCGGAGCCGGTCCGTGAGACCGACAAGCCGTTCCTGATGCCGGTCGAGGACGTCTTCACGATCACCGGTCGTGGCACCGTCGTCACCGGTCGTATCGAGCGCGGCATCATCAACGTGAACGAGGAAGTCGAGATCGTCGGCATTCGCCCGACCTCGACCAAGACCACGGTCACCGGTATCGAGATGTTCCGCAAGCTGCTCGACAACGGCCAGGCGGGCGACAACGTCGGCCTGCTGGTCCGTGGCATCAAGCGCGAGGACGTGGAGCGCGGCCAGGTCGTCATCAAGCCGGGCACCACCACCCCGCACACCGAGTTCGAGGGCCAGGCGTACATCCTGTCGAAGGACGAGGGCGGCCGCCACACCCCGTTCTTCAACAACTACCGTCCGCAGTTCTACTTCCGTACGACTGACGTGACGGGCGTTGTGACCCTGCCCGAGGGCACCGAGATGGTCATGCCCGGTGACAACACCGAGATGTCCGTCAAGCTGATCCAGCCGGTCGCCATGGACGAGGGTCTGCGCTTCGCGATCCGCGAGGGTGGCCGCACCGTCGGCGCCGGTCGCGTCACGAAGATCATCAAGTGATTTCCTGAATCACTGACACCGAACGGCGTCGCCCCGAAAGGGTCGGCGCCGTTCGGCGTTTCAGGGTCGCGTCTATGACTCCTCTGACATCCAAGGTAGTGTGGATGTTATGAGCGCCGCCTACGACGTCGTCCCCTTCAGCGACCTGCTACACAGGCCGGCTGTTACCGCTGGGCTTCTCGATCAGGTCCGTGCCTTGCGGCTCCGTCGTCGCGATGCCGGTGATCTGGCGCTGATGCGCGTCGAGCAGTTGGATGCCGAGGGAGTGGTCGTAGACTTCACGGCCCGGCTCCTCGCCGGACTGGTCCGGCGTCTCGGTGTGGACGCGGTCCGGGATGCGTTACCCGACGCCGTTCCGTGGGTGACGTTCCTGCCGACTGCCGACATCGATCAGTTCCTGGTCGAACTCGTTGCGGTGTCGCAAGGAGCGGCGGCGTTGGAGAATCTCGCTCCTGTGGCCACTCTGCTAACCCAGTGGCGTCACAGCGCCGAGATCTACGCTGATCCAACCCTGCTGGAGATGGTTACTCGCGAGCCGGACGGTGATTTCGGACCGGTCCCCGCGCCCGATCCGGAAGAACCTGACCGGTGAGTCCGAAGCGGGGCGACCGCGCCGCACCGCCCGCGGTGGGCGAAGAGTTCGAAATCCGCTTCGCCACAACTGAATCGACCATCGGATGGGAGATATTGGCAAAGCAGGCGCCTGCCAACCTGCGGCGTGCCTTCGAGGCGATCCGTTCCGATCCACGGTCATCGTCGAATCCGGATCGGCAGCACCGGCTGAAAGGCTCACTAGGCTCGGGAGTTTGGAAGGGCGGCACTCTCGAGCGTTGGCAGTACGAGGTGACCAGCGGCGGTCGCATCTGGTATCTGATCGACGATGATAAGCGCACCGCGTGGGTTACCTTCGCAGGCGCCGGACACCCGAAGGCGACGGACTGAGAGCCCGGTGGAAACGCATACCACAGTGGAGGTGTCGAGGGTTGGTAGTGCGGAACATTCGTAGATGAAAGGGCCGCTCCGGGGAGCGGCCCTTTCATGTTGGCTTACTTCAGGATCTTGGTGACGCGGCCTGCGCCTACGGTGCGGCCGCCTTCGCGGATGGCGAAGCGGAGGCCTTCTTCCATGGCGATGGGTTGGATGAGTTTGACGGACATTTCGGTGTTGTCGCCTGGCATGACCATTTCGGTGCCCTTGGGGAGGGTGACCACGCCGGTGACGTCGGTGGTGCGGAAGTAGAACTGGGGGCGGTAGTTGTTGAAGAACGGGGTGTGGCGGCCGCCCTGGTCCTTGGCCAGGATGTAGACCTGGCCTTCGAATTCGGTGTGCGGGGTAATGGATCCCGGCTTCACCACCACCTGGCCGCGTTCCACGTCCTCGCGTTTGACACCGCGCAGCAGCAGGCCGACGGCATCGCCCGCCTGGCCCTGGTCGAGGAGTTTGTGGAACATCTCGACGCCGGTGACGTGGGTCTTGATGCGCTTGTCGCGGATGCCGACGATCTCGACCTCGTCGTTCACCTTGATCACGCCACGGTCGACGCGGCCGGTGACCACGGTGCCGCGGCCGGTGATGGTGACGACGTCCTCGATGGGCATCAGGAACGGCTTATCGATCTCGCG
Organism: Nocardia sp. NPDC052566; assembly: GCF_044547285.1. NCBI lineage: Bacteria > Bacillati > Actinomycetota > Actinomycetes > Mycobacteriales > Nocardiaceae > Nocardia > Nocardia sp. NPDC052566. Next base: position 204,457 of record NZ_JBIUAF010000008.1, on the reverse strand, counting down.
CACCGGTTCCGGAATCGACTCGTCGACGGCGTCGAGTAGCTCGAAGATGGTCTCGATCCACGCCGGATCGCCTTCCAGCGCTTTGAGTCCCGAGACCCGGACGATCGGCGCGTCCTCGTCGAACTCCTGGGAAGCCAGCAGATCCCTGACCTCGAGTTCGACCAGTTCGAGGATCTCCTCGTCGTCGACCATATCGGCCTTGTTCAGCGCGACCAGGATGTAGGGCACGCCGACCTGACGGGCGAGCAGCACGTGCTCGCGGGTCTGCGGCATCGGCCCATCGGTCGCGGCGACCACCAGGATGGCGCCGTCCATCTGCGCCGCACCGGTGATCATGTTCTTCACGTAGTCCGCGTGGCCCGGCGCATCGACGTGCGCGTAATGCCTTCGCTCCGTTTGGTACTCGACGTGCGCGATATTGATCGTGATCCCACGCGCCTTCTCCTCCGGCGCCTTGTCGATCGCGTCGAACGGCGACATCGCGTTCAGCTTCGGATATTTCTCCGCTAGGACCTTGGTGATCGCCGCGGTCAGCGTGGTCTTGCCGTGGTCAACATGACCGATAGTGCCGATGTTGACGTGAGGCTTCGTCCGGTCGAACTTCGCCTTCGCCACAGTGGAGCCCCCTTGGCTTGCCGGTGTGTATGACACGAGGGTGTCTGCACGGCAACGGGTACCCCGCACCACGCGAGACCCTCACCCTGACGATAACCCCGAAACCCTGTGAGCACCCCACCTTTTCGCAGGTAGATCAAATCATCAATCGTACGAACCGGTCGGCTCGGCCATTGATGAAGAGAGTGTGGCAGCCGTCGATGATATCGACGGTCGGCGAGAAGGTCGCCGAAGGGTGCCGAGGAACGGCGCCGCGGGGGCGGCGCCGTAATGGGTTGGGGTTAGGGGGATTTGGCGGCGGCGAGGAGGGCTTCGGCGTATTGGCGCATTTGGTCGCCGCCGCCGTACCAGGCGGAGACGAGGTCTACGGCGGCGAGGCGGGTGGTGCGGGCGGCGCGAACCAGATCGTCGGGGGTGGTGTCGCCGGATTCGGTAGTGATGGCCGCGGCCTGCAGGTCGTGGCTGGCCATCAGAAGGCGCATCACCAGGTGCACGTCGACACCGGTGCGAGGGTCGCTCTGGGGTTTCGTGTGCCGTGTCACGGGCTGTGGTTCGTCGCCGGGTGGTGGCACGGATTGTGCCGAGTCGACGGCCCGGTGGAAGGCGGTGTCGAGTTGGCCGACGATGGCTCGTGCCGCGGGGGAGAGCCCGATCCGTTCCGGGCGGGACAGGGTGGGGGTCTGGAGTTCGGCGAAGTCGGCATCCATGGCGCACATTCTGTGGTGAAAGCGGCGGCAGGGAAGACGTTTTCGGCATATTCACCTCGACAGCGGACCGGGCGTCCGGTACACATGGAGGCATGATTTCCGCACGTCCGCATTCGCGGCAACCCTCGGCATAGCGTCCACCGGCGCGTGTCGGCGCCGCGTGTCACGACGCTCGTGCCGTAGCGGAACGCCTCAACTAGACGAGCGTCCCTCGTAGACGAAACTAGTTGATGGAGTGGGGGATTCCCATGACCAGAGGTGTGCTCGCGAATCTCGGCCGCGTCCGGAATATCGGGATCATGGCGCATATCGATGCGGGCAAGACGACGACCACCGAACGAATCCTGTTCTACACCGGTGTCACCTACAAGCTCGGTGAGGTGCACGACGGCAACGCGACGATGGACCGCATGCCGCAGGAGCAGGAGCACGGCATCACCATCGCCTCGGCCGCGACGACCTGTTTCTGGAAAGACCACCAGATCAACATCATCGACACGCCCGGCCACGTCGACTTCACCGTCGAGGTGGAGCGTTCGCTGCGGGTACTCGACGGCGCGGTCGCGGTCTTCGATGCCAAGGAGGGTGTCGAACCACAGTCGGAGCAGGTGTGGCGGCAGGCCGATCGATACGCGGTGCCGCGCATCTGCTTCGTCAACAAGATGGACAAGATCGGCGCGGACTTCGACTTCACCGTCCGCACCCTGCGGCAACGGCTCGGCGCGGCACCCATTGTGCTGCAGCTGCCGATCGGTGCCGAGGAGTCGTTCGAGGGCGTCGTCGACCTGCTCGAGATGCGCGCGCTGGTCTGGCGCGACGCGTCGGCACATGGCGAGCGCTACGAGATCGTCGAGATCCCGGCCGCGTTGCGTCCGCGGGCCGAGGCCGCGCGTGCGGAACTGCTCGAGCTCGTCGCCGCCTTCGATGAGGTCGTGCTGGAGAAGTTCGTTGCCGGAGTGGATATTTCGGTCGCGGAGCTCAAGGGCGCGGTGCGCAGGATGACCGTCGAATCGGTGGCCTATCCGGTGCTGTGCGGTTCGGCGTTCAAGAACAAGGGCGTGCAGCCCCTGCTCGACGCGGTAATCGACTATCTGCCGACGCCATTGGATTCCGGCGGCGCCGAGGGGCACCTGCCGGGTGACGAGACGACGGTCGTGCGTCGCGCCGCGAGCGTCGACGAGCCGTTCGCGGCCTTGGCGTTCAAGGTCGCGGTGCACCCGTTCTTCGGCAAGCTCACCTACCTGCGCGTGTACTCCGGCGTCGCCGAACCCGGCACCGCGGTGATCAATTCGACCAGGGGACGAAAGGAGCGTTTGGGCAAGCTGTTCCAGATGCACTCCAACAAGGAGAACCCCATCGCTCAGGCACGGGCGGGGCACATCTGTGCCGTGATCGGCCTGAAGGAGACGACAACCGGTGACACCCTGTGCGATCCGCGGGACCAGATCGTGCTGGAGTCGATGACGTTCCCCGCGCCGGTGCTCGAGGTCGCCATCGAGCCGAGGACGGCCTCGGATCAGGATCGGCTCGGCACCGCGATCCGGCTGCTCGCCGAGGAGGATCCGACCTTCTCGGTGCACCTGGATCCGGAGACCGGGCAGACCGTGATCGGCGGCATGGGCGAGTTGCATCTGGACATCCTGGTGGACCGGATGGAGCGCGAGTTCAAGGTCGTGGCCAATGTCGGCAAGCCGCAGGTGGCCTACCGCGAGACGATCACCACAGCGGTACCCCGGTTCGAATACACCCATCGCAAGCAGTCGGGTGGTTCGGGCCAGTTCGCCAAGGTGGTGATCGCGGTGCAGCCGTTCGCGGGCGCGGACGGCGCGAGCTACGAATTCGAGAGCAGGGTGACCGGTGGCCGGGTGCCGAGGGAGTTCATTCCCGCGGTGGACGCCGGTGCGCAGGACGCGACCCAGAGTGGTGTGCTCGCCGGATATCCGCTGGTGAACCTGAGGGTGATCCTGCTCGACGGCGGTGCGCACGTGAAGGATTCGTCCGAGCTCGCGTTCCGCACCGCCGCCGCGCAGGCGGTGCGGGAGGCGATCGCGCTGGCGGGTCCGGTGCTGCTGGAGCCGATCATGCGGGTCGAGGCGGTCACCCCGGCGGCCTACCTCGGTGAGGTGATCGGCGACCTGAACTCGCGCCGTGGTCACGTGCACGCCATGTCCGAGCGCGCGGGCGCCCGGGTGGTCGAGGCGCTGGTTCCGCTGTCGGAGATGTTCGGCTACATCGGTGACCTGCGGTCGAAAACCCAGGGCCGGGCGAACTTCTCGATGGTGTTCGACTCGTACGCGGAGGTTCCGGCCACCGTGTCGCGGGCGATCATCGCGAAGGTGACCGGCGGTTAGGGGGGAGCGCGCGGCGCCGCTATCAGAGCGGCGCCGCGCGCCGTCCGGGCTTCTCGGAGCGGACAGGCAGGGGGAGGGGGTTTGCCCGCCGAGGCCCGGAGCCGGTGGCGGTCGGTTCATGTCTTCGGGCTCGCGCGCCAGTGCCCGGTCCGCCGCAGGTGCCCGGCCCGCTCGGCGGCCGCGCGCAGGCGGTGGATCAGCTCGTCGGGCTCGTCGAGATCGTCCCAGCTCCACCGGACGACGCACCATCCGAGCGCGCGCAGCGCGGCCTCCGGAATCTTCACGATCGGGTCGGCCCCGATCCGGGGTAATCCGTTCTGGTCCAGGCCCGCTCGATCGAATTCACCGATCACGCCCAGCTCGGCGAACAGGAAGTCGACCTGACCGAGGTGCGCGCCGCCCGCGGCGAAGACGTGCGCGTGCAGTTCCGGTGCGGGCAGTCCGCCGCGATGGATCGCCACCCGGCTGCGCGATTCGCCGACGCTCGCGCTGCGCCCGTCGAGGAAGCCGACCACCCGCTCCGCCTTGCGATAGCCGGGGCGGTGTTCGGCACGGCGCAGGTGCTCGCGCAGTTCCGCCGAGGTGGTCAGCCCACGGTTGAGTGCCGCGTCGCCGACCACGACGGCGTGTTCGAAACCCTCCCAGCGGGCGATATCGATGACGGTGCGCGGCGGTGTGGTGACCGGTATCCCGTTGACGGTCTGGATCTCGTCCGGTTCGATCCGCGCCGAATGCACGACGACGTGCCTGCTCATGAATCCTCCGTTGGTGGTGATCCTGGTCAGGTGCACGCGCCCGAGCCGGGCCGACCAGCCGGGCAGTCCGAGCAGCACGGTCGCCGAACAGTGGCTCGCCACATCGGTATCGGCCATCGTCTCGGCGACCTCGAGTACGAGCAGCAGATGCCGCCCCTCCGCGCTGAGCGCGGCGCCGGGGTGGTCGCGCAGCCGCCGCCATACACCCCGGCGGCACAGCCTGTGCAGTTCGACCGGAGACAGTCCCGTCGAGATCGGTTGCGGTGCATCCATACTGCGATCCTCGGACCGCGCAAGGCTCGCCACCAGCGCCGATCCGCCGAATGTGGACAACTCCGGGGATGTGCACAACTACTGGTCGATGGTTCAGCCCAGCTGGGTCATGCCGGCGGCGACCACCTGCGCGACATTGAGGATGTCATCGGTCGTCGGGATCGGCACGCCGTCGAGCGCGTGCAGGCGGTCGGTGCTCGCGATGGCGAACATCGCCGAGACCCAGGCGGCCGCGCAGGCGCGAATGGTGCCCGGCCGCACCGGATCCGGTGCGCTGGCCTGCAATACCCGCGCGGTTACGTCGAGCAGTTGATCGCGCAGCCGCCGCAGCTGCCGCCGGACATCGGGATGGGTGTCGGCCTCGCGCCACATGATGACGCGGAGCACCGAGGAATGGTGGTCGCGGAGATTGAGCGCGGCATCGAGATTGACCAGGCTCTTGGCCGGATCGCCCGGCGCGACCACCGTGCCGATATCGTCGATCGGCTGCGCCGGGATCCGTTCGGCCATCAGTGCCGACAGGATCGCATCCTTGGTCGGGAAGTAGTAGAAGACAAGACCTTTCGGCACCGCGGCGCCCGCCGCGATGGCGGCGGTCGCCGTGGCATCGAATCCCTGTGCCGCGAAAAGCTTTTCGGCGGCATCGAGGATGAGCTGACGGGCGTCGCCGTCGACTTTCGCGCTCCGGCGACGCCCCGCCCGGGGTTTCGGCATCTGCATCAGTGATGCGGGACCATCTTGTCCAGACGACCCGACACCATCGGCAGCGACGCGAGGGCCGCCACCACCGTCACCACTCCGACTACCCATGCTGTCCAGGATGCGCTCCGGTAGGTGTCCGCGAAGTCCATTCCCCAGGGAGAGATGAACAACAGCGCGCCGAGTACGCCGATCGCGTAGTCGGCCGTCGCGCCGAGGGACCGGCTGAGCTGCACGAGGCCGGCGAGGGCGATGAGCACGCCGAGCACGACCAGGGTCCACATGGTCTTGTCGTTGTGCGTGACCCAGATCGGGGACAGGGCGGTGAAGATGCCAAGCACGGTGACCACCAAGTGCTGTGCGCGGCTGTCGGTGAACATGTATGCCTCCTTGGGCTCTGGGTATGTTCGTACTCTCGGTCTACTCCTGATTGACCGCCCGATCAATCTCGGATCGGACACGATTGCGCGGCATTCACCCGCGCGATTCGAGTGGCGCGCCTCACTATGGAAGCGAACCAAGCAGACGTTAGGGTGAGGCTCGTGTCGTCTTCACAGAACGCAGCCCCGATCGTGATCGTCGGTGCGGGCCTGGCGGGCCTGCGCACCGCCGAGGAGTTGCGGCGCGCGGGTTACGACGGTGCGCTGACGCTGCTCGGCGACGAATCCCGCCCGCCGTACGATCGCCCGCCGCTGTCCAAGCAGTTCGTCCGTGGCGAGACCGACGACACCACGCTGCGCCCGGCCGAATTCTTCGCCGACAAGCGCATCGATCTGTGGCTCGGCGCCGAAGCGGTCGGCGTGGACGCCGCGGCGCGCACGCTGCGGCTGGCCGACGGCACGGCGCTCGACTACGCCCAGCTGATCATCGCGACCGGCCTGCGGCCGCGGCGGCTGCCGGGCCTGCCCGATCTCGGCGGTGTGCACGTGCTGCGCGGGCACGCCGACGCCAGCGCGCTGCGCGGCGAATTGACCACGGCGAGTAGGGCACTCGTGGTCGGCGCCGGATTCATCGGCTGCGAGCTCGCCGCGAGCTTCCGTGCGCGCGGCGTCGACGTGGTGCTCGTCGAACCGCAGCAGGCGCCGCTGGCCGGTGTGCTCGGCGAACAGGTCGGCGCGCTGATCGCCAGGATGCATGTGGCGGAGGGCGTCGATCTGCGCTGCGGCACGGGCCTGGACACCTTCGTCGCCGACAAGACCGACCGGGTGCGCGGTGCGCGGCTGTCCGACGGCACCGAGGTGGCCGTCGACCTGGTCGTCATCGGCGTCGGCTCGCGACCGGTGACCGAATGGCTCGCCGGGTCCGGTATCGAGCTCGCCGACCCGGCCGAGGGTGGCGGGGTGGTCGCCGACGAGGTCGGCCGCACCTCCGTCGACGGGGTCTGGGCCGTCGGTGACGTCGCGGCGTGGCTGCACGACACCGGGGTACGCAAGCGGGTCGAGCACTGGACCAACGCGGGAGAGCAGGCCAAGCTGCTCGCCTGCGCGTTGCTGGGCGCCGAACCGCCGACCCTGGCGCGGGTCCCGTACTTCTGGAGCGACCAGTACGACGTGAAGATCCAGGCGCTCGGCACACCGGCCGCCGACGACGACGTCAGCCTCACCTTCGACGACGGCCGCAAATTCCTCGCCTTCTACGCCAAGCACGGCTCGCTCACCGGCGTCGTCGGTGCCGGTATGACCGCCCAGGTCATGAAGGCGCGCGCCAAGATCGCCGCGGCCGCGCCCCTCGCCGAGGTGCTGACCACGAGCTGATCCGCGAACGGTGGTGTTCCCCGCCGTGCATGATCCGGGCGCGCGCTGTAATACGGTGGGTGGGTGATCGTCGCGCTCATAGATTCGGGTCTCGGCCTGCTGCCGACCGCGGCATGGCTGCGCAAACTGCGTCCCGATGTGGATCTGCTGCTGCAATTGGATCCGGACAACGCGCCGTGGGGGCCCAAGTCCGAGGAGTGGCTGATCGATCGGGTGGTCGGCACCGCGCGCACCTCCGTCGAACTCGGCGCCGAGGTCATCGTCGTCCCGTGCAACACCGCGAGCGTCACCGCGCTCGACCAGGTGCGTGCCGAGGTCGGGCCGGACGTTCCGGTGATCGGCACCGTGCCCGCGATCAAACCCGCTGCCGCCGTATGCGGTTCGGTCGCCGTGTGGGCCACCGCGGCCACGACCGCGAGCCGGTATCAGGCGGATCTGATCGCCCGCTTCGGCGGCGACGCGCAGGTGGTCGGCGTCGCATGTCACGGCCTGGCGGACGCGATCGATCGCGGTGATCTGGTGGCGGCCAAGGAATCCATCGTGCGCGCGGTCGAGCAGTCGCCCGACGGGGTGGAGGGCGTCGTCCTCGGCTGTACGCACTATCCGCTGGTGATCGATGCCATCGTCGCCGCGCTGCCCGACGGTGTCCGGCTCTTCGACAGCGCGCAAGCTGTTGCCGCGCAAACCATTCGGCGCATGGACGCGCTCGGCCGCCCGAGCACGGGCAACGGTGAGGTGCGGGTGCTGAACAGCGGCCGTCCCGGCGTATTGCCCAGTAGTGCGGCGGCATTCGAATCGGGCCGGATTCTGGGCGCCCAGTAGCGAATTCGTCAACCCGACGCTGAATCGCCAACGCCGAAAAGGAGGTTCGCTCGATGACCGGGAAGAATCCGACGGCCAGGGACGTGCGCGCGGCGCTGGCCGAGGTCGCCGATGCGGCCGACGCCATCCATCTGCAGCGGTTCTTCAAGACCGGTCCCGGTGAGTACGGCGAGGGCGATGTCTTCGTCGGCGTGCGCGTCCCTGTCACCCGTTCGATCGCGAAACGCTTTGCGGCCCTTCCGCTCGACCAGATCGATGAGCTACTCGACAGCGCGGTGCACGAGGAGCGGCTCGCGGCGCTGATCATCCTGAACACCCGATTCGCGCACGCGAGCAAACCGAAGACGTGCGATGTCGCGGCGCAGTCGGAGATGGTCGACCTCTATCTCGCTGCGGTGCGCCGCGGCCGGGTCAACAACTGGGATCTGGTCGACGCCTCCGCCGAGAACGTGCTCGGGCCGTGGCTGCTCGACCGTCCCCGCGATCTGCTCTTCGAATTGGCCCAGGCGAATTCGCTGTGGGAACGGCGCGTCGCGCTGCTTTCCACCTTCGCGTTCATCAAGGCGGGCGATGCGTCGACGACCTTCGAGCTCGGCGAACGCCTGCTCGATGATCGTCGTGACCTGATTCAGAAGGCGCTCGGCTGGATGCTGCGCGAGGTGGGCAAGCGCGTCGATCAGCGACTGCTCATCGGCTTCCTGGAGCGGCATGCCGCGGACCTCGGCCGCACCGCATTGAGCTATGCCACCGAGCATTTGGATCCGTCGATGCGCGCCGACTATCGGGCGCGCTGACTCAGAACTGGATCTTCACGTGGTCCGTCACCGGATGCGCCTGGCAGCCGAGGATATAGCCGTTCTCGATGTCCTCGGGATCGAGGATGTCGGAGCTGTCCATCTCGACCTTGCCCTCGAGCACGGTGCATGCGCAGGAACCGCATTCGCCCTCCTGGCAGGAGTACGGCACGTCCAGGCCCTTGGACAGCATGATGTCGACCAGGGTCTGCTTGCGCGGCCACTTCAGCTCGTGCACCTCGCCGTCGAGCTCGACCTCGACGGTGGCGGCGTCGGCGGCCTCCTCGTCGCTCACCTCGGCGGGCGCCTGATCCTGGAACGGGTCGCCGGCAAGGGAATTGAACACCTCGGCGTGTGTGCGCGAGCGCGGCACACCGAGCTGGGCGAGTGCGTCGTGCACCCGGTCCATGAACGGTTTCGGGCCGCACATGTAGGCGTCGTAACTGGTGTAGGGCGTGACCAGGTTGGCGAGTCCGTCAGCGGTCGGCAACCCCTGCAGCGGTTCGAGCCAGTGCATCACGGTGAGCCGCTGCGGATGCTTGTCGCCCAGATCGCGTAGCTCGTCGGCGAAGATGACGTTGTCGGCGTCGCGGTTGGCGTAGACGAGCACGATGTTGCCGCTGCCGCGGGCGAGCGCGGATTTCAGGATGGACATCACCGGGGTGATGCCGCTGCCCGCGCCGAACAGCAGCAGGTCCTGATCCAGATCCTTGGGCGTGAAAACCCCTGAGGGCGGCAGCACTTCGATGCTGTCGCCTGCTTTCACGTTGTCGCACACCCAGTTCGAGCCGTAGCCGCCCTCGGTGCGCTTCACGGTGACCTTGGGCTTGTCGTCGGTGAACGGCGAGCTGGCCAGCGAATAGCACCGTGCCACCGAGCCGGTCAGGTCGCTCGGGATGCGCAGGGTGAGGAACTGGCCGGGGTGGTAGGCGAACTTGTCGCGCAGTTCGCCGGGTACGTCGAAGACGAGCGAACAGGTGTCGGCCGTCTCGGTGATGACCGCGGCAACCCGCAGCACGACCGATCGCGACCCGTGTGGAACGTCGACGTCTGTCATGTCGTCCTCTCGAACATGGCACGGTCGGCGGCAGCCGACAAAACTAGAACGTGTTTCAGTTTCATCGTACGTCGCTGTCCGGTTGGCGGACAAGCTGGGCCTCCAGGCCGGAGATCAACACGTCCATGCCGAAGTCGTAGGCGTACTTGCCGCGGAGGTCTGCCATGTACTTCGTTGCCCGTTCGACGACCTCGGGGAGCGAGACGTCCGATAGTGGTGCGCGGTCGCGCGGGTTCACCCGGCTGCGGCCGAACAGATAGGTGTGGATGGTGGCGTAGGCGGCGAGCACGTTGCGATCGGTGAAGCCCGCCTCTACCAGTATCTCCATAATCGCGGCGATGAGGTCGAGCTGTTTGCCGAGCATCTGCTCGATCAGTACGTCGCCGAGCCCGGGATGCTTGCGCAGCTTCTCGTCGATCTGGTCGATCAGCTCGCGCAACCGCTGCTGCCACGGGCCGGATTCCGCTGCGGGCGTGCGCACCCCGGTCAGCGCGGCGGAGGCGACGAGGTCGAGCAGTTCACGTTTGTCCGCGACGTAGTAATAGGGCGCCATCGGCGAAACCCCGAGTTCGCGGGACAGCCGTCGCATCGACAACTTCTCCACGCCGTCTTCGCGAACCACGCGCAGTGCGGCCTCGACGATCTCGGATTCCGAAAGAGTGTTGCCGCCCCCGCTCGCCTGCATACGTCCGACTCCCATGCCACCTCTACCACCGCGGGCGTGTGTCGCCCGTCACGTTCTGTCCAGCTGCTCTACACCGGAAGTCTAGAACGCCGTGGCCTGGCACGGTCCGGCTGCGGCCGAGGACCGTCGCGCGGCGCGCTCGCCTGCGGTGTGTGCGGCGAGTCCCGCGTGTTGACGCACGCCCGGTTTCACTGAGTGAAACATGTTCCATTTTGTCAGCGAATGACGTTAAAGTGTGAGCGCGGCTACATCGGGTGGCCGCGCAGCAGGATCGCCCTCGCGGAGGTAGGCATGCCGGAATACGCATCCAACGGTCACACCGACAACACGGGTCGGGTCGGTGCGGACGACACCGCGACCGAGGAAATCCCGCTGATCGAGGAGACACTCATCGAAGAGGTGTCCATCGACGGCATGTGCGGCGTCTACTGACGCGCGGGAGCCGATGATGCTCGATCTCGACACTCGATGGCAGCTGCATCCGCGGGTCGCGTTGCGGCCGGAACCGTTCGGCGCGCTGCTCTACCACTTCGGCACGCGCAAGCTCTCGTTCCTGAAGAGCCCGCGCATCGTCGAGATCGTGCGCTCGCTGCCCGCGCACGCGTCGGCGCGCACGGCGATCAGGGCGGCGGGTATCGCCGACGAGAACGCGGCGCCTTATCTGCAGGCGTTGGCGCAGCTGGCCGACTCGGACATGATCGTCCGCGGTGTTCGCGTCAGGCCCGGAGGCGGCAGCGCGCGTAACCACGCAGGGCCCCGCGAAGACCGCCATGGATACAGCGCCCCGGGGTCGCCGGTGGGTAGTCCCGTTGTGGCGCAGCCGGTTTCCCGTGAGGTCGCACCGGGCAGGCTGATCGACAAGTTCGAAACCGGTTTGGCCGCACCGATCTGCCTGACCTGGGAACTGACCTACGCCTGCAATCTGTCCTGCGTGCACTGCCTGTCCTCGTCGGGGCGGCGCGATCCGCGCGAGCTGAGCACCGAGCAGTGCAAGGCGCTGATCGACGAGTTCGAGCGCATGCAGGTGTTCTATGTGAACATCGGCGGCGGCGAACCGACCGTGCGCCCCGACTTCTGGGAGCTGGTCGACTACGCGACCGCGCACCATGTCGGAGTCAAGTTCTCCACCAACGGTGTTCGGATCACTCCGGAGGTGGCCACGCGCCTGGCCGCGAGCGACTACGTGGACGTGCAGATCTCGCTGGACGGCGCGGACGCCGCGGTCAACGACGCGGTGCGCGGGCCGGGCTCCTACGACATGGCCATCAGGGCGCTGGAAAACCTCGCGGCGGCGGGTTTCAAGGACGCGAAGCTCTCTGTCGTCGCGACCAGGCACAATATCGGCCAGCTCGACGAGTTTCGCGCGATCGCCGACAAGTACGGCGCCACACTGCGTTTGACGCGCCTGCGGCCCTCCGGCCGTGGCGCGGACGTGTGGGACGAGCTGCATCCGACCCAGGAGCAGCAGCGGGTGCTCTACGACTGGCTGCTGCGCAACGGCGAGGGCGTGCTCACCGGTGATTCGTTCTTCCACCTCTCCGCGTTCGGCCAGTCACTGCCCGGGCTGAACATGTGCGGCGCGGGCCGGGTGGTCTGCCTTGTCGATCCGCTCGGCGACGTGTACGCCTGCCCGTTCGCCATCCACGAGAAGTTCCACGCCGGAAATGTCGTGGCGGACGGTGGTTTTCAGAATGTGTGGGCGACGTCGGAGTTGTTCACCGAGCTGCGCGCGCCGAGCGGCGGCGGCGCCTGCTCCGGCTGCGCGCACTACGACGCCTGCCGCGGCGGCTGCATGGCGGCGAAGTTCTTCACCGGGCTGCCCGCCGACGGACCCGATCCGGAATGCGTGCAGGGCTACGGCGAGGCGGCGCTGGCGGACGCGGGCCGGACGATTCCGCGCTCCTCGGTCGACCACTCCCGGCGCGGCGCGGCGCGCAAACCCGGCGCGCACAAATCCGGTCCGGTCCCACTGACTCTCACGGTGCGGCGGCCGTCGCGCGCGTGCGACGAAAGTCCGCTGGCATGACGCGGGACGGCTAGGCGATGGCCCGCCGAGCTGGCGTTTGCCGAAAGATTGCCAGAGGTGGCAATGGTGCCGGTGACGGCTGCTCGGCGTTCGCTGGCGGCGAGTCTTGCGGACGCGCGCAATCGGATTCGTATGGATTTCTTTCCTTTTTACCGGCCCGATGATGCCCGCGCGCGAATCTCCGCCTAGCATGCCAGGAATGCGCCATGATCGCCTTCCCGACGGATTCGGGGTGCGGATCGATCCACGGGTACGCGCATACTCCGGGGGACGCATCCTGATCGGGGGCTCACCCGCCAGGTTGCTGCGGCTTGCCCCGGAGGCCGCCGAGATGATCGGCGACGGGTACCTCGAGGTGACCGGTCCGAAGTCCGCTGTCGTCGCCAGACGGCTACTCGACTCCGGTGTGGCCAACCCGCGTCCGCGGTTGCTGCCCTCACCGGAGGACGTGACCGTGATTGTCCCGCTGCACAACAACGCCGACGGGCTCGCCCGCCTGCTCGCCGCGCTGCGCGGGCACAACGTGATCGTCGTCGACGACGGCTCCGACCAGCCGGTGCGGATTCCGCGCAATCGCGGGACCCGCTGCCGGGTGACCGTGCTGCGCCACGACCGCAAGCAGGGGCCGGCGGCCGCGCGCAATGCCGGATTGCGGGCGGCGACAACCGAGTTCGTCGCCTTCCTCGACTCCGACGTGGTGCCGCGCAGCGGCTGGCTGGAGGTGATGCTCGGGCATTTCAGCGATCCCGAGGTCGCGCTGGTCGCCCCGCGCATCGTCGCGCTCGACCCGGAGTCCAACGCGCTGGCCCGCTATGAGCACACCCGCAGCTCACTCGACCTCGGCAGGCGGGAGTCGGCGGTGCAGTCGCGCGGGCTGGTGTCCTACGTGCCGAGCGCGGCGCTGCTCGTCCGCCGCAGGGCGCTGCTCGGGCAGGGCGGGTTCGACGAGTCGATGCACGTCGCCGAGGATGTCGATCTGTGCTGGCGGCTCGAGCAGGCGGGCTGGCGGCTGCGCTATGAGCCCGCCGCGCACGTGGCGCACGACCATCGGGTCTCCTTCCGTTCCTGGTTCGGCCGAAAGCTGTTCTACGGCACCGGGGCGGCGCCGCTCGGCGAGCGGCACACCGGGATGGTCTCGCCGCTGTCGGTGCCGTCCTGGACGGTGCTCGCCGCACTGCTGTTCGCCACGCTGTCCAAGTGGGGGCTCTTCGGCGGGCTGATCACGCTGGCCACCGCGCTGGTCCGACTACGCCGGGTATTCGCCGGGGTGGACAACTCGACCAGGATCGCCGCCATCTACCTCTCGCGCGGATTCTTCGCCGGTCTGTGGCGGCTGGCCTCGGCGATGTGCAGGCACTACTGGCCGGTCACGCTGCTGGCGATGCTGGCGTCCAGGCGAATTCGGCGGATCGCGGTGACCATGGCGGTCGCGGACGGCCTGGCCGACTGGTTCACCCACCGTGACGTGGGCGGGCTCGATCCCGTGCGCTACGTGGCGTACAAGCGGCTCGACGATATCGCCTACGGCACCGGTCTGTGGCTCGGCGCCTTCCGTGCCCGCAGCGTCGAGGCGCTGAAACCCACCGCGCCGCACTGATCGGATCGACGGCGTGGTCGGCACACTCATCGTCGGCGGCGGCACGGCGGGGTGTGTGCTCGCGGCTCGGCTGAGCGCTGAGCCAGGGCATTCGGTGCTGCTGCTGGAAGCGGGGGCGGCTCGGGCGCCTGCCGAGTTGCTCGACGCGACCAGGCTGCCGCTGGCTCCGGACGCGCCGTGGCTGTGGCGTTACGACGCGACGCTGACGTCCGGGGTGGCGGGACAGTTGGTGCGCGGCAGGGTGATCGGCGGTTCCGGCGCGGTCAACGGCGGCTACTTCGTGCGCGCCATCGCGGCGGACTTCGCCGCGTGGAGCGGTGTGCTCGGCGGCTCGGCTTCGGCCTGGTCGTTCGACGCGGTGCTGCCCGCCTATCGGCGCATGGAGCGCGATCTGGACTACGGCGACCGGCCGGGCCACGGCAGGTCAGGGCCGATCACCGTGCGCCGCGTAGCGCATCCGGCGCCGCTGAGCGCCGAATTCGCCGCGGCCGCCGCCGCACTCGGGTTCGCCGCCATCGCGGATTTGAACGCGCTGCCCGGTACGGAGCCGTCCGACGGGATCGGCCCGGTGCCGTGCAATGTCGATCGGGGCAGGCGCGTGGATACCGGGTCGAGCTATCTGCTGCCCGCGCTGGATCGGCCCGATCTCACCGTGGCGGGCGCTACGCGGGTGACCCGCCTCCGATTTCACGGCACGCGCGCGATCGGCGTGGACTGTGTGCGTGACGGCCGGACCGAGACGGTGTACGCCGACCGGATCGTGCTGTGCGCCGGCGCCGTGGAATCGGCCGCGCTGCTGCTGCGCTCCGGTATCGGAAATCCGGAACAGCTACGTGCACTGGGTATTCCGGTGGTGCATGCCGCGCCGGTGGGTGAGTGGTTCAGCGATCATCCGGAGATCGGCGTCGAATATCATCGCGATGCGGTGGGTTCCGCGGCGGATACCGTCGCGCTGGAGTACGTGCTCGAATGCGGCGATATCGAAATGCGGCCGTACACAATGTCGTTCACTCCCGGGCTGCAGCGGCTCGGTGTGGCGTCGATGCGCCCGCACGCCAGTGGAGCGTTGCGGCTGCGCAGCGCCGACCCCGCGGTGCCGCCGGTCATCGACCACCGTTACCTCGCGGCCGAGCACGATCGCGTGCACCTGCGGGAGGCGGTCGCGCTGGCGCGGGAGGCGCTGGCGAAGATGCCGGGGACCAGGCAGGCCGATCCGATGCCGTCGCGTGCCGGGCGGCCCGCCGATCGTTGGCTGCGCGCGAATCTCGGTACCTCGCAGCACCTCTCGGGTACCTGCCGGATGGGTCGTGCCGACGACGAGCGCGCGGTGGTCGACGAGTACTGCCGGGTGCACGGTGTCACCGGGCTGTCCGTCGCGGACCTGTCGATCGTTCCGGTGCCGCTGAGTCGCGGCCCGCAGGCGACTGCGGTGCTGATCGCGGAACAGGCCGCGGGCATGCTCGATCCGCCGAAGTAAAATGTTCGCGGCTCACATTTGGTGCGTGTCGAATACGATGCGTTCGGTTGCGGATTTGCACCGATACCCGGTCGCGTGAACCGGTACGGTCCAACGAAGCGGCGGTGCCGGGTGAGCTGTATCTGTCGGGGGTACAGCTCGCCCGGACCTGTCGGTGCCCGCTAGTACGCTGGGTACCACAAGCTTCGCCGGTGCCGGACACAGGGAAGGTTCGGTACCGGCGGGGGTCCGGCCGTTCAGGCGGGAACCGTTCAGGCGGGAACCGTTCAGGCCACGGCCGACAGTGTCGCGAAGTCGTTGTCCGACAACTCGATCAGGGCGGCCGCCATGTTCTCCTCCAGATGCGCGACGCTCGCGGTGCCCGGAATCGGGAGCATCGCCGGTGACCGGCGCAGCAGCCACGCCAGTGCGAGCTGTGCAGGCGTGGCGCCGTGCTCGCGTGCGATGGACTCGAGCGGGCCGCCTGGGCCGGCGAGGTGACCGGTGGCCAGCGGGAACCACGGAATGAAGGCGATGCCCGACCGCTCGGCGTAGTCCAGCACGTCCTCGTCGGTGCGATTGGCCACGTTGTACAGGTTCTGCACCGAGACGATGGTGGCGATCTCGCGCGCCCGCTGCAGCTGTTCGACGCTCACCTGCGAGACGCCGATATGCCGAATCTTGCCTTCCCCCTGCAGTAGTGCCAGCTCGCCGAGCTGATCGGCCAGCGGCACGCGGGGATCGATGCGGTGCAGCTGGTACAGGTCTATCCGGTCGACGCCGAGGTGGCGCAGGCTGAGTTCGGTCTGCTGCCGCAGGTATTCGGGCCTGCCGACCGGCCGCCAATCGCTCGGGCCCGATCTGGTCAGCCCGCCCTTGGTCGCGATCACCAGACCATCGGGATAGGGGTGCAATGCCTTTCGGATCAACTGCTCGCTGACGAAGGGGCCGTAGGAGTCCGCGGTATCGATGAAGTCGACGCCGAGCTCGACCGCGCGGCGTAGCACGCGTACCGCCTCGTCCCCGTCCTTCGGATCACCCCAGACGCCGGGGCCGGTCAGCTGCATCGCACCGAAGCCGAGCCGGTGCACGGGCAGCTCACCGCCGATCGCGAAGGTGCCGGAGGCATCGGCGGGACGAGGATCGGCATGCGTGCTCATGGATACGAGATCCTTTCGGGATCAGCCCAGTTTCTTCAACACCGCTGCGGCCGCCTCGGCCGAGGAGGCCGGATTCTGTCCGGTGACGAGATTGCGGTCGACCACAACGTGCGGTGCCCACGGCTCCCCGGCCCGGTAGTCGGCGCCGATCTCGACGAGACGATCTTGCAGCAACCACTTCGCCTTGTCGGCGAAACCGGCCTGTGTCTCTTCGGCATTGGTGAATCCGGTGAGGGTGTACCCGGCGAATGCGTTGCCGCCATCGGCGGTGGTCGCGGCGAGCAGTGCGGCCGGACCGTGGCACAGCACGGCGAGCGGCTTACCGGATTCCAGTGCGGCGGTGAGCAATGCGCCGGATTCGGCGTCGACCGCGAGATCCTCCATCGGCCCGTGGCCGCCGGGGTAGAAGACGGCGGCGTACTCGGCGAGGTCGATTTCCTTCAGCGCCAGCGGATTCCGCAGTTCGGAGCTTTCGGCGAGGATGCGGGCGATCCGGTCGGCCCCGTCCTGGCCGCCGTTCGCACCCGCGGCGAGGCTGCCCTGGTCGACGGTGGGTGTCGCAGCGCCGGGAGTGGCGACCGCGATCTCGTATCCCGCTGCCTTGAACGCCTCGTACGGCACCGCGAACTCCTCGGCCCAGAAGCCGGTCG
Source organism: Nocardia sp. NPDC052566 (assembly GCF_044547285.1). Classification (NCBI taxonomy): domain Bacteria; kingdom Bacillati; phylum Actinomycetota; class Actinomycetes; order Mycobacteriales; family Nocardiaceae; genus Nocardia; species Nocardia sp. NPDC052566. The sequence continues at coordinate 187,056 of NZ_JBIUAF010000008.1, read as the reverse complement.
GGTGCGGTGTGCCGTCGGCGAGGGTCCAGCGGTCGGTGCCGGTCAGTACGAAAAGAATCTTGGCCATGAGGTGTGCTCCACTTCGGTTGATGAGCGAGATCGCGTCGCGACCCGCTCGAACGTAGGCCGATTTCGGGCGGGCAACCAATGGGAAGGCCAATACCGGACATCAGGATTTCGATGTGTAGGCCAGGGTTCTCGCGTACTGCGCGAACCCCAGTCCACGGTACAGAATCTGGGGCACAGGGTAACCCGCGTCACCCCGTGGATAGACGACCGCCGAGCGTCCCCCTGCGGCCTCGAGCGCATGCAACGCCGCCAGGCACACCGCGCGCGACAGGCCGCGGCGGCGGAATTCGGGGGCGGTGCCCACCGGCTCGATCAGCCCGACGCGATGCACCGGGTCCAGCCAGATCAGGCAGTAGGCGGCGAACCGGCCGTCCGCGCATTCGACCACCCAGTCCAGGTCGGCGCGGTAGGGCCAGGCCGCCATCACCGCACCATAGGACTCGGCGGTGACTCGTTCGGACTCCCAGGCCAGCTGGTGCACGGAGACGCGGTGGGCCAGATCGTCGGCGCCGCGCACGGCGCGCAGCCGGAATCCGGCGGGCAGCTCGGGCGCGGGCAGGTTCGCCAGATCGTGTGCGTGGTAGGCGAAGAACGGCGCATCGTCGCGCCTGCGGTAGCCGTTGGCCACCAGGGCCGCGATCACCTCGACCTCCGCGTCGAGCACGGTGATCTCGCGCGGGCCGCCGTCGGCCACCTCGTCGAACCAGGTGAGTATCTCGTCGAGCACCTGCGGATAGGCGGGATCTACCTGCAATTCGAGATCGTCGGGCAGGCACGCCCAGCCCCACCCGACCACGCGGCCGTCGCTCTCCCACAGTGCGATCGGCCAGTCGTCCGATTCCGCGGTGAACATGAACCGCCCCCACGCGAGATCGCCGACATGATGCGAGCTGGACCGCGACCATAGTCGCTGGGTCAGCTCCTGCATGGCCCGCAGATCCGCGGGCCCGCGATACTCGCGGCGCTGCTGCATGCCCCCGACTCTAGGCGGTGCGCCACACCCGAACCCGTACTCGGCGCTGAAGCGGCCCGGTGAGCCGACGCGAGGGCGCCGGTGGTCGGGCAGCGCGTCGGATGGGCGGCGGGGCTCGGCGGTACCGAGGGATGGCCAGGCTGCCGAGCCTCGCCCCATGCTCCTACTATCTGGAGATTTGTTATGAACATTCACAGCCTGATGCGCCTTTGATTTGCCTTGGCTGCGGAAGAATGTTCATTAACATACTCTGACATCCAGGTAGCGAGCCCGAGGTGCGAGGGGTGCCACGGGCCGGAAGGTCGGGTGACCAACGATGCGACGGCGCGCATTCCTGAAAGCGACAGCACTGACCGGGGCGGCCATGACGCTCGCGCCGACCGGCGGCCGGGCCGGTGGGCAATCGCCGGGGCGTTCGGTGGCCGTATTCGGCGCCGGCCCAGCGGGTTTGACCGCCGCGCACGAGCTGGCCGAGCGCGGATTCGCGGTCACCGTGTACGAAATGCGGGATACGCTCGGCGGCAAGGCTCGTAGCGTCTACGCCCCCGACGGGTTGCCGGGTGAGCACGGCTTCCGCAGCTTCTTCGGCTTCTATCACAACCTGCCGGACACGATGCGCCGAATTCCGTTCCCCGGCAACGTCAATGGAACCTGGGACAACCTGGTCCGGTTGAACGCCGCGATGATCGCGGGCGTCGGCCGCAGCAATCTCACTGTGCCGCTGCTGTTTCCGCTGCCACCCTCGCGGACGCCGATGACACCGCAGGCGTTCGCCGATTCCGTCGCGGCGGGATTCGAGACGTTGTTCCGGTTGCCGCCGCACGAGGCGATCTTCGCGGCGGAACGGCTCGGGGTCTACGTCACCAGCTGCACCGAACGCAAACTCGGCCAGTGGGAGCGGATGACCTGGACCGACTTCGCCCGCCTCGACAACTCCTCGCCGGAGTACAACCGCTTCCTCGGCGACGGCTTCATTCGCGAGCTGGTCGCGACCAAATCCCGTAATTGCAGCGCACATTCGATCGGCATCGTCGGTGAGGAGTACGTCTGGTCGCTGCTCGGTCTCAACAACGATATCGACACCAAGGGCAACGACCGGGTGCTCAACGGCCCGACCACCGAGGCGTGGATCGACCCGTGGGTCGACTATCTGCGTTCGATCGGCGTGACTTTCCAGCTGGGCCAACGGCTCACCGGTCTGCGCACCGACGGCGCGCACATCGCCGAGGCGACCGTGAACGGCACGCACACCGTCGAGGCCGACCACTACCTCGCCGCGATTCCGCTCGAGCAGTTCGCCGGGCTGCTCTCCGACGACCTGCTCGCCGCCGATCCCGCGCTGGCCGGCGTGCGTGAGCTGCAGAACGCCTGGATGGTCGGCATCCAGTTCTTCCTCAGGGAGCGAATGGATCTGGCCAACGGCCACGTCGGCTACAACGACGCACCGTGGGGCCTGACCTCGATCAGCCAGGCCCAGTTCTGGCGGCGGCCGCTGCCGAGCTACGGCGATGGCACCGTGAAAGACGTGCTGTCCGCGATCATTTCGACCTGGGACCTGCCGGGTACTTACAACGGCAAGTCCGCGGCGCAGTGCACGCCGGAGGAACTCGCCATCGAGACCTGGGCGCAGATCAGGGCGCACGTCGACGGCAAGAACGGTGTCCGCCTGCCCGACGGCATCGTGCATTCCTGGCTGCTCGATCCCGGCCTCACCGGGGCGGGCACCCCCGAGGTCGGCTACGACGATCCGATCTTCATCCAGAACCCTGGCTCGTGGTCCGCGCGCCCGGACGCCGTCACCGGCATCGACAACCTCTTCCTCGCGGGGGATTGGATTAAGACGCAGATCAACGTGGCGTGCATGGAGGGTGCCAACGAGGGCGGCAGGCTGGCGGCCAATGCGGTGCTGCACGCGTCGGGCTCACCCGCACCGGCGGCGCGCATTCAGGGCCGCTTCGTCCAACCCCTATGGGAGCCTTTCAAACTCATCGATCAGGCGCTCTACCGCGCCGGCCAACCCAATATGTTCGACCTCGTCGATCGGCGCTACCCGGTGCGCTAGGCGCTCGGCGAGCGCACTACGCCCGGCCCTAGTCGCGCTCAGAGCAGCTTGCGCTGCGTGCGAATCCTGCGGCGTACATCGGCCATCAGGACATGGGTGCCGCCGTGCCGCAGGAATCGGGGGATGAAGCGGTTGACGAAGGCGACGAAGACGAACAGGTGCTCGAAGCGGCGCTGGTCGGCCGGTGTCCATTCGATACGGAGCTGTTCGCGGAAGATCGGTGCCAGGAAGCCGATCGTGAGGAATTTCAACAGGTTCCGGAACGGCAGCCGCAGATACCAGTGGATCATCCGCAGGTTCAGCAGGTCGTCGAGGTAGCCGCGCACGTAGTCGTCGATGACCACCTGCTCGCTCGCCGCGTTCCAGTAGCGGTCGAACTCGGCGCGGGTCGCGGGCCACATCTGCTCGGTGACCTGGAGTGTCGTGCCGAGGGTCGAGGAGGAGGCGTAGAACGCCTCGGCCTGCTCGTCGTTCATCCTGCCCTGCAGTAGCTGGTAGGTGTCCTCGAAACCGATATAAAGGCATGCGGCGACCCACAATTGGAGGTCGCGGTCGAAGGCGTTGTACTTCACCGGGCTGTCCGGTGCCGAACGCACCTGCCGGTGCGCGACATTCACCGCTTCGCGATAGGCGAGACGTTCCTCCTCGGTGCCGAGGATGGCGACAGCCAGGTACTGGGTGGTGGTGCGTGCCCGCTTCCACGGATGGTGCATCAGCGAACCGGATTCGACCCGGCTCTCCGCGACGCCGTAGCCGACGCCGGGCCTGGCCATCTGCATCACCACATTGGCGGCGGCGCCCGCGAAGGACCAGAAGTCGAGCGCGTCGGTGAGCCGCACCGGGCGTTTGGTGAACGGCCGGTGCGTGGCGTCGATGGGGATGCGGGTGCGGTCCTTGGTCAGCATGGCGGTGTCACGGCGATCCGAGGGCTGAGCGGCGGCGGTCATCCTGATCCTTCTCCCACGGGCGCGATTGCTCGCTATGTTACTAATCATTCTTAGCGACTACATGCACTGTATGACATCTTCGCGCTGCGTATGCGGATATTGAATGAAGGAAGTGTGCTCAAGTTCTTCCTCAACGAGAAGAATTGTGCGTAACATATGCGCCCATGACGGGCCGGTCACCGCGGATCGGCCGACGGAAGGACGCACATGCTCGAGCGGTTGGATCGACTGTTCAGCTACGAGATGAAGGTCTCCGAGTTCCTCGGCACCCTGATCATCCTCGCCGTCCCCTACTGCCTCATCGGCCTGATCTGGACGCTCACGCACACCGGTCACCTGCGCACCATGCACGGCATCGACGTGGTGATCTCGTTCCTCGGCTCGATCGTGTGCTGGCCGGTGCTCACCTTCGCGAATGTGTGCATGACCTGATGATGATTCTCGTTCGGCTCATCGACATCCTGGTGATCTGCGTCAAGATCCTCGGCGGGCGCACGCGCGTGCATCCGGTGCTGCGGCTCGGGCTGTGGCTCGCCGTGCTGAGCGCCGCCGCGGCCGGTATCGCCGTCCTCGGCTACCTGCTCGTCCTGCTCGACCACCAGCTGACCGGCACCGCCGCACCGGGTGCGCGATGACGACCACCGAAGAACCACGCGGGCGGACCGATCTCGAGCAGGCCGTCGAGGACGTCAAGGGACTGTGGCGCAGGCATCCGCAGCGGTCGCTCGAAACGCTCGGCCGCCAGGTCACTTTGGGGCGCGACGCGGTACTGGAGATGTTCCGCGCGCTGTTCGCCCGGCGGTTTCCGTTCCACGAGTTCATCAAGCAGTGCGCGTTCATGGCCAATGTGTCGGCCGCGCCGACCGTCTTCGTCGCGATACCGGTCGCGGTGGTCGTCTCGATCCAGGTCGGCTCGCTGGTGAACCAGGTGGGCGCGACGACCTTCATCGGCGCGGTGAGCGGGCTCGGCATCATCAGGCAGGGCGCGCCGCTGGTCACCTCGCTGATGATCGCGGGCGCCGTCGGGTCGGCCATCTGCGCCGATCTCGGCTCGCGCACCATCCGCGAGGAGATCGACGCCATGCGGGTGATGGGCGTCGACCCGATCCGCAGGCTGGTCGCGCCGCGACTACTGGCCGCGGTGCTGGTGAGCATCCTGCTGTGCGGGTTCGTGGTCTTCGTCGGGTTCGCCACCGGCTATCTGTTCAATGTGTACGCCCAGGGCGGCACTTCGGGCTCGTTCATCAGCACCTTCGCCTCGTTCGCGGTGGCCGATGATCTCATCGTCGCGCTGGTGAAGGCGGCCGTCTTCGGCGCGATCACCGCGATCATCGCCTGCGACACCGGCTTACACACCAGGGGCGGACCGGGCGGCGTGGCCAACGCGGTCAATTCGGCGGTGGTGAACTCGGCGCTGATGCTGTTCGCCACCAACATCATCATCACGCAGCTCTACAACACGCTCTTCCCGGTGAAGGTGATCTGAGATGGGCACCAGATACACCCCGCCCGTGCTGCGACCCGTTCGCGCGGTGGGCGAGGTGGCGCGTATTCCGGTGCGGGCCAACCGGCGGCTCGGGCACCAGGCGATCACCTTCTTTCAGGCGGTCGCGGCGATTCCCTTCGCGCTGAAGCACTATCGCAAGGAGGTGCTCCGGCTGACCGCCGATGTCGGCTGGGGCAACGGCTCGCTCATCGTCGGCGGCGGCACCGTCGGTGTCGTCATCATCCTGTGCGGCTTCGGCGGAATCACCGTCGGCATGGAGTCCTACACCGCCCTCAACCTGCTGACGATGAACCCGTTGACCGGCGCGATCTCCGGATTCGCCACCACGCGCGAGATCGGGCCCATCCTGGCCACTTTGGCGTTCGCCATTCAGGCGGGCTGCCGGTTCACCGCGCAGCTCGGCGCGATGCGCATCGCCGAGGAGATCGACGCGCTGGAATCCATTGCCATCCGGCCGCTTCCGTACCTGGTGACAACCAGGATGATCGCGGCGACGCTGACCATCATCCCGCTCTACAGCGTCGGTCTCGCGGTCGCCTACCTGATGACCAAGCTGGCGGTGCTGTTCCTCGGCGGTACCTCGGCGGGCACCTACGACCACTACTTCTTCCAATTCCTCAACGGCCCAGATGTTTTCTACTCGCTGCTCAAGGTGATGGTGTTCGTGCTGCTGTCGACCTTCATCCAGTGCTATTACGGCTACATCGCCAGCGGGGGACCCGAAGGCGTCGGCCAGGCGGCCGGGCGCGCGATCAAGATGGTGATCGTCGTCATGGTGTTCGCCAATCTGTTCCTGACCCTGGCGATCTGGGGCATCGACCCCGGATTCCGGATCTCCGGATAGGCGCGGCGATGATCCTCGATCCCAGCGGACGCGGCCCCACCGCACGACAGCTGACCCTCGCCGGCCTGGCGATGACCGCCGCGACTGCGCTGGCACTCGCGCTGCTCGGCCTGCGCTACACCGGGCGCTTCGACGACACGGTGCCGGTCGTCGCGGTGCTCACCAGTACCGGTGACGGGCTGCCCGCGCACGCCGACGTGAAGTTCCGCGGCATGCTCGTCGGTTCGGTCGCCGCGGTGGAGGTGATGGCCAAGGGTGAACGCCAACAGGCCGCTCTGGACCTGAAACCCGATGTGGCTGGCATGATTCCGGCGAATGTGACCGCGCGGGTGATCCCGAGCAACATCTTCGGCGTCACGGCCATCGAACTCGTCGACAACGGGCGCGCTGCCGAGACATTGCGCGCGGGCGCGCGGATACCCGAGGACACCAGTGCGGCTACCGTGCAGTTGCAGACCACGCTCAGCGTGCTGCGCGACGTGCTCGACCACATCCAGCCGGAGAAACTGGGCCGGGTGCTCGCCACCCTCGCCGACGCGCTCGATCCGTCCGCGCGGGTGCCCGGTTCGACCATCGAGCGGCTGGACACCTGGCTCACCGAGGTGCGTGCCATACCCGGTATCGGCACCCTGCTCGGCGATCTCGGTGCGGCCGCATCGGCATTGAGCGCCTCCGCGCCGGACCTGGTCGGCGTGCTGTCGGAGTCGGTGACCACCGCGCGCACGCTGACCGAGCGGCGGGACCGGCTGATCGCCCTGTTGACCAACGCGGGTGGCGCGGTCGATTCGGTGAACTCGCTCTTCGCGCGGAATCCCAACTCGGGCAAGGAGTTCGTGGCCGGCGTCGACGAGCTGTTCGGCAGTCTGGCCGAGGATGCCAGGGCGATTCCGGAGACGGCGGCCAATCTCAATGTGGCACTCGGCAAGCTGCGCTCGGTATTCCACTACGGGCCCGGCAGGCAGATGGTGTGGAAGATGGACGTGTCGTTCACGCCGTTCCAGCAGTACACGGCGAAGGACTGCCCGCGCTACGGCGCGATGGCCGGGCCGCGCTGCGGCGGTCCGACCATCCCCGAAGTAGCGCCACCGCAGGAGTTTCCGGCCCAGCTGCGGCCTCAGTGGCTCGAGTCGGCGGGTCCGGCGCCGGTCATCGCGCCGCAGCTGCCCGGACTCCCGGCGATACCCGGTCTGACCATGCCCGGGTTGCCGCCGATTCCCGGTATCACCGCGCCCGCGTCGGCGACAGTGGGCCCACGAGTCGCGGCGCCCGCCGCGCTGCGCGGGTCCGACGCGGTGGCGGCCATCGTCGGTGGAACGCCGAATATGGCGCAGTACCTGCTGCTTTCGCCGGTGCTCGCGGGCGGCTCGCTGACCGTGACCGAGGGAGGCGGGCGCTGAGATGAAATCAGGAAGGGCGCTGATCGGCTTCAGCCTGTTCGCCGTCGTGGCGATACTGCTCACCTACACGATCTGGTCGACGCTGCAGCGCTCGGTCAGCGGGGATACCGATACCTACTCCGCGACGTTCACCGATGTGCTCGGCCTGCGCGTCGGCGACGACATCAGGATGGCGGGCGTGCGGGTCGGCCGGGTCGACGCGATCGGCTTCGACGGCGACTACCGGGCCAAGGTCGATTTCCGCATCCAGAACCGGCAGCGGCTGACCACCACCACGAAAGCCCTTGTCCGCTATCAGAATCTGATCGGGCAGCGCTATATCGCGCTGGTACCGGGCAGCGGCGGCGGGCAGGAGATGGCGCCGGGTTCGGCGATTCCCTTGGCGCGCACCGAGCCGTCGTTCGACGTGTCCGCGCTGCTGTCCGGCTTCGAGCCGCTGTTCAGCGTGCTGCAGCCGGATCAGATCAACTCGCTGTCGGAGACGCTGATTCAGGCGCTACAGGGCAACGACGTCTCGCTCAGCGCGCTGATCACTCAGGCCGCGCAGCTCGCGGGCACCTTCGGGCAGCGCGATCAGATCCTCGGCGATGTGATCGGCAATCTGAGCAGCGTCATCAGCGGTCTCGCCCATCGCAGCGGTGAACTGGAAACGCTGATCACCCAGGCCCGTTCGCTGGTCGAGGCGCTGTACAGCCAGGGCGAATCGCTGAAATCGTCGGTGGCGCAGGTCGCCGTGTCCACCGACGCGCTGGCCAGGCTGATCGGGCAGGTCAAACCCGGTCTGGCCCAGGCGCAGCGGGATGCGACGAACGGCGTCGCGCTGCTGCTGCTCAACGGCGCTTCGCTCGATCAGGCCGCGGTCGAACTGCCGACCGTGCTCAACGCGCTGGCCAGGTTCACCGGCAACGGCGCATACGGAAACGCCTACTTCTGCTCGCTCGACGTGTCGCTGTGGGGCGTCGTGTTGCCACCGGGGCTGTTCTCCCAGGTGGGCGGCAATTCGCATTCGGAGGTGTGCCGATGACGACGCTGCTCGATCGGGTCCGGCGGTTTCGACTGCCGCGCAACCGCTTCCTGTGGCTCGGGGTGACCGCGGCGGGCTCGGTGCTGCTGTTGCTGGTCGGTTCGAGCGTGCTGTCGCAGGCCAGACTGGGCGACAAGACGATTCAGGCGGAATTCGCGCAGGCCGCCGGGCTGCGGGCGGGCGCGTCGGTGGATGTGTCCGGCATCGATGTCGGTACGGTGCGCACTGTGCGGCTCGACGGCGCCAAGGTGCTCGTCGAGTTGAAGGTGCGCGGCGATCTGCGGCTCGGCCCGGATGCCCGCGCCGCGATCAAGATGTCGACGATCCTCGGCAAGCTGCATGTCGAGCTGGTGCCGGGGAACGGAAAGGGACTGGCGGGCAACCGTATTCCGCTCGCGCAGACCTCGGTGCCGTACAACCTCGGCAAGATCGTCCGCGATCCGGTGTACAAGTCCTCGTTCGAGCGCATCGAGCGCATCGACCCCGTGAAGCTGCGCCGATCGCTGGATGTGCTCACCCAGCAGATGGGCGATTCGCCGCAGCTGACCGTCGAGGCGCTCAACAGCATCGGCGCGCTGGCCAAGGTGATCAACGACCGGCGCGACGAGGTGGATCTGCTGCTGAAGAGCATGGACCAGGTCTCGACGCTGGTGTCGGACAACCGCAACAGCGTGCTGTTGCTGCTCACCCGCGGTGAGGCCATCGGCGATGCCGTCGCGCTGCGGCAGAACCTGCTGCGGCAGTTGCTCGACAATGTCGCCGATCTGTCGCGGCTGCTGCAGCAGATGGGACTGGACAACGGCGGCGAGCTCGGGCCGCTGATCCGCAGTCTCAACACCATGTCCGAGGGGCTGGAGAAGAACCGGGACAACCTCGATGCGCTGTACGAGATCATGCCGGTCGCGCTGCGGCAGTTCAACAATGCGCTCGGCAACGGACCGTACGGAGATGTGTGGGCGCCGTGGGTGTTTCCGGACAACTGGATGTGTTTCGCCGCCGCGGTCAAGGGGTGCAGTTGATGAAGTTCTGGAAGCTCGGCGTGCTGTGTACGGCCGCCGTCCTCGCCGCGGGATGTGCGCTGGTGCCGGACAGCCTCACGGCGCTGCCGCGCCAGTACCTCGGCGAACATCTGCGCATCAGTGCCGATTTCGAGAACGTCGCGGGCCTGTACGCGGGCAACGAGGTCGACATACTCGGTGTACCGGTGGGCCGGGTCGACACGGTGACGGCCAAGGGCAGCTACGTCCAGGTGACGATGTCGATCGACAAGGGTGTCAAGGTGCCCGCGGATGTCGTTGCCGCACTGGTCTCCCCGCAGCTGATCACCAATCGGCACGTGGAACTCGCCCCCGCCTACACCGGCGACGGCCCGGTGCTGACCGACGGCGCGCACATCCCGCTCGAGCACACCCGCACCCCGGTCGAACTCGATCGCATCCTGGAGAACTTCGACCAGCTCGGCCGGGCATTGCGCGGCGACAATCAGACCGGGCCGATGGCGAGCCGGGTGCTGTTCCCGCTGCTCGACGGCAACGGCGACAAGCTGCGCGCCACACTGGACGCGCTGTCCTCGGCCTTCGAGGTGTCGCTGGCCAACGGTGACCAGATCTCCAGGACCATCGTCAAACTGAACGAGATCACCCAGATCATCGCCGACAACGACCAGACCGTCCGCGATTTCAGCGGCAGGCTCACCGAGCTGGTGCGCCTGATGGGTGAACAGGCGCCCGGCTTGCAAGCGGTGCTCACGCAGCTCAACGATTTCGTCGCCAACACCGCGACGGTGGTCGGCGAGAACCGCGACCAATTGCTCGGCGCGCTCACCAGATTCACCACGCTGACCGCGCAGATGCGGGCCAATGCCCGCGGCCTCACCGAGATCACCGATGTCGGTCCGCTGTTCTTCCAGAACCTGTCCAACGCGGTCAGCCGCGAGCAGCGGGCCGTACGGCTGCACGGTCTGCTGGACAAGTCCGTACTCGACGGCGAGGCGCTCTCGCTGTTCTGTGAGCGCGTTCAGATGCGAGTCGACGGCTGCCGCACCGGCAAGATCGCGGACTTCGGCCCCGACTTCGGGCTGACCGCGGCGCTGTTGGGGCTGACGAAATGAAAAGGGCACTCGCCGTGGCGATCACGGCCGCGACGCTCGGCGCGACGGCGGGGTGTGCGGTGACCGTCGACAATGTGCCGCTGCCCAACCCTGGCATCGGCGGACCGGGATACACACTGCACGCGGTGTTCCGTGACGCGCTCAACCTGCCGCAGCACGCGCACGTCAAGATCGGCGGCACCGATATCGGCATGGTCACCGCGATCGGCAGTACCAACTTCCTCGCCGACGTGGAAATGCTGATCCGCGACGATATCCGGCTGCCCAGGGGCACGACGGCCGAGCTGCGGCAGGCCACCCCGCTCGGCGACATGTTCGTCGCGATGACGCTGCCCGCCAAGCAGGAGCGCGAAGACCTGCTACGCCCCGGCGACACCATCCCGGCCGAGCAGACCGCCACCGGAGCCTCGGTGGAGCAGCTGATGATGTCGATCTCGATGCTGCTCAACGGCGGTGGGCTCAACCAGGCCGCGCGGATCACCTCGGAGATGAACTCGATGTTCGCCGGGCGCGCACCGCAATTGGCGCACCTGCTCACCGAGCTGACGGAGGTGCTCGCGGCGCTGAACCGGCGTACCGCCGACGTGGACGGCGTGCTCACCGGGCTGAACGCGCTGACCGGTGAATTGGCCAGGCGCAAAACCGAACTGGGCGCCGCCGCGGACACCTTCCCGCCGTTGATCGGGTTGCTCGCCGAAAACAACAGGGGCATCTCAGATCTCGTTGCCAAGGTGTCGGTGACCATGGCCGCGCTCGGCGATTTCACCGACACCACCGGCCCGGAATTCCTGAGCTTGTTCGACAGCATCCAGCGGCTGATGTCCGGCTTCGCCGATATGGGCGACAACCTGGCGGGCACGCTGGACAACCTGCACGCCATCTATCCCGGCGTGATGGCCAGCTTCGACGGGCCGGTGCTCGCCGTCGCGGGCACCGTGTCCTATCTGAGCATCAGCGCGCTGACCGATCCGAAGGGCAGCAGGCCGCCCGAGCTCGGCGACATTCCCGCGTTCATCGGCAGCCTCGCGCAGGTGCTGGAAAAGGTGCTCGGCCGGTTGCAAGGGGGCGGTCGATGAATCCGCCGCTGTGGCGATGGCTGGTGCGCCGCCGGATCGCGGTGGCCAACCTCGGCCTGGTCGTGGTGCTGGTGCTCGGGGTGTCCTACCTCGGCGCCGCGGTACTGCGGATCGAGCCGCTGCCGAGCACGTACACGGTGACCGTCGAGCTGGCCTCCTCCGGCGGCATCGCGGCGAACAACGACGTCACCTTTCGCGGCACCAGGATCGGGCGGGTCGACGCGGTGCGCGTCGCCGGTGACGGTGTCGCCGTCGTCGCCGAAATCGACGACGCCATCAGGATTCCCGTCGGCGGCACGGTCGCCGTCGGCAGGCTCTCGGCGGCGGGGGAGCAGTACCTGGATTTTCGTCCCGATGCCGACAGCGGACCCTATCTCGCCGACGGCGCGGTGGTCGCCCGCGCGCAGACCACCGTTCCGGTGACGGTGCAGTCGGTGCTGGCCAATATGAGCGGGCTGATCGGCGGTATGAACCCGGGCCGGTTGAACGTCATCATCGATGAGCTCGACAAGGCGCTGGCCGGCGGCCCGGATCGGTTGCGCAACATGATCTCCGGCATCAGCCGCGCCATGGCCGGGCTGACCGACCTGCTGCCGCAGACCCGCCGGCTCATCGCGAATCTGCAGGTGATCGCCGAGACCACCACGCACGCGCAGCCGGATCTGACCACGCTGACCACCGGATCGAGCGCGCTGTTCCAGCAGTTGACCGCGGCGGATCAGGAGGTGCGCACCTTACTCGAGCTCGGGCCCGGCCAGCTGGCCACGCTCGGCGGCATCGTGCGCGATACCGAGGATCCGATGACCAACCTGATCACCAACTTCGTCGCGATCACCAAGGCGGCGAAGTTGCGCGCGCCCGCGATCGCCGCGCTGTTCCCGGCACTGCGCTTGGGCTCGGAGGCGATCGGAATCCCGGCACACGACAACGCCTACTACACCCTCGTCGACCCGTGGCCGCGACCGACCTGCGACTACGACACCATCCCCCTCGTGCCGACCGACAAGACGGTCGATACCAGAGTGCGGCTCTACAACTACTGCGTCACCAGCAATCCGGCGCTGCAGGTGCGCGGTTCCGCGAACGCGCCGCGACCGAACGTGCCGGACAACGGATCCGGTCCGCCGCCCGGCGTCACCGGCAACGAACTGTCCCGTCCACCACTCGGCAACTGAGGAGTGAATATCATGAGCGAACCCACAGACGAGGTCACCGATGTCGTCGACGGGGTCGAGGCGCCCGTCGCGGAATCGCCTGCCATCGAATCGACGAAAACCGTTGTGGCCGACCGGCTCCGATTGATTCGCGCGCCCGGTCGCAAGACTGCCGTCGCGCTTCGCGGTGCCGCCGCGGTGGCGTTCGGCGCCACCGTCGGCGCCGCGGTGTTCTTCTATACGCAGAACAGCGACAACAAGGCGATCATCGACGCGCATGAATCCGCGCGCCAGGCCGCCTGTGCCTACGCTCCGGTACTGGCGAATTACGATGCCAAGAGCCTGGATCCGTTCGTCGCCGCCGTGCTCGACGGCGCGACCGGCGACTGGAAGAAACAGTTCGACGATACGAGCAAGCAACTGCGCGAGGCGCTCTCGCAGGCGCAGGTGGTGTCGCGGGTGAGCGATGTCCAGTGCGCCATCAAGTCCGGCGACGAGACATCGGCGGAGGCGATCGTGGTGATCGGGCAGACCATCACCAGTCTGGGGACCAACGGCAAACCCGCGCCCGGGCAGCTGTCCATGGTGATGCGAATGGTGAACGTCGACGGTAAATGGCTTGTCAACAAGATGAATTCGCCGCTCGTCCAGCCTTCGCAGCCATAGGCGCCGCGCGGTCTGGGCCGGGCTTCGTCCGGCTGCGCCAGTCAAGCGTCGAACAGTATGGTCCGCATCAGGCGGATCACCCGGCCCCGCGAGCAGAGCGCGTTGTCCGGACCGAACCACTGACCCAGATCGACGACCAGCGCGAGCGCCGCGTGCACGAGTATCCGCGCCTCGGCGGCGGTGAGCTCGGGGCGGACACCGACGACCAGCTTGGCCCACTCCTCCACGTTGAGCCGCTGGATATTGCGCAGCACCGTGCGGTCGTCCTTCGGCACATTGCTGATCTCCGCGTAGTACACGAAGGTCAGTTCCCGCTCGGCGAAGGAGCCGTCGACGTACAGCTCGATCAGCGTGTCGAGCGCCTGTCCCGGTCCGTCCGCCGCGGCGATGGCAGGCCCGATCGCCGACGAAACCCGTTGCGCTGCACGGCGGAAGGCGGCCGCGAGGATATCGCCCTTGCCGCGATAGAAGCGATACACCGCCGACGAGGCGGGTAGCCCGGCCGCTGTGGCGATGTCCTCCATACTGACATTGGGGTAGCCGCGCTCGTGGAACAGCTGCACCGCCCGGCGCAGCAGCAGTTCGTGTTTGAAGGTCAGCGGCACCTCGGTGGCGCTTGGTGCTTCGTCGTTGTCATCCAATGGTGGTAGCGCACAGCTGGTTACGGCATCGCAGGCCGAGCGCAGCAGCGCCGACAGTGTGCGGACCGGGATGGTGACCTGGTGATCGGAGATGCTGCCGATCACGCTCAACACCGCGGCCGCGAGCACCGCGCGATCCGAACCACGCAGTCCGGCACGGGTTTCGGTGAGCAGCCCGCGGATCACCGCGTCGGTGGCGATCAACCGGTCGCGCAGGATCGCGCGGTCGTCGTCGGTCAGATAGCGGCTCTGCCAGCGTAAAAGGGCGGCGCTGCGGCGATTGGTGATCGACGCCGCGATCAGCGCGTCCAGGATCAGCCCGAGGCGCTCTGCGGCAGGCAGGTCCCGTGCGTCCGCGGGCAGCCGCGCCGCGTCCTCGCTGAGCGCGCCCAGGCGCAGTGCCTCCTCCTGGAACAGCGCGTACTTACTCGGGTAGTGGCGGTAAAGCGCGGTGGAGCTGATATCGAGCCTCGCCGCGATGTCCTCCATGCTGACGCCGTGATAGCCGAGGGTGCCGAAGGCTTCGGCGGCCGCGGCGGCGATCTGTGCCCGGCGATCGCGCGGCCTGCGGCGGATCACCCGCGCATTCGCATCCTGGCGATCCTGGGCACTCACTCCGCGATGGTAGCCCAATTGAACGCTTGGTAAACCCGGCTTACGCGCCTTCCGGTGAACTGAATTAGAGGTCACAGAAGAGGGTTATGTATCCAGTTCAGCAACCAACTTTGACTCAGACAGTGATGTGAATGATCGGTAACATAGCCGAAAGCGACATTGCCCTGCGGAGCCTAGGCGCCGCCGGTCACGAATGCGCGGGACGGCCGAACAGCACGACCTGCATCAGCAGCGCCACCCGCGCCTGTCCGGCCATCGGCTCGGAGCCGAAGGCGCGCCCGAGGTCGACGACAACGGCGAAGGCCGCGTGGATGAGGAACCTGGCCTCGGCGGGCGACAGCTCCGGTCGCACATCGCGCAGCAGCCTGGCCCACTCTTCGACGCTGAGTCGCTGAATGTTGCGCAGCACCGTCCGCTCGTCCTGCGGAACATGCTGGAACTCGGTGTAATACACGAAGGTCAGCGCGCGCTCGCTGAACGAGCCCGTCACGTACTGATCGATCAGGCTGACCAGCGCGTCCTCGCAGTTGCCCGCCGCCGCGACGGCCGGGCCGATCGCGCCCGAAACGCGTTCGGCCGCACGGCGGAACGCGGCGGCGAGCAGATCGCTCTTGCCCCGATAGAAGCGGTAGACCGCCGAGGCCGCGGAAAGCCCTGCGGCACTGGCGATATCCTCCACGCTGACATTCGGGTAGCCGCGGTCGTGGAACAGCTGCACCGCTTTGTGCAGCAGCAGTTCGTGTTTGAACGAATCGGGGATCTCGATGGCGTTCGGGGCGTCCGCGGTGGCCTGCTCCTGCGGCAGCTCGGTCTCCGCGATCGCCCAGCTCGCCGCGGCGAGCAGGCGGGCAAGTGATTTCGCCGGCAGTGCCGCGTGGTGGTCGGCGATGCTGGTGACGGTGCTGAGCATGGTAAGCCGCAGTACCCGAATGTCGTTCTCGGACAACGTCGGCCGCAATGCGCTCAGGTGGGCGCCGAGCGCGCCGAGCACCTTGTCCTGCTGCTCGATGAGGACCGTGTGATCCTCCGGCTCCAGGTAGCGGCCCTCCCAGCGGACCAGCGTGACGGTCGGGCGGTTCTCGATCGTCACGGCGATCAGCGCGTCGAGCACATAGCGCAGCCGCCGCTCCGGAAGCCAGTTCGCCGCCTCCTCGGGCAACTCGACGGATTCGGTCATGGCCCGGCCGACCCGCTGCAGTTCCTCGCGGAACAGCGCGTACTTGCTCGGATAGTGCCGGTACAGCGCGGCCGAGCTGATGCCGAGCCCGGAGGCTATGTCCTCCATGCTCACGCCGTGATAGCCGAGCGCGCCGAATGCCGCGGCGGACGCGGCGGCGATCTGGGCCCGCCGATTCTTCGGCCTGCGCCGGACCTCGCGGGGTGCCGAGTCGCCGGTAACAGCCTTATGCGCCGTGCGGCGATTGTCGACACTCATGCGTGACATGTTATCGAGCGGGGCCGATTGATGATTTGCCCAGGTCGCGGTGTGTTGCGGGCAACATCTCCGCAGCGGCAACCGTGCCGAACAAGTTGCCACATAGACCGACATCCCGGCAGTGGGCAGCCGGTGGCGTCAGGCGAATGAGAGTTCACATGGTCGGGTCGGCGTTGTGCTACCGTCCTGAGTATCCGAACAGCCGACGAGGGGGGCCTGTCGCATGGCTGACCTGCAGATCGCCATCGTCCTCTATCCGGGCATGACGGCACTCGATGCCATCGGTCCCTATGAAGTCCTGCGCTGTGTGCCGGGTGCGCGGATCCGATTCGTCGGTCACGAGACCGGCCCGGTGCTCACCGACAGCGGTGTGCTCGCCCTCGGCGCCACGCACACCTTCGAGGAGACGCCGTCGCCGGATGTCATCGTGGTGCCCGGCGGTCCGGCCGCGACCGGCGTCGCCGGTGACGACCGGGTGCTCGACTGGCTGCGGACCGCCCACGCGACCACCACCTGGACCACGTCGGTATGCACGGGCGCGCTGATTCTCGCCGGGGCGGGCCTGCTCGACGGGCAGCCCGCCACCACGCACTGGGGCGGGCAGAAGGCGCTCGGCCTGCTCGGTGCGAAACCGCAGCGTACGGCGCGGTTCGTGCACGGTGACCGGATCGCGACGGCCGCAGGCGTTTCCGCGGGGATCGATCTGGCGTTGTGGCTGGTCGGTGAGATGTTCGGCAGGGAGCAGGCCGAATCCATCCAGCTGATCATCGAATACGATCCGCGGCCGCCGTTCGACGCGGGACATGTCACCAAGGCGTCAGCGGCGGTGAAGCGCAAGGCGCTGGTCGATATGGGCCGGTTGACACCGGAGTTCCAGCGCAGCGGTGCCCTGCTCACCACACTGACCGGCACGCAGAAGGCGCTGTGGCGCAGCATGATCCGCCGGATCCGCCGATAGATCTCCGGCTCGGCCCGGCGGCGGCGGTCCCGGCGTCCGCCCCGCCTGCGCGTGCGCACCGATATGCTGCCAGGGTCGTCGGTGGGTGCGGGAGGTTCAAGTGGACGCCTTGGTGGGCACGGTGTTCGCCGGGTACTTGATCGAGGGCGTTGCCGGGCACGGCGGGATGGGCACCGTCTACGCCGCGCGGCATCCCCGGCTGCCACGGCTGGTCGCGCTCAAACTGCTCAACCGGGAGGTCTCGGCCGATCCCGAGCTGCGCAGGCGGTTCGAGCAGGAGGCCAACGTGATCGCCCGGCTCGATCATCCCGGAATCGTCGGGATTCATGATCGCGGCTCCGATGCCGGACATCTGTGGATCGCCATGCAGTACATCCAGGGCATCGACGCGTCGCGGATCGATCCGCGCACGCTGACGGTCGAGCGAGCGGTGCGCCTCATCGGCGAGACCGCCGCCGCACTCGATTACGCGCACAGCCGAGGGGTGCTGCACCGAGACATCAAGCCCGCCAATATCCTGCTGTCCGCCTCGGAGGCGGGCCGGGCCGAGCGTGCCGTGCTCACCGATTTCGGCATCGCCAGGCTGGTGGATTCCAACACCCATCTGACCTCCACCGGAACCTTCACCGCCACACTGGCCTACGCCTCACCCGAGCAGCTGTCCGGTGAGCGCGTCGACCATCGCAGCGATCAATACTCGCTCGCCTGCACGCTGTACACCATGCTCGCCGGGCGCTCGCCGTTCGCCGCGACCAATCCCGGTCAGGTGGTGGCCGGTCATCTGAACAAACCTGTTCCGCCACTTGCCCGTCCGGATGTCTCACCACAGCTCAAAGGCGCCATCCAACGGGCGATGGCGAAGCAGCCCGGCGAAAGATTCGGCGACTGCCGGGAATTCGCGCAGGCGCTGACCCTCGGCCATCCCGGCCGCCCGGGGACCGGGCCCGGTCGGCTCGCACCGACCATGATGAATCCCCAGCGCACCGCACCGCGCCAGCAGCGGCCGACCGCGGAACCGAGGCCGGCTACCGCACCGGCTCGCGACAAGGTGCCTACTCGCGAACCGGTCCCGACTCGCGAACTGGGACATGGTCGCGACCAGGCCGCCGATCCCGCTGTCGTGCCACCGGCCGATCGTGGCGAGGGGCGCGTCAGCGCGGCGATCGTCGGCCTGATCGTGGCGACGGTGGCGCTGCTGTCCGGTCTCGTCGCGGTCTGGCGGGCGATCTACTGGGGTGCGGACCTCATGCCTCAGGTGAGCGACCTCCAGGTGAGCTCCTACGAGCGGTTCTACGTCCGCCGCGATATGGAGCAGCTACTCGGCTTCGTGCCGACCGCCGTATTCCTGTGCTTCGGCGCGCTGATGCTGTTCTTCCGCAGGCGCGCCGGACGCACCCTCGTGGTGATCGGATCCGTTGTCGCCGTGCTGTTCTCGGCGTACGACCTGCTGAACGGTCGCTTCCTCGACGAGGGGAAGGCCGCCTACGGCGTCTCTCTGGCGGTTGCCATCGCGCTGCTCATCGGCGCCGTATCCCGCCCGACCGCCCGCTGGGTCAACGGCCGCCGTCGGCGGTAGTCAACGGCAGCAGCCGGGATCGAGGACGACGCACAGCGCGGACAACGCCTCGCGCCGGGCGCGGTGATGCACGCTCATCCCGCGCCGATCCGACTCGATCAGCCCCGCGTTGCGCAGCTGGCCGAGATGGTGGCTCACCGTGGATTCCGCCAGTGCCACCGCCGCCGCGAGATCCTTGGTCGACTGCTCACCGGTCGGTGTGGTCAACAGTAGCGACATCAGCTTCACCCGGGCCGGATCGGCGATCGCCTTCAGCCGCAACGCCACCTCCAGCGCCGCCGCATCATCGACCAGCGCCGCCGCCACCGGCGCACAGCACACCGGCGCGGACAGATCGATGGTCGGCAGAGCTTTCGGCATCTTTTCACCCTACTCAGCGCGACCCGCCGTGGTCCGCGCCGCCGAGCCCGGTTCGGCCGCACGCGGAGCTGTTCCGCGCCGGTGTTCACGTGGCTTGACGGGACCGCGGGGGAGGGCGACCATGGGCGGGGCAGCGAATCGTGACGCGTGGGCGTCCTGGCGGCGAGGAGGTGAGGACGAAATGGAGTTCGGCGATGATCCGTATCCGAGTAGGGGATCGGTAACTATTTCGTTCCCGGCTCGCCGCGGCCGCATATCTGTTTGAATCGGCC
Organism: Nocardia sp. NPDC052566; assembly: GCF_044547285.1. Taxonomy (NCBI): domain Bacteria; kingdom Bacillati; phylum Actinomycetota; class Actinomycetes; order Mycobacteriales; family Nocardiaceae; genus Nocardia; species Nocardia sp. NPDC052566. The sequence continues at coordinate 167,370 of NZ_JBIUAF010000008.1, read as the reverse complement.
CCGCTGATGCGTGGCTGCTCCGTTGCGGAAAACGGCTGTGGCGGCTGGCCTTTTCGAGGAGTTTGTCATGACGTTCGCAGTGCACCCACGTCTGCACACCGTCCCGGTCCTGGCCGCGCTGAGTGGGCCGGTCCGTCGCCTCCGTGCCCGGATGCGCCTCACCCCCGAGGAACGGCGCAACCTGCAACAGGCGCGCGCCGCCCAGTGCGCGATCTTCAGTGCGTCACTGGGCGGGCATTACACCTGGTACCGCTGATCGATTCCGGCTCCGTCATTCCGGTGACCACCGGCCGGAATGACGGAGCGGGATCGGGTTACGCCCGCGCCGCCGGGCGGACGGCCGCGTACCAGTCGAGCAGCGCCGGATCGTCGACGGCGCTGCGTTCCACGACGCGGGCGGGATCCGCGCCCTGGACGAGCTTCTTGATCGGGATCTCGAGTTTCTTGCCGGTGCGGGTGTGCGGAATGCCCGGGGCGACCAGGATTTCGTCGGGCACGTGCCGCGGTGACACCTCGGCACGGATGGTCGCCTTGATCCGATCCTTCAGCTCGTCGGTGAGATCGGCGCCGGGCGCGAGCACGACGAACAGCGGCATCCAATAGCCGCCGTCGGGCTGCTCGGCGCCGATCACCAGCGATTCGGTGATCTCCGGCAGCTGCTCGACCGACTGGTAGATGTCGGCGCTGCCCATCCGGATACCGTGCCGGTTGAGCGTGGAATCCGAGCGGCCGTGCACCAGGGTGCTGCCGTGCTCGGTGATGGTGATCCAGTCGCCGTGCCGCCACACGCCGGGGAAGGTATCGAAATAGGCGTCGTGATAACGCTTTCCGTCCGGATCGTTCCAGAAACGCACCGGCATGGACGGCATCGGCTTGGTGATCACCAGCTCACCGACCTCGCCGCGCACCGGCTTGCCGTTCTCGTCGAACGCGTCGAGCGCGGTGCCGAGGTAGGGCGCCGACAGTTCGCCCGGCCACGCCGGCACCGTGCGCACACCGCCGACGAACGCGGACACCACATCCGTGCCGCCGCTGAGCGAGGAGACCTGCACGTGCTCACCGGCGTTCTCGCCCAACCAGAGCGCCGACGAGGCCGGGAACGCGGAGCCGGAGATGCCGACGGTGCGCAGCGCGGACAGATCGTGCTCGGCGCGCGGCACCTTGCCCGCTTTGATGCAGGCGAGCACATAGCCGGGGCTCGTGCCGAAGACGGTGGCCCCGGTTTGTGCGGCGATGCGCCACAGCGAATCCAGTTCGGGATGGGTCGGGCTGCCGTCATAGCAGACGATGGTCGCGCCGGTCAGCAGGCCGGACACCTGGAAGTTCCACATCATCCAGCTCGGGCTGGTGTACCAGAAGAAGGTGTCGTCCGGTCCGATATCCGATTGCAGGCCAACGGCTTTGAGATGTTCGAGCACGACGCCGCCGTGGCCGTGCATGATCCCCTTCGGCAGCCCGGTGGTGCCGGAGGAGAAGACGATCCAGAGCGGATGATCGAAATCGACCGGCACCGTTTCGATCAGCGCGCCATCGGTATTGGTCGCTGCCTCGTCCCAGCCGAGCGCGTTCGGCACGTCGAGGCCGAGCTGGGAGATGGCGACCGTGGCCTTCAGACTGCCCAGGCCCGCCTGCAATTCGGCGATATCCGCGCGCTTGTCGTGCGCCTTACCGGCGAAGTGGTAGCCGTCGGCGGTGACGAGCACCGTCGGTTCGAGCTGTCCGAGCCGGTCTAGCGCCGCCTTGGGAGAATAGTCCTGACCGCAGGCGCTCCACACCGCGCCGATGCTTGCGGTGGCCAGGAAGGCGATGACCGCCTCCGGAATATTCGGCAGGAATCCGGCGACCCGGTCACCGGCGCGGACGCCGAGCGAGCGCAGCGTTCGCGCGAAAGCCGCCGTGCCGTCGATCAATTCGGCCCAGGACAGCTCACGCAGCGAACCGTCCTCGCGCGCGTGCACGATGGCGGGCCGATCGGTGCGCGCCTGGCGCACCACCTGATCGGCGTAGTTCAGCTTGGTGCCGGGAAACCAACGCGCGCCGGGCATCTCGGCGCTCGCGAGCACCTCACCGGCGATCTCGCCGAGTTCGAAGTAGTCCCAGATCGCATGCCAGAATCCGGCCAGATCGTCCACCGACCACTGCCACAGCGTGCGGTAATCCGGTGCGACAACGCCCGTGCGCGCCTCGACGAACTTCGCGAAGTCGGTGACGCGCGCCTGCGCGATATCTGCTTCGGTGGGCACCCACTGTGGTTGCACCGCAATACCTCCTGGCTGGATTGTGCTCGGTCAGCTGTTGTTGGCGCGGCGCACGATCTGTTCGGCATGCCGCAGGACGGGAGCGTCGACCATCCGCCCCTCGAAGGTGAAGACGCCGCGGTGGCCCGGCACCTCGGCGAGCAGCCTGCGCGCCCAGTCGACCTCCGTGTCGGACGGCGCGTAGGCGGTACGGATGACCGGCACCTGGCTCGGATGGATGGCGACCTTGGCGTCGAAGCCGACCGCCGCCGCGTCGACGGCTTCGGCAAGCAGGCCGTCCAGGTCGCGGATATCGAGATAGACCGAATCGAGCGCGAACTTCCCGTACGCCTTGGCCGCGAGGAGCGCGGTGGACCGGATGTGGCGCGCCACATCGCGGTAGCCGCCGTCGGCGTGCCTACTCGAATTACCGCCGAGCGCGGCGACCAGATCCTCGGCGCCCCACATGACGCCGATGGTATTCGCCGCCTGTGCCGTCTGTCCGACGGTCAGCGCACCGAGCGGTGATTCGATGAGCGCGATCACCTCGTACTCGGCCAGTGCCGTAACCTGCTCCGGCGATTCGCATTTCGGCAGCATGATCCGTCGGTAGCCGGTGCTCGCCAGCATCGCGAGATCGAGCGAATGGTCTTCGGTGCCCACGGCATTGACCCGCACGACGGTGCGCTCCGGAGCCAGCGGCGTCGCGACGAGCGCGGTGCGCGCCGCGGCCTTGTCCGCCGCGGCGACCCCGTCCTCGAGATCGAGGATCACCACATCCGCCGCACCCGCCGCCTTCCCGTAGCGCTCCGGCCGGTCGGCCGGGCAGAACAGCCAGGACGGTCCGGGTAGCTGCCATGCACCACTCATGCGGTCGGCCGCAAACGGATCATCGCGCTGCGCACCGCGACCGCGACGACGGTGCCGTGCTGGTTGCGTGCGGTGTGCCGGAAGGTGACGACGCCCTCGCCGGGACGGCTCTTGGACAGCCGCTTGTCCAGCACCTCGGTTTCGGCGTAGACGGTGTCGCCATGGAACAGCGGGGCCGGGAACTTCACCTCGGCGAAGCCGAGATTGGCGACCGTGGTGCCCTGGGTCAGGTGTGCCACCGCGAGCCCGACCATGGTGCCGAGGGTGAAGAGCGAGTTCACCAGGCGCTGATGGAACGGTTCCTGCGCCTCGCTGTAGGCCGCATCGATGTGCAGCCCTTGCGGATTCATGGTCAGCGTGCTGAACAGCACGTTGTCGGTCTCGGTCATGGTGCGGCCCGGCCGGTGCTCGTACAGCACGCCGGTCTCCAGTTCCTCGAACCACATTCCGGTCTGAACTACCCGGCGCAAGCTCTCTGTCACAGCCCCAGCTCCCGTCCGATCAGCATCAGCTGCACCTCCGTTGTGCCCTCGCCGATTTCGAGGATCTTGCTGTCGCGATAGTGCCTGGCCACAGCGTATTCGTTCATGAACCCGTAGCCGCCGAAGACCTGGGTGGCGTCGCGCGCGTTGTCCATGGCGGCCTCGCTGGCCACCAGCTTGGCGATCGACGCCTGCTTCTTGAACGGTTTGCCCGCGAGCATCAGCGCGGCCGCGTCGTAATAGGCGGTGCGCGCCGCATGCGCGCGCGCCTCCATCCTGGCGATCTTGAACGCGATGGCCTGGTTGCGGCCGATGGCCTGGCCGAACGCCTCGCGCTCCTTGGCGTAGCGGACGCTCTCGTCCACGCAGCCCTGTGCCGCGCCGACCGAGAGCGCGGCGATGGCGATCCGGCCCTCGTCCAGGATGCGCAGGAAGTTCGCGTAGCCGCGCCCGCGCTCGCCGAGCAGATTCTCCTCGGGCACCCGCACGTCGGTGAAGCTCAGCGGATGGGTGTCGGAGGCGTTCCAGCCCACCTTGTTGTAGGCGGGCTCGGCGACGAAACCCGGCGTGTCGGTGGGCACGAGGATGGTGGAGATCTCCTTCTTGCCGCCGCTCTGGCCGGTCACCGCGGTCACCGTCACCAGCGTGGTGATATCGGTGCCGGAGTTGGTGATGAACTGCTTGCTGCCGTTGATGATCCACTCGCCGCTATCGATGACGGCGGTGGTGCGGGTGCCGCCCGCGTCGCTGCCCGCGCCCGGTTCGGTGAGCCCGAACGCGGCGAGCGAGCGGCCGCTGGTCAGCTGCGGCAGCCACTCCTGCTTCTGCTTGTCGTTGCCGAAGCGGTAGAGCGGCATGGCGCCGAGCGAGACACCGGCCTCCAGGGTGATGGCCACGCTCTGGTCGACCTTGCCGAGTTCCTCCAGCGCCAGGCACAGCGCGAAGTAGTCGCCGCCCATGCCGCCGTACTCCTCCGGGAACGGCAGCCCGAACAGGCCCATCTCGGCCATGCCCGCCACCACCTCGTACGGGAAGGTGTGCGCCGCATCGTGTTCGGCGGCGACGGGGGCGACCACCGAACGGGCGAAGTCGCGCACGGTCATGGCGAGGTCGCGATAGTCCTCGGGCAGCGAGCCGGTGGACAGGTAGTCGGTCATGCTTGTGTTCCTTCTCGCTCAGCGGTATCGGAAGCGGGTGCGGTGGATTCGGCGGGTGCGGCGGTGATCCGGGCGAGCACCTGATCCAGGCGGACCTGAGCACCCGGCTCGACGAGCAGTTCGACGGTGCCCGCGACCGGCGCGGTCAGCGAATGCTCCATCTTCATCGCCTCGACGACGACAACGGGCGCGCCGGCCGCCACCTGTGCGCCGGAGGCGATCGGCACCGCGATCACCGAACCCGGCATGGGACTGCGGATCTCGGCGTCGCCGACGTGTTCGGCATCGCCGCGCACGCCGGCCTCGGCCAGCTCACGCAGCACCGCGACACCGGACGGGCCAGCCACCCAGAGCTGCCCGTCGTGTTCGGCCACCCGGTACCGCACGCGGACTCCGTCGAGGGTGAGCGTGAGCCCCTCGGCGGTGGAAGTCACTGTGAGCGTGGTCGATTCGCCATCGCCGACGCGAACCGAGGCCGCGGCGGGCGTGCCGGTCAGGTAGACGTGTTCGACGCGCTCGCCACCGGAGAGCCGGATCGCGGTCGCCGCGGCCGCGCCGACGCGCCAGCCGGACGGCACCGCCCACGGATCGCCCGGTGTGGCAGGCCAGCGCCGCAGCCAGTGATGGGCCGCGGCGGCGATGAATTCGGCGTCGGTGACCGGCACGGGCCGGAAGTCGGCGACCCTGCGGTCGAGCAGTCCGGTATCGAGCCTGCCCGCGGCGACATCGGTGTCGGCGAGCAGGAAGCGCAGGAATTCGATATTGCTCGTCACGCCGAGCAGTACCGTATCGGCAAGCGCCCGATCGAGTTTCGCGAGTGCGGCGGCACGGTCGTTGCCGTGCGCGATGACCTTCGACAGCATCGGGTCGTAGTCACTGCCGACGACGGTGCCCACCGCGAGCCCCGAATCCACCCGCACCCCTGCGCCTTCCGGCTCGACCAGGTCGAGCACCGGCCCGCCGGTCGGCAGGAAGCCGCGGCCGGGATCCTCGGCGTACACCCTGGCCTCGATGGCGTGCCCCACCATCCGGATATCGTCCTGGGCCACCCCGAGCTTCTGCCCGGCCGCGACGCGGATCTGGCATTCCACCAGGTCGACGCCGGTCACCAGCTCGGTCACCGGATGTTCCACCTGCAGACGGGTATTCATCTCCATGAAGAAGAACTCGTCGGGTTTGTCGGCGGAGACGATGAATTCGACCGTGCCCGCGCCGACGTAGTTCACGCTGCGCGCGGTATTGCAGGCCGCGGCGCCGATCCTGGCCCTGGTCTCCGCGTCGAGCAGCGGCGACGGCGCCTCCTCGATCACCTTCTGGTGGCGGCGCTGCAGGCTGCATTCCCGCTCGCCGAGATGCAGCACGTGGCCGAACTGGTCGGCCAGGATCTGCACCTCGATATGGCGCGGGCGGGTGACGAAGCGCTCCAGGAACAGGGTGTCGTCGCCGAAGGCGGCGCCGGCCTCGCGGCGGGCGCTGATCAGCGCGTCGGGCAGCTGCGCGGGTTCGGTCACCAGCCGCATGCCCTTACCGCCGCCACCGGCGGACGGCTTGACCAGCACCGGATAGCCGATATCGGTTGCGGCCCGGATCAATTCGGCATCGGTGAGACCGGGCCGCGCGATACCGGGCACCACCGGGACGTCGAACTCCGACACGGTGTTCTTGGCCGCGATCTTGTCGCCCATGATCTCGATCGCGCGCGCGGGCGGCCCGAGGAAGACGATGCCCGCCTCGGCCAGCGCGGCCGCGAACGCGGCGTTCTCGGAAAGGAATCCGTAGCCGGGGTGCACCGCCTGCGCGCCGGTGCGCACCGCCGCGTCGACCACCTTGTCGATGGCGAGATAGCTCTCGCGGGCGGGGGCAGGCCCGAGCCGGACCGCGGTATCGGCCTCGCGCACATGGCGGGCACCGGCATCGGCGTCGCTGTACACCGCGACCGACCGAATTCCCATGCCGCGCAGCGTGCGGATGACCCGCACCGCGATCTCGCCGCGATTGGCGACGAGTACGGTGTCGAATCCTACGGGGTGATTCTTGTTCAACATTGCGATCACATCCGGAAGACGCCGTAGGAAACGGGTTCGAGCGGCGCCTGCCCGCACACCGAAAGGGCAAGCCCGAGGACGGTTCTGGTGTCGGCCGGGTCGATCACGCCGTCGTCCCACAGCCGGGCCGTCGAGTAGTAGGGATTGCCCTGGCTCTCGTACTGGTCGCGGATCGGCGCCTTGAACGCCTCCTCGTCCGCCGCCGACCATGGCTGACCGTTGCCGTCCAGCTGATCGCCGCGCACCGTGGCGAGCACCGAGGCGGCCTGTTCGCCGCCCATCACCGAGATCCTGGCGTTCGGCCACATCCACAGGAAGCGTGGCGAATACGCGCGCCCGCACATCGAGTAGTTGCCCGCGCCGTAGGAGCCGCCGATCACCACCGTCAGCTTCGGCACCCGCGCGCAGGCCACCGCGGTCACCATCTTGGCGCCGTGCTTGGCGATGCCGCCCGCCTCGTAGTCGCGCCCGACCATGAAGCCGGTGATGTTCTGCAGGAACAGCAGCGGGATCTTGCGCTTGTCGCACAGCTCGATGAAATGCGCGCCCTTCATGGCGGATTCGCTGAACAGCACGCCGTTGTTGGCCACGATGCCGACCGGATGTCCGTGGATGCGGGCGAATCCGGTCACCAGCGTCTTGCCGTATTCGGCCTTGAACTCCTGAAAACCGTCGGCGCCGTGCGGATCACCGTCGACGATCCGGGCGATCACCTCGCGCACGTCGTACGGGGTGCGCAGGTCGGCGGGCACCACGTCGTACAGATCATCCTGCGGCGCGGCCGGTTCGACCGTGGGCAGCACATCCCACGGGCTCGGCTGCTTCGGGCCGAGGGTGGCGACGATGCGGCGCACGATGCGCAGCGCGTCCTGATCGTCCTCGGCCAGGTGATCGGTGACACCCGAAGTGCGCGAATGTAATTCGCCGCCGCCGAGCGCCTCCGCAGTGACCACCTCGCCGGTCGCCGCCTTCACGAGCGGCGGGCCGCCGAGGAAGATGGTGCCCTGGTTGCGCACGATCACCGCCTCGTCGCTCATCGCAGGCACGTAGGCGCCGCCCGCGGTGCACGAGCCGAGTACCGCGGCGATCTGCGCGATGCCCTTGGCGCTCATGGTCGCCTGGTTGTAGAAGATGCGCCCGAAATGCTCCCGGTCCGGGAACACCTCGTCCTGATGCGGCAGGTGCGCACCGCCCGAATCGACGAGATACAGGCAGGGCAGCTGATTCTGCAGCGCGACCTCCTGGGCGCGCAGATGCTTCTTCACCGTCATCGGGTAGTAGGTGCCGCCCTTGACGGTGGCGTCGTTCGCCACGATCACGCATTCGCGCCCGGATACCCGGCCGATGCCGGTGATGATCCCCGCGCCCGGACATTCGTCGCCGTACATCCCGGTGGCGGCAAGCGGCGACAGCTCGAGGAACGGGCTGCCCGGATCGAGCAGCTGGTCCACCCGCTCGCGCGGCAGTAGTTTGCCGCGCGCGACATGGCGCTCCCTGGCCTTGGCCGGCCCGCCGAGTGCGGTGGCGGCGAGTCTGGCGCGCAGGTCGTCCACCAGCGCCACCTGGGCGGCCCGATTGCCGACCTGTTCGGTAACCGTCATCACACCATCCTGCTCTCAGTTAGTGGCCGATAACTGGAATTCAGGTTAATCTTCATTAACTGAGTTGTCCACAGCGGGTGAAGGGAGCGCATGTGACCAGCTACGAACCCGTCGCGCTCACCCGCAGAGAGCAGCTGAAGGCGGAGCGGCGCAAACAACTGCTCAATGCGGGTGCCAGGCTGATTGCCGAGCGCGGCTACCTCGGCGTCCGCCTCGACGACCTCGGCGCGGCCGCCGGTATCAGCGGTCCCGCCGTCTATCGGCACTTCCCGAACAAGGAAGCGCTGCTGGTCGAACTGCTCGCCGGGGTGAGCCGCAGGTTGCTCGACGGCGGCAAGGCGGTGGTCGCCGGGACGGATTCGGCGCGCGACGCGCTGGACGGGCTGGTCGATTTCCACCTGGACTTCGCGTTCGGTGAATCCGAGCTGATCCGCATCCAGGACCGCGACCTCGACAACGTCCCGGCGGCGGCCCGCCGCGAGATCCGGCGCACCCAGCGGCACTACGTCGAGATCTGGGTCGGGGTGCTGCGTGCGCTGCACCCCGGCCTACCGGAGGAGGCCGCGCGCGTGCAGGCGCACGCGGCCTTCGGCCTGATCAACTCGACGCCGCACAGCGCGACGCCCGCCACCGCCGCACGGGCCAGGCCCATACTTCGCCGGATGGCGTTGTCCGCGTTGACGTCGAGCTGAACTCACCGGGCGCTCCAGCCGCCGTCCATGGTGTAGGACGCGCCGGTGACCATGCCCGCGCTCGGCGAGGCGAGCCAACCGACCAGGGAGGCAACCTCTTCCGGCTCGACCAGCCGTTTGATCGCGCTCTCGGTGAGCAGGATCTTGTCGAGTACCTCCTGCTCGGCGATGCCGTGCGCCTTGGCCTGATCGGCGATCTGCTTGTCCACCAAGGGGGTTCGCACATAGCCGGGGTTGACGCAGTTGCTGGTGACGCCATGTGGGCCGCCCTCCAGCGCGGTGACCTTGGACAGGCCCTCCAGCCCGTGCTTGGCGGTCACGTACGCCGACTTGTAGGCCGACGCCCGAATGCCGTGCACCGAGGAGATATTGATGATCCGGCCGAAGTTGTGCCGGTACATGTGCGGCAGCGCGGCACGGATGAGCAGGAACGGCGCCTCGACCATCAGCGTGAGCAGGCGGCGGAACTGCTCCGGCGGAAACTGATCGATGGGGCTGATGCTCTGCACCCCGGCGTTGTTCACCAGGATGTCCACCTCGAGCTCCGCGTGCTCGAGCGACTCGACGTCGAGCAGGTCTACCGCCCACGCCTTTCCGCCGAGGTCGCGGGCCAGCCGCTTCGCGCCGACATCGTCGATATCGGCGATGGTGACCTCGGCGCCGCGTGCGGCGAGTTCCCGCGCGCAGGCCGCGCCGATACCGCTGGCGCCGCCGGTGATCAGGGCGGACCGCCCAGCCAGGTCGTCACCGCCCGGCAGCTCATCGGTGCGTGCTGCCGTATTCATTTGGCGACCACCGCCTGACCGGCCAGGTACTCGGCATCGGCGCGGTCCAGATCTTCGAGGGCGAAACCCTTTGTCTCCCTGGCCACCACGACCGAGATAACCGTGATGAGCGCGGCGCCCGCCAGGTACCAGGCGATCGGCACCGAGGACTTGAAGTCGTTGAGCAGCCGGACCGCGATGATCGGCGCCAGCGAACCCGCCACGATCGAGGTCACCTGATAGCCGAGGGAGACACCGGAATACCGCATCCTGGTCGGGAACATCTCCGCCATGATCGCGGGCTGTCCGGCGTACATGCAGGCGTGGAAGATCAGGCCGATGATGATCGCGCCCATGATCGCGGCGTAGTTGCCGCTGTCCATCATGGGGAAGGCGAAGAAGCCCCATGTCCCCGCGGCGATCGCGCCGACGAGGTAGATCGGGCGCCTGCCGAACCGGTCGCTCAACCGGCCGACCTGCGGGATCACCGCGAAATGCACGGCGTGCGCGATGAGCAGCCACCAGAGGATGTGCTTGGTGTCGGCGTGCACGTGCACCTTGAGGTAGGTGATCGAGAAGGTGACCACCAGGTAATACATCACGTTCTCGCCGAAGCGCAGGCCCATCGCGGTGAAAACGCCACGGGGATAACGCTTCAGCACCTCGACGACGCTGAGCGAGGTCTTCTTCAGCTGCTCGGCCTCCTGCTGGGCCTGCACGAAGATGGGCGCGTCGGTGATCTTGGTGCGGATGTAGTAGCCGACAAGCACCACCACCGCGGACAGCCAGAACGCCACACGCCAACCCCAGGACAGGAATGCCGCGTCGGACTGGGTCGAGGTCAGCACGAGCAGCACCGTGGTGGCGAGCAGGTTGCCCATCGGCACGCCCGCCTGCGGCCAGCTGGCCCAGAATCCGCGGCTCTGTTTCGGGCTGTGCTCGGCGACGAGCAGGACGGCGCCGCCCCATTCACCGCCCACCGCGAAGCCCTGGATGAAACGCAGGATCACCAGCAAAGTCGGTGCGAGATAACCGACCTGTCCGTAGGTCGGCAGACAGCCCATCAGGAAGGTGGCCGCGCCGACCAGCACCAGGCTGAGCTGCAGCAGCGTCTTGCGGCCGTACTTGTCACCGAAATGCCCGAACACCACGCCGCCCAGCGGGCGCGCGGCGAAGCCGACGGCGTAGGTGATGAAGGCGGCGAGGATGGCGTCCAGATCGCTGGTGCCCTTGGCGAAGAACACCTTGTTGAAGACCAGCGTCGCCGCGGTGCCGTAGAGGAAGAACTCGTACCACTCCACGACGGTGCCCGCCATCGATGCGGCGACGACTCTTCGTAAACCGCTGGCCGCGTAGGCATCTCGTACACTCATCGAACATCTCTTTCATGACCGGGAGCACAATCACCTAGAAGATGTGATGGCTCCCACAAAATAGTGCTTGCACAGAGTATTAGTGCAGATATCTGCGCCTGCAATGGCCAGATTCGCACTCGGCATCTGCGATTGTGCAGATAGATTAGGCAGATATGAGCTCGGTGTCTTCCGGACCTCCCCGCCGGCCGAGTGCGGATGATCTCCTTGTCCTGCTCGCCGTGGGCCGGACCGGCCGATTCGTGTCCGCGGCCGAGGAGCTCGGCATCAACCACACCACCATCTCGCGGCGCATCGCCGCACTGGAGGAATCGCTCGGCGGCCGCGTCCTGGCCCGCGTCGGCGGCGGCTGGGAGCTCACCGATCTGGGGCGCGAGGCGCTGGCCGCCGCCGAGGCCGTCGAATCCGCCGTGCAGTCACTCGCCACCGACGCGGGGGGCAACAGGGTGCTCGAGGGTGTCGTGCGGCTCTCGGCCACCGATGGGTTCAGCGCCTACATCGCCGCACCGGCCGCCGCCGAGGTGCAGCGCCACCATCCGAAGGTCGGCGTCGAGATCGTGGCCATCACCCGCCGCGTCTCGCAGCAGCGCAGCGGGCTGGATCTCGAGGTGATGGTCGGTGAACCGCAGGTGCACCGCGCCAAGGCGATTCGGCTCGCCGACTATTGCCTCGGCCTCTACGGCTCGGCCGACTACCTGAGCGAGCACGGCACGCCGAGCTCGCTCGACGATCTGATCGGCCAGCCGCTGGTCTACTTCATCGACTCCATGCTCCAAGTCGACGACCTCGATCTGGCCCGCAGCTTCGCGCCGGGTATGCGGGAATCCATCACGTCCACCAATGTTTTCGTCCACGTCGAGGCGACCCGCGCGTCGGCGGGCCTCGGTCTGCTGCCGTGTTTCATGGCCGACCGGCACACCGACCTGGTGCGGGTGCTGCCGGACGAGGTCTCGATTCGGCTCGCCTACTGGATGGTCGCCAGGGCCGAAACCTTGCGCCGCCCTGAGGTTTCCGCCGTCGTCGAGGCGATCCGCGCGCGCGTGCAGAGCCAGCGCAAAGCGCTGCTCGGGTTGCGGTCGTGACGGTTCACGGGGTCAGGTGAGTGCGAATGACGGGGGCGATCCGGGTGGTCAGTTCGTCGAGTGATGCCGAGGCGATCGGTTCGACCTCGAGTATGTAGCGCAGGTAGGCGATGCCGAGCAGCTGGGCCATGGCGAGATCGATGCGCAGGGCGCTGTCCGGGCCCGGAAGTGCTTGCGCCAGTTGGTCGTAGACGCGGCCCTGGATGAATTCGCGGACCAGGGTGGCCGATTCGGCATGGGTCGCGGCGCCGCGCAGGATGGCCAGCAGGGGCGCGCGGGATTCGGGGTGAGCCCACGCCTCGAAGAAGACTCGGGTCAGCCGGTCACCGATCGCGGCGGGGTCGCCGTCGATGATGCGCGCCGCGATCTGCGCGGGCTCGAAGGGCCAGCCCATGGTCGCGCGGAACAGCTCCGCCTTGTTGCCGAAATAGTGCCTGATCAGCGCGGGGTCCACGCCTGCCTCGGCGGCGATATCGCGCACCGAGGTCTTGTCGTAGCCCGTCGCCGCGAACATCCGGCGCGCGGTCTCGATCAGTACATTCCGGGTTTCGGTCTTGCCTGGCCGTCGTCCTATCGGGGGCATAGTGCCAGAAATTCTACAGTCGTTGACTTTCCGGTTCGTCCGGGGCTAGCCTCGAATCAAGAAATTCCACAGGTGAGGAGTTATCCGATGCCGACGCCACGCTGGGTCGCCAAGGCCAACAAGTTCGGCCTCAACCGGGTCACCGGATTCATCGCCCCCTGGGCGCCCGGCTGGGCGGTGGTCGTCCACCGCGGCCGAAAGTCGGGGCGCACCTTCCGCACCCCGCTCTGGGCGTTTCGTCGCGACGGCGGCTACGTGATCGCGCTGACCTACGGCCGCGATTCGGATTGGGTGCGCAATGTCGTGGCCGCGGGCGCTTTCGAACTCGAAACCCGCGGCCACCACTACGAAGTGGGCTCGCCGCGCGTCTATCACGACAAGACGGCGAGCGACATGCCGCTGCCCATCCGCGTCATGCTCCGCTACGTCCTCAACGCGCCGGATTTCCTGAGCGCCGAGGTGGTGCGCGAAGTGACGCCGTCCCGCTGAACCTCACGCGGTGCGGCGCAGTAACCTCGCCTGCTCCAGCATGGCCAGGAGTTGTTGCGCGGCAGCCTTGGTGATCGTGGGTGATTCGCGCAGGACGTCGGTGAGGTCGACGGGTGCTCCGGTGGGCAGGGTGGCGATCCAGCCCAGTGCCGGAAGCAGGTCGCGTCCGACTTCCGTTCTGCTGGTGCGTGTGTCGCGAAACCCATAGGACGTCAACGAGATTCGTGCGGTGGTCCCGTCGATCGCGTCGACGCCGAAACCGGACTGGCCCGCTCGGACGAATGCCGTATCCGGTTCCACGGCAGCGTTTGTCGGCGCGATGCGGAGCAGATCGTGCGGATCGAGGCGGCGAACGGCCTCGGCGAGGGCGTGCCGGTCGCTCAGTAATTGCGTGGAGGCCTCGGCGGGCTCGGCGAAGTCGTACATCGCGGTGCGCCAGTGTTCGTCGCGCAGCAGCTCACTTTTCAAGGCCGCCAACAGGAATTCCACCCGCAGCGGGGTGAGCAGCGACAGGTGCAGCGAGATCGAATCCTCGGTGGAGCTGGTCTGATGCCAGTAGCCGCGTGGAATGTGCAGTACCGAACCGGGTTCGAGCACGTGCTCGGTGGCGCCGTCCGGAATTTCGGTGGGTGCCACCGCCTGTGTGTAGTTGCGCATCGGCGCGGACACCGGATCGAGCGTCGTCCAGCCGTTGGTCGGCGCGGGCGCGAACGTGTTGGGGGCGAGCCACCAGGTCTTGTTGCCAGTGAGCTGAATCGTGATGACATCGATCGAGTCGAAATGCGCCCTCGTTCTTCCACCGGCGCGGCTGCAGAACAACTGACATTTCACCGCACCGGGAGCTAGCCGGAACGCGTCGATCGCCTCGCGGACGAAGGGCGCGAACTCGGGGATGTGCCGGAAGAACAGCGTCGTCCCCGCGCCGTAGACGCGGTCCGCGTAGGCGGCATCGACCGGCACCGAATTGAGCCTGCCCGCGAGATCGTGAAACCAGGCATCCACCGCGACACCGGGTTTGGCGAAGATATCCTCGATCGACCGCACTCCCAGCGCCTGCTTGGCCCGCTCGGCCAAATCGGCCCGCGGCGGCCCCGCGAACGGTTCCTTACCGAGCACGGACCGCCCGAACTCGGCCAGGTCGTACGGCTCGAACCATTCAGCGATCCCTAGCCGCCGCCCGCCGCTCACCGCTCCTCCTCCTGCTGCTCAGTGGGCTCTGTGGGAGTCGAATCCTGCAGCGTGTCGGCCCAGCGATCAATACCGATACTGGTCCAATCCTCGAGCGGATTGCGCTTTTCGGTGAAGTTGAACAGGCCTTCGTCGGTGGTGGCAGTCAGTGGCTTGATGGCGGTCGTCTCGGTCGCGGGTTCCGGCGGATCGGTGGGGGCCGGGGGAGTCGAGTCCTGCCGGGCGTCGGCCCAGCGATCGATGCCGATGTTGGTCCAGCGGTCGAGCGGGATTTGGTTCACGTTGAAGGCGAACAGGCCCGCGTCGGTGGTGGCAGTCAGTGGCTTGATGGCGGTCGTCTCGGTCGCGGGTTCCGGCGGATCGGTGGGGGCTGGGGGAGTCGAGTCCTGCCCGGCGTCGGCCCAGCGGTCGACACCGGCATTGGTCCAGTCGTTGAGCGGGTTGCGCTTCGCGGTGAAGGTGAACAGGCCTTCGTCGGTGGTGGCAGCCAGTGGCTTGATGGCGGTCGTCTCAGTCGCGGCCTCCGGCGGTTCGGTCGGCGCTGGGGGAGTCGAGTCCTGCCCGGCGTCGGCCCAGCGGTCGGCGCCGACATTGGTCCAGTCGTTGACTGGGTCGCGCTTCACGGTGAAGGTGAACAGGCCCTCGTCGGAGGTGACTGTCAGCGGTTTGACGGCGGTCGTCTCGGTCGCGGGTTCCGGCGGATCGGTGGGGGCCGGGGGAGTCGAGTCCTGGAGGGCTTCGGCCCAGTGGTCGATGCCGATGTTGGCCCATCCGTCGAGCGGTTCGCGCTTGACGGTGAAATGGAACAAGCCTTCGTCGGAGGAGATGGTCAGCGGTGCGAAGGTGGTTTCGCCCGCTTTCGGGCGTCCCTCTTCTTGCTGATGCACGGCGGGTGGTGGATCTGGGTTGTCGATCACGTGTAACTCCTTGTGCCCGTGGAGGATTCCGATGCTCCATGCCCAGAGGGGCATTTGTATACCGTCTGGTCCGTCCAATGGACCCGGGGTGAACCTTGTGCCGCGGGGATGCCGGATGTCGGCCGCCGCCGAACGCCCTTCGGGTTATAGCGAATTCGGGACGTTGGGACTCGCGGCGGCTCGTATTCTGAGTCTCATTCGAGTGGGCCCGATCGAAGGGGGCCATTGTGGCGACGATCGTGATGACCGGCGGCAGTTCAGGATTCGGAGCGCTTGCCGCTCAGTTGCTCGTGCGGTCGCCGGATATCCGGCTGCTCAAGGGGGCGCGCTCACCATCGGCCGACTCGATTTTGCTCGATCTGACCGTCCTCGACTCCGTGCGCACCTTCGCCGCCACCGTGCTCGAGCGGGTGGGCGACACTCGAATCGACGCATTGCTGCTGAACGCAGGGACAATTCGGCCCGACGACACCGGGCGTACCGCCGACGGCTACGAGACGACCTTCGCCGTCAACCATCTCGCGCACTACCTCCTGCTGCGACTGCTGATGCCGTCGCTCGCCGATGGGGCACGAGTCGTGTTGACCACCAGCGGAACCCACGACCCGGCCACGGGCGCCGGTCTGGCTACCCCGCGGCACGCGAACGCCGAACTCCTCGCACATCCCGACCGCGACCCGGACCGCCACACCACTCCGCGAAAAGCGGGCCAGCACGCCTATACCGCGGCCAAGCTCTGCGCCGTTCTCACCGTCCGCGCACTGCACGCCGACCCCGAAATCCGGTCGCGGCGCATCGCCCCGATCGCCTACGACCCAGGCCAGGTATTCGGCACCGGTCTGGCCCGCGACCTTGCCACTCCACTGCGTATCGCGTGGACCGTCCTCGGCACCCCGATCGGTGCCCCGCTACGCCGCCTGAACCCCACCATGAACACCCGCCCAGCAGCCGCCCGAACCCTGGCCGACCTGGCGCTCGGCACCGTCACGCCACCGGAAGGCCGAACCTACGCCGCCCTGCGCCGGGGAAAACTCACCTGGCCCGATCCGTCGGACCTGGCGCGCAGCGACGACTCCGCGCGGGCGTTGTGGACCGACTCCGCCGTACTCCTTCAGCTCGCGACGACCTAGGCCGCGATCAGTAGCGCGGTGGCGGCCACGGCTTCGACGAGGCAGTAGAACCAGTTGGGGTAGAACGACGTTCGGTCGTCGAGGAGGACAGAGATGAGGCGCCCGGCCGCCATGCCCGCGAGTGCCGCGCCCACCGCGATCATGATGCCGGTGCGGGTGGAACCTGGGTCGAGCGCGGCGATGGCGAGCACCACGGCCATCGCGATGCCGAATCCGCCGTAGACGGCGCGCACCTCGTAGCGTGAGCGTGGTTCGGTGAGGTGAATTGCGAACGAGCGCATCGTTGCTCCCGGTGCTGCGAGGGCGTAGCCGCCCATGGCGAGGAAGAACGCGCCGACGACGGCCGTGACGACGATGACCAAGGTAGCCTCCAGTTTCGGTATGCAGAGGAGGCCAGCATGGGCGACGAACCTGTCGCGGCGCTTCCGCGAATCTGCTACCCGTCGGTGTGGATGTGGGCGGGGCACGCGCTGTATGCCGGGCCTTCGCTCGAGCTCGCACCGCATTCCGGGTCGGTGTGGTGCCTCGCGGTCGGCGTCGACCGGCCGATCACCGTGCGCGTCGAAGACCGTACGCTGATGGCGCGGAGTGCGCTGATTCCGCCGCGACTGACACATCAGTTGCGCTGCCACGGAAGTCGAATGATCTTCGGCTACTTCGATCCCGCCTCCGATCGCGCCGAATCCTGTCGCGCGAACATGACACAGTGGCGCGGCGAGATCGGCTCCGGCCACACCGGTGAGGATCAGTTGATTGCCCGGGGCGCTTCGCTTTTCGCCGACGACACCGACGCCGCCGCGCAGTGCTGGCTCGATCTCGCCGCGCCGACGACCGCCCGAATACTCGACGCACGCATCGCCGACGCGATCCGCCGCATCCGCGAACACCCCGCCGACGCGATATCCGCCCGTGCGCTCGCCACCGCGACCGACCTCTCCGAATCCCGCTTCCTGCACCTGTTCCGCCAGGAAGCGGGCACCAGCCTGCGCCGCTACCGCACGTGGGCCAGACTCCAGCACGCCGCGGCCCTGGTCGCCGCCGGAAACAACCTCACCACGGCCGCGGCCGAATCCGGCTTCGCCAGCCCCTCCCACCTATCCGACCGCTTCCGCACCACCTTCGGCCTCTCCGCCACCCAACTCCTCACCACCGGCCCCCGCCTCCACCTACTCCCCTGACGCAGCAACCGCGCCGCTACGTCTCGCAGTCGATATCGGGTGCTCGGTGATCGACTTCGGGACGTCAGGGCTGTTCGATGCCTAAATCGTCGAGGGTGCTGGCCACGAGTGCGCGGTCGAACCACGTGTCGAGCTGGTCGAGGTCGGTGCATTCGAGGATGCGCGTTTCGGTCGTGTCCGCGACGTCAATGCCACGTGCTCGAAGGAGTTTGAGCAAGGATTTGGCCTCGCCCCTGGCCTCGCCTTGTCTGAAATAGCCCTTGGCGAAGTCGCTCTTGTACTCATACTTTGCGGTCGTCATCAGGCCCTCCAAGTAGTGCCGGGCGGTTTCGGGCAGGGCTGCCAATACCAGGTCAATGTACATTTTTCCGTTCTGGACGTCGACCATGGATTCGACGAGGTTCGCCAGGATCGCCTCACGGTCGGGGTGCCTGCGGTGGGCAATCGCGGACAGGGTCGCCATTTCCGGGTTGGTGGACGCGGTGTGCTGATCGGTGACTATCGGGACTTCGTCGGGGCCGAGGACCATCGGGACCAGGACGAACCCGGGTGCGACTTCGATAGGTTCGCGGCACCAGGCTGCGGTGCTCTTGTTCAAACACAGCACCAGCAGCGCGGTTGGACACCGCAGGCGCGAGCGCAGGGTGGTCAGGTAGACCGGCCAGCTCCAACTCTTGTCCTTGTCCGGACGGAGCTGGGCTTCGATGACCACGCCGAGGACCGGTGTGGTGCCGGTTGCGAGCACCACGACTCCGTCGGCCCGGTATTCGGTGGGATTTATGTCGGGGAAGTCTCCACATTCGGTGCGTGCGTGATCGAATTCAGGTAGTTCGACATCCGACACGAGGGTGAGTAGCTCGGCGGCGAATTCTGGGCGTCGCCGGATCAGATCCACCAACGCTTCGTGCAGGGCGGAAGGCATGTGGGGACGCTATCGCCAGCCACCGACAGGGTATTTGATCTTGTTGGTGCGCTTGGTCGCTAATGGTGGTGACGTCAGGCAGTGCGGGCGATGAGCCGTTCGGGGGTGAGGTGTCCGTCGAGCATGCGGTGGACGGTGGTCATGCGGTGGAGGTGGGTGCGGTCGTGGGTTACCAGGAGGGTGGCGGCGTTGTGGGTGCGGACTATGTCGAGGATGAGGTCGATGATGGCCGCGCCGCGTTCGGAGTCGAGGGCGCTGGTTGGTTCGTCGATGACGAGGAGGGCGGGGGTGTTCATGAGGGCTCGGGCGATGTTGACGCGCTGGCGTTGACCGCCGGAGAGTTGGGCGGGGCGTTTGGCGTGGTGGTCGGCGAGGCCGACGGCGTCGAGGAGTTCCATTGCCCTGGTGTGGGTTTCGCGGCGGGCGGCGCGCGAGGTGAGTAGGGACTGACCCAGGTGGCTCATCACTTCGAGTTGTTCGACGGCGGTGAGTGCGGGGATCAGATTGGGCTGCTGGAAGACGATGCCGATGGATTCGCGGCGGAGGGCAGCGCCCTCGGCGCGGCTCAGTGACGCGAGATCGACGGTGCCGGTGTCGGTTTCGAGAAGGATCCGGCCGGAGTCGGGGCGGATGAGGGTGGAGATCACGGCGAGCAGGCTGGATTTGCCGGAGCCGGAGGGGCCGGTGATGGCGGCGACGGTGCCGCCGGAGACCTGAAGGTTGACGTGGTCGACGGCAGTGAGGCGGCTCGCGCCGTCGGGGTAGGTGAGGGTGACGTCCTCGACGGTGAGTGCGGTGCGAATCGCGGTGGGGGTCATGGTGTTCGGTCTCCGTGAGTTGGCTACGGTCGAATCTGTCAGCGGCCGTGGATATTCGGCGAGCGCGCTCATCGAGCCGCCCCCAGCGCCGTGAGCGGGTCGGTGGTGAACAGGAACCGCAGGGCGAACGCGGCGCCGAGCAGGCCGAGCACGATCAGCGCCGCGGCGGGCAGCAGGGTGGTGGCCGGGCTGAGTACGAACGGCAGCGCGTCACCGAGGAAAGAGGCTGCGGCCACGGTGATTCCGAGGCCGGCCGACACACCGGCGGCCAGCACGATCGCCGCCTGCGACAGCGCATCGCGGACCAGCGATCCGGAGGTCGCGCCGAGCGCCTTCAGCGTGGCGATATCGGGCATCCGCTGCACCGTCCACACGGTGAAGAACGCGCCGATCACCAAGGCCGAGATGGCGAACAGCAGTACGGTCATCAAGGTGAGCGAACCGTTTTCGGCCTGGTAGGAGCTCAGCGCCGACAGCGAGCCGGACACCGTGGTCGTCGTGGTGTGCGCGGAAGCGTTGACAGCGGCCATATTCGGCACGCCCGAGACGGCGAGCACGGTGGCGGCACCGCCGCGCGGGCTCACCGACTGCCAGTCGGCGGAGGTCATCCAGACCACGGGTGTGTGGCTGTACCAGTCGTCGCCGCGCACCGCGGCCACGGTGAAGGTTTTCGCGCCGATGGTGACGGTATCGCCCGCCGCGGCCCGCATCGCCTTGGCCGCGCCGGTGCTCAGCACGACCGAACCGGAATCGGTTGCGGCCTGGTTGCCGAATGCCGTTCCAGTAGTGCCGAACAGCGCGACCTGACTGGGTGCGCCCACATGGTCACCGGCGAGCGCGGCCTGCCCGTGGCTGATGCCGATCGGGTCGACGGTCCCGTTCGCGCCCGCCGCGGCCCGCCACGCGTCGACCTGTTCCACGCTCAGCGCGGATGCGTCGAACGACGGCTTCGCCCCGCTGTCGGCGAAGACGATCGCGTCGGCCCTGATCGCTTCGATGCCCGAGATGTTCTGGTGCGCGAGGCCCGCGGTGAGCCCGCTGAGGAAGCTCACCAGTAGCGCCACCAGCGTGACGACCATCCCGATGAGCAGGAAGCGGCCGCGGGCGGCCCGCAGATCTCTGAGTGCGACGAACATGCCTTCACTGTTCCGCGCGCACGCCCCGCCGCCATCGCGCGCGGGAAGGAAAGGGGGCCGATCGAAGGTTGGCGGGCGTTTTACACCTTTCGATGGATGCCCGCCCGGTAGCCGCACATAAGCTGACAAGGTGCACTCGTCACCACTCACCCCTGTCTTCACCGCGCTGCGGTTGGGGCTGCATGTGCTGATGACGGCGCTCGCGGTGGTGACGGCGGTGCGCGCGCTGCTGCCGGGCGCGCCGCATCCGGTCGCGGTGGTCACGCTGACGGTGGCGTTCCTGGTGGTCTACTTCGCGGGCGGCCTGCTCGGCAGTCGTCAAGGGGTGCTGATCCCCGCGTGGCTGCTGGCGCTGACCGCGCTGTGGCTCGGGCTCGTCGTGCTCGCCCCCGATGCCGGATACCTCGTCTTCGGCATGTTCTTCCTCTATCTGCATCTGCTGCCGCGCCCGTGGAGCCTGCTCGCGGTGGGTGCCGCGACCGTCGTCGCGGTGATCGGCTTCGGGTTGCACCGCGGCTGGTCGGTGGCCGGTGCGGTGGGACCGGTGTTCGGCGCCGCCGTCGCGATCGGTATCGGGCTCGGTTATCAAGCGCTGTTCCGCGAGTCCGCCGAGCGCCAGCGCCTCATCGACGAATTGCTCAGCACCAGAGCCACGCTCGCGGAGCAGGAGCGCACGGCGGGCAAGCTCGCGGAACGGGAACGGCTGGCACAGGAGATCCACGACACCGTCGCGCAGGGGTTGAGCAGTATCCAGCTGCTGCTGCACGCCACGGAGCAGTCCGCGCCGGATCATCCCGCCCTGCAACAGATTCGGCTGGCCAGGGAGACCGCCGCGGAGAACCTCGCCGAAACCCGAAGACTGATCGCCGAATTGGCGCCCGCCGCACTGGAGGGGCAGTCGCTCGCACAGGCGCTGGAACGCATCGCCCATCGCGCCGAAGCGCCGGGACTCAGCGCCATGACCGTCATCGAGGGCACCCCGGAGCGCCTGCCGATGACGATCGAGGCGGCACTGGTCCGCATCGCCCAGGGCGCGGTCGCCAATGTGGTGCAGCACGCCAAGGCCGAGCGCATGCGGCTGACGCTGACCTATGGCGACGACGAGGTGTATCTCGACGTGGTCGACGACGGCATCGGCATCGACCCCGCCGTGCTCGACCGCGCCCCCTCCGGCTCGTTCGGCCTCGCCGCCATGCGCGGCCGCGTCGAACAGCAGGGCGGCACCATGGCCGTGGAGTCCGAGCCGGGCCACACCGCGGTCACCGTTTCGTTCCCGCTGGAACCCGGTATGCAGTCGAGTTCCGCTGCGTTGGAGTCCGAACCAGGCTCCCCGGCAATAGAACTCGGCCCTCTGGGCATCGAGTACGGCGGATCGCATTCGGCGGACCGCGGATGATCCGCTTGCTGCTGGCCGATGATCACGCGATCGTGCGTGCGGGCCTGCGCGCCCTGCTCGACGGCGCCGATGACATCACCGTGGTCGGTGATGTGCCCACCTCCGAAGCGGCCGTTGCCTTCTGCGCCACCACGCCGGTGGATCTGGTGCTGATGGATCTGAGCTTCGGCCCCGGACGTTCCGGCGCGGAGGCGACCACGGATCTGCGCGCGCTGCCGCAGCCGCCGAATGTCTTGGTGGTCACCAACTATGACACCGATGCCGACATTCTCGGCGCCATCGAGGCGGGCGCGGTCGGCTACATCCTGAAGGACACGCCGCCCTCGGAACTGCTGGCCGCGGTCCGTTCCGCGGCGGCGGGGGAGAGTGTGCTGTCCCCGACGGTGGCGTCCAAGCTGATGACCAGGGTGCGCCGCGCCGACACCACGCTGAGCCCGCGCGAGATCGAGGTGCTCCGCCTCGTCGCCGACGGCAGGGCCAATCGCGAGATCGCCAAGGAGCTGTTCCTCAGCGAGACCACCGTGAAGTCCCACCTCGTGCACATCTACGCCAAACTCGGTGTGAAGTCGCGCACGTCGGCCGTCGCCCGCGCCCGCGAACAGGGCGCCATCTAGGCCGAGTCGGAGGCACCGACTCGCCGCGCCGGCACGGGTGCGCTTGTCCAAGGCGTGCGTCTGCGCGCCGAGGGGCCGCGCGCCGGGGGAGCACTTAGGGTGAGCGAATGGCCTCACTGTCGGATCCGAAGGTGCGCAAGTTCTTGTCCTATGGCACGCGTACCGGCAAGGTCGCGTTCATCGCGAGCGACGGCCGCCCGCTGGTGACACCGGTCTGGTTCGTGCTCGAGGGCGACGACGTGGTCTTCAATACCGGCAAGGACACCGCGAAGGGTAAGGCGTTCGCGCGCGACGGCCGCGTCGCGTTCGTCGTCGATGTCGAGGGTGAGCCGTATCCGTCGGTGCAGATCCAGGGCACCGTCACGCTGTCGGAGGATCCGGACGAGCTGGTGCGCACCGCCACCGAGATCGGCGGCCGTTATATGGGCGCCGATCGCGCCGAGGAGTTCGGCAAGCGCAACGGCGTGCCAGGCGAACTGGTGGTCCGCCTGCGCCCGGCCAAGGTCATCGCCAACTTCGATACGACCGGCTGAGCGAACTCGGGCATACACTCGCCCGCATGACAGTGCACTTCATCGGCGCAGGCCCCGGCGCCGCGGACCTGCTGACCGTGCGCGCGGTCGAGCTGCTGCGCCGTTCGCCTGTCTGTTTATATGCGGGCACCTACCTGGACGCGGAGGTGCTCGCGCACTGTGCGCCGGGCACCGAGCTGATCGACACCCAGCACCTCGACATCGAGCAGATCACCGAGCACCTGGTGCGCGCCGACGCGGCGGGCCGGGACGTGGCCAGGCTGTGTTCCGGTGATCCGTCGATCTATTCGGCGCTCACCGAGCAGACTCGTCGCCTCGACGCGCACGGCATCGCCTGGGATGTCACTCCCGGCGTCCCCGCCTACGCCGCGGCGGCGGCCCTGCTCGGTACCGAACTGACCGTCCCCGAGCTGGTGCAGTCCGTGGTGCTCACCCGCACCCAGGCCCGCTCGACCGCCATGCCCGCCGAGGAGGCGCTGGCGAATTTCGCGGCCACCAAGGCGACGCTCGTGCTGCACCTGGCTATCACCCGGATCGCGACGCTGGCAGGGGAACTGGCCGCCGACTACGGCGTGGACTGTCCGGTCGCGGTGGTCTATCGCGCGAGCCAGCCCGAGCAGCTGATCCTGCGCGGCACCCTCGCCGACATCGCCGAGCGGGTCGCGGCGGCCGGCTTGCGCCAGGCCGCGATCATCCTGGTCGGCCGCGCGCTCTCGGACCCGGTGTCCTGCACCCAATCCCATCTCTACGACCCGCGACGGACCCGCTCGCCGCGAATGTGACCTCGGTTACAGAGTGTTTGAAATCAAGCGATCGCCGCAGGTACTGCTGTGATGTCGATCGGCTATCGAGGCCGGTTGGCCCGCCGCCGGGGGCAACGGTAGATTAGGCCGGTGATCAGCAGCGAAGTTCCCGGCGAGGCCGGTCGATGGGTAACGGGTTGGGTCGACCGCATGTAACAAGATCGGCCTGGCAGACAGATAGTGCCAATGGACATTTTTGCCTGATTGATATGAGTACTGAACCCGGATCCCCGGACGCCACGCTGTAAGAAGGTGCGCGTCCTATCCGGGTGTCGTCGGGGAGCGCTTGCGTGGTGTTCCGGAAGCGAGGTTACGGTTGGACCGGCTGGATTTCGGCGGAAACGGCGAAACTAGTGGCGAACGGGCACACGGCGCGGCGCAAGCTTCGGTGGAGCATTTTCCGTTGTCGCCTGCGCAGCTGGGCATCTGGTACGCGCAGCATGTCGACCCGCAGGTGCCGATCAACATCGCCCAGTATGTCGACCTACACGGCGAGCTCGATGTAGACACGCTGGAGCGCGCCAGTATCGATGCCTCGCACGAGCTCGGTTCGGGCTTCCTGCGCATCGTCGAACGCGACGGTGAACCGCTGCAGTACGTCGATCACGGTATCGCGGCGTACGACAAGGCCGTCTACGTCGACCTGCGTGGCGAGGACGATCCGGCCGCGGCCGCGATGGCGTGGATGCGTGCCGAGTACAGCCGTCCGCTCGACCTGACCACGGACCGGCTGATCATGATCGCCGTGCTGCAGCTGGCCGACGACCATCAGTACTGGTACTCGCGGGCGCATCACATCGCGCTCGACGGTTTCGGCGCGATGACCAACCTCAACCGCATCGCCGAGCTGTACACGGCCTACGTCAACGGCACCGAACCCGCGGTGTCGAAGGCCACCGATCTGCGCACGCTCTTCGACCAGGAGATCGCCTACCGCGAGAGCACCCGCTTCGCCGCGGACAAGGAGCACTGGGCCAGCCGGGTCGCCGGTCTCGAGGACGGCACCAGCCTGGCCGGGCGTTCCGCCCCGCCCGCCGCGATCAACGGTATCGCCAGCGCCGCGCTGTCCGACGACCAGAACTCGCTGCTGGAAGCGGCCGTGGCGCGCCATGATTCGTCGCCCGCCGCGCTGCTGCTCGCCGCGTTCGCCGGCTATCTCGCGCAGTGGACCGGCTCGGAGGACGTCATCCTCAGCCTGCCGGTGACCGCGCGCACCACCGCAGCGATGCGCCGCTCGGGCGGTGTCTCGTCGAATATCGTGCCGCTGCGGCTGCGCGTCGGCCACGGCACCACCGTCGCCGAGCTGCTGAAGCAGGTGACGGTCGAGGTGTCGGGCGCACTGCGCCACCAGCGGTACCGGCACGAGGACATCCGCCGTGACGCGGCCGGTGACGGCGTGGTGACCACCGAGTTCTTCGGCCCGTGGGTCAACATCATGCTGTTCCACGACGAGCTGGTGATGGGCCCGATGCTCGGCCAGCTCAGCGTGCTCTCCACCGGCAGCATCGAAGATCTCGGCGTCAACTTCTATCAGTCCGTCGCGGGCACCCGCTCGCACATCGACTTCGAGACCAACCCGAACCTCTACACCGAAGACGAAGCGCGCCAGCATCATTCGCGTTTCCTGGAGTTCTTCGACCGGTTCCTCGCCGCGGCCGACGACGCCGCGGTCTGGCAGCTGGACGTCACCACCGAGTCCGAGCGCGAGCTCACCCTGCTCGACTGGAACGACTCCGACCAGGACGCGCCGCACACCACGCTGGCCGCACTGCTCGACGCGCAGATGCCGCTGGCGCCCGAGGCCGTCGCGCTCGATTTCGAGGGTGCGACGCTGACCTACGCCGAATTCGATGCCAGGGTCAACCGGCTCGCCAGGTATCTGATCGACGACGGCGTCGGCCCGGAATCCCTTGTCGCCCTTGGCATGCGGCGTTCGCTCGAACTGGTCGTCGGCATGCACGCCGTGCTCAAGGCCGGTGGCGCGTATGTGCCGATCGATCCGGATCATCCGGCCGATCGCACCGCCTACATCTTGGACAGCGCGGCCCCGGTCTGCGTGCTGACGGTCGCCGCCGACGAGCTGGAACTGCCGGAGACGGTGCGCCGGGTCGAAATCGACACCCTCGACGTATCGGGATACGCGGATTCGCCTGTCACGGACGCCGATCGGCGCGCGCCGCTGCGGCCGGACAACACCGCCTACGTCATCTACACCTCGGGTTCGACCGGCCGCCCCAAGGGCGTCGCGGTCACCCACCACGCGATCGTCAACCAGCAGCTGTGGATGCTGGACGAATACCGGCTCACCGCCGACGACGTGTACCTGCAGAAGACCGCGACCACGTTCGACGTCTCGCTGTGGGGCTATTTCCTGCCGCTGATGGTCGGCGCCAAGCTGGTCATCGCCTCGCCCGACGGGCACCGGGATCCGCTCTACGTCGCGGACATGATCGAGCGGCACGGCGTCACCGTCACCGACTTCGTGCCGTCCATGCTGACGGTCTTCGTCGCGCATGCGACCCAGGCCCAATGTGCCTCGCTGCGCGCGGTTTTCGTGATCGGTGAGGCGCTGCCGCCGGAGACCGCCGCCGGTTTCCGCGCGATCACCTCCGCGGGCCTGCATAATCTGTACGGCCCGACCGAGGCCGCGGTCTCGGTCACCTACTGGGAGGCCACCGCCGCCGACACCGTCTCGGTGCCGATCGGTATCCCGGAGTGGAATGTCCAGGTCTACGTGCTGGATTCGCGGCTGCGCCCGGCCGCCATCGGCGCACCGGGTGAGCTGTACCTCGGCGGGCGCCAGCTCGCGCGCGGCTACCGCGGCAGGCCGGATCTGACCTCGGATCGCTTCGTCGCCAACCCGCTGTCCACGCACGGCGAGCGCATGTACCGCACCGGCGACCTGGTGCGCTGGAACGCCGCGGGCACGCTGGAATACATCGGCCGCACCGACTTCCAGGTGAAGTTCCGCGGTCAGCGCATCGAGCTCGGCGAGATCGAGACCGATCTGCTCGCCCACCCGGCGGTCAGCCAGGCCGTCGTGCTGGTGGTCGACACCGCCACCGGCCAGCAGCTGGTCGCGTATGTGGTTCCCGCACCGGGCTATTCGATCGATTCGACCGAGCTGACCCGCTTCGCCGCGGAAAAGCTGCCCACCTACATGGTGCCCGCATCGATCATGGTGCTGGACGCCTTCCCGCTCAACACCTCCGGCAAGCTGGACCGAAAGGCCCTGCCGGAGCCGGTGTTCAGCGCGGACGCGACGAGCTTCCGCGCGCCGCGCACCCAGGCCGAGCAGATCGTGGCGGGCATCTTCGCCGACGTGCTCAGCCAGGACCGCATCGGCATCGACGACAACTTCTTCGATCTGGGCGGCAACTCGCTGGTCGCCACCCAGGTGGTGTCGCGGATCGGCGCGGCGTTCGGCATCCAGCTCGGCGTCCGCGCGCTGTTCGAGACGCCGACCGTTGCGGGTATCGCCGTCCGCGCCGAAAGCGCCACGCCCGCCGACGGTTCCCGGCCGCCGCTGGTCGCCCAGCAGCTGCCGGAGCGGGTGCCGCTCTCGCTTGCGCAGCAGCGCATGTGGTTCATCAACCAGTTCGACCCGACGGTGCCGACCTACAACCTGCCCTTCGTGGTGCGGTTGCGCGGCCATGTCGAACTCGAGGCGCTGCAGGCCGCGCTGACCGATGTGGTCGAGCGCCAGCAGTCGCTGCGCACGATCTTCCCCGAATCCGGTGACGGCGGCTACCAGCGCGTGCTGCCGATGGACGAGGTCGATCTCGGCATCGCCGTGCAGCCCATCGACGACGCCGAATTGCCCGCCGTGCTCGCTGAATTCGCGGCCACCGGCTTCGACGTGTCCTTCGAGCTGCCGATCAGGGTGCGGGTCTATCAGGTGATCGGCGGCCGGTCGAACGGCACGCCCGAGTATGTGGTCGCGTTCGTGGTGCACCACATCGCCGCCGATGGTGTGTCCTTCGGCCCGCTCTCGCGCGATGTCGCCACCGCCTACCTGGCGCGCGCCGCGGGCGAGCCGCCGAGCTGGACACCGCTGCCGGTGCAGTACCAGGACTTCAGCATCTGGCAGCGCGAGCTGCTCGGCGCCGAATCCGATCCCGAGTCGATGGCCGCACGCGAGATCGCCTACTGGCGTGGCGCTTTGGCCGGTCTGCCGGATCAGCTCGACCTGCCGACGGATCGGCAGCGCCCGCCGGTGCAGAGCTTCCGCGGCGGCCGGGTGAGCTTCGATATCGATGCCGATCTGCACCAGCGCCTGGCCCAGTTGGCCCGTGCGCAGGGCGTCAGCCTCTTCATGGTCATGCACGCCTCGCTCGCGGTGCTGCTGGCCCGGTTGAGCGGCACCAGCGATATCGCCATCGGTACCCCGGTGGCCGGGCGCGGTGAGCAGGCGCTCGACGACCTGATCGGCATGTTCGTCAACACCCTGGTGCTGCGCTCCGAGGTGGACGGCGACGAGCGGTTCACCGACTTCCTTTCCCGGACACGGGAATCCGACCTCGCGGCGTTCGCGTACGCCGACGTGCCGTTCGAGCGGCTGGTCGAGGTGCTCAACCCGACCCGCTCGCAGGCGCGGCATCCGCTGTTCCAGGTGATGCTGTCGTTCCAGGAAATGTCGCACGCGACACTGGAATTACCCGGCCTCTCGGTGACCGCCGACGAGCTCGAGGTCGATATCGCCAAGTTCGACCTGCAGTGGACCGTCACCGAGGAACGCGGCGCCAACGGCGAGCCCGAGGGCATGGCCGCGGTGGTCTCGTTCGCCACCGACCTGTTCGATGCGGCGACCGTCGCCGAATTCGGCCACCGCTACCTGCGCGTACTCGAATCCGCCGTCGCCGCACCGGATACCGCGGTCCGCGAGATCGAGATCCTCGACGACGCCGAGCGCGCCACCGTGCTCACCGAATGGAACCGCACCGCGAGCGAGCTGCCCGCGGCCACCGTGCTCGAGCTGTTCGAGGCGCAGGTCCGCCTGCGCCCGGACGATATCGCCGTCGTCTTCGACGGCGGTGACCGCGCCGAAGGGGAGTTCGGGCCGCAGGTCGAACTAACCTACGCCGAGTTCGCCTCGCGCGTGAATCGCTTGGCGCGCAAGCTGATCGCCGAGGGCGTCGGCCCGGAATCGCTGGTCGCCGTCGGCATCCGCCGCTCGGTGGACATGCTCGTCGCCATCTACGCCACCATGACCGCGGGCGGCGGCTACGTGCCGATCGATCCGGATCATCCGGCCGAGCGCACCGAGTACGTACTGGCCAGCTCCGCGCCGGTCTGCGTGCTGACCACCACCAACGACAATGTCGCGGGCGCGGACTGCCCCGTCTTCGCGCTGGACACGCTGGCGCTGGACGACTTCGCCGACGCGCCGGTCACCGACGCGGATCGTATTGCGCCGCTGCGTGATTCGAACACCGCCTACGTGCTCTACACCTCCGGTTCGACCGGCCGGCCCAAGGGCGTCGCGGTGCCGCACGCCGCGGTGGTCAACCAGGTCGCCTGGATCACCGCCGAATACCGGATCACCCCGGCCGATGTGATCCTGCAGAAGACGCCGGTCACCTTCGACGTGTCGGTGTGGGAGTTGTTCGGCACCTTGGCCGTCGGCGCGCGCATGCTGATCGCCGCGCCGGACGGGCACCGCGATCCGATGTACCTGTCCGAGATCATCGGACGGCATCAGGTCACCATGACCTCGTTCGTGCCGTCGATGCTCTCGGTCTTCGCCGGCGCCGCCTCGCCCGCCGAATGCGCTTCGCTGCGTGCGGTTCTCGTCGCCGGTGAGGCGCTGCCGCCCGCGACGGTGACCGCGTTCCGGCAGTTCTCCACCGCCGCGGTGCACAACCTGTACGGGCCGACCGAGTTCACCGTGCACGCCACCGCGTGGCACCTCAGCGAGGTCGCCCCGGCCACGGTGCCGATCGGGCGCCCGGTGTGGAACGCTCAAACCTATGTGCTCGACCAGGGATTGAACCCGGTTCCGGCCGGTGTCCCCGGTGAGCTGTACCTCGGTGGCGCCCAGGTGGCGCGCGGTTACCACGGCAGGCCCGACCTGTCCGCCGAGCGTTTCGTCGCCGATCCGTTCGGCGCGCCGGGCGCTCGCCTGTACCGCACCGGCGACCTCGTCAAATGGATCGCTGCATCGCGAAGCGATTCCATGGGGGGTGGTGGCCGGGCGACGGGTGGGCCCGAACCGCGCGATCCCGAGGTCGGCACCGCGGGTGTCCTGGAATACATCGGCCGCACCGACTTCCAGGTGAAGTTCCGCGGTCAGCGCATCGAGCTCGGCGAGATCGAGGCCGCGCTGCTCGACCATCCGACGGTCACCCAGGCCGTCGTGCTCGTGCTCGACACGGTGGCGGGCGATCAGCTCGTCGCCTACATCGTCACCCCCGCCGGACCGGTCGATCTCGACAGCATCAAGAACGCGCTGCACCGCACGCTGCCCGCGTACATGGTGCCCTCGGCGATCGTGGTGCTGGAGGCGTTCCCGCTCAACGCCTCCGGCAAGCTGGACCGCAAGGCGTTGCCCGCCCCGGTGTTCGAGGTGCGCGAATTCCGCGCGCCGACAACGCCGATCGAGGAGATCGTCGCGCAGATCTTCGGCGAGGTGCTCGGCATCACCCGGGTCGGCGTCGACGACGACTTCTTCGAACTCGGCGGCAACTCGCTGATCGCCACCCAGGTGGCCTCCCGCCTCGGTATCGCACTGGACACCAGGGTGCCGGTGCGCATGTTGTTCGAGGCCTCCACGGTGGCCGCGCTCGCCGCGCGCGTCGAATCGCACGCCGGTGACGGCGCGCGCAAGGCGCTGGTGGCCAGGGTGCGCCCGGACCGGGTGCCGCTGTCGCTCGCGCAGCAGCGCATGTGGTTCCTCAACCGCTTCGACACCGAGTCGGCGGTCAACAACATCCCGGTCGCCATCCGCCTGTCCGGCGACCTCGACGTGGCGGCGCTGCAGGTCGCGGTCATCGACGTGATCGACCGGCACGAATCGCTGCGCACCGTCTTCCCGGAGACCAAGAACGGCCCGGTACAGGTGGTGCTGGACGCGGCGCAGATCGTGCCCGACCTGACGCCGGTGCCGGTGACCGAGCACAACCTGATCGCGCACCTGGTCGAGCTGGCCTCGATGGCCTTCGACGTGACCAGCGAAGTGCCGTTGCACGCACGGCTTTTCGAGATCTCCGAATCCGAGTACGTGCTCGGCATGGTGGTGCACCACATCTCCGCCGACGGCTGGTCCATGGGCCCGCTCGCGCGCGATGTCATGGTCGCCTACGCCGCGCGCACCTCGTGGGAGGCACCCGCCTGGTCCGCGCTGCCGGTGCAGTACGCGGACTACGCGCTGTGGCAGCGCGAAGTGCTCGGCGCCGAGGACGATCCGAATTCGCTGATCTCCAGCCAGATCCGGTACTGGACCCGCGAACTCGCCGATCTGCCCGACGAATTGGTGCTGCCCGCCGATCGGCCGCGCCCGGCCGTCGCCACTTATCGCGGCGGCACCTACCCGTTCGTCATCTCGGGGGAAACCCAGCGCGCGCTTGTCGATCTGGGCCGCAGGCACAATGCCTCGCTGTTCATGGTCATGCACAGCGCGCTCGCCGTGCTGCTCGCCCGCGCGAGCGGCACCGGCGATATCGCCATCGGCACGCCGGTGGCCGGCCGCGGTGAGGCCGCGCTCGACGACCTGATCGGCATGTTCGTCAACACGCTCGTGCTGCGCACCGAGATCGACGGCGCGGCAAGCTTCGCCGATCTGCTCGCGCAGGCCCGCGAGACCGACCTGCACGCGTTCGCGCACGCCGACGTGCCGTTCGAGCGGCTGGTCGAGGTGCTCAACCCGGCGCGCTCGCAGGCACGCCACCCGCTGTTCCAGGTGATGCTGACCTTCCAGAACACCAGGCAGGCCAACCTGGAACTGCCCGGCCTCTCGGTCAACGGCATCGACTACGATCCGGGCCTTGCCAAGTTCGACCTGCAGCTGACCCTGTCGGAGACCCAGGACGAGGACGGCGAAGCGGCCGGGATGTCGGCCGAGATCTCCTACGCGCTCGACCTTTTCGACGAGGACACGATCGCGGCGTTCGCGAGCAGGCTGGACCGGATCCTCGCGGCGGTCACCGCCGATCCGACGGTGCCGGTCGGCGATATCGTGCTGCTGGACGAGCGTGAGGTCGCGCAGGCGCTGCACGGCTGGAACGACACGGTGCGCGAGATCGGTTCGCCGGCTTCGCTGGTCGAGCTCTTCGCGGCGCAGGCGGCGGCTACGCCGGATGCGGTTGCTCTTATCGATCCGGCCGACGGTACTTCGCTGACCTACGCCGAGTTCGGTGCCCGGGTGCATCGTCTGGCGCGCAAGCTGATCGAGGCCGGTGTCGGTCCGGAAAGCCTTGTCGCGCTCGGCCTTCGGCGTTCGGTCGACTTCGTGGTCGCCGCGTACGCGGTGCACGAGGCCGGTGGTGGCTATGTGCCGCTCGACGTGGATCAGCCCGCCGAGCGGGTGAACTATGTCCTCGAGTCGGCGGCACCGGTCTGTGTGCTGACCACGTCGCGTGATGGTTTCGATGGCGGAGCTATATCTACGCTGTCGATCGACGAGCTGGATCTGTCGGTGTACTCCGATGCGCCGGTGGCGGCTTCGGAGCGGATCGCGCCGTTGCGTCCTGAACACCCGGCGTACGTGATCTTCACGTCCGGTTCGACCGGCCGCCCGAAGGGTGTGGCCGTGCCGCATTCGGCGGTGGTGAACCAGATTCGCTGGATCACCGGCGAGTACGGCATCGGTGCTGATGATGTCGTGTTGTTCAAGACTCCCGCGACGTTCGATGTGTCGGTGTGGGAGTTGTTCGGTCCGTTGAGCACCGGTGGCCGGATCGTGGTTGCCAGCCCGGATGGTCATCGTGATCCGCAGTACCTGGCGGATGTCATCGCGGCGGAGCGGGTCACGATGACCTCGTTCGTGCCGTCGATGCTGACGGTGTTCGCGGGCTACGCCGATACGGCGGGCGTGAGCGCCGAATTGGCGTCGCTGCGCCTGCTGTTCATCGCCGGTGAGGCGTTCACCTCGGATGCGGTTCGAGCGATCCGCAAGGTGTCCGGGGCGGAGCTCTACAACCTGTACGGCCCCACGGAATTCACCGTGCACGCCACCCACGGCCCGGTCGCACCCGCGATCGAGGGCGCGGTGCCGATCGGTCTGCCGGTGTGGAATGCCCAGGCGTACGTGCTCGATTCGCGTCTGCACCCGGTCGCGCCGGGTGTTGCGGGTGAGCTGTATCTCGCGGGCGCCCAGTTGGCGCGTGGCTACTTCGGCCGCGCCGACCTGACCGCGGATCGCTTCGTTGCCAACCCGTTCGGTACCGCCGAGCGTATGTACCGCACCGGTGACCTCGTCACCCGCGACGTCGACGGTGCGATCGTCTACATCGGTCGTACCGACTTCCAGGTGAAGTTGCGTGGTCTGCGCATCGAGCTCGGGGAAATCGAAACTGCCCTAACCACGCACGATTCCGTCGCCCAAGCCGTCGCGCTTGTCCGTTCCGATCCGCGTACCGGCGATCAGCTCGTCGGCTACGTGGTGCCCGCGAACGGCGCCGCCGTCGACCTCGACGACCTGCGCGCGCAACTGGGCGCGCACCTGCCGTCGTACATGGTGCCGTCGGCCATCGTGGTGCTCGACGCCATGCCGCTCAACCCCAACGGCAAGTTGGACCGCCGCGCGCTGCCCGAACCCGTCTTCGAGGCAAGGGAATTCCGCGCGCCGTCCACGCCGATCGAGGAGATCGTCGCGGGCATCTTCGCCGAGGTGCTCGGCCTCTCGCCGACCGACGGCGATCGCCAGGTCGGCCTCGACGACGACTTCTTCGACCTCGGCGGCAACTCGCTGATCGCCACCCAGGTGGTCGCCAGGCTCGGCGCCGCGCTGGATGCCCGTGTGCCCGTGCGGATCCTGTTCGAGGCGCCCACCGTTGCCGCGCTGGCCGCGCGACTGGAGGCGCCCTCGGACGCGCGCGCCTTCCAGGCGCTGACCGCGCGCACCAGGCCCGAATTCCCGCCGCTGTCGCTTGCTCAGCAGCGGATGTGGTTCCTCAACCGCTTCGATGTCGATTCCGCCGCCAACAACATTCCGGTGGCGGTGCGGCTGCGCGGCGCGCTCGATCTCGACGCGCTGCGCGAGGCCATCCTCGACGTCGTCGCGCGGCACGAATCGCTGCGCACCATCTACCCGTCCCGTGACGGCATCGCCTACCAGCAGGTGCTCGCGCCCGCGCAGGCGATTCCGGATATGGCGGTCGAACTCGTCACCGAGGACGACATCTACGGCGCGCTCTACGATTTCGTGCAGCACGGCTTCGACGTGACCGCGGAGCCGCCGGTGCGGCTGCGGGTCTACGAGATCCACGAGCACGACTACGTGCTCGTCGTCGTCGCGCATCACATTGCCGCGGACGGCTTCTCGATGCGGCCGCTGGTCCGCGACCTGATGACCGCCTACCTGGCGCGGTCCGCCGAGTCGGCGCCCGGCTGGGCTCCGCTGGCGGTGCAGTACGTGGATTACGCGCTGTGGCAGCGGGAAACGCTCGGCTCCGAGGACGATCCGCAGTCGCTGATCTCCGAACAGCTCGGCTACTGGCGGCGCGCGCTCGCCGGCCTGCCCGACGAGCTGCGGCTGTCCACCCGCCCGCGCCCGGCGATCGCGTCGTACCGGGCGGGCACCCATCGGTTCCGTGTCCCCGGTGAGCTGATCGATGGGCTGAACGCGGTGGCCCACGCCAACGGCACCACGCTGTTCATGGTGGTGCACGGTGCGTTCGCCACCCTGCTCGCGCGGTTGAGCGGCACCGACGACATCGCCGTCGGCACGCCGATCGCGGGCCGCGGCGATCAGGCGCTCGACGACCTGATCGGTATGTTCGTCAACACCCTCGTGCTGCGGGCCAGGATCGATCCCGCGCAGCCGTTCACCGAACTGCTCGGGCAGGTGCGCGAGCAGGATCTCGAGGCGTTCGCGCACGCCGACGTGCCGTTCGAGCGGCTCGTCGAGGTGCTCAACCCGGCGCGCTCGCAGGCGCGGCATCCGCTGTTCCAGGCGATGCTGTCGTTCCAGAACCTCGGCCGCGCCGCGCTCGAACTGCCCGGTCTGAGCGTCGCCGAACTCGGCGTCGATCAGCAGACCGCGAAGGTCGACCTGCAGCTGACCCTCGACGAGGGCGCCGACCCCGCGGCCGGTCACGGCATGGAAGCCGAAATCCTCTACGCGGCAGAACTGTTCGACTCCGGCTTCGCCGCATCCTTCGCCGATCGGTTCCTGCGGGTGCTGCGCGGTGTCGTCGCCGACCCGAAGGTCAGGCTCGGCGATATCGACGTGCTCGACGCGAGCGAGCGCGCGCAGCTCGACCTGTGGAACGCCACCGCGTTCGAGGTGGACGCGGTGCTGCCCGAGGCCCCCGATGCCGCGGCGGCGACGCTGGTTTCGCTGTTCGAGGCGCAGGTCGTCCGCACGCCGGAGGCGACAGCCGTGGCGTACGAGGGGACAGGTCTGTCCTA
Organism: Nocardia sp. NPDC052566; assembly: GCF_044547285.1. Taxonomy (NCBI): domain Bacteria; kingdom Bacillati; phylum Actinomycetota; class Actinomycetes; order Mycobacteriales; family Nocardiaceae; genus Nocardia; species Nocardia sp. NPDC052566. The sequence goes on along the minus strand of NZ_JBIUAF010000008.1, from coordinate 131,792 downwards.
CGCCGAGTTCGCCGACCGGGTACACCGGTTGGCGCGCTGGCTGGTCGCCGCGGGCGTCGGCCCCGAATCGCTTGTCGCGCTCGGTATGCGGCGCTCGATCGACCTCGTCGTCGGTATGTACGCGGTCACCGTCGCCGGTGGCGCCTACGTGCCGCTCGATCCGGATCATCCGGCCGAGCGCACCGGCCACATCCTCGACACCGCCCAGCCGGTGTGCGTGCTCACCTCGGGCAGCGACCTGGATATCGACGGGCTCTCGCAGGTCCGCATCGACGAGCTGGACCTGTCGGTGTTCTCCGGCGAGCCGCTCACCGACGCCGATCGCAGCACGCCGCTGCGCCCGGACAACACCGCCTACGTCATCTTCACATCGGGCTCGACCGGTCGGCCGAAGGGTGTGGCGGTCAGCCATGCCGCGATCGTCAACCGCCTCGTCTGGATGCACGCCCAGTACGGGCTGTCCGCCAACGACGTCGTCCTGCAGAAGACTCCGGCCACCTTCGACGTGTCGGTGTGGGAGTTCTTCTGGCCCTTGCAGATCGGCGCGCGCCTGGTGGTCGCGAAGCCGGACGGCCACCGCGATCCGGCCTACCTTGCCGAGCTGATCCAGCGCGAGCAGATCACCACCGCGCACTTCGTGCCGTCGATGCTCGCGGTGTTCGTCGCCGACGATCGGGCGGCCGACTGCACCAGCCTGCGCATGGTGTTCGCCTCCGGTGAGGCGCTGCCCGCCGTGACCGCGCAGCGCCTGCGCGAGCTCACCGGCGCCGCGTTGCACAACCTGTACGGTCCGACCGAGGCCGCGGTCGATGTGACCTTCCATGAGGTCGTCGATGCCGATGCCGCGTCGGTGCCGATCGGTGCTCCGGTGTTCAACACTCAGGTGTACGTGCTGGATTCGCGGTTGCGGCCGGTTCCGGTGGGTGTGCCGGGTGAGTTGTATCTGGCCGGTGTGCAATTGGCGCGCGGCTACCTGGCGCGGCCCGACCTCAGCGCGGATCGCTTCGTGGCCAACCCGTTCGGTGACGCGGACCGCATGTACCGCACCGGTGACTTGGTCACCTGGACCGCCGCCGGTGAGCTGGAGTATTTGGGCCGCACCGACTTCCAGGTCAAGATCCGTGGCCTGCGCATCGAGCTCGGCGAGATCGAGTCGGCGCTGACGGCGCTGCGCGCGGTGGCCCAGGCCGCCGTCGTCGTGCGCTCCGACGAGCGCCTCGGCGATCAGCTCGCGGCCTATGTGGTGCCCGCCGACGGCGTGCTCGACATCGACGCGGTCAAGGCCGCGCTCGGCCGCCAGCTGCCCGGCTACATGGTGCCCGCGGCCTTCGTGGTGCTCGACGCGTTCCCGCTCAACGCCTCCGGCAAGCTGGACCGCAAGGCGCTGCCCGCGCCGGTGTTCGCGGCCAAGGCATTCCGCGCACCGAGCACACCGGTGGAGCAGGCGATCGCCGACACCATCGGCGAGGTGCTCGGTGTCGCCAGGGTCGGCGCCGACGACGACTTCTTCGAACTCGGCGGCAACTCGCTGCTGGCCACCCAGCTGGTCGCGCGCCTCGGCGCGGCGCTCGATATCGAGCTCCCGGTCCGGGTGCTGTTCGAGACCGCGCAGGTGTCCGCGCTGGCCTCGCGCCTGGAATCGCATGTGGGTGAGGGTGGCCGCACGCCGCTGACCCCGCGCCCGCGCACCGGGCTTGTCCCGCTGTCGCTCGCACAGCAGCGCATGTGGTTCCTCAACCGCTTCGACAGCCGCACCGCGGTGAACAACATCCCGGTCGCCATCAGGCTGACCGGCGCCGTCGACCGCGCCGCGCTCGACGCGGCCCTCGGCGACGTGCTGGCCAGGCACGAGGCCCTACGCACGGTGTACCCCGAGGTGGAAGGCGTTGGCTACCAGCGCATTCTGCCCGTCGACGAGGCGCGCGTCGCGCTGGCGCCGGAATCGGTGAGCGCGGCGGGGCTGCCCGCGCGCATCGTCGAGCTGGCGAGCACGCACTTCGACGTCACCACCGAGATCCCGTTCCGGGCAAGCCTGCTCACAGTGAGCGAGACCGAACACGTCGCGGTGCTCGTGCTGCACCACATCAGCGGTGACGGCTTCTCGCTGCGCCCGCTGCTGCGCGATGTCGTTGTCGCCTACACCGAGCGCACGAGGGGCGAGGCCCCTGCGTGGGCGCCGCTCGAGGTGCAGTACGCCGATTACACGCTGTGGCAGCGCGAAGTGCTCGGCAGCGAAGAGGATCCGGATTCGGTCGCGGCCGAGCAGATCGCCTACTGGACCGAGCGCCTGCGCGACCTGCCCGACCAGATCGAGCTGCCCGCGGACCGCCCGCGCCCGGAGATCGCCTCCAATGCCGGTGGCACGCACGCCTTCTCGATCGACGCCGAACTGCATGCCGCGCTCGCCGAGGTGGCACGCGCCAACGGCGCCACGCTGTTCATGGTGGTGCACGCCGCGCTCGCCGCGTGGACGGCGCGGCTGTCCAACAGCACCGATGTCGCCATCGGCACTCCGATCGCCGGGCGCGGTGAACGCGCGCTCGACGATCTGGTCGGCATGTTCGTCAACACCCTGGTGCTGCGCAACGACGTTCAGCTCGGCACCACCTTCCGCGAACTGCTCGAGCAGGTGCGCCGCACCGATCTGGCCGCGTTCGCGCACGCCGACGTGCCGTTCGAGCGGCTGGTCGATGTCATCAGCCCGACCCGCTCGCAGGCGCATCATCCGCTGTTCCAGGTCGCGCTGACCTTCGAGGCCGCCTCCGCCGCCGATCTCGGCACCATCGCGCTGCCCGGCCTCGATGTCGACGTCGTCGAATTCGACGCGGGCACTTCGAAGTTCGATGTCCAGCTGACCGTCGGTGGGACCGCGGACGGCGCGCTCGCGCTGTCCTGGAACTACGCCACAGAACTGTTCGATCCAGAGACGGTGGCGTTGTTCGCCGACCGCCTCGTGCGCATCCTGCGCAGCGTCGCCGAGGATCCGGAGATCGTGGTCGGCGATATCGACCTGCTCGGCGAGGCCGAGCGGCTCGATGTCACGCAGCGCTGGGTGTCCGCCGGTGTCGATGCCGTGGCGCGAGCGGCGGGCCCCGAGGCGGCAGCTCGCGTAACCACGCAGGGCCCCGGGAGCGCCACCATCGGGCACAGCACCGGCCTGTTCGCTGAGTCCGACATCACCCTGGTCGGCTTGTTCGACGCCGCGGTCCTCGCGCATCCGAACCGCATCGCGGCCAAGTTCGGCGTGGAGACGCTGACCTACGCCGAGCTCGACCGGCGCGCGAATGTGCTGGCGCGCAGGCTGATCGCCGAGGGCGCCGGTCCGGAATCGCTGGTCGCGGTGATCCTGCCGCGCTCGCTCGACCTGGTCGTCGCGCTGCTCGCGGTGGTGAAGACCGGTGCGGGCTATGTGCCGGTCGATCCGACCTATCCGGCCGAGCGCATCGCGTACGTGCTCGCGGATTCGCGCCCGACGAGCGTGATCGTCGACTCCACGGTGCAGGTCACGGTGCCCGAAGAGCTGCCGTCGGTGGTGCTCGACGGATTCGCCGTGGAGACCGGCAATGTCGAGGACGCCGACGACGCGCCGATCACCGACGCCGACCGCATCGCCGCGCTGACGCCCGATCACGTGGCCTACGTGATCTACACCTCCGGTTCGACCGGCCGCCCGAAGGGTGTCGCGGTCGCGCACCGGAATGTGGTGCGGCTGTTCGCGAATACCGATCGTGAGTTCGGCTTCGGCCCCGACGACGTGTGGACCCTGTTCCACTCCTACGCCTTCGACTTCGCGGTCTGGGAGCTGTGGGGCCCGCTGCTCTACGGCGGCACCCTCGTGGTCGTCGACTACTACACCTCGCGCTCGCCGGAGCAGTTCCTGGAACTGCTGCGCCGGGAACGCGTCACGGTGCTCAACCAGACGCCGTCGGCGTTCTACCAACTGGCCGAGGCCGATCGCAACGCCGCGGCCGACGCGGGCGCGCTCGCGCTGCGCTACGTGGTGTTCGGCGGCGAGGCGCTGGAGCTGCGCAGGCTCGCCGATTGGGTCGCGCGCCACGGCGATAGCACCCCGCTGCTGGTCAACATGTACGGCATCACCGAGACCACGGTGCACGTGTCCTACCGCGCGCTGGACGCCGCGACCATCGCCGCCGCCTCCGGCAGCGTGGTCGGCCGCGCCATCGCGGGCCTGCGCGTGTACGTGCTCGACAACCGGATGCGGCCGGTGCCGGTCGGCGTCGCGGGCGAAATGTATGTGGCGGGCCCGCAATTGGCCCGCGGCTACCTCGGCCGCCCCGATCTGACCGCGACGCGCTTCGTCGCCAACCCGCTCGGCGGGGCCGAGGCAGCGGGCACCCGCCTGTATCGCTCCGGCGACCTCGCGCGCTGGAACCGCTTCGGTGAGCTCGAATACCTGGGCCGCGCCGACGATCAGGTCAAGGTGCGTGGTTTCCGCATCGAACTCGGCGAGATCGAATCCGCCGTGCTCGCCCAGCCCGGCATCGCCCAGGCCGCGGTCATCGTGCGCGAGGACCAGCCGGGAGATCAGCGCATCGTGGCCTACGTGGTGGCCGAGCCCGAGGCGACGCCGGATCTGGACGTGGTGCGCAACGGCGCGGCCGAGCGGCTGCCGTCCTACATGGTGCCCTCGGCCATGGTGCGGCTGGAGTGGATCCCGCTGACCGTCAACGGCAAGCTGGACCGCCGCGCGCTGCCCGCCCCCGCGGTGCGCGCGCGTGCCTTCCGCGCGCCGCAGACGCCGGTGCAGGAGACCGTCGCCGCGGTATTCGCCGAGGTGCTCGATCTCGCGCAGATCGGCCTGGACGACGACTTCTTCGAACTCGGCGGCAACTCGCTGATCGCGACCAGGGTCGCCTCCCGCATCGGCGCCGCGCTCGGCACCACCGTCGCGGTGCGCACCCTGTTCGAGACGCCGACGGTGGAAGCGCTTGCGGCACGGATCGAATCGCACGCCGACGGTGCGTCGCGGGCCAGGCTGGTCGCGCGGCAGCGCCCGGCCGCCGAACTGGTGCCGCTGTCGTTCGCACAGCAGCGCATGTGGTTCATCAACCAGTACGACAAGTCGTCCGCGGCGTACAACCTGCCGCTGGCGATCCGGCTGACCGGCGAATTGGACACCGCCGCACTGGAACTGGCCATCGCCGACGTGGTGCGCAGGCACGAGTCGCTGCGCACCCGCTACCCGGAGCACGGCGGAACGCCGATGCAGCTCGTGGTGCCCGCCGAGCAGATCGCGCTCGACCTGCGGCCGTACCAGGCGCCCGCGGCCGAGTTGACCGCGGCGGTGACCGAGTACGTCTCGGCCGGATTCGATGTGGCCGAACAGGTTCCGCTGCGCGCCAGGCTGTTCCAGGCCGCCGCGGACGAGCACGTGCTCGTGGTGGTGATGCACCACATCGCCGGTGACGGTTTCTCCATGGGGCCGCTGAGCCGCGATGTGATGACCGCCTACACCGCGCGCACCCAGGGCAGCGTGCCGACCTGGGCGCCGCTCGCGGTGCAGTACGCCGATTTCGCGATCTGGCAGCGGGAAGTGCTCGGCTCCGAGGCGGATCCGGACTCGCTGATGGCCCGCCAGGTCGCCTACTGGCGCACGGCGCTCGACGGTGTGCCGGACGAGCTTTCGCTGCCCACCGACCGCCCGCGCCCGCCGATCGCCTCGCTGCGCGGCGCGACCCTGCACCGCAGGCTCGCGCCGGAACTGGTGCGCGCGCTGGAAGACGCGGCGCGCCAGCGTGGTTCGTCGCTGTTCATGGTGATGCACAGCGCGCTCGCGGTGCTGCTCGCCCGGCTCTCCGGCGGCGACGACATCGCCATCGGCACCCCGATCGCCGGTCGTGGCGAGCAGGCGCTCGACGATCTGGTCGGCATGTTCGTCAACACGCTGGTGCTGCGCACCGGCGTCGACCGATCCGAATCGTTCACCCAGCTGCTGGACAAGGTGCGGCGCACCGACCTCGACGCGTTCGGCAACGCCGACGTGCCGTTCGAGCGACTGGTGGAACTGCTCGCGCCTGAGCGCTCCCAGGCACGCAACCCGCTGTTCCAGGTGCTGCTCGCGTTCCAGAACCTGGATCGCACCACGCTGGAACTGCCGGGCCTGATGGTTTCGGCGCTCGACGTCGAGGAGAACGTCTCCCGGGTCGACCTGCAGTTCACCCTGTCCGAGCACGGTGCGGGCGGTATGGCGCTCGCGCTGACCTACGCCACCGATCTGTTCGACGAGCCGACGGCGGCGGCGCTGGCGCAGCGGTTCGAGCGGCTGCTCGCGGCCGTCGTCGCGACGCCTGATCTGCCGGTCGGCGATATCGCGCTGCTGGACGCGGCCGAGGTCGCGCAGGCGCTGCACGGCTGGAACGACACGGTGCGTGCGATCGGTTCGGCGGCTTCGCTGGTCGAGCTGTTCGCGGCGCAGGCGGCGGCGACGCCGGATGCGGTCGCGATCGTCGACCGTTCGGGCGAGGTCACGGCGACGCTGGCCCACCCGTCGCCCGACCACCACCCCTCATCGAGTCGCTTCGCGACGCTGGCCCACCCGTCGCCCGACCACCACCCCTCAACGAGTCGCTTCGCGACGCTGACATATGCCGAGTTCGGTGCCCGGGTGCATCGTTTGGCGCGCAAGCTGATCGAGGCCGGTGTCGGTCCGGAAAGCCTTGTCGCGCTTGGTCTGCGGCGTTCTGTTGACTTCGTGGTCGCCGCGTACGCGGTGCACGAGGCCGGTGGCGGGTATGTGCCACTGGATCTGGATCAGCCTGCCGAGCGCATCGATTACGTGCTCGAGTCGGCGGCACCGGTCTGTGTGCTGACGACCTCGCGTGACGGTTTCGATGGCGGAGCTATATCTACGTTGTCGATCGACGAGCTGGATCTGTCGGCGTACTCCGATGCGCCGGTTACCGCTTCGGAGCGGATCGCGCCGCTGCGCCCGCAGCATCCTGCGTACGTCATCTTCACCTCGGGTTCGACCGGCCGCCCGAAGGGTGTCGCGGTCTCGCATTCGGCCGTGGTGAACCAGATTCGCTGGATCACCGGCGAATACGGCATCGGCGCTGATGATGTCGTGCTGTTCAAGACCCCCGCGACGTTCGACGTATCGGTGTGGGAGCTGTTCGGTCCGATGAGCACCGGCGGCCGGATCGTGGTTGCCAGCCCGGACGGGCATCGTGATCCGCAGTACCTGGCGGATGTCATCGCGGCGGAGCGGGTCACGATGACCTCGTTCGTGCCGTCCATGCTCACCGCGTTCGCCGGCGCCGTCGAGAGCGAGGCACTCACCTCGCTGCGCGCACTACTCATCGCCGGTGAGGCCTTCACCTCCGACACCGTTCAGGCGTTCCGCCGGGTCAGCGGGGCGGAGCTCTACAACCTGTACGGGCCGACGGAATTCGCCGTGCACGCCACCCACGCCCCGGTCGCCGACGACGTGCGCGGCGCGGTGCCCATCGGTCTGCCGGTGTGGAATGCCCAGGCGTACGTGCTCGATTCGCGTCTGCATCCGGTCGCGCCGGGTGTCGCGGGTGAGCTGTATCTCGCGGGCGCCCAGTTGGCGCGTGGCTACTTCGGCCGCGCCGACCTGACCGCGGATCGCTTCGTTGCCAACCCGTTCGGTACCGCCGAGCGTATGTATCGCACCGGTGACCTTGTCACCCGTGATGTCGACGGTGCGATCGTCTACATCGGTCGTACCGACTTCCAGGTGAAGTTGCGTGGTCTGCGCATCGAGCTCGGTGAGATCGAAACCGCGCTCACCGCACTGGATTCGGTCGCCCAGGCCGTCGCGATCGTCCGGTCGGACGCGCGCACCGGCGATCAGCTCGTCGGCTACGTCACCCCGGCACGCGGCGCGCACATCGACATCGAGGCGCTGCGCACCCACCTGGCCGCCGAACTGCCGTCGTACATGGTGCCCGCCGCGATCATGGTGCTCGACGCCATGCCGCTCAACCCCAACGGCAAGCTGGACCGCCGCGCGCTGCCCGAGCCGGTGTTCGCCTCCGAGGTGGTGTTCCGCGCGGCGCGTAATCCGTTGGAGCACACGATCGCCGAGGTGTTCGCCGAGGTGCTCGGCGTCGACCGGGTCGGCATCGACGACTCGTTCTTCGCGCTCGGCGGCGACAGCATCGTGTCCATCCAGCTGGTCTCGCGGGCCAAGGCGCGCGGCGTGGTCTTCAGCCCGCGCAACGTCTTCGAGCAGCGCACCGTCGCCGGGCTGGCCTCGGTCGCCCAGACGGCCGCGAGCGCGACGGCGTCGACCACCGTGCTCGCCGAGCTGCCCGGCGGCGGCGTCGGCGAGCTGCCGCTGACCCCGGTGGTCCGTTTCATGGCCGAGCGGGCCGGTTCGTTCGGCCGGTTCAACCAGACCATGGCACTGGAGCTTCCGGTCGGCATCGAGCGCTCCGGTATCGCCGCCACCGTGCGCGCGGTCATCGATCGGCACGACATGCTGCGTGCCCGCCTGTACCACGCCGGTGACGACTGGATCGTCGACATCGCGGAGCCGGGCACCGTCGACGTCGACGCGCTGATCGACCGGACCGAATTCGACGCGGGCGTCGACGACGCCGCGCTGGTCGAGATCGCCTCCGCCGCACTGGATGCCTCGCTGGATCTGCTCGATCCCGCCACGGGCGTCGTCATCCGGTTCGTCTGGCTCGAGCCTTCGTCCGCCGAGCGCGCCGGACGCCTGATCGTGGTGGCGCACCACCTGGTGATCGACGGTGTCTCCTGGCGCATCCTGGTGCCGGACTTTGTCGCGGCCTGGGGTCAGCTGGCCGCGGGCCAGGAACCCGAGCTGGTCGCACCGGCCACCTCGATGCGGGCATGGGCGCACGCGCTGGAGCGCGCGGCACGCGGCGCGGACCGCGTCGCCGAACTCGACTACTGGCGTTCGGTGGTCGGTAGCAGTGTTGGTTCGAGCGACCTGCAAGCAGTCGCTAGCGGCGATCCGCTGCTGACCGCGCGGCCGATGGATCCCGCGGTGGATACCTCCGGTGTCATCGAGAAGATCAAGGTCGAGGTGTCCGCCGAGGTCACCCGCGCCCTGCTGACCACGGTGCCCGCACTGTTCCACGGCGGCGTCAACGACGGCCTGCTCACCGCGCTGGCACTGGCCACCGCGAAGTGGCGCGCGAGCAAGCCGGGCGCACGCGCCGAGGACTCGCTGCTGATCCGGCTCGAGGGCCACGGCCGCGAAGAGGACATCGTGCCCGGCGCGGACCTCTCGCGCACGGTCGGCTGGTTCACCACGATGTTCCCGGTGCGCTTCGACCTGGCGGGCATCGATATCGATGCCGCGCTGGCCGGCGGTCCCGCGCTCGGCAGCGCCATCAAGGCCGTGAAGGAGCAGCTGCTCGCGGTGCCCGACAAGGGCATCGGCTACGGCATGCTGCGCTACCTGAACACCGACACCGCGGCCGAGCTGCCCGCGCAGCTGCCGGGCCAGGTGAGCTTCAACTACCTGGGCCGCGTCTCCGACAGCGATGTACCGGAGGCGCTGCGCGGCTTCGGCTGGATTCCGGCGCCCGAACTCGGTGCGCTCGGCGGCGCCTACGACGCGGATATGCCCGCGATGGCGCCGCTGGACATCAACGCCATCGTCGTCGGCGACACGCTGACCGCGAATATCGGTTATCCGGCAACGCTGTTCGACGCCGACCAGGTCCGCGAATTCGCGGACCTGTGGACCAGCGCGCTGGAAGCGGTTGCCCAGCACGCCCATTCGACCGGCGCGGGCGGGCACACACCGTCGGACTTCGCGCTGGTGCGCCGGACCAGGGACGGTATCGCGCGCGACCTCACCCAGCGCGATATCGACGGCTGGGAGCGGCGCTTCCCCGCGCTGGCCGATGTCTGGCCGCTGTCCGCGCTGCAGGCCGGTCTGCTGTTCCACGCGCGGCTGGCCGCGAGCTCGGTGGACGTCTACACCGCACAGGTGGTGCTGACGCTCACCGGCCGGGTGGATGCGGCCCGATTGCGTTCGGCCGCACAGGCTCTGGTCGATCGCCACGAGAGCCTGCGCACCGCGTTCGTCACCGACAACGACGGCAACCCGGTGCAGGTGGTGCTGGACAGCGTCCGCATCGGCTGGACCGAGCACGACCGCATCGAGGCGGGTACCGCCGAGGATCTGATCGCCGCCGACCGCGCGCAGCGCTTCGATCTGGCCGCGCCGCCGCTGATCCGGTTCACGCTGGTGCAGGTGGCCGCCAACAAGTGGCAGTTCGTGGTGACCAACCACCACATCCTGCTCGACGGCTGGTCTATGCCGCTGCTCATGCAGGACCTGCTCGTGTTGTACGCGGTGCACGCGGACGCGAGCGCACTGCCCGCCGCCCGCTCCTACCGGCACTTCCTGGAATGGGTCGCGCTGCAGGATCATTCGGCCTCGATGGCCGCATGGTCGAAGGCGCTGCGCGGCGTCACCGAACCGACGCTGCTCTCGCGTCCTGACGCCGGACGCGAAATCACCGCGCTGGCAGGCGAATACCTGTTCGGCCTGGACGAGGCCGCCACCGCGCGCCTGACCGCGCTGGCCAGTTCGCTCGGCGTCACGCCGAACACCGTGCTGCAGACCGCGTGGGGCATCCTGATCGGCCGGATGACCGGCCGCGACGATGTGCTGTTCGGCACCACGGTGTCCGGGCGCCCGCCGCAGCTGACCGGCGTCGAGAACATGGTCGGCCTGTTCATCAACACCGTGCCGGTGCGGGTGCGCTTCGACTCCGCGGAATCGGCGCGCGGCCTGCTCACCAGGACCCAGGGCGAGCAGGCCGACCTGCTCGACCACCACTACGTCGGCCTCGCGGACATCCAATCCGCCGCCGGTGTCGGCGGATTGTTCGACACGCTGGTGGTTTTCGAGTCCTACCCGGTGGACGCCGACGGCATCCGCGCCAAGGCCGCCGATATCGACGGCATGGCGGTGGTCGACCTCGACGCCACCGATGCCACCCACTACCCGCTGACGCTGATCGCTCAGCTCGATTCCGAGCTGCGGATCCGCGCGGGGTACCTGCGCGATCTGTTCGACGAGCAGACCGTGCGGCGGATCGCCGAGCGCCTGATCCGGGTACTGACCGCGATCATCGAGGAACCCGATGCGGCCGTTGGTGATATCGAACTGCTCGATACCGCCGAGCGCGAGCTCGTCGTCACGGGCTGGAACGCGACCGCGCACGACATCGACCAGAACGCGACGCTGGTGTCGATGTTCGAGGCGCAGCTCGCCGCGACCCCCGACGCGACCGCGCTCACGTTCGAGGGGACGAGTCTGTCCTATGCCGAGTTCGCCGGGCGGGTATACGGCCTGGCGCGCTGGCTGATCGAACGCGGCGTCGGCCCGGAGTCCTATGTGGCACTCGGCATGCGGCGCTCCATCGATCTGGTCGTCGGCATGTACGCGGTGACCATCGCCGGCGGCGCCTACGTGCCGCTCGATCCCGATCATCCGGCCGAGCGCACGGAATACATTCTGGCCACCGCCGATCCGGTGTGCGTGCTGACCTCGGGCACCGATCTCGACATCGACACCGCGCAGGTGCGCATCGATCTGCTCGACCTGATCGGGCTCACCGACGAACCGGTGACCGACGCCGAACGCGGTGCGCCGCTGCGGCCGTCGAATACCGCCTACGTGATCTTCACGTCGGGTTCGACCGGTCGGCCGAAGGGTGTGGCGGTCAGCCATGCCGCGATCGTCAACCGCCTGGTGTGGATGCAGTCCGAGTACGGGCTGGCCCCGGGCGATGTGGTGCTGCAGAAGACGCCGGCCACCTTCGACGTGTCGGTGTGGGAGTTCTTCTGGCCCTTGCAGATCGGTGCGCGCCTGGTGGTCGCGCGGCCGGACGGCCATCGCGATCCGGCCTACCTGGCCGAGATCATCCGGACCGAGCGGGTCACCGTCACCCACTTCGTGCCGTCCATGCTCGCCGTCTTCGTCGCCGATGCGGCCGCCGCGCAGTGTGATTCGCTGCGGATGGTGTTCGCCTCGGGTGAGGCGCTGCCGCCCAAGCCCGCGCATCGCCTGCGTGAGTTGACCGGTGCGGCGCTGCACAACCTGTACGGCCCGACCGAGGCCGCGGTCGACGTCACCTTCCACGAGGTCGGCACGGCCGACGCGGATACGGTGCCGATCGGCGCTCCGGTGTTCAACACCCAGGTGTACGTGCTGGATTCGCGGTTGCGGCCGGTTCCGGTCGGCGTCGCGGGTGAGCTGTACCTGGCGGGCACCCAGCTGGCGCGCGGCTACGTCGCGCGGCCCGACCTGACCAGCGACCGTTTCGTGGCCAATCCGTTCGGTGATGCCGAGCGGATGTATCGCACCGGTGACTTGGTCACCTGGACCGCTGCGGGTGAGCTGGAGTACATCGGCCGCACCGACTTCCAGGTGAAGCTGCGCGGTCTGCGCATCGAGCTCGGCGAGATCGAGCAGGCGCTCACCGCGCTCGACGAGGTCGCCCAGGCCGTCGTGGTGGTGCGCGGCGACCAGCACACCGGCGATCAGCTGGTGGCGTATGTCATTGCCGCGCCGAATGTCCGGCTCGACACCGAGCTGGTGCGCGAGGATCTCGGCAGGCAGCTGCCCGCCTACATGGTGCCGTCGGTGGTGCTCGTGCTCGACGAGTTCCCGCTCAACGCCTCCGGCAAGCTCGATCGCAAGGCGTTGCCCGCGCCGGTGTTCGAGGCCGCGGTATTCCGCGCGCCGACCACGCCGGTGGAGGAGATCGTCGCGGACACCTTCGCCGATGTGCTCGGCCTCGACCGCGTCGGCCTCGACGACGACTTCTTCGCACTCGGCGGCAACTCGCTGAGCGCGACCCAGGTCGCGGCGCGGCTGTCGGCCGCGCTCGATACCGAGCTCGGCGTCCGTGAACTGTTCGAGGCGTCCACCGTGGTCGCGCTCGCGGCCCGCGCGGAATCGCGGGCGGGTGCGGGCGGCCGTGCGGCGCTGGTGCCGCAGCAGCGGCCCGAACTGGTGCCGTTGTCGCTGGCGCAGCAGCGCATGTGGTTCCTCAACCGCTTCGACCCCGAATCGGCCGTCGACAACATCCCGGCCGCGGTGCGGCTGTCCGGCCTGCTCGACCGGCAGGCGCTGCAGGTCGCGGTCGCCGATGTGCTCGCGCGGCACGAATCGCTGCGCACCTTCTACCCGGAGGTGGACGGCACCGCACATCAGCAGACCGTGCCTACCGGCAAGGTGATCCCGGATCTCTCGCCGATCGACGTCACCGAGGCCGAACTGCCGCTGCGGCTTTCGCAGCTCGTACTGACCGCCTTCGATGTCACCACGGCGGTGCCGTTCCGCGCGGCGCTGTTCGAGATCAGCCCGACCGAACACGTGCTCGCCCTTGTCGTGCACCACATCTCGGCCGACGGCTTCTCCATGGGTCCGCTCACCCGTGACGTCATGACCGCCTACGGCGCGCGCGTCGACGGCGGCGAGCCCGCGTGGCGCCCGCTCGAGGTGCAGTACGCGGACTTCGCGCTGTGGCAGCGCGCGGTGCTCGGCGCCGAGGACGATCCGGAATCCGTGATCGCCCAGCAGATCTCGTACTGGCGGACCGCCCTGCGCGGGTTGCCGGAGCAGCTCGACCTGCCCGCGGACCGGCCGCGACCGGCCGTCGCCTCGAACCGCGGTGCGACGCACGTCTTCGAGATCGACGCCGAAACGCACGCCAAGCTGGCCGAACTCGCCCGCACGCGCGGTGCGACGCTCTTCATGGTCACCCACACCGCGCTCGCGGTACTGCTCGCGCGGTTGTCCGGCGAGGACGATATCGCCATCGGCACACCGGTTGCCGGTCGTGGTGATCGCGCGCTCGACGACCTGATCGGCATGTTCGTCAACACCCTGGTGCTGCGCACCGCGGTCGACGGGTCGGCGACCTTCACCGAACTGCTCCGTGCGGTGCGCGCCACCGATATCGCGGCGTTCGGCCATGCCGATCTGCCGTTCGAGCGCCTGGTCGAGATCATCAACCCGGTCCGCTCGCAGGCGCGCAATCCGCTGTTCCAGGTGATGCTCTCGTTCCAGAACACCGGCCAGACCAGCCTGGAACTGCCAGGCCTGACGGCGAGCGGTGTCGAACTGCCGGTCGACGTGGCCAAGTTCGATCTGCAGCTGACGCTGTCCGAGCGGACTGCCACCGCGGGCGTGCCCTCCGGTATCGCGGCCGAGATCATCTACGCCACCGATCTTTTCGATCCGGCCACGATGGCCGAGTTCGGCAGCCGGTTCAACCGCCTGCTGCGCGCGATCGCGGCGGAGCCCGAGCGGGCCATCGGCGATATCGCGCTGCTGGACGAGGCGGAAACCGAACTGGCACTGCGCGGCTGGAACGACACCGCGCGTGCGCTGCCCGGTGCGGGCACGCTGGTGGACGAGTTCGCGGCGCAGGCGGCGGCGACGCCCGGCGCGGTCGCGATCGTCGATCCGGCCGACGGTACTTCGCTGACCTACGCCGAGTTCGGTGCCCGGGTGCATCGTTTGGCGCGCAAGCTGATCGGGGCCGGTGTCGGTCCGGAAAGCCTTGTCGCGCTTGGTCTGCGGCGTTCTGTTGACTTCGTGGTCGCCGTGTACGCGGTGCACGAGGCGGGCGCCGGTTACGTGCCGCTCGATATCGATCAGCCTGCCGAGCGGGTGAACTATGTCCTCGAGTCGGCGGCACCGGTCTGTGTGCTGACGACCTCGCGTGATGGTTTCGATGGCGGAGCTATCGCTACGTTGTCGATCGACGAGCTGGATCTGTCGGTGTACTCCGATGCGCCGGTGGCGGTTTCGGAGCGGATCGCGCCGTTGCGTCCTGAACACCCGGCGTACGTGATCTTCACGTCCGGTTCGACCGGCCGCCCGAAGGGTGTGGCCGTGCCGCATTCGGCGGTGGTGAACCAGATTCGCTGGATCACCGGCGAGTACGGCATCGGTGCTGATGATGTCGTGTTGTTCAAGACTCCCGCGACGTTCGATGTGTCGGTGTGGGAGTTGTTCGGTCCGTTGAGCACCGGTGGCCGGATCGTGGTTGCCAGCCCGGATGGTCATCGTGATCCGCAGTACCTGGCGGATGTCATCGCGGCGGAGCGGGTCACGATGACCTCGTTCGTGCCGTCGATGTTGACGGTGTTCGCGGGTTACGCGGGCACCGCCGAGGTCGGCGCCGAATTGGCGTCGCTGCGCCTGCTGTTCATCGCCGGTGAGGCCTTCACCTCCGATGCCGTCGACGCCATTCGCCAGGTGTCCGGGGCGGAGCTCTACAACCTGTACGGCCCCACCGAGTTCACGGTGCACGCGACCCACGCCCCGGTGGCGGCGGACGTCGAGGGCGCGGTACCCATCGGTCTGCCGGTGTGGAATGCCCAGGCGTACGTGCTCGATTCGCGTCTGCACCCGGTCGCGCCGGGTGTTGCGGGTGAGCTGTATCTCGCGGGTGCTCAGTTGGCGCGTGGTTACTTCGGTCGTACGGATCTGACCGCGGATCGTTTTGTTGCCAATCCGTTCGGTACCGGTGAGCGTATGTATCGCACCGGTGACCTTGTCACCCGTGATGTCGATGGGTCGATCGTCTACATCGGTCGTACCGACTTCCAGGTGAAGTTGCGTGGTCTGCGCATCGAGCTCGGGGAAATCGAAACCGCGCTCACCGCACACGATTCCGTGGCGCAGTCGGTCGCCATGGTCCGCTCCGACGCGCGTACCGGCGATCAGCTCGTCGGCTACGTCGTCCCGGCGGCAGGCGCGCTCGTCGATGTCGAGGCGCTGCGCACCCACCTGTCCGCGCAGCTGCCGTCGTACATGGTGCCCGCCGCGATCGTGGTGCTCGACGCCATGCCGCTCAACCCGAACGGCAAGCTCGATCGCAAGGCACTGCCCGAACCCGCCTTCGAGGCAAGGGAATTCCGCGCGCCGTCGACCCCGATCGAGGAGATCGTCGCCGACACCTTCGCCGAGGTGCTCGGCCTGGCCGCCGCCGAGGATCGCCGCCAGGTCGGCCTGGACGACGACTTCTTCGCACTCGGCGGTAACTCGCTGATCGCCACCCAGGTGGCTGCCCGCCTCGGCGCGGCACTGGATACCCGTGTGCCAGTGCGGATCCTGTTCGAGGCGCCCTCCGTCGCCGCGCTCGCCGCGCGGCTGGAGGGCCAGGCGGGCACCGGAGCCCGGCGCGAACTCGCGGCGGGTGCCCGCCCGGCGCGTATCCCGCTGTCCCTGGCCCAGCAGCGGATGTGGTTCCTCAACCGGTTCGACAACCAGACCGCGGTCAACAACATCCCGCTCGCGGTCCGGCTCACCGGCACTCTCGACACCGACGCGCTGCGCCAGGCCGTCGCCGATGTCGTCGAGCGGCACGAGGTGCTGCGCACCGTCTACCCGGAGACCGCCGAGGGCGTCGGCGTGCAGGTGGTGCTGCCCGCGGGGCAGGAGCCCATCGACCTCAGCCCGATCACGGTGTCCGAGACCGAGATCACCGACCGCATCCGCGAATTGGTGCTCACCGGCTTCGATGTCACCGCCGAGGTGCCGGTGCGCGCCGCGCTGTTCCGCATCGAGGCATCGATGGACGGATCGCAGCCGGAAACCCACGTGCTGGTGTTCGTGGTGCACCACATCTCCGGCGACGGCTGGTCGGTGCGTCCGCTGGCGCGCGACGTGATGGTCGCCTACTCGGCGCGCTCGCGCGGCGAGGCGCCCGGCTGGGCGCCGCTGCCGGTGCAGTACGCCGATTACGCGCTGTGGCAGCGCGAAACGCTCGGCTCCGAGGAGGATCCGGCCTCGCTGATCGCTCAGCAGGTCGCGTACTGGTCCGAGCACCTGGCCGGTCTGCCCGATCAGCTCGACCTGCCGTCGGATCGCTCGCGTCCGGCCATCGCGTCGAATGCCGGTGGCGTGTACGGATTCGACCTCGACGCGCGACTGCTGCACGGACTGAACGCACTGGCCCGCGAACACGGCGCCAGCCTGTTCATGGTGGTGCACGCGGCCTTCGCCGCGCTGCTCGCCCGGCTGTCCAACGGCGCGGACATCGCCATCGGCACCGCGGTCGCGGGCCGAGGCGAGGCCGCGCTCGACGACGCCATCGGTATGTTCGTCAACACCCTCGTGCTGCGCAGTGAGGTGAACCCGGCCGAGTCGTTCGCCGAATTGGTCGCGCGGACACGGGAAACCGACCTGGCCGCGTTCGGCCACGCCGACCTGCCGTTCGAGCGGCTCGTCGAGATACTGAACCCGGCCCGCTCGCAGGCGCGGCATCCGCTGTTCCAGGTGATGCTGTCGTTCCAGAACACGGGGGAGGCCTCGTTCGAGCTGCCCGGCCTCGAGGTCGCCGGTGTGCCGCTCGACGTGGTGACCGCCAAGTTCGATCTGCACCTGAACCTGACCGACCGTTTCGACGAGTTGGGCGCCGCCGACGGCATGACCGCCGAATTCGCCTACGCGACCGACATGTTCGACGCGGACACCGTCGCGGGCGTGGCGCGCAGGCTGGTTCGCCTGCTCGAGGCCGTCGTCGCCGAACCTGCCGTCACGATCGGCGATATCGACCTGCTCGATGCCGCCGAGCGTGCCACCGTGGTCGAGGCGTGGAACGCCACCGGCTACGAGACCGACGGCACCGCAACGCTTGTCTCGATGTTCGAAGAGCAGGCCGTGCGCACGCCCGACGCGATCGCGCTCACCTTCGAGGGGACGACTCTGTCCTACGCCGAGTTCGCGAGCCGGGTGCACCGCCTCGCGCGCTGGCTCAAGCTGCACGGTGTCGGCCCGGAATCGTATGTGGCCCTCGGCATGCGGCGCTCGATCGATCTGGTGGTCGGCATGTACGCGGTGCACGCGGCCGGTGGCGCCTACGTGCCGCTCGATCCGGATCACCCGGCCGAGCGCACCGGTCACATCCTCGACACCGCGGGCCCGGTCTGCGTGCTGACCTCGGGCAGCGATCTCGAGGTGGCCCCGGCGGTAGCGACGGGCCCGGAGGCGGCAGCTCGCGTAACCACGGAGGGCCCCGCGAACGCCGCGAGATACACAGCGCGCCAGGTCCGCATCGATGAGCTCGACCTGTCCGGCTTCTCGGACGCGCCGCTCACCGACGCCGACCGGCACCGGCCGCTGCGCGCGGGCAATACCGCGTACGTCATCTTCACGTCCGGTTCGACCGGCCGCCCGAAGGGTGTGGCGGTCAGCCATGCCGCGATCGTCAACCGCCTCGTCTGGATGCAGGCCGCCTACGGCCTCACCGCGGGCGATGTGGTGCTGCAGAAGACGCCGTCGACCTTCGACGTGTCGGTGTGGGAGTTCTTCTGGCCCTTGCAGATCGGCGCGCGCCTGGTGGTTGCGAAGCCGGACGGCCACCGTGACCCGGCCTACCTTGCCGAGCTGATCCAGCGCGAGCAGATCACCACCGCGCACTTCGTGCCGTCGATGCTCGCGGTGTTCGTCGCCGACGATCGGGCGGCCGACTGCGCCAGCCTGCGCATGGTGTTCGCCTCCGGTGAGGCGCTGCCCGCCGTGACCGCGCAGCGCCTGCGCGAGCTCACCGGCGCGGCGCTGCACAACCTGTACGGTCCGACCGAGGCCGCGGTCGATGTGACCTTCCATGAGGTCGTCGATGCCGATGCCGCGTCGGTGCCGATCGGTGCTCCGGTGTTCAACACCCAGGTGTACGTGCTGGATTCGCGCCTGCGGCCGGTTCCGGTGGGTGTGCCGGGTGAGTTGTATCTGGCCGGTGTGCAATTGGCGCACGGCTACGTCGGCCGCCCCGACCTGACCACGGAACGGTTCGTGGCCAGCCCGTTCGGTGACGCGGACCGCATGTACCGCACCGGTGACCTCGTCACCTGGACTGCCGCGGGTGAGCTGGAGTACATCGGCCGTACCGACTTCCAGGTGAAGCTGCGCGGTCTGCGCATCGAGCTCGGCGAGATCGAACAGGCGCTCACCGCACAGGATTCGGTGGCCCAGGCGGTCGTCGTGGTGCGCTCGGACGAGCGGACCGGCGATCAGCTGGTCGCCTACCTCGTCGCGAACCCGGACCGGGCGATCGATATCGACGCGGTGCGCACCGCGCTCGCCGCGCAGCTGGCCGCCTACATGGTGCCTTCGGCCTTCATGGTGCTCGACGCGTTCCCGCTCAACGCCTCCGGCAAGCTCGATCGAAAGGCGCTGCCCGCGCCGGTGTTCGAGGCCAAGGTGTTCCGCGCGCCGTCGACACCGATCGAGGAGATCGTCGCAGGCACCTTCGGCGACGTGCTCGGTGTCGCCAGGGTCGGCGTCGACGACGACTTCTTCGAACTCGGCGGCAACTCGCTGTTGGCCACCCAGGTGACCGCACGCCTCGGCGCGGCGCTGGACACCCAGCTCGCCGTCCGCGACCTGTTCGAGGCGTCGACGGTGTCCGCGCTGGCCGCCAGGGTCGAGCGCAACGCCGGTTCCGGCCGCACCCGCCCGCCGCTGCGGCCGGGTGAGCGCCCGGAGCGCGTTCCGCTGTCGCCCGCGCAGCAGCGGTACTGGTTCCTCAACCAGTTCGACACCGCCACCTCGGCGGTCGACAACATCCCGCTGGCCGTGCGCCTGTCGGGCACGCTCGACGTGGCCGCGCTGGAGCAGGCGATCGGCGATGTGTTCGCCCGGCACGAGGTTCTGCGCACCACCTACCCCGGCGCCGCGGACGGACCGCACCAGGTGATCCTGCCCGCGGCGCAGACCGCGGCCGCGCTGACGCCGATCGACGTGACCGAGGCCGATCTCGTCGGCACCGTGATCGCGTTCGCGCTCACCACCTTCGACGTCACCCAGGAGGTGCCGCTGAAGGTCGCGCTGTTCCGCATCGCGGAGCAGGAGCATGTGCTCGCGTTCACCGTGCACCACGTCACCGCCGACGGTTCGTCGATGGGCCCGCTGGCCCGCGACGTGATGACCGCGTACGTGGCGCGGGCACAGGGCGAGGTGCCGCAGTGGGTGCCGCTGCCGGTGCAGTACGCCGACTACGCGCTGTGGCAGCGCGCGGTGCTCGGATCCGAGGACGATCCGGAGTCGCTGGCCGCGCAGCAGGTCGCGTACTGGAAGGCCGCGCTCGCCGCGCTGCCCGATCAGCTGGAGCTGCCCGCAGACCGGCCGCGCCCGCCCGCGCAGTCGTTCCAGGGCAAGGCGATTCGCTTCGAGATCACCCCGGAGCGGCACGCCCGCCTGCACGAGCTGGCCAGGGCCAACAACGCGTCGCTGTTCATGGTCGTGCACGCCGCGCTCGCGGTGCTGCTCGCGCGCCTGTCCGGCACCGACGACATCGCGGTCGGCACCCCGATCGCGGGCCGCGGTGAACGCGAACTCGACGATCTGATCGGTATGTTCGTCAACACCTTGGTGTTCCGCACCTCGGTGCGGCCCGGCGATCGGTTCGCCGATCTGCTCGCCGACGTCAAGGAGCGCGACCTCGAGGCGTTCGCCAACGCGGACGTGCCGTTCGAGCGCCTCGTCGAGGTGCTCAACCCGGTGCGCTCCACCGCGCGCAATCCGCTGTTCCAGGTCGGCCTTTCGTTCCAGAACCTGGCCGAGGCCACCTTCGAGCTGCCAGGGCTCTCGGTGAGCTCGGTCGACTTCGACTCGCAGCTGGCCAAGACCGATCTGCATGTCACGCTGTACGACCGGTACGCCGAGGACGGCACGCCCGCCGAGATCGTCACCGAATTCGGTTACGCCATCGACCTGTTCGACGAGTCGACGGTGCAGGGCTTCGCGGACCGGTTCGTCCGGGTACTCGACGCCGTGCTCGCCGATCCGTCGGTCACCGTCGGTGAGATCGATCTGCTGGCCGCCGAGGAATCCGACCGCATCCTCACCGCGTGGAACGACACCGCGCACGCGGTGGACACGAGCGCGACCCTGGTGTCGCTGCTCGACGCCACCGTCGCCGCGACCCCGAATGCCGTTGCCCTCGTGGCCGACGCGCCGTCCGGCCAGGTGGAACTCACCCACCCGTCGCCCGACCACCGCCCCTCATCGAGTCACTCCGTGACGCTGTCGTATCTCGAGCTCGATGTGCTGGTGAACCGCTTGGCGCGCCACCTGATTCAGCGCGGCATCGGCGCGGAGGACCGGGTCGCGCTGGCCATGCGCCGCTCTGCCGAACTGGTGATTGCCATGTACGCGGTCGCGAAAACCGGTGCGGCGTATGTGCCGATCGATCCGGATCAGCCCGCCGAGCGGACCGACTACATCCTGGCCACCGCGGCGCCGGTCTGCGTGCTGACCACCGGTCGCGACGGATTCCGCAGCGCCACGGTGGAAACCGTGGCGATCGACGCGCTCGACCTCGGCGGTATCGCCGCGGGTCCGGTGCGCGCCGAGGAGCGCCGCCGCGCGCTGAGCCCGGCCAACACCGCGTACGTGATCTTCACGTCCGGTTCCACCGGCCAGCCCAAGGGCGTCGCGGTGCCGCATGCCGCCATCGTCAACCAGTTGTTCTGGGAGACGGCCGAATTCGGTATCGGTGCCGAGGACGCGATCCTGCTGAAGACCGCGGCGACCTTCGACCTCTCGGTCTGGGAGTTCTGGACGGCCGCGGTATCCGGTGGCCGCCTGGTGATCGCGACGGCCGACGGCCACCGCGATCCCGCGTACCTGAACGAGCTGATGCGCAGCACCGGCGTCACCACGCTGCATGTGGTGCCGTCGATGCTCGACTCGCTGCTGACCGAGTCGAGCGGGCGCATGCCGTCCGCGCTGCGCCGGGTACTCGCCATCGGTGAGGCGCTGCCCGCGGCCACCGCGCAGCGGTTCCGCCGCGACAACACGGCCGCGCTGTTCAACCTGTACGGCCCGACCGAGGCCGCGGTCTCGATCACCAGCCACGCGGTGACCGATGCCGACCAGGTGTCGGTGTCGATCGGTGCGCCGGAGTGGAACAGCCGTGTCTACGTGCTGGATTCGCGCCTGCGCCCGGTGCCCGCCGGTGTCTCGGGCGAGCTCTACCTGGCCGGTGCGCAGCTGGCGCGCGGCTACTTCGGCCGCGCCGAGCTGACCGCCGACCGCTTCGTCGCCGACCCGTTCGGGGGCGCCGGGGAACGGATGTACCGCACCGGCGACCTCGTGGCCTGGAATGCCGAGGGCGAGCTGGAATACCGCGGTCGCACCGACTTCCAGGTGAAGATCCGTGGTTTCCGCATCGAGCTCGGCGAGATCGAGGCGGCGCTGCTGCGTCTGCCCGAGATCACCGCGGCGGCCGTGCTCGCGCACACCGACCCGAATATCGGTGACCGCCTCGTGGCCTACGTCGTGCCCGCCGCGGGTGCGCTGGACAAGCGCCAGCTGCAGTCGGCGCTGTCGGCCGAATTGCCGTCGTACATGGTGCCCACGGTCTTCCTGGAGCTGCCCGCGCTGCCGCTGAACGCCAACGGCAAGCTCGATCGCAAGGCGCTGCCGGAGCCCACCGTCGAGAAGGCGGTCTTCCGCGCGCCGGTCACCCCGATCGAGCAGATCGTGGCGAACACCTTCGCCGAGGTGCTGCGCATCGCGGATCGCGAGGGCGCCAAGCGGATCGGTCTCGACGACGACTTCTTCGCCTGGGGCGGTAACTCGCTGCTGGCGACCCAGGTCGCGGCGCGCCTCGGCGAGGCGCTCGACACCCGGGTGCCGGTGCGCCTGCTGTTCGAGGCGTCCACCGTCGCGGCGCTCGCCGTGCGGGTGGAGCAGCACGCCGGTGCCGGCGGCCGCAGGGAACTGGTGGCCGCGCCACGGCCGCAACACATTCCGCTGTCGCTCGCGCAGCAGCGCATGTGGTTCCTCAACCGCTTCGACACCCAGTCGGCCGCCTACAACGTGCCGATCGCGGTGCGGCTCACCGGCGATCTCGATGTCAGCGCGCTGCGCGCCGCCATCGCGGACCTGGTGAGCAGGCACGAGATCCTGCGCACCGTCTACCCGCAGACGGATGCCGGTCCGGTGCAGGTGATCCTGCCGCCCGCGCAAGCCGTGCCCGAGCTCGACGTGCGGGTGGTCTCGCCCGCGGAGATCGAATCCGCCGTGGTGGCACTGACATCGACGATCTTCGACGTCACCACCGAGGTGCCGCTGCGGGTCGCGCTGTTCCAGATCGGTCAGCGTGCCGACGACACGGTCGAATACGTGCTCGCACTGGTCATCCACCACATCTCCGGTGACGGCTCGTCGGTCGGCCCGCTGACCCGCGACCTGATGATCGCCTACGCCGCGCGCTCGGCCGGTGAGGCCCCGAACTGGGCGCCGCTGGAGGTGCAGTACGCGGACTACAGCATCTGGCAGCGCGCGCTGCTCGGCAGCGAGGACGATCCGGAATCGCTGGCGTCCAAGCAGGTTGCCTACTGGCAGCAGGCGCTTGCCGAGCTGCCGGATCAGCTGGATCTGCCGTCGGATCGTCCGCGTCCCGCCGTGCAGTCCTTCGCCGGTGGCAAGGTCGAGATCGGCATCGACGCGGCCACGCACCAGGCGCTCATCGAGCTGGCCCGCACCGAGGGCGCGACGCTGTTCATGGTCGTGCACACCGCGCTGGCCGTGCTGCTCGCGCGGTTGTCGGGCACCGAGGACATCGCGATCGGCACGCCGATGGCGGGCCGCGGCGAGGCCGTGCTGGACGACCTGATCGGTATGTTCGTGAACACCTTGGTGTTCCGCACGCAGGTCGAGCCGAGTGAATCGTTCACCGAGCTGCTCGCCCGGCAGCGTGAGACCGATATCCAGGCGTTCGCCAACGCGGACGTGCCATTCGAGCGCCTGGTCGAGGTGCTCAACCCGGTGCGTTCGACGGCGCGGCATCCGCTGTTCCAGGTGGGCCTGTCGTTCCAGAACCTGGCCCAGAGCGCGCTGGAGCTGCCGGGTCTCACGGTGGCCGGGCTCGATATCGACACCAAGCTGTCGCAGTTCGATCTGCACTTGATCGCCACCGATCGCTACGGCGACGCGGGGGAGCCCGAGGGCATCACCGGCTTCTTCACCTATGCCGCCGACATGTTCGACCGGGATACGGTGCAGGGCTTCGTCGATCGGTTCACCCGCCTGCTCGGCGAGATCATCGCCGCGCCGCGCACCGCCGTCGGCGATATCGAGCTGCTCGCTCCCGCCGAGCGGTCCGAGCTGCTGGTACGCCGCAATGCGACCGCGTACGAGGTGGATTCGTCCGCAACACTGGTCTCCCTGCTCGATGCCAGCGTCGCGGCCGATCCGAAGGAGGTGGCGCTGGTCACCGACGACGGGACCCAGCTCACCTACGGCGAGCTGGATGCCAGGGTGAATCGCCTTGCCAGGCATCTGATCTCGGTCGGTGTCGGCCCGGAGTCGCGGGTCGCGCTCGCGCTGCGCCGCTCGGTGGATCTGGTCGTCGCGATGTACGCGGTGGCCAAGTCCGGTGGCGCATACGTGCCTGTCGATCCGGATCAGCCCGCCGAGCGTACGAGCTACATCCTGGAGACCGCGGCGCCGGTCTGCGTGCTGACCAACGCGGAAGCGGCCTTCGATACCGCTGTCGCCCCGGTGATCTCGCTCGACGAGCTCGCGCTCGACGGCACGGCGGCGACGCCGGTCACCGATGCGGAGCGGATCGCGCCGCTGCGTCCGGAGCACACCGCGTACGTGATCTTCACCTCCGGCTCCACCGGCCGCCCCAAGGGCGTCGCGGTGCCGCACGGTGCGATCGCGAATCAGTTGCAGTGGAAGATGGTGGAATTCGGGCTCGATGCCGCGGATGCGGTGTTGCTCAAGACCGCGGCCACCTTCGACCTTTCGGTGTGGGAGTTCTGGTCGGCCGCCGTCTGCGGTGGCCGACTCGTCATCGCCGCACCGGACGGGCACCGCGACCCGGCGTACCTCAACGAGCTGATGGCCCGCGAATGGGTGACCACCCTGCATGTGGTGCCGTCCATGCTCGACGCGCTGCTCGCCGACGGCCTGCCGGATTCGCTGTGGCGTGTCCTCGCGATCGGTGAGGCGCTGCCCGGTGCGCTGGCGCAGCGGTTCGTGCGCGATCAGTCGCGCACCGAGCTGTTCAACCTGTACGGTCCGACCGAGGCGGCGGTGTCGATCACCAGCCACCGTGTCACCGCACGGGATCAGGCGTCGGTCTCCATCGGTGCGCCGGAGTGGAACAGCCAGGTGTACGTGCTCGACGCGCGACTCAACCCGGTTCCGGCCGGTGTCGCGGGTGAGCTCTACCTCGCGGGTGCGCAGCTGGCACGTGGCTACTTCGGCCGTGCCGACCTGACCGCGGATCGCTTCGTGGCCAACCCCTTCCAGCCCGGCGTCCGCATGTACCGCACGGGTGACCTTGTCGCTTGGAACGCCACCGGTGAGCTGGAGTACCAGGGCCGCACCGACTTCCAGGTGAAGATTCGTGGTTTCCGTATCGAGCTCGGTGAGATCGAGGCGGCGCTGCTCGCGCTGCCGCAGATCGCGCAGACCGCGGTGCTGGCCAAGTCCGATCCGAAGATCGGCGATCGTCTGGTCGCCTATCTGGTGCCGTCGGACGGCACTGTCGATGTGGCGCAGGTGAAGTCGGCGCTGAGCGCCGGTTTGCCGTCGTACATGGTGCCCTCGGCGTTCGTGGTGCTGGACGCGCTGCCGCTCAACGTGAACGGCAAACTGGATCGAAAGGCGTTGCCGGAGCCCGAGTT
Source organism: Nocardia sp. NPDC052566 (assembly GCF_044547285.1). Taxonomy (NCBI): domain Bacteria; kingdom Bacillati; phylum Actinomycetota; class Actinomycetes; order Mycobacteriales; family Nocardiaceae; genus Nocardia; species Nocardia sp. NPDC052566. The sequence goes on along the minus strand of NZ_JBIUAF010000008.1, from coordinate 106,145 downwards.
CGAGGCGCAGGCCTTCCGCGCCCCGGCCACGCCGATCGAAGAGATCGTGGCCGGTGTGTTCGCCGAGGTGCTCGGTGCGGAGCGGGTCGGCGCCGATGACGACTTCTTCGCCCTCGGCGGTAACTCGTTGCTGGCCACCCAGGTCGCGGCCCGCATCGGCACGGCACTGGATTCCCAGGTGCCGGTGCGCGCGCTGTTCGAGGCGTCGACCGTCGCCGGTCTCGCGGTGAAGGTGGAGCAGCACGCCGGTGGCGGTGGCCGCGCCGCGCTGGTCGCCGGTCCGCGTCCGGAGCGGATCCCGCTGTCGCTGGCGCAGCAGCGGATGTGGTTCCTCAACCAGTTCTCCGCCGGAGTGCAGGGCGCGGAGTCGGCGGCCTACAACGTGCCGGTCGCGGTGCGTCTGACCGGTGGGTTGAATGTCGGTGCGCTGCAGGAGGCGATCGCGGATCTGGTGGCCCGCCACGAGATCCTGCGCACGGTCTACCCGCAGACCGAGGACGGCGGCGCCGTGCAGGTGATCCTGCCCGCGGCGCAGGCCGTGCCGACGATCGCGGTGCGCACCATCGCGCCGCAGGACATCGAGTCGACGGTGGCGGGACTGGTCTCGACCGTCTTCGACGTCACCACCGAGGTGCCGGTCCGCATCGAGGTGTTCCAGCTCGACGGCGCCGCGGACGACTACGTGCTCGCCATGGTCATCCACCACATCTCGGGCGACGGTTCGTCGGTGGCCCCGATGACTCGGGATCTGATGATCGCCTACGCCGCGCGCTCAGCGGGCGAGGCTCCGAACTGGGCCCCGCTCCCGGTGCAGTACGCGGACTACAGCATCTGGCAGCGTGAGCTGCTCGGCAGCGAGGACGATCCGGAGTCGTTGTCGTCCAAGCAGGTTGCGTACTGGCAGCAGGCTTTGGCGGATCTGCCGGATCAGCTCGACCTGCCGTCGGATCGTCCGCGTCCCGCGACACAGTCCTTCGCCGGTGGCAAGGTCGATGTCCGCATCGACGCCGAATTGCACCGTGCGCTCACCGAATTGGCGCGTGCCGAGGGCGCGACGCTGTTCATGGTCGTGCACACCGCGCTGGCGGTGCTGCTGTCGCGCCTGTCCGGCGCGGACGACATCGCCATCGGCACGCCGATGGCGGGTCGTGGCGAGGCCGTGCTCGACGACCTGATCGGTATGTTCGTGAACACCTTGGTGTTCCGCACCCGCATCGACGGCGGTCAGGCATTCGCGGATCTGCTCGCGCGGCAACGGGAAACCGATATCCAGGCGTTCGCCAACGCGGACGTGCCGTTCGAACGACTGGTCGACGTGCTCAACCCGGTGCGTTCCACGGCGCGGCATCCGCTGTTCCAGGTGGGCCTGTCGTTCCAGAACCTCGCGCAGACCGCGCTGGAACTGCCCGGCCTCACCGTGGCGGGCCTCGACTTCGAGACCCACCTGTCGCAGTTCGACCTGCACCTGATCGTGGCCGACAGCTACGACGAGGCGGGCCGCCCCGCCGGCCTCGGCGGCTACTTCACCTACGCCACCGACCTGTTCGACCGGGCGACGGTCGAGGGCTTCGTCGACCGGTTCCTGCGGGTGCTGCGCGAAGTCAGCGCCGCGCCGCGCACGCTGGTCGGCGAGATCGAGGTGCTCGACGCCGCCGAGCGCCGCCGGGTGGTCACCGAGTGGAACGCCACCGCGCACGAGATCGCCTCGGGCACACTGGTTTCGCTGCTCGACGCCGCGGCCGCGGCCACGCCGGACGCGATCGCCTTGGTCGGCGAGTCAGAGACGCTGGCCCACCCGTCGCCCGACCACCACCCCTCATCGAGTCGCTTCGCGACGCTGACCTACGCCGAGCTCGATGCCAGGGTGAATCGCCTGGCGCGTTACCTGATCGGTCGTGGCGTGGGCCCGGAGGATCGGGTCGCGCTGGCGATCCGTCGTTCGATCGATCTGGTTGTCGCGATGTACGCGGTCGCGAAATCCGGTGCGGCGTATGTGCCGATCGATCCCGATCAGCCCGCCGAGCGGACCGACTACGTCCTGGCCACCGCGGCGCCGGTCTGCGTGCTGACCAACGCGGAGACGGAATTCGCAACCGCTGTCGCACCGGTGATCGGAATCGATGAACTGGATCTGTCGGCGTACTCGGCGTCCGCGATCGGTGACGTCGAACGGGTTGCGCCGCTGCTGCCGGGCAATACCGCGTACGTGATCTTCACGTCGGGTTCGACCGGCCGGCCGAAGGGTGTCGCGGTGCCGCACGCGGCGATCGTGAACCAGTTGCTGTGGAAGACGGCCGAATTCGGTATCGGTGCCGAGGACGCGGTGCTGCTGAAGACCGCGGCGACGTTCGACCTTTCGGTGTGGGAGTTCTGGACGGCCGTGGTGTCCGGTGGCCGCCTGGTGATCGCGGCGGCCGACGGCCACCGTGATCCGGCGTACCTGAACGAGCTGATGCGCAGCACCGGCGTCACCACGCTGCATGTGGTGCCATCGATGCTGGATGCGTTGGTCACCGAATCCGGTGGTGCACTGCGGAGTTCGCTGCGGCGGGTGCTCGCGATCGGTGAGGCGCTGCCCGGCGCGGTCGCGCAGCGGTTCCGGCGCGACAACGCCGCGGAGCTGTTCAACCTGTACGGTCCGACCGAGGCGGCGGTGTCGATCACCAGCCATGCGGTGACCGATGCCGACCAGGTGTCGGTGTCGATCGGTGCGCCGGAGTGGAACAGCCAGGTGTACGTGCTGGATGCGCGTTTGAACCCGGCGCCCATCGGTGTCGCGGGTGAGCTCTACCTCGCGGGTGCGCAGCTGGCACGTGGCTACTTCGGTCGTGCGGATCTGACCGCGGATCGGTTCGTGGCCAACCCGTTCCAGCCTGGTGCGCGGATGTACCGCACGGGTGACCTCGTTTCCTGGAATGCCGCCGGTGAGCTGGAGTACCAGGGCCGTACCGACTTCCAGGTGAAGATTCGTGGTTTCCGTATCGAGCTCGGTGAGATCGAGGCGGCGCTGTTGGCGTTGCCGCAGATCGCGCAGACCGCGGTGCTGGCCAAGTCGGATCCGAAGATCGGCGATCGTCTGGTCGCCTATCTGGTGCCGTCGGACGGCACTGTCGATGTGGCGCAGGTGAAGTCGGCGCTGAGCGCCGGTTTGCCGTCGTACATGGTGCCCTCGGCGTTCGTCGTGCTCGATGCGCTGCCGTTGAATGCGAACGGCAAGCTGGATCGGAAGGCGTTGCCGGAGCCGGAGTTCGAGGTGCAGGCCTTCCGTGCGCCGTCGACCCCGATCGAGGAGATCGTGGCCGGTGTGTTCGCCGACGTGCTCGGCATCGAGCGGGTCGGCGCGAACGACGACTTCTTCGCGCTCGGCGGTAACTCGCTGCTGGCGACCCAGGTCGTCGCACGGATCGGTGCGGCGCTGGACTCGCGGGTGCCGGTGCGTGCGCTGTTCGAGGCGTCCACGGTCGCCGGGCTCGCGGTGAAGGCCGAGGAGCATGCCGGTGCCGGTGGTCGTAAGGCTTTGGTGGCAGGTCCGCGCCCCGACTCGATTCCGCTGTCGCTGGCGCAGCAGCGCATGTGGTTCCTCAACCGTTTCGACACCCAGTCGGCGGCTTACAACGTGCCGATCGCGGTCCGCCTCACCGGCGAGCTGAATATCGGTGCGCTGCAACAGGCGATCGCGGATCTGGTGGCCCGCCACGAGATCCTGCGCACGGTCTACCCGCAGACTGCGGATGGAACCGCTGTGCAGGTGATCCTGCCCGCGGCGCAGGCCGTGCCGCAGGTGGCGGTGCGCGCGCTGGCGTCGCAGGATATCGAGGCGACGATCGCGGCCCTGGTGTCGACGGTCTTCGATGTCACCACCGAGGTGCCGGTCCGCATCGAGCTGTTCCAGCTCGACGGCGCCGAGAACGACTATGTGCTGGCGATGGTCGTGCACCACATCTCCGGCGACGGTTCGTCGGTCGGCCCGCTGACCCGCGACCTGATGATCGCCTACGCGGCACGCTCGGCCGATGCGGCTCCGAACTGGGCGCCGTTGCCTGTGCAGTACGCGGACTACAGCATCTGGCAGCGTGAGCTGCTCGGTAGCGATGAGGATCCAGAGTCGTTGTCGTCCAAGCAGGTTGCCTACTGGCAGCAGGCGCTGGCGGATCTGCCGGATCAGCTGGATCTGCCGTCGGATCGTCCGCGTCCCGCCGTGCAGTCCTTCGCCGGTGGCAAGGTCGACATCACCATTGATGCCGCGACGCATCAGGCATTGATCGAATTGGCGCGTGCCGAGGGTGCGACGCTGTTCATGGTCGTGCACACGGCGCTCGCGGTGTTGCTGTCGCGTCTGTCGGGTACCGACGACATTGCGATCGGTACGCCGATGGCGGGTCGTGGCGAGGCTGTTCTCGACGATTTGATCGGCATGTTCGTGAACACGCTGGTGTTCCGTACGAAGGTCGATGGCGGGCAGCCGTTCGCGGATCTGCTTGCGCAGCAGCGGGAGACCGATATTCAGGCGTTCGCGAATGCGGATGTGCCGTTCGAGCGGCTGGTCGAGGTGCTCAACCCGGTGCGTTCGACGGCGCGGCATCCGCTGTTCCAGGTGGGTATGTCGTTCCAGAACCTCGCTCAGAGCGCTTTGGAGCTGCCGGGCCTGACGGTGGCCGGGCTCGATATCGACGCCCACGTATCGCAGTTCGATCTGCACCTCATCGTGGCCGACGGCTACGACGAGGCAGGCGCCCCGGCCGGTGTCAACGGCTTCTTCACCTATGCCACCGATATGTTCGATCAGGCGACGGTGCAGGGCTTCGCCGATCGGTTCGCGCGCCTGCTCGGCGAAATCATCGCCGCACCGCGCGCTCTGGTCGGCGATATCGATGTGCTCGCCGCCGCGGAGCGGGCCGAGCTCGTCGCCGAGCGCAATGCGACCGCGTACGAGGTGGATTCGTCCGCCACGCTGGTGTCGCTGCTCGATGCCGGAGTCGCCGCCGATCCGAAGGCCGTGGCGCTGGTCACCGACGACGGCGCTCAGCTGACCTATGGCGAGCTGGATGCCAGGGTGAATCGTCTTGCCAGGCATCTGATTTCGCTGGGTGTCGGCCCGGAGTCGCGGGTGGCGCTCGCCTTGCGTCGTTCGGTGGATTTGATCGTGGCGATGTACGCGGTGGCGAAGTCCGGTGGCGTGTATGTGCCGGTGGATCCGGATCAGCCCGCCGAGCGTACGAGCTACATCCTGGAGACCGCGGCGCCGGTCTGCGTGCTGACCAACGCGGAAGCGGAGTTCACCACTGCCGCAGCGCCGTTGGTGCGCATCGATGAGCTGGTGCTCGACGATGTCGATCAGACGCCGATCGCGGATGCGGAGCGGATCGCGCCGCTGCGTCCGGAGCACACCGCGTACGTGATCTTCACCTCCGGCTCCACCGGCCGCCCCAAGGGCGTCGCGGTGCCGCACGGTGCGATCGCGAATCAGTTGCAGTGGAAGATGGTGGAATTCGGGCTCGATGCCGCGGATGCGGTGTTGCTCAAGACCGCGGCCACCTTCGACCTTTCGGTGTGGGAGTTCTGGTCGGCCGCCGTCTGCGGTGGTCGTCTGGTGATCGCCGCACCGGACGGGCACCGGGATCCGGCGTACCTCAACGAGCTGATGGCCCGTGAGTGGGTGACCACCCTGCATGTGGTGCCGTCCATGCTCGATGCGCTGCTGAGCACCGGCGAGCTGCCGGATTCGCTGTGGCGAGTGCTGGCTATCGGTGAGGCGCTGCCCGGTGCACTGGCGCAGCGGTTCCTCGAGGCCAATCCGCGTACCGAGCTGTTCAACCTCTACGGTCCGACCGAGGCGGCGGTGTCGATCACCAGCCACCGTGTCACCGCACGGGATCAGGTGTCGGTGTCGATCGGTGCGCCGGAGTGGAACAGCCAGGTCTTCGTGCTGGATGCGCGTTTGAACCCGGTTCCGGCGGGTGTCGCGGGTGAGCTCTACCTTGCGGGTGCTCAGCTGGCACGCGGCTACTTCGGTCGTGCGGATCTGACCGCGGATCGCTTTGTCGCCAACCCGTTCCAGCCTGGTGCGCGGATGTACCGCACGGGTGACCTCGTCGCTTGGAACGCCGATGGTGAACTGGATTACCGCGGGCGTACCGACTTCCAGGTGAAGGTCCGTGGTTTCCGTATCGAGCTCGGTGAGATCGAGGCGGCGCTGTTGGCGTTGCCGCAGATCGCGCAGACCGCGGTGCTGGCGAAGTCGGATCCGAAGATCGGCGATCGTCTGGTCGCCTATCTGGTGCCGGTCGACGCGTCGGCCTCCGCCGATGCGGCGGATTCGGTGGACATCGTGCAGGTGAAGTCGGCGCTCGCCGCCGGGTTGCCGTCGTACATGGTGCCCTCGGCGTTCGTCGTGCTCGATGCGCTGCCGCTCAACGTGAACGGCAAGCTCGATCGAAAGGCGTTGCCGGAGCCGGAGTTCGAGGCCCAGGCCTTCCGTGCGCCGTCGACCCCGATCGAGGAGATCGTGGCGGGAGTGTTCGCCGATGTCCTCGGCATCGAACGGGTCGGCGCCGACGACGACTTCTTCGCGCTCGGCGGCAACTCGCTGCTGGCCACCCAGGTCGCGGCGCGTCTCGGCGCGGCGCTGGACTCTCGGGTACCGGTGCGTTTGCTGTTCGAGGCATCGACGGTCGCCGCACTGGCCGTGCGTGCGGAGCAGCACGGCGCGGGTGCGCGTAAGGCCCTGGTGGCCGGTCCGCGTCCGGAGCGGATTCCGCTGTCGCTGGCGCAGCAGCGGATGTGGTTCCTCAACCAGTTCTCCGCCGGAGTGCAGGGCGCGGAGTCGGCGGCCTACAACGTGCCGTTCGCGGTGCGCCTCACCGGCGAGCTGAATATCGGTGCGCTGCAACAGGCGATCGCCGATTTGGTGGCCCGCCACGAGATCTTGCGCACGGTCTACCCGCAGATCGAGGACGGCGATGCCGTGCAGGTGATCCTGCCCGCCGCGCAGGCCGTGCCGCAGGTGGCGGTGCGCGCGCTGGCGTCGCAGGACATCGAGGCGACGATCGCGGCCCTGGTCTCGACCGTTTTCGATGTCACCACCGAGGTGCCGGTCCGCATCGAGCTGTTCCGCCTCGACGGTGCCGAGAACGACTATGTGCTGGCGATGGTCGTGCACCACATCTCCGGCGACGGTTCGTCGGTCGCGCCGATGACTCGGGATCTGATGATCGCCTACGCCGCGCGCTCGGCCGGTGAAGCGCCCAATTGGGCGCCGCTGGAAGTGCAGTACGCGGACTACAGCATCTGGCAGCGTGAGCTGCTCGGTAGCGAAGATGATCCGGAGTCGTTGTCGTCCAAGCAGGTTGCGTATTGGCAGCAGGCTTTGGCGGATCTGCCGGATCAGTTGGATCTGCCGTCGGATCGCCCGCGCCCTGCGGCGCAGTCCTTCGTCGGCGGCAAGGTCGACGTGCGGGTCGACGCCGAATTGCACCGTGCGCTGGCCGAATTGGCGCGTGCCGAGGGCGCGACGCTGTTCATGGTCGTGCACACCGCGCTCGCGGTGCTGCTGTCGCGTCTGTCGGGTACCGATGACATCGCCATCGGCACGCCGATGGCGGGTCGTGGTGAGGCTGTTCTCGATGATCTGATCGGCATGTTCGTGAACACGTTGGTGTTCCGCACTCAGGTCGATGGCGGCCAGCCGTTCTCCGAGCTGCTCGCGCGTCAGCGGGAGACCGACATTCAGGCGTTCGCGAATGCGGATGTACCGTTCGAGCGGCTGGTCGAGGTGCTCAACCCGGTGCGTTCGACGGCGCGGCATCCGCTGTTCCAGGTGGGCCTTTCGTTCCAGAACCTCGGTCAGAGCGCATTGGAACTGCCAGGTCTGACCGTTGGTGGCCTGGAGTTCGAGACCCATCTGTCGCAGTTCGATCTGCACCTGATCGTGGCCGACGGCTACGACGAGGCGGGTGCCCCGGCCGGTGTCAACGGCTACTTCACCTATGCCACCGACATGTTCGATCAGGCGACGGTGCAGGGCTTCGCGGATCGGTTCCTGCGGGTGCTGCGCGAAATCACCACCGCGCCACGCACTCCGGTCGGCGAGATCGAGGTGCTCGACGCCGCCGAGCGCGCGCTGGTCGTCACCGAATGGAACGCCACGGCGCACGAGGTCGCACCGGCCACGCTGGTATCGCTGCTCGATGCCACCGTCGCCGCGACCCCGAACGCGGTCGCGCTCGTCGGCGACGAAGCGGAGACGCTGGCCCACCCGTCGCCCGACCACCACCCCTCATCGAGTCGCTTCGCGACGCTGACCTACGCCGAGCTCGATGCCAGGGTGAATCGCCTGGCGCGTTACCTGATCGGTCGTGGCGTGGGCCCGGAGGATCGGGTCGCGCTGGCGATCCGTCGTTCGATCGATCTGGTTGTCGCGATGTACGCGGTCGCGAAGTCCGGTGCGGCGTATGTGCCGATCGATCCCGATCAGGCGGCCGAGCGGACCGAGTACATCCTCGATACCGCGGCACCGGTCTGCGTGCTGACCACCGGTCGCGACGAGTTCACGGTCGAGACCGTCGATACGGTCGAGATCGATGCGCTCGACCTGTCGGGCTACGCGGGCACCGTGATCGACGATGCCGAACGGGTGTCGCCGCTGCGGCCGGGCAATACCGCGTACGTGATCTTCACGTCGGGTTCGACCGGCCGCCCGAAGGGTGTCGCGGTGCCGCACGCGGCGATCGCCAACCAGTTGCGCTGGAAGACGGCGGAATTCGGCCTCGCCGCGCAGGACGCGGTGCTGCTCAAGACGGCGGCGACCTTCGACCTCTCGGTGTGGGAGTTCTGGTCGGCCGCGGTATCCGGTGGCCGCCTGGTCGTCGCCACCGCGGACGGGCATCGGGATCCGGCGTACCTCAACGCGCTGATGCTGCGCGAAGCGGTGACCACCCTGCACGTGGTTCCGTCGATGCTGGATGCGCTGATGACCGAATCCGGTGGCGCGCTGACGAGTTCGCTGCGCAGAGTGCTCGCCATCGGTGAGGCGCTGCCCGCGGCGACGGCGCAGCGGTTCCGCGGCAACAACGCGGCGCGACTGTTCAACCTGTACGGTCCGACCGAGGCCGCGGTGTCGATCACCAATCACGCGGTGCGCGATGCCGATCAGGTGTCGGTGTCGATCGGTGCGCCGGAATGGAACAGCCAGGTGTACGTGCTGGATGCGCGCCTGCGGCCGGTTCCGGTCGGTGTCTCGGGTGAGCTGTACCTTGCCGGTGCGCAGCTGGCGCGCGGCTACTACGGCAGGGTCGACCTCACCGCGGATCGGTTCGTGGCCAACCCGTTCCAGTCGGGCGCGCGGATGTACCGCACGGGTGACCTCGTCGCCTGGAACGCCGACGGTGAGCTGGATTACCGTGGCCGCACCGACTTCCAGGTGAAGATCCGCGGTTTCCGTATCGAGCTCGGTGAGATCGAGGCCGCGCTGCTGCGCCAGCCGGATATCGACGCCGCGGCCGTTGTCGCGCACAGCGATCCGAACCTCGGCGACCGCCTCGTCGGCTACGTCGTCGGATCCGCTGCCCTCGACACCAAAGAGCTGGCGGCCCGGATCGGTGCCGAATTGCCGTCCTACATGGTGCCTTCGGTGTTCATGCGGCTGGATGCGCTGCCGCTGAACGCCAACGGCAAGCTGGACCGCAAGGCGCTGCCGCAGCCGGCCTTCGAGCAGGCGGAGTTCCGCGCACCGGTCACCGCGACCGAGCAGATCGTGGCGAACGTGTTCGCCGATGTGCTCGGTGTCGAGCGGATCGGCGCGGACGACGACTTCTTCGCCCTCGGTGGTAACAGCATCCTGTCGATCCAGCTCGTCTCGCGGGCGAAGGCGCAGGGCGTGCTGTTCCGAGTGCGCGACGTCTTCGATCAGCGCAGCGTCGCCGGACTCGCCGCGGTCGCCACCTCGGCGGTCGAGCCCGCGCAGCGGATGGCCGAACTGGCCGGCGGTGGCATCGGTGCGCTGCCGCTGCCGCCATCGGTTGCCGCGTTGATCGCCGGCAACGGTTCCTACCGGCGGGTTGCGCAGTCCACCGTGCTGCGGCTGCCGCACACCATCGATCGGCACGTGCTGCTGACCGTTGCCGGTGCGGTGGTCGATCACCACGACGCGCTGCGCGCCAAGCTGCGCGGGACCGACGGCGAATGGTTCCTCGATGTGCTCGCACCGGGCGAGATCGCCATCGAGGAACTGGTGCGCGAAGTGCCGATCGATCCGGCCATCGACGACGCGGAACTGTCGCGGATCGTCGAGGCCGCGACCACCGCCGCGGCGGATCGCCTCGATCCGGCGGCGGGCGTGCTCGCGCAGTTCGTCCGGCTCAGCTTCGACGATCGGGAGCGCAGCGACCTGCTGCTCGTTGTCGCGCACGAGTTCGCGGTCGACCGCGCCTCGCTGCGCATCCTCGGCTCCGACCTGGCCGAGGCCTGGTCGCAGCTGATGGCCGGGCTGCCGATCGCGCTGCCCGTCGTCGGCACCTCGCTGCGTCGCTGGGCGCACAGCCTGGCCGAGGCCGCGGCCACTCGCGAGGCCGAACTCGGCTACTGGCAACAGGTTTCGGCGACCGACGAGTCGCAGCTCGGTGGCTGGCCCGTCGATACGGCCACCGAGGTCGAGCGGATCGCGGTCACCGTGCCCGCCGATGTCACGATGGCGGTATTGAGCACCGTGCCGCAGCGCTACCACGGCGTGGTCACCGACGGGCTGCTCTCGGCGCTGGCCATGGCGGTCGTCCGCTGGCGCGGCGGCGAAGCGGCGCTGGTCAGGATCGACGGCGACGCCCGTGCCGATGCCACCGCGCGTGGCGCGCGGCTCGCGCGCACCGTCGGCGCCTTCACCAGCGCCTACCCGGTGCGGCTCGACCTGGCGGGCGCCGATCTCGGCGACGCCTTCGACGGTGGTGACGCACTGCGCGGCATCGTCAAGTCGATCAAGGAACAGCTGCTCGCGGTGCCGGATCACGGCGTCGGCTACGGGCTGCTCGGACTGCCCGCCGCTGGCCGGATCCGGTTCCGGTACCTGACCCCGCTGCCCGCGGGTGACCAGGCATGGGCGCGGGTTGCCGGTATCGCCGACGGAGTCACCGGGCAGGCGGGCGCCGAGCTCGATATCGTCGCGAGCGTTGTCGGTGGCCGGTTGCGCACCGAGTTCGCCTTCCCGTCGGGAGTGCTTGCCGCGCAGCAGGTTCAGGAGTTCGCCGACCTGTGGGTCGCCGCGCTCGGTGCGTTGGCGCAGCATGCGCAGCGTCCAGGCGCCGGTGGCTTCACGCCGTCGGATATGCCGCTGGTGCGGGTCGCGCAGACCGATATCGAGCAGTGGGAGCGCGAATTCCCGGCACTGAACGAGGTGTGGCCGCTCTCGCCGCTGCAGTCCGGTCTGCTGTTCCAGGCGCTGATGAGCACCTCGACCGTCGATGCCTACGTCCAGCACTCGGTGGTCGACCTCGGCGGCGTCGTCGACGCCGAACGCCTGCGCGCGGCCGCGCAGGGGATCATCGACCGCTACCCGAACCTGCGCACCGCATTCGTCACCGATTCCGGTGGGCAGGCCGTGCAGGTCGTGCTCGACCGCGTCGAGGTGCCGTGGCGCGAGGTGGATCTGACCGACCTGCCCGAGCAGGCGCGAATTCCGGAGCTGCGCAGGCAGGTCGACGCCGACCAGGCGACGAACTTCGATATGGCGGCGCCGCCGCTGGTGCGGTTCACGCTGTTCCGCACCGACGCGGCGCAGTGGCACCTGGTGATCACCAGCCACCACATCCTGCTGGACGGCTGGTCGTTGCCGCTGGTCCTGCGTGACCTGCTGGTGCTGTACACGGTGCGCGGTGATCAGACGGCGCTGCCCGAGATCGACTCCTACCGTGAGTTCCTCGGCTGGCTCGCCGACCGGGACATGGCCGAGTCGCTACAGACCTGGGAGCGTGTGCTTTCCGGCGTCAGCGAACCGACCGTGCTCGCACCGCAACAGCGTTCGGCGCAGACGTTCGACACCGCGAAGCTGGCCACCGAGGTCGACGTCGATCGCACGCGGATGCTCATCAAGCACTGCGCCGAGCTCGGCATCACGGTGAACACGATGGTGCAGGCCGCCTGGGGCATCCTGATCGGCAGGCTCATCGGCCGCGACGACGTGGTGTTCGGCGCCACGGTGTCCGGCAGGCCCGCCGAGCTGCCCGGTATCGAGTCGATGGTCGGCCTGTTCATCAACACGCTGCCGGTGCGGATTCGCATCGACGAGCGCTCGACGGTCGACGATCTGCTGAAGACGGTGCAGCGTGAGCAGGCCGATCTGCTCGATCACCACTACGTCGGGCTCACCGATATCCAGCGGATCGCCGGCGCCGGTGCGCAGTTCGACACGCTGCTGGTGTTCGAGTCTTACCCGATCGACAAGGCCGCCATCGAGGCGGTCAGCTCGATCGACGGTATGACGGTGACCGGTGTCGGCCTCGACGGTTCGACGCACTACCCGCTCGCGCTGACGGTGACCGCCGAGTCGACGCTGCAAATCGGGATGGAGTACCAGCTCAGCCGGTTCACCGAGGACGAGGTGCGAACCCTCGGTGCGCGACTGGTGCGGGTGCTCGACGCGCTGGTCGGCGATCCCGCCGGTTTGGTCGGCGACATCGACATACTCGATGCCGCCGAGCGGGCCCGCCTGCTGGCCGAATCCGGGATCGCGGCAACGGCTTCGGCGCCGGAGCCGGCGGGCCGGGTCGGTGCTCGCACGGTCGCCAAGGCGCTCGCCGAGGTGGTCGAGGCGGATCCGCAGGCGCCCGCGCTGCTCGCCGACGGTGCCGAGATCGCCTACCACGTGCTGGATCGGCGCTCCTCGCAGCTGGCGCGGGTGCTCATCGAACGCGGTGCGGGCCCCGGCGATATCGTCGCGGTGGCGCTGCCGCGCTCGGTGGACGCGGTGGTCGCCGCGTGGGCCGTGCAGAAGGCGGGTGCGGCCTGCCTGTTCGCCGGTGGGCTCAGCGCCGCCGAGATCGCCTCCGCCGGTGCCGGATTCGGCATCACCGCCGAGCCGATGGCGGGCGACGCGGTGCGCTGGCTGGTGTCCTCGGACCCGGTGGTGCAGGCCGAATTGGCCGCCGCGCCAACCCATCCGGTGTCCTACGCCGATCGGGTCCGCCCGCTCGGCGAGGAACACCCGGCGTTCGTGGTGCTGAGCACCGACGGCGTCACCGCACTCGGCCAGGCCGAGGCACTCGACCGCGCCGAACAGCTGCGCGAGGAGTACGGCATCGACTACGAGTCGACCACGTACACCACCGCGGCCGCGGGCCGGGCAGCCCTGCTCGAGTTCCTCGCCTCCGCCACCGCGGGCGCCCTCTCGGTCCTGCCCACCGACGCCGAGATCGCCGACGACCTCGCCGACGGCGAAGTAACCCACTGGTTCGTCACCCCCACCGAACCGACGGCCGCCGCCGACGAGGAAACCCGCATCATCATCGCGGAGTAGACCCGAGCCTCGCTGGTGACAAACGCGTGCCCCGCGTTTGTCACCAGCGGAGGAGAGGATTCTCCAGGCTAGAATTGGGCCGATTCAGCATTCGCCCCTGCTCGATGAGGTTGGAGGTGTTCCAATGGCAATGCCTGCGCCGCGCGTACCTGCGTCGCCCATACCTGTGCCACACTCCGACCGTTGGACGGCCGCAGACCTCGATCACCTGCCCGATCACGGACTGCGTTACGAGGTGTTGAATGGCCAGCTCGTCGTGAACGCGGCGCCGAAACCGCGTCATCAGCTGATTATCAAGGCATTGGAGCGCGCGCTCGACGCCGCCGTGCCAACAGACCACCTGGTAGTCGAGGGGGTCGGTGTACTGATCGGCGACGACGAGCCAATCCCGGATCTCATGGTGGTGACGCTCCCGATTGATGTGGACGAACGCGGGATACCGGTGAAGCAGGTCGAGCTCGCCATCGAAGTGGTATCCAAGTCGACCACCTTGCAAGACCGCATGGTGAAGCCGGTCCTCTACGCCGAGGCCGGAATCCCGAACTACTGGCGCTTCGAGACCAACGCGTTCAAGGGGCAACTCCCAGGTGAAGTCCTGCCGGTCTTGTTCGCTTACGAACTCGGCGAAGACCGCACCTACGAGTTGACGCACCGAGCGGCGGCCGGAAACACCGTCAGTCTGCACAGCCCCTTCGACTTCACCGTCGACACTGGATCACTGTTGCCCTGACCGGGACCGGACTGCCGTTCGGTGTTCAGGTGGCGGGGATCGTGTGTTCTTCGGCGAAGACCTTGCGGCATACCGGGCGCAGAAGATGTAGTGGGTGAGCGTCAGTTGGGTGGACAGGTCGACGGTCATCATCGGCGTGCTTCTTTCGCAGGGAGCAGGGTGAGGGTGACGATGATGAGGAAGGCCAGCAGTGCCAAGCCGGTGCGGGTGAAATGGTAGGTCTCCCAGTGGGAGAGGATGTTCGCGTAGTCGGCGGGTGGGCCTGCGACGGCCCACTGTTTGATCTGCTGGTTGATCGGGATGTTGCCGAGGCGGGTGGTCAGGAATACGCCGACGACCAGTGCGGTGGCGGTGGCGGCGAGCCAGCGGTCGCGGGCGGTGCTGCGGATGGCGAGGGTCAGGCAGCTGAGGGCGGTCAGCGCCATCAGTGACTGCATGACGAGGCCGTTCACGCTCATCAGGGCGGTGTGGAAGGTGAAGCGGACGTCCAAGGGCACTTTTCGGAAGGCGTAGAGGACGTTGACCGCGCCATAGCCGAACGCGCCCGCGAGTAATCCGCCGAAGGTCAAGGCGCACGCGCGGGCCAGCTCAGGGCGTGCGATGCGGAAAAGCGCAGTGCTCGTGGGGCTTTCGGGTGCTGTTTCGTCGGCCGTGGTCGTGTGCCTCATCGGGCCGCCTCAGTGCGGACGTGGGCGAGTAGTTCGTCGACGGACCACTGGTCGTCGGCGTGGGCGCCGTGTTCGGCGGCGAGGACGCGGCCGTCGGGGGCGATGAGGAAGTCGGCGGGCAGGCCGAGGCGGCCGCCTTCGGCCTTGGTCGGGGGAGCGGGTTTTCCGGCGCGGACATCCCGGAGGGTGTGGGCGATGCTGCGGGCTATGGTGGGCCAGGCGCGGGGGTCGAGCAGGGCGCGTGGTGCGGATTCGACGCCGAATTCGCGGTAGAGGGTGCGGGCCGGGTCGGCGATCAGGTCGAGTGGGAGATCGTCGGCGTACTTCCGCAATTCCTCGGCGCTGGAATGGAATACGACCACCTCGCGAACGTTCGCGGCGGTGATCTCGGCGTGCCTGGTGACGATCGAGCGCAGGTGCAGATTGCAGATCGGGCAGCCCGCGAAGCGGCGGAATTGCAGGTGTATCAGGCGATCCGGGTCCGGAATCGGGACATCGGCGTCGGTGATGGTGACCAGGACGCGTGGGCCGACGGTTGTTGGCAATGGCATGAGAACTCCTTCGTAGGCATACGTCGTACGCCTACGTTCAGTATGCGCGTATCTTGTACGCTGTCAATCCATGCCCCGTCCTCGCTCGCTGTCGACGACCGATCTGGTGTCGGCCACCCTCGCGGTGATCGATCGTGGTGACCTGTCCGCGCTCACCATGCGGGCGGTGGCCAACGAGCTGAATATGGCGACCATGTCGCTGTATCGCTATGTTGCCGATCGTGGCGAGCTCGAGCTGCTCGTGGTCGATCAGGTACTCGGTGCGGTCGACATATCGACCCCGCCCGACGCCGAATGGCGTGCGCGCGTGGCCCTCCTGGTCGATCGGATGCGCGCGGCGATCTCCGCGCATCCGGCGATCGCCCCGCTCGTCCCGCGCCACCGCCACGACTCGACCTCGGCGATGCGCTGGATGAACGCCATGCTCGGCGCGCTCGCCGACGGCGGATTCCACGGCCGCGCACGAGTTATCGCGCAGCGCACGGTGATCGCCTTCCTGCTCGGCTTCCTGGAGAATCAGCACTACGCGGCGATCGGCGGCCGCGGCACCGCCGTGCTCGCGAAGCTGCCCGCCGAGGAGTATCCGTTCCTGGCCGCGACCGCGGCGGAGGCGCGAAAGCTGGTTGCGGAAGACGAGTTTCGCGGCGGTCTGGAGATCGTGCTGCGCGGGCTCGTGCCGGGAGAATGAGAGAGAGCCGTCGCCCACCGTGGGGCAACGGCTCTCGCGACGAGGCGGAACTCAGTGGAACAGCACGGTGATATCGACCGTCTCGGCCATCGCGCGTGCGCCCGCGTCGTTGAGATGGAAGCCGTCACCGCTGTCGAACTCGGCGGCGATGTAGTCCGGGTCGTCCGGGTTCGCCACGGCGCGCGCCACATCGAAGACCGAGTCGAAAACATCGGTGCCGCGCAGCCATTCGTTGATCCGATGCCGGATCGGCAGTGACTCGGCGATGGGCAGCCCGGGAACGACGCACCCCGCGTACGGCCCGATGGTGGCGGCGTGCACGGACAGGCCCGCGGCGCGCGCACGCTCGGCCAGTGCGGTGAAACCCGCGATCATCGCCTCGGCGGTGGTGAGCGGCTGGTCGAGCATGCCGCCGAGGATCATGTCGTTGATGCCGAAGTTGAGCAGCACACTGGTGACGCCGGGCACCTCGAGCACGTCGCGATCGAAGCGGGACAGCCCGGGTTCGCCGACTTCGTCCAGGAGCAAACGGTTTCCGGTGAGGCCCTGGTTGACCACCCAGCCGCGCTCGAGCCGCTCGTTGAGCACGTCGACCGAGCGCCGGTTCGCGCTCTCCGTGCTGCCGACGCCCTCGAACCAGGAGTCGCCGAACGCGACCGCCACCGGAGTATCCCCCGGTGCGAGCACGTCGACGCCGGTGACGAAGAAGCGGCCCGAAACCACCTCGGCCGCAGGAAGTTCCAGTGCGGACGCGGCGTTTCCGCTTGCGACGTAAGCGACTTCCCTCGGGATGTGCGCGGCCGTCGCGAGCCCGGTCTCCTCCGGGAGGTACAGGCTCAGCACGAGATCGGTACCCGGCGTCACCGCGAGCGCCACCGCATCGCTGACCACCTCGCCACCCGCCGGGATGCGCACACGGTCGGCCCCGTCGAAGCGCACCGCGATCGCCGTTTCGGCGACGATCTCCCCGCCGGACTTGCGCAGCGCCACCTGTGCGGCGCCGATGGTCAGCGGCGTCCGGCCGAAGCGGTTCGACAGCCGCACCCGGACCTGCTCGCCGCCGCCCGCCAGGTGCAGCACCTGGCGCACCGTCTCGTCGGCGAAGCCACGCGGTTCGGCGAACATGACCTGCCCGTGCGGGTCGAGCACCGCGGAGCGGAATCCGGCGACCCAGCGGGTGTTCGGCGACATGGAAACCTCCAGTAATTGATGCGAGGAAATTTGCGTTGACATATTTCTACTCCAAGGTATTCCGCGTGTCAACTATCCCGGAGTCAAGCAGTTGCGCTAGATTGGAGGCATGGACATGGACGACCTCTTCGACGACCCGCACCTCACCACGATGGGCCTGCTGTTCGAGGCGTACAGCGGCGTCGTCGGCAAGCTGACGCCGGTGTGGGAGGCGCACGGCCTGTCCGGCATGGATATGAATGCCCTTATGCGCCTGAGTCGTTCGCCGCAACGCCGGCTGCGCATGACGGACCTCGCCGTCCAGACCGAGCTGTCGACCAGTGGCGTCACCCGCCTCGTCGACCGCCTGTCCCGCGCGGGCCTGGTCGAGCGCGAACTGGACCCGGCCGACCGCCGCAGCGCCTACGCGGTACTCACCGACGACGGCGCGCGCAGGCTGGCCGCCGCGCTGCCCGAGTACATCGCCGCCGTCGACCGCTCGTTCACCGGCCTACTGACCCCGCCCCAACTCGACGCCCTGATCACCGCCCTGCGCATCATCCGCGACGCCACCAACCCGGGCGCCACCGCCGGAACGGACTAGTTGATCGAATGTCGCTACCCCCCGGCTCGTGCCGCCGCCGCGATATCCCATGTCGCTACAGGCCACGCCCAGGGCAAAACCGTAATCGAGGTGCCGAGGTCTCCGATCGAGAAGGGCGCATGCCCCTGAACTCGAGGGCAGATACTATTCCCGATGGTTCATATCGTTGTGCCCATGAGCGACAAGATCAATGAATACCGAATCGAGATTTCCCAGAGTCAACTGGATGATCTGCGGCGCAGGCTCGACAATGCGCGCTTTCCCGCGCCGCTGCCCGGCGACGACTGGGACACCGGTGTGCCGACCGCGTGGCTGCGTGAGCTGGTCGACTACTGGCGCACCGAATACGATTGGCGCGCGGCCGAGGCCGAACTCAACGCCTTCCCGCAATATGTCACCGAGATCGACGGGCAGCGCATTCATTTCCTGCATGTGCGCTCGCCCGAACCGAATGCGTTGCCGCTCTTGCTGACTCACGGCTGGCCGGGTTCGGTCGTCGAATTCCTCGACGTGATCGGCCCGCTGACCGATCCGCGTGCGCACGGCGGCGATCCGGCGGACGCCTTCCACGTGGTCATCCCGTCGGTGCCCGGTTTCGGATTCTCCGGCCCGGTCACCGAATTCGGGTGGACCACCGCTCGGATCGCGAAGGCATGGGCGGAACTGATGGACCGGCTCGGCTACCAGCGCTACGGCACGCAGGGCGGCGATCTGGGGGCGGGGATCAGCCCCGAGGTGGCCAGGGTCGCACCGGAACGTGTGGCGGGAGTGCATATCAACGGCTCGCCGGTGTTTCCGCCACTGCCGCTGTCCGAGGCGGAACTCGCGAGCATGACCGAGTTGGAGCGTGACCGTATCCGTCGCATCGAGGCGTTCATGCGGGAGGAGCACGGCTACATCGCCATCCAGTCGACTCGACCGCAGACGCTGGCCTACGGCCTGGTCGATTCACCGGTCGGTCAGCTGGCGTGGATCATGGACAAGTTCCGCGAGTGGACGCATCCGCGGGCGGTCGATCCCGGCAAGATCATCGATCGGGATCGGCTGCTGACCAACGTGATGCTGTACTGGCTCAACGGAACCGCCGGTTCGGCGGCGTACGTCGGCTATGCGCAGCCGGGCGAGTGGGGCGCGGTCAACGAGAACTCCGGCGTGCCGACGGCGGTCATCAATTTCGCGCACGATATCGGCATCCGCCGGTATGCGGAGACCGAGAACACCATCATCCGGTGGGTCGATGTCGACCGCGGCGGTCACTTCGCGGCCATGGAGGAACCGGCGCTGCTCACGGCCGATATTCGCGAATTCTTCCGCACTGTGCGCTGACAGCGAACTCTCGGGGCTGTTCCGGCACGGTGATTTTCGCACTAGCCCACCGAGTCGGCGAGCCGGGCGGCCAGGGCGCGGATGTGCTCGATCAGTTCCGGTGGTTCGTGCACACGGAACGGGAAACCGAAGGCGGCCACCCACACGGCGAGTTCGTCGAGTGAATTGGATCCGGTTCGCAGTTCACAGGATTCGGCATCGATGGCCTCGAGCACACCGATCGTCGGCGCGAACTTGTCGGCCGCCACCTCGACGGGCACGCGCAGGGTGATCCTGGCTGAATAGGCGTAGGCCGAGCTGGAGATGCCGCGTGAGAGGTAGCCCGCCAGGTCGGCGTCGGGCGCCTCGCGCGGCGTGAACCTCGGCCCGGTGGGAATGCGGGGATGCAGGCGATCGACGCGGTAGGTGCGCCAATCGGCGCGGCCGACGTCCCAGCCGATCAGGTACCAGCGGCGTCCGGTGTGCGCCAGGCGATGTGGTTCGGTGGTGCGTGAAGACGTTGTGCCGTCATGGCTTCGGTAGTCGAAGCGCAGGCGGTGGCTGTCCCTGATGGCGCCCGCGATCGCGGTCAGTGTCTCCGGATCGACCCGAGGCCCGCCCGCGGGCACGGTGACGGTCGCCGCCTGGAGCATGCCGACCCGGTGGCGCAGCCGTGACGGCAGCACCTGCTCGAGCTTGGTGAGCGCGCGCAGCGAACTGTCCTCGATACCGGCGATGGTGCCGCCCGCCGCCGTGCGCAGCCCGATCGCGACCGCGACGGCCTCGTCGTCGTCGAGCAGCAGCGGCGGCAGCGTGGCGCCCGCCCCGAGCCGGTAACCGGCGACACCGGGCGTCGCGTTCACCGGATAACCCAGGTTGCGCAGCTTATCGATATCGCGGCGCACGGTGCGCGCGTCGACTTCCAGGCGCGCGGCCAATTCGGCGCCGGTCCAGTCGCGGGGCGTCTGCAACAGCGACAGCAGGCGCAGCAGTCGTGCCGAGGTCTCCAACATGCAAATAATTCTGCCGGATAGCTAGGGCAGAAGCTGTCCTAGGTGCCTTCTAGCGTAGTAGTCATGAGCAACGAAGTCATCGAATTCCGCATCGAGATTCCTCAGCAACAGCTCGACGACCTGCGCGGCAAACTCGACGGCGCGCGCTTTCCCGCGCCGCTGCCCGGCGACGACTGGGACACCGGTGTGCCGACCGCGTGGCTGCGTGAGCTGGTCGACTACTGGCGCACCGAATACGATTGGCGCGCGGCCGAAGCCGAACTCAACGCCTTCCCGCAATATGTCACCGAGATCGACGGGCAGCGCATTCATTTCCTGCATGTGCGCTCGCCCGAACCGAATGCGTTGCCGCTCTTGCTGACTCACGGCTGGCCGGGTTCGGTCGTCGAATTCCTCGACGTGATCGGCCCGCTGACCGATCCGCGTGCGCACGGCGGCGATCCGGCGGACGCCTTCCACGTGGTCATCCCGTCGGTGCCCGGTTTCGGATTCTCCGGCCCCGTGGCCGATTCCGGGTGGACCACCAACCGGATCGCGAAGGTGTGGGCGGAGCTGATGCACCGGCTCGGTTACGAGCGCTATGGCACGCAGGGCGGCGATATGGGCGCGGGGATCAGCCCGGAGGTGGGCAGGGTCGCGCCGGAGCATGTGGTCGGCGTACACCTCAACGGTGCCTTGGCGTTTCCGCCGCAGTCGCTGTCCGAGGCGGAACTCGCGAGCATGACCGAGTTGGAGCGTGACCGTATCCGTCGCATCGAGGCGTTCATGCGGGAGGAGCACGGCTACATCGCCATCCAGTCGACTCGACCGCAGACGCTGGCCTACGGCCTGGTCGATTCACCGGTCGGTCAGCTGGCGTGGATCATGGACAAGTTCCGCGAGTGGACGTACCCGCGGGCGGTCGATCCCGGCAAGATCATCGATCGGGATCGGCTGCTGACCAACGTGATGCTGTACTGGCTCAACGGAACCGCCGGTTCGGCGGCATATGTCTGCTACGCGCAGAGCGACTGGAGCGCGGTGAACGAGAATTCCGGCGTGCCGACGGCGATGATCACCTTCGCGCACGATGTCAGCATCCGGCGCTATCTGGAGACCGAGAACACCATCACCCGCTGGGTCGATGTCGACCGCGGCGGTCACTTCGCGGCCATGGAGGAACCGGTGCTGCTCACGGCCGATATCCGCGAATTCTTTCGCGCGCTGCGCTGACAGCGAACACTTGGGCCCGTTCCGGCATGTCGTCGCCGGGACGGGCCCACAATCGTGGGAGCAATACCCGTGGCACCCAGGAGCGATCGCCATGCGCGAACCGAATGCATTGAGCCGGGAACACCGGGAAGCCTTCTGGCGGCGCTGCGGCTGGTCGCCGGATCTGCCGGATGCGCAGCGGCGGGCGATCGAACAGGACTGGGACGACGAATCCATCGAACAGGCAGAGGCTTTGGGCTGGACCGTCGATTCGGCGGGTTCGGATACGCACGCCGACGGCCGGGTCCGCAGGCGGCAGCGCACCATCGTCGACTCGCACGTGGATCCGATACTGAACTACTTCGGCAAGTGCCCCGCCTGCGGTTACCCGACCCACGCCTCGACCATCGTCGTTCGCTTCGACGACGAGACCGCGGCCTCCCTGGTGATCGCCACCTGCGGCCTGCCGTGCGGCTGGAACGGCCCGGTCACCCCGACCACGATGACCTGAGTCATCCGAGTTCACCTGCCGCGCGCCACGAGTCGCGCTCGGCGGCGAACGCCGCGGTCTGGGCGGTGCGGAACCGATCGATGGACGCGGCGTTGTCGGCGAGGAACGCGCGGTAGTCGGCGAGCCGGAATTCACCGTCCTCGGTCGTGACGTCGACCCGGCCCGAGGCGAAATCGGCACGCAGGTCGAGCAATTCGTCCGCCTCGACCGGATACCAGCGGATGCGATCGAAATAGCGCAGCAGCCAGGGATTTTCGCGGGCGCGATGGTTCCATACCTGGGTGGTGCGGCCGACGAATTGGTAGCCGCCGGGCCCCTCCATACCGTAGATGCACAGGTAGGCGCCGCCGATGCCGACCGCGTTCTCCGGTGTCCAGGTGCGTGCCGGGTTGTATTTGGTGGTGACCAGCCGATGCCGCGGATCGGTCGGGGTCGCCACCGGTGCGCCGAGATAGACGTCGCCGAGGCCGAGCACCAGGTACTCCGCGTCGAAGACGGTGTCGTACACCTCGGCGACGGAGGCCAATCCGTTGACTCGGCGGATGAATTCGATATTCCACGGGCACCACGGCGCGTCGGCGCGCACGCCGTGCATGTAGCGGGTGATGGCCTCGCGGGTCGCCGGATCGTCCCAGGACAGCGGCAGCCGCACGGTCCGGCTGGGTACCACTAGCGCGTCGGCCGAAGGGATATCCCGCTCGGCCTCGGCCAGCAGGGCGAGCAGTGCGGCTATCGACAGCAGGCGTGGATCCACCCGAATCTGCAGTGAGCGCACACCGGGCGTGAGCTCGACGACCCCGCGAAGCCGCGCCGAGAGCAGGTGCTGATGCAGCGCGTGCACGCGGGCGCGCAGGCCCAGATCCAGTGTCATGGCACCGTATTCGACGAGCACGCCGTCGTCGCCCGCGCGGCGGTAGGTCACCGCGATCTCGTCGTCGACCTCGGCGCGGCGTAGCACGCCGTCGTCACCGTCGCCGCCGTCCGAGAGCACGGTGGCGATGTGCGCGCGCCTGGCCTGCCCGAGTTCGCGGACCGAGGCGGCCCGTTCGGCGCGGACCGGGACGAAGCGCACGGTATCGCCGGGGCAGAGCTGCCCGAGCTTCCACAGGTCGGCCGCGACAACGGTGACCGGGCAGACGAATCCGCCGAGGCTCGGGCCGTCCGGTCCGAGCAGGATCGGGGTATCGCCCGTGAAGTCCAGTGTGCCAACCGAATACGCGGTGTCGTGGATATTGGACGGATGCAGCCCGGCCTCGCCGCCGTCGGGGCGCGCCCACACCGGCTTCGGGCCGATCAGCCGGATGCCGGTGCGGTCGGAGTTGAAGTGCACCCGGTAGCCGGTGCCGACGAGGGTGTCGAAGTCGCCGCGGGTCAGGAACTCCGGTGCGCCGTGCGGCCCCTCGGTGACCGCCAGTTGCCAATGCCTGGTCAGCGCAGGCTGATCCGCCATCGGAACGGCCTTGGTGACCCGGCCGCGGTGTGGTCCGAGCGTGAACGTCGCACCGGCGCGCAGCGCCTGCCCGTCGACGCCGCCGAACTTGCCGAGGGTGAATGTCGCCGCGCTGCCCAGGTATTCGGGAACGTCGATGCCGCCCGCGATCAGCACGTAGGTGCGCATGCCAGGCCCGCGCACCGCGCCGATATCGAGTACGCCGCCCGCGGGCACCAGCGCCGTCCGCCAGAGCTCGACCTCGGCGCCGTCGATGGCGACCTCCGCCGGTGCGCCGGTGACGCACACCCAGGTCGGCTCGGTGAACCGCAGTGCGGGCCCGGCGAGGGTGCATTCGAGGCCTGCCGCACCTTCGGCGTTGCCGAGCGCGCGATTGCCGAGCCGGAACGACAGATCGTCCATCGGCCCCGACGGCGGCACGCCGACATGCCAGTAGCCGATCCGGCCCGGCCAGTCCTGCACCGTGGTCAGCAGGCCGGGTCTGACGACTTCGATGGTGGTGCGGGGCATTTCGGTGTCAGTGGTGGGCACGGGATGCGTCGGTAGGTCCGGATCGGCGCCGATCGCCACCTTCACCTGATCACCACCATCCGCACAGGCGTCGGGTCGAAACCGTTGCACGGGTTGTTGATCTGCGGGCAGTTGGAGACAAGCACCAGCGTGTCGGTCTCGGCGCGGAGGGTGACCTTCTTCCCCGGCGCGGACCGTCCGTCGACGATGCCGAGCGTGCCGTCGGCCTCCACCGGGACGTTCATGAACCAGTTGATATTGGAGACCAGATCCCGTTTGCCCATACCCCATTTCGCCGCCTCGGCGAGGAAGTTCTCCACGCAGGCGTGCTGGTGGCGGGTGTGGTGGCCGTAGCGCAGCGTATTCGACTCCTGGGAGCAGGCGCCCGCGATGGTGTCGTGATTGCCGACCTCGTCGGCGAGCACGGTCATCAGCGCGGTGCCCGCATCGGTCAGCAGCACGCTGCCGGTGCTCAGGAAGATATTGCGCTGTGCGGCGACGGTGGCCTGCGCGCTGTAGCGGTCGGTGTGGTCGGCGGCGGCGTAGAGCAGGCAGTCCACCGCCTGATTGCCGCGCAGGTCGATGATTTCGAGCCGATCGCCCGCGCGTACCACCGCCGACCACGGTGCGCGCGCGGGAACGGTCTCGTCCAGTACCACGGTGCCCGGTGTGTTCACGCCGTGACCTCCGTCGTCCGCGCGGCGAGCCAGGCCGCCTCGGTGTTCTGCACGGCCCGTTGGTACTCCGGGTCGGTGTTGTGGGTCGCGCCGAGCTCCTCGGGGGCGGTCCACGCGACGATGTCGAGCGCGGTCGGCTCGCGGTCGTCGAGCGGATGCGCGGCGTTGGCGATCAGCAGCACGACCGGCAGATGGACGAGCAGATCGACCGACGCGCCCGGCCCCGCGCTACCGGTGGCGGTGAGCGCGCCGTCGGATTCGACGCGAACGCCGCGGAACAGCGATACGGTCGGTCCGATATCTCGTGGTTCCAGTCCCTGTTTGGCCCCGGCGAGGCGCAGCAACGCGCGACCGTGTGCGGTGGGGCCGCAGAGGGTGTCGTGGTGCCCGGAGGTGTCGGCGACCAGCGTGGCCAGTATCCGGCCCTGATCCGACAGGAGCGGATGCCCGGTTGAAAGATAAGCCTGCCAAGGCACTTTCACGGTGTCGGCGACGTTCAGCCGCTCCCATGTCGCGCCCGCACGCAGCAACAGCAGCTGCGCGCCCGCGGCGCCGTCGGGATCCGTCAGCCGGATCCGCGTGCCACGGCCGAGGGTGACATCGGCGTAGCCGCCCGACGGAATACGCTGGGCCCAAGTGATTTTCGCCTCCGCGATGTCATCGGGCAGCACGGGTACGGCGAGTGCGGCGGCGGCCGCCTGCGCTCGCGCATGCGCACGAGCCGCGGTGGTGGATGCCGTATCGGTCATCGAGATACTCCTTCGGTGTTGTTCGACACCAGGCGGTACACGCCGACGCCGACGATGATCACCAGCAACACGAAAAGCGGTGCCGCCCACTGCATCCACCAGCCGCCGCCATGTGGGACGTAGACCTCGGCGCGTGGCCAGGCCAGGTTCACCGCCATCGCGACACCCCAGCAGACGGCCAGGATGTTGATCGGAATCCCGAAGCGGCCCAGGCTGAACAGCGTGGGATCCGCCGCGGGCAGCCCCTTGAACCGCCGTATCAGCAGCGGCACCGTCACCAGCAGATACGCCAGATACAGCATGACGATGCAGACGCTGGCCAGCGTGGCGAAGAGGGCGGCATTGCCGAGATTCAGCACGAGCAGCCCGATGCCGAGCACCCCGATGATGATCGCGGGCAGCACCGGCGTGCCGTAACGCGGATGCACCGCGGCAAGGCGCGCGCCGAACGGCAACCGCCCGTCGCGGGCCATGGAGAACAGCAGCCGTGCGCCCGCGGTCTGAATGGCCAAGGTGCACACCGTGATCGCCACCGCGACGCAGCCGAGCAGCACCTTGCCGGCCGGGCTGTCCAGCTTGCTGGTGAGCACGTAGGCCAGTCCGTCGGTGGCCAGCGCGCCGTCGTCCAGGCTCGGTGCCGCCATCAGCGCGCTGAGCAGCAGCAGCCCGCCGCCGAGCGCGGAGACCGACAGCGCGGTGAGTATGGTGCGCGGCGCCACCCGGCGCGGGTTCTTCGTCTCCTCGGAAAGTTCACCGGCGGAATCGAATCCGACCATCACGTAGGCGGCCATCAGCCCGGAGACCAGGAATGCTGCCCAGTACGGCCCCGGCGCGGCCTGATCGGTCCGCAGCACCACATCGGCGCCGCGCTCGGTATGGGTGAAGAACAGGGTGACGATCGCGGCGACGCCGATGATCTCCAGCGTCACGCCGATCGAGTTGATCCGTGCCATCACGCCGATGCCGATCACGTTGATCGCCGTGGTGAACACGAGCAGGATGCTGCCGAGCAAGATCGCGTTCGCCGCGCCGTCGGCGGAGGTGAGCGCCGTTTCGGTGCCGATGATCTGGAAGCCGCCCCAGATCGAGGGGAGGACGACCTGCAGTGCGATCGCCGCGGCGGCGGCCGTGACGATCTGCGCGATGATCATCAGCCAGCCCGCGTACCAGCCGACGACCGCGCCGCCGAGCCGGCGCGACCACTGGTAGATGCAGCCCGAAATCGGGTAGCGCGCGGCGAGTTCGGCGAAATTGAGGGCGACGAGCAGCTGCCCGGTGAACACGATGGGCCAGGTCCAGAAGAATGCGGCGCCGCCGAATCCGTAACCGAAGCCGAAGAATTGGAAGATCGTGGTGAGGATGGAAACAAAGGAGAAGCCCGCCGCGAACGAGGCGTAGCGGCCGAGTTTGCGGTGCAGCACCGGCTGATAACCGAAGGCCGCCAGATCGGCGCTGTCCGGCGAGAGTGATGGGGGTGGGGGTGAATCAACATTGATGGCCATGGACATTCCTTTGCGTGTGGCCAAATATCTATCGCGTGATAGTTTTCCGTCCCCGAGCGCGCTTCCGGTGACCCGCGTGTATCGCTTCCGGGAATCTGGGTAACGTCTTCGTTGCCGAGATTTCTATCAAGTGACAGAAACCTCTCCGCCGGTGTTATCCGGCGCGGTGCCAGAATGGGGCGATGGCAAACCTCGGTCCTGGCCGACCCCGACTCGAGCAGCGACGCCGCCGCGGTCATACACCGCGCGCGGAAATTCTCGATGCCGCCGCCGAGTTGTTCACCACCAAGGGCTACGCCAATACTTCTACCCGTGTCGTCGCCGACGCGGTGGGAATTCGGCAGGCTTCCCTCTATCATCATTTCGCGGCCAAGGACGACATTCTCGACGCGCTGCTCGCCGGAAACCATCGCGGCGCCATTGGAACTCGCCGAACGACTAGCCGTGGCCCCGGAGCGGGCCGCAATCAGGCTCTACGCACTCGTCTGGTTCGACGTGCGGCAGCTGTGCGAGGCACGCTGGAATCTGGGGGCGCTCTACCTGCTGCCCGAACTGCGCACCGAGCGCTTCGCGGCCTTCCGCCTGCGCCGCGACGAATTGCGCGGCCACTACGAGCGTTTCGCGACCGAGGTGATCGCCGAGTCCGGCGCGGCCGGTGTGCCCGGCGCGCACGTACTGCCGTTCCGTCTCGTCGAGACGGTGATCGGGATCCGCGCCGACGAGGGCGCGGCGCCCGACTACGCCGAACGCGCCATTCCGGACGCGG
Organism: Nocardia sp. NPDC052566; assembly: GCF_044547285.1. Classification (NCBI taxonomy): domain Bacteria; kingdom Bacillati; phylum Actinomycetota; class Actinomycetes; order Mycobacteriales; family Nocardiaceae; genus Nocardia; species Nocardia sp. NPDC052566. The sequence continues at coordinate 78,562 of NZ_JBIUAF010000008.1, read as the reverse complement.
CGCTGCGCATCCTCGGCTGGCCCGGCGACCTGCCCGCGCTCAGGGACGATGCGGGCTCCCTACTGTCCTGATCAGCCCTTACCCCGGCTGGCACGGAACTCGAAGTCCCAGTTGTAGATTCGGGCGATCTCCCGGACGCCGCCGCCGGGGCGCCCCGCGGGCGGCCGGATGAAGGTGCCGTCGCGGCGGACCACCAGCTCGCCGTTGATGTTCTCGATGTGCGCGATGACCATGTCGCGGGAATCGTCCATGCAGCCGCCGAGCAGGATCTCGATCGGCGGCGAATTCAGCGGATACAGCGTGGCCGTCGCCTGCATGCCGCGGAAGTCCTTGGCGCCCTCGTAGATCGAGGCGAACACCAGGATCCGGCGGAACTGCGCGGTGAAATCGAGGTTGATATCCAGGTTCTCGCCGTTCGCGCTGGCGCCGGTGCGGTCGTCCTGGTCGAGCCGGACATACGGCGGACGGTCGAGCGCGCCGAAGGACTTGTCCAGCGCGCGGACCGAACCGATCCGGCCGTCGCTGAGCTCGAAGAAGCAGGCGAGGTCGAGATCGAGGTTGCCGCCGCCGCGCTTGCGGCCGAACAGCCCGCCGCCGCCCTGCGGCGCCATGCCGGTCCAGTTCAGGTTCACCCGCATGGTGCCGCCGGTCGCGCCCTGCTTGGTCAGCGAGACCGAGGGTGACTCCTTGGTCAGCGAGATCTTGCTCAGGCTCACCGGCTGGCCCGGTGCCGGCTGTGGCGGCACGGGCTGCTGCGGATAGCCCTGTGGCGGAACCTGTTGCGGCTGACCGTACGGCTGTGCGGGCTGCTGCTGGTATCCGTACGGTTGCGGCTGCTGATAGGGCTGTTGATAAGGCTGAGCCGGTTGCGGGTAGCCGGGCCCGTACTGCTGGGTCGGCGGCGCGGGCTGCTGATACTGCGGCTGCGGTGGGAACTGCTGTGTCGGCGGGAACTGCTGTGGCGGCGTGTACTGCTGTGGCGGCGTGTACTGCTGCGGCGGCGCGGGCGGCGGCGGTGGCGGCGTGTACTGCTGCGCGGGTGCCGGCGGTGGTGGTGGCGGCGTGTACTGCTGCGGCGGCGCCGGTGCGGCGGGCGCGTCGTCCACCGAGATCCCGTAATCGGTAGCGAGCCCGGCCAATCCGGACGCGTAGCCCTGCCCGACCGCGCGGAACTTCCACGCGCCCTGACGCCGGTACAGCTCGCCGAGCACGAACGCGGTCTCGGTGGTGGCGCCGACACTGTCGAACCTGGCCGCCTCCGCGCCGGTGGCCTGATCGATCAAACGCACATACAGGCCGTTGAACTGGCCGAAGGTGCCGCCGTCGGCGGACGCGGCGATGACGATGGTGTCGATCTGCGGTTCCACCTGCGCCAGGTTCGCCGACAGCACGTCGAGCACCATCGGCCCCTGCTGCTTGCCCTCGTGACGCACCGCGCCCGAGGGATGCGACGGCTGGTTGTAGAAGACGAAGTCGTTGTCCGACCGCACCTTCCCCGAGACCAGCAGCAGCGCGGAGGCGTCGGCATCAGGCACCCCCGGCCCCGCCTGCCAGCCCAATTCGATACGGACGGCGGACATCGGCACCGCAACGTTGGCGCCCTTCTTCATCGACACGTCTCCCAACGTATCCGAAAGGGCACTACCGCGTGCCGGGGATTCGAGTCGGCGGTTCGGCGACGCGCCGAGGTCAGCGTGCCGTCGGTGGTGCGATCTGCCAGTGCTGTTGCAGCGCGCCCGCGATCTCCGGCAGCACGGTCACCGGAACGCGTTTGCGGCGCAACATCTCCCGTATTTCGTTCACCTGCTCGCGTTTGCGCAGGTCGTAGGCGCCCGCGACCGGTCCGGCGACCGGCGGAATGCACAGCAGCACCAGCTCGCCGTGCCGCTCGTCACCACCGGACAGGTCGAGCGCGAGCGACCAGCGCGCCTGCTCGTCCAGGGCGAACCGCCCGGCGACCACGCGACCCCAGTCGATGCTGGTGCGCGCCCACGGGGTGCGCCGGTAGATGGCCTGGTCGGTGAGTATCACCGAATCCCTGGTGAACAGCGCGGTGAGCGCGGCGATACCCGCGATCGCGCCGAGCGCCAGCCCGGTGAACACCCGCGGTATGCCGAACGCCCAGACGGTCGCGGCACAGATGGCGCCGATCGTCAGCAGCCCGAGCGCGGCGTAGCCGATCGCCCGCCGTAGCGGCACCACACCAGCGTGCACCGTCGTCATCCCGGCCTCCGTGTCTCGGTCCCCCGCCGTACCGAGTGTCACGCTACCTGGGCCGCACCCGGCCGAGAGTGTGCAAATGCTCACCCACCGACACCGAACGCGGAGCTCCGCTACGCGCCGTGCCCCAGTGCCCGCAGTTCGTCGGCGCGCGGATCGATCACCACCGTCGACTCGGGCGAGTCGAAGACCTTGACCGATCGCGAGCCGGGCCGGAATTCCGGCCAGCCCGGATCGCCGGTGGTGGCGAAACCCACCCAGGCCCGATGGACTTCGTCGGCCAGCCGCTGCGGCGGATTCGGCCCGGTCAGTGTGTGCGCGTCGGCGAGGGCGTCGAAGACGAACGGTATTTCGAGCACATGGCAGGCGCGCAGCTCGTCGATGCCGGAGTGCCAGGCGAATTCGTACAGATGCGCGGATTTGCCCGCGGCCGCGACGGATTCGGCGATGCGTGTGGTGTCCGCGCGGAACACGAGGTCGGTGACGATCGCGGCGAAGATATCGGCGGCGCGGGCGCCGGGGCGATTGGCGGAGTAGACCTCGGCCACCGCGGGACCGACGCCGTAGCGGGGGAGCAGCAGCGGCAGCGTGGTGTCGTCGATACCCGCGGCGATACCGGTGGGGAAGGTGAAGAAGCGGAATTCGTCGGTGGTGTAGCCCGCGAGCAGCGGCACGGCCCGATCCGGTTGGGCGGCAAGCACATCGGTGGGCCGGTCCACGATGATGTCGCCGTCGATCACCGGGAAGAAGCTGAGGATGCCGAGCCCGTTGCCGACCACCGTCGGGCCCCAGCGCGCGGGATCCGGGTTCATCATCAGCTCCAGCGCGATCGAATCCTGCGCCGTCCGAAGCCGGTCGGGCCCGACCTCGCCGAATGCCGCGGCGGTCGGCTCGATGCCGAGCCCGGCGGCCACCTCGACGGCGATCCGCTGTGCGTCCTCGGCCGCGGCGACGGCGGATCCGTTGCCGCTCTGCATGATCGCCCGATGGAACAGGCCGCGCGACAGCGGTGCGGCCACCAAGGCGGCCACGCTCATGCCGCCCGCGGACTCGCCGAAGATGGTGACGTTGCCGGGATCTCCGCCGAACGCCGCGGCGTTGTCCTGCACCCACCGCAGGGCGAACAGCTGATCGTGCAGGCCCCGATTCAGCGGCGCGCCGGGCACGGCCGCGAATCCCGAGATGCCGAGCCGGTAGTTGATCGAGATCAGCACCACGCCGTCGCGGGCGAACGCGCTGCCGTCGTAGATCTTTCGCGCGTTGGATCCGCGAGTGAACGCCCCGCCGTGGATCCACACCATGACCGGCAGGCCGGACCCGCCCGGATCCGGCGTCCACACGTTCACGTTCAGATACTCCGTGCCAGGTATCCCGTCGCTGCCGATCAGCGCATGGATCGGCGGCGGATACGGCGACTGCACGCAGGTCGCGCCGTACTCCACCGCGTCACGCACCCCGGACCATTCCGGCGCCGGTCGGGGCAGCTCGAACCGCGCGGCCCCGACCGGCGCCGCGGCATAGGGAATACCGAGAAAGACGCTCACTCCGTCCCGGGTGACGCCGCGCACCTTGCCACCCGTGACCGACACAATCGTTTCCATACCGACTCCTCCTTCGGCACCGATTCTCGCGTCCGGCGCGCGGCCGGGCGGGCGAATCGGTCAGGTCGGTAGGGAGCCGCTACGCCTCCAGCGCGACCGCTGCTTCGGCGGTGTAGGTCAGGAAGGTCAGGCTCTGCTGGAAGTACAGGTGCACCGAATCGGCGTCGTGTGACAGGTAGCCGATCGAAAGGTCCTGGCCCAGTTGCAGATCGAAGTCGCCACCGCGGGTGGTCAGCACGAACGCGCCGTCGATGGCCGGCGCCCAGATGATTTCGCCGTCCGGGATCAGGCGCTCGATATGGGTGCGGATCGGGTGGCCGTGATCGGAGGTCTCGCTGACCGCCGTGTACAGGTCGGCGCTCAGCAGCACCGAGTACGGCCCGTCGACTCCGGCCAGCCGCAGCGCGGTGAGCGCCTGGGTGACCGCCTCCGGTACCAGTTGCGGCTCGGCCGGCAGCTTGATCGGCTGATTGGACGAGCTGGCGCGGATACCGGTGATATTGGCGGCCGCGTAGCCCTCGAAAATGGCCCGGTCCTCGGCGAACGCGATCCGCTTCGCGGCATCCTTCACCGCGTCCAGATCGGTGTCCTTGGCGCCGCGCTCCACATTGTCGAGCTCATCGCGCGACAGCGAGAACGGCACCCGCAGCTCGACCAGCGGCGCGACCACGCGCTGGCGGGCGTGCACGCCCTCGTCCGGCGCGGCGATCGGCGTGGTGTAACCGAGCCCGACCGCGGAGTAGTCGACGCCGTGCGGACCGGACAGATCGACCACCCGGCGGCCTGCGATGTGCCGCTTGAAGGTGCGGGTCGCCTCTTCCTCGATCGCCTGCCACGCCTCGGCGGTGATCGGCGCGAGTTCCCGATGAAGGTTGTTCATGAGTGAATGCTCCTTTTCAGCGTGCCGATGTCCAGTGAGCCGTCGCCGTTGGTCCGCACGTCACCATTGCTTCGAACGTTATCGGCCGGCAAAGATTCCCCGGCCGGGGTCGCCGCCGCATCGGGCAGTGCGTCGAAGAAGCCGTCGGCAGGCGTGAAGAACAGGGTGCCGGTGACGGCCGTGGAGAAATCCAGGATCCGGTCGTGCGTGGCGTCCTCGGTGCCGAGGAACATCCGCTCCAACATGGTCTCGGTGACGCTCGGTGTCGCCGCGTATCCGATGAAGTACGTGCCGAATTCGCCGTCGCGCACGCTGCCGAACGGCATGTTGGCGCGCAGGATCTGGCGCTCGTTGCCGTCCGCATCGATCACGGTGTTCACCGCGACATGGGAATTCGCCGGTTTGTCCGCGTCGGCGAGTTCGAAATCCTCCAGTTTGGTCCGCCCGATGACGCGCTCCTGCTCCGATACCGGCAGCGCGCGCCACTGCGGCATCGCGTGCAGGTACTTCTGCACGATCACGTAACTGCCCCCGGCGAATTCGGGATCCTCGTCACCGATGAGCGCGACCGAGGCGGCGAGTGCGCCCTCCGGATTCTCGGTGCCGTCGACGAAGCCGAGCAGATCGCGCTGCTCGAAGTAGCGGAAACCGGTGGTCTCGTCGACGAAGGTGGCCGCGCCGGACAGCCGTTCGCCGATGGCCATCGCCAATTCGAAGCAGGCGTCCTGTGTTTCGGCCTTGATGTGGAACAGCAGATCGCCCGGGGTGGCAGGCGCTTGGTGTTTCGGCCCGGCGTAACCCGGAAAGTCGTGCAGCTCAGCGGGTTTCGGACCGGCGAAAAGCCGATCCCAGGCGGCGGAGCCGATCGAGGTGATGCAGACGAGCCCGGCGCCAGGCACCCGGAAGCCCACGGAGCGGCGTAAACCGGGCATATCGGCCAACAGATCGCGCACCGCCGCTTCCCCGCCCTCGTCGATGGTCGCGACGAGGAACAGTGCGGCCGGTGTGAGCGGTTCGAGGATCGGCTGCGGCTCACCCATGGGCTCCAGCCTAGAACCCCCGGCGTGGATACCGCCCACGCGGTATGGCCGCGTCGGCTATTGCTTGGCGACCGTCAGCAGGAAAGCGACGTCATCCACCGCTTTGACGCTGTGCCTGGCCTTGGGCACCACGAGCAGATCGCCCGCCGAACCCTTCCACTCGTTGGTCCCGCTGATCAGCGTCAGCGTGCCGCTGAGTACGAGCAGCGTCGCGTCGCCCGCGTTATCGTGCTCGGCCAGACTCTGGCCCGCGCTCAGACCGACGACGGTCTGGCGCAGCGCGTGCGCGTGACCGCCGTAGATAGTTTGCGAACTGCGCCCGCTCGTGGCGGTGGCGGCCAACTTCAGTTGTTGGCGAGCTACCGCAGTAAGCGATTTCTTGTCCATGGACCGCCTTTCGCAGTGCACACCGACCTGTCCCAGGCGGGTGTCACGGGCTGATATTCAGGAGTATGCCCGACCGTCCGGTGCCAAGGGACGGGTTTGATTGGTGTGCCCCCCGTCCGGCGTGTTCTCCTGGCGAATACCGTTGCGTCCATAAGAAAAAGGGATGCGAGAAGTTTGCTGCGCCTTGGTGAGGTTGCCAGCCATGAGCGCGAACGCCGCGCCGGATTCGTCGGTACCCATGAGTGCGGCGTCCTGGCGTCTGCCGTCGGTGGCGATGGTCCAGGAGCGCAGCGTGATGGTGGCGCCCGCCGGACGCGGGCATGTCTGCACCGGCGGATCGAGCTTGGCGGTATTGCCTCGGGTGAGTAGGGTCCAGGCGCAGCCGTCGCTGGTGCGCGCGGTGATGCGGTTGTCGTAGTCGGCGGTGATGGTGACGGCACCCCGTTCCGGGATTTCGGTGATGCCCGGCCCCGGGCCCCGGATCGTGCGGAGGTTGCGTCGGGTGGCCGGCTCGGCGGGGTCGTAGGTCCAGGTGCCGACGAACGCCGCGACGCCCGCCGCGTCGGCCTCCGCGGTGCGAGTGCGTGCGCCCTTCTCGAGGGCGAAGTCGAGATCGCGGTCGGGGCGGTGGCTTTTCGCGGTGATGGACTCGCTCATGTGGTTGCCGGAAACAGTGGCTGTCCACGAGGTGATCGTGTAGGCGATGTTCGAGGTGGGGTTGTGGCACAGCTGAGCGGGCGGGTCGAGCCGCATCGCGTCGCGATCGACGCGGAAGCGCCAGGTGCAGCCGACATCAGTGCGGCCGATCACGGTGTCGCCCAGCGTATTTCCGGGTTCCAAGGTGTAGACCACATCGCCGATCTGCGGTGCGCGCTGCGGCCCGTTGGGCAGCTCGAGGGTGGCCATATTGATCGCCGCGGCGGAGTCGGGCTGGTCGTAGTTCCATTTGCCCAGATAGGGGCGGGCGGCGGGGCCGGGATCGGCATCGTCGGCGCAGGCGCTCGCACTGAGAGCGGCAATGGCCAAGAGGGTGAGCAGGTGGTGGGCGCGGATGGACATGAGATGCTCCCGAATGTCCCGGCGAGCCGAGACGGCTAGGCTGAGATGTCAGATTTTCTAATATCTAGATTATCTAGAGAATAGATTACCGAGGGAGTGGGGAATGTCAAGCGCGCGTGCACGTTTGATCACCGACATCGCGGGTCGGCTTGGGCGCACAGTCGAATTGGGGATGCGGATGAATCACACTGCCGCTAGCGCGCTCGGTATCAATGCTTCCGACATGAGCTGCTTGCAGGCGCTGCAGGGCGGCCCGAAGACGGCGGGCGAGCTGGCTCGGCATCTCGGCGTCACCACCGCATCGATGACGACCATGATCGATCGACTGGAGCGGGCGGGCTTCGTCACGAGAACCCGCGATCCGCTGGACCGGCGCCGCGTGCTGGTGGAACTCGAATCCGGCCGGGCCAGAACCGACATCGCGCCGCTATACGCACCGTTGGTCAAGTCGTGGCGGAATCGGATGGGCGACTACACCGAACATGAGCTGGCGGTTATCGCCGGATTCCTCGCCGCCATCGAGGAATCCTTCGAATCGGAGCTCGAACCGGACTAGGCGCGCCGGTAGTGGCGTACGCGGAAACGCAGACCGGAGGTGGAGGTGCGCCAGGGTTCAGGGGTGTCGGCGTGCCATTCGAGGCCGACGGCGGGGGCGTACGCATCGCCTTCCACCCGGGTGTCGATCTCGGTCACGCGCAGCTCCGTCGCGAAAGGCATTGCCGCACGATAGATTTCGCCGCCTCCGGCGATCCAGACGGTATCGCCGCCCGCCAGCTCCATCGCCTCGGCCAGCGAACCGGCGCGCTCGGCGCCCTCAGCCGCCCAATCGGCTTGCCTGGTGACGACGATATTGCGCCGCCCCGCCAGCGGCCGGAACCGCGGCGGCAGCGAATCCCAGGTGCGCCTGCCCATCACCACCGGATGGCCCCAGGTGACCGCCTTGAAATTGGCCATGTCCTCGGGCAACCGCCAGGGGATGGTGTTCTCGAATCCGATGACGCCGTCCAGGGTTTGCGCCCAGATCAGGCCGATGGTGCGCCCCACGCCAAAGCTGCGTCCATGGCGGTGTTCACTCGGCCCTGCGTGGTTACGCAAGCTGCCTCCTCCGGGCCTGACGTTCACACCGCGACCGGCGCCTTGATGAGCGGATGATGCTGGTAGTCGACGATTTCCACGTCCTCGTAGACGTAGTCGAACAGCGTCGGCGCCGGGCGCAGCCGCAGCGTGGGGAACGGGTACGGTGCGCGGGTCAGCTGTTCGGTGACCTGCTCGACATGGTTGTCGTAGATATGGCAGTCGCCGCCGGTCCAGATGAATTCGCCGGGCTCGAGCTCGGTCTGCTGCGCCACCATGTGGGTGAGCAGGGCATAGCTGGCGATATTGAACGGCACCCCGAGGAACAGATCGGCGCTGCGCTGATAGAGCTGGCAGGACAGTTTGCCGTCGGCGACATAGAACTGGAAGAACGCGTGGCACGGCGCAAGCGCCATCCTGTCCAGCTCGGCGACATTCCAGGCGGAGACGATGATGCGCCGCGAATCCGGATCGGTGCGCAGGGTTTGCAGCACCTGGGCGATCTGATCGATGTGCGTGCCGTCCGGCGTCGGCCACGAGCGCCACTGCACGCCGTAGACCGGGCCGAGTTCACCCTTCGCGTCGGCCCATTCGTCCCAGATCGATACGCCGTGCTCACGCAGCCAGCCCACATTGGAATCGCCGCGCAGGAACCACAGCAGCTCGTAGACGATCGACTTCAGGTGCACCTTTTTCGTGGTGATCAGCGGGAAGCCGTTCGCGAGGTCGTAGCGCAGCTGATGGCCGAAGACGCTGCGCGTTCCGGTGCCGGTGCGGTCCGCCTTCGCCGTGCCGGACTCCAGCACCAGGCGGAGCAGGTCCTCGTACTGGGTATCTGTGGTCGCCACGCCTGCCAACCTTACTGCCGGTCCGGCCTGGCAAGCTCTCCGCGTATGCGCAAGCTCTACGTGATCGGTATCGGCGCGGGCGACCCCGACCAGGTGACGATGCAGGCCATCAAGGCCATGCGACAGGTCGAGGTGTTCTTCGTCATCGGCAAGGGCGCGGAGAAGCGGGAGCTGGTCGAGGTGCGCACGGCGATACTCGCCGAACATCTGCGGCATCCGTATCAGGTCGTCGAGATCCCCGATCCGCCGCGCGACCGCACGCCCGCCGACTATCGGGGTGTCGTCGAGGACTGGCACGAGCGCCGCGCCGCACTGCTCGCCGCGGCGTTCGCCGAGGTCGACGGCGTCGGCGGCATCCTCGTCTGGGGTGATCCCGCCCTGTACGACAGCACACTGCGCATGATCGACCGGGTACTCGCCGAGCAGAGCTTCGATGTCGAGGTCATCCCCGGCGTCACCAGCGTGCACGCACTGGCCGCCCGTCACCGCACCGTCCTGCACCGCATCGGCGAACCCGTACACATCACCACCGGCCGCCGCCTGCGCGAAGAAGGCCTCGGCCCCGGCTCGACCGTGGTGATGCTCGACGGCGACTGCGCCTTCACCGACCTCCCCGGCGACGTCCACATCTGGTGGGCCGCCTACCTCGGTATGCCCGACGAGACCTTGCTCGAGGGGCCGCTGTCGGAGGTGGCGACCACCATCGTCGAAACCCGCACCCGCCTGCGCGCGGAGAAGGGCTGGATCATGGACATCTACCTCCTGCGCCCCGCGGCCCCGTCCGCCGTGAATCACCAGGCCGTCCGCTGAAGTGCGATGATGTGATGCGGGGTGCATGACAGCAGCGTCGGGCGGTCATGACATCGACACGAGCACACGGAGGCGGACGATGGCGGTCGAGACGGTGCCGATCTCGGACGGGCAGCCGATCAGCGTGGCAGAATTCGACGCTCTGCCCATCGACACCAGCCATCGTTACGAGATCGAGAATGGACTCTTGCTCGTGAACGCCCGACCCGCACCGCCACAGAGCCGTGCCATCAAACGTCTGCTCGCTCAGCTCGATAGCCAGCTGCCGGAAGGGTTGGAGGCTTTCGCCGAGCTGGAGACCGAACTCCCGAAGGGCCGTTCGCCACGTCGTGTTCCCGATGTTGTCGTCGCGCCGGTCGAGGTCGACGAACAGGTGCGAATCCGTAGCGAGCAGATCGCGATCGCGATCGAAATCGCTTCCTCCGGCGAGTCCGCTGTGCGGGACTACTCGATCAAGGCAGGCGAATACGCCGCGAATGGCATCGCCCACTACTGGGTTATCGACATTCCGAACGTGGATGATGAGCCCGCCGGTCTCACCGTGTACACCCTCGATAGCGCCGGTACGTACCACATCACGCCGCGCACCACCGGTGTTGTCTCGATCGATACTCCGTTTCCGCTGACTCTCGACCTCGACTCGCTGACGGGACGTCGCAGCCCCGCGAGTTGAGCGGCGTTGTGTAGTCCGGCGGGTGTCGGTGGTGCCGGGTAGCCTGGGGATCGTGCCTGAGCTGCCAGAAGTGGAGGCGTTGGCGCAGTTCCTGCGGGAGCATGCGGTCGGCGCGGTGGTGGGGCGCGTCGATGTGGGGGCGCTGAGCGCGGTGAAGACGTTCGATCCGCCGGTGACCGCGCTGTCAGGCCGTGATGTGACCGGGGCGGGGCGATGGGGGAAGTTCCTCGGGATGGATTGCGGTGGGCTGTGGTTGATCACCCATCTGTCGCGGGGCGGCTGGCTGCGGTGGGTGGACGAGCCGAGCCAGACGCCGCCGAAGCCCGGCGGCAAGAGCCCGCTGGCGCTGCGGGTGCATTTCTTCACCCTCGAAGGCGCGACGCCCGCGTTCGACCTGACCGAGGCCGGAACCAAGAAGCGGCTCGCGGTGTACATCGTCGAGGACCCGAAGCTGGTGCCCGGTATCGCGCGGCTCGGGCCGGACGCGCTCGAGGTGACCGAGGACCAGTTCACCGAGATCATGCGCGGCGCCTCGCAGCGGATCAAGACCGCGATCGTCGATCAGACCCTGCTCGCGGGCATCGGCAACGCCTATTCCGACGAGATACTGCACGCCGCCAAGGTCTCACCGTTCGCCAATACGAAAACCATGCCCGCCGAGAAGGTTTCGCAGCTGTACACCGCGATGCGCGACGTGCTCTCCGATGCCGTCCAGCGCTCGGTCGGCCAGGACGCCGCCCGCCTGAAGGGCGAAAAGCGTTCCGGCATGCGGGTCCACGCCCGCACCGGCCTCCCGTGCCCGGTCTGCGGCGACACCGTCCGCGAGGTCTCCTACGCCGAGCGTTCCTTCCAGTACTGCCCGACCTGCCAAACCGGCGGCAAAATCCTCGCCGACCGCCGCATGTCCCGCCTCCTCAAATAGCCAGGAGCCGAGTTGCGCCACTAGCTGCGCCCCGTCCGCCGAGCGCAGTCAAATGGCCCTTCGACACGCCGTAACCAGGGGCCATTTGACTGTGCTCGGTGGTGCGATGTCAGCGGGGCTTGACTGCCTCATGCCGTTCTCGAGATGGAGAGATCTGTCGAGTGCAGTCGAATGGCCTTGTGACACGCCGCAATTGGGGGCCATTTGACTGCGCTCGATGGAATCCGATTACTTCAGCGGTGGCGCTTAGGTCTCAGCGGTGGTGCTAGGTCAGGGTGGGGACGCGGATGCCTTGCCAGGCCAGGCGTTTGGCTTGGTCCGGATCGTGGACCAGGCGGGTGGGGTCGTCGATGATCAGGGTGGTGCGGCGCTCTTCGGTGTAGGCGGGCCAGGAGGGCAGCGGTGTACCGGTGTGCGCGAAGGTGAGCCAGTTGTCCTGGAACTGACGGGTCACGGCGCGCAGGCCGCGGCGGCCGCCCGCGGCGGTGAAGGCGCGGCCGATCGCGTTGTCGGTGGCGCCGAAGACGGGGATGAGGTCGGTGGCGTGGGTGGCGCCGAGACCGGCGAGATGCAGTGCGCGCGGGGCGAAGTCGTAGCGGTAGGCGTAGGTCGGCGCATAACGGCTGTGCCCCTCCATAGCGAGCAGCGACGGCCGCCAGAAGGTGTAGTCGCCACCGGCGCGCACCGCGGCCTTCGGCTCCGGATAGCCGGAATAGGCTGCGGCGATGCGGGATTCGAGTTCCGCGCCGTCCGGGCCGAGCGCCTTGCGCAGGCGCTCGGGTTTGGTCGGCAGTTCGTCGGCGAACCGATCGAACAGCGTGCCCTCGTCCCGGTTCGTGCCGATGATCAGCGGCACCCGGTGTGCGGTGCCGTCGCGCAGTGCGTCGATCGGCGCCTGCGGCAGATAGTCGCCGTCGACGGTGGGTACCGCGGTGAACACGCCGGGCTGTGCCCGCATCACGGTATTGATGGCCCGGTCGACGGCGCGGCGAATGTCGTTGGCGTCGGCGCGAATCAGGGCGGTCGCGGCATCGTCGGCGGTCGCGCCGAGCGCGTCGACGCAGCGTCGCGCGAAGACCCGCGCGTCGTGCGCGCCGACGGCCCAGTCGGCGGGCGGGCTCTGCGCGATGCCGCGGTGGAACAATCCCTTGGCCGCCGGGGTGGCCAGCAGGCTCAATACCGCGTGCGCGCCAGCGGATTCGCCGAAGATGGTGACGTTGCCTGGATCGCCGCCGAACGCGGCGATATTGGTCCGCACCCATTCCAGGGCGGCCACCTGATCGCGCAAACCTAGGTTCGAGTCGAAAGTGTGCTCCGCCGTGGAGAATTCGCCGAAATCGACGTAGCCGAAGGCGCCGAGCCGGTAGTTCAGCGACACCACGATCACATCGCCGCCGATCGCGAGCCGGGCACCGGAGTACAGCGCGAGCGCCGATGTGCCGATGAGGTACCCGCCGCCGTGGATGAACACCATGACCGGCCGCGGCCGATCGGCGGGTGTCACCGGTGCGGTGACATTCAGTGTCAGCGAATCCTCGTGCGTCGGCTGATAGCGGCGCGGCCCGATCCGCGCGCCGGACCTGTGCTGCATCGCGGCGAAGCCGAATTCGGTGGCCTGGCGAACCCCCGCCCACGGCGTGACCGGCTGTGGCGCGCGAAATCGCAGGTCTCCTACCGGAGGTGCGGCGTAGGGAATGGACCGCCAGCGCAGCACGCGGCGGCCCCGACGCCCGCGGACCATGCCGTCGGCGGTCTGGATATCTGTCGATGCCACCATCTTTCCGATGGTATCTAGGCCCGCCGTGCCTCCAACAGACGTAACCAGAATTCGCTCACGGCCGGATAGGCGGGCACCGCGTGCCACAGGGTTGCCATCGGCACCCTGCCGACCACGGCGATGGTCGCCGCGTGCAGCTGTTCACCCATGTCGGGGCCGACGAAGGTGGCGCCGAGCACGGTATCGGCGGCACGGTCGATGACCAGCTTGGCCCGTCCGTCGAAGTCGTTGCGCGCCAGCGCCGATCCGGCCACGGCGATATCGAGCTCGACCGTCTCCACGTTGTATCCGGCGTCCCGCGCCGCCGCCTCGGTCAGCCCGACCGAGGCCACCTCCGGTGCGGTGAACACGACCTGGGGGACCTGCTGATGATCGGCGCTCGCCGCATACCGGGCGTCGGTGAGCGTGCGCCCTTTCGCACGCGCGGCGATCACGTCGCCGCACACCCTGGCCTGATATTTGCCCATGTGCGTCAGCGCGACCCGGCCGTTCACGTCGCCGACGGCGTACAGCCAGTCGGAGCCGGGCACGGTGAGGTGATCGTCCACCGTCACCGGGCCTTCCGGCAGCCCGACCGCCGAGAGCCCGAGATCGGCGGTGGCGGGCGCGCGTCCGGCGGCGGCGACGATCTCGTCGACCTCGATGGTCGACTCGCCCGCGGGCCCGTCCAGCACGACTGTCGCCGGGCCGCCGTGGATGCGCCCCTCGCCGGTGTCCTTGGCGTCCGGCCGGTCGACGCGCACCGGCGAGGTGCCGAAAAGCACACGCACGCCCGCGGATTCGAGTCCGGCGGCCACCCGCTCCCCGGCGAACGGTTCGGCGGCGGCGAGCAGCGCCCGCCCGCGCACCGCGACGGTGACCCGCGCGCCGAGTGTGGCGAGCCAGGTCGCGGCCTCGCAGGCCACCACGCCGCCGCCGATGATCAGCACGCGGTCCGGCACCTCGTGCAGGTTGGTCGCGTCGCGCGAGATCCAGGGCAGCGCGGCGCGCAAACCGGGCACATCGGGCACGTTCGCGGTGGTCCCGGTGGCAAGTACGACGGCGAGCCCGGCCCGCAGGGTACGGCCGCCGACCTCGACGAGCCGCTCACCGGCGAGTCGGCCGGTGCCGCGGATGACGTCGATGCGATTGTCGTTCGCCCACCGCACCTGCGACGCGTCGTCGTGGTCGTGCACGAACGAGTCACGCCGCCGCAACACCGCGTCGACATCGAGGCCGGACGCGGTGATCCCGTCCATCGCCCGCGCGTTCGCCAGGACATGGCCCGGCCGCAGCAGCGCCTTACTCGGCATACAGGCCCAGTAGGAACATTCGCCGCCGACCAGCTCGCGTTCCACGATGGCCGCGGTGCGGTCGCTGCCCGCGATCGCGTAGGCCGCGGCGTTCTCCCCGGCCGGTCCGGCGCCGAGGACGATGACGTCGTAGTCGGTCGTCTCGTATTCGGTGGTCACCGGGGGATTACTGGAGATAGCCCTCGACCTGTTTGGCGGTGTTCACCTGGGCGTCGTCCGGCGAATCGCCCTTATCGATGCGCGCGCGGCGCTGCCGCAGCAGATCCCAGCACTGGTCGAGCATGACCTCCAGCTCGGCGAGGCGCTGGCGCTCGGTCTTCGGATCGAGTTCGCCGCGGGTCGCCTGCGCGCGCAGTTCGTGCTCGTGGTCGACCAGTTCCTTGATACGGCCCAGGATGTCCTGTTCGGTCATGCGCACCACTCTACGGCCGCGACAGGCAGTAGCTCGCGATGCGCGTGGCCGCGGTGAGCACCGACTCGGGCAGCGCCGCGTAGCCGAGGGCGACGCCGAAGGTGTGTTCGTCGCCGAGGTGATGGCGGGCGAGCCCGTCGAGGTAGACGCCGCGCCGCTTGGCCATGCCGCAGACCCGCTCCTCGGCCGCCGCCGACGGGAGCGGCACCACGACGTGTGAGCCCGCATCGTCGCCGATCACCTCGAGGCCGCGCCGGTGCAGCGCGTCGACGACCACCGCGCGGCGCGGCGGCATTTCGCGGCGCAGCCTGCGCAGATGCCGGGCCAGATCGCCGTTGCGCGCTAATTCGACGAGCACCTGCTGCCCCGCCGGACCGGGACTGGTGCCGGTGCGTTCCCGGTGTGCCAGTACGGCTTCGGCGATACCCGGCGTGGCGACCAGCCAGCCCGCGCCGAGGCTCGGCGACAGGATCTTGCTCGTGGTGCCGAGATGGACGACCACATCGGGGGCCAGTGCCGCGAGCAGTGGTAATGGCGCTGTGTCGTAGCGTAATTCGCCGTCGTAGTCGTCCTCGATGATCAGTACGCCGCGCTGCCTGGCGAATTCGACGAGCTGCACCCGGCGTGCGGCGGGCATCCGCCCGCCCAGCGGAAACTGGTGTGCCGGAGTGCAATACACCGCCCGGATATCGGCGGGAAGCTGATCGACCCGCAGGCCTTGCGCATCGACCGGAATGGGCAGCACCTGCACGCCCGCCGCACGGAACGCGCCGACCGCGCGCTGGTAGCCCGGATCCTCCATCGCCACACGGTCACCCGGCCGCAGTATCGCGGCCGCGAATTCGCCTACCGCGGAACTACTTCCGGCGGTGGCGAGCACCACGGTGTCGCTGCCCGCGGTCAAGCCGCGGTGCCGGAGCAGATGTTCGGCGACGGCGGTGCGGTAGTCCGGTTCGCCCGCCCGATCCTTGCGCACCAGCGGCGCACGGTCGGCGGCGGCGCGCCAGGCCCGGCGCCAAGCGGCCGGATCGATGGTCTCGATGCACGGCGCGCCGGGGCCGAGATCGAGCAGGTCGGCGGCCTCGTTCGAGGCGGCCGACATGACGGGGTGCGCAGGCGTCGGTTGCGGCGCCGCGAGCAGATAGGTGCCCGAACCCTGCTTACCGCTGATCCAGCCTTCGGCCTGCAACTGGTCGTAGGCTGCGGAGACGACGGTCCGGCTCACCTCCAGCTGGTCGGCGAGCGAACGGGACGAGGGCAGCCGGTCGCCGCGGCGCAGCACCCCGGTGGCGGCCGCGGCCCGCAGCCCGTCGGCCACCTGCACCGATAGCGGCGCGAGGCCCTTGCGATCGAGCTCCAGCGGGAGCTCGTCGATCCGGTTCGCCATCTCCGCCCTCCAAGTGGTCTTTCATTTTGCACACGAATTGGCTATTCAAGAATGCCACCTCCTCCCCGATGCTGGGAACATGATCGAATCAGCGACTCCACGGACACCGCTTTCCTCGACGCCGCGCAGCACGCTGACCAGGTCGAAGGAGCGTGGCAGGACCGACCGCGCCGAACTGGACGCGGTGCTCGACGCCGGACTGATCTGCCACCTCGGCGTGCTGCTGCACGGCGCTCCCGTGGTGCTGCCCACCGTCTACGGCCGCGACGGCGACACCCTCTACCTGCACGGATCGACGGGCTCCGGGAACATGCGGGCGGCCATGACCGGCGATGTCTCGGTGGCGGTCAGCCTGGTGGACGGGCTCGTCTACGCGCGCTCGGCGATGCACTTCTCGATGAACTACCGCTCTGCGGTGGTGCACGGGCGCCCGGTGGAACTCACCGAGCGCGAGGAGCGGCTGCACGCGCTGCGGGTGATCGTCGAGCACTCCGCGCCGGGCGCGTGGGACCGGGTGCGGCAGCCGAGTAAGAAGGAACTGGCGGCCACCGTCGTACTGGCGCTCGACCTCACCGAGGCGTCGGTGAAGGTGCGCTCCGGCCCGCCGCGCGACGACGAGGCCGATATCGAGACCGGCGGTGTGTGGGCGGGCGTGCTGCCACTGCGTCAGGTGTGGGACGCGCCTATCGACTCCGACGATCTGGAGCCGGGTGTCGAGGTGCCGCGGGAAGTAGTGCGGCGCAGTGAATCCGGGCTGATCGTCGCAGGCTGAACGACAAGGTGGACAGGCGAGCCCGCCTGTCCACCTTGCTTGTTACTTGTTCGCGGTTCGTTACTTGTTCGCGCCGATGGCCTGTCCGACGAGCGCCTGGATCACCGTCGGCACCAATTCGACCAGAGCCTGGCCGAACTGTGGATCGGTCACGATTGTTGCCGGGCTGCTGATCGCGCAACCGGGTTGCGCCGGAACGCCGTTCAGCCGATCACGGAGCCAGTTGAACGCACCGGGCAGGTGGGTGGCGACACCGGAGATGTGCTCCGCCAGCAGTTCTCGCACATAGGTAACGCTCGGCGCGCCCTCGGCGCAGTACTTGTTCACCAGACGGTCGACGCCCGAATTCGGCAGGATCTCGTCGTATTGCGCGTGATAGATGTACACCGGCACCGACGGGGTGAACTGGCCCAGCGAGTTCTCCGCGATGAACCGCTTGACCGTCGGATCCTCCAAGGGATTACCGCCTTGGAACGAGCCGAAGTAGTTGTAGAACGGTATGAGCCCGGTGCCCATCGGGTGGCAGAGGATGTACTTCGAACCGATCAGCAGCTGCCCGAGCGGATCGAGCCGCTCCCGCAGCAGCTGCCGGAAATCGGGGTACTCGTTGGCGATTCCGGCGAACACACCGGTGTACACGCCGCCGTTGTTGTGCCGGAAGGCCTCCGCGTAGTCGGCCGCCGCGATGCCGCCCGCGGCGATGCCGACGATGTTCAGCTCCGGCGCGTACTCCTGTTTGATCTCCGCGGCGAACGAGCTCGGTACCGTGCCGCCGGAGTAGCCCCACAGCGCCGTCGGCGTATCCCGTCCCGAAAGCTGGGCCGGAGCGAAGCTTTCCACCGCACGGATGCCGTCGAGGGTGGTCTGCGCGTTCAGGCGTGAGGTGCCGTAGGACGAGTTCGGGCCCTCGTAATCGGGCAGCGCGACTGTCCAGCCCTGTCCGATACCGGCGGCGATGGGGATCAGGATCTCCGACGCGTTCACGAAGTCCGCTGGAATAGCCCCCGATTGGACCACATAGGAGGGCGCGCAGTACTGCGCCGCGCTGTCCTCGGCGATCTGATACGACAGCAGTTTGCGTCCGCCCTCCGGTGCGGGACCCCGTGGCTTCAGCACCGTGGTGACGGTGGCGATGGCGGCACCGAAGGTGTTGGTGCTGCGGTACAGCAGCTGCCACGCGTCGATATTGAGCTGTGCGAAACCGAAGAAGGCGGGGTGGATGGCGCGCACCCGCAACACCTGTCCCGGTTCGGCCGCCGCGACGAGACCGGCGGGTGGCTGGTAGAACTCGTCGAGTTCGGGCGGCAATGTGAGCGCGGGCGGCTGCTCGATCCGGATGGCGCCGGGATCGGGCGGCCCGGCCGCGGCGGTGACCTGGATGGTCGGTGCGAACAGGATCCCCGCCGCGGTCCCGGCGGCGAGCAGGCGGCGGCAGCGGCGCCATCGGCGTTGGCTCATCGAAATCCTCATCTGTGCACGGTGTGTCGCGATCATCGGTCGCGTGGTCGATTCACCGTGTCAGGCGGCCGTGGCCTGGGTCACCGTTCACATGCCAAGGAATGAGTTCCGCGATTTGTGCGTTCGACAGGGCGGTGGTTTGGCCACGTGCACCAATCAGATTGTCCGGAACTGCCTATTGTGCGGACGGGTTTGTCTGTGGAAACAATATTCGGATGACCGCTCGTCCGAATCCCGAGGCCGTGGAGGAATTCTCGGAGCACTTCCGCGCGCTGCTGCCCGAGGTCGCGCGGGACATGCTCACCGGAGTACTGCAGACCGTCCCCGACTATCGTGAGTTGCCCGCCGAGCTGATCGGTGTCGAATTGCCCAGGGCCGCCGAGGCGAACCTGCGGCTGTTCCTGAACTCGTTGATCGAGGGGCGGCCGCCGCACGGAGACGAGCTGGCCGAGCTGGTCGAGGTCGCGGTGCGCCGCGCCAGGGCGGGCGTCCCGATCGACACGGTCCTGTCCGTCTACCACCACGGCGCCATCGCGGCCTGGAATTCCATGGCGGCCGGGGCGGTGACGCCCGAGCAGCGCGAACAGCTGCTCGCCGCAGTGCCTTTCGTGCTCGGCTACCTCGGTGCGGTGACGCCCGGTGTGGCGGGCGCGTATCTGCGTGAACGTCAGGACCTGCACTGGGAGCAGCGGGAAGCCAAACGCGCGGTGGCGCACGCGCTGCTGCACGGCAAGCCGGTGGATCTGCTCGCCGAGCGATTCGGGATCGCGCTCGACGGCGGATTCCAGGTGCTCGTCTTCCGATTCGTCGAACCCGAGGGGCCGTCCGGTGGCGGTAGTCGTCCGGTGCTGCGCTTGACGCACAGCGAGGTGGATGCGTTGTCCCCCCGTGCGTTGAGCATCTTCGACCGCACGGGCGGCGTGGTACTGCTGCCCGCAGGTGAGGACGAATCCACCACGAAGCCTGCCGGTTTCGTCACCCGGCTGGCGACGGGGGCCGGTGTGCGCACCGTCGCCGGACTGGCGAGCGCCACGACCGCGGCCGAGGTCGGCGCCGCCGCTGAGGAAGCGGGCGAAATCGCCAGGCTGGCAGGGCAACTGAAGCGGCCGACCGGCCTCTATCGGATGGCGGACCTGGCGCTGCAATATCAGCTCGCCCGCCCCGGCCCTGCCCGGACCTGGCTGCTTTCGCTGCTGACCCCGCTCGAGGGGCAGCCGCATCTGCTCGATGCGTTGCGCGCCTTGATCGATCACGGCTACAACCGGCAGGATGCGGCGGCAGCCCTTGTCGTGCACCGCAATACGCTCAACTATCGCCTGCACCGGATCGCCACGCTCACCGGTTACGATCCGAGCCGCCCCGAACATGCCCAACTCTTCGCCGCCGCGTTGACCGCGCACGCGCTGATGGACTCGAACTGACCGCCAGCGGTCGACGATGGGCGTTCAGGCGCGCTTCGGCTGGTACGTCAGTGCGGTGATGCCGCAGTCGAAGGCGGTGGCGCCGACCAGCTGGAGCCGTGCGTAGCTCTCGGCGGGGAAGACCGGCAGGCCGACGCCGATGGCGGTCGGGTTGACGAACAGGTGCAGCTCGTCGATCAGCTCCGCGGCGATCAGGCTCTGCACCAGGGTGCCGCCGCCGTAGACGATGATGTCGCCGCCCGGCTGCGCCTTCAGGCCGTTGATGATCTCGGAGAGATCGCCGCCCGCGACGGTGGCGTTGTCCCACGGGGATTCGGTGAGGCTGTTGCTGATGACGACCTTCGGGGTCTTGTTCATCAGGTCGATCGCTTCCTGCGTCTCGTGCTCGGGGTTGGCGGCCCAGGTCGGGATGAAACCCTCGGCGAGCGTGCGGCCGAGCACGATGGTGTCGAACTGGCTCAGCTCGGTGACGTAGGCGGTGAGATCGTCGCTCCACGGGAAGTGCATCCAGTCCATTTCGCCGTTCGGGCCGGACATGTAGCCGTCGACGGAGGTCTGTACCTGGAGCTTGAGCTTGCGCATGATGGTGGTTCCTTTCGCTGCTTGTCGAGCAGAGAGCGGATCGCGGTGACCCGCTCTCCTGATGTGCTTTCAGCCTGGTGGAACCGGTTTACGGATTGTTTACGGTTTCCCGCCGGGGGCCGCTCACCACGGCGCGATCGGCAGTCGCAGCGTTGCCGCGGTCGTCATGGCGAGGTCTCGCAGCGCCCGAGGCGAGGCGATATGAACGGGGTCGAGACTCACCAGCGCGAGCGTGTAGTCGTCACCGATCCGGCAGAGATACCCCGAGAGGCGGGTGCGCGGGAGGTGTTCCGCGGTGAGCCCCGGATGGATGGCCCGTGCGGCGACACCGGTGCACCGATGCGGTCCGAGCGCGCGCAGCGAATCCGGGAGCTCACCGATGTTGGAGCACAGGATGTCTCGCTCGCCCGCGCCCCTGGACAGCGCGTAGGCCCACCGGTCCGGGATGACCTGAAGGATCTCCTCCGGCATCCCACCGGGGCTGGACATGCGGTATTCGTAAGCGGCACGGCACTTTTCGCGAATAGTGGCGAGAGTGTCCTGCTGCCCCATGGCAATCTCGGTCATGGCCAGGTCGTTGTCGACCCGCGGCTCGTCCCGAGTATCGACCGGCAGGCTCACGGTGAGTGACTCGCCCGGAAACCCACTGGACCACAACATATGCGCGACAAGCCAAACGAAAAGACTGTTGGCAGTGCCCCCGTGGTCGGCCGCTACGCGATCCCACTCCACCACCGGGCAGCTCAGCACCGCGCCGTACGGCACGAACCGCTGCGCGATACCTGCGGCATCACGTCCATGCCCCGTGACTGCGCGTCGCGGGATGCCGCCTCGCAGCGCCCGCATGGTGCCGCGCAGCACGATCCACCACTGCCGCCGCGCATCGGCCCAATCCGATTCCGCCGCAGCCGACTTCGCGTCGCGTGGAACCGGTTGAGCAGTGACCGCCGAGCCGCCGGACAGTATGGTGCCTTCGGCGAGCGTATGCCCGCGCGCATCGGCCCGATTCGACATCACCGCGGTCGGCTTCATGCCGGATGGGTCCGGTGCGCCGGTGGGCGACGCTTCTCCGTCGCGGATTCTCCCGCGTGCATCGGCCGATGGGCCGATCGCGGGCAGCATGGAGGTGCGATCCCTCGGGGAGGCGACGCCGGTGGGACTCGCTGTGGATCCGACGGCGGTCGGCTTGCCCGGTGGCTCGGTGGCAGCCGAATTCGGCTTCGGGGCGGACACTTTCGTCAGCGCATCGGCCAGATGGTTCGCCGTGCCGCCCACAGATCGTTGATTCGGCGGCGCGCTGTCGGCAGGCGGCCACGGCTCGGGCGCGCGCTCACGGGCTCGGCGCAGTGCGTCGTCGATGGCGAGTACCAGGGCGCGGCCGTCGGCGAGGGCGTGTGAGCAGGTCAGCGAGACGATGGAGCCGCCGTCGTCCAGTGGCGTCGCGGAGAGGCGCCAGCCGGGGCCGTATTCGGGGTCGAGGTTCTCGCCTTGGATGTTGGCCCAGTCGAGCAGGTCGGCGACCGGTATCGGTTGGGTGGTCAGTTCGAGTGGGTGTGCGCGGGTGGTGGGTTGCCAGGTGCGGCGGGCACCCGGGACGCGGGGGCGAATTACCCTGCGGCCCAACGGTCCTGCGCTGAGTTCGGCATGCACGCGGTACAGCAGCGCGTGCTCGACTCGATCGGCGGTGCGCCACAGGCCCTGGAGCGCGATCGGCGTACCGAGCCCGCGGTGGGTCCGCAGGAAGATCTCGTCGACGACGCTGAGCCTGCTCATCCGTCAGAAGACGCCGTGCCTGCCGGCGCCCGCGGCGAAGCGCTGTGCGCCGTCCAGCGCGCCGTCGGCCAGTGCGCCGAGGCCGTGCCGGAACTCGTTGCGCATCGCGGCCTCCTCCTCGCGGCCCTCCTGCTCCAGCATCGACATGCGGTCGGTGCGCAGGCAGGTCTGCGGCAGCACGGCGAGCTGGGCCGCCAGTTCCTCGGCGACCCGGCGCGCGTCACCGGTCGGCACCACGCGATTGACCAGGCCCATTTGCAGTGCCTCCGGCGCGCTGACCGCGCGGCCGGTGAGTATCAGCTCCATGGCGCGGCCGTGGCCGATGATGCGCGGCAGCCGCACCGTCCCGCCGTCGATCAGCGGTACACCCCAGCGGCGACAGAACACGCCGAAGGTGCTGTCCTGCTCGGCGACGCGCAGGTCGCACCACAGCGCGAGCTCTAGCCCGCCCGCCACCGCGTATCCGGACACCGCGGCGATCACCGGTTTGGACAACCGCATACGGGTCGGCCCCATCGGCCCGTCGCCGTTCTCGGTGGCGTGATTGGACCGCTCGGTGCCGAGCGCTTTGAGATCGGCTCCGGCGCAGAAGGTTCCGCCGTCGCCCCAGAGCACGGCGACCGAGGCCTGCGGGTCGGCGTCGAAGGCGCGGAAGGCATCGGCGAGCGCCTTGGCGGTCGGTCCGTCCACCGCATTGCGCGCCGCGGGGCGATGCAGGATCACCGTGGTGACGGGTCCGGCGTGCTCGACGCGCACACCGCTGCCGGCCGACTCGGTTGCTTCGCCTCGATCGCTCACGGTCGTCACCCGTCCTCCGCCGCCACCGCGGCTGCTGTTCGCCGGCTCGGCGCCTTCGCCGGGCTCGTCCCTCACCCGACCATACGGCCTGACCACCCCTTGTGTGAAGAAGTGAATTCATGCTTCACTTCTTGCGTGGCGTACCGCAGAACCCCTGCTGTCCAGGCCAGACTGGATGCGCAGGCCGGGCTGATCGTGCAGGCCGCGACCAAGATCCTGTCGCAGGACGGCTTCGCGGGCCTGTCCATGGCCGCGGTCGCCGCCGAGGCCGGGGTGGCCACCGGAACCGTCTACAAACACTTCGGCGGCAAGGCCGAGCTGGTGACCGCGGTCTTCCGCAAGGTCGTCGCGCGCGAGGTGGCCGCGGTGCGCAAGGCCGCCGCCGCGGGCAATGCGACCGATCGGGTGACCGCGGCGGTGGAGACGTTCGCCGGTCGCGCGCTCAAGAACCCGCGCCTGGCCTACGTGCTGCTCGCCGAACCCGTCGACGCGGTGGTCGATGTGGAACGCCTGCACTTCCGCCGCGCCTTCGCCGACGCCTTCGAATCCGCGGTGCGGGAAGGGGTTTCGCGCGGTGAACTCCCCGCACAGGATGCGCGGACCAGCGCCGCGGCGCTGGTCGGCGCGATCGGCGAGGTGCTCGTCGGCCCGCTCGCCGACGCACCGCACGGGGAATCCGTTGTGCCCCAACTAGTCACCTTCGCCCTGCGCGCGCTCGGCGTGCGCGAAGCAAGCGCTCAGCCAGAAACAGGAGTGTCCGATGCCGACGCATGAAGTCTTCAACCAGGTTCCGAATATCGTGCCGTTCGATGTCTCCCGCAACCCGGCGCTGCTGGAGGGCCTGCACCGCGAGGGCGCGGGCTGGGCCGAGGCCGAGGTGCGCGAACTCGGCGTGCTGGCAGGCGGTTTCGCGGCGCAGGAGTGGGGCAGGCTGGCCAACGAGTACCCGCCGGTGCTGCACACCCACGACCGCTGGGGCCATCGCGTCGACGAGGTCGAATTCCACCCGCACTGGCACGATCTGATGAATGTCGCGGTGGCGCACGGCCTGCACGGTTCGCCGTGGCTCGACGACCGGCCCGGCGCGCACACCGCACGCGCGGCCAAGTTCTACACCTGGGGCGTCGCCGACGCGGGCCATATGTGCCCGATCTCGATGACCTACGCGGTCGTCCCCGCGCTGCGGCACAACGCGGAGCTCTCCGCCAGGTACGAGCCGCTACTCGGTTCCCGCACTTACGATTTCGGCCTGCGTGAACCGTCGACCAAGGCGGGGCTCATCGCGGGCATGTCGATGACGGAGAAGCAGGGCGGCTCCGACGTCCGCGCCAACACCACGACGGCGACGCCGAATCCCGATGGCTCCTACCGGATCGTCGGGCACAAGTGGTTCACCTCCGCGCCGATGTCGGACATGTTCCTCACGCTGGCTCAGGCGCCGGGCGGCCTGTCCTGTTTCCTGCTGCCGCGCGTGCTGCCGGACGGCACCCGCAATCCCATTCGGATCCAACGGCTCAAGGACAAGCTCGGCAACAAGTCCAATGCCTCCTCGGAGATCGAATACGAGAACGCCACCGGCTGGCTGGTCGGCGCGGAGGGCGCGGGCGTCAAGACCATCATCGAGATGGTCAATATGACCCGGCTCGACTGCGTGATCGGTTCGGCCACCGGCATGCGCGTCGGCGCGGTCTTCGCGGTGCATCACGCGCGGCACCGGGAAGCGTTCGGCGCCAAGCTGATCGATCAGCCCGCCATGCGCAATGTGCTCGCCGACCTGGTGATCGAATCCGATGCCGCGACCACCGTGATGATGCGCCTCGCCGGCGCCACCGACCGGGCGGGCACCGATCCGGCCGAGGCGGCGCTGCGCCGCATCGCACTCGCGGTCACCAAGTACTGGGTGTGCAAGCGGGCGCCGTCGCATGCGGCCGAAGCGCTGGAATGCTTCGGCGGCAACGGATATGCCGAAGAGTCGGGGATGCCGCGGCTGTATCGGGAGGCGCCGCTCATGTCCATCTGGGAGGGGTCGGGCAATGTCGCGGCCCTGGATGCGTTGCGTGCCATGGGTCGTCAGCCGGAGACGGTCGAGGCCTACTTCAACGAGGTCTCGCTCGCCAAGGGCAGCAACCCCCGCCTGGACGACGCCATCGCCAAGGTCGGCAAGGAGCTGTCGGACCTCAGCGATATCGAATACCGCGCCCGCCGCATCGTGGAACTGATGGCCCTGGTTCTGCAAGGCGCGCAACTGGTCCGGCACGGCCACCCCGCCGTCGCCGACGCGTTCTGCGCGACCCGTCTCGGCGACGACTGGGGCATCGCCTTCGGCACCCTGCCCACCGGCGTCGACACCGGAGCCATCGTGGAGCGCGCCTTCGTCGCGTGATGTCAACGATCATCAGGAACTGGCGGCGGCGTTTCGCGAGTGGCGAGTTGCGTCAGTTCCTGATGATCATGGTCGGTGCGCGGGGGCGTCGAGTACGCGCTCGACCAGGGCGGTATCGCAGTGCTCGATCACCTCGGTGAGCTTTCCGTCGCGGATGCGGAAGAGGAAACAGTAGGTCTGGTCGTAGGTTTCGCCGCGGGTGGTGGTGCCGTGGCCGCGGACCTGTACCGCCACCCGGTCGTCCTCGGCGATCATGAACTCGGCGGCGCTGCGGTAGTCGGTGAACTGGGTCATCAGCGGTCGCAGGAGATCCTGCAGGGCAACAGATTTCGGGCCCCAGGTGCCCGACCACGACCAGTTTCCGGGGAAGATCCAGCGAAAATCGTCGGCCATGGCCTCGCCCATCGCGCGGGTATTGCCCTTGGCCATCTCGTCGAAGAGGGCGCGGAGCAGTTTCTTGTTCTCGGCTGTGCTCATGACATCGACGCTAGGTAGCCACGAGGTATGCGACAAGCGAGGTTCTCGCATCTCTGGTATCAGTGATCCGCATGACTGAGTTCACCGTCCTCGGCCTGCGTGTGGTCCGAGCGGCGGCCGCGACCGGCTCGTTCTCCACCACGGCGGAGAACCTCGGCTACACCCAGTCGGCGGTGTCGCGACAGATCGCGCTGATGGAGCGGGCCGCCGGGCAGCCGCTGTTCGAACGGCACGCACGCGGTGTCCGGCCGACCGCGGCGGGGCTGGTTGTCGTGCGGCATGCCGAGGCGGTGCTCGGTGAGCTCGACACCGCCCGTCAGGAACTGAGCGACCTGGAAACCACTGCCGCCGAACGCCTTCGAATCGGCGCCTTCTCGACCGCCATGGCCGCCCTGGTCCCGCGCGCGATAGCCGCGGTGCGCGGACAACGCCCGCACGCGCGAATTCCGTTGCGCGAGGGGATGAGCCCGCGACTGCTCACCGCCGTCGCCCGCGGCCGCCTCGACCTTGCCGTGGTGACCGCACCGGCGGACCCGCCCGCAGGCGTCGAACTGGAACCGCTACTGGACGATCCGCTCCTCGTCGCCGTGCCACCATCCCACGAACTCGCGGGCCGCGTCAGCGCCACGCCCGCGATGCTCCGCGACCAACGCTGGATCGCGGGCAGCGCCGACCGGGACAGCACCCTCCTCGGCGCATGGTCCGGCTCCGGACACCCGGACATCGCCTTCGTCGCCCGCGACTGGTTCGCCAAACTCGGTCTCGTCGCCGCGGGCATGGGCATCACCGTCGTCCCCGGCATCGCCGCCCCCGTCCTCCCACCGACCATCGCCCTCGTCCGCATCGACCACCCGGACGCCACCCGCCCAACCGCCATCGCGTACCACCCCACCCACCGCGACGATCCCCTCCGCCGCGCCTTCACCGAATCCCTCCGCGACACCGCCGCAGAACTGTCGGCCCACATCCGGCACCGCCTGCGTTGAGCAGGCGGATGTCAGCGAAGCTGTCGGCCCGTGTGTGGCACCGTTTTACGGGGGCCTGCACGTTTGGCGTTCGGGCTAGCTCGCGTGTTGTGTTTCGCTCGGGACGTGGTCGGCGATGTAGCAAGGGAAAGCACTACTTTTCGCATCGAACGAATACCGATATCGCAGAGGTAGAGTCGCATCCCGTGGTCGAGGCACACATCGAAATACCGCTGAGCGTCCTCGCGAAACGCGTGCGTGCGCGCGCGGCCGCCTGTCCCGGGCGCTATGTGCTCGGGATCGCCGGGCCGCCGGGGGCGGGCAAATCGACGTTGTCGGCGGCGCTGCGCGAGGCGCTCAACGCGGCGGCGGACCGGCCGGTCGCCGAGATCGCGCCGATGGACGGCTTCCACCTGCCGAATGAGGTGCTGCGCGCGGCGGGCAGCCTGGCACGCAAGGGTGAGCCCGACACTTTCGACGCGGCCGGGTTCGTCGCACACCTGGAACGACTGCGCCATACCCCGGTCGGCCAGCGGATGCTGTGGCCGACCTTCGACCGGTCCATCGAGGAGCCGGTGCCGGGCGGTGTGGTGTTCGACAGTCAGCCGATCGTGATCACCGAAGGCAACTACCTGCTGCTCGACGGCACGCTGACCGACGCGGAAAGCACTGCGGCCTGGTCCGGGGTGCGCAAACTCCTCGACGAGTGCTGGTACCTGGACGCCACCCGGGAATCACTCGAAGAACGCCTGCTGCACCGGCACATTCGCGGCGGCCGCACCCCTGAGGAAGCGAAGGTCAAGGTCACCGACAGCGATCTGCGCAACGCGGACCTGGTCGCCCCCACCAGCATTCACGCGGATCTGGTGCTGCACGAGCGCGGCGGCAAGTACTACACCATCGCGACCTGACTACTCCTGGATGCTCTGCTGCCTGGACACTTTCAACGCGAAACACCCGAATTCGCCCCATATTCGGCGAAATTGTCCGCTGAGCTGAGTCCCGCCCAACGCAGCGAAGCCGTCGGCGGTTGGTGTGGCGCAACGCGATCAGCGCGTCCGTGGGTGTGCGTCGAGCGCGAGCGCGCCGATGCCGGTGAAGTCGTCGGTGGCCGGTGTGGCGCAATGTGATCAGCGCGTCCGTGGGCGTGCTCAGCAGAGGCCGCGCATACCGGCGGGGCCGTCAGCGATTGCCTCGATACCACCCGATCAGCGCATCCGTGGACGAATCACCCTGCGGTGCGGGTTCTTCCGCCGACGTGAGCAGCGGCGCCAGTGCCAGTGCCTGCTGCTTGCCGAGTTCGACACCCCATTGGTCGAAGCTGTCGACACCCCAGATGGTGCCCTCGACGAACACCTGATGCTCGTACAGTGCGATCAGCTGACCGACCACCGAGGGCGTGAGCCGCGGCGCCAGGATGCTGGTGCTCGGCCGGTTGCCCGGCATCACCTTGTGCGGCACCACGTTCGGATCGGTGCCCTCGGCGGCGATCTCCTCGGCCGTCTTGCCGAACGCGAGCACCTTGGTCTGGGCGAACAGGTTGCTCATCAGGATGTCGTGCATGCTGCCGGTGCCGTCGATAGTCGGCAGATCGTCGGTGGGCTTGGCGAAGCCGATGAAATCGGCGGGAATCAGGCGGGTGCCCTGGTGCAGCAGCTGATAGAAGGCGTGCTGGCCGTTGGTTCCCGGTTCGCCCCAGAAGATTTCACCGGTCGAGGTGGTGACCGGGGTGCCGTCGGCGCGCACCGACTTGCCGTTCGACTCCATGGTCAGCTGTTGCAGGTAGGCGGGGAAGCGCGCCAGATCGTTCGAATACGGCAGCACCACACGCGATTCCGCGCCGAAGAAATTCGAGTACCAGACCCCGAGCAGGCCGAGTAGCACCGGCGCGTTCGCCTCCAGCGGCGCCGTCGCGAAATGCCGGTCGACGGCGTGCATTCCGGCGAGGAACTCGGCGAAACGCTCCTTGCCGATGGTCGCCATCACCGAGAGGCCGATCGCGGAATCCACCGAGTAGCGGCCGCCGACCCAGTCCCAGAAGCCGAACATATTGGCGGTATCGATACCGAATGCCGCGACCCGCTCGGCGTTCGTCGACACCGCGACGAAATGCTTGGCGACCACGTCCGTAGATGACTCTGCGGCGCCGAGCGCGGCCACCAGCCAGCGCCGGGCCGCGGTCGCGTTGGTCAGCGTCTCCAGCGTCGAAAACGTCTTGGAGGCAACGATGAACAGCGTCGTGGCCGGGTCGAGCCCGTCCAGTTTCGCGACCAGATCCGCCGGGTCGACATTCGAGACGAACCTGGCGCCGATTCCGGCGTCGGCGTAGTGGCGCAGCGCCTGGTGCACCATCACCGGGCCGAGATCGGAGCCGCCGATCCCGATATTGACCACCGTCGTGATCCGTTCGCCGGTGGCGCCGCGCCAGGCGCCCGAGCGCAGCGCGTCGGTGAACTCACCCATCCGTCGCAGCACCTCGTGCACCTCGGCGCCCGCGTCGGCGCCGTCGACGATGAGCGACTCGCCCGCGGGCAGGCGCAGTGCGATGTGCTCGACCGCGCGGTTCTCCGAGGTGTTGATGTGCTCGCCGCGGAACATCGCGTCGCGCCGCTCGGCCACCCCGGCCTCACTCGCCAATTCCACCAGCAGTCCCAGCGTTTCCCTGGTGACGCGGTGCTTGCTGTAGTCGATGTGCAGATCGCCCACCTCGACGGTCAGCTCACGACCACGCGCCGGATCGTCGGCGAAGATCTCCCTGAGGTGTCGCCCGCCTACCGCGCTGTGGTGGTCGTGCAGTTTCCGCCATGCCGCCGATGCGGTGATGTCGCTGCTCACGTCCGCCGAGGTTACTCACCACCCCGAACCAGCGCACGCGAACGGGTAGCGAAGAGTCGGTGTACTCGGCGGATGCGACCGGTGAGATTTCCGATGTGCCGCAAGCCGATCTGCCGGAGTAGCATCCGCGACCTCGCATCGGTCCGGTTTATCCAGCACAGCCCGTCGAAATGACACGGTGGGACCTATGGCGTATTCCTTGGTCGGAACTGACTGCCAAGGGGGAGTGTTGTGACCGATATGCCGGGAAGCGAACCGATCGACACGTGTGTCGCCTGGCCGGGGCCGTTCGTGCCGGAACCAGGGCCGCCCGATGCCCGGTTCGTGGCAGGCCCGGATACGGCCCCTCGGCTGGCGCGCGCGACCTCACGTGCCCTGTGGCGCAAGCCGGGCGCCTGGCGGACCGTCGCCGTGCTGCTCGTGCTCCCATGTCTGCTGGCGATCCTCGGCGGCGACATCGGCCGCGCCGCGGCGATCATGATCATCGTCCTGCTGGCGCTGAGTCTCCCGGTGGGCGCATGGCGTAGTCGCATGCGCCTCGAGGTCGCGCTGCGCGCTGTCGTCTCGGACGGTGCGGAGATGACCAGCCGCTTCGGTGCGCACGCCTTCGATATCCAGACGGTCTGCACGTATGAGAAGTTCTCGTACCGCGGGCTGATGGGATTCGATGTGTACGACGAGATCGTGCTGATCACCTACAACTCGCGGATATTCAAGGCGCTACCCCGTGAACTGTTCCCCGATGACGCGGTCGCCATGATCCGGCAACGGCGCGGGCAGCCCGGCCTAGGCTGAGCTCATGGTGTCCGAACGCGAAGTTCTCGAATCCGTCCCGACGCAGCTGTGGATCGGTGGCCCGGTCGCCGCTACCGGGGGAGGCACCTTTCCGGTGCACAATCCCGCCACCGGCGAGGTGCTGACGCACGTCGCCGATGCCACCCCTGAGGACGCGGTGCGCGCGCTCGATGCCGCCGTGGCGGTGCAGGCGGAGTGGGCGGCCACGCCGGCGCGGCAGCGCGCGGAGATCCTGCGGACCGTCTTCGACCAGATCACCGCTCGCGCCGAGGAATTCGCGCTGCTGATGACCCTGGAGATGGGCAAGGCGCTGCCGGAGAGCCGCAACGAGGTGCGCTACGGCGCGGAGTTCTTCCGCTGGTTCAGCGAGGAGGCGGTGCGGGTGCACGGGCGCTACCTGCACGCGCCGTCCGGTACCGGCCGGATCATGGTGCACAAGCAGCCGGTCGGCCCGTGCCTGGCGATCACGCCGTGGAACTTCCCGCTGGCCATGGGAACTCGCAAGATCGGCCCCGCGCTCGCGGCGGGCTGCACGATGATCGTGAAGCCCGCGGGCGAGACACCGCTGACCATGCTGCTGCTCGCCAAGCTGTGCAGCGAGGCCGGGCTGCCGGACGGCGTGCTCTCGGTGATCACCACCAGCCACTCCGGCGCGGTCACCCAGCCGCTGCTCGACGACCCCCGGCTGCGCAAACTCACCTTCACCGGCTCCACCGAGGTCGGCAAGAAGCTGGTGGAGAAGTCGGCGGGCGGGCTGCTGCGTACCTCGATGGAACTCGGCGGCAACGCCCCGTTCGTGGTGTTCGACGACGCCGATGTCGACGCCGCGGTGCAGGGCGCGATGCTGGCGAAGCTGCGCAACGGCGGCGAGGCGTGTACCGCGGCCAACCGCTTCCACGTGCAGAACGGCGTGCTGGAGGAGTTCACCACCAAGCTGGTGGACGCCATGTCGAGCACGGTGACGCTCGGACCGGGCACCGACCCCGCCACCACCCTCGGCCCGCTGATCAACGAGAACCAGCTCGACACGGTCAGTGAGCTGGTCGAGGACGCGGTCGCCGCGGGCGCCCGGCTGCGGCTCGGCGGCAAGGCCCCGGGCGGCCCCGGTTGGTTCTATCCGGCGACCATCCTCAGCGACGTGCCCGCGCACGCCAGGATCCTGCGCGAGGAGGTGTTCGGCCCGGTCGCCCCGATCGTCGGCTTCGCCACCGAGGCCGAGGGCATCGCCGCCGCCAACGACACCGAATTCGGTTTGGTCTCTTACATTTACACCCGTGACCTGGACCGTGCCCTGCGCGTCGCGGAGGGGATGGAGTCCGGCATGGTCGGCGTCAACCGCGGCGTCATCTCCGATCCGGCGGCGCCGTTCGGCGGCGTGAAGGCCTCCGGCTTCGGCCGCGAGGGCGGTATCGAGGGCATCGAGGAATACCTCTCGACGAAGTACATCGCCCTGACCTGAAGATGAAAACGACCGCCCCGGGGGTGTTCAACACCCGGGGCGGCCTTGGGGTCGCGGTGTCTTGCGAGCGCCGCGGAGATCTGGGGCCACCGAACGTGGCCGGAGAAGTTCGAGATCAGTGGCCGAGACGGCCGCGACCGAGGCGCAGCAGCAGCATCGCGAGGGTGTGGCCTTCCTGGCCTAGCTCGCTGAAGCGCTCCAGCACCTTCATCTCACGACTGTGCACCAGGCGGGGACCGCCCGAGGCCATCCGGGTCCGGCCGATGATGCGGGAGATCTCGGTCCTGCGCTTGATGGCAGCGAGGATCTCGGCATCGAGCTGGTCGATCTCCTTGCGGAGCTTATCGATCTCAGCCTCGGTCTGCGGCAGAGCCGAGTCGGACCCGGTTGTCGTGGCAGGGGTGCTCATCATTCATCTCCTCGTGTCAGAACATGGATCGGCAGGCGAGCCGAGTGCGTTACCGACCGGTTCTTTCACCGTGAATCAGACCTTGGGGGCCTTGCATAGTCCCCCCAAGAAAGGTTAGCGCTCAGGTGCAAGGTCCGCAGTCACGATATCCGGCGGGTAACCGAATCGGGTGCCTTGATGGAGCGCTGATCATGGGGCCAGTCTGCCACGGCGCGGTAGCTGAGCAAAACGTTTGCGTTTATAAATCTGCTGAGAATGCCCCCTAACCTAGGGGCGCGCGGAGCGGTGCCTGTTCACCTTCCGTTGGCCTGAGCGGCACCCGATCGACACGACATCAGTTGGCGGTGTTCACGAGGCCCTCCGTGGTTACGCAAGCTGCCGCTTCCGGGCCGCCGCTTCCACCGCCGAGTCGACCGGGGACTTCATCTCTGTCGGTGCCCGCCGGTAGCGTGGATGGGCGATGGACATCACGGTGGCGCCCCAGATGCAGGCAGGCCAGAACTTGCCCAAGGACCCGACCCCGAACCCGCAGGCCGACGGCGGTTACGCCGAAGAGGTCGCGCGTCGGCGTGCCGAACGCGAACAGCGCCGCGCGGAGGAGGCCGAGCGGCTGCTCGACGGTCTCAACCCGCAGCAGCGGGCCGCCGTCGTGCACACCGGCGCGCCACTGCTGATCGTCGCGGGCGCGGGCTCCGGCAAGACCGCGGTGCTGACGCGGCGGATCGCCTACCTACTCGCCGCCCGCGGGGCGAACACCGGGCAGATCCTCGCCATCACCTTCACCAACAAGGCCGCCGCCGAGATGCGCGAGCGGGTGATCGGCTTGGTCGGCCCACGGGCCAACAACATGTGGGTGTCCACCTTCCACTCCAGCTGCGTGCGGATCCTGCGCATGCAGGCGGCGCTGCTGCCCGGACTGAATTCCAATTTCTCCATCTACGACGCCGACGACTCCCGGCGATTGCTCACCATGATCAGCCGCGACTTCGACATCGACACGAAGAAGTACACGGCGCGATTGCTGGCCACCGCCATCTCGAATCTGAAGAACGAACTGATCGGCCCCGCGCGCGCCACCGCCGACGCCGAATCCGACGACACCGAACTGCCCGCCCTGGTCGCCCGCGTCTACACCGAGTACCAGCGGCGGTTGCGCGCGGCCAACGCGCTCGACTTCGACGACCTGATCGGCGAGACGGTGGCGCTGCTGCAGAACCATCCGCAGGTGGCCGAGTACTACCGGCGCCGGTTCCGGCATGTGCTCGTCGACGAGTACCAGGACACCAACCACGCGCAGTACATCCTGGTGCGCGAGCTGGTCGGCCATCATCGCAAAGAACAGACAGAGGATCAGGTCGAGCCGAGCGAGCTGTGCGTGGTCGGCGACGCGGACCAGTCCATCTACGCCTTCCGCGGCGCGACCATCCGCAACATCGAGGAGTTCGAGCGCGACTTCCCGGACGCCGAAACCATTCTGCTGGAACAGAACTACCGCTCCACCCAGCACATCCTGTCCGCCGCCAACGCGGTGATCTCGCGCAACGAGAACCGTCGCGACAAGAAGCTGTGGACCGATTCCGGTGAAGGCGATCTGATCACCGGGTACGTCGCCGACAACGAGCACGACGAGGCCTCGTTCGTGGCGCGCGAGATCGACAAGCTGGTCGATCAGGGCGATGCCAACTACGGCGATGTCGCGGTGTTCTACCGGACCAACAACAACTCCCGCGCGCTGGAAGAGATCTTCATCCGGATGGGGCTGCCGTACAAGGTGGTCGGCGGCGTGCGGTTCTACGAGCGCAAGGAGGTCCGCGACATCGTGGCCTACCTGCGGGTACTCGACAACCCCGAGGACGCGGTGAGCCTGCGCCGCATCCTCAACACCCCGCGCCGCGGCATCGGCGATCGGGCCGAGGCCTGCGTCGCCGTGCACGCCGAACAGCGCGATATCGGGTTCGCCGCGGCGCTGCGCGATGCCGCCGACGGCAAGGTCGCGCTGCTCAACACGCGCGCGCAGCGGGCCATCGCCGGCTTCCTCGAGCTGCTCGAGGAGATCAGAGCCGCTGGGGAGCAGGAGAATTCGGACTTCCCCGATGTCGGCAACGTGGTGGACGCGGTGCTCGAGCGCACCGGTTACCGCGCCGAGCTGGAGGCCTCGGACGACCCGCAGGACGGTGCGCGGCTCGACAACCTGAACGAATTGGTCAGCGTGGCACGGGAGTTCAGCTCCGAGGCGCACAACAACGCCGAAGCCGCCAGGCAAGAGGGCATGCTGCCCGAGGCCGCCGAGGGTGAGCCCGATCCCGGTTCGCTCGCCGCGTTCCTGGAGCGGGTGTCGCTGGTGGCCGATACCGATTCCATCCCAGACGAGGGTGCGGGCGTCGTCACGATGATGACGCTGCACACCGCCAAGGGGCTGGAGTTCCCGGTGGTCTTCGTGACCGGTTGGGAAGACGGCCAGTTCCCGCATATGCGCGCACTCGGCGATCCGGCCGAACTGGCCGAGGAACGCCGCCTCGCCTACGTCGGCATCACCCGCGCCCGGCGCAGGCTGTACCTGTCGCGCGCGGTGGTGCGCTCCGGCTGGGGTCAGCCCGTCTCGAACCCCGAATCCCGCTTCCTGCAAGAGATTCCGGGCCACCTGATCGACTGGCGCCGCCTCGAACCCGCGGGCTCGCCGGCGAGTCGCGGTATCCGTCGCCGCGGTGACGACGATGGCATGGAACGCGACTGGACCCGAGGCGACGGCTGGGAACCCCAGCGCCCCGGCCTGCGCGACCGCGGCCCCCGCCGCCCCGCCCCCGCCTCGGCCCCCGCCCGCAACAACGCCAACCTCGTACTGGCCGTAGGCGATCGAGTCAGCGACGACAAATACGGCCTCGGCCGCGTAGTAGCCGCCGACGGCTTCGGCCCCCTCGCCACCGTCACCATCGATTTCGGCACCGCGGGAAAAATCCGCCTCATCCCCCAATACAGCCGCACCCTGGTCAAACTCTGAGCAGTCCCTGAAACGGGTCCGCAGGGTGCCGCGGTTCGAGGCAACGAGTTGGCTGCGCGATGGTCGACGAAGTGTCGCGCAGTAGCGACCTGGTCGGCTGCCGCACACCGACCACCATTCGCCGAGCGCCGTACCGAGAGGCAACAGACGAGGCGTTGACGCAGCCCAGCGCCCGGCGGCAGTGGCGGTTGGCCAGCTGCCGCGAACCTCGCCGACCGCAGCCAAATGGTGGTCGGTCACGCCGTGTCGCACCGCCATTTGACTGCGCTCGCGGGGCTTTTGATCTCGAGAACGGCACCACGGCCAGACGATCCGGCTGGAAGCCCACAACATGCACCCGACTCGACTTCCAAGTCAGGGACGGCACCTAAAGCGCCCAGCACTGCCCAGGTAAACCCCTTGCCGCCGCGCCCTTTCCGAGCCGATAACCACCGAGGCCGTCAAGCCCCGTTCATACCCGACCGTCGAGCGCAGTCATATGGCCCCCGTTCACGGCGTGTCGCAGGGCCATTTGACTGCGCTCGCGGATTTCTTGATCTCGAGAACGGGACCACAGCCAGACGACTGGGCTGGAAGCCCAGCACATGTACCTGGCTCGAGTTCCAAGCCGGGGACGGCACTCAACGTGCCCAGCACTGCCCAGGTAAACCCCTTGCCGCCGAGCCTTTTCCGAGCCGGTAGCCACCGAGGCGGTCAAGCCCTGTTCACGCCCAACCGTCGAGCGCAGTCGAATGGCCGTGCGACATGCCGGTTTCGGGGGCCATTTGACTGCGCGCTGCGTGCGGGAACAACGCTGCGGGTGGGTAGTTGGTTGCTGCGCGCTGATTGCGCCGCCGCGCACGAGATGGTGCGGGATCCGAAGCGCGGCGTGAAGAGCGGGGCGCGGCACCGCGCGTCAGCCCGCAGAGGGGCGGCCACCCGGCCGAGCCGGTGCGGAGGGCGATGGAGGGACCTCGGGATCCGGGGCAGGGTTCGTCGGCGGGATTCCGTTTGCCGAGCGTAGGTGGATGGTGGTTGATTACGGTGTGTCGCACCGCTATCTGACTACGCGCGGGGCGCGGTACGTCGTGTGGCGGGTCAGTGGGGGAGGAGGTTGGTCAGGGCTTCGTCGAGGGTGGGGTAGTGGAAGGTGAAGCCTGCTTCGCGGAGGACTGTTGAGGTGGTGTGGCGGCCGGTGAGGCCTAGGGCGGGGTCGGTGCGGAGGAAGATCGCGCCGAGCTTCAGTAGTGGGGCCGGGGTTGGTGGGGCCGGTGGGCGGTGCAGGTGGCGGCGGAGCGCGGCCATCAGGTCGCGGTTGCGGACCGGGAAGTCGGTGGCGGCCACCACGATTCCGTCCGGCAGCGTGACCTGTGGGTCGAGGCCGAGGGCGGCGCGCACGATGGCGAGCCAGTCGTCGACGTGGATCCAGCTGAACCACTGCGCACCGCTGCCGACCCGTCCGCCGAGACCGGCCTTGACGAGCATGCCGAGGCGTTTCAGGGCGGGCGCTTGGGGGTCGAGCACGATCGCGGTGCGCAGGATCGTCGAATGTGCGGCCTTCGCGCCGTCGAACGCACGCTCCCAGGGTTCCGCGACGCCGGTCATCTGCGGCAGTCCCACCGGCAGCGGAGTGGTTTCGGTGCAACGGGTTTCGCCCGCGTCCGACCAGATCGCGGTTGTACTCGCCTGTACCCAGTAGTCGACCGGCGCATCGAGCGTGGCAACCGCCTCGACCAGCGCGCGCGTCGAATCCACTCGGCTGCTACGCAATCGGCCGATCTGGCGACGCGTCGGCCGGACGTCGACCAGCTTGCCCGCGAGGTTGACCAACGCGGTCGGTCCCGGATTGCGCAGCGCGCCAACCCATTCGCCCACCGTCTTGCCATCCCACTCCACCTGATCGAACGGCAGGGCCGGATCGCGGCGGCGGGTCAGGATGGTCACGCGATACCCGCGGCAGGTCAGATCGGCGGCCAGGTGCTTACCCAGCGCCCCGGTGCCACCCGCAATGACAACGCTCAGCGCGGTCGGTTCCGGCGCGATCCCCGCCAGCTTCGCCAGCCGCGCGAAACACACCCGCGCATCGGTCTCCAGCAGCGAACCGACCGCCGCCCGCGCGATCGACGCCGAAGCCCCGAGGAACGTCAGCCGCTGCGTTACCTCCGTGCCCCCATCGCGCGGCGCCAGCGTCCACGACATCCGCATCCGCCCACCCGGCTCCGGCTGCTCGATCGCCAACTCCCGCCCCGGCACCAACGTGCTGATCACAAACGGCGGCGCAACCCGCCCGTGCACCCGCCCCAAAACCCGCCCTCTCGGCAAGTAATCCCCGGTAGCCCCAACCTCGACCGCCCCATGCAGTCGAACCGACGTCACCGCCGGATTCCACTCGCCCCACCGCCCCGGATCCCCGACGACCGCCCAAACCCGCTCCGGAGCCACCGCGATGAACTGCGAATACACCGTCGTCTCAGCCATCCCCACACGCTATCCCCCGCGAGCCGACACCACCGCGTGCCGATCGTCACCACCACCCGTCCCAGCCTCCACGGCCGTCACCAGCACATCGATCATCCAGACGCCCCCGTGCATGTCCCCACACTCCGCAGCATTCGCCGCCTGCGCACCGTGCGCCGTTCACAGATGCCCCCTGCGCACGGTCCGCCGTCTCGCGTACCTCCGCCGCCTCGGGTGCTGTCCGCCCTCTTACGCCAGTCATTGGCCTTGGCCGGTTGCCGCCCGCGCGATCGTGGGGTGGTCAGTCGCGTTCGGGGCCTAGGCTGATGCCTCGGGTGGCCAGCCAGGGGATGGGGTCTATTCGGTTGGTGCCGTTGAGCCAGACTTCGAAATGGCAGTGGGGGCCGGTGGATTCGCCGCGGTTTCCGACGGTGGCGATTTCGTCGCCGGCGAGGACATGCTCGCCGACGGAGACCAGGGCGGTGTTGATGTGGCCGTAGACGGTGACGGTGCCGTCGTCGCCGCGCACGCGCACCCACATGCCGAACCCGGCGGCGGGGCCGGCATCGATGACGGTGCCGTCCTCGACCGCGTAGATCGGGGTGCCGATGGGGGCGGCCACATCGACGCCGGGATGCAGTGTGCCCCAGCGGGCGCCGTAACCGGAGGTGAACGTGCCGG
Source organism: Nocardia sp. NPDC052566 (assembly GCF_044547285.1). Lineage (NCBI taxonomy): Bacteria > Bacillati > Actinomycetota > Actinomycetes > Mycobacteriales > Nocardiaceae > Nocardia > Nocardia sp. NPDC052566. The sequence continues at coordinate 39,938 of NZ_JBIUAF010000008.1, read as the reverse complement.
AGGCGAACTTGGTGAACAGCGGTCGCAGCTTCGCGGCCTCCTGCTCGGCGAGTTCCTGCGCGTACTCGGCTCCGTTGTGCAGCAGATCGCTGAATTGGCCGATATCGACCGGTCCCTTGGCGTCGAGCAATTGCGGACTATCGTCGCCCTGGGCCGGTGGTGCGGCGTCGGGGAGCGCGATCGTCCGCGCCTGCCCTACCGCCTGATAGTCGGCGGTCTGTGCCGGTTTGACATCGCTGTTCCCGAACATCTGCCCGGTCGCGACGACCGCGGCGCCGGCGGCCATCGCGACAATCGCGGCGCGCCCCTTCAATGCGGCGGGCGGCGCGGGAAGCCGATGAGCACCACCGCGTTTGGCACGGCGTGCCGGTGCGGTCGGCACCTCCGGCGGCGGCTGCCGATCGGACTCCTCGGGTTCCCACCAGTTGGTGGATTCCCAGAAAAAGTCGTCCGCGACCGCATCCGCTTCGGGCCAGACATCATGCTCCGGCCACGCGGAGTTTGAATAGCTATCAGTTTGCTGAATGTTGTTGAGCAGCTGCTGAACCGGGATGCGGCCGCCCTCGGAGCGACCCGCGCGACGTCTGCTCATGCCAGTCGAAGACCCACCTCGACAACCTGACCGAAATGTCGAGAACACGCCTGTATGTCCGAATTGCCTGGTCCTTGAAGGGTTGCCCGGAACTGCACAGGGTTCTCAACGCGCATAGGACTGGTCGTCTCCGATCGCAGCGGCCGTGATGATCATCGATGGGATCGAAGGTAACGAATCGATTGCGGCTACGCAAACCGAACATCGGACGAATCAGACTGAGCTGCCCCCGAATTCAGTCCGCGCGAACCAAGTTCCATGATCATCGGGAACTGAGGTAAGTAAAGTGCGAGAGAGGACTTACGCCAGTTCCTGATGATCTTGCTCGGCAAATGGGAGCCAGCGCCCCGGAACTGCCGACTCGGCCGATCCCTCCAAGCCCGCTGCCCGCTGCCCAAGCCGATGCCGCGAGTCGCCGACCAAAGCGCCGGAATCGCTTGTGTCTCGCGAGCCACGCTTCCGCGCCCCTCAATCGGCCGGACGTGCGGCCGACGGGATGATGCGGCGGACGGGATGATGCGGCCGACGGGATGACTATCGCCGCACAGCCTTTGACTTGCCGCACACGAAATCGCAGGCGGTTCGGCGCGCGGGAAATCAGAAGATGCGCGGCTGGGGCGCGTCGAGCCCGCTTGCTGGACGCCTGGCGCCACGGGCTATTGGAAGCCAGCTGGACATACCGACCCAATCTGCCGGGTCGGTCCCTGTGGTTCCGCCGCGAGTGGCCAGCGATAGGGCGTACGCCAACCCCTGCGGTCGATCGCCGCGGGTCGTGCGGTGGTCCGAGCTCAATGCTGCGTGCGGTGGCTCCACGCCTATTGGAACGCGTCAGGCCAGCTCGCCGACTGCCATGGCCCGCAAACCGAACCGGAACTCAGTCGCGTTGCGGCCCGAGCCCGATGCCACGCGTAGCCAGCCACGGCACCGGGTCGATCTTGTCGGTGCCGTTGAGCCAGACCTCGAAGTGGCAGTGGGGGCCGGTGGAGAAGCCACGGTTGCCGATGGTGGCGATCTGGTCGCCTGCCATGACGCGCTGGCCCTGGGACACGGTGGCGGTGTCGATGTGACCGTAGATGGTGACGGTGCCGTCGTCATGCAGCAGGCGCACCCACATGCCGAAGCCCGCGGCGGGGCCCGCCTCGAGCACGGTGCCGTCGGCGACCGCGACGATCGGGGTGCCGATGGGACCCGCGACGTCGATGCCGAGGTGCTGCACGCCCCAGCGGGCGCCGTAGCCGGAGGTGAAGTTTCCGCTGGTGAACTTGGTGAACAGCGGGCGCAGCTTGGCGGCTTCCTGGGCGGCGAGGTCTTCCGCGTACTTGCGGCCCTTCTCCAGGATGTCGTTGAACTGGTTCAGGTTGGTCGGCGCCGAAACATTCAGCACCTGAGGCGATTCCGGGTTGGCGGCGCCGGGCTCGGTCACGCTCACCGACTGTGCGGCGATCTCGTGCACCTGGCCCGCGGCCTGGTAGTCGATGGAGTGCGACTGCTGCTCGCCGGGGGAGGCGATCGCGGCCTGTCCCGCGGCGACAACGGCGCCCGCGGCAACGGCGACAACGGCGGCGCGGCCCTTGAGGGCGGCGGGCGGCGTCGGCACCCGATGGGCGCCACCGCGCCGGTTCGCGCGGCGAGCCGGGACGACGGTCGGTGTGGCGGCGGGCGTCTCGGCGTCCTCATCGTCCGCCCAGGACTGCTCCGAATCCCAGGCGCCACCTTCGGACCAGGCGCCACCTTCGGGCCAGGAATCGTCCTGTCCCCAAGCCTCGTTCGCGGACCAGGAGTCGCTCTGCCCACGGTCTGGCGTCCACGCGCCCCGAGCCTTGTACGAGCCCTGCGCCTGATCGGCCGCCCACGTGTTCTGCGCCTGCGGAGCCCACGAGCCCTGCGCCGGCTCGGGCGCCCACGAATCGTCGTTAGCGGTCCATGAGTCGCCCTGTGCGAACCCGTCCCACGAATCCTCGGGATTGAAACTGGCGAAGCTCACACTCGCGGGGGCGTACCCACTGTCGCCTACATCACGCTGCCCGCCGGAGTGACCGTTGGCGCCGTACGACTCCTCGTCATCGCGATAACGATGGGAGCGAGACCGGTTTTCGGGAACGAAGGCCGAGCGATGGTTCATCGAGTGAGCCGCTTCTTGGAGCGATAATCCGAGGTCAACCGGTCAGCGGAACGGCTGTCCACCCGCGGAGTGCTGTGCTGCGTCAAGCTCGCCGTCCTCCTAGTCGTGACCGTGTTGTGATATCGACCGCATTGACGGTAACGAAACGATTGCAGGGTCCGCAAGCGGTGGGCACAATCTATCCAAACATGTGAGATTGATCACCGTAACGACACGGAATATCTCACCTTTTGGCGGGCACTCCGGTGAGGTTGATCGACGACAATCCGTAGTAGACGGGCATGGGTCCCGGGTTGGGCGGCTCTACCTGGCGCGCCGTCAATAACCTACTCGCCAGTAGCGTTGGCCAGCGGTTTTTCCGGCGCCCGTTTCGGCCCGTGACCTGCGCCACTTAGGATGTATGTGGCCGATTGGCCGTCCATGTGACTGGTTAGAGTCCGACCCGACCCGCTTCCGACGTCGGGCCGCCAACAAAGACGTTGTCATCACAACGCAGACGAGACGGTGAGTACATGGATCTCTTCGAATATCAGGCGAAGGAGCTCTTCGTTAAGCACGGAGTGCCTTCGTCCGAGGGCCGCGTCACGGACACGGCCGAGGACGCCCGCGCCATCGCGGAGGAAATCGGCAAGCCGGTGATGATCAAGGCTCAGGTGAAGGCTGGTGGCCGCGGCAAGGCTGGTGGCGTCAAGTACGCCGCTACCCCGGACGACGCGTTCACGCACGCGCAGAACATCCTCGGCCTGGATATCAAGGGCCACATCACCAAGAAGATCCTTGTCGCAGAGGCCAAGGACATCGCGGAGGAGTACTACATCTCCTTCCTGCTCGATCGGTCCAACCGCACCTACCTGGCCATGTGCTCGGTCGAAGGCGGCATGGAGATCGAAGAGGTCGCGGCGACCAAGCCGGAGCGCCTCGCGAAGGTTCCCGTCGACGCCGTCAAGGGTGTCGACCTCGCGTTCGCCCGCTCGATCGCCGAGCAGGGCCACCTGCCCGCCGACGTGCTCGACGCGGCGGCCGTGACCATTCAGAAGCTCTGGGAGGTGTTCGTCGGCGAAGACGCCACCCTGGTGGAGGTCAACCCGCTGGTCCGCACCCCCGACAACGAGATCCTCGCGCTCGACGGCAAGGTCACCCTGGACGAGAACGCCGAGTTCCGCCACGCGGACCACGAGGCATTCGCGGACAAGGACGCGACCGATCCCTTGGAGCTCAAGGCCAAGGAGAACGACCTCAACTACGTCAAGCTCGACGGTGAGGTCGGCATCATCGGCAACGGCGCGGGCCTGGTCATGTCGACCCTCGACGTGGTCGCCTACGCGGGCGAGAACCACGGCGGCGTCAAGCCCGCCAACTTCCTCGACATCGGTGGCGGCGCCTCGGCCGAGGTCATGGCCGCCGGCCTCGACGTCATCCTGAACGACGCGCAGGTCAAGAGCGTGTTCGTGAACGTCTTCGGTGGTATCACCGCTTGTGACGCGGTCGCCAACGGCATCGTGAAGGCGCTGGAGATCCTCGGCGCCGACGCGAACAAGCCGCTGGTCGTCCGCCTCGACGGCAACAAGGTCGACGAGGGCCGCAAGATTTTGGTCGATGCCGCGCACCCGCTGATCACTCTTGCGCAGACAATGGACGAAGGCGCCGACAAGGCCGCCGAACTGGCTTCCCGGTAACACCGAGCCAAGTAAGGAATACGCTGAAATGTCTATCTTCCTGAACAAGGACTCGAAGGTCATCGTCCAGGGCATCACCGGCGGCGAGGGCACCAAGCACACCGCGCTGATGCTGAAGGCGGGCACCCAGGTCGTCGGCGGTGTGAACGCGCGCAAGGCGGGCACCACCGTCGCGCACACCGACAAGGACGGCGCCGCGGTCGAGCTGCCGGTGTTCGGCACCGTCGCCGAGGCCATCAAGGAGACCGGCGCGGACGTTTCCATCGCGTTCGTGCCGCCGAAGTTCGCCAAGGACGCCATCATCGAGGCCATCGACGCGGAGATCCCGCTGCTCGTGGTCATCACCGAGGGCATCCCGGTGCAGGACACCGCCTACGCGTGGGCCTACAACGTGGAGAAGGGCAACAAGACCCGGATCATCGGCCCGAACTGCCCCGGCATCATCACCCCCGGCGAGTCGCTGGTCGGCATCACCCCGGCCAACATCACCGGCAAGGGCCCGGTCGGCCTGGTGTCGAAGTCCGGCACCCTGACCTACCAGATGATGTACGAGCTGCGTGACTTCGGCTTCTCCACCGCCATCGGCATCGGCGGCGACCCGGTCATCGGCACCACCCACATCGACGCCATCGAGGCGTTCGAGAAGGATCCCGAGACCAAGCTGATCGTGATGATCGGCGAGATCGGCGGCGACGCCGAGGAGCGGGCCGCGGCCTACATCAAGGCCAACGTCACCAAGCCGGTCGTCGGCTACGTCGCGGGCTTCACCGCCCCCGAGGGCAAGACCATGGGCCACGCGGGCGCCATCGTCTCCGGCTCGGCGGGCACCGCCCAGGCGAAGAAGGACGCGCTGGAGGCCGCGGGCGTGAAGGTCGGCAAGACGCCGTCCGAGACCGCCGCGCTGGCGCGCGAGATCTTGGAGAAGGCCAGCGTAGAAGTGTGATGAGCGGCGCGCAGCGTCTCCGTTGAGGGTGGTGGCGGGGACGAGGCGGGCCTGATCCGTATCGGACCACGAAGGCCGCCTCCGTTCGCCGGAGGCGGCCTTCGTCGTGTTCAGAGGAAGCGGACCACCGAGGCGAGTCCGAATACCAAGCTGTACACCGCGAACGGCAGCAGCGAGTTGCTCTTGAAATAGCGCTCGAGGAAGCGCACCGCGACATAGGCCGCGACACCCGCCACCAGCGAACCCACCAGCACCTGCCCGAGGATGCCGTCACCCTGCGGCCCTGCCAGCGTCGGCAGCTTCAGCACGCCGGCGGCCAGGATGACCGGCGTGGCGAGCAGGAAGGCGAATTTCGCCGCGTCCTCGTGATCGAGGCCACGCAGCAGGCCGCCGACCATGGTCATGCCGGATCGGCTGATTCCGGCGAACAGCGCACCGGTCTGCGAGGCGCCGATGATCAGCGCATCCTTCGCGGTCAGCTCCGCGAGCCGGGGTTCCCGCTTGGATTCGGTCAGATAGCCCCGCTCGACCGCGTCGGCGCGCGCCTCGGCGACCGCGAAAGCACGGCCGTAGTCGGCCAGCGTCGGCTGACTGCGCCGGCGCAGTACCTCGCCCGCGATGAGCACGGCCCCGTTCAACGTCAGGAACAGCCCGGCCGCAAGGGGTTTCGCGAACAGGGTGCGCAGCGGGTGTTCCAGCAGCAGGCCGAGCGCGCCGACCGGCACCGTCGCGAGCAGCACCAGCCAGGCCAGGCGCTGGCTGGAGGTCTCGATGCGGCGGGTGCGCAGCGTGGTGACGAATCCGGTGATGATGTCCACCCAATCCCGCCGATAGAACACCAGCAGCGCGATCGCCGTCGCCACATGCAGTCCGACCACGAACGCGAGATACGGTGTGCCCGTCTCGGAATCACCCTGGGTCACCAGCTCGCGCCACGATCCGCCCAGCCAGGCGGGCACCAGCACGGAATGGCCGAGGCTGGAGATCGGGAAGAGTTCGGTAATACCTTGGAGTGCGCCGATCACGACGGCTTGGGTATACGTGAGCATCGACTGCCAGCCTGGCACGCCCTGATCACGGTTGCGTTGCGGTGTTGGTCATTTGTCCTGATTGGAATGCTTGTCGCAGTTGAGATTTCGCTGTGCACAGCGCTGTGCGGACGGCCTCGGCCCGGCCGCTCGTTGCGTTCTGAGCCCCTTCGGTCGATAGCTGGAGTTGGACATCGGTGACCGGACGGAAGCGGGTGGGGGCGACAGTGCATGCTGGTGGCGTGGACGTGCTGGGGCTTGGTCCAGTACAGGTGTGGGCCGACGGCGTTGCCGTCGCCATTGATCGGCCGTTGGAGCGGGCGGTGCTGGTGCGGCTGGCGCTGGCCGATGGAGTGCCGGTACCGGACGGGCGGCTGGCCGAGGATCTGTGGGGCGCCGAGGTCGAGCGCCCGGTGCAGCGGTTGCGCGTCGTCGTGTCCCGGCTGCGCGCCGCACTCAAACCGCATGCCGAACTGATCGAGCGCACCCCCGCGGGTTATCAGAGCGCCGCGGTGGTCGCGGATCTGCGAGCGGCCGAGGCGGCGGCGCAGCGGATGTACGCCGCGCGCCGCACCGGTGAGCATGCGGCCGTCGCGGCGGCGGCGCGCGAGGCGCTCGCGCTGTGGCGCGGACCCGCGTTCGCGGACCTGCGCGGACTCCCGTTCGCGGCGGCGGAGGGCGACCGCCTCGACGATTGGCGGCTCTCGCTCACCGTGGCCGGGCTCGAAGCGAACCTGGAACTCGGTGCGGCAGGCGAGGTGGTGACCGAGCTGACCGGCCTGGTATCCCGCCATCCACTGCACGAACCGCTCGGCTGCCTACTCGCACTCGCGCTGTACCGCACCGGTCGCCAAGCCGACGCGCTCGACCGCCTCGCCCGGTTGCGACGCGTGCTCGTCGAACAACTCGGCGTCGACCCTTCCCCCGACACCACAGCACTGGAACTGCGCATCCTCGACCACGATCCGACGCTGCGCTCCCCGTACGACGCCCTGCGATTCCACCCGGAAGCTTCTGGTTCCGCGCACGACTCGGCCCGGCGTTCGCCGAACGACGTTCGCTCCCCACGGAATCCGAGCCAGGGCGGCTCGGTCTTTCCGCGTGATGCGGCGGCGAAGTCGCGTGATTCCGGGGCGGGTGCGTCGAGTGATGCGGCGGGGCGTGCTGTGTTCGATCCGGCGGCGAGGTCGACGCATGAGCCACCGCATGGAGTCCCGCGCGATGTCGCGGGACGGTCCTCGCTCGATTCTGCCTCGGGATCTCCGTACTACTCGGCAGAGGGAGCGGTGCGCGACGCGGAGTGCGTGGTCTTCGCTCCGCAGACCAGCTTCCTCGGTCGCGGCCGCGAATTCGCGGCTCTCGCCTCCCGCCTCACTGTGCCGGGGCTGACAACAGTGACCGGCGTCGCGGGCAGCGGAAAGTCCCGGCTGGCCGCCGAATTGGCCCGTGCCACCGCATATTCCGGACGTCGCGTGGTGTTCGTCGAGCTGGCCCCGCTCGGCAGGACGGACGATATACCGGGCGCGGTCGTCGCGGCATTGGAGAACGGCGCTCTGCTGGACGGGAATTCGGCCGACCCCGCCGATCCACTGACCACGATCGCCACCGCGCTGGGCGTACCGCAGGACGACACCGTGCTGCTCGTGCTCGACAACGCCGAGCACGTCGTCGACGCGGTGGCGGAAGTCGTCGGTGTCGCGCGTGGTGCCGGTGTGCTCGTCACCTCGCAGCGGGCGTTGGGGGTGGCTGGGGAGTCGGTGTATCCGCTCGGGGCGTTGGATCGCAGTGTCGGGGTGGCGTTGTTCACCGAGCGGGCCGGGTTGAACGGGCTGGTGACGGCGGGGGAGCGGGAGGAGCTGGTGCGGATCTGCGCGGCCGTCGACTGGCTGCCGCTCGGGATCGAACTGGCCGCCGGTCTCACTCGAGTGCTGACGATTTCCCAACTGGCGCAACGCATCGACGACCGGGTGCGGCTGCTGGTCGGCGGGCCGCGCGATGCGGGCGGCGGGCGGCACACCAGCCTGCGGATGGCGCTGGACTGGAGCTATGAGCTGCTCGACGAGCGGGAACAGGTGGTACTGCGCCGACTAGGGGTGTTCGCGGGCGGCGCGTCGCTCGAAGCGGCCGAGGCGGTGGTGCCCGGCCCGGTTGGTAGCGCGGAATCAACCAGTGGCACAGACATTCTCGGCGGAGCGCCGGTGGCTGGTGGCCACGATGACGTCAGCGACCATAGGGCGATCGGTGGCCGTGCGAGGGGCGGCGCGGTGCGCGCGGCGATCGAGGTCGGCGATGTCGCGCCCGCGGTGGCGGATCTGGTGAACCGCAACCTTGTGACGGTCCAATCCGACGGTGCGGCAAAGCGGTTCGTGTTGCTGGAGACGGTGCGCGACTATGCGCTGTCACGATCGGCGGAAGCGGACGAGACCGAGCGGATGCGTGCCGCGCACCTGAACTGGTGCCTGGATCGGGTGCGCGCGCTCGGTGAGCCGGACGATTTCGCGGGGGCCGACGCGGTGGCCGCGGTATTCGCGGAGTGGCCGAATACGCTGGCCGCGCTGGACAATGCGCCGGGTACCTCGCGCGCCGCCGACGGTCTGGCGCTGGCCACCGCGATGCATGTGCCGTGGCTGGCCAGGGCCTGGTATCGGGAGGCGAGCAGGCATTTCGCCGCACTCGTCGATACGCCTGGTCTCGATCCGCACGAATCGGCGACGGCCTTGAGTCACAGCGGTTTCCACTCGCTGATGACCGGTGAGCTGGATCGCGCCGCGCACTACCTGGCCCGCGCGGCCACCGTGGCCGCACCGGTCGACGACCTCGAGCTCGCGCAGACCGTGCGCTACTACCAGGGCATCGTCGATATCGAACGGTGCGTGCTGCCCGCGGCCGTCGCTCGGCTGCGTGAGGGCGAACGCTTGGCGCAGAGCCCATCTCAGGGGGCATCCTTCGCCGACGCGCTCGGCACCGCGCTGCTGGATTCGGGCGACCCCGACGGCGCACTGGCCGCCTACCGGCGCTCCGCCGAGGTCGACAAGGACAACGGCGACGAGCACGGCCTCTCTCGTGGGCTGAGCAACGAGGCGCGGGCACTGCTCGATCTCGGCCGGATCGAGGAGGCGCTGGCCGCCGCGGAGGCCTCCGACCGGTACGCCCGCCGCCTGGACGACCGGCAGATCCTGCCGCTCAACGACCTGGTCCGGGCCGGCGCCGCGCTGGCGGCCGGGCAGCTCGACGCCGCCGAGTCCTATTGCCGCGCCGCCTTCGCACACGAGGGCGATGCGGACGGGATGGCCCGCGTCGACCTCGCCGACGTGCTCATCGCCAAGGGCGAGCTGGCCGAGGCGCGCGAGCTGCTCGCCGACTTCGCCGACGCACCGCACGGCATCCCGTGGCAGGCGGCCAACGCGGTGACGGTCACCCTGCTCCTGGCCGGGGGCGAGGAGGCGGCCGCGCGCGACCTGGCGAAACGACTGCACCGGCAGCACACCGAATCCGGATTCGGCTGGCGCCGCTACGCCGACCGGGTGCGCGCGCTCGTCGACTCGTGAAATCCCGGTGAAATCGCGCTGAGACGAGTGGGCGGAAATCTGTTCGGCGCAACGCCCTTCGAACGAAAGACGCCAACACCATGACCATTTCCCGTAACTCGGCGGCGAGGATCGCCGCGGCCGCCGCCGTCGTCTTCGCCGGATTCCTCGGTGTCGCCCCGGCGATGGCCGGTCCGTTCGACACCGGTTCCAGCCTGCCTGCCCCCGGCAATCTCGGTCCCTTCGAATACGAGCACCAGTGCCTGGCCCGCGGCAATCAGGGCATCGAGAAAGGGGAGTGGCGCGACTTCGACTGTGTCGGCAGCTACGGTGCCTGGCGAGTTGTCCCCAGGTACTGACCCTGTGGATTCAGGGATTCCCGCCCCTGGGGATCCCTGAACGCATTTGTGGCCCGTACCGGCCGCGATCCGTCCCTTAGGCGGTCCGATCAGGTCGTACGGCCAGTCGGTTAAGGGTGACCTGGGCGAGCGAGTGCAGTAGCGTCAAGAGCGAGCAAGGCCGTGAACCACAGACGTACGACTCGACCTAGGAGACGACGACATGTCATACCCGACCGGGGGCTCCGGGTACAACACACCCGCGCAGACACCCACCTCTTCAGCCAACCTCGGTTCGACGGGTGCTCCCGGCTCAGGTTCGAGCTCCGCCGCCAAGGGGCTGCCGTATTTCCTCGTGGTCGGCGCCGCGGCGCTCGGCGTGCTCAACTTCCTGCTCGGTTTCATCCCCTACCTCGGTAGCAAGCCGAGGACCGTCGGCGGGGTCAGCGTCAGCAACTCCGATACCGCGAGCCTGTTCGAATGGTTCGGCGGTCCGGCGCTGCTCACCATCCTGCTGATCGGCGGCCTGCTCGCGGCGCTGTCGCTGCTGCCGAAGCAGAATCTGACCGGTGCCGCCGCGGCCACTTCCGTCGCGGGCTTCCTCGGTCTGCTGCTGATGTCGTTCACCGTGCCCGACAACCTGGACGCGAAGCTGGAGTGGGGCGCCTACCTGCTGCTGTTCCTCGCCTTCGTGCAGGCGGCGGTCGCGGTGGCCGCGGTGCTCTTCGAGTCCGGCATCGTGAAGGCGCCCGCGCCGCGCCCCGCGCAGCAGCAGGGCCAGCAGCCCGGTTTCGGTCAGGGTGGCTACGGCCAGTCGTCGTTCGGCCAGCAGTCCTTCGGGCAGAGCCAGCCGGGTTATGGCCAGAGCCAGCCCGGATACGGGCAGAGCCAGCCGGGGTACGGCCAGAGCGGATACGGCAGCCAGCCGTCCACCCCGCAGTACCAGCAGCCGCAGCCCTACGGCCAGAGCCAGCCGAGCCAGCCGACCTACGGTCAGGCCCAGCAGCCGACGTATGGCCAGGCCCAGCAGCCGACCTACGGTCAGCAGCCCGCGGGTTACGGTGCGACGCAACAGCCTTCGTACGGCACACCGGCGGCCACTCCGGCCGCCGACGAGGGTGCGACGCAGCACTTCGGCAGCGCGCAGCAGCCGGGCTACGGTTCGCTGAACTTCGGTCAGGGCCAGCAGGCTCAGTCCGCGCAGCCGGGCCAGCCGTTCGGCGGCGAGAAGTCCTCGGACCCGGCCTCGGACGCCACCCAGGCCTTCCGTCCCTCCGACGACAACAAGTAAGACAAGGCCCCTTCCCCCATGGCGTAGCGGCGCGCCTGACCCGCGCGCCGTGGGGGAGCTGCCAACCTGAATTGTCATGAGCTCCCCCAGAAATGCCCTTGTCCGGCGGACCGGCGCGTCGCAGGCCGAGCCGGAACCGCAGGCCGATGCCGCGGACGAGGCCGGGTTTCTGTCGTTGAGCCCGGAGCGGGCCAGGGCGCTGCTGCTCGTCGCGGCGCGGCCCGCCGCCGTCACGCTGACCGCGCTCACCGTCGCGATTCTGGCCACGCTGTTCACCTCCGGCGGCGGGATGGACGGCGCCGCAGGTGCGATCGCCGCCGGTTGGCTTGGCGCACACCAGGTTCCGCTGGTGATCGGGAAGACCTCGCTCGGCCTACTACCCCTACTACCGACCGCGTTCGTGCTCTGGCTGGCGGGCCGGGAATGCGCACGCGCGGCCGAGCCGGACAGTTCCCGCGCCGATCTCGGCTGGCTGGTCGGCGCGGCGCTGGCCGGGCCGCTGCTGGTCACCGCCGTCTGCCTGGCGGTCACCGAAGACGCCTCCGGCGTCGTCGCATTGCAACCGCCGAATACGCTCGCCGCGTTCGGCTGGGTCGCGCTGCTCCATCTGCTCGCCGCGGCGGGCGGAATCGTGAGCCGCACCCGGGGGCAGTTCTTCGAGTTGGTCCGCGCGCCCGAGTGGGCGATCGCCGGTGTATACGGCGCGGGCCGGACCATCCTTCGCCTGCTGGCCGCCGCCACTGCGGTGACGATCATTTCCTTCCTCGCGCACTGGTCCCAGATCGGGGCCACCTATCAGTCGGCGGGTAACGCCGCGGGTGTGATCGGGCTCTCGGTGCTTTCGCTGGCGTATCTGCCGAATATGGCGCTGCTCGCGACCGGCGTGCTCGTCGGCGGCACCGCGCAGTTCGGGTCCGCCTCGGTCGCGCTGTTTTCCGTTGCGGGCGGGCCGATTCCGGCGGTGCCGGTGATGGCGGCGGTGCCGTTCGGGCCCGCCGCGGGCTGGTGGTCGGTGCTGCTCGTGCTGCCCGCCGCGGTCGGCGTGCTCGGCGGCATCGATACCGCGCGCACGTCCGAGGATCGGGCGATGGCGCCGTGGGCGACGCTGACCTCGGCGGGGCTGGCCACCGTCGTGGTGCTGCTGCTCGCCGTGCTCGCGGGCGGCGAACTCGGCTCGTTCGGTCACGTCGGCCTCGAGCTGCCGATCTTCGCGGTGCTGACCTTCGGCTGGCTCGCCATCGGCGGATACGCGGGCCTGCTGTGCGCGCGGTGGTTCGTGATTCCGGCCGGCGCACGATCCGGCTACGACGATTACGACGCCGACGACTACCACGCGGACGACTACGAAGACGACGATTACGAAGACGGCGGCGACGACTCCTCTTACGACGATGATGACTACGCCGACGACGAGTACTACGAGTACGCCGACTACGACGGCCCCGACCTAGAGGTCGAGATCGACGGCGAACTGGTCGACGAGCAACCGGCCATCGGATCCGGCGCACCGCACAGCGCGGGCGTCCCCGACATCGTCGACGCCGAGGTGGTCGAGACCGATCTGCCCGACGCCGACCCGGTGCCGGGCCGCTAGCCGTAACTGGCAAGGGGTGTGACGGATCGCATTCCATCGCGCCAACTAGGCTTCAGCACGGCGGAGCTTCATCCGTCCGCCATCCGATCGACACGCAGGAGTAGAGCGCTGACGTCCCCACCTGCCCAGTGGGTGCCCGCCGCGGCCCCGGCCACCGTCGTCGTGCTCGCCTCGGGCACCGGATCGCTGCTTCGCGCGCTGCTCGACGCCGCGCAAGCGCCCGGCTACCCGGCGAAGATCGTCGCCGTCGGCGTCGACCGGCAGTGTGCCGCCACCGAACACGCGGATGCGTTCGGCGTCGGGCATTTCCGAGTGGCGCTGAAGGACTTTCCCGATCGCGCGGCCTGGGATGTCGCGCTGACCGAGGCGGTCGCCGCCCACGAACCCGATCTGGTGGTCTCCGCCGGATTCATGAAGATCCTCGGCCCCGTTTTCCTCGGCCGCTACGGCGGCCGCATCGTCAATACCCATCCCGCGCTGCTGCCGTCGTTCCCCGGCGCGCACGGGGTGCGCGACGCGCTCGCCTACGGCGTGCGGGTCACCGGCTCGACGGTGCACCTGGTGGACGCGGGCGTGGACACCGGCCCGATCCTCGCGCAGGAGGCGGTAGCGGTGCGGCCCGACGACGACGAGGCCACCCTGCACGAGCGCATCAAGGTTGTCGAGCGACGGTTGCTGGCGGAGGTTGTCGCCGCCGTCGCGACGCGCGGCATTGTCTCCGACGGACGAAAGGCATCTATCCCTGTGAGCGAGCGAAGCGAGCGAGCCAAAAACACAGCACCATTGGGCGCGACGGAGCCGAGCGTCAGCGAGGCGCAGTCGTGACCAGCGAACGCAGGCCGATCAGTAGGGCGTTGATCAGCGTTTACGACAAGACCGGACTGATCGAGCTGGCAGCGGGCCTGCACGAGGCGGGCATCGAGCTGGTCTCGACCGGTTCGACCGCGGGCAAGATCGCCGACGCGGGTATCCCGGTGACCAAGGTGGAGGACCTGACCGGGTTCCCGGAGACCCTGGACGGCCGGGTCAAGACGCTGCATCCGCGGGTGCACGCGGGCATCCTCGCCGATTCGCGCAAGCAGGAGCATGTCGACCAGTTGGTCGAGCTGGGCGTCGAGGCGTTCCAGCTGGTGGTGGTGAACCTGTACCCGTTCACCCAGACCGTCGCGAGCGGCGCGAGCCAGGACGAATGCGTCGAGCAGATCGATATCGGCGGGCCGTCGATGGTGCGCGCCGCCGCCAAGAACCACCCCTCGGTCGCGGTGGTCGTGGCCAGCGCCGACTACGACGACGTGCTCGCCTCGGTGCGGGCGGGCGGTTTCACGCTGGCCGAGCGGACCGTGTTGGCGGCCAAGGCTTTCCAGCACACCGCGAGCTATGACGTCGCAGTGGCCAGCTGGATGACCAGCGTGCTCGCGCCCGGTGTCGCGCAGGAGCCGGCCGGTTTCCCGGGCTGGCTCGGCGGTACCTGGGAGCGGACCTCGGTGCTGCGTTACGGCGAGAATCCGCATCAGGCGGCGGCGCTGTACTCGAACAATGACGGCGCTCAGGGGCTGGCGCAGGCAAAGCAGTTGCACGGCAAGGAAATGTCGTACAACAACTACACCGACGCGGACGCCGCCTGGCGCGCGGCTTACGACCACGACGCCCCCGCGGTGGCGATCATCAAGCACGCCAACCCCTGTGGCATCGCGATCGGCGCCGATATCGCCGAGGCGCACCGCAAGGCGCACGCGTGCGATCCGGTGAGCGCGTACGGCGGTGTGATCGCGGCCAACCGTGAGGTCACCGTAGAACTGGCCGAGCAGGTCGCCGACATCTTCACCGAGGTGATCGTCGCACCGAGCTATGCCGACGGCGCGGTGGAAGTGTTGCAGCGCAAGAAGAATGTGCGCATCCTGGTCGCGACCCCGCCGCGGCGCGCGGGTGCGGAACTGCGCCCGATCAGCGGTGGCGCGCTGCTGCAGCAGCGCGACATCCTCGACGCCGAGGGCGACGATCCGGCGAACTGGACCCTGGTGGCCGGCGAAGCCGCCGACGCGGCGACCCTGGCGGATCTCGAATTCGCTTGGCGCGCCTGCCGTGCCGTGAAGTCGAACGCGATCCTGCTCGCACACGACGGCGCCTCCGTCGGCGTCGGCATGGGCCAGGTCAACCGGGTCGACGCGGTCGGGCTCGCGGTGCAGCGCGCCGGTGACCGGGCCAAGGGTTCCGTCGCCGCCTCGGATGCCTTCTTCCCCTTCTCCGACGGTCCGCAGCAGCTGATCCAGGCAGGCATCCGCGCCATCGTCCAGCCGGGCGGTTCGGTCCGCGATCAGGACACCGTCGACCTCGCCCGCGAGGCCGGAGTCACGTTGTACCTCACCGGATCTCGGCACTTCGCGCACTGACGCACAAAAACCGAACAATCCCCGGTTTTTCGGGGATGTTCATGGCATCCGGCGGCATCTACTGTTGCCGGATGCAGGCATGGACCGCACTCGCTCGCTGGAACGCTCGTCGGGCGATCCGGCGAGCGATCACGGGTTTCGTCGTGGTGGTGCTCGGTTCGGCGGCGCTGTCGGTCGGTGCGCCGCGGGCCGCCGCCGCGCCGGTCGCACCGCAGACGGTGCCGTCGGCGCAGAGTTGGATGCCCGGCGGATCCGCGTTCACGGTGGGCGAGCGGCCCCGCGTGCATTTCGCGCGAGCGGACCTGCGCACCATCGCGGACGACCTGGCCGCGGAGCTCGAGGCGCGGATCGGCAGGCCGGTGCATGCCGAGCCGGGCGTGGACGCCGCCCCCGGCGATATCGTGCTCCGCACCGGCCGCGTGCCCGACGCGCCGGATACCGCTGAGGCATACCGGATTTCGATAGCCGAGACGCTCGAACTCCAGGGTGCGGACCTGCCCGGTGTCTTCTATGCGACCAGGTCCGTGCTGCAGATGCTGCGCCGATCGGGCACGATTCCCGGCGGGACCGTGACGGATTGGCCGCAGTATCGCGAGCGCAGCCTCATGCTCGACGTCGGCCGTGAGTTCATGCCCCTCGACGTGCTGCGCGCGCAGATCCGCAGAATGGGCGATCTCAAGCTCAACGTGCTGCACCTGCATCTCTCGGACTCCTTCGGCTTCCGGCTCGCCAGCGAGCGACGCCCGGAAATCACTGCGGCGCAGCACTATTCGAAGCAGGACATCCGCGATCTGATCGACTATGCCGCGCGCAACCAGGTCGAGATCGTGCCCGAGGTCGATTTCCCCGGCCACATGAACGGCATACTCGCCGCCTATCCGGAACTGAAGCTGCGTAGCCGCGACGGCACGGTGTCCGACGCGGCCGTCGACCTCTCGGATCCGCGCGGCTACGAACTGATGCGCGACATCCTGGAGGAGTTCGTGCCGCTGTTCCCCGGCCGCTATTGGCATCTCGGTGGCGACGAATTCCTGCTCCAGGGCAGCCGGGTGGCGACCTACGACGAGTTTCCGCAACTGGGCTCCTATGCGCGTGCCACGTACGGCCCGCAGGCCCGGCCTGCCGACGTGCTGCTCGGACTGATCAATTGGGGCGCGGATATCGTGCGCGCGCACGGTAAACGGCCTCGGATCTGGAACGACGGATTGCGGGTCGGCGAGGCGACACTCGCCCTCGCTCCCGATATCGTCATCGACTACTGGAGCAAGGGCGGCACGCAGCTGGAACCGCTGCCGTTCTTCGGATCTGCGCGCACCCCCGCGGATCTCGTCGCCGCGGGACACGACGTGCGCAATGCCACCTTCGCGCCGACGTACTACGTCACCGGCGGAGATATCGCGAAGTTCAATGTTCCGCCCATGGCCGCCTACGAATTGTGGGATCCCACGGTGTTCGTCGACGGCACGCGGTTGCCGCCGGAACAGCTCGCGCACCATCTCGGCGCCGGGCTACTCGTCTGGTGTGACGACCCGACGGCACAGACGCCCCAACAGATTTCGGTATCGATCACCATGCCGCTCGCGGTGCAGGCGCAGCTGACCTGGCGCGGCGCGCGGGCAGGCGGCTACGCCGAATTCGCCGACCGCGTCGCCGCTGTCGGCCTATCGGCGCCGTGACGGCTCAGACCGCGCTCAGCACCTGGCGATCGCCGAGCGGCGCCTTCAGCGGCACCTCCAGGGTGCCGAAGACGGCGATCATGGTGCACACCTTGCCGACCGAATCGGCGCGGGTGCCCGCGCGCAACTCGACGGTGACCGACTTGCCGGTCTCCTTGACGCTCGCGTCCACGCCGTAGCACTCCGGTGAGCCGGTCTGGAAGTTGACCGCGATCTTGTCACCGGGCAGCCGCGTCCACGAGGTGAAGGCGATCGCGTGCGCGCCGACGATGGCCGGGTCCGCGGTGAACGGCCTACCGGCGCCGGTGCCGGTGTCCTCGGTCGGCGTACTCGGCGCCGCGGAGCTTCTCGTGCTCGTATTCTGTTGTGCGGCACCGTCATCCGAGCTTCCACAGGCCGTGACGGCGAGTACGGACAGCGCGACGGCAACAGCTGCGGCGGTGCGCCCGCCGGACATCCGGGTCATGGGGCACCACCCTAGTTGACCCGCCCGCCCGCGCCGCCGGAAAGTCGGCCGAGTTCAGCAAACTTTCCGAAATCCCGAGCGTCATGTGCGCCAATTCATCACAGCGACGAAGCCCACACAGTGAACTTTCCGCGAACCCTGCGCGTAATCCCTACGCCGGGCCCGTCAGGGCAGTAAATTCGGCTTCGATGCGCGCCAGGGGCTTTCGGCGGGCATCGACGATCGCATGCTCTGCTGCTCGGCAACTCTCCGCACGATAACTCTTCGAAAGGATCGACGTGGGCGACACACTGCGCGTAGGTGAAGAACTGGGACTCGGCCAATCTCTGACCGGTGGCGCGTACACCCTCACTCTGCAGCCGGACGGTAATCTCGTGCTGAGCGAGCCGAGCGGAAATGTCGTGTGGGCCACCCAAACTCACGACCAGCACGTGGAGCGGGCCGTCCTGCAGGACGACGGCAACTTCGTGCTCTACAAGGGCGACGGCGCCGCGTGGTCCACCGAGACCAACGGCAAGGACGCGGACCGGCTGCAGGTGCAGGCCGATCGCAATGTGGTGCTCTACGGCAAGGACGGCAGCGCGCTGTGGTCCTCGGGCACCCAGACCGACGACCCGCTGCCCGCCCCGGAGCCGGCCGCCGCCGCGCCGGCCGCCCACGAAGAGGTGCCGCCGCCCCCGCCCGCGGCGCAGACCTACACCGTCGAGCCGGGTGACACCCTGTGGTCGATCGCCGAGCGCTTCTACGGCGACGGCAACCGCTACCAGGAGATCGCGAACGCGAGCGGTATCGACAACCCGGATGCGATCAACGTCGGCCAGGTGCTGACCATCCCGTAACCCGTAGTCGCACACCGCTTTTGTGATACGACGACCGAGCCCCCGATGCGATCCGCATCGGGGGCTCGGTCGTTGGTCGGTGGTGGTCTACCGGCTGGTGAACGGCAGCAAGGCCATCTCGCGGGCGTTCTTCACCGCGACGGCGACCTGGCGCTGCTGCTGCGGGGTGAGTCCGGTGACCCGGCGGCTGCGGATCTTGCCGCGGTCGGAGATGAATGTGCGCAGCAGGTTGACGTCTTTGTAGTCGACAGTTTCAACACCTGCGGCGATGAGCGGGTTCTTCTTGGGCCGGCGGGCCTGCTCGGCGCGTACCTTCTTCGACGGTGCTCGCTTGACTGCCATATGACGGGTTCCTTCTCACGAGAACAGTGGTTGTCTACCAGCTCGATTTGCGCACACCGGGCAACTCACCCCGATGGGCCATCTCGCGCACACGCACACGGGACAGTCCGAATTTCCGGAGGTGACCGCGCGGCCGCCCGTCCGAGGCATCCCGATTGCGCAATCGTACCGGACTGGCATCCCGGGGCTGGCGGGCCAGTTCGCTCTGCGCGGCAGCCCGATCGGCGTCCGATGTGCCCGGTTTGCGGATGAGTTCTTTGAGCTCGGCCCGGCGCGTCGCGTAGCGGGCGACGATCGCCCTGCGCTGTGCGTCGCGCGCGATCTTCGACTTCTTCGCCATCAGCGCTCCTCGCGGAAATCGACGTGCCTGCGCACGACCGGGTCGTATTTGCGCAGCACCATCCGGTCCGGGTCGTTGCGCCGGTTCTTGCGGGTCACATACGTGTATCCCGTTCCGGCCGTCGATTTCAGCTTGATGATCGGCCGGATCTCGGTCGACTTCGATGCCATGGTGGCGCTCCTCTCAGATCTTGTCGCCGCGTGCTCGGATGCGGGCGACCACGGCCTCGATCCCGTCGCGGTCGATGGTCTTGATGCCCTTGGCCGAGACGGTCAGCGTGATGCGCCGATCCTCGCTGGGCAGGTAGTAGGTCTTGCGCTGGATGTTGGGGTTCCAGCGGCGGCTGGTCCGCTTGTGCGAATGCGAGACGGACTTGCCGAATCCGGGTTTGCGCCCGGTGACCTGGCAGTGGGCCGACATAGACACAGCCTCCTCCGGTAGATGACAATCATTTTCGACAACGGCCGCTCGACAATGTACCGTGACTCGAAGCCAAATGAAAATCATTGTCGAAAGGGGTCCTGGTGGTTGAGTCCGACCGGAGAACACCCGTCGTGCTGATCACCGGATCCGCCGGGCGTGCCGCGGCCGGGGTGGATCGGGCGGCGATGGCACTGCTGTCGGCGCCGGGCACCGTCGTCGTCCGGCACGAGTTGAGCGCGCTGCGGGAGGGCATCGTGCACCGCACGGTGCGCATGTTCGAGCAGGAAACGGCGACGGTGCTCGAACTGGCGCACGGCTGTGTGTCGTGCACGCTGCGGCAGGATCTGCTGCCGCTGCTCTGTGCGCTCGCCGCCCGCGATTCGGTGGATCGCATTGTGCTGGAGCTGGATCCGGCGTTCGAGGCGGAGGCGGTGTGTCAGGCCATCGATGGCGTCGTCGTCACCGGTGTCGTCGGCAGGGTGGACGGGCCCGCCGGGCGCGACGTCCGCGTCGACGCGGTGCTGACCTGCCTGGATGCCGAGACCTGGCTGTCCGATGCCACGGGTGACGAGACGCTCGCCGAGTACGGTGTTGCCACCGCCGACGACGAGCGGACGGTGGCGCAGGTCGCCGTCGGACAGGCCGAATTCGCCGATGCCCTGGTGGCTTTGGGGCCCGCAACGGACCCGCTGGATCGGGGCAGGCTGGCCGCGGTGCTGAGCAGGCTGGCGCCGACCGCGCCGGTGGCCTGGCTGGATGAGCCCGATCTGCTCGATCGGCCCGAGATCGAACAGTTGCTCGCACGGGTCCCGTTCGATGCCAGGCGCGGGCGGACCTTCGACGCGCACGCGCCGCTGTTGCGCGGGCAGCCACCGTTGAGCCAGGACTACGGGGTCGAGTTGATCGAGTTCGCCGCGGCGCGCCCGTTCCACCCGGAGCGGCTGCACGCGGCCATCGATGTGCTGCTCGACGGCGTGGTCACCGCGCGCGGGCGGATCTGGCTGGCCACCCAGCCCGACGAGGTGGTGTGGCTGGAGTCCGCGGGTGGCGGACTGCGCGTCGGCGGCGCGGGCCGCTGGCTGGCCGCGATGACCGATGACGAACTGGCGCAGGCGGATCCGGACCGGCGCGCGCTGGCGGCGCTGCGCTGGGACGAGCACTTCGGTGACCGGGACACCTCGCTGGTGATCCTGGTGCACGATGCCGATCCGGCCGAGATCCGCCAGGCGCTGCACTGGGCGCTGGTCGAGGACGACGAACTACGCCTGGTCGAGCGCTCGCCGGAACGGGTGGCGCAGTGGGCCGACCCGTTCGGCGACTGGCATCCAGCGGCTCGAGCTCAGGGCCCGGAGGAGGCAGCGCAGCGTAACCACGCAGGGCCCAGGGAGAGCCGCGAATTGAATGCAGCTCCCGGTGAGGACGGCGAGAACGCCACCATCAGCCCCAATCAGCATGGAGGAGAAGCGAAATGAAGACAGGGATCCATCCCGACTACCACCCGGTGGTGTTCGAGGATTCGAGCACCGGCACCCGGTTCCTGACCAGGTCCACCGCGACGAGCGCGCGCGAGATCGAATGGTCGGACGGCAACATCTACCCGCTGCTCGTCGTCGACGTCACCTCGGATTCGCATCCGTTCTGGACCGGCGCCCACCGCGTCATGGACACCCAGGGCCGGGTGGAGAAGTTCGAGCGCAAGTACGGCAAGCGTACGCGGCGAGGGGAGTCCTGAGATGGCGGTGCCGAAGCGCAGGATGTCGCGGTCCAATACCCGCAGCCGACGTTCGCAGTGGAAAGCGGCGCCGGTGAATCTGGTGCCGATCACCGTCGGCGGCGTGGTCTACCAGGTGCCGCGCAGGCTGGTCGCGGCCATTCGCCGCGGCCTCATCGATCCCGAACGGCTCTGACAGGCAACGACTCTCGTACATTGTCGATTCGTGGCCCGGCTCGCATCCGGTCGGCCGATGCGATTGCGGCGAAGCCGCGAGCAGCGGTCGACCGGATGCGAGCCATCAGGGGGCCACGAATCCGCCGCGCCGAAGGCGCGGCCAAAATCTCAGCCTTCTTTTTCGGCGAGCTGTACCAGCGTCGCGGCAAGCTGGAAGAACTTGTTGCTCCCCAGGTCGGCAATGGTCTTGATCTTGAGGGCCTCCAGCAGCTGCTTATCGTGCGCTTCGGTGAGGCCGGCCAGAGCCGAGGGTGGGGCGGAGAGAATATCCTTCAGTGATTTGTTTTCGTACGCCTTGTCGAGCGCCTTGTCGAGCACCACGTTGACGGCCATGCGAACTCCTTCGAACGAACCTGACAGTGCAAGCCGACGATAACCCGCCGGGTGCTGTCATGGGAGCTGAACGCGCCCGACCGTGGACGTTCGACCGAATGTCGAGGCAGCGCGGGTTGCCGTCGGCGCGTGCGTGACCGCTGCAACGATCTGGCAATCGAATGGCTATCGGCGTGGCGGAAGCTACCGGGCGCTCTCGTCGACCGCTGGATTGCATCGGGGTAGCTGTAGGGTGAAATACCTACTGAGGGTTGGTTTTTGGTATCTGTAAAAGTCTCGCGGAAGTGATGTTTTCGTGTCCTGACGCCGGTACCCTCATCCGGGAGGGCGGGTTCTCCCGGTTCCCGGTGGGAACCCGCTCATCGCCAAACTTCCGGCCGTTCGGCCGAATCTCCGAAATCCTTCTTGCTGTTGCTGATTCAAGGATTCAGCTCCCGGCAATCAGTGGATTGTGCGACGTTCACTTGCTGGTATCGGCGGCGGCGACCGCGCCGTTTCCTGGTGAATGCCGCTCTGTTTCAGGACGACCCGACAAACCGGGCAAGTCGGGCAGCAAAGACTCGAGCCGGGCCAGCTGCTCGCCGACCACCGCCGCGGGCCCCTCGATCAGCGATAGCGGCCACGGCCAATGCCGCCCGCTCAACCGCTCCACCTGACGCGCCAGATCCGCGGTCGTTGTCTCCAGATCGCTGATCTCGGTGCGCAATTCACCGATCTGCGTGCGTAGCCCCGTTGACTCGCCCTCCAGCTCATCGATGCGCCGCAGGGCGGCGGCCAGCCCGTCGACCAGCGTCAGATTGTGCCCCTCCGCGTCGGCGCCGAGCTGCGGCCAACCGGCGAGACCCGGCCCACGCAACTGCACCTGGATATCGCGCAGCACTGCCTCTTGCTCCGGCGTCATGTCCGCTTCTTCCTCCTGTACGAAATCCCACTGGCCGAAATCGGTGGTCATGGCCATGTTCACATCGCAGAGCACCCCGCCGACCACCACCTGGCGGCGCGTCTGATGGATATTGCGCCTGCTCTCCAGGTTGTCGCCGGACCAGGCCTCGGTCTGCCAGGCCCAGCTCGCGCAGCCCGCGTCCAATGCCCGGCTGATCGACCAATATCCGCCGTACACACCGACATTCGCGGGACCGAGCACCGTGCCCGCGCCCTCGAGATAGGCGTTGACCGCCGCCTGATCCTGCGGTGTCGTATCGAAATCGGCGGAGAAGTAGATCGGCCGGTCCCGCCGGCCGCCACAGCGCAGCACCTGCGCCAAACCCGTTCGCGCGTCCACGATTCCGGCGCCGTAGCCGTCGAGCATGCGGGTCGCGGTGGTCTCCCAGTTCGACACGATCGAGATGTCGTGCGCGCGCAGATCGTCGGCCTCGGCCGGGGTGAGCAGCTTGCCGGGCAGGCTCGGCCCGCCGTCGGACAGGTAGCGCACCACGAAGTCGAACCCCGCCGCACGGATCGCCGCACCACCCGGCCGCCCCGCGGCGTAATCCAGACCGAAGCGCATGCGTCCCACTGTAAGTGGGTTCGCGCCGGAAATCGTCGGCATTGCCGAACCGGCCAAAACTGCTCCACCCTACTGGTTCACTAGAGAGGGTTCGCGCGTTCTTGGAGGAAACGAAGTACCCATTCGAAACGGAGATGACCGATGCCCATACGCACCGAGGCCTGGCCACAGGGGACACCGTGCTGGATCGACTGCCAAGTCGACGATCCGGCGAAGGCGGGGGAGTTCTACGCCGAACTGTTCGGCTGGGAGATCCAGGACGGCGGGCCCGAATCGGGCGGATATCTGATGGCCGCGAAATCCGGTGCGGCCGCGGCGGGCATCGGTCCGAAACCGGAGCCGATGGCGGGTTCGCCGTCGGTGTGGACCACCTACTTCGCGGTCGACGATGCCGATGCCAGCGCCGAGGCGGTGGCGCGGGCAGGCGGGCGGCTGGTCGTGCCCGCGTTCGATGTCATGGAGTTCGGCAGGATGTTCGTCGCCGCCGATCCCACCGGAGCCGTGTTCGCGGTGTGGCAGGCGCGCGGGCACAACGGCGCCGCCTGGTACAGCGAACACGGTGGCTATGTCTGGAACGAGCTGCACACCCACGATTTCGACGCGGCGAAGAAGTTCTACCGCGATATCTTCGGTTACACCTACACCGACTTCGATCTCGGTGACGAGAAGTACGTGACCTTCACCCCGCCCGCGCGGACCGAATCCGTCGGCGGCATCAGCGACGATTCCGCCGCGCGCGGCGAACCCGCCGCCTACTGGCTCACCTGGTTCCAGTTCGACGACGTCGACGCGGGCGCGAAACGCGCGACCGAACTCGGCGGCACGGTGCTGCAACCGCCGACCGACTCACCGGTCGGGCGCAGCACACTGATCACCGCGCCACAGGGCGAGGTCTTCGGCATCATCGACCCGAGCAAACGCGTCGGCGAAATGCCCGCCCCCACCTCGTAACCCGGCACAGCTATCCGTAGCGACGCACTCGCCGAGCGCAGTCGAATGGCCCTGTGACACGCCGTAATCGAGGGCCATATGACTGCGCTCGACGGATCGACTACCTCAGTGGCCTCCGCGGCATTAGCGGGTAGCCCCGAGTCCGCTCCGGCGCGACGTGGGGAGCACCGGCGCCGAGTCGCGCCGGTCGGGCGCGATCAGTACCGCGGAGATCGGCACGGTCAGTGCGAGCGAGCCGACCACGAACATCGGGAAGACGAAGTCGAACAGCGCCAGCCCGCCCGGCGTCTTCACCGACGCGTCGACGCTCGTCTCCAGCGCGAACACCGTCAGGTAGTAGGTCGCGGCGACGCCGACGGCGAACAGCAGGATGGTGACGCCGCGGGCCAGCTGCGTGCGGAAGGTCTGGAACGACCACAGCGTGCCGATCGCCGTCAGCACCGCGACGACCGCGGCCACCGCGGCCAGCCACAGCGTGACCTCCACCGAACCCTGCACCTGCACGGAGGTGATGCCGAGGTAGATCGATCCGCCCGCGCCGAGCCCCATCACCAGGCCACCGGCGAGCAGCCATGGCAGCCGCCTGGTCCGTCCGATGAGTACGAGTCCGGCGAAGACGCCGACGAAGGCCACCACCATCGAGGTGATCAGCATGTTGGTGTCGTAGCGCAGCGCGGTGCCGCTCACCTTCAGCCCGAGCAGCGCCACCGACATAGCGAGCCAGATGCCGACGCCGCCGACCGACACCGCCGCCGAGGCCACCCAGACCAGCCGGAACCTGGCCGAGCGCGCGCCGTGTAGGACGCAGGCCAAGCCGACGACCGCGCCTAGCACGGAGATGCCGAAGGACAGGGCGGCGAGCCAGACGCCCATGGAGAACTGCTCCACCCTCGCATCCCCGAGCGCGAGCAGCTGGGCCTCATGCATGCGTAGCGGTACCTTCCAATTCCAGAGCCTTGAGCTGTGCGATCGCGTACTCGGTGACCGCGGCCAGCGCCTGGCGCACCTCCATCGCGTTGCGCGCGTCGATATCCACGATCGGCACCCCCTCCCGCACCGAAAGCGCTTCGCGCAGTTCGGCGATGGGGAAGCGCGGCGCGTCGGGGAAGCGGTTGACCGCGATCAGGAACGGCAGCTTGCGCGCCTCGAAGAAGTCGACGGCCGCGAAACTGTCCTCCAGCCGCCTGGTGTCGATCAGCACCACCGCGCCGATCGCGCCGCGGATCAGGTCGTCCCACATGAACCAGAACCGGCGCTGGCCCGGGGTGCCGAACAGGTAGAGCACCAGGTTGCCCGGCAGGATGATCCGGCCGAAATCCATGGCGACGGTGGTCGTTTCCTTCTCCGGAGTGTCGGACAGGTCGTCCACGCCGTCGGAGAAGCGGGTGACCATGGCCTCGGTGCGTAGCGGAACGATCTCCGATACGGCGCCGACGAACGTGGTCTTGCCCGCGCCGAAACCACCCGCGACCACGATCTTGGTCGATGCGACGCGGATGTCGGAATCATCTTGCCCTTGGGCTTGATTGGGAACCGGATTCCTATAGGGCACGGAGTCCACGCAAAGTCCTCTCCATCAGGGAACGGCGTTCGTCGAAGCTCGCTTGTTCGGTCAGCGTCGAATGCACGCGCAGCGCGCCGTCGACGACCAGATCGCCGATCACCACCCGGACCATGCCGAGCGGGCGGTCGAGGTGCGCGGCGATCTCCGCGACGGAGAGCCGGTGCGTGCCGAGCCGCAGGATCTCGATGCGGATATCGCCGGTCGGCCAGTCGAGATGCGCGTTGTAGGCAATGGTTTCGATGACCGCCTCGAGCGGAAGGTCGACCGCGGGTTCGGTACGCCCCGAGGTCAGGGCGTACGGTCGGACCCGGGTCGTCGGTCTGTTTCCGGGGCCGAGTGGGCTCGACATCTCTCTGCTCAGACGGCTGTGCGAGCGGTAGCGGTGACTACGCTGCCCACTCGATCGGCGAGCAGGGCCATCTCGTAGCCGATGCGGCCGATATCGTGCGACTTGTTGGCGAGCACGGCGATGTGGGAGCCGTTGCCGACGCTCATCACCAGCAGGTAGCCGCGCTGCATCTCCACGATCGACTGCATCACCTTGCCGCCGTCGAATAGTTGCGCGGCACCCGCCGACAGGCTGGCCAGACCGGCGGTCACCGCGGCGAGCTGCTCGGCGCGATCGGCGGGCAGGTGCGGGCTGGTGGCCTGCAGCAGGCCGTCGGCCGACACGAGGACGGCGTGGGAGACACCGGGCACGTCGCGGGTGAAGCGGGCGACCAGCCAGTTGAGGTTCTCGTCCGTGGTGCTGTTCGGGGTGGTCATGCAAGCCCTCCGTCGTTGTACTGCGCGTCGGCCCGCCCGCTGCGGACCCCACTGAGATGCCTGGTGAGGTTGTTCCGGATCTCCTCCGGATCCCGCGTTCCGGCCTCTTCGGCCGGCGCGAGGCCACCCGGCACCAATTGCGCACCCGGCCTGCGGATGGGAAGTCCGCCGACAGTCCGGGCACTGGGAGTCGGATGGCTGGCGTCTTCGGCGGCCATCCAGCCCGCATCGGCGGGCGAAGTCCATGCGTCGGCGGGCGCCTGCGAGGTAGCCGGTTCGACCAGCCACTCCGACACCATGCGCTGATAGATCGGGGTCGGCGAGGCGCCTGCGACCGGCTGCAGCCGGGTCGAAGTGACCTGGGCGGCGTCCTCGGCCTGCGCCGCGGGCTTGCGGATCGGCAGCCCGGAGCGACCGGTGGTCGGCGGCGCCTGCTCCTCGCGGCGGGTGGGCGTGGTGGTCACCAGCTTGTCCACCTCGGTCCACATATCCGTATTCGGACCAGCCGACGGGTCCGGCTCGGCGTCGATCACCGTATTCGGCCCGGCGATTTCCCCACCGATCGGCGTCGGCGGGCCGAACGGCCCGTTCGGCCGGAACTGCGCCTCCGCGACGCCGCTCGGCACCGAGACCGCGGGCTGCTCGGTGTCCTCGGCGACCCGGATCGCTGGCCTGCGCTGCGGCAGCCCGGTGCTCGTCACGCCGAATCGGGTGGCGGTCTCGCGCTGCGGCAGGCTCGGCACCGGCACCAGCGTGCGCGGCTGCGGCGCCGACGGCGCGGCGGGCAGGGCGGGCAGCACCGGTTCGGGGGACAGTTCGAGCGGCCTGCCGTTCGGATCGGTGGCGTCGAGCTGCGGCGAGACCAGCGCACCGGGCAGGTGCACGCTCGCGGTGATGCCCGGCTGCTGCGCCATGGTGGAGGTGCGGCGCAGGCTGACCGTGATGGTGTGCCGCTTGGCGAGCCTGCCGACGACGAAAAGACCCATCCGGCGCGCGGTTTCGACGGTCACCTCACCACCGGAGGCGAGGCGGTCGTTGGTGGTCTGCAGATCCTCGAGCGACATGCCGAGGCCGCGGTCGGTGATCTCGACCAGATAGCCGCCGTCCACCGCGCGGGCCACCATCACCGCGACCGGCGTGGTCGGCGGCGAGTAGCGCAGCGCGTTATCGATCAGCTCGGCGAGCAGGTGCTCGATATCGACCGCGGGCTCACCGGCGACGATGCCGTCGGGCACCGCGCCGATCTCGACCCGCTGGTAGTCCTCGACCTGGGAGACCGCGCTCCACAGCATGTCCGCGAGCGGTACCGGATGCAGCTGGCCGCGGCGCAGCGCGGTACCGGCGAGCACAAGCAGGTTGTCGCCGTTGCGGCGCATGCGGGTGGCGAGGTGGTCGAGGCGGAACAGGCTCTGCAGCCGTTCGGTGTTGTCCTCGTCGTGTTCCAGATCCTCGATCAGGGCGAGCTGCTGTTCGACGAGCGATTGGCTGCGGCGCGAGAGGGTCTCGAACATGTTGCCGATCTGCACGCGCAGGCGAGCCTGTTCGGCCGCGAGATTCAGCGCCTGCTCGTGCATTTCGTCGACGGCTCGGGCCAGCTGTCCGATCTCGTCGGTACTGTGCACGCCGACCGGGTGGATCTCCGGGGTCGCGCCGCCCGCACGCACGACCGCGAGCTCGTCGGGCAGCTTCACGTGCGCGACCTCGAGCGCGTCGCGGCGCAGGCGGCGGACCGGGACGACCAGGGTGCGCGCGACCGACAGCGCCAGCGCGAGGCCGGCGAGCAGCATGCCGATCACGATCGTGGTCTCGCGCAGTGCGCTGTTCTGCGCCTCGGTGGTGCGGTTGGCCAGCGCCCGATCAATGGTGTCGGTCAGGCCGTTCGTGGTCTTGTCGTAGGTGTCGGCGCTCACCTGCAGCGAATCGACCACCATCTGGTTGGTGGTCGGATCGCCCGCGTTCTGGGAGAAGGCGCCGAGGCGGGTCTGCACGGCCTCCATCAGCGCGGGCATATTGCCCGCGTTTTCCGGCAGGATCATCGCGTAGGTGCCGACCATGGTCATCTCGGCGCCCGCCGCGATGAGTACGCGCGGGCGCACGGCCGGATTCTTGCCCGCCTCAGGCGAACTGATCAGCATGCGCTGCTGGGTGAGCGTGCGGCGCGCGGTCTGGATCGCGCCGAGCTGCAGGAAGTAGCGCTGGACGATGAGGTCCTCGACCGAGGGCGACAGCGCGAGCGCGTTACCGATGCGCACCGCGATCTCGTCGGCCTGCGCGCCGAGCTGTTCGCCCATCAGCGCGGGCGAGCCGGTGCGCAGGCTGTTGCGCAGCGTGCTTCCGGTGGCGACGGCCGAGGCGAGCTCGGTGGTCACCTTGCTGCTCACCTTGGTGGTGCGCATCGCGGCCTGCAGATCGTCGAGCGCCGTCGAGAAGGTGGCGAGCGCGGCGGCGGTCTGCGGGTCGGCCATGTTGCCATAACCGGCGGTTACGCTGACCGCGAGTTGTTCGGTGGCCGTACCCAATTTGACGATGGGCCGGATGATGATGGCTTGTTCGGTGGCCGCGTCGAGCTGAGACATCGTGCGCAGCTCGTTGTTGATCCGCAGCACCGCGAAGACGGTGGCCAGCAACACCGGCAGCACGAGGACGATGCCCACCTTGCGGGTGACAGACCAGTTGGACAGGCTGAATTGCCAGGACCGCGGTGCAGCTTCCATCCGCTTCCGTCGCCTCCGCTTCACGAGTGACCCCGAGCCGCGTGGCTGTTTCGTGATTTGATTCAACCCGCAGAACCAACTTGAGGTCTTCTTTTTACCGCAGGGAACATACCGTGCGGAGTGTTCGTCGGCAATCTGGAGCAGTCGGTCCGCAATTGCTCGAATATGGCTAGACAGAACATGTTTCGTACCTGATTGCAGAGCCAATGTAGCGGGTTACGCAACAGCGTGGGAAAGTTGCTGGTCACGCGTCCTACTCGGTGCGGCGTTCCCGGCCCTGCCTCGGCGTGGCACTGTGCGGCGTGTCGGAGGCGCCCTCTCAGTCGGCTCTCAGTCGAGCCCGTCAAACTGGTGGCATGCGCATTCTGGTAGTCGACGACGATCGCGCCGTCCGTGAATCGCTGCGCAGGTCACTGACCTTCAACGGCTACTCCGTCGACCTCGCCGTCGACGGCGTCGACGCGCTGGAGAAGGCAACCGCGCAGCGTCCCGACGCGCTCGTGCTCGATGTGATGATGCCTCGGCTCGACGGCCTCGAGGTGTGCCGTCGCCTGCGCAGCACGGGTGACGATCTGCCGATTCTCGTTTTGACCGCACGGGATTCGGTGTCGGAGCGGGTTGCCGGACTCGATGCGGGCGCCGACGATTATTTGCCGAAGCCTTTCGCGTTGGAGGAATTGCTGGCGCGTTTGCGGGCGCTGTTGCGGCGCACCGCCGTCGATCCCGGTGAAACATCGGAGGCGATGCAGTTCGCCGACTTGTCGCTGGATCCGGTGACGCGTGAGGTATCTCGCGGCGAGCGTTCGATCAGCCTGACCCGTACCGAGTTCTCGTTGCTCGAGATGCTGATGGCCAATCCGCGCCGGGTGCTGACCCGCAGCCGGATACTCGAGGAGGTCTGGGGTTACGACTTCCCGACCTCGGGCAACGCACTCGAGGTGTACATCGGATATCTGCGCCGCAAGACCGAGGCCGAGGGTGAGCCGCGCCTCATTCATACCGTGCGTGGCGTCGGTTACGTGCTGCGCGAAACGCCTCCGTAGGCCGCCCGGCATGGCACGTACCGTTCCCCGGCGACCCGTCGTCGCCGCGCTCGATCAGCATCGTCCGCTCGATCCGGCGGATATGCGCCCGCCGATGCCGCTGACCCGCTCGGTCTCGCTGCGCTGGCGGGTGACGCTGCTCGCCGCATCCGTGGTGGCCATCGCCGTCGCCGTCACCTCCATCGCGGCCTACGCGCTGGTGGCGCGCTCACTCAACGACGACGTGGACAAGCAGCTGGAGGCCCGCGCGGCCACCATGATCGACCACAACATCGAAAGCCTCGGCTTCCAGTCGATTCTGGTGGCGAGCCTGTACTCCAACGACATCGGCGTCGCGCTGATCTTTCCCGACCTGCGCTCGTATCTGCCGCCGCAGCAGACGAATCCGCCGGTCGGCGTCCAGGAACTCGCGGTCGCGCGCGGGGAGCTGTCCTCCTCGCTGCGCACCGTCAGCAATCAGCGGGTGCTCGCCAGGCGCACGAATTCCGGATCGACGCTGGTGATTTCGCAGCGGCTGCAGCCGACCAGGGAGGTGCTCGACCGGCTGGCCTGGCTGCTGTTCGTGGTCGGCGGCTGCGGTGTCGTGCTCGCCGCGGGCGCGGGCACCGCGGTCGGCCGCACCGGCCTGCGGCCCATCGCCCGGCTCACCGCGGCCACCGAGCGGGTCGCCCGCACGGATGACCTGACCCCGATCCCGGTCACCGGCGACGACGAACTGGCCAGGCTCACCGAGAGTTTCAACACCATGCTGCGCGCGCTCGCCGAATCGCGGGACCGGCAGCGCAGATTGGTCGCCGACGCCGGGCACGAGCTGCGCACGCCGCTCACCTCGCTGCGCACCAATACCGAACTGCTGATGGCCTCCAGTCGCCCTGGTGCGCCACGCATTCCGGACGAGGACATGGCCGAGCTGCGCTCGGATGTGATGGCCCAGATCGAGGAGCTGTCCACGCTGGTCGGCGACCTGGTCGACCTGGCGCGCGAGGACGCGCCCGAAACCGTCTACGAGCGCGTCGATCTCGGTGAGGTCACCGAGCGGGCGCTCGAACGGGCAAGGCGCAGGCGCGGATCGATCGAATTCGTGGCCGAGCTGCGGCCGTGGTTCGTCTACGGCCACGAGGCCGGGCTGGAGCGCGCCATTCTCAATGTGCTCGACAACGCGGCGAAATGGAGCCCGGCGGGCGCGCAGGTAAAGGTCACTATGCGCGAAACCGGGCGCGGGCTGCTCGAGCTCGCCGTCGACGACGCCGGACCAGGCATCCCGCCCAACGAGCGCGAGCTGGTGTTCGAGCGGTTCTACCGGACCACCGCCTCGCGCTCGATGCCGGGCTCCGGCCTCGGGCTGGCCATCGTCAAACAGGTGGTGACCAAACACGGCGGCACCATCAGCATCGACACTTCCACGCGCTACGGCGCTTTGATCCGTATCGTGTTGCCTGGGGAGGGTGGTCAGTCCGCACAGATCTCGGAGAACTGAAAGCAGGGTCTCAGTCCGCTCTCAGTCGGTGTCACCAAGCTAGGTGGCAACGCAAGGAGAAACGAGGAGTCCATGACCGAGGATTCGAAGGACCGGCGGGACGAGCCGGCGACGGCGAATGCCGTACCGGATCACCAGCCGACCGAGCAGATCCCGGCACCCCAGCCCGGCTACGAGCCGCCGCTGGGAGCCTACGAGGCGCAGCAGCACCCGATGGGGCAGCAGCCGATGGGGCACTACCCGCCGCCGCACAACCCGACTCAGCCCTTCGGGACCTATGGCGGGCAGTCGCAATTCAACGCCCCGCCGCAGGCGACTCAGTCGTTTCCCGGCCCGGACTACGCGGCCTCCACATTCGATCCGCCCCCGCCCGGCCCGGTGCCCGGCGCCGCCTTCGGCGCGCAGCCGCCGCAGCCGCAGCGCAAACCGGTCCGTGCCGGGCTCGTCGCGGGCGCCGTGGTGCTCGCACTGGTCAGCGGTGGCGTCGGCGGTGCGGTCGGCTCGCTGGCCACCCGCAACGACACCGGTCATTCGGTGGTGACCAACGCGCTCGACGCGCCGAAGCCCAACGTCAACAACGCCGCCAACGCACCGGCAGGCTCCACCCAGGCGGTCGCGCAGAAGGTACTGCCGAGCGTGGTGACGATCAAGGTGGCGAGCAATCGCGCCCAGGGTGAGGGCTCCGGGGTGATCCTGTCCTCCGACGGCCTGATCCTGACCAATAATCACGTCGCCTCCGGCGGTGGTCCGAACGCCAAGATGGAGGTCATGTTCAACGACGGCAGCTCGGCGTCGGCCAGCCTGGTCGGCACGGACCCCGTCTCCGACCTCGCCGTCATCAAGGTGACCGGCAAGAGCGGGCTGACCCCGATCGAACTGGGCTCGTCGCAGAATCTGCAGATCGGTCAGCCGGTGGTGGCCATCGGCGCGCCGCTCGGCCTGGCGGGCACCGTCACCACCGGCATCGTCTCCGCGTTGAACCGCCCGGTCTCCACCAGCGGTGAGGGCGGCCAGAACCCGAACGTGCCGAACACCGTCATCGACGCCATCCAGACCGATGCGGCGATCAACCCCGGCAACTCCGGCGGCGCCCTCGTCGACGCCAGCGGCAAGCTGATCGGCATCAACACCGCGATCGCCACCCTCGGCACCGCCGAAATGGCAGGGGCGCAAAGCGGTTCGATCGGCCTCGGCTTCGCGATTCCGGTCGATCAGGCCCGCCGCGTCGCCGACGAGCTGATCAAGACCGGCCACGCGACCTACGCCCAGATCGGCATCAAGATCCAGCGCCAGGACACCGTCAACGGCGCACGGGTGATCGAGTCGACACCCGACGGCCCGGCCGCGAAGGCGGGCATCCCCGCGAACGCGATCGTCACCAAGGTGAACGACCGCGCCATCGACTCCGGCGACGCGCTCGTCGCCGCGATCCGCTCGCACCAACCGGGAGACAAGGTGAAGATCACCTATACCGATGAACAAGGCAACAATCCCAAGACCGTCGAGGTGACCCTCGCCGGTGCCCCGGCGGACGGTGGCCGATGATGCGCGTACTTCCCGGTGGTTGGACCCCCAGGCTCGGCGCGGTGGAACTCGGCCTCGATCCGGACCTGCTCGCGGAGGACCGTGAGCTGTTGAGCGCGACCGCCGAGGTTCTGAACGCAAGCGCTACGGTGAGCAGCATGGAAATCGATGCTCCTGTGGCGGGGCGTGCTCTGGTGGTGGTCGTCGACGATCGAACGGCACATGGAGGTGTGGACTCGCTAGGGCCGCTCGTCACCGAGCTGCTCACCGAGGCGGGTTTCCTTGTCGACGCTTCGGTGTCGGTGCAGGCCGATGAGGTGGAGATCCGCAACGCGCTCAACACCGCCGTGATCGGCGGCGTCGACCTGGTGATCTCGGTGGGCGGCACCGGCATGTCGCCGCGTGACGTCACCCCCGAGGCGACCAGCCAGGTGCTCGACCGTGAACTGCCCGGTATCAGCGAGGCGCTGCGCTCCTCGGGCCGCGTCGCCGGTTCGCTCGACGCCGGTCTTTCGCGCGGCCTGGCGGGCATCTCGGGTAGCACCCTCGTGGTGAATCTGCCCGGCACCAGGTCCGCGGTGCGCGACGGCATGGCGACCCTCGGGCCGCTGGCCAGCCGCGTCATCGGCGAACTCTCCGGATTGGCCGAATAATTTCCGCCACCGATTCCACCGAAGACCCTCGTCCGGCCGATCGCCGGGCGAGGGATTCGGCGCGTCTGGCCCGGATCTTCGGCGACGCGCTGCCCGACACCACCAGCGATGAACGCGACCACGACACCGGGCGCGGATCGAGCTCCGACGAGTGGTTGCGGGACCAGGTGCCGCCCCATCACGGCTGAGGCCGACCTACGGCGCCGCTGCGTAAATCTGCATTCACTTTCCCGTGATCTGGCCGTGATTGTCTGCCCTGGCCGTTAATTCTTAGCGATACTTTTACGGTGTCGGCTCGTACTTGCACACCTGGCGCTTCCGCGACTCCGGCCCTTCCGTGCGGCCGTCGAGCGCGCCATGTCCGGGGTATTTATGCACGTCGCGCGATACCTTTATGCGACGAGCTGTGAGCCGGATCACATGGCAGCGTTTATCGAGTCCACCGTTGCGGGAAAGTTACCAACGGTTTAATGTTCGCTCACGAGCCAACCCACAACTGGACCCTGAAGGCCCGGGGATGCCACGTCAGCGGCAGTCCCGGCGGAACCCGGCTCGGTTCCTTCGCCAGCTCTGTCGTTGCGCCGAAATAACAGCCGGTTACAAATCGGCAACATGGAGGCGACAAACTGAGCTGGGCCTGAGAGGACCATTCCAGCCTCGATGGTCGAGGTTGACTGTTTGAACCTGATGAGGGGAAGTATGAGCGAGAACCGTACCAGCGGTCTGCGTCGCGGTGCCCGCGTCGCGGGCGTTGGCGCCGCCGCTGCCGTGGCCTTGGGCCTGATGTCGACCGGCGCTGCGAATGCCGATGTCTTCGTGCCGCTGCCGGACGGCCAGAAGGTCGGCCCGAACGTGACCGTCACCCGTACCGGCGAGCATGCCGTGATTTCGCCGTCGCTGGCCGCCAATGGTGCGGGCCGCGTTGTCTGGGTCTCCGGCAACGCGATCGCTGATGTCGCTGTTACCCCGGAGGGCACTGTCGGCCCGAACAACGGCGCGACCGGCGCCCCGGGTACCAACAACTCCTCGACCCACGGCGCATCCCAGATCAACACCGGCTACATCGTCGGCTGCCAGGTTGCCATCGCCGATAACGCCATCTCGGCCGGCGTTTCGGGCAGTGTCAACCTCGACGGCGGTTCGGTCGGCGGTTCGATCGGCCTGCAGCTCGGCCCCGGTGAGGTCAAGTTCGTCCAGATCGATTCGAAGGACATCACCAAGCCCGGTGTGTACTCGGTCGAGTACCAGGACGCCGAGATCCAGATCCAGGGTTGCGCGGGCTATGCCCAGGCGCGTTCCTACACCGTGGTCGAGATCATCGGTGACCACTACTCGAAGACCACCCTGTACGGGGCGCCGTTCAGCATCGGCTGACGTCTTTCGGAGTCGCCGCGGTGCCGCCAGGCCATTTCCGGGCTCGTGCACGCCGCCAATGGAAACGAACACTCTTCTCGCTGAAGCGAATACAACCCTCGAGGGAATGCGAACATGATCAACCGTAAGAACGTGGCACGGCTGGCCGGTGTCGGCGCCGCCGCCACCGTGGCCATGGGCCTGCTGTCCACCGGCGCGGCCAACGCCGACACCTTCGTTCCGCTGCCGGGCGGCGAGCTCACCAAGACGCTGTCCGACGGCACCGTGGTGACCATCAAGCTGGTCGGTGAGTCCGCCAACATCAGCCCGTCCATGGGCGCCACCCCGGTGCACCGCAACGCGTGGGTCACGGGTAGCGCGCAGGTCGAAATCTCGGGTAACAGCACCGCCACCGGCGGTGCGATCTTCCCGGGTTACACCGTCGGCTGCCAGGTGAACATCGCCGGCGGCGGCACCAGCCACGACGGCAGCGTCGGCCTGGACTGGAGCGGTGACCAGACCAAGCCGACCGCCAGCGCGGGCAGCGGCGCCAACCTGAACCTCGGCCCCGGCCAGGCGCGGTCCTTCTACGTGCTCGATCTCGAGCAGGCGGACGACTTCGGCAACGAAGTGCACAAGAAGCGCAACAAGTTCAAGGGCAACAGCGGTTCGGTCACCTGGTCCGACGAGACCATCGGCCTGAGCGGCTGCGCTGGCTACGCCCAGGCGCGCTCTTTCGTGAGCGTCGAGGTGGAGACCGATAACGTCATCACCTGGGTGACTTTGTGGGGTCAGCCTTTCAGCATCGGCTGACAAACGGCGGGTAGTGATCCCGCGGCAAATCGAACGAGCCCGTTGCATTCGCAACGGGCTCGTCCCATTTTGGGACCCTTTGCCGCTCAACACGATTCAGGATGTTAACGCTGAGTTGGTCAGTTGTACGCAACTTGGTCCAAATGCCTGAGAGATTCGTGAGAAAGCAATACCATGGGCCCTGCCCCAAGATCGTTCATCGACGAGATGGGACGAGACGGTCGGCAGATCCCATGGTGGACAAGACATTCCACGAGTTCGGCTGACCTGAAAGGGACATCTTTCGGCCTCGGTAAAACCCCGGGGTCGACCGCTAGAACCTGATGAGGGGAAGTATGAGCAACAACCGCACCGCCGGTCTGCGTCGCGGCACCCGTTTCGCGGGTATAGGCGCCGCCGCTGCTGTGGCTATGGGCCTGTTCTCGACCGGTGCCGCGAACGCCGATGTCTTTGTACCGTTGCCGGACGGACAGAAGGTCGGCCCGGGTGTCACCATTACGCGCAACGGCGAACACGCGGTGATTTCGCCGTCGTTGGCCGCCAACGGCGCTGGTCGCGTTGTCTGGGTTTCCGGCAACGCCATCGCCGATGTCTCGGTTACCCCGGAGGGGAAGGTGGGCCCGAACAACGGCGCCACCAATTTCCCGGGTACCAATAACTCCTCGACACATGGCACGTCCCAGATCAACACCGGGTACGTCGTGGGCTGCCAGGTGGCGATTTCCGATCATGCGATCTCGGCCGGTGTTTCCGGCAGCGTCAATCTGAGCAGCGGCGCCGTCGGCGGCTCGATCGGCGTGTCGCTTGGTCCCGGCGAGGTCAAGTTCGTAGGAATCGACTCGAAGGACATCACCAAGCCGGGTGTGTACTCGGTCGAGTACCAGGACGCGGAGATCCAGATCCAGGGTTGCGCGGGTTACGCGCAGGCGCGTTCCTACACCGTCGTCGAGATCATCGGCGACCACTACTCGAAGACCACCCTGTACGGGATGCCGTTCAGCATCGGCTGACGACTTGTCGAACCATCGGAAATCTTTCTCGCTGAAGCGAATTCAACCCTCGAGGGGTAAAGGAACAATGATCAACCGTAAGAATGTGGCGCGGGTGGCCGGTGTCGGCGCCGCCGCCACAATGGCACTCGGCTTGTTCTCCACAGGTGCGGCGAACGCCGACACCTTTGTCCCGCTGCCGGGCGGCGAGCTCACCAAGACGCTGTCCGACGGCACCGTGGTGACCATCAAGCTGGTCGGTGAGTCCGCCAACATCAGCCCGTCCATGGGCGCCACTCCGGTGCACCGCAACGCGTGGGTCTCCGCGAGTGCCCAGGTCGAACTGTCCGGTAACAACTCCACCGTCGGCGGCGCCATCATCCCGGGCTATGTTGTCGGCTGCCAGGTGAACATCTCTGGCGGCGGCGTCACCGGCGATGGCAGCGTCGGCGGAACCTGGGATGGCAAGAAGGTCGAGGCGAGCGCGAGCAGCGGCGCGGCCCTGACTCTCGGCCCGGGCCAGGCGACCAGGTTCAACGTGATCGACCGCGAGAAGGCGGACGACTTCGGTAACGAAACCCACAAGCGGAGTTGGCCTTTCAAGGGCAACAGCGGCTCTGCCACCTGGTCCGATGAAACCATCGGCCTGAGCGGCTGCGCCGGCTACGCGCAGGCGCGCTCGTTCGTCAGCGTCGAGGTCGAGACCGACAACGTCATCACCTGGGTGACGCTGTGGGGTCAGCCCTTCAGCCTCGGCTGATTCGAGCTCCTGCTCGATAGACCCTCCATCAGTTAACTTCTCGCAACAAAGGATTCGGGCTCGTCGACAACACGACGGGCCCGTTTCCTTTGTGTTCGAAGACCGTTCGGCATGAACAATATGAACAGTTCGCCCGCCCACTTGTCGCACAAGCAGATTCACGATCAGATATGTGCGCGCGCCCGGAGCGTCCCACGAGATAGCCGCTAGCTGGATACCTAGCGGTAACTTGCCGGTTGCGCTTTTGTCCATGATCATTCACTGATCGGACGGCCAGCAATTCCGTTGGCAGGCATGGCGTTCCGTTATGCTCTGCACGCCGGAAACGGACATAACAGGTCTCGTGACGAGGCCGAACGCTAGAACCTGATGAGGGGAAGTATGAGCAAGAACCGCACCAACGGTCTGCGTCATGGTGCCCGGGCCGCGTCCATCGGTACCGCGGTTGCCGCCGTGGCCATGGGCCTGTTCTCGACCGGCGCCGCGAACGCGGATGTCTTTGTGCCGCTGCCTGATGGCCAGCAGATCGGCCCGGGCGTCACGATCAACCGCACCCAGGAAAGCGCAACGGTCTCGCCGTCCCTCGCGGCCAACGGCGCGGGTCGTGTCGTGTGGGTTTCGGGTAAGGCGAAGGCCGAAGTCACCGCCACCCCCGAGGGCAAGGTCGGCCCGAACAACGGCGCCCAGAACATCCCGGGTACCAACAACTCCTCGACGCACGGCGCCTCCCGCCTGAGCACCGGCTACATCATCGGCTGCCAGGTCAGCATCGCGAGCGACGCGTTCGCGCTCGGCGGCGACGTCAGCATCGGTAACGTCGGCCCCGGCCTCAACGGCTCGCTCGGTGTGAAGCTCGGCCCCGGTGAGATCAAGTTCGTCGCCATCGACGGCAAGGACATCCTGAAGCCCGGCACCTACTCGGTCCAGTACAAGGACACCGAGATCGAGATCCAGGGCTGCGCGGGCTACGCCCAGGCGCGCTCCTACACCGTCGTCGAGATCATCGGTGACGAGTACTCGAAGACCATCCTCTACGGGATGCCGTTCAGCGTCGGCTGATGTCGGCAAGATTCCTCAAATCTTTTCTCGCACAAGCGAACTCATTCCCTGAGGGGCAAAGGAAATATGATCAACCGTAAGATCGTGGCGCGGATGGCCGGTGTAGGAGCCGCCGCCACCGTCGCTGTGGGCCTGCTTTCCACCGGTGCCGCCAACGCCGACACCTTCATCCCGCTGCCGGGCGGCGAGATCACCGAGACGCTCGACGACGGCACCATCGTGCACGTCAAGATGGAAAACGAGTCGGCGAACATCAACCCGTCGATGAACGGCACCCCGCTCTCGCGCAACGTGTGGGCCAGCGGCCGCGCCGTTGTCGACCTGGAGGGCAAGGCTGCCAAGGGCGGCCAGATCTTCCCGGGTTACGTGGTCGGCTGCCAGGTCAACATCGTCGGCGGCAACGTCAGCGGTGCCGGCGGCGGCAAGACGGACTGGGAGGGCAAGAAGCCTGACTTCTCCGCCAAGGCCGGTGGCGCCCTGA
Source organism: Nocardia sp. NPDC052566 (assembly GCF_044547285.1). Taxonomy (NCBI): domain Bacteria; kingdom Bacillati; phylum Actinomycetota; class Actinomycetes; order Mycobacteriales; family Nocardiaceae; genus Nocardia; species Nocardia sp. NPDC052566. The sequence goes on along the minus strand of NZ_JBIUAF010000008.1, from coordinate 417 downwards.
CCCTCGGCCCCGGCCAGGCGAAGGTGCTGCAGCTGCTCGACGTCGAAGAGGCCGATGACTTCGGCAACGAGGCGCACAAGAAGCGCACCAAGTTCAAGGGCACGCACGGTGCCGTCACCTACAACGACGCGACCATCGCCGTGAACGGCTGCGCCGGTTACGCGCAGGCGCGCTCGTTCGTCCGGGTCAAGGTCGAGACCGACAACGTGGTCTCCATCGTGACGCTGTGGGGTCAGCCCTTCAGCCTCGGCTGATCCGTTCGGAGGGGACAACCCGAGCGGACACAGACAGAAGCGGGGCGGGGGGGGGGCCCCCCCCCCCCGGGGGGCGTTTTAAGCCTGCCCCCGCCTATTGGGGGGGGGGGTTTTCAAAAAATTAAGACGACGGGTTGTCGGCCCCCGGGGGGGGTGGGTGGGG